>NZ_AUIE01000009.1 GCF_000423545.1 Metapseudomonas resinovorans DSM 21078
AAATACGCACTGGCCAGGCGCAGAATCTCGTTGGCTTTGCGCAGCTCGCGATTTTCGCGCTCCAGGGCTTTGATGCGTTCACGCTCGTCAGTGGTCGGCCCAGGACGTTGGCCGGCATCGGTCTGATGGCGACGAATCCAGCCATGCAGGGTTTGCGCTGCACAGCCGATCTTCGGGGCAATGGCCTCAATGGCCGCCCACTCGGAGGGGTAGTCGTTCAGGTGCTCCAGAACCATGCGCACGGCACGTTCACGGACTTCAGGGGAGTAGGTCGCAGTCTTTCTCATGGCCTCATCTTCTCAAGAGTTGAGGCCTCCACGAAACCCGGGGCGATTCAGAATCCCCTCACACGCAATCGCGACTAGAATTTCGCTGTCGACTCCTCTGAAGCCAGGTCAGATTTCCCCATGCAACGTCAGGTCACGAGCGTAAGTTCGGTCTCCAGGATACGGGTATGACAAATCGACATGATAAAGCTGAAGCCGACGAGGATTTAGCACAGCTGGTAATAGGCCACGGACCCTGCACTTATCTAATGCTGCTCTTACTGGGCTTGATCCTCCTGTTTCCCTTTCTTGAGGAAGGTATCTTCGCCCGCACATTGCTCGGCATTCTGTTTTCAATCGTGCTGCTCTTGGGCGCTTTTGCCACCAGGCAGACTCGGTGGGGGTTCAGTCTCAAACTGGGCTTGGCGTTGCTCGGGGTTGGCCTTCAATGGGCGGCATTGTCGACTGCGAGTATCGCGATTCTTAAACTTGCCGGGGTAGCTTATGCGACGTCTCTTGCCGTCTCGTTCAGCGGAGTGCTTCGCTATATTCTCAAGCGCGGGCCAATTACAGCCGACAAGCTGCATGGCGCGCTCGCGGGCTACATCATGCTGGCCTTCATGTGGTCCTTCATCTATGCCATGGTCGAGATATCCAGCGCTGGCTCATTTGGCCCTGGACACCTCGATTTCACACAGCCCGGCACTTTTTTCAAACTGATCTATTTTAGCCTGACGACGCTCACGACCACCGGTTTCGGTGATGTTCTTCCATTGACCAATCACGCTCGCTCACTTGTGATGGTCGAAGAATTTTCAGGCGTCTTTTACGTTGGTGTTGTGATAGCGCGGCTCGCCGGTCTTTATCCGTCGAATCAGACTAAGTGACGCTCGACTTGCCCGAGCCGCCTAAATACACAATCAACCTGACTCTTCAGAGATTCGGGCGGCGATGTGTCCAGGTTTACAAGGGTGAACATCTGAAGCTGGCTCCGGGCGAGCCCTATCGGGGGATCGGCGCGGGCGCCCATTGTAACGCCCGCGAGCATCGAGCGATCACCGCCTTTGCTGGGCTTACCCCCAAGTTGCAGGAATCGGGCAAGCACAAAGGGCACGTGCGCATTTCCCGTGTGGGGTCGGCTCGACTCCACTCAGGTCTGTACATGCCGGCGATCACCTCGATGACCCACTACCCAGCGATCAATGCCCTGGCACAGCGTTTACTCACCCGCGACAAGGCCAGCAAGCAGATCGTCTGCGCAGCCATACGCAAGCTGCTGCACATCGCGTACGGAGTCCTGAAATGGAGCAAGCCTTCCGATGTGCAAAAGGCACGTGCCCGATAGAAATCAAGACGGTATCTACGTACAAAAAGAGCGGCCTGCCCAAAGTCTGTGAGGGAGATTGCGTTCAGAAAAGAAGATGCGGCTAACAACTGGCACAATCTGTACCACCAAGGGGAAGCAACTCGTACTCTCCCGGCAACATGGGATGCAATCATCGGGATGGGGTGATGTCACTCATCCACGCACTCCTGATACAGCCGAGCAACTACGAAATTGTCGCTCCGAAGCTCGGCAACCCTGCCGAACATGGCTCAGTGGCATCAATGTCTGGCGTTCAGGGTGCACGCTTGAGATCGATCTTCATGGCATCAGCAAATGCCTTGATCAGAGGGCTTCGCGGCGTGTTGTGACGCAGAATCAGGCTGAAGGGTGTCTGGAGGCTGACAGCATCAGGGCGAATTGCCCTCAAACGCCCGTCCTTGACCAGTTGAGCGGCATACTGACAGGGAAGAAAACCGATGAATCTACCCGTGAGGATCAGTATTGCGACAGCTTCGACCTGCATCGCTGACGTGCTGACTTTCTCGGCATCAAAAAACTCTCTTTTGGCAGAATGTATCGCATAGCGATGATTGATGAAGTTAAAGTCTCTCAAATTCCCTATATCAACATCTTCATCTGACTGATCAAACAATTCGTGCCCAGCGCCGCAATACAAATTCGACTGCTCCTGATACATATCAAAATAATCAAACTCTTCCCGTTTCTGATAGACCGGAACGATTCCCGCCACGAACCTCCCCTCGACAACTCCCCGCTCAACTTCATCCAACTGAGAAACACTCAGTCGTATTCTGACCCTGGGGGCTTCATCAGTGATACTTTTGAGTGCAGATATTAGCAATGAGTTCTTATCGAACAGCGTATTATCAATAACCCCAATACTAAGATCGCCGATCAACTCATTCTGCGCACAACTTATCCTGTCGCGAAAACTCTCAACCGAGTTAAAGAGTTCGATGGATGCCTGATAGACCATCTGTCCCTCGTCGGTCAGGCTAAAACCCTCACGCCCCCGGCTGCATAGACGCATTCCAATGCGGATTTCAAGGTCAGAAATCTGTTTACTGATGGCCGCCAGGCCGACATTCAACTCGTTTTGCGCCGCACTGAAGCCACCTGCCTCCACAACTGCCTTGAAAACTTTCAGCAGTTTGAAGTCCTGGCCGCTTAGCGCCATGGGCGCTCGAATTCTTGTCTTTCCGGGCAGGTTTCCGGATGTGGAAAGTGAGGTTTCCATGATGATTATTTACCTCGCGGTCGGCATTCAACAGGCTAGATCCCACAACAAGAAACCAGCCGGCCTAATCATCATGAACACATACAACGGATCATTGCAACACGCTTTCTATCCGCGATTGAAGTCTCAACCGGCTGAATTCTATAGGTTTTATCTCGTCCACAAGGACAGGAAATCTTCCGCACTCCCATTCTGCCCAGAAACAAGTTATTGCCAGTGACCTTCAGGCCCTCAAGCATGTACTGAAAGACACTTCGAAGTATTTGGGTACAACCGTTCTAAGTCGAAAAACGCGAGGAAAAACAACAATGACTCAACCCACTGATCGCCTTTGGGGTGCCCGTTTCAAGAGTGGCCCGTCCGCAGCGCTGGCAGCTCTCTCGCGCTGCCCCGAACGCTACTTCCAACTCGCTCCGTACGATCTCGCCGGTTCCCGAGCGCATGCCCGCGAGCTGCAACGAGCCGGGCTGCTGGACGACGCAGAAACCCAGCGCATGCTGGAAGCAATCGACAGCATCGATGAAGATTTCCGCGCCGGCCGTATTAGCCCCACGCTGGACGACGAGGACGTGCATACCTTCCTTGAGCGCTTGCTGACCGAGCGGCTGGGCGCTTTGGGCGGGAAGCTCCGTGCTGGCCGTTCTCGAAATGACCAGGCCTCCAACGACCTGCGTCTTTTCCTGCGTGACCATGCCCGTAAGTTGGCCGTACAGGTCCTGGACCTCCAGGACGCATTGGTGGAGCAGGCCGAGCAGCATATCGAGACCATCTGCCCCGGTTTTACCCACCTCCAGCAGGCCCAACCCATCACTTTCGCCCATCAGTTGCTGGCCCATTCGCAAGCCATGTTGCGCGACATACAGCGCCTGGCCGACTGGGACGCGCGCACCGGGTTGTCGCCCCTCGGCGCTGCGGCCATGGCCGGTTCGGCCATCGCACGCCAACCCCAGCAGTCCGCTGTTGAAATGGGATTCACCGCCCCCTGCGAAAACTCCATCGATGCAGTCGCCAGCCGGGACCATGTCGCTGAGTTCCTGTTCGTAACCGCCATGCTGGGTATCAACATTTCCCGCCTGTCGGAAGAGTTCTGCCTGTGGTCCTCGCGCCAGTTCCGCTGGGTCGATCTGGATGACGCCTATGCCACCGGCAGTTCGATCATGCCGCAGAAGAAGAACCCTGATATTGCCGAACTGTCGCGCGGCAAGGCTGGCCGCCTGATTGGCAACCTGACCGGTCTGCTGTCAACGCTGAAATCTCTGCCGCTGTCCTATAACCGCGATCTTGCCGAAGACAAGAACGAAGTCCTGGACACCGTCGAAACGCTGAGCCTGGTCCTTCCCGCCATGGCGGGCATGGTCCGCACCATGCAGGTTCGCACGGACGAACTGCGCCGCCAGGCACCGCTCGGCTTCACCCTGGCAACCGAAGTCGCCGATTGGCTGGCAGTACGCGGCGTGCCGTTCAAGGAGGCCCACGAGATCACTGGCGCGCTGGTACGTGCCTGTGAGGAGCAGGACATCGAACTGTGGGAAGCCAGTCCCGCCACCCTGGCAGATATCGATTCGCGTCTGACTGCGGATGTGCGTGACAGCCTGACCCTAGAGGCAGCCATTGCTGCGCGCAGTGGTTGGGGCGGTACAGCTCCGGAGCGCGTCCTGGAGCAGATCACCCGGCTGAAATCGGCCCTGGAAGGCCAGCGGGAGTGGACCGCGAATTACACCGGCCCACGCATTTGAGCCTTACCTGAACGAAGCGCGCTCCCCTGGGACGCGCTTTCAAGATCGACCGATAAGCCGCAGCGCTCTTGCGCCGCCTTCGGAGCAACACCATGAGTCAATTACAAGCACAACGCCTGGCCGCCGAACGCAAGAAAGCTGAAAGCGAGTTCGACATCACGCAGTACGAGCATGTGCCACGTCGCTACTACGGGCGCATGTTCTTCGCCACGCTGATCGTGGTCCTGTTGATCGGCCTCGGGAACGCCTTCGCCAAGGGACAGATCGAGTGGTCCTACGTCGGCCAGTTCCTGACCTCAGAAGCGATTCTCTTCGGCCTCCTGAACACCATTGTGATGTCCGTGCTGGCCATGATCCTTGGGGTCATCTTCGGGGTAGTCACTGCGGTCATGCGCATGTCGCATAACCCTATCCTTCAGTACGTTGCCCTGGCCTATACCTGGCTGTTTCGCGGTACGCCGCTGATCCTGCAGCTGCTGCTGTGGTTCAACCTTGCGCTGATCTTCCCCGTCATCAGCATTCCGGGCCTTTTCCAGATCGAGACCGTGACCGTGATGACGCCCTTCGTCGCGGCCCTGCTTGGTCTGAGCATCAACCAGGGGGCCTACACCGCCGAAGTGGTACGTGCCGGTCTGCTCTCCGTCGATACCGGCCAATATGAAGCGGCCAAGTCCATTGGCATGCCGCGCCTGCAGTCGCTCAAGCGAATCATCCTGCCCCAGGCCATGCGGATCATCATCCCGCCGGTGGGCAATGAGTTTATCGGCATGGTGAAGATGACCAGTCTGGCCAGCGTCATCCAGTACTCCGAGCTGCTGCATAACGCCCAGAACATCTACTACGCCAACGCCCGCGTCATGGAGCTGCTGATTGTTGCGGGTATCTGGTACCTCGCCGTCGTTACCGTCCTGTCGTTCGGCCAGAGCCGGCTGGAACGCTACTTCGCCAAAGGCGCAGGCAAGCGCTCCTGATCGCCCACGTCGTGAGAGATATCCCCATGAGAAGCATCGTCAAGGCTGTCGGCCTGAATAAATATTACGGCGATTTCCACGCCCTCAAAGACGTCAACCTGGAGATCGAACAAGGCGAAGTGCTCTGCGTCATCGGCCCTTCCGGGTCGGGCAAGAGCACCTTCCTGCGCTGCATCAACCAACTCGAGAAAGTCGATAGCGGCGGTCTCTGGGTAGACGGCGAACTGGTTGGCTATCGCATGGTCGGCCGCAAGCTCTACGAGTTGAACGAAACCCAGATCGCCCGCCAGCGCCTGGCCACCGGCATGGTTTTCCAGCGCTTCAACCTTTTCCCGCACATGACTGTGCTGGAGAACATCGTCGAAGGCCCCTGTCAGGTACTCAAGCGTTCACCCAAGGAAGCCACCGACGAGGCCGTCGAGTTGCTGGCCCGAGTCGGTCTGGCCGACAAGCGCAATCACTACCCCATTCAGCTTTCCGGCGGTCAGCAGCAGCGTGTTGCAATCGCCCGGGCTCTGGCCATGCGGCCGAAGCTGATGCTGTTCGACGAACCCACCTCCGCACTCGACCCGGAACTGGTCGGCGAGGTGCTCTCGGTCATGCGTGACCTCGCCAAAAGCGGGATGACCATGGTCGTTGTAACCCACGAACTGGGTTTCGCCCGCGAGGTTTCCAACCGCGTGGTGTTCATGGATGGCGGCCAAGTCGTGGAAGCCGGAAGCCCTGAAGAAGTCCTGTTGACCCCACAAAATCCACGCACCCAAAACTTTATTTCTGCCGTTCGCGCCTAGTCGCCAATAACAATCCCAAGAGAATGAACGTACATGAAAAAGCTGATCCTCTCCTCCGTACTAATGGGCCTTGCCGTTTCCGCGCAGGCATCCGCTGAACTCCCGGCAGCTATCAAGGAAAAAGGCGAAATCGTTGCGGCAATCATGCCCAACTACCCGCCCATGGACTTCAAGGACCCCGCGACCAACGAGCTGACCGGCGTCGACTATGACCTCGGCAACGCGCTGGCCGAACGCCTTGGCGTGAAGATCAAATGGCAGGAAACCGCCTTCGAGCAGATGGTCAGCGCGCTGACCACCAAACGTGTGGACATCATCCTGTCCGGTATGACCGATACCGAGGAGCGACAGAAGACGGTCACCTTCGTCGACTATTTCACCAGCGGGCCGCAGTTCTACACCCTGCAGAGCCGCGAGGACCTCACGGAGATGACCGACCTCTGCGGCAAGAAAGTGGGGACCAGCCGACGCACCACCTTCCCCGCCGAAATCGCAGCCTGGAGCAAGGCCAACTGCGAAGCCGCCGGCAAGCCGGCAGTTATCGTCGTCGGTGCGGAAGGCAGCGCAGATGCGCGCGCCCAGCTTCGCCAGCGCCGCCTGGACGCCGCCATGCAGGGCAGTGAAACCGTGCCCTACATCATGTCCCTGGAGAAGAACACCTTCAAACCGCTGGGCAATGCCATCTCCCGCCAACTGACCGGGCTGGGCGTCAGCAACACCAACCCCGAGCTGGCCAAGGCTGTGGCCGATGCGCTGCAAAGCATGATCGCCGATGGCAGCTATCAGGCGATCCTGAAGAAATGGGACCTTGAGGAAGGCGCTATTGAGCGCGTCACCATCAACGGCAAGTAACTTCGGAGCACACTCATGTCCCCCTCGACCACGCCCAACTGGCCCGGCGAAAGCCGGGCCAGCATGGCCTTGGCCTTCGACGTTGACGGCCCGACGGGCGATGCGATGCTCAACGGATCGATCTGGCAAAAGCCTGAGTATTTCGGCTTCGGCGCATACGATCCTTATCGCGCCCTGCCACGCATCCTTGATCTGCTCGACGCCGTCCGCATCCCGGCGACATTCTTCGTACCCGCATGGGTGGTGGAGAACTGGCCCCGGCAGTGCCAGGCGATTGTCGAGCGGGGACATGAAGTGGCTTATCACGGCTACAAACATGAATCCTTCTATGCGCTGGAGCTGGAGGAGCAGCGCCAGGTGATGGAGAAGTGTCGGGAAGTCTTCTGGAAGGTTCTGGGTATCCGCGCCGAAGGATTCCGCACCCCGTCCGGAGATTGGCACACCCATACACCCGGAATGCTCCTGGACGCTGGCGTGATCTACTCCAGCAGCATGCGCGGCGATGACCGCCCCTACCTGGTCAACGTCGCCGGTCACTCCCGGCCGCTGGTGGAAATCCCGGGCCACTGGGAGCTCGACGACTATGCCTCCCTGGCTTACACCAAGGGGCCGAACTTCCCTTCCGGGCTGGACCGCACGGCCAGCTATGAACTGACCCTCGATAACTGGTGCCGCGAATTTGACGGCGCCATGGACGAAGGGTTGTGCCTGACCACCCTGTTCCATCCGAAGATTACCGGTAAGCCCGGCAGGCTCCTGCTTCTGGAGCGCCTCTTCGAGCATATGCGTAAACGTGACGATGTGTGGTTCGCCACCTGCCGCGATGTTGCGCACTGGACGCTGAAGGAGCATGGCAATGACTGACCTGCCAATCTGGCCCACTCCCTATCGCTGCGCGGTGGTGGTAACCGTCGACTACAACGACACTCACGGCATTCTCACCCAGGCACCTGCGGTAGCTGGCCGCGACAAGACATTGTCCGTCTGGCGCTATGGCACCACTCGCGGCGTCGCCCGCCTGCTGGATACCCTGGCGGACCTGAACGTACGTAGTTCCTGGTGCATTCCCGGCATAGTCGCTGAGGAAAACCCCGATCAGATCGATGCGATTCTCAAAGGCGGACACGAGATCGCCTGTGCCGGCTACCGGCACCAGGACTACGACTTGCTCAGCCTCGCTGAACAGGAGGCTGAACTGGAGCGCGGCTGCAGCGTCCTGGCCCGCCTCACCGGCCACAAGCCACGGGGTTTCCGCTTGCCTGCGGGCAACTGGGCACCAGGCTTCCCCGAAGCAATGCGCCGCCTGGGCATTCGCTGGTCGTCGTCCCTGCGCGGCGATGATCTGCCCTTTGCGCACCTGCAGTCAGTTCCGGGTAGCGCGCCCTTGATCGAGTTGCCGCTGCATTATGAGTTGGAGGACGAGCCCTATTTCGCGTTCAACCTCAGCCCAGCGGTGCCGCCCGCCCAATCACGAATTGCCTCGTATAGCCACACTCTGAAGAACCTGCAGATGGACTTCGCCGGGTTCCACCGCTATGGCCTTTGCTACGTGCTGCGGCTTCACCCGGAGATCATCGGAACTCCGGGCCGCATTGGACTCCTGCGCGAGCTTATGGAAGGCATCCAACAGCACCCAGATGTCTGGATCGCCACTGCCGAAGAGGTGGCGCAGTGGTGGGCGCAATCCGGCCCCGCACTCCCCGATGACCATCCTGCCGCTGTATACGCCCGCCATACCACGGAGCATCAACTGTGACTGCACGCTTCCAAAAACTGGTCCGTTTTGTGGTCGAGACCCGCTTCGACGACCTTCCCCCATCTCTGGTCGAGAAAGCCAAACGGCACATTCTGGATACCTTCGGAGCGACCCTGGCGGGCGCCGATAGTGAGATCTTCAAAGCCTCCTACCAGCTCTGCGTACAGCACGAAGCACCAGGCAATACCGTGCTGTGGGGCACCAACCATCGCGCCAGTCCGCGCAATGCTGCCCTGTTGAATGGTATTGCCGCACACTCCCTGGAACTGGACGATGCCGGCGGCTGCGACCATTCCGGCGCGGTTGTTCTGCCCGCCGTGATGGCAGCGTTGCAGGCAAGTGGCAAGGCAGTTTCCGGGAAGGAATTGCTGGTGGCCGTGGTCATCGGCTACGAAGTCGGCCGGCGTGTGCTCGAAGCCTGCGGCAGCTACTCCGCGCACAACGGTGCAGGGTGGCACTCGACCGCCACTTGCGGTGTGTTCGGCGCCGCGGCGGCATGCGCACGCATATTCGGGCTGGACCAGGTGCAGACCCTCTCTGCGCTCGGTATCGCTGGCAGTTTCAGTGGCGGCCTGTGGGCATTCATCCACGACGGCTCCCAGACCAAGAAGCTGCATACCGGCCGTGCGGCAGAGGGTGGCTTGCTCGCCGTCATGCTGGCGCAGCAAGGGATCACAGGACCGTCTTACCTCTTCGACGATGTATGGGGTGGGTTCCTCAAGACCCTAGCGAGAGACGACGCCGAGCCACAAGCCCTGGACGAAACCCTGGGTGAAATCTGGAAACTGGCGCGTTGCTCTATCAAACCCTATGCCTCGTGCCGGGGCACCCACGCCGCAATCGATGCAATCGGGTTGCTGCTGGAGAAGCTGAACATCACGCCGGATCAAATCGCCGAAATCCGCGTGGAGATGTGTGCATTCCTCAAGGACATGTGTGGCCATACCCGCATTGAGACGTTGGCATCGGCGCAGATGAGCCTGCCCTATGCGCTGGCGGCCAGGCTCACCTATGGCCACGCCGGACTGGACGCTTACGAGGACAAGTGCCGAGAAAACCCGGCGATCACTTCGTGGTTCAGGCGCATCCACCTTGACGTGAACCCTTCACTGTCCGAAGACGGTGAACCTATCGTCACCCTGCGCACTGACGACGGTCGCGAGGCCAGTCTGTGTGTTGAAGTGGCGCTTGGTGCGCCGGGCAACCCCATCAGTGACGAGGCTCTACTGGACAAGTTCTACAGCCTGGCTGTCCGCGTGCTCCCGCCACTCAAGGTCAAGCAGTTAGCCAACCTTCTCCTGAAACTGGAAGACGTGTCCTCTACCCAGCAACTTGCCGAGATGCTGTCAGCCGCATAGCGCAGCTGCATGCATCGAGTGGACGCTCCCACTCCATGACGGCAAGACTTCCAGGACAGACAGGATCTCTGTGACTACTTACTCGCTTGTCATTCGCCGCCTGATGGTGTGTTCGCTGACGATCGTGATCAGCCGGGCCATCACCAGCCCGTTGCTGGCACTCTTCCTCAGCACCCGGCTTGGGCTAGATCAGAAAGACGTTGGGCTCCTGGTGGGGATTGCCGCCTTCACCGGTACATTGCTTGGCCTCTACGGCGGCTACGTCGTGGACCGTTTCGAGAAACGCCGGCTGCTTATCCTGGCGATGCTTTCCAGTTCAATCGGGTTCCTCTTGCTGACCTTTGCCAGCAACCTGTATCTGGCAACGCTGACCCTGGTCATCACCGAGTCGGCCGCAGCACTGTTCGTCATTGGCTCCAAGGCCATCCTCAGCGACAACCTGCCTGTCGAACAACGGGCCAAAGCGTTCTCCCTCCGATACACCCTGACCAACATCGGATACGCCACCGGCCCGATGCTTGGCGTCATTCTCGCAGGCGCTCAACCCACGGCGCCCTTCTGGACCGCCAGCGCCATCGCCTTCCTGAGTATCTTCCTGATGAGTGCCGTGCCGCCCAGCAAGCACGCGAAGACATCCACTCAACTCCAGCCACCCAGCTTCCTGGCCACGCTGGCCACACTCAGAAATGATCGCACCCTGATCCTATTCACCCTGGGTAGCCTGCTCAATGCGGTGGTTCATGGTCGATTCACCATCTATCTGTCGCAGTACCTGCTGGTTGGCTATCCATCCGAGGAGGCCATGAGGATTCTCTCTGCGGTACTGGCCTGCAACGCGATCACAGTGATCGTTATGCAATACCAGTTCGGTCGTCTGCTCAAACGAGAGCACTTGGCGTTCTGGATGGGCATCGGCTCGATGTTGTTCATCAGCGGCCTACTGGGCTTCATGTACGCGGAGAACATGGTCAGTTGGTGCTTGGCGATGTTTGTTTTCACGCTTGGTGAAATGATCGTGCTGCCAGGTGAGTACCTGTTCATCGACAGCATCGCGCCAGAGCATCTGCGTGGCAGCTATTACGGCGCTCAGAACCTGGCCGCCCTTGGCGGCGCCCTCAGCCCCATTCTGTGCGGATACCTCCTCACCTATTCCGTACCCACCAGCATGTTTCTTGTCTTGATGGGGCTTTCAGCGTTGGGTGGGTTGCTTTGTTTCGCAACTGGCAGGCGGGTCCGGGCGAGGAATTGATCGTATCTCTCCTAGTATCAGTCGAAGCACAAAGGCTGCTAAATGAATAACAATCAGGAATTCCGCTTCATCAACGGGGCCTCCAAGCGACTGCTATTGGTAATCGAGCCGATCTCCAGCGAGTTCTGGATCGAAAGTCATGCCACGGTCAAGATTCTTGTGGAAGTAGAGGAAGCACCTGCGACCTTCGATGTCGAGTATCTGGCAGGCGGTATGGTGGTCTACACCCCTGAGGGAAGTCAGGTGCAGGTCTACAAGAATGGTCGCCACCTTCCCCACGGGAAACGCTCCAAACGCATGGCGTCGCGGCTAATCCGTCAACGCTCCTAGTGGGTGCTCTCCCTTGCCCTCCCCCTGCTCTGTCCCTATCCTGCCCCGGCCACGGTCTATCCCGTGGCCGGGTTTGACAGCCTGAACTAACGGGCGCGATTGCGCCGAACGGTGCATGCGAAAAACGGCGGACGTTTTTTGCAGGCACTCACACGCATGCAGTTTTCAACTGCTCTGCTTCATGGCAGATCGCGCGGGGAGATCCTCGTGGTCTGCCGGTTCCCGTTAGCCGGTCTGTCAACCCCGCGCGGTCTGCCGCCCTTCGATTGACAGCGATTGGTGGCAGCTCCTGACCCCATAACGGAGATTCGCCATGCACGACGCATACCCCCCTCGTTTTCTACCGCCACGCCCAGCGCCTGCGCTCCGTGATGATCGACCACCAGCCCTGGTTCGTCGCCGATGACTTCGCCCAGTTGATCGGCGCTCATTCCCAGCGCCTGCTCCGCGCCCAGGAGCGGTTCGAGAAGCGCAGCGTAGTGCTGACGTGCACCCGCGGCGTTCATGAGGAGGTGGAGGCCATTTGCGATGCCGGCGCCTACCGGGCCGTGCATCGCCTTGCCCGCCCGACGTGCAGCGATGTCAGTCGCTGGCTGAGCGAGGTGCTGACATGAGTGAAGCCCCGCTCGCCCCACACGAGCGGGGTTGTCGTCGGGACGGGGGGAGTTGTTGCCGGGCCGGCGGCATCAGGCTGGGGGCCGTTGTCGCGTTGCCGTCGTAGGTTGGCGCCGAGCCTGCGAGGCCCAACGCGGGGATTCGACCGGAATCGAAGCGGGCTCAATCGCACTTCAGCGCCGCGGGCGCCTTATCCTTTGAACCCTTTCCCCACCAGATAAACCTCCCTCGACCGTGGCCGCGACGCCTCTGGCTTGCGTATCACCACCTTCTCGAATGAGGTGCGAACGTCTTTCAGGAATTCGTCAGAGCCTTCGCCCTGAAAGACCTTGGCCACAAAGGTGCCATTGGGCTTGAGCACCTGCCGGACCATATCGAGGACGAGTTCGACCAGGTACATCGAGGACGCCTGGTCGGCGGCAGCGACGCCGCTGATGTTGGGGGCGATGTCGGAGATGATCAGATCGGGCTGGTTGCCGTCGAGCTTGTCGAGGATCTGTTGGAACACGGCATCGTCGGTAAAGTCGCCCTGGATGAAGTCGACGTTATCGAGTGGGTCCATCGGCAGGATGTCACTGGCCAGAACCCGCCCCTTCTCGCCCACGAGACGCCCGGCTACCTGCGACCAGCCACCGGGAGCCGAGCCAAGATCCATGACCAGCATGCCGGGGCGTATCAGCTTGTCCTTCTCGTTCAGCTCGATCAGCTTGTAGCTGGCACGGGAGCGCAAACCATCCTTCTGAGCCCGTTTGACGTAGGGATCGTTGACGTGTTCATCCAGCCAGCGACGGCTGCTTTTGGATCGTTTCATGATAGAGCCAACCACGGAGAATCAATGTGAGGAGCGGACCGATGCACGGGGCAGAGGGGAAGCTGTCGGACGCTGAGCGGCGGCAATTATAAGCCGATAACACTGTGCAGGTTACATTCGCAGGCAGGATCGCACAGCGCCGGCCAGCACGGCGCCTTCCGGCGAACCATCGGGCCAGGCCTGACAGGTGCTGGCGGCGGCGGGTACAATTCGCGCCTTACTCTCCCCTCTGTTGCTTCCTTTGCCGGAGTCACCGGCCAGGATTACCGCCATGATTCGCATCAACGAACTGTCCCTGCCCCTCGATCACTCCGCCGATGAGTTGCGTAACGCCATCGTCAAACGCCTGAACATCAGCGACGCCGATCTGCTGAACTTCACCGTGTTCAAGCGCAGCTACGATGCCCGCAAGAAGAACAGCGTCATTCTGTTCATCTACATCATCGATCTGGAGGCCCGCGACGAGGCGGCGATTCTGGCGCGCTTTGCCGATGACCACAACATACGTCCGGCCCCGGACACCCACTACTATCCAGTGGGACAAGCGCCGGCCGACTTGAGCGAGCGGCCGCTGGTCGTGGGCTTTGGCCCCTGTGGATTGTTCGCGGCGCTGTTGCTCGCGCAGATGGGTTTCAAACCCATCGTGCTGGAGCGCGGCAAGGATGTGCGCAGCCGCACCAAGGATACCTGGGCACTGTGGCGCAAAAAGATCCTGACCCCGGAATCCAACGTACAGTTCGGCGAGGGGGGTGCCGGTCTGTTCTCGGACGGCAAGCTCTACAGCCAGATCAAGGACCCCAAGTTCTACGCCCGCAAGGTTGTGCACGAGTTTGTCCGCGCCGGCGCTCCGGCGGAAATCATGTACGTGAGCAAGCCGCACATCGGCACCTTCCGCCTCACCGGCGTGGTGTCCACCATGCGCGAGGAGATCATCGCCCTCGGCGGCGAGGTGCGCTTTGAAAGCAAAGTCACCGATCTGCTGATCGACGATGGCCAGCTTGAAGGTGTGGTGCTGGCCAGTGGCGAAACGATCCGCAGCCGCCATGTCGTGCTAGCGCTGGGCCACAGCTCCCGCGATACCTTCCGCATGCTGCACCGGCAGGGCGTGTTCATCGAGGCCAAGCCCTTCGCCGTGGGTTTTCGCATCGAACACCCGCAGGGCATGATCGACCAGGCCCGCCTGGGCAAGTACGCCGGACATCCGGAGCTCGGCGCCGCCGACTACAAGCTGGTGCACCACGCCAAGAATGGCCGCGCCGTCTACAGCTTCTGCATGTGCCCCGGCGGCACCGTGGTGGCGGCCACTTCCGAGCCGGAACGCGTCGTGACCAACGGCATGAGCCAGTACTCGCGCAACGAACGCAATGCGAATGCCGGCATCGTCGTCGGCATCAACCCGGAGGAAGATTTCCCGGGCGGCCCACTGGCCGGCGTGGAGTTCCAGGAGCGCCTGGAATCCCGCGCCTACGAATTGGGCGGCAGCGACTACTGTGCGCCCGCGCAACTGGTGGGCGATTTCATTCGCGGCGTGCCATCGAGCGAATTTGGCGAGGTTGAACCCTCCTACAAACCCGGCGTGCGCCTGGGCGACCTTGCGCCCTCGCTACCGGCCTATGCGATCGAGGCCATCCGCGAGGCGCTGCCGGCATTTGGCAAGCAGATCCGCGGTTTTGATCGCCATGACGCCGTGCTCACCGGTATCGAAACCCGCACGTCCTCCCCGGTCCGCATCACCCGCGACAACGAGACGCTGCAAAGCCTCAACCTGCGCGGCCTGTTTCCCGCTGGCGAGGGCGCCGGTTATGCGGGGGGCATTCTGTCGGCGGGCGTGGACGGCATCAAAGTCGCCGAAGCGGTGGCCAAGTCGCTGCTGTCTCAGACCAAAGTGCAGAGCAACTGAGCGCCGCATTGATGAAACTCGACGACATCAAGAAGCTCCACCAGAAAAAATACCGGGCCGAGTTCGGCCATTTTCTGGTGGAGGGCGAACATCTGTTGCTGGAACTGCAAAAAGCGGCCTTGCAGAATCCGCTGCTACTGCGCAGTCAGCTGTATGTGACCAGCGCCTACGAGCACTGGCAAAGCCCGTTTGAAACCCATGTGATCAACGACCGCCAAATGGCGCAGATCGCCGACACCAAAACACCGCAGGGAATTATTGCGCTGGTGCCAATGCCGGCGACCGCCGCACCGGTTGCGGCCCCCGCTACTAACGAGCGCGCCATCTACCTGCATGAAATCCAGGACCCGGGCAATCTCGGCACCATCCTGCGCACACTGGCATGGTTCGGTAACTTTCGCTGCCTGCTCAGTCCCGGCAGCGTTGATCCGTATAACCCCAAAGTCGTGCGCTCCAGCATGGGCGCCATTTTTCATGCGCCCATGGAACTGGATGTGGAACTGGATTCCTTGCGCACACGCTTTGAACGCATCGCCTGCCTGGATATGAATGGCGAGCGCTTGCAATCCGCCAGTTTCAAATCGTTCGATTGTTATCTGTTCGGCAACGAAGCGCGCGGCGTGCCCCGCGAGCAACTGCTCGCGCTCAACGCCCAGCCTTTCACGATTCCCGGCTGTGGCGCCATCGAATCGCTCAACCTGGCCGCGACGGTCAATATGTGCGCGTACGAGCTGAACAGATAAGGGGTTGCGGAGCCCGGCCAGTCCCGGGCCTTTCAACGACCCGGGATAGTTCGACGCAGGATTGATGGTCATTGCCAAACCGCCGCATCAGGCTGAGTGCCATCGTCGCGATGCCGTCCTAGGTTGGCACCGAGCGCAGCGAAGCCCAATGCAGCAAGGCATGCGCGCATGGCCCACCCCGCCGATGGCTATCGCCCCGCTCGACCCATCCTACGCACGGTAGCGGGGTCGGCCGGGGGCGCCGGCTTCAGCCATGTTTTCACCCGCAAAACTTTCCTCTCAAGATAAAAATTTTCCCAATAGGCTAGACCTGCACCTTCGCTTCGCCTATAAAAGCGCCACAGGAATTTTATTTTCCTGCCAGTAAAAATTCTTCATGGACGAAATCCTGTTTTACCCACGCAATTTTTCCGCCTTGCGATGAGCTGCCGCCCCCCAATCGAGGACCCGACATGCAACATGCCACCAGCCACTTCATCCTCAAGATCAGCTGCCCGGCCACGTCCGGCATCGTTGCGGCGGTGACCACTTACCTGGCGGACAAGGGTTGCTACATCAGCGAGATGTCGCAGTTCGACGACGACACCAGCGGCCGCTTCTTCATGCGCGCGGTGTTCCGCTTTAACGACCAGTACGAAGGCGACATCGATGAGGTCGAGCAGGGTTTCGACGCGGTGGCCCGGCGCTTCGAGATGGACTGGTCCCTGCACGGCACTGCCCAGCCGATGCGCGTGCTGCTGATGGTGAGCAAGTACGACCACTGCCTGTCCGACCTGCTCTATCGCCACCAGAAGGGCGAGATGGACATGCAGATCACCGCCATCGTTTCCAACCACCTCGAGCTGCGCCCGATGGCCGAGCGCGAGGGCATCCGCTTCATCTACCTGCCGGTGACCCGCGACACCAAGGCCCAGCAGGAAGCGGCGCTGATGCAGATCATCGACGAAACGCAGACCGAGCTGGTGGTCCTGGCCCGTTACATGCAGATCCTCTCCGATGACCTGTGCAAGCAACTCTCGGGGCGCGCCATCAACATCCACCATTCCTTCCTGCCCGGTTTCAAGGGCGCCAAGCCCTATCACCAGGCCTATGAGCGCGGCGTGAAGCTGATTGGCGCGACCGCGCACTACGTCACCTCGGACCTCGACGAAGGCCCGATCATCGAGCAGGAAGTGCAGCGCGTGGACCACGCCTATCTGCCGGATGACCTCGTCGCCATCGGCCGGGATACCGAGACGGTGGCCCTCTCCAAGGCGGTGAAATACCACCTGGAGCACCGGGTCTTCCTCAATGGCGACCGCACGGTGATCTTCCGGTGAACACGCAAACCGCTCCGAAACTGATCGACGGCAAGGCCGCCGCCGCGCGCGTGCTGGCCGAGGTGGCCGAGGACGTGCGCGAGATGAAGACTCTCGGCATCGAGCCCGCGCTCGCCGTGGTGCTGGTCGGCCAGGACCCGGCCAGCCAGGTCTATGTGCGCAACAAGGTGCTGCGCGCCGAGGAATGCGGCATCCGTTCGCTGGAGCACAAGCTGCCGGCCGAGACGGAAGAGGCCACGCTGCTGGCACTTATCCACAGCCTGAATGCCGACGACAGCGTGCACGGCATCCTCGTGCAGTTGCCGCTGCCGGCGCACATCGATGAAACCCGAGTGCTGCAAGCCATCGACCCGCTGAAGGACGTCGACGGCTTCCACGCCGAAAACGTCGGCGGCCTCAGCCAGGGCCGCGAGGTACTCACGCCCTGCACCCCGGCTGGTTGCCTGCGCCTGTTGCAGGACACCTGCGGCGACCTATCCGGCCAGCACGCGGTGGTCATCGGCCGCTCCAACATCGTCGGCAAGCCGATGGCCGCCCTGCTGTTGAAAGCCCATTGCTCGGTGACCGTGGTGCACTCCAAAAGCACCAACCTGCGCGAGCTGTGCCGCCAGGCCGACATCGTCGTCGCCGCCGTCGGCCGTCCGCGCCTGGTGGATGCCGACTGGCTGAAGCCCGGCGCGGTGGTCATCGATGTGGGCATCAACCGCATCGAGGAAGACGGCCGCTCGAAGCTCGTCGGTGACGTGGACTTCGACAGCGCCCTCACCCGCGCCGCCGCCATCACCCCGGTTCCCGGTGGCGTCGGCCCCATGACCATCGCCTTCCTGATGAAGAACACCCTGGCCGCGGCGCGCCTCAAGCACCCGGCCCCCCTCTCCCAAACCCCGCTTCCGGAGGCGCCATGCCTTTCAATCTCCTGAAATACGGCCTGAGCTCCGAATACCCGGTGGAGGTGGACCTGCCGCCGCCCACCGAACTCAAGCCGTCCTATGACGTGGTCATCATCGGCGGCGGCGGCCACGGCCTGGCCATCGCGTACTACCTGTCCAAGTACCACGGCATCACCAATGTCGCGGTGCTGGAGAAGTCCTACCTGGGCGGCGGCAACACCGCGCGCAACACGGCGGTGATCCGTTCCAACTACCTCACCTCCGAAGGCGTGCGCTTCTACGCCGAGTCAGTGAAGTTGTTCCAGAACCTCTCCAACGAGTTCGACTTCAACATCATGTATTCCGAGCGCGGCCAGCTCACCCTGGCCCACACGGATGCCACGGTGCGCGCCTTCCGCCAGCGCGCCGAAGTGAACAAGCACTTCGGTGGTCGCACCGAGATGATCGACCGCCAGCAGATCCGCGAACTGGTGCCGACCCTCAACCTGGACCCCGGCCACTTGCCGGTGCTCGCCGGGCTCTGGCACATCGACGGTGCCACTGCCCGCCACGACGCCGTGGCCTGGGGCTACGCCAAGCAGGCGGCCAAGCGCGGGGTGGAAATCCACCCGCTCACCGAAGTGCAGGACCTGGTGATCGAGAACGGCCGCATTACCGCCGTGAAGACCAATCGCGGCACGGTGAAATGTGGCTGCGCGGTGCAGGCCATCGCCGGCCACAGCTCGCTGATGCTGGCCAAGGCGGGCATCCGCGCGCCGATCCACACCTACCCGTTGCAGGCGATGGTGACCCAGCCGTTCAAGCCTTTCCTCGATCCGCTGGTGAGCTCCTCCGCCCTGCACTGCTACGTGCAGCAGACCAGCCGTGGCGAGATCGTCTTCGGCGGCGGCTCCGACCCCTACCCGCTGTACAACACCCGCTCCACCCTGGACCTGAAGGAAAGCCTGCTGGCCCACGCCATCGAGATGTTCCCCTTCATGGCCAACGCCAAGCTGATGCGCCAGTGGGCAGGCATCACCGACATGACCCCGGACTACAGCCCGATCATGGGCCTGTCACCGGTGCAGAACTATTACCTCGACGCCGGCTGGGGCACCTGGGGCTTCAAGTCCACGCCCATCTGCGGCAAAACCATGGCCGAGCTGGTGGCCAGCGGCGGCAAGGTGCCGGACCTGATCAAGCCCTTCGCCCTGGAGCGTTTCAGCACCTTCCAGCAGGTCAACGAAATGGGCGCCACCGCCGCCAGCCACTGACAGATTCCCCCCTCGCCCTTCAGGGAGAGGGGCCGGGGGAGAGGGTTACCGACATGAAGATCATGATTTGCCCGCTGAACGGGCCGAGAAACATCAGCGAATTCACCTACGGCGGCGAGTTCAAGCAGATGCCCGATCCGGCCACCTGCACCGACGCCGAATGGGCCGACTACGTATTCAACAGCGACAACGCCGCCGGCGTGGTGCGCGAGTGGTGGATGCACAACGCCTCCAGCTACTGGTTCCTCGCCGAACGCCACACGGTCACCGACCAGATCATTCGCACCTTCGACCCGAAGGAACTCTTCACCCAGCGGGTCGAATTCGCCTCGCACACCCAGGAGATCGCCGGATGAGCCAGCCCAGCCGCCTCCCCGCCCCCATGGGCCTGCTGATCGACCGCGACCAGCCGCTGGCCTTCGATTTCGATGGCACCGCCTACCAGGGCTTTGCCGGCGACAGCATCGCCAGCGCCCTGCTCGCCAACGGCCGCTGGCTGCTCTCGCGCTCCTTCAAATACCACCGCCCGCGCGGCCCGCTGACCATGGCCGGGCAGGACGCCAACACCCTGGTGCAACTGCCGGACGAGCCCAATGTGCTGGCCGATGCCCAAGCCATTCGCTCGGGGCTCAGCGTCACCGCGCAGAACGTCAACGGCAGCCTGAACAACGACCGCGACGCCTACCTCGGCACGTTCTCCAAGTTCATGCCGGTGGGCTTCTATTACCGCTCCTTCTACAAGCCCAAGGGCATGTGGAAGGTCTGGGAACCGCTGATCCGCAAGAAGGCGGGCCTCGGCGTGCTCGACCTCAACTTCAAGCCGCAGTACTACGACAAGGTCTATCTGTTCGTGGATGTGGCCATCGTCGGCGCCGGCCCGGCTGGTCTTTCCGCCGCGCTCACCGCCGCCAATGCCGGTGCCAAGGTGCTGCTGATCGAGCAGCAGCCGGTGCTCGGTGGCTCGCTCACCTATGCCCGCTTCGATGTGGAAGGCCGCCGCGCCGAGCTGCTACGTCGCGAGCTGGTGGCTGCGGTCGAAGGCCACGCCAATATCCAGGTGCTGAAGGAGGCCACCTGCAACGCCTGGTTCACCGAGAACTACCTGCCGGTGATCCAGGGCCGCCGGATGTACAAGGTGCGCGCGAAGCAATGCATCGTCAGCGCCGGTTCCTTTGACCAACCGGTGGTGTTCCGCAACAACGACCTGCCCGGCGTGATGCTCACCAGTGCTGCCCAGCGCCTGATGAAGCTGTATGCGGTGAAGCCCGGCAAACGCGCCGTGGTGCTCACCGGCAACGACGACGGCTACCTCGCCGCCCTCGACCTCGCCGAACAGGGCGTGCAGGTGGCGGCCCTGGTGGACATGCGCCAGCAGCCCACCGACGCCGCGCTGAAAACCGCGGTGGAAAAGCAGGGCATCCCTTGTCACCTCGGCAGCACGGTTTATGAAGCCCTGCACGAGAAGGGCATGCGCCATGTCAGCGGTGTGGATATCCGCCGCATCACTGCCCAAGGCCAGGTTGCCGAGCACGGCCTGCAACTGTCCTGCGACCTGCTGTGCATGTCCGCCGGCTACATGCCCGTCTACCAATTGCTCTGCCAGGCCGGCGGCAAGCTGGCCTACGAGGAGCAGCGCGCCGAGTTCGCCATCAGCGGCCTGCCGGAAGGCCTGGCCATCGCCGGCTCGGTGAATGGCCGCCACAGCCTGGACAATGTGTTGCAGGATGGTGCCCAGGCCGCCGCGCACGCCAGCAAGGCCCTCGGCCTGGATGCCGGCATCGGCGAAGCCGGGTTCAATGGCGAGGCGCGGGTCAACTTCGACTGGCCGATCTTCCCCCACCCCAAAGGCAAGGATTTCGTCGACTTCGATGAAGACTTGCAGGTGCGCGACATCGTCAACGCCACGCGCCACGGCTACCGCGACGTGCAGCTGGTGAAGCGCTTCTCCACGGTCGGCATGGGCCCGTCCCAGGGTCGTCATTCGGCGCTGCCCACTGCGCGCCTGGTGGCCAAGGCCACCGGCCGCAGCATCAGCGAAACCGGCGTCACCACCGCGCGCCCGCCGTTCGAGGCGGAGAAGCTCGCCCACGTTGCCGGCCGCGCCTTCGACCCTTACCGGCAAACGCCCATGCACAGCCGCCACGTGGCGGCTGGCGCCAAGCTGATGCCAGCCGGCATCTGGCAGCGCCCGGCCTTCTACGGCAAGGCCGAGGACCGCGAACGCTGCATGCAGGAGGAAGCCCGCCACGTGCGCGAGCAGGTCGGCCTGATCGACGTCTCTACCCTGGGCGGCCTCGACGTACGCGGCCCGGACGCCGCCGAGTTGCTGGAGCGCATCTACACCCTGCCCTTCAAGAAGCAGCCGGTGGCGCGCACCCGCTATGCGCTGATGACCAACGAGCACGGCGTGGTGATCGACGACGGCGTCTGCGCGCGCCTGGCCGAGAACCATTTCTACGTCACCGCCACCACCAGCGGCGTGGACCGCATCTACCAACAGATGCTCAAGTGGAACGCCCAGTGGCGCCTGAATGTGGACATCGCCAACGTCACCGCCGCCCTGGCTGCGGTGAACCTGGCCGGGCCGTTGTCGCGCAAGGTGCTGCAGAAGCTCTGCGACGATGTCGACCTGTCCGCCGGAGCCTTCCCTTACCTCGCCGTGCGCACCGGCACCGTGGCCGGCATTCCGGCGCGGCTGATGCGGGTCGGTTTCGTCGGTGAGCTGGGCTACGAGATCCACGTACCCGCCCGCCACGGCGGCAAGCTGTGGGATGCACTGATGGCTGCCGGCACCGAGTTCGGCATCCGCCCGTTCGGTGTCGAGACCCAGCGTCTGCTGCGCCTGGAAAAGGGCCACGTGATCATCAGCCAGGACACCGACGGCATGACCCATCCGGGCGAGATCGACATGGAATGGGCGATCGGCCGCAAGAAGGCCTTCTTCGTCGGCAAGCGCTCCATCGAAATCCTCGAAGCGCAGCCACTGAAGCGCAAGCTGGTGGGCTTCACCCTGCCCAAGGGCAGCGCGCAGCCGCTGGAAGGCCACCTGGTGCTGAACGGCCCGGACATCAGCGGCAACGTCACCTCCTGCGAGTACTCCGGCACCCTCGGCCAGATCATCGGCCTGGCCTACGCGGGCGCGGACCAGGCCGAGCCGGGCTCGCTGATCCCGATCCGCGTCGAGGGTGGCCAGGTGGTCCAGGCCACCGTGGTGCAACTGCCCTTCTTCGACCCCGACAACAAGCGCCAGGAGCTCTGAGCCATGACCAGCCTCAACCCCATCGAGCGCTGCGCGCTCATCGACCTCACCGACCTGCCGCGCGTGGGCTTTCGCGGCATCGACGCCGCTGCCTTTCTCAGCGAACGCGGCTACACGCTGCCGGAGGCGCCCAACCGGGCGATGACGCAGGCTGACGGTGCACTGGTTGCGCGCCTGTCGCAGACCGAGTACCTGCTGCTGGGCAGCCTCGCCGACCGGGGCGAACGCATCGCCACCGAGGAGGCGGGCTGGCAGATCAGCGACAAGGGCAACTACCTGCTGCCGCGCCAGGACAGCCACGCCTGGCTGCAACTCTCCGGCCGCCACGTGGCGGAGGTGATGGCCAAGGTCTGCGGCGTTGACCTGCGCCCCGAAGCCTTCCCGGTCGGCGCTGTGGCGCAGACCTCGGCGGCGCGGATCAACGTCATCGTGATCAACGCCGGCACCGGCGAGCTGCCGCGCTTCCACATCCTCTGCGACCGGGCATCGCTGGACTACTTCCACGGCGCCATGCTGGATGCCATGGAAGAGTTCGGCGGCCAGCCGGTTTCGTTGGAAGCCTTGCTGGCCTGAACCGTTGGGTTTCGCTGCGCTCAACACCAACCTACAGGGAGGAGCCCCGATGACCGCCATCGAAACCCCGGAACGGGAAGCCGATTACCGCGTGCCCGCCCTGCAACGCGGGCTGACCATCCTCGGCATGTTCAATGCGCGCGTGCGCAGCCTGAGCATGAACGAGATGGCCGAACGCCTGGCGGTCAGCCCCTCGGCCGTCTACCGCATCGTGCAGACGCTGGTGGACATGGGCTACCTGCAGAAGGCCGGGCGCAGCGCCTTCGAGCTGGGCCCCCAGGTGATTGCCGACGGTTTCGTCTACCTGGCCAGCCGCGACATCGTCGAAGTCGCCATGCCCTACCTCAATGAGTTGCGCGACCGGACTTCGCTGTCCTGCCACCTGAGCATCCGCGAACAGACCGAGAGCCTTTACCTCTACCGCGCCTTCGCGCCCCAGCGGCTGACGGTGAACATCCCCATCGGCACCCGCCTGCCGTGCCACAGCACCGCACTGGGCCGGGTGCTGCTGACCGCGCTGGACGAAATCGAGCTGAGCCAGCTCTACCAGCACGTGCGCCTGGACGATTACCCACCGCCGGCGCCGCGCACCCTGCCCGAGTTGCAGCAACTGATCGGCCAGGATCGCGAGCGCGGCTGGGTATTGCACCGCTCCGACTATTCCACCGCCATCGCCACCGGCATCCGCGACCACAGCGGAAAGGTGGTCGCCGCCATCAACCTCTCCGGCCCCGATGCCGTGATGGACAGCCCCGATGCCCAGGCCACCTTCCTCCACGCCCTCGGCCAGACCCAGGCGCTGATCTCAGCGCAGCTCGGGGCTCCGGGGCTGGCCTGACGGACGCCTGCTTCTTGTGGGGCGAATTCATTGGCCAAGGGGCGCGCAGCGGCCCCAATGGTCCTCAAGGCCGAACCTGCGGTTCGGTTGGCGAATGAATTCGCCCCTACGGGATTAGTGGAATCTCGTATTACGGTATTCCACGTTTTACCTTATCCTTCGCGCCCCTTCCGCCGCGCACACGGCGCGGCGCTCCTGGCCTTTTTCCCTTTTCGAACGACCTTCCGTCGCCAATGCCGGCCCTCCCCTGGCGGCTGACTCTTGCATATTCAATATTATGGTATACCATCAGACAGCAAGAGACTTCCCAAACCAGGAGAGCCCAATGAGCTTCGAAATCCGCAAGATCGTCAGCTACGTGGAAGAGACCTTCATCGAAGGCGGCAAGGCCACCGACAAGCCAGTGACCATGGTGGGGCTGGCCGTGGTGATCAAGAACCCATGGCTCGGCCGTGGCTTCGTCGAAGACCTCAAGCCCGAGATCAAGGCCAACTGCTCCGACCTCGGCGCGATGATGGTCGAGCGCCTGACCGCTGCCATCGGCGGCGCCGCGAAGATCGAGGCCTATGGCAAGGCCGCCGTGGTCGGCGCCGACGGCGAGATCGAGCACGCTTCCGCGGTTATCCACACCCTGCGCTTCGGCAATCACTACCGCCAGGCGGTGAATGCCAAGAGCTACCTGAGCTTCACCAACAAGCGCGGCGGCCCGGGCACCTCGATCCAGATCCCGATGATGCACAAGGACGATGAGGGCCTGCGTTCCCACTACATCACCCTTGAAATGCAGATCGAAGACGCACCGCGTGCCGACGAAATCATCGTCGTGCTGGGCGCCGCCAACGGTGGCCGCCTGCACCCGCGCATCGGCAACCGCTACATCGATCTGGAAGAGCTGGCCGCCGAGCAGGCCCAGTGATCCCAAGGCCCGTGCAGGAGCGATCCATGATTCGGCTCACCGCTGAACGCACACCGGCCGGCACCAGTTATCTGGCGACCGGCCAAGGCCACCCCGTGGTACTGATCCACGGCGTCGGCCTGAACAAGGAAATGTGGGGCGGCCAGATCGTCGGCCTGGCCCCGCACTTCCAGGTCATTGCCTACGACATGCTTGGCCATGGCGCCAGTCCGCGCCCGGAAACGGGCACCGGGCTGCAGGGCTATGCCGAGCAACTGCGTGAACTGCTGGAGCACCTGAAGCTGGAACGGGCGACCGTCATCGGCTTTTCCATGGGTGGCCTGGTGGCACGGGCCTTCGCGCTGCACTACCCGCAGCACCTGGAGGGCCTGGTGATCCTCAACAGCGTGTTCAACCGCAGCGCCGAACAGCGCGCCGGGGTGATCGAACGCACCCGCCAGGCCGCCGAACACGGCCCGGATGCGAACGCCGAAGCGGCCCTGTCGCGCTGGTTCAGCCGCGAGTACCAGGCAGCCAACCCGGCGCAGATCGCCGCCATCCGCCAGACCCTTGCCAGCAACGATCCGCAGGGCTATCTGACTACTTATGAGCTGTTCGCCACCCAGGACATGTACCGCGTGGACGACCTGGGCAGCATCAGCGTGCCGACCCTGGTCGCCACCGGCGAACTGGACCCGGGCTCGACGCCCGAAATGGCCCGGCAACTGGCCGAGCGCATTCCCGGTGCCCAGGTGGCGGTGCTCGACGAGCAGCGGCACATGATGCCGGTGGAGTCGCCGCGTCTGGTCAACCAGGTGCTGCTGGACTTTCTCCAGCACGCGCAGACCTTACAGAACCAAGCAAAGGGGATCGTCGCATGACGCTCGCACGCTTCCAGATGTGCATCGATGGCCAGTGGGTCGATGCGCTGTCCGGCAAGACCTTCGAAAGCCTCAACCCGGCCCTGGCCGAGCCCTGGGCGGAACTGCCCGATGCCGACGAGGCGGACGTGGAGCGTGCCGTGCAGGCGGCCCAGAAGGCCTTCGAGAACCCGACCTGGCGCGGCCTTTCCGCCACTGCGCGGGGCAAGCTGCTGCGCCGCCTGGGCGATCTGATCGCCGAGAACAAGGAACACCTGGCCCAGCTGGAAAGCCGCGACAACGGCAAGCTGATCCGCGAAACCCGTGGCCAGGTCGGCTACCTGCCGGAATTCTTCCACTACACCGCGGGCCTGGCCGACAAGCTGGAAGGCGGCACCCTGCCGCTGGATAAGCCCGACCTGTTCGCCTACACGGTGCACGAACCGCTGGGCGTGGTCGCCGGGATCATTCCCTGGAACAGCCCGCTTTACCTGACCGCGATCAAGCTGGCCCCGGCCCTGGCCGCCGGCAACACCATCGTCCTGAAGCCTTCCGAGCACGCCTCTGCGACCATCCTGGAACTGGCGCGCCTGGCGCTGGAAGCCGGCATCCCGGCGGGCGTGGTCAACGTGGTCACCGGCTTCGGCCCGAGCACCGGCGCGGCGCTGACCCGCCATCCGCTGGTGCGCAAGATCGCCTTCACCGGCGGCGCCGCCACCGCGCGCCATGTGGTGCGCAGCAGCGCGGAGAACTTCGCCAAGCTGTCGCTGGAACTGGGCGGCAAGTCGCCCAACATCATCTTCGCCGACGCCGACCTGGACAGCGCCATCAACGGCGCAGTGGCCGGTATCTACGCCGCCTCCGGGCAGAGCTGCGTGGCCGGTTCGCGCCTCTTGGTGCAGGACGAGATCTACGACGAGTTCGTCGAGCGCCTGGTAGCCCGCGCCCAGCGCATCCGCATTGGCAACCCGCAGGACGAGAGCAGCGAGATGGGCCCCATGGCCACCGCGCAGCAACTCGCCGTGGTCGAAGGCCTGGTCGCTGACGCCCTCGCCGAAGGCGCGCGCCTGCGCATGGGCGGCAAGCGCCCGGCAATCGACGCACAGGGCTGGTACTACGAGCCGACCCTGTTCGAGTGCGACAGCAACTCGATGAAGATCATGCAAGAAGAAGTCTTCGGCCCGGTGGCCTCGGTCATCCGCTTCAAGGACGAGGCCGAGGCGCTGGCCATCGCCAACGACTCCCAGTTCGGCCTCGCCGCCGGCATCTGGACCCGCGACCTGGGCCGCGCCCACCGCATGGCCCGTGACGTGCGCTCCGGGATCATCTGGGTCAACACCTACCGCGCGGTCTCGGCCATGGCGCCCATCGGCGGTTTCCACAACAGCGGCTACGGTCGCGAGAGCGGCATCGATTCGGTGCTGGCCTACACCGAGCTGAAAACGGTGTGGATCAACCTCTCGCAAGCACCCATGCCCGACCCCTTCGTGATGCGCTGAGAGGACATCCCCATGATCGAACCCGGCATCTACAAAGAAGTGATGGGCTCCTTCCCGTCCGGCGTCACCGTGGTCACCACCCTGGACGCCGAGGGCGACATCGTCGGCATCACTGCCAGCGCCTTCAGCGCCCTGTCCATCGACCCGGCCCTGGTGCTGTTCTGCCCCAACTATGCTTCGGACACCTACCCGATCCTGCGCGATAGCAAGCAGTTCGCCATCCACCTGCTCTGCGCCGACCAGCAGGCCGAAGCCTACGCCTTCGCCAAGAAGGGCAAGGACAAGGCCAAGGGCATCGACTGGCACCTGAGCGAGCTGGGCAACCCGCTGCTGACCAAGGCCACCGCGATCATCGAATGCGAGCTGTGGCGCGAGTACGACGGCGGCGACCACGCGATCATCGTGGGGGCGGTGAAGAACCTGATCCTGCCCAAGGAAGAGGTTACGCCGATGCTCTACCACAAGGGCAAGCTGGGCGCCTTGCCGGAGATTTCCTGAGTCACCTTCAGGGCCGCTGGTCGCCACTCTCGACAGCGGCTTTTTTTTATTCCCGTACCTGTAGGAGCGAGCCTGCTGGCGAACCTGTCCCTGGAGCCTTCGCTGGCAAGCCAGCTCCTACAGAAGAAAAGGAGTCCCCCAATGAGCAACGAGAAATACGAAAAGGGCCTGGAGATCCGTACCCAGGTGCTGGGCGAGGCCTATGTGAACAAGTCGATCCAGAACGCCGACGACTTCACCCGCCCGCTGCAGGAACTGGTCACCGAGTACTGCTGGGGCCACGTCTGGGGCCGGGACGGCTTATCGCTGAAAGAACGCAGCATGATAAACTTGGCGATGATTTCGGCGCTCAACCGCCCCCACGAGCTGAAGCTGCATGTTCGCGGCGCCCTGCGTAACGGCCTGTCCCGCGAGCAGATCCGCGAAATCCTCCTGCAAGTCGGCATCTACTGCGGTGTGCCGGCGGCAGTGGACAGCTTCCGCATCGCCCGCGAGGCCTTCGCCGAGGCCGACGCAGAAGCTCAAGGTTGACCGCCGGCGCCACCCGATGAGGGAGCACGCGCAAGTGCTCCTTCGTTTCTCTTACGGACAGCCATAACCAGAGCGGACCACATGAAACGCTTGCCCCTCGACGACAGCTTCAAGGTCAACCGCAATCCCGTCACCCTGCGCGAGATCGTCCTCGACAAGCTGCGGGGCGCCATCCTGAACTTCCAACTGCTGCCGGGCGACCGCCTGGTGGAGCGCGACCTCTGCGACCGCCTGGGCGTCAGCCGCACGTCCGTGCGCGAGGCCCTGCGCCACCTGGAATCGGAAGGCCTGGTGGAATTTGCCGATGCCAAGGGTCCGCGCGTTGCCATCATCACCTTGGAAGATGCCTGTGATATCTACGAGCTGCGCTGCGTGCTCGAAGGCCTGATCGTCCAGCTCTTCACCCTCAACGCCAAGGCCAAGGACATCCGCGCCCTGGAGCGCGCCCTGGAGGAGAACCGCGAGGCCCTCGAACAAGGCGAGCTGCAACAGGTGCTGGAGTCCGTACAAGGTTTCTACGATGTGCTGCTGGAAGGCTCCGGCAACCACATCGCCGCGACCCAGCTGCGCCAGTTGCAGGCGCGCATCAGCTACCTGCGTGCGACCTCCGTTTCCCAGGAGAACCGTCGCGGCGCCAGCAACAAGGAAATGGAACGCATCGTCGAAGCCATCAAGAGCGGCGACCCGCTGGCCGCCCACCAGGCGTCGGTGGACCACGTGCGCGCCGCCGCAAAAGTCGCCCTGGACTACCTCAAGTCCAAGCAGGACGAGCCGGGCAAGGTCCGCGAGATCGCCAGCCCCATCGCCCTGAAAGAGCCGCGCATCGGGCGCTGATGACATGCCCTCCCCGCGCTTCTGTCCCGGTTGCGGCAGTGGCGGCCTGAGCCGCCAGTGCCCCGTCGGGGACACCCACGAAAGGCTGGTGTGCGCGGACTGCGGCTACATCCACTACGAAAACCCGAAGATCATCGCCGGCTGCATCATCGAGCAGGACGGCAAATACCTGCTCTGCCAGCGCGCCATCCCGCCGCGCCCCGGCACCTGGACGCTCCCGGCCGGTTTCATGGAGAACGGCGAAACCACCGAGGAAGCGGCCCTGCGCGAAGTCTGGGAAGAGAGCGGCGTACGCGCCGAGATCGTCTCGCCCTACTCCATCTTCAGCGTGCCGAAGATCAGTGAGGTCTACATCATCTTCCGCGCCACCGCGCTAGAAGAAACCGGCCAGCACGGCCCGGAAACCCTGGACTACCGCTTCTTCGCCCCCGAGGACATCCCCTGGGACGCCATCTACTACCCGGCCATCCGGCAGATCCTCGAACGCTACATCGAGGAGCGCGAGGCCGGGGTGTATGGCATCTACATGGGCAACGACGATACCGGGAAGATTCACTTCATCCGGTAGCCCTCCGTTAAGCCTCAACCCCCTCCACAATGATCACCTCCGCCTTGGCCACGCCCTGGCGATATCCACAGGCTTCCTGGTATTCCGCCGAGCGGTAGCAGGCCAGGGCCTGGTCATAGGATTCGAACTCGATCACCACGCTACGCTGGGGAGTAGCACGGCCTTCCATCGCCTCCGAACGGCCGCCACGGGCCAGCAACTTGCCGCCATATGTGGCGAAAGCGGCCGGGGCGCGGCGGGTGTATTCGCTGTAGCGTTCCGGGTCCGTCACATCGACGTAGGCGATCCAGTAAGCCTTCATGCTGACCTCTGCAGTTCCGGTTAAATTGGTATTATGGTATACCAGAAACCTTCCCTCTTGATCCAGCCAGGTGTCATGTCATGCCGTTCAACCGTATCGAAGAAATCATCGAAGACTTCCGCCAGGGCAAGATGGTCCTGCTGGTGGACGACGAGGACCGCGAAAACGAAGGCGACCTGCTGCTGGCGGCGGAAAAGTGCACCCCCGAGGCCATCAACTTCATGGCCCGCGAAGCCCGCGGCCTGATCTGCCTGACCCTGACCGACGAACACTGCGAACGCCTTGGCCTGGAGCAGATGGTGCCGGCCAATGGCAGCGCCTTCGCCACCGCGTTCACCGTCTCCATCGAAGCCGCAAGCGGCGTGACCACCGGCATCTCCGCGGCCGACCGTTCCCACACCGTGCTCACCGCCGTGGCCCCTGAGGTCACGGCAGACGACCTGGTACAGCCCGGCCATATCTTCCCGTTGCGCGCCCGCGAGGGTGGCGTACTGAACCGCGCCGGCCACACCGAAGCCGGCTGCGACCTGGCCCGCCTGGCCGGCTTCACACCGGCTTCGGTGATCGTCGAAGTGATGAACGATGACGGCAGCATGGCCCGCCGCCCTGACCTCGAAGCCTTCGCCGAAAAGCATGGCATCAAGATCGGCACCATCGCCGACCTCATCCACTACCGTCTCAGCACCGAGCACACCGTCACCCGCATTGGCGAGCACGAGCTGCCCACGGTGCATGGCACCTTCCGCCTGGTGACCTACGAGGACCGCATCGAGGGCGGCGTGCACATGGCGATGGTGATGGGGGATATCCGTCGCGACGAACCGACCCTGGTGCGGGTTCACGTGATCGATCCGTTGCGCGACCTGGTGGGCGCCGAGTACACCGGGCCGAAGAACTGGACCCTCTGGGCCGCCCTGCAAAAGGTGGCGGAAGTCGGCCACGGCGTGGTGGTGGTCCTGGCCAGCAACGAATCCTCCCAGGCCCTGCTGGAGCGCGTACCGCAGCTCACCCAGCCACGCCGACAGTTCAGCCGCTCGCAGTCGCGCATCTACTCCGAAGTGGGCACCGGCGCGCAGATCCTCCAGGACCTTGGCGTGGGCAAGCTGCGCCACCTCGGCGCCCCGCTGAAGTACGCCGGCCTCACCGGCTATGACCTGGAAGTGGTAGAGACCCTGCCGTTCGAGGGCTGAACGCCACAGATACCCCTTACAAACCTACCTGTGCATCCCCAAGGGCTGCTGACCACGACGCCACTCGTCCCCCGTAACCCGGCTAGCGCCCTCAATGGCGATAGCCGGCAAGGCGAAGTACTTGCACAAAGCTTGGAATACCATAATATGACATTCCGTAGGCCGGAGATTTATTGCGAGTGCGCCCGCCAGGGACCAGCATGAACAAGAGCACTCGACACGGCCGCCCTTGACGGCCCCATTGGGGTCCCCTGCTCCTGATAAGCGGGTTGAAGCGAAGCCCGCTTGCGTACAAACACAACAATGAGGGCAAGCAAGATGGTGTTCAAAAAACGTGCAACCGCGGTTCTCGCCGCAGCCTTCCTGGCCGCGACCGGTAATGTCGCCATCGCCGCCGACAACATCAGCTTCGTGAGCTGGGGCGGTACTACCCAGGATGCGCAGAAACAGGCCTGGGCCGAGCCCTTCAGCGAAGCCAGCGGCATTCGCGTGGTGCAGGACGGCCCGACCGACTACGGCAAGCTCAAAGCCATGGTCGAGAGCGGCAACGTGCAGTGGGACGTGGTGGACGTCGAGGCTGACTTCGCCCTGCGTGCCGCCGCCGAAGGCCTGCTGGAACCCCTGGACTTCGGCGTGATCCAGCGCGACAAGATCGACCCGCGCTTCGTGTCCGACCACGGCGTCGGCTCCTTCTTCTTCTCCTTCGTGCTCGGCTACAACCAGGGCAAGGTCGGCGCCAACGCCCCGCAGGACTGGACCGCCCTGTTCGACACCGCCAAGTACCCGGGCAAGCGCGCCCTCTACAAGTGGCCGAGCCCCGGCGTGCTGGAACTGGCCCTGCTGGCTGACGGCGTAGCCGCCGACAAGCTCTACCCGCTGGACCTGGACCGCGCCTTCAAGAAGCTCGACACCATCAAGCAAGACATCGTCTGGTGGGGCGGCGGCGCCCAGTCCCAGCAACTGCTGGCCTCCGGCGAAGCCACCCTCGGCCAGTTCTGGAACGGCCGCGTCTATGCCCTGCAGCAGGATGGCGCGCCGGTTGGCGTGAGCTGGAAGCAGAATCTGGTCATGGCCGATTTCCTGGTCATCCCCAAAGGCGCCAAGAACAAGGACGCGGCCATGAAGTTCCTGGCCAACGCCAGCAGCGCCAAGGGCCAGGCCGACTTCGCCAACCTCACGGCCTACGCCCCGGTGAACGTCGACAGCGTCGGTCAGATCAACGGCGAACTCGCCCCCAACCTCCCCACTGCCTACGCTAAAGATCAGATCACCCTCGACTACGCGTACTGGGCCAAGAACGGCCCGGCAATCGCCGCGCGGTGGAACGAATGGCTGGTCAAGTGAAGATGGCTGCCATCCAGCCCAACCCGCCGGCCAAGGCCACCGGAAGCGCAGCCCGCGCTTCCGGCAGCCCCCAGCCCAAGGCTGCGTCGATGAATCAAGTCAACGAGACCACCCTGCGCTGGCGCGGTGCCCGCAACCTGATCCCGGCCCTACTGTTTCTCGGCCTGTTCTTCCTCGCGCCGCTGATCGGCCTGCTGCTGCGCGGCGTGCTCGAACCCACGCCGGGGCTGGGCAACTACGAGCAACTGTTCGCCAACTCGGCCTATGCCCGCGTGCTGTTCAACACCTTCGCCGTCGGCGGCCTGGTGACCCTGATCAGCCTGCTGCTGGGCTTCCCACTGGCCTGGGTGATCACCCTGGTGCCGCGTGGCTGGGGCCGCTGGCTGCTGAACATCGTGCTGCTGTCGATGTGGACCAGCCTGCTGGCACGCACCTACTCCTGGCTGGTGCTGCTGCAGGCCTCGGGCGTGATCAACAAGATGCTGATGGCGCTGGGCATCATCGACCAGCCGCTGGAAATGGTGCACAACCTCACCGGTGTGGTGATCGGCATGAGCTACATCATGATTCCGTTCATCGTGCTGCCGCTGCAGGCCACCATGTCGGCCATCGACCCGATGGTGCTGCAGGCCGGCTCCATCTGTGGTGCCAGCCCCTGGACCAACTTCTTCAAGGTGTTCCTGCCGCTGTGCCGTCCGGGGCTGTTCTCCGGTGGCCTGATGGTCTTCGTCATGTCGCTGGGTTACTACGTCACACCGGCCCTGCTGGGTGGCGCGCAGAACATGATGCTGCCGGAGTTCATCGTCCAGCAGGTGCAGTCCTTCCTCAACTGGGGCCTGGCCAGCGCCGCCGCCGCGCTGCTGATCGCCATCACCCTGGCTCTGTTCTACGTCTACCTGAAGCTGCAGCCGGAATCGCCGGTGGCTTCGAGTACTGCGAGGTAAGCCATGCTGCTGTCACCCAACGCCATGGGCCTGCGCCTGCGCATCGGCCTCTACCTCACCACCGGGACGATTGCGGCCTTCCTGCTGCTGCCGATCCTGTTCATCGTGCTGCTGTCGTTCGGCTCGTCCCAATGGCTGGTGTTCCCGCCGCCGGGCTGGACGCTGAAGTGGTACGAGCAGTTCTTCTCCAACGCCGAGTGGATGGAGTCGGCCCTGGCCAGCCTCAAGGTCGCCGTGCTGACCACGATCTGCTCCGTGGCCCTGGGCTTGCCCACCGCCTTCGCCCTGGTGCGCGGCAAGTTCCCCGGCCGCGAGTTTCTCTACGGCCTGTTCACCCTGCCGATGATCGTGCCGCTGGTGATCATCGCGGTGGCCGTGTACGCGCTGTTCCTCAAGCTGGGCTACACCGGGACGCTGTTTTCCTTCGTGGTCAGCCACGTGATCGTCGCCCTGCCCTTCACCATCATCTCGATCATCAACTCGCTGAAGCTGTTCGATCAGTCCATCGAGGATGCCGCGGTGATCTGCGGCGCCACGCGGCTGCAAGCGGTGTACAAGGTGACCTTCCCGGCGATCCGCCCCGGCATGATGGCCGGCGCCCTGTTCGCCTTCCTGGTCTCCTGGGATGAAGTGGTGCTGAGCGTGATGATGGCCAGCCCGACCCTGCAGACCCTGCCCGTGAAAATGTGGACCACCCTGCGCCAGGACCTGACCCCGGTGATCGCCGTCGCCTCGACGCTGCTGATCGGCCTGTCCGTCCTGGTCATGGTGATCGCCGCCGTGCTGCGCCGGCGCAACCCTGCAAGCGCCTGAGCGCCGAGGTAAAGAGAATGAGTGCCGTTATCCAAGACACCCGCGAAAACAAGACCCTGGTCAGCCTGCGCAACCTGAACAAGCACTACGGCGACTTCGCCGCCGTGGACAACATCTCCCTGGACATCCAGGACGGCGAATTCCTCACCTTCCTCGGCTCCAGTGGCTCGGGCAAGAGCACCACGCTGTCGATGCTGGCCGGCTTCGAGACGCCCAGCTCCGGCGAAATCCTGGTGGACGGCAAGTCCCTGGTGAACGTGCCGCCGCACAAGCGCGACATCGGCATGGTGTTCCAGCGCTACTCGTTGTTCCCGCACCTGAATGTGCGCGACAACATCGGTTTCCCGCTGGACATCCGCAAGCAGGCCGCCGGCGAACGCGAGCGCCGCGTGGAAGCCATGCTCAAGCTGGTGCAACTGGAGCAATTCGCCCAGCGCCGTCCCGCCCAGCTTTCCGGTGGCCAGCAGCAGCGCGTGGCCATCGCCCGTGCGCTGGTGTACGAGCCGCGCATCCTGCTGATGGACGAACCCCTGGGCGCCCTGGACAAGAAGTTGCGCGAAGACCTGCAGGATGAGCTGCGCCACCTGCACCGTCGCCTCGGCATCACCATCGTCTACGTCACCCACGACCAGGAAGAAGCCATGCGCCTGTCCCAGCGCATCGCCATCTTCAGCCACGGCAAGATCGTCGGCCTGGGCAGCGGTTACGACCTCTACCAGAGCCCGCCGAACGCTTTCGTCGCCTCCTTCCTCGGCAATTCCAACTTCCTCAAGGTGAAGGCCCAGGGCAACGCCGGCGCCAGTTTCGAAGGTCAGTCGCTGGCCATCCGTCCCACCGCCGGCCTGCACAACGGCCAGGACCTGATCCTGATGGTGCGTCCGGAAAAGGCCCAGGTGCTGAGCCCGGAACAGGCGGCCAGCGAGCCATTGGCCGCCGGTTGGAACCAGATCCAGGCCAAGGTGGCGGAAACCGTGTTCCTCGGCGAAAGCCTGACCTGCAGCGTGATCACCGCAGGCGGCACCAGCCTGACCTTGAAGGAACTCTCCGGCACCACCGCGCCCCTGCAACCGGGCGCAACGGTGATGGTGCGCTGGGCCGCGGCGGATGCCTGCGTCTACACCGAGTGGAAGGAAAGCGACCTGGCCAAGGGCGCCGGGGCGCATTGAAAACGACCTCGGCCCCTCTGCTTTCGGGGGAGGGGCGGTGGCCGGCGGCTGACTCAAGCCCCCCGACCGCATGCCCCCCCATTGGCCACTGATCTCTAGCGTCGAAACAATCAGTTGCCCCTGCCCAATCGGCAACTGTCCGGGGTGGATATTCAGACGCTGATCAAATACAGGAAAAATGAAACACTGCGGAAAACGCAACGTTGGCCAACTCCAGAAAACAGCTCGATACGACATATCCAACGCTGCCTGACGCGAACGTTTGAAACTCTCCGGAAGTCCACCGAACAAGTGAATATCCGGGCAGAATCCGCATCATATGGCGACCAACGACGAGCCGTAAAAAAAACGTCAATAAATGAACTTCATAAACTTACAAATTATCACCCAGGCGACCATAAGCACCCCGAATATAAGAATCACGAAACTTGCAAATATATGCCTGACTCACGCAACAAGATGTGAAATTGGAATACTCACTTGTTGTTGGCGATTGAGGATATTCAGCAAGAGCATGACGCGTTGTTCGCCATCCATGGCCAGGAAGATCGCTTCCATCTCCGCATAGGGTCCTACGCGCACCTGGACACATTCCCCAGGGTGCAAGGCGGCACATTCATCCGCATTGGCGCAGCGCTGCTTGAGCTGTTCGACGATGCTCTCCGGCACCCGCGAGGGGCTGCTGGAGAAGCTCACAACCCGCATCACGCCTCGTGTCGAGCGCAAGGCTGTCCAGTTGTCCTGGGCGCGAAAATGCACGAAGAGGTAACCGGGGAACATCGGTTGGGTGAGTCGCCGCAACCGGCCGCCCTTGAGCACTTCAACGTCGAGGGTCGGACAAAAACAGTCGAAGCCCTGACGTACCAGATGGTCCCGGGCACGCTCGTCCTGGCGTGACTTGCATTGCACGAGGTACCAGGCGATTTCGGGGAGAAGTGCGTCCTTGCTCATGACAGTCCCTGGCGTGAAGAGTCTTTACCTGACGCTAGTTCCTGCCTGAAGTTCGTGCCGCCAGACAAAACTACTGGCCGACTAATGGTCATGCCGCCCGGACATCCGCTTGTCGGAAAACATTGGCAGTGCGCGCAGAAAGATTGTGCGCGTTAAAGGGCGAACTATCCTGACAACCTGTCTCTGGACAGCACTCATTGAAGGCACTCTGCCATCAATTAATGCACATGGAATTGTGATCCCGAGTTAGTACACAAGTTCCAGCCCGCAAACTTTCGCCCAACTTATTGACGGCGAGTGGCGGTAGCCATGTGTCCGGATATTCGAGCACGGTCCAACAGGAAGCGGCCCGAACATTCCCCGCCCCTCCGTGCCCCCTCGCGCCAGCAGCCCTGCCGGCGCCGCAACAACCCTGCCCCGCAGTCGAACCGAGTCACCCAAGAGTCCACCAGGGACGCCACCCGGCGCCTCCCTGGCTGGGTCCCCTGCACAGCGCAAAGGAGTCGGCGTCATGGTCCAAGTCAGCTATCCCGGTGTCTACATCGTCGAAAAGGCCAGCGGGGTACGCACCATTACCGGTGTCGCGACCTCCATCGCCGCCTTCGTCGGCTATACGCGCAAGGGCGTGCCCGACAAGGCCGTGGCCATCACCAGCTTCGCCGATTTCGAACGCGGCTACGGCGGCCTCGACCGCGACAGCCCGCTGTCCTACGGCGTGCGCCAGTTCTTCCTCAACGGCGGTACCCAGGCCCTGATCGTGCGGGTCGCGGTCGGCCATGGCACCAGCGCCTGGGTGCTGGAGAACGGCGCGGGCGACCCGGTCCTCGAAGTCAGCGCCGCCAGCCCCGGCACCTGGGGCAACGGCCTGCGCCTTAGCGTGGTGCACACCGGCGTGCGTAACCCCGACAGCGATTTCAACCTGGTGGTCTCGCAGCTGCAGGCCGACGGCACCACCCTGGTGCTGGTAGAAACCCACCGCAACCTCAGCCTCGATTCAAACTCGGCGCAGTACGCCGTCTCAGTGATCAACAACGCCTCCGCGCTGATCCGCGTCGCCCGCACGGGCGGCCTGACCTTCGCCGAAGCCGGTCGAGCCGTCAGCGCCGAGCTCACCAGCTTCCCACTTGATCCAGCCAACACCACCATCGGCGGCACCCTGGATGGCACCACGCCCTTCCTGCTCACTCTCCTGGATGCGCCCTGGGCCAACATCGGCGACCTGGTGACCTCCACCAACGATGCCATCGTCGCCGCCGGCCTGGCCGCCCAGTTGCAGGCGGCCGAAACCGGCGAAGACGGCGGCACCGGCAGCGACCACCTGACCCTGGAATCCCTGACCGCTGGCGAATCTTCCAGCGTCACCATCGCCGGCGGTGCCTTCGGTGGTCTCACCGCGACCCTCCACCTGGGACTCGCCAACCTGGGCCGCGAATTCACCGGTGCCGCCGAGCACCGTCCTGCCGTGGTCAGCAACCTCGCACCGGCCACGCCGGGGGCGGATGGCGCTCGCGGCGGCGCGCTCGAACTGGTGGGCAACGAGTCGGCCAAGACCGGTATCTACGCCCTGCTGGACGTAGACCTGTTCAACATCCTGGTCATCCCGGAGACCTTCGAAATGACCGCCGGCCAGGAAGCCGGGGTAATTCCCGCCGCCACCGCCCTGTGCGAAGCGCGGCGCGCGTTCTACATCGTCGATGCACCGTCCAACCGCACCCTGGCCAACATCGGCACCTGGACCAACGCCGCCTCGCAGTCGCGCAACGCAGCCACCTACTTCCCCGCCGTGCGCATCGTCGATCCCCTGGATGGGCTGCGACCACGGGCGATGGCCCCATCCGGCACCCTGGCCGGGGTCTACGCGCGCACCGATGCCACCCGGGGCGTGTGGAAGGCCCCCGCCGGCACCGACGCCGTGCTCAACGGCGTGCTCGACCTGGCCCTGCCAATCAACGACCTGGAGAACGGCCAGATCAACCCGCTGGGGGTCAACGTGCTGCGCAGCTTCCCCGCCTACGGCCGGGTTTCCTGGGGGGCGCGCACCATGAAGGGCGCCGATGCCCAGGCCGACGAGTACAAGTACATCCCGATTCGGCGCCTCGCCCTGTTCCTTGAGGAGAGCCTTTATCGCGGTACCCAGTGGGTGGTCTTCGAACCGAACGACGAGCCGCTCTGGGCGCAGATTCGCCTGAACCTGGGCGCCTTCATGAACGGCCTGTTCCGCCAGGGCGCCTTCCAGGGCAAGACGCCCCAGGAAGCCTTCTTCGTCAAATGCGACAAGGAAACCACCACCCAGGCCGACCGCAACCTCGGCATCGTCAACATCCAGGTCGGCTTCGCCCCACTGAAGCCGGCGGAGTTCGTCGTCCTCACCATCCAGCAGATCGCCGGCGATCTGCAATAAAGGGAGTCGGATCATGGCCCAATTCGCCGTCAACACCCATCGTTTCGATCCCTACAAGAACTTCAAATTCCGCATCAAATGGGATGGCCGTTACGTCGCCGGCGTGAGCAAGGTCGGCGCCCTCAAACGCACCACCGAAGTGGTCGAGCACCGCGAAGGGGGCGACCCCTCCACCTCGCGCAAATCCCCCGGACGCACCAAGTACGAGGCCATTACCCTGGAGCGCGGCGTCACCCATGACCTGGAGTTCGAGGCCTGGGCCAACAAGGTCTGGCACGTCGGCACCGGGCTCGGCGCTGAGACCAGCCTGAAGGACTTCCGCAAGGACCTGATACTGGAGGTCTACAACGAAGCCGGGCAGGTGGTGCTGGCCTACAAGATCTACCGCTGCTGGGTGTCCGAGTTCCAGGCACTGCCTGACCTCGACGCCAACGCCAACGCCATCGCGATCCAGACCCTGAAGCTGGAAAACGAAGGCTGGGAGCGTGACCCCGAGGTCTCCGAGCCCACGGAACCGGTCCTGGCGGGATGACCTGAGCCATGCACCCGCTTCCCTCGCGCATTGCCATGCGGCCCTTCGGCGAACTCGCGGACCTGGACCTCGACTTCGCCGACCGCGACCGTCCGCGCCTGGTCACCGAACTGCTGACCCAGTGCTCCACCGGCACCGACGCCGCCTTCTGGTGGACGCAGCCGGTGGGCACGCGCAGCGCTGCTCTGCTGCGCCTGGCGGCGGAGACCTGCGGTGTGTACAGCCTGCCCTTCAGCGCCCGGTGTCCGGCCTGCAACGAGGCGTTCGAATTCGAACTCCAGTTGGCGCCCTTGCTGGCCACTGCCGACGACGACGGGCCGATTCGCGTGGGCCTCGACCCGGACCGGCAGGTGACCCTGCGCCGCCCCACGGGCGACGACCTGCGCCGCTGGCGCCAGGCGCAACCGGCCAGCCCCGTTGAGGCGCGCCGGCTGATGCTCGACAGCCTGCTGCTGGAAGGACAGATACGCCCCGACGATGAAGCACGGCTTTCCGAGGCCGTCGCGACGGCGGACCCACTGGTAGCCCTGGCCGTGGCCTGTAGCTGCCCCGCCTGCGGTGCGGACAGCGAAGTCCCCATCGACCTCGACCACACCGCCCTGGCCCGCCTGGGCGCACGCCAGCGCGCCTTGTTGCGCGAAGTGCATTGCCTGGCCTCCCGCTACGGCTGGAGCGAAGCCCAGGTCATGGCGCTGTCCCCGGCGCGCCGTGCCCAGTACCTGGCCCTGATCGAGGCGTTCTGATGAGCGACTATTTCGCCGCGCTGATGCGCGCCAGTGGCCTGTTCGCCCCGGCCGCCGTGCCCGGCTTGGAAGCACCGCCTGAGCTGGGCGTGGAAGCTTCGGCACCTGCCTCGCAGCCCGAGCCCGCATCGCCGCAGGTCTCCTCGGTGCCCACAAGCACCGAAGCCCGGCGCACGGTGGCGACCATTGACCGCTCAACAGCCGACGCTCCGACAGCACGCCCACTGGCTGTGGATAACCCATCGGAATCCGTTCGCCCGTCCCCGAACCCGCTGCAGGACCGGCCCGCGCCGCCCCAGCAGAACGCGCCTATCCCGTCACTGCCAGAGCCGTCGACTCCACCGCCCGATAGTGAGCGCCACGAGGGCCGGCCGGTGGCTTCCCAAGCCGACGAGCGGGTGCGAATCGCCATGCGCTGGGTGGCAGCCGATCCGCAGTTGGCGACGCCCACGGAGCCGGTGCACCGACACAGCCAGACAGTGCTGGAGAGCAGTCACTCCCCCCTGCAAGCACAGCAACCTGCCTCGCCCTCCCAGCCGAGCCCGGTTCATGTGCCGCAGGCTCAGGCGGCGATACCGGCCCTGCAACCCGAAGTCCTGAGCGAGCCAGTCGCCGTAGCACAGCCGGCAACACCAAGGGGCGAACCCGAGGTATTCGAACCGGCACGGGAGGAAACCCTGGAAATATCCATCGGCGCCATTCACCTGCGGGTCGAAGCCCCGAGCCCGCAGACCGTGGCCCGGCCGGTTGCGCCGCCTGCCCGGGCGCAGCAGCCGACCACTCCGGCCTCTTCCACCCGTAGCGGCCTTTCGCGCCGCGCTCTGCGGCGGTTCTGATCATGGCCCTCGCGGACTCTGGCAAAGCCATCGGCGCGGTCACCCGCCTGCTGCAGGATCACCTGATCCGGCGCGGTTTCGATGTGTCCATCGGCAAGCCCGAGGACGCCGCGAACGTCAATTCCAACGAGAAGCTCAACCTCTTCCTCTACGAAACGGCCTTCGACCCGCAGTTGCGCAACCTGTCCCTGCGCGATGGCGAACCACCACCGCTGTGGCTGGTGCTGAAGTTCCTGCTCACGGCCTTCGACATCGGCGAAAGCAGTGACACCGCTGCCGCCCATGACCTGCTCGGCCAGGGCATGGCAGCACTGCACGAACTGGGCTTCCTGCCCCTCGATTCGCTGGTGGCGACGGACGTACGCCTGGCCCTGGAAAACAACCCCGAGCCGCTCAAGCTGAGCTTCGACGAATCCGGCGCCGACTTGCTGGCCAAGACCATGCAGGGCGCTGAGGAGCGCTACCGGCTCTCGGTGGCCTTCCAGGTGCGGCCGGTGATGATCGTGCCCGCCAGCCTGCCGCGCGGGGCCCTGCTGGTGGGCGTGGACTACAGCACCTCGCCCGAAACGCTGATCGGCCGTGAAGGCGTGCAAGTAGCAGTGATGCCCTCGATGGGCGCGCGCCTGGACCGGGTCGAGCCGGCCCGCTTCGAAGCGGGCGCCACCCTCACCCTGTATGGCGAAGACCTCAATCCGAGCAACCTGGAAGTGTTGCTGGGCAACATCCCGCTCACCGTGCTCGAACGCCAGCCACAGCGACTGGTAGTGAGCGCCGAAGGCAGCCCCGGAACGCCCATTGCCTCAGGTACCAGCCTGTCGGCGGGCGAGATGCCGCTGGTGGTGCGCCGACGCCTGTCGCCGACCCGCACCCGCTCCAGCAACCTGCTCGCCGCGCGCCTGCTGCCAACCCTGGACAGCGCCGCGCTGGTGGCCGGCGACCTGCACCTGCAGGGGACACTGCTGGGTACCGACAGCGATGATCTGATGGTGCTCTTCTACCGCGAGAGCGACGGCGTGACCGTGCACCTGTTCGACGAGGTCAGCACCGCCGTCGACCAGCAGAGCCTGGTGATTGCCGGCGCGGCTGCCGCTGTCCCGGCCGGCAGCTACCGGGTGATCCTGTGGGTGAACAACCAGCAGGCCAAGGCCAGCCCGAGGGTGGTGGTGCCATGACCAATCCCCTCAGCGCCCAGTCGCTGGCCGATCCGGTGGCCTTCCTGCCCGGCCTCCACGGCCAGGACGCCCTGGCGCGCTACTGGCTGTCCCAGGTCACCCTGCGCCTGCGCCGCGAAATCTGCTGGCTGTGGCGCGAGCGCGCCCAGCAGGGTGGCGACGATGCCGCACTGCCGCCAGCGGTGGACGGCGCACTGGCTGCGCTCGACCTGCTGCGCTACGAGCACGACAAGCGCGCCTTCTTCGCGGACGACATCACCGCGCGCTATCTCAGCGAGCGTATTGCCAGCGCTGCCCCGCCGGATCTGGCCGACGCGCCGCGCGGCTCCTTCGGCTGGGTCGCGCAGCAACTGGAGCTGGCCCCGGTGGAGCGCTTCGTGCTGGCACTGGCCCTGTTGCCCGGCGTCGACAGCGCCGCCGGACAGGTGATCGCCAGCTGCCTCAACGACCTCTCGCGCACCAGCCCCAACCTCGCCCTGGCACAGCGCCTGTGGGACGAGCCGGACGAACTGCTGCACTGCTTCGACCCGGCGCATCCCTTGCTGCGCCATGGCCTGCTGAGCAGCGCCCAGCCGCACGACTGGAACAGCGCCCTGCAGGTGCCGGTACTGGTCGCCCGCGAACTGCTGTTCCCCGCCGGCCGACTGCCATCGGCCTTGCAAGCAGTCCCCGTCGCGCCGTTGGCGTCAGGACTGGAGCCGGCTGCCGCACGGATCCGCAGCGCGCTCACGGCACCCCGCGGGGTGCAGTTGCTGCCACTGCTGGGTGCCGCCAACGCACCGCTGGCGGAAACCGCGGCGGCCTGCGCGGCGATGGCCGGCGTCGAGACGCTGCAACCCAGCGCCGCCCTGCCCCGCGAACACCTGGCCCAGGCGCTCAGCGCCGCCTGGTTGCGCGGCTGCGCGCTCTACCTGCCGGCACGGATGCTGGCCGACCCGACGGCCCACGACGGCGGCCTGGAAGCACCACCGCTGCCGGCACTGCCGCTGCTGGTGTTCATCGGTGTGCACGAGCGCAGTGCCTTGCGGGGCCTGGGGGAAACCCTGCCGGCACTGGACGTACCGCCACCGGACTTCACCCAGCGCCTCGACTGCTGGCGCCAGCAGTTGCCGGATGCCGGGTTGGCGCCGTTGCTGGCGGAGCTGGCGCGGCGCTTTCGCTACGAGCGGACCGCCATCGAGCGGGTCGCGAGCGAACTTGCCAGCCTTGGCCGGCCACCCAGCGCCGGCGAGCTGTTCGCCGCGGCGCGGGCCAACCTCGACCTCGGCGCCCTGGCCCAGCACGTTCCACCGCGCTTCGAGCGTGCCGAACTGATGCTCCCGGCGGCCCAGGCAGCGCAGGTCGACGAGCTGATCACGGCCATGCACAACCTCACCCGTGTGCACCACGACTGGGGCACCGCACGGGCCTGGAACGAAGGCGGCCTCAGCGCCCTCTTCGCCGGGCCACCGGGCACCGGCAAGACGATGGCCGCCGAAGCCATCGCCGCCGAGCTGGACCTTCCGCTCTACCGCATCGACCTGTCCCAGGTGGTCAACAAGTACATCGGCGAAACCGAGAAGAACCTGCGCCGACTGTTCGATGCCGCCGACTCGGCCGACCTGATCCTGTTCTTCGACGAGGCCGACGCCCTCTTCGGCAAGCGCACCGAGGTAAAGGACGCCCATGATCGCTACGCCAACCTGGAGATCAGCTACCTGCTGGAACGCATGGAACGCTTCAAGGGCCTGGCGATACTCGCCACCAACCGCCGCAAGGACCTCGACGAAGCCTTCCTGCGCCGTCTGCGCTTCGTGGTCGAGTTCCCCCTGCCTGGCGTGGAGGAACGCCTGCGCATCTGGCGCAGCGTGATCCCCGAGGGCGTCGACGCCAGCGACCTGGACTTCGAGTTCCTCGCCCAGCGCTTCGCCCTCGCCGGCGGACACATCCGCGGCGTGGTGTTCAACGCCTGCCTGCAAAGCGCTGCCGAAGGCGCGCCACGGCGCCTGGATATGCCCGCCATGGTGCGTGCCCTGCAACGCGAGTACGACAAGCTGGACCGCGCCAACAGCCTCGATCAGTTCGGCCCCTATGCCGCGCTGGTCGCGACGCACAGAACCCGCCGCTAGGTTTCTGGAGAGCACCATGAGTCGTCAGCTACGGATAGAGTCCCTCGAACTCGACCTGCGCGGCATCGCACCGGAGGTCGCCGAAGCCGCCGCACGCGCGCTCGGCCCGGCCCTGGCCGAAGCGCTGGCCGGACGCAACCTGCAACCCGGCACCCGCGCGCACCTCGATGCCGGGCACCTCACCAGCGGCGCGACCACACAGGCCGGCGACCTGGCGGCCGGCATCGCCCGGCAGATCGCCCGGAGCCTCGTCGGAGAACGCCCATGAGCCTGTTGCGCGGCGCACTGATCGAATACGGCACCGACCTGATCGGCCCGATTCCCAATGTGGTGATCTTCCAGTTCAACCCCGAGTCCCTCACGCGCAGCCTGGAGATTCCACCGCGCCCCACCGGCGCCACCCAGCGCGAAACCGCCCAGGCCGGGGAAAAGACCTTCGAGAAAATCACCTTCAAGGCCCACTTCAGTGCCGCCAACATGCTCGACGAAGGCAAGGTGCTGGCCGAATTGTTCGGCATCGGCCCACAGCTCGCCGCGCTGGAAAAGATGGTGCTGCCCAGCGCGAAGCTCGCCGGCTTGATCGGCGCCGCCCTGGACGCCATAGGCGACGCCCTTGGCGGCGGTGGCGACGACGCGCCGGCCCAGCCGATTCCCCGCGAGAAGTACCCGCGCATCCTGTTCATCTGGGGCCTGACCCGCGTGCTGCCGGTGACCATCGACTCGATGAGCATCACCGAGCTGGAGTACGACGCCCTGCTGAACCCGACCCGTGCCGAGGTGGACATCACCCTCAGCGTCATCGCCGTCGACGACTGCTCCGACGACGTGCTGGCCAAGGGCGCGCTGGAGTACTCCACCCTCGCCAAGGAAGCCCAGGCCATCGCCAACCTGGCCAACACCGCCGAACAGATCGTCGAGCTGATTCCACTCTAGGAGCCTGTCATGTTCCTGCCGAACTCCCGCTACGCCCGCGTCGCCACGGTGCAGACCACCAGCTCTACCGGCGAAACCGTGGTTGCCCTCAAGCTGCGCCATCTGACGCCGATGGCCGGTGATCCACGCATGGTCCAGGCCGGCGATCGCCTCGACCTGCTGGCCCACGCCATCGCCGGCGATGCCACCCAGTTCTGGCACGTGGGCGATGCCAACAGCGCCCTGGACGGCCGCAGCCTGGTGGAAAACCCCGGTGACACCGTACGGGTGCCCAGGAGCTGAGCATGGCCGAGCAACGCTTCCGCGTCTGGTTCGGCGACACCGCCGCCAGCGAAGACCAATTGCGCCGCATCGAGGAAATCGAGGTAACCCAGGAGATGGACGCCTTCTGGGAGGCGCGGCTGCGCATGGTGCTCTGCCTGGATGCCAATGGCACCTGGCTGCACTGGCCGGGCGACACCAGCGAGCCCTTCTCACGGGTACGGGTCGAGCTGGACATCGGCAACGGCCAGTTCACGCCGCTGATCGACGGGCCACTGGTGAGCCTCGACGCCGCCCTCGATTCGCAGCCGGGCCGCAGCACCGCGACGCTGGTGGTGCGCGACGACAGCGCCTTCCTCAATCGCGACGAGGAAACCGAAGCCCCCTTCGAGCACCGCAAGGCCAGCGAGATCGCCGAAGAACTCTTCGGCCGTTTCACCCAGCTCGCCAGCACCCGCATCGACGCCACCGACGCCACGCCGGAAACCACCACCCGCCGAGGCACCGTGCTGCAGTTCCTGCGCGAGCTGGCCAGCGCCAATGACCGCCACGCCTATGTCCTGCCGGGCGAGGCACGCGGTACCAGCGTCGGCTGCTTCCTCGCCGACCCGGCCGATGCGGCCGACCTTCCGCCCCTGGTGATGATCGGGAGCGGGCGCAACCTGGCCAACGCCAGCGTCACCCAGGACCCGGAAGGCGGCGAACGCACCAGCGCCCAGGTGCTGCGTGTCGACGACCAGGGCGTCACCCGCTTCGAGACCAGCGCCGCCGACCTCGGCCTGATGCGCGGCCTGCCGGCCCTGCCGGCGGACCTCACACCCCGGCGCATGCTGCCTCCGGCCGAAGCCACGGGCGAGGACCCGACTGCCGCCGCGACCTCGCGCGCACGGCGCAGCGGATACGTCTTCCACCTGGTCAGCCAGGTGATACCGGGCTGCTACGGCGCCGTGCTGAGCCCCTATCGCAAGGTGCGCCTGGACGCGGGCGCCACGCCCTACAGCGGCGACTACCTGCTCACCAAGGTGGTGCATCGCATCACACCGTCGCTCTACACCCAGGAGATCGAAGCCAAGGCCGACTCGCTGTCCGAAGTGTCGGGCGCAGCGGTGGCCGAGAACCTCGGCGGCGGCCTGCAACTCTCGGTTTCGGCAAGCGTGGGGATCTTCTGAATGGACGAACTGCTGGAACACACGGTCGAGCGCCTGGTCGAGCACGCCGGCAGCCGCTACTTCGGCAAGTACCGGGGCACGGTCACCGACATCGACGACCCCAACGACCAGTGCCGTATCCGCGCCACGGTGCCCGCCGTGCTCGGCGAACACCCGTGCGGCTGGGCCATGCCGGCCGCGCCATTCGCCGGCGACGGCCACGGCATGGTGCTGCTGCCGAAGATCGGCTCGGGGGTCTGGATCGAGTTCGAGGCGGGACGGCTGGACCACCCCATCTGGTCCGGGGCGTGGTGGGCCGAGGGGCAGCGCCCGGAACCCAAGGGTGCCGGAGTGCGCGTCATCGTCTCCGAGCAGGGCCACAAGGTGGTGCTGGACGACGAGGCCAACGAGGTCCGCATCAGCCACGGCGACGAGATGATCGCCAAGACCATCACCCTCACCGCCACGGAAATCATCATCACCTGCGGCGCCTGCGAGATCCGCCTGAGCAACGAGACCATCTCGTTGAACAACGGCCTGATCAAGGTGGGCCTGGCCGGGGTCAGCCTGGTCAATGGCGCCATGAGCTTCGGGGTGCCCCCCACATGATCCCGATCCTCACCACCAGCAGCACCGTCATGTGCCCCCACGGCGGAATGGCGCAGTTGCTCACCAGCAACACCGAGGCGCTGGTGGACGGCGCGCCGATGCTGTTGCAGACCGACATCCACCCCATCGTCGGCTGCCCCTTCACTCCCGGCACCTATTCCCCCTGTCTGTCGATCCGCTGGGTGACGGCGGCGACCCAGACCTCGATCCGTAACGTGCCGGTGCTGCTGCAGAACAGCGTCGGCCTCTGCCTCAATGCCGCGCAGGCGCCCCAGGGCACCGCCCTGGTGGTGCAGACCCAACAGAAAGCCAAAGGGATATGAGCATGGCACTCTCCAACGGACGGCACCTCGCCTTCCCCTTCCGCATCGGCGGCGACGGCCGCAGCGTTGCCCCGGCGGACGACGACGCCCATGTGCGCGACGAGCTGCTGCAGTTGCTGCTGACCAGCCCCGCCGAGCGCCTGTTCCTCCCGGACTTCGGTGGCGGCGTACGCAAGCTGGTGTTCGAGCCGGCTTCCGAGGCCCTGCGCGGGGTGGTCAAGGCGCGCATCACCAACGGCCTGACCCGCTGGCTCGGGCACCGGCTGACGGTGGAACTGATCGAGGTGGTCTGGGACGACGCCGCCGCCACCCTGGAAGTGACCCTCAAGTACCGACCCGCGGGCAGCCCCGACTCGCGGGTCATCAAGTTCCAGCGCAGCTCGCGCTAGGGATAGCCCAACATGGCCGCCATCAAGTTCCCCGACCTGGTAGACGAACGTGCCGACCAGTTGCAGAGCCACGGCCTGGATGGCCTGAAGCTGGCCCTGGTGAGCCTGCCGCCCGGCCCCAACCCCGGCCACGCGGACCTGGAGCTGCATTTCTTCAATGGCCTGCACCTGGCGGCCATCCTCGCCGACATTGGCGGCGACCCGGCACGCGCCCGGCAAGTGTTCCGCATTCGCGGCGGCGCACGGGTGGTCGCCGGCAACGCCAGCGGCCAGGTGCACGTCAGCGCGGTGGCGCCCCTCGATGCCACGCGCCTGTCCCTGCGCATCGAGCCGGTGGGTGACTACTCCACCTATCGCCTGGAACTGGTCTGGGACGCCGCCCTGATCGACCCCTTCTTCAGCGCCATGGGCTTTCGCTTCCGTCCGGGCTGTTTCACCAATGACTGCGCCCCGCCCCAGGGTGGTCGGCCACCGGCACCCAACCCCGCGATCGACTACCTGGCCAAGGACTACGATTCCTTCCGCCATACCCTGATGGTCGCCATGGCCGAGCGCGTACCGGGTTGGGCCAGCACCAGCGAGGCCGACCTGGACCAGGTGCTGATCGGCCTGTTCGCCGCCGCCGCCGACGAACTCAGCGACTTCCAGGACCGCGTCATGGCCGAGGCCTACCTGGCCACCAGCCGCAAGCGCGTGTCCCTGGCCCGCCATGCGCGATTGGTGGACTACCACCTGCACGAGGGCAACCAGGCCAGCACCTGGCTCGCCCTGGAGGTGGTCGCCGGGCAGGCGCCCTTCAGCCTGGGCGACCAGGAACTGGTGGCCTGGACCGGGGATGCTCCGCCCAGCGCAGACGCGGTGTTCTTCGCCAGCCGCCAGCGCCGCCTGGACGCCTCGCAACGCCAGTATCTGGACCCGCGCCTCAATCACCTGCACCTGTACACCTGGGGCAACGCCCAGCCGGCGCTCGCTGCCGGCAGCACCAGTGCCGACCTGGTATCCGAGCCGCCGCTGGCTTCCCAGGCCGATGCCGACGCCCTGCGTGACTTGGTGCGCCAGGGCCGCTGGCGCGAGCTGCTGATCGAGGAGCGCCTCAACCCGCTCACCGGCCAGCCCGCCGGACGCAACCCCGCGAAGCGGCAACTGCTGCGCTTGCTGCCCGGTGACGACCTCGACGGCGGCGCCGCCGAAAGCCGCTTCGACCCGCTTACCGGCACCTGGATGCTGCGGGTCAGTTGGCGCGAAGAAGACGCCCTGCGCTTCGACTTCGCCTTCACCAGCTTCTGCCCCGGCCCGCCGCCCACCGTGGTGGAGGGCATCTCGGTATTTCACGGAAACCTGCTGCCGGTGCATGAAGGACGACCGCTGCGGGTGCAGTTCCGCGAGCCGGGCAGCCCGTTGCCCAGCGATGTCCCCGGCCTGCGCCATCGCCACTACCAGCGCCTGGACCGTCACGGCGACGGCCGCGACTGGGTACTGGCCCAGTTGCCGGACGACGGCCCCCTCGCCTACCTGCCACCCCGTCAAGGCGGCACCCCCACGGGGGAAGAACCAGCCCGCTCCACCCTCTGGCTGCAGGTGGAAAGCCCCGGTGGCGCACGCGAGGACTGGGACGAGGTGGAAAGCCTGGTGCACAGCGACGACTCGGCGGAAAACGGCGACCACTTCATGGTCGAGACCGACGAACATCGCCGCAGCCTGCTGCGCTTCGGCAATGGCAGCAACGGCCGGCTGCTGCCGGCTGGCGCGGTGGTGCATGCCGAGTACCAGTTGGGTGGCGGCCATGTCGGCAACATCGGTGCGGACCAACTGGTCAACCTGCAGCCGCTGACCGGCGCCCTGAATGGCGCGGTATTGGGTGTCAGCAATCCCTTCGACGTCAGCGACGGACGCGACCCGGAACCGGTCGAACGCATCCGGCGCAATGCCCCGGAGGCCTTCCGTGCCCGACAACTGCGGGCGGTGACCCTGGCCGACTACGTCAGGCGCGCCGAGGAAGTGAGCGGCGTATCGCGTGCGGTGGCCCGCTATGCCTGGACCGGCAGCTGGCGCACGGTGCGTATCGCCATCGATCCGGCCGGTTTCACCGCGCTGGGCGACGAGCGCTCGGAAAGCCTGTGGGAGGAACTGCGGCCACGGGTGGCGGACCACCTGGAAGCCGTGCGGCTGATAGGCGAAGACATCGAACTGCGGCGGCCGCGCTATGTACCGCTGGATATCCGCGTGGTGGTCTGCGCCGACGACGCCTACTGGCGGGAAGACTTGCGCTACGAGCTGGAACAGGAATTCTCCGACGGTTGGACCGCCGACGGCCGCCGAGGCTTCTTCCACCCGGACCAATGGACCTTCGGCCAGTCCCTGCACCGCAGCATGATCGAAGGCCGCCTGCAGCGCATCGCCGGTATCCGCCACCTGGTCAGCCTGAGCATGAAGCGCTTCTGCGCACCATTGCCCGGCCTGCCCGGAGCACCGGTGCTGGAGATCGGCTTCGACGAGACCCTGTTGCTGGCCAATGAGCCGGACCACCTTGAACGCGGGCTGATCCGCTTCGAGATCCAGGGAGGGAGGCGCTGATGCCCTGCAATCCGCTGATCACCGACCCCTTCGTCTTCCCCCTGCGTGCCGACAACCGGCCGGGCCTGCCGCGCATCGCCTATCGCATCGGACGTTACGCAGACTTCCTGGAAGCCATGACCCGCGCCCTGGATGCCGCGCCGGAACTGGCCGCCTGGACCCACCGCGAGGCCGACGACCCCGGTATCGCCCTGCTCCAGGGTGCGGCCATCCTTGGCGACATCCTCAGTTTCTATCAGGAGCACTACGCCAACGAGGCCTACCTGCGCACCGCCGCCTGGCGCGAGAGCGTCGCCGAGCTGGTACGGCTCACCGGCTATCGCCTGGCCCCTGGTATCGGTGGGCGCGCCACCCTGGCTTTCGAGGTGCGTGGCGATGCCCCGCTGACCCTGCGCGCGGGCTTCCCGGTCAAGGCCGAACTACAAGGCCTGTCCACGCCCGCCGACTTCCAGACCGACGCCGAACTGCTCGCCTGGCCGCACCTGGGCCGCTTCAACCTGTACCGGCCACGGGCGTACAGCGCAACGCTCGCCGCTGGCGCCACCCGTTTCGAGCTGCACAGCGTCGGCAATGCCAGCGACAGCGCCAGCCTCGCCGCCTTCGAACTGAAGCCCGGCGACCAGCTGCTACTGATGCCGCCCGAACCAGGCTGGACCGCCAGCGGCAGCACCCTGACGCCCCAGCAGGCGCCGCAACAAGTCAAGGTGAAAACCGTCACCCGCCTGCTCGGTCGCGTGATCGTGGAAACCGATGCGCCGCTGCAGCAGAGCTGGAACCAGCCGGTGGCTGCCTTCCGGGTCGGCCGCAGCTTCCGCCACTTCGGCCATAACGCCCCGACCAAGACCATCACCAGCCGCAAGAGCGGCAGCGAGATCGTTGGCGCCCTCGAATCCGATACCGGCTTCCAGCGCCACCTCTACCCCCACGACTGCACCAACACCAGCGCCTCCCTCGCCTTGCCCGCCGACCTGCTGCCGCTGGATGCCGAAGTCACCGACCTGCGCCCCGGCATGCGCGTCGTGGTGCAGGTGCGCGTGGCAAAGAGCGGTGTCACCCATCCAGCTCCCCTGGCGGTGGTGCGCAAGGTCACCGCGCTGCGTACGGCCACCCTCGGCTTCGGTAACCTCAACGGTGCCAGCAGCCTGCTGACCCTGGACCAGCCACTGATCCGCCACGCCATGAGCGGCTCGCCGTGGAGCGATGTGCGCGACTTCCTGATCCGCGAAGTCACCAGCCCGGCACTCAGCCTCAAGCCGGTTTCCACTCCGTCCTCCAGCGCCTTTGCCACTGGCACCGGCGCCCTGTTCTTCCATGGCAGCGCCGCCCAGGCACGGGCCCTGGCCGGACGCCGGCTGTACTTCGCCCACCCCGACGGGCGCAGCGTCGAGCTGACCTGCACCAGCAGCCCCGCCAGCTTCCCCACGCCGACGCCCGATGTGGCCCGCCCCTGGCTGCTGAACTTCGACCGCCCGCCAGCGCCCTTCACCCGCGCCGACTTCGACGAGGCCGAGCCCCGGGTGACGGTCCACGGCAACCTGGTGGATGCCTCCCAGGGCAAGGCCGAGCAGGAGGCGGTGCTCGGCAATGGCGACCATCGCCAGCAGTGGCAGACCTTCCCGCTGCCCAAGGCGCCGCTCACGTACTTCCTCTCCGCCGGGGCCGTGCCACCGCAAACCCCTGAGCTGGAAATCTGGGTCGAGGGCCGCCTGTGGAACCGCGTCGACAGCTTCTACGGCCACGGCCCCGAGGAGCCGCTCTACATCGTTCGCGAGGATGCCGAGGGCCGCAGCTTCGTGCAGTTCGGCGATGGCGAGAGCGGCGCCCGACTGCCGTCCGGCCTGAAGAATGTCGTGGCGCGCTATCGCAGCGGCGTCGGCGCGCGCGGCCCGATCAAACCGGGCGCCACCCCAACGGCTGGCGAACGCCCAGCGGGCTTCGACAAGGTGTCCCTGGCCGGCATCGTTTCCGGCGGCGCCGATCCGGAGCCCGCTGACCGGGCCCGCGAGGCGGCACCGGGCAAGGTGCAGAGCCTGGGCCGGCTGGTCAGCATCCGCGATTACGAAAGCGAGACACTGTCCGTGCCCGGTGTGGTCCGCGCGGCAGCCGCCTGGGACCTGCACGAGGGCCTGCCGGCAGTGATCCTGCGGGTATTGCTGGCCGCCGGGCGCGAGGCCGAGTTCGCCGCGGTCCAGGCCACCCTGGCCCACGCGCAACGCTGCCGGGGAGCGGACCGCCACCCGCTGGTGGTCCAGCAGGCACGCCTGCGCCATGTCTTCGTGGACCTCAGCTATGCCCGCAGCCCGCAGTATCGTCAGGAGGACGTGGAAAGCGCCCTGCGCGCCGCCCTGGGCCTTGCCGGTGTCGTCGTCCACGAGCGCAGCGGGCTGTTCGGTCTCCAGGCGCGACGCCTCGGCGAGCCCGAGTACGCCAGCCGCATCGAAGGCTGTGGGCAGAACGTACCCGGCGTGCTCTGGTGCCGGCTCAGCGCCTTTGGCCTGTTCGCCGCCGGCAAGGACGGCAGCGCCCCGTTGCCCAACGCGCCAAGGCCCCTGGCCCAGGTCCTGGCGTGCAGCCCCTTCGAGCTGCTGCAACTGGCGCCGACGCACCTGACCCTGACCCCGATTGCCGAACCCGCCGCGGGGGAATGCCCATGAACCGAGTCCCCCTGTTCGAGCGCTTGCCTGAGATCTATCGCACCCGCGACGCCGAGGTCACACCGCCGAACCAGCTGCGCGCCTATCTCGGCGCCATCGAAGGCCCGTTCGACGCGCTGCACCAGAACATCGCCCAGCTCTATGAAGACCTGTTCATCGATACCTGCGACGACTGGGTCATCGCCTACCTGGCCGACCTGTTGGGCACCACCCACCTCAAGGGTGACCCGCGCACCCTGCGCGCCGACGTGGCCGACACCATCGCCCTGCGCCGGCGCAAGGGCACCCTGGGCGCCATCGAGCGGCTCGCGGTCAACCTCACCGGCTGGGCCTGCCGTGGCGTCGAGCTGCGCGAGAACCTCGGCTGGACCCAGCACCTCAACCACCAGCGCCCCGACGCCGGCGGCCAGCCTCCCTATGGCACAGCGGCACTCACCCGCTTCGCGGTGCCCCGTGGCGGTACCGCGCCACTCCGCGAACCGGCCACCCTGGCACTGCTCGGCACGCCGTTCGACCCCTTCGCCTACACCGCCGACCTGAAGCCCGCGGTGGACGACCAGCGCCATATCAACCTGCCCAACCTGGCGATCTTCCTCTGGCGCCTGGCCGCCTACCGGTTGCCCCGTGTCCGCCCCCTGGCCAAGGGGCGCATCGACCTGGGAGTGCAGGCGGCCGGGCTGGCGCGCTTCATCCTGCGTTTCGACCTGCACCCGCTGGATATCCCGGTACGCCTGTTCAACACCAGCCGCCCCGGTTTCCTCCGGGCAGCCACCTCAGGCGGTGTAGTTGCGCCACTGACCGAAGCCGATGCCGTGCCCGGCCCGATGCTCGACGCACGCCTGGCAAGCCATGCCGACGCCTATGTGCGGGTGGACTTCTACGATCCCGCAACGACGCCACCCAGCGGTTTCGACCTCGGCGACGTCGGCCTGCACCTGTTCCTGCCCCAGGACCTGGCGCCGCTGCTGGTGCCGCCTGCGCCGCAGAGCGAATGGCGCTGGCAGTTCCGGGGCGACAACCTCTGCGCCTGGGAGGAAGGCCTGCGCCGGCCCACCGCCATCGGCGAGATCATCATCGACCCGGACATCGGCCGCGTGCTGGTGGGCGTGGCCAGCGCCGAACAGGCCGACCTGCTGGTGACCACGGACAACGGCTCACTGCTTTCCCGCCTGCAGGCCAGCTTCACCTACGGCGCTACCGGTCCGGTGGGCGCGCATCCACTGGCGCGGCTTGTGCCCGCGGCACCCGCCGATACGGAGGTCCGCCACGTCGGCGAGGTCGCCGGCGGCATCAGCCTGCAACAGGCACTGGAAGGGCTGGAGACTGCCACCGGCCCGGTGATCGTCGAGATCCATGACAGCCTGGTACACCGGCTGGACCTCACCGCGCTGACCGGCACGGCGGTCGACGGCACCCATTCACTGCGCCTGGCGCACTCGCTGACCCTTCGCGCGGCAGGCGACCACCGCCCCATCCTGCTCCTGGCGCAGCCACTGTCCCTGCGGGTACTGGACGCCGCCGCCGCGACACCTTTCGCGCCCCAGGTGCGCCTCGAAGGGCTGTACCTGGCCCCGGACGCGGCGGCACCCTTCCCCGCTGGCCTGGCACTGATCGACCGTGTCGCGGTGGCTCGCCTGGAACTGGTCGGCTGCACCCTCGCGCCCGGCGGCCACAGCCTGCGCAACGGCCAGCGCGCGCCCATGCAACCGGCACTGCACCTGGTGGACGGCTACGGTTTCGATGCCGCCGACCGCGATGCTTTCACCCCCACGCCGGACATCCTGATCCAGCGCTCGATCACCGGCGCCATCGCCATCGACTCGCGCTACCGGCTGGATATCCAGGACAGCGTGGTGGACGCCGGCCTCGGCTTCGACGACGCCGCCAGCGGCCAGTACGCCATCGCCGCTGCCACCGACCCGGCCAACGCCTGGGGCTCCGCGCTCGACTTCCAGGGTCTGACCTGCTTCGGCCCGGTGCGGGTCGCCGCGGTCGGTGGCCTGGGCGGCATCTTCAGCCAGCGCTTCGAAGTGCTGGACAACCAGCACGGCTGTATCAAGTGGAGCGCCTTCAGCGGCGACCTCGACCGCCTGCCGGCCAACCACTTCTGCGTACACGCGCCGGATGCGCGGGTGTACTTCACCTCGGAACGCTTCAACGACCCGGGTTATGCACAGCTCCAGCGGGAAACCGATCGGCGCGCGCGTGAACTCGGGCCGGACGACGATGCGATGGGTGCCTTCGGCTTCCTGCTGGAGGCACACAAATGGACCAACCTGCACGTGCGGCTGCGTGAATTCATGCCGGTAGGCGTGAGGCCGCTGGTTGTACCCGTCACCTGACGAAGGGGGAGCCATGCAAGGCGATTTCTCGATACTGAACTTCGACCCCCACCAGCACGAACACGGGGTCAACCCGCCCGCCCAGGGCGTACTGCGCAACCTCAGCGGCGTGCTGCACCAGCAGGGTCGCGTAACCCTGGATGCCGACCTCACCGAAGGCGAGCTGCTGGAACTGGCCTGGAACGGCCAGGCCGGCCGCGACATCCTCGGTGCCGGCGTCTGCGCGGTGCCGGCCAGCGAACCCGAGGGCTTCCGCGTCGAAGCAGCGGCAGTCGTGGACGGCGCGGTGCAGCTGCGCCTGCGCCCGGGTCGCGCCTGGGTCGATGGCATCCTCACGCGCCTGCCGGGCATCGCGCCGGACCCGCTGGCGCTGGTCACGCGCCTGGCCACCTACTTCGGCCCGCCCCTGGCCACGCCTGTACCCACCACCGACCAGGTCGACGACGGCATTCGCGATGCGGTGATCCTCGAAGTCTCGGAAGAGGCCCTGCACGGTTTCCAGTACCCGCAGCGACTGATCGAACCTGCACTCGGCGGCCCGGACACCACTGAGCGCGCCTACGTCAATTTCCGCCTGCGCCTGCTGCGCATGGCGGCAGGCGAAGACTGCAGCAGCCTCCTCGCGCGACTGCGCGACGACCCCGCCAGCAAGGGTCGGCTCAACGTCACCCTGGCGCCGGTGCTGAACCTGGTGGGTGAGTGCCCGGTCGTAGGCGGTGGCGGCTACACCGGTTTCGAGCACTGCCTGTACCGCATCGAGATCGCCGACGCGCCGGAAGGTGCGCCGGTGCGCTTCAAGTGGAGCCAGTGGAACGGCGGCCTCGTCGGCCGTGGACGCTTCGACGCCAGCAGCGACCCCGACCGGGTGATCATCGACGCCGGCCGCACGGCCATCGTCAATTCCGGCCTGACCGAGTTCTATCTGGAGGCCCTGCAATACGACGAGCTGCTGGGCACCTGGGGAGTGGTCTACGGCAGCATGGCGCGCCTGAATACCGACCACGACCTGGAGCTGGAAGCCCCAGCCAGCTTCGGCAGCCTGCCGGGCACCACCGCCCCGGTGTTCTTCCGCCTGTGGAACGGCCTGGGGGAAATCCAGGACTACCCCGAGATCGCCGCCCCGAGGGAACTGCGCGATGGCATTCGCCTGGCCTTCGGCGCAACAGGCCACTACCGGCCGGGTGACTACTGGACCTTCAGCGTGCGCGCTGGCGAGATCGGTAACCCCCCGGTGCTGCTCGACCACGCACCTCCCGTGGGCATCGTCTACCACCGCGTGCCCCTGGCGGAGATCAACTGGACCGGCCGGCGCAACACCGAAATCTCCGGCAGCATCGAAGACTGTCGCAAGCGCTTCCGCCCGCTGACCAACCAGAAGGTCTGCTGCACCTTCCTGGTGGGTGACGGCCTGAGCAGTTTCGGCGACTTCAACTCCCTCGAAGAGGCTGCCACTCACCTGCCGGCGACCGGTGGCGAACTCTGCCTGCTGCCTGGCGTGCACCGCGCCAACCTGCGACTGGAAGGCCGGCGCAACGTGAAGATCCATGGTTGCCGCTGGCGCACCCTGGTGCTGCCGCGCCTGGAAACCCGCAGCCAGCCGCTGCTGCACTTCGTCGACTGCGCGGGGATCGAAGTCTGCGACCTCGACCTGGTGAGCTACGACGGCATCGCCGTGCGCATCGACGGCAGCCGCGAGGATGGCTGCAGGGACCTGAACATCCACGACAACCGCATGATCGCGCGCACCAACGCCATTCGCGCCAGCCTGGCCATCGGCCTGAAGATCGCCGGGAACCGCCTGCACCTGCTGGATACCGTCGACGGCCGCGCCACCCTGTCGATCGCCGCCGATGACGTACTGGTCGAGCGCAATACCCTGGTGCTGCTGCCCTTCATCGACACCACGCCGGATGAGCCGGACGAACCGGATGACGACCCCAACCGCGACCCCGCCGACCCTTGCGCCCGGCCGGAAATCCTTTACCTGCACCCGCAGCTGGTGCTGCGCTACGCCTTCGCCGCATGGGCCGTGCTGGTGGTGCAGTTGCTACCGCAGCAACCTTACCGCGCCATCGGCGGTATCCATGTGCGCGCCGGTTCCGAACGCGTGCGCCTGCTGGAAAACACCGTGGTCGGCGGCGCCGGCAACGGCGTCACCCTGGGCGGCGACCTGGACCCGGTGGACGCCCCACCAGCGCCGGAGCCGCCCGCCATCCTCGCCACGGGGGCAGCGGCAAGCGCGCCGGCAACCGTCAATGTCACCGCCAACGGGCAGTTCCTTGCCCTGGTGCAAGACGAAAAAGGCAAACCGCTGTCCGGCGTCGACCTCTACCTCGAGGACGCCACGGTCGCCACCGACCGCAGCGACGCGCAGGGCATGGCCAGCGTCAAGGCCGCTCCGGGCAGCTACCGCCTCGACGTATCGCCGCAGTACCAGGTGCAGCGCATCGCCGAGGCCCGGGACGAAGGCGTGCTGGTCAACGTCGTGACGCTGGCGGCGCGCGCCGCCGAGCAGATGCGCGGCTTCCTTCATGAAATCACCATCGAGGCCAACGACATTTCGATGATGGGCCTGTCGGGGATCGGCTTCGTCCCACGCAACGGTGCCGACCTCAAGGGTCCAGCCCGCGCGATCCCCGGCAACGACCCGAAGGCCGCCCTGCTGGCCTACCTCGACGCCGCGCTGCTGAACCTGGCGCTGACACCGCTGCTGCGGGCCACCGATCCGGTGCGCGACCTGGTGATCCTCAACAACCGCCTGCACCACAACCTGCGCAATCCCTTCACCGAGGCGCTGCTGGCCGAGGCGCAGTTCATCGGCCGTGGCGGTATCTCCCTGGCGCTGGTCGAAGCGGCCCGGATCAGCGGCAACCACATCCACGAGAACGGTCCCCGCGCCGTCGACCCGGCGTGCGGCGTGTTCGTCGGCTACGGCGACAACCTGGAGATCACCGACAACGTGCTCGCCGCCAACGGTGCGGCCACCACCGGTTTCGAAGAGAACCGCAACGCGGGAATCCGTGGCGGTGTGTACGTGCGCTTTGCCGGGGCGCTGACCGCGCACCTGTCGCAATCCAGCGGCCGTCACGCCGCGCTGCGGGTGCACGACAACCGTGTCGACCAACCGGCCGGACGTACGCTGACCGCCTTCACCTTCGGCCCGGTGTCGGTGGCCAACAACCACCTCAACAGCGAGCACAGTGGCCTGTTCGGCTTCCTCGACACGGCCGTTGGCGGCGTGCTGATCATCAACCTCGGTGGTATCCATCGTGTGCTGGCTCGGGTGTTCAGCGCCTACCTGGCCTTCGAGCCTGGGCAGACTGCCAAGGGCCGCTTCGCCGCCGTCGCCGAACGCGCGTTGCCGGGCGGCGAGACCCTGTTCGACGACAACTACGTGCGTCTCGGCCTCGACAACCGCTCGATCACCTCGCAAGTGCTGCTGACCCTGGACGACCTGGGCTATGCCGCGAATACCTCGGCTGTGTACCGTGGCGACCCGTTCTTCGCCAACGCGGTGCTGATGGGCGACAGCGTACGTGTCACCGCTTCCCGCCTGCGCGAGGACGTGACCCGGACCCTCTCGCTGTTGAGCACGGGCATGCGCATGAACATGACGGCCCTGAACCAGGCGGACCACTGCATCGTCGCCCAGCCCAGCGCCGGGACCGCCCCGCTGCCGACGGTGGACCAGCCCAACCAGGTGCTGGATGCCGACCTGTGCAGCCGGCTGTTCGCCAACCGCGCGGCCGTCGGCCAGTTCCTTGTCACCGTGCTGGCCGCCAACGCCAACCAGCTCGGCGGTACGCTCTCGTCCAGCGCATTCAGTTCGGCGGAACTGGGCAGCCTGACGCAGCAGACCACCGCCCGCGCCATCGCCCAGGTCAACTCGACCCAGGTGGCCACCAGCAAGGCCTACCAGGCCGAAGCGCTACGCATGACGCGCAAGCACGGCGCCGACTTCCCGGCCAGCGCCGCGCTCAACGCCCGCAGCCAGGCCAGCGCGGAAACCAGCGGTCTGCTGGCCACCAGCTCGGAAACCCTGGCGATCCGGGTACCGGACAGGCCCGAGGGTGGTTCGGCCTTCAGCGGTCGCCTCATCAACGACCGCGGCCAGGGTCAGGTCGACTACACAGTGGCGCTGCTGCGCGGAAACGGCAGCCAAGTCGAAACCCTGGGCCAGACCGATGCCAACGGCGCATTCGCCGCGACCTTCGACAAGGCGCAGACCGCGCGCCTGGCCAAGGAAGGAGAGCTCTTCGCACAGGTCACCAACCTGGCCGGCAAGGAAGTGCTGCGCGACAAAACTCCGCTGCGCTTCGCCAGCGACGCCTCGCTACAGGCCACCCTGGTGGTGCCGGTGCGCGTGGTGCCCAAGTCGGTTGCGGTTAACGCCACGCTGATCCATGGAACCCCCGTCGAGCCCACACCCACGGCGCCCACACCGCATCCGACCGAGCCGGTGCCAGGGCCGGCGGTGCGTACCTCACTCGACAAGCTGCAACTGGACGAAGCCACGCTCAAGCAACTGGCCAAGGGCAAGATCCAGGATGTCGAGGGCATCCTGGAAACCGACCCCACCCGGCTGGCAAGCATCGTGGGCGGTGAAGACAAGGCGAAGAAACTGATCGAGATGGCCAGGCGGCTGCTCGGCCAGACGCCGCCCCCCAGCCCGACCCGGAAGGTCGCCGCGACCGTGAAGAAGGCGGCGCCCAGGAAGAAGGGGTGATCATTCATGAGCCACGGGCGACAAAGCATGGAAGCGTCCGGTGAACGTCGGCGTCGGACGGTTCAGCCAACCAGCGCGAGCGAGGTTCTGCCCGGCGCCGCTGGCCGCCCCGCGCAGGATACGCCGGCCGGCCGACCCTGTGCCTGCGGCGGGGCCTGCCCCCGCTGCCGTGGCACGGGGAAGCTCGCCATCAGTGAGCCGGGAGACAGTCACGAGCAGGAAGCGGACCGGGTTGCGGCCGAGGTGATGGCGCACCCGCCGTCAAGCGGCGTTGGCACGACGCCGGTGCAGATCCAGCGCCATGGCGGGAGTCGCGCAAGCGAGCGGCAAACGGCCCCGGAAAGCGTGGAACGGACCCTCGCCAGCCCCGGCCAGGCACTGGAGCCGGGAGTGCAGGCGAACATGGAGCAACGCTTCGGGCATCCCTTCGCCGATGTCCGGGTGCACCGGGGAGGCGAGGCGGAGCACTCCGCCCGCGAAGTCGGTGCCGACGCCTATGCGGTGGGCCGCGATATCGTCTTCGGCGCCGGCCAGTACGCCCCCGACACCCTGGCCGGACAGCACCTGATCGCCCACGAACTGACCCACGTCGTGCAGCACCGTGGGGCGCCGGCGACAGGCGCCGCGCGCAGTCTTTCGCGTTACCGCAGCAAGGGGCCGGACACCATCGCCTTCGATGCCGCCAACGAAACCCTTACCGACCCGAAGAAACAGCCGTGGGTCGAGACCATCAACATTCACTTCGACAAAGCGGTGGTCGATAGCGGGCACAAGGCCGATGCCAAAGCAGCTGGGCAACCGGAACCGCGCATGCCCACCGGCAGCCTGGTGGCCAAGTACAGCAGCAAGTCGAGCAAGGTCCTTGCCGATGTGAAACTGCCCATCGCCGGCGGCTCCACCATGCTCGGCATCGGCCTGACCGATCGCGTCAAGAACGCCAAGGTCAAGCGCCTGGAAGGCCTGGGCTACACCGACTCGGAGAACGTCCGTCTCGGTAACCTCACCGACCCGGTCGCGAAGACCGGCAAGGGCGCCCGCTATTCGAAGAGCGGCGCCGGCACCATGAACTACGCGATCTTCTTCAAGGGCATCCAGGCGATCCACGAAGGGCTGCTCAACACCGGCTCCCACGCCTGCGTGCATGTCGGCAACGGCACTTCGATGCGCGACCTCAACTACCACACGCGGATCGGCGTCACCACGGTGACGGTGAGCTACGACAGTTCCGTGCTTTCCGACCTGTGCTGCCATCGCAAGAAGACCGGCAACACCAACTGGGACACCAATCCCTGCGAATCGACCAAGTGCCCCTGAGCGAGGCACCGACCCACCGCCTATCCGCGAAGGAGGGCAAGCGACATGTTCAGTACCTTGCAGGAAGAGGCCGCCCTGCGTGCCGGGCGCAAGGGCGCCCCGCCACCCCAGGCAAACCTCGTCCCACCCACCGCACGCTCACGCCGGTTCGCGCGCTCGACCTGCGCCTGTGGTGGCAGTTGCCCGACATGCAGTGAGGAGAAACGCCCCAGCGGCCCACGCCAGGCCCGCGACGGCGACCTGGCCCCGGTCGCCGACCCGGCCGAAGCCCTGGCCGAACCGGCGGCTACCCCTGCATTCCGTGACTGCAGCGAGCGCATCACCGGCATCACCGACGCCAACGAACGCTTGGAAACCGCCCGCCAGCGCGCCCGTGAATTCGTCGGTGCCGCGCGCCGCGCACTGGGCGCCGCCCCGGCCGCTGGCACCACCTACGAGACCGCCCTCGGTCGCCACTTCATCGCCCCCAGTGCCGCCCAGCGCGCCACCATCGAAGACAACTACCGGCAGATTCTCGGCACCCTGGTGGTGTCCAACTACATCTGCAACAGCCAGAACATCTGCGAAGGCGAACAGGCCTTCTGGATCGAAGCCGACGACCTGGTCCACGTGTGCCGGCCGTTCTGGGAACTGTCGCCGACCTGCCGCGCCATCATCCTCATCCACGAAGGTGCCCACGATGTCGGCATCGGCGTGGCCGGGGCGCACCCGCCAAACCGTGGCAGCGCGCAGTACCCCACGGGCAACACGGCCGCCCCAGCCGGCCAGACCACCGCGGGCCGCATGGATAATCCGGATGCCTACGCCTTCTTTGCCGCGCACATCTGGCGCGATACCGACACCGGCAGATCCTGCTTCTAGGCGGTTACCGTGATGAAGAGCCCAGCCAGCCTTCTCCAGGCCAGGCCACGCCAACCGGGCACAGACAGCCACGCCCCGGCGCCGGTGTTGTCCAGGTCCCCCCTCGCGTCGGGGCCGTCCTCCTGCGCCTGCGGGGGGGGTTGTCCGCGCTGCCAGCCCAAGTCCCGCCTCAAGGTCGGCGCACGCGAAGATGCCGCCGAGCGCGAGGCCGACGCCATGGCCGACCAGGTGATGGGGACGCCCAGCGGCACAGTCAGCACCGGCCCGCAGGGCGACGACCGCCCCAAGGTGCGCCTGCAGCCGTCGGCCTTGGGCGGTGGGGCCGAGCGCCCGGCCCCGGCCAGCGTGGATGCGGCGCTGAATGCCTCCGGGCAGCCGCTCGACCGCACCACTCGCGCCTACTTCGAGCCGCGCTTCGGGCACGACTTCTCCGGCGTCCGCGTGCATACCGACATGGCCGCTCAACGCTCGGCGCGAGAGGTCAATGCCCATGCCTATACGGTCGGCCAGGACATCGTTTTCGATGCCGGACAATTCGCCCCGGCATCCCGCGAAGGCCAGCACCTGCTGGCCCATGAGCTGACCCATGTGGTGCAACAGCGCGGTACCGCTGGCGCGGTCCTGCGTCGCGATCCCGGCGACGAGGAACTCACGCCCGAGATCGTCGGCCAGGAGCCCGGCCTGCTGCTTTGCTTCGCCCTGTGCGAACTCGGCGTGCCGCCGGCCATCTGGCGGGACATCACCGAGATGTTCCTCGGCGCTGTCTGGGAGGAATACCGGGAAAGCTATGGCCGGGCGCGGGGGAACGCACGATTCCGTACCTTCCAGAATGCTTTCCGGAGCTACTCGGTCCTGAACTCGGTCAAGACCATCCTCGGTTTCGTCGTCCATGGACGCGTTGGTTTCATCCCGATCCGCACGGCGTCGGGTCGTGCGGCACAACAGGCGCTGTTGCGTTTCCTGATTGCCCGAGGCGCCACCGAGGCGGGTGTGATCGCCGCCGAACAACTGGTGCGCCGCATCGCCATTGCCATCGAAGTGGCCATCGCCGCGGGTTGTGGCGCCTTCTGTTCAGTACGCAGCTACGCCTTGTTGATGCGCGACCTGGCCGACCAGATGGCGGCAGGGTTGGTAGCCGTGGCTGAAGGCATGGAAAGCCTTGGCGGCATCGTCAGCGGCCTGGCCACAGCAATCCTGGTGCGCCCGGTCCTCTACGCCGAAACCCTGCTGGAAGTGTCCAACTGGAACCTCAGCCACATGCCCGCCGGAGCACGCGCCGACACCATCGCCCTCGGCCTGTACTTCAGCAGCGTGATCGAGGGCGAGGATTTCGACACCCTGATCGCCTCCCACGCCCGCCCCATCAGCAGCTACCCCACCGCCGCCAGCCTGGTGCGCGAAGTGATCGCCGAGATCAACCGCGACCGCGTCATCACCGAAGAGCCCCCGCTCGACACCGAGTCCCTGGTCAACGGCAACCCCGCCGCTTTCTTCAGCCTGCTGGCGGAACAGGGATACCTCGACTTCGAAGAAGACCCCGAGCAACTGGTCGACGCAATGCTCGAAGGGCCCTCTCCCTAGCGTTTCGCTGGGGGGCGAGCTCTTTCACCAGGCCTGCCCCTGCCAGACGCGGACGGCAGACCTTCGGCCTGCATGGCGATTGAAATCGCCCCTACAGGTTTCCTGGTCCTGAATCAGCACGTCACCCGCTCATTAGCCCGGGTCATCTCCTCCACCAGGAAATCGATGAAGGCCCGTGTCTTCTGTGGCAGGCGGCGCCCCGAGGGGTAGACGGCGTTGATGCTGATGGGCGGTGCCTGCCATTCGCAGAGCACCGCCACCAGTCGCCCCGCCGCCAGGGCCTCGTCGACGATGAAGCTCGGCAGCAGGGCGATGCCCATGCCGGCCTCCGCGACCTGAGCGAGGAAGTCGCCGTTGTTGGCCTGCAGTGGACCGTTCAATTGCACGCGGCGGGTTTCCTCGCCGTTGCTGAGCGCCAGGCTGACACCGCTCTGCAGGTAGCCGTACCCGAGGAAGGCATGGCTGGCGAGTTCCTCCGGCAACTGCGGCACGCCGGCCCGTTCCAGGTAGGCCGGTGAAGCCACCAGGTAACGCGGTGCCGGCGCAATGGTGCGGGCGACCATGGAGGAGTCCGCCAAGCTGGCGATGCGGATGGTCACATCGAAGCCGCCGCGCACCGGATCCACCTGCTGGTCGCTGAGCACCAGTTGCAGTTCGATCTGCGGATGCCGTTCATGGAAGAGCGGGATCAGCGGTCCCAGCTTGCGCAGCCCGAAGGACATGGGCGCGTTCACCCGCAACACCCCTCGCAGCTCCCCCACCCCATCGCGCGCACGTTGCTCGGCCTCGTCCAGGGCTGCCAGCAGGTCCCGCGCCGACTCGAAGTATTCCGCCCCCGCCTCCGTCAGATGCAGGCTACGCGTCGTGCGCACCAGCAACTGCACACCGATCGCCTCCTCCAGCGCCTGCACCTGCTTGCTCACGGTGGAGCGCGGTACGTCCAACGCCCGCGCCGCCGCCGCAAAGCCGTTGCTGCGCACGGTTTCGACAAAGGCGCGCATGCACTCGACCCTGTCCATCAGTGTCTCCAATTCAGAATCAATGAAGTTCAATTATGCCTAATTGTTTCTCTTAATGGGCGCGATCAGAATTCATCCCACGTCGGAACCAAACAGCCTCACGAACGAGGCACCGGCCAGGAAGCAATCAGACAACCCACGCTCCAGGAGAAATGCCATGTCCATCCGCGAACTGCTGAACCCGACCAATTCCGCACTGATCCTGATCGACCACCAGCCGCAAATGGCCTTTGGCGTGCAGTCCATCGACCGCCAGCAACTGAAGAACAACACCGTGGCCCTGGCCAAGAGCGCCAAGATCTTCAACGTGCCGACCATCCTCACCAGCGTCGAAACCGAAAGCTTCAGCGGCTACATCTGGCCAGAACTGCTGGGCGTGTTCCCGGGCCAGCAGCCCATCGAACGCACCTCGATGAACTCCTGGGAAGACGACAAGTTCGTCGCCGCCGTGAAGGCAACCGGCCGCAAGAAACTGATCATGGCCGCCCTCTGGACTGAAGTCTGCCTGACCTTCCCCGCCCTGGAAGCCATCGAAGCCGGCTACGAGGTCTACATTGTCACCGACGCTTCCGGCGGCACCTCCAAGGAAGCCCATGACATGTCGGTGCAACGCATGATCCAGGCCGGCGCCATTCCGGTGACCTGGCAGCAGGTCCTGCTCGAGTACCAGCGCGACTGGTCGAAGAAGGAAACCTACGACGCCGTGATCGGCCTGGTGCAGGAGCACAGCGGCGCCTACGGCATGGGCGTGGACTACGCCTACACCCTGGTGCACAAGGCGCCCCAGCGCCAAGTGAACTAAGCCCCGGCAGGCCGGAGGCGCCCAGCGCCTCCGGCCTTCTTCATCGCCTTGCACGGAGCACCTCACCATGACCACCGACGACATCGTCACCCTGCTGATCCGCCATCGGGTCAAGGAAGGCCGGGAACAGGAATACGAAGGCTGGCTGCGCCGCATCATCGGCATCGCCCAGGGCTACCCCGGCCACCTCGGTATCGACGTGGTGCGGGATCGGAAAGACGGCCTGCATCTGTTCACCTGCGTCCTGCGCTTCGCCAGTACCGCTCAACTCCAGGCCTGGCTGGATTCCACCGACCGTAGCAGCCTGATCGAGGAGGTCAGCCACCTGCTGGCCGATGGCGACCAGGTGGAGATCAACCCAGAGCGCGAATTCTGGTTTACCCCGGAAAACGCCGACGCGCCGCAACCGCCGCGCTGGAAGCAGGCCTGCGTGACCTTCCTGGTGATCCTGCCGCTGGCCCTGCTGGTGCCGCTGCTCTGGCAGCCGTTGTTCAAACTGCAGCCCTGGTTGACCGGCTACGTCGCGAGCAACGTGGTGATCACGGCCAGCATCGTGCTGCTGGTGGTCTACTTCTTCATGCCTCCGGTGACGCGTTTCTTCGCCGGCTGGTTGAACCAACGCTGACATCGGGAGGGTTTCATAGGCGAGCGAACATCCACGTTCGTAGAACGTGGACTTGCCGATGGCCCCCCTCGGATGCAGCCGGGCTAATGACGTGTAGGAGCGAGCCTGCTCGCGAAATATCCTGCTCGGACTGTTCGCGAGCAAGCTCGCTCCTACAGACAATCCGACTTCATCCTGTAAATCAGGCATTTCGATCGTCACAGGCAGAGCCGATGACTCATGACCACGCCCTAAGGACGTGGTTTCCCACGTTCGAATGAATTCGCCCCACAGGAAGAGCCGTTCGCACCCCACAGCCTCACCTGATCCCACTCTCCTTGAACGCCTCCGCCAAGAAGTCGATCAGGGTCCGCACCGAGGGCAACAGCCCACGCCGGGACGGAAACGCGGCATGCACGATGCCGGTCCTGGGTACCCAGTCCGGGGTCACCTCTATCAGTTTGCCGCTGGCCAGCCCATCCCGTGCCACCACCCAGGGAATATGCACCACGCCCACCCCCGCCTCGGCTGCCTGGCGCAGCACCAGCAGGTCATCCGTAACCAGCCGGGGATGATGGCGCACGGCGGCGCTCGCCCCGTCCGGGCCGTCCAGTTGCCAGGTGTACTCGCGCAATGCAGCGCCCCAATGCAGGCTCGGCAGGCCGGCCAGATCCGCTGGCACCAACTGCTGCGGCAGGCCTTCCAGCAGGGTCGGAGCGGCCACCAGACACTGGGTGCTATTGGCCAGCACCTTCATCACCAGATCGGTGTCGTCCAGAGGCGGGAAGCGCACCCGCAGGGCGATGTCGATGCCTTCCTGGATCAGGTCCACCTGGCGGTTGGTGCTCTCGATATGCAACTCCACCAACGGGTACTCCACCATGAAGCGCGTCAGCATCGGCCCCACCCAGAAGTCCAGCAGCGCCGTGGGGCAGCTGATCCGCACCACGCCCTGGGGTTCGGAGCGGTTGCGCTCGATCACCTCGGCGGCGCCTTCCGCTTCCACCATCATCGCCACGCAATGGCGGTAATACTCCTGGCCGATCTCGGTGACCGAGAAATGCCGTGTCGAGCGCTGGATCAACCTCACGCCCAGCCGCTCTTCAAGGTTGGCGATGCGCCGGCTCAGCTTGGACTTGGGCATGTCCAGCGCCCGCCCGGCCGGGGCAAAACCGCCGTGTTCCACCACCTGGGCGAAGTAGTAGAGGTCGTTGAGGTCTTCCACCAGCGTTCTCCAAATAGGACTCTGAGAGCAATTTAGCCCGACTACCGGAGTCAGTGTTGCAGTTTCAAGATGTGCCCCATGCACGTCAGGAGGCACACCATGAAAAAGATCCGTGGCATCTACACCAGCCCCAGGCCCCATTGGGTGGGTGACGGTTTTCCGGTTCGCACGCTGTTTTCCTACGACAGCCTGGGCAAGCACATCAGCCCGTTCCTGCTGCTGGACTACGCCGGTCCCGCCGAGTTCGCCCCAGCTGATCGTCCACGCGGCGTCGGCCAGCATCCGCACCGGGGTTTCGAGACCGTGACCATCGTCTACCGGGGCGAACTGGAACACCGGGACTCCACCGGTGCCGGCGGACTGATCGGCCCCGGCGACGTGCAGTGGATGACGGCGGCCTCGGGCATCCTCCACGAGGAGTTCCACTCCGAAGCCTTCACCCGCAGTGGCGGCACCCTGGAAATGGTCCAGCTCTGGGTCAACCTGCCGGCCCGCGACAAGCTGGCAGCCCCCGGCTACCAGACCCTCCTCGACGCTGAAATTCCCCACCTGCCATTACCCGACGCTGCCGGCAGCCTGCGCCTGATTGCCGGCGAGTTCTCCGGCAAGCGCGGGCCGGCACGCACCTTCACGGAAATGGATGTCTGGGACATCCGCCTGAACCGTGGCAGGCCGGTCAACCTGGGCCTCCGGCCCGGCCGCAACACTGCCCTGGTGGTGCTGCGCGGCGCCCTGCTGGTGAACGGCGAAGAATTGGTGCGCGAAGGGCAACTGGCGCTGTTCGAACCCGCTGGCGACGAACTGCTGCTGGAGGCCAACGACCAGGCCCTGGTACTGCTGCTTTCCAGCGAGCCCATCGACGAGCCGATCGTCGGTTACGGCCCCTTCGTGATGAACAGCGAAAGCGAGATTCGCCAAGCGATCCAGGACTTCCAGAGCGGCCGTTTCGGCCACATGGACGACTGACGGTCACACACCGGGCCGGGCGCTTGCCTAGTCTGGACAATCCCCCACGACGGAAACGTGGGCCGGCGGGCAACCGCTTCGGCCAGGACGGCCATCACCCTGAAAAAGAGGTAAGACGCCATGAGCAACTTCGCCCAAATCGCCAACTTCAACGGACAGATTCCGAGAATCGACCCCGATGATGCCGCGATGCTGCTGATCGACCATCAGAGTGGGCTGTTCCAGACGGTCAAGGACATGCCCATGACCGAGCTGCGGGCCAATGCCATCACCCTGGCGAAGGTCGCCACCCTGGCCAGGATGCCAGTCATCACCACCGCTTCGGTGCCCCAGGGCCCGAACGGCCCCTTGATCCCGGAGATCCACGAAGCCGCGCCCCACGCCCAGTACGTGGCGCGCAAGGGCGAGATCAACGCCTGGGACAATCCCGAGTTCGTCGCCGCCGTAGAGAAAACCGGCCGCAAGACCCTGATCATCGCCGGCACCATCACCAGCGTATGCATGGCCTTCCCCAGCATCAGCGCGGTGAACGCCGGCTACCGAGTGTTCGCTGTCATCGACGCGTCAGGGACCTACTCGAAGATGGCCCAGGAGATCACCCTGGCGCGCGTCGTCCAGGCCGGTGTGGTGCCGATGGACACCGCGGCCGTCTGCTCCGAAGTGCAACGAACCTGGAACCGTTCGGATGCGGCCCAGTGGGCCGAAGCCTACAGCCATGTATTCCCGCACTACCAACTGCTGATCGAGAGCTACATGAAGGCTCAGCAGGTGGCCAAGGACAACGAAGTGCTGGATTCGCAACGCTGACCCCCGCTGTCCACCTCTCGAAGGCGGACGACCAATCGAAGCAAGGAGAACCACCATGTCTTTCCAATACAAACGCCTGGACAAGAACGACGCCGCAGTACTGCTGGTCGATCATCAGACCGGCCTGCTCTCGCTGGTACGGGACATCGATCCCGACAAGTTCAAGAACAACGTGCTGGCCCTGGGCGACCTGGCCAAGTACTTCAAGCTGCCGACTATCCTCACTACCAGTTTCGAGACCGGCCCCAACGGCCCGCTGGTGCCTGAGCTGAAAGAGCAGTTCCCCGATGCGCCCTACATCGCCCGCCCCGGCAACATCAATGCCTGGGACAACGAAGACTTCGTCAAGGCGGTGAAGGCCACCGGCAAGAAGCAGTTGATCATCGCCGGGGTGGTGACCGAGGTCTGCGTGGCCTTCCCGGCATTGTCGGCCCTTGAAGAAGGCTTCGACGTATTCGTCGTCGCCGACGCGTCCGGCACCTTCAACGAAGTCACCCGTGACGCTGCCTGGCGCCGAATGGAAGCTGCCGGGGCGCAATTGATGACCTGGTTCGGCGTGGCCTGCGAGCTGCACCGCGACTGGCGCAACGACATCGAAGGCCTCGGTACCCTGTTCTCCAACCACATTCCCGACTATCGCAACCTGATCACCAGCTACAGCACCCTCACCGCCAAGTGAGCCATACAGGGGCCGCGTCGTATCGGCGCGGTTCCCTGCCCGGATGCGCGCCCCTGCTCTAAGATGTCGCCCCCCACGAGCACCACACAAAGGAGTGACACATGCCCCACGACGGCAACCTGCTGCAGGTCGCAGTGATTTTCCTGGTCGCAGCCGTCCTCACGGTGCCCCTGGCCAAGCGCCTGCAACTGGGAGCCGTACTGGGTTACCTCGCCGCGGGGGTGCTGATCGGCCCGTCCGCACTGGATCTGATCAGCGACACGGAAAGCGTTGCCCGCCTTTCCGAACTGGGCGTCGTGTTGCTGCTCTTCATCATCGGCCTGGAACTCTCGCCACGGCGCCTCTGGGTCATGCGCCACTCGGTATTCGGTATCGGGCTTGCCCAGGTGCTGCTGACCAGCCTCGCCATCGGCGCCGTCGCCTGGCTGGGCTTCGCCCAATCGCTGAACACCGCCGCGGTGCTGGGCCTTGGCCTGGCGCTGTCATCCACAGCCTTCGGCCTGCAGATACTCGCCGAGCGCAAGGAACTGACCAGCCCCCACGGCCGCCTGGCCTTCGCCATCCTGCTGTTCCAGGACATCGCCGCCATCCCGCTGATCGCCCTGCTTCCGGTCATCAGTGGCGCCGGTGAGCTGGAGGCTGATCGCGACACGCTGGTCCACCTGCTCCAGGTCGTGGGCAGCGTGGGGGCGGTCATCGTCGGCGGCCGCTACCTGCTGCGGCCGGTATTCCGCATCGTCGCCAAGACCAATCTGCAGGAAGTCTCCACTGCCACCGCGCTGCTGGTGGTCATCGGAACTGCCTGGCTGATGGAACTGACGGGCGTCTCCATGGCCCTCGGCGCTTTCATCGCCGGCTTGCTGCTGGCGGACTCGGAATACCGCCACGAGCTGGAATCCCAGATCGAACCGTTCAAGGGCCTGCTGCTGGGCCTGTTCTTCATCAGTGTGGGCATGACCGCCGACCTCAGCCTGTTGCTGAACCAGCCACTGGTAGTGATCGGCCTGACCCTGCTGCTGGTGCTGATCAAGCTGCCGCTGCTGTTCCTGGTCGGCCGTCTTGGCGGCGGGCTGGATAACGCCCACGCACTGCGCCTGGGCATCGTTCTCGCGGCCGGCGGCGAATTCGCCTTCGTGGTGTTCAAGCTGGCCTTCGAGCAGAACCTGCTGGATAACCACCTGCACAACCTGCTGGTGCTCGCCATCACCCTCTCCATGGCCATCACCCCGCTGCTGGTGCTGACCCTGTTCCGCCTGTTCAAGACCAGGCCGGCGCCGGTGACCGTACCGGAGGAATACACCCGCATCGACAACGACGCGCCGCGCGTGGTGGTCGCCGGCATGGGTCGCATGGGCCAGATCATCGCGCGGATGCTGCGCGCCCAGCGGGTGCCCTATGTGGCGCTGGACACCAACGTGGAAATGATCGAGTACGGTCGTAGCCTGGGCCGCATGCCCATCTACTACGGCGACCCGCTGCGCCCGGAAATCCTTCGCGCGGCCAAGGTGGACAAGGCCGAATTCTTCATCGTCGCCACCGATGATCCGGACACCAACCTCAAGACCACCGAGCTGGTGAAACGCCTCTACCCGCACATCAAGGTCATCGCCCGCGCGCGCAACCGCCAGCACGTCCATCGCCTGCTGGACCTCGGTGCCGTGCCGGTGCGCGAAACCTTCCACTCCGCCCTGGAAATGAGCCGCCAGGCGCTGCTCGGCATGGGCCTCGACGAGGATCAAGCCAATGCCCGCATCCGCCGCTTCCAGCGCCACGACGAAGAAGTGCTGGCCGCCCAGCACCTGGTCTACGACGACGAGGCCGCCGTGATCCAGACCGCCCGCGAGGCCCGTGCCGAGCTGGAACACCTGTTCGACGCCGACCTGATCGAAGACAAAGGGGTGAAGTAACCACCGCGCCATCGATATCCATGAAGGCGACAGCCTCGATGAAAAGGCACTGGCGGCGCTGATTCACGCCGCCGTGGCACTCAACACGGCCAGTTCCCAGAAAAAGAAGCACGCCAGACCGGCCGGATGAGCGGCGTTAAGAGAAGTCTCAGCTGGCCCGGTTACTCATACGCCGCCGGTATTGTCGTGCGCGGTGCAGGGTCTTCCACTGCTCCTGCAGCAATGCCCGCAGGGGGGAGGCGTTCGGGTCCGGCTGGTTGCCGCGCGCCAGGCGCTGCATCTGGAGTTTCACCAGGGACATGTAGGCCAGCGCAGCGAAGGCCTTGCGCTTCCAGCGGATCGGCGGCAGCTCGGCGCTGGCCAGGGCCTGGCCCGCTTGCCAGAGCCGCGGCAGGGCCGGGTTGACCGCCAGTGCCGTGGCGATGCCAGCCATGGCCACGCCGCCGGCCAGCACCTGTTCCACCACCGGCAGGCGACGGATTCCGCCGGTGACCATCACCGGCACGGTCGCTATTGCAGCGATCTCCTGGGCGAACTCCAGGAAGTAGGCTTCGCGGGCCAGGGTGCGGCCATCGCGGGCATCGCCCTGCATGGCCGGCGCCTCGTAGCTGCCACCGGAGAGCTCCACCAGGTCCACCGACAGCTCGCTGAGCCAGAGCACCACCTGGCGCGCATCGCTCGGCTCGAAGCCGCCGCGCTGGAAGTCCGCCGAGTTCAGCTTCACCGCCACGCAGAAGCCCGGCGATACCGCTGCGCGCACAGCCTTCACCACCTCCAGCAACAAGCGCGCACGGTTCTCGATGGAGCCGCCCCAGCGGTCCTCGCGGCGGTTGCTCAGGGGCGAGAGGAACTGGCTCAGCAGGTAGCCGTGGGCGGCATGCACTTGCACCCCGCTGAAGCCGGCCTGTTCGGCCAGCGCTGCGGTGCGGGCGAAGCGCTGGATCAGCGCGGCAATCTCCGCTTCATCCAGCGCCTTGGGCACCGGGAACAGCTTCGACAGCCCCCCCATGTCCAACGCCACGGCAGAGGGCGCCACGGTGGGCTGGCCGAGGTTGGCCTGCATCTGCCGGCCGGGGTGGTTGATCTGCATCCAGAACTGCGCCCCTTGCGCCCGGCCGATGCGTGCCCATTCGCGGAAGCGCTCCAGCCGCTGCCCCTCCTCCAGCACCACGCCGCCGGGGCCGGTCATGGCGCGGGCGTCCACCATCACGTTGCCGGTCAGCAGCAGCCCGGCGCCCCCCTCGGCCCAGGCGCGGTAGAGGCGCAACAACTGGTCGGACGGGGTCTGGTCCTGATTGGCGAGGTTTTCCTCCATCGCCGCCTTGGCGATGCGGTTCGGAATGACGGCGCCATTGGGCAACTGCAGGGACTGGAACGGCGACATGGAGGCTCTCCGGAAAGGTGGGGCGCCGTGCGTCGGTTTGTGGATAACCGGGCGAAGGCGGGACTATGTCGCGGCAAAGCCTAAGGTTAAAGTCAACTTTAAAGTCAATAGGGGAGCCCCATTCAATGAAGATCGGCGAACTCGCCCGGCGCAGTGGCCTGGCCACCTCACGCATCCGCTTCTACGAAGCCAGTGGCCTGATCAGCGCCCGGCGCCTGGGCAACGGCTATCGCGACTATTCCGAGCAGACACTGCACGCGCTGGAGATCATCGCCTGTGGACAACAGGCTGGCTTCAGCCTGGAGGAAATGCGCAACCTCATGCCCGACCCCACCCAGCGCACCAGCAACCACGACCTGCTGCTGGAAAGTCTTCAGCGCAAGGTCAGTGAAATCGACGCGATGCAGCAACGCCTGGCGCAGAACCGCGCGCGGTTGCTGGAAATCATCGCCGGCATCGAAGGCAAACCCGAAGGCATGGACTGCGAGGAAAACGCCCAGCGCATGCTGGCCGGGTGGCGGGACAGCGCGAACGGGGCTGAACGCTAGTGCGCGCCGGCTTGACGCGGGTTGGACCGCGTCGGGTCGAAAGCCGACTGGCGCCATCCCAGTGCATCCAGATGTCCCGTGGTCTGTGCCACGCCCATCTTCCCTATCCTGCCTCGGCCACGGTCACGTAACATCCGCTGCACGCGAGGTGGCGCTGGTAGCACAGCGTTCACCCCAGCCGCTGGCCTTTTCAACCTACGGCCTATTTTTGCCTTGAGCCAAAGCCTTGAGCAGCCCCATTGCGCTGTGCTCCGTCATGACGGATGTCTCCTGCCTTGAGACGATTGATATCTCAATCAGCTACGAGTCCATGCGGCAAATCATCATGCAGTCCCAGCATTCCTGCCTGGTGGTGCTCGATGGCACATCGGCTGGTTCTCCCCGTGGTTACATCTTGAAAAAACAACTGGCCATTGAGCTGTTGACCGGAAATCGTCCCAACCTTGAACGTCTGATTGTGTTCGGGCCTTCTTTTGCCGCGGATGTCAGCCTTGCTGAAGCGGCTAGCGGCCTTGCCGCCAGCGACGCTCATCTGGGTTTTGTCCTCAGCGAGGGTCGGCTGATCGGCATAGTCACCCCGAGCGATGTTGAAAATGCTCTGGCGAAGTCCCAGATATCCGAGCCTGCGAATCGGCCAGCTGACAAGCCTTAGAGTGTTCCTAGACTCACCTTTTCAGTCTCGGCCTTACCCTGGTTCGCCAGGCCCCTTAAATAACAGCGCCGGATCATCCGGCCATGATCTGAGCAGATCGCTTGGGTTTATTTCGACAGCACCCCGATAAAGGTGCGAAGGAGACAGGTGGTGGAAATCTTTGCGTTGGCCTTGCTGATTGTCCTGAATGGCGCGTTCGCCATGTCGGAAATCGCACTGGTTGCGGCCAGGCGGGCCAGGCTGATGAAGTTGGCAGCAGATGGAGACTCGTCGGCAGCGGTGGCCCTGAAGCTGGGCGAGGATCCTACTCAGTTCCTGTCCACCATCCAGATTGGCATCACCTCCATCGGTATCCTCAACGGTATCGTGGGTGAGGCGGTGCTGGCGGAGCCGTTATCGAAATGGCTGCAGTCAGTGGGAGTCCCTGAAACGACTGCGGCCATTGGCGCTACCGCTGGCGTGGTTATCGTCATCACGTATTTCTCCATTGTGATCGGCGAATTGGTGCCCAAGCGCATCGGCCAGCTCAACCCAGAGGCCATCGCGCGCATGGTGGCCCGCCCCATGGTGACGTTGTCCTTCCTTACCAGGCCCTTCGTGCTCCTGCTGTCCTGGTCGACCCATACCATCCTGCGCATCATGGGCGTGCGGCAGGTCAACAACTCGGGGGTCACCGAAGAAGAAATCCACGCCATGCTGGAGGAAGGCTCGGAGTCCGGCGTGATTGAGCAACATCAGCATGAAATGGTCCGCAATGTGTTTCGCCTGGACGACCGTCAACTGGGGTCCCTGATGATTCCCCGCTCGGACCTGGTGTTTGTCGATATCCGTAAATCGCCCGAGGAAAACCTTCGGCTGATGATCGAGTCGGAGCACTCGCGTTTTCCGGTCTGCGACGGCAGCCCGGACAACCTGCTCGGCGTCATTCATGCGAAACAGGCCATGGCGCAATTGGCCCATGGGCAGGCACCGGACTTCACCGAGCAACTCCAGTCCTGCGTCTTCGTTCCGGAAACCCTTACCGGCCTGGAGTTGTTGGAGCAGTTCCGCGGCAACAGCATGCAGATGGCCTTCGTCATCGACGAGTACGGTGAGTTGGAAGGCATTGTCACCTTGCAGGATTTGCTTGAGGCGGTAACCGGTGAGTTCACGCCGAACAACGCCGAGGATGCCTGGGCCGTCCAGCGGCACGACGGTTCCTGGTTGCTCGATGGCGCCATTCCAATCCCGGAGTTGAAGGATCGACTGACCTTGAAGACCGTCCCCGAGGAATCGCGTAATCGTTACCACACGGTCAGTGGGATGTTCATGCTGCTGCTCGGTCGGGTTCCGTCGACAGGGGAGCGCGTTCAATGGGGCGGATGGATGTTCGAGGTTGTGGACATGGATGGAAAACGCATCGACAAGATCCTTGCGACGCCCGTTGAGGAAGATTCAGGGGAATCGGCTGAGGGTCCTAACGCTTCCGGCAGTGAGCCTGGCGAGCGCGATAGCAGGGATTCGAACTCCTAGGCGACCTTGTGAATGCAGTGGGGGGGGGGCGAGAGTCCCCCGACTGCATAGCGTCCTGCGAGCGCGCGAGGTACCGTCTTTCTTCTGGGCGACCCTACCGTGCGCACGCCAGGCAATCTGATCTCGTCACTGAGTATGTTATGTTGTAACAACTTCATACTGAGACTCTCACCATGCGTCATCTTCCCTCCCTTTTGGTCGCCGCCTCGATGGCATTCACCTTTGCCCCGTCTGCCGGGGCGGAGGTTCGTGTCCTGACCAGTATCAAGCCACTCCAGTTGATTGCCGCCGCCGTCCAGGATGGCGTCGGCACGCCTGAGGTACTGCTACCGCCTGGCGCTTCGCCACACCATTTCACCTTGCGGCCGTCCGATATTCGCCGGGTGCGGGAAGCAGATCTGCTGTACTGGATCGGGCCAGATCTGGAGAGCTTCCTGCCGCGGGTGCTTGAGGGGCGGAGCGACCCCAGTTTGGCTGTGCAGAACATCGACGGTCTGCACCTGCGTCACTTCGGCGAGGAGCACCGGCATGAGGATGGACATGCCGAAGAGCATGAAGATGACGAATCCACTGATGGCGAAGCAGAGGGCGAGCATGACGATCTGCATCGCCCTGGCGCGCTGGACGCCCATCTTTGGCTGGACCCAGGTAATGCACGTTTGATCGCTGCGCGTATGGCGAGCGATCTGGCGGCTGCCGACCCGGAGAACGCCGCCCGGTATCAGGCAAATCTCAAGGCGTTCGACCAGCGTCTTTCTGCCGTGGACGCAAAGCTCAAGGCGCGCCTCAAGCCGTTGTCCGGCAAGCCCTTCTTTGTCTTCCATGAGGCCTTCGACTACTTCGAAGAGGCCTACGGTTTGAAGCATGCAGGGGTCTTTGCGGTCAGTGCTGACGTGCAGCCGGGGGCCAGGAAAGTGGCCAACATGCGTGAGCGTCTGGAGTCCGCCGGACCGAGTTGTGTGTTCAGTGAGCCGCCGATGCAGCCACGCTTGGCACAGACCTTGAGCGAGGGGTTACCTGTTCGGATGGCGCTGCTGGATGCGCTCGGATTTGACCTCAAGGTCGAGGCGGATGGATATGAGCGTCTGCTGATGTCGTTGGGTAACGATCTAGCCAACTGCCTCGAGCAGTTGTAACGCTGTTTGAACAGCTCAACTCGGACGTGACAACAAGTAAAGAGACCGGCCCCTTGCGGGGCCGGTCCTGTTTTCAGATCACGCGCTTGATGCTGATGTAATCGCCCTGGGTACGCAGGGTGACGGTCACCGGCTTGTTGGTGCGGTTGCGCCAGAACCAGCCGTGCTTGCCATCGAAGGCGGCTTCCAGCACGCCGGAGTCTTCCGGAGTGGCGCGGCCCTTGCCATAGCCGTGGTAGAAGTCGCGCGGGGCGTTGTAGGGGTCGCCATGGGTGTCGTAGTTCACCACGCTGCCGTTGGCGGTCCACAGGTAGTTCACTTTGGCGCCCTCCTTCATCTCCAGCTTGATCTCGGCCCCCTGGTTCGGCTTCAGGGTGATGCTCATCTCATGCTGTTGGCCAGCCACTTGCGGCTGAGGCGCGGCCGGTGCTTGGGCGGGAGCAGCTTCAACAACCGGGGCGGGAGCCGGGGCGGACTGGACTGGGGCCGCAGCAGGCGCGGGCGCCGGGGCGGCAGCAGCCACGACCGGAGCAGCTGCAGGGGCTTGAGAGTTCGGGGCAGCGGCTTCGTCAGCGACGGCCTCCTCGGCCAGTTGCAGCTTGATCTCGCCCATCTGGGTCAGGCCAAGCGCTCGGCCGACGCCGGTGGGGTCGATGGCGTATTCCGAAGGCATGACCACGGTAACCAGCAGCACACCGGCGGTGATCAGCGCAATCACGGTGGAACGCAGCAGCTGAGCCGAAGACGGGAGTTCGTTGAGGGTTGGGAGCTTGGTATTGAACATGGTGAGAATTCCTTACTGAGAGACGATGAGACCGGTGAACTGGTAGCCCATGAGCAGGAAGCCTGCGCTCATCATGGCGACGTTGGCGGTATAGGCATGGCGCCAGAAGCTGGCGGTGCGTCGCCAGTAACCCATCAGAATAAGAATGGTGCCGAGGGCCAGGAGTTGGCCGATCTCGACGCCGACGTTGAAGGCGATCAGGTTGGCGATCAGGCCGTCTGGGGAAATCTCGAATTCCTGGATCTTGGTAGCCAGGCCGAAACCGTGGAGCAGGCCGAAGATCAGCGTTGCTGCGCGGGTATCGGGTTGGTAGCCGAACCAACGCTGGAAGGCGCCGAGGTTGTCCAGGGCCTTGTAGACCACCGAGAAGCCGATGATTGCATCGATGACGTAGGCGCTGATGCTGATGCTGCTCAGCACGCCGAACAGCAGGGTGACCGAGTGCCCGACCGCGAACAGAGTGACGTAGAGCCCTACGTCCTTCATGCGGTAGAGGAAGAAGATCACGCCGAAGAGGAACAGCAGGTGATCGTAGCCGGTGATCATGTGCTTGGCGCCCATGTAGATGAAGGGCAGCAGAAGCACACCGGTACTTTCCTGGATGAAGCCCTTGTCGCCTTCTGGTACGCCATGGGCCAGCGCGTCGGGCATGACCGCGAACAGGAGGGCGATTGCCAGCAAGGGCAGGAGCAGCGGCCGACGCAGGCGCGCGACGACGGCACCCACTCCGCTCTGGAATTGCGAATGCATTGAGATAGTCCTGGTTGTGATGGTCGGGGCTGCGTAGCGGCAGCGTTCAGAGCACAAGCCGGGAGCGCGGGGGCCTTTCGATCAGGAATATCGGTGCGTTGGGCATGGGCAACTGCGGCAATGCAGCGGGAAAACTGCGATCAGGCTGAGCCGGAAGATCCAGCCGCGCGTTGAGGTGTGGGGTCTCGTGCAAGTGATCAGCGGTGTAGGGAGCGTGAAAGTGATCACTGCACGTCCGGCAGCCCTGCGGTTCCAGATCGTCGTGCGAATGGGGCTGCATCGCCTCTGAGACGGGCGGTTTTGAGCTGGACAGCAACGCAGAAGCGTGCCCCACCCAGGCCATGAACATGGCCAGGAGCAGCGCTAATACCACGTGCGTTCTGACAGCGTTGCCTAGCATTTCCGATCTTCAAGCCCCGAAAGATGACCGCCTGCGCGCTTGATAGCATCCCCCCCAGGGGGATAGGATGCAACGATCCATATCGTTGCACGGGGCTCTTGCGATGGGCAAGCACGAACACAGCCACCAGCACCAAAGTCATAGCGAAATCATCAAAAGGTTGAAGCGGGCAGATGGTCACCTGCGCAGCATCGTCACCATGATCGAAGATGGGCGAGCCTGCGTGGATATCGCGCAGCAGCTGCATGCCGTAGAGAAGGCCGTCTGCCAGGCCAAGCGTACGCTGATCCAGGACCACATCGATCACTGCCTGGAGCACACCGTGGGTGCGCTGACCAACGGTGAGCGCGCCCCGCTTGAAGAGTTCAAGCAGATCACCAAATACCTCTAGGCCCGCCATGTCCAATTTCGCCGAACTGCTGCAACAGGGCACGGCTCACGCCTGGCTCTACTTCCCCAGCGCCATTCTCCTGGGAGCCTTGCACGGACTGGAGCCGGGCCATTCGAAGACCATGATGGCGGCCTTCATCGTCGCCATTCGCGGCACCGTGAAGCAGGCTGTCCTGCTTGGGCTCGCCGCGACCGTTTCACACACTGCTGTGGTTTGGCTGGTCGCTGTGGGTGGTATGTACCTGGGCCAGAACCTGGACGCCGAAACCACCGAACCGTACTTCCAGCTCGCATCTGCGCTGATCATCGTGGTCATCGCGCTCTGGATGCTCTGGCGCACCTGGCGTGGCGAGCAGATGTGGCGTTTCGAGCAGGACGATGACCATCACCACGACCACCATCATGACGAAACCCGGCGTATCGACACGGGCCATGGGCGTGTTGAACTCGCGATTTTCGAGGACGGGGCGCCGCCGCGCTGGCGAATTAACGTGCTCAGTGGCCACGCCTGGGCGGCCGGAGAAGTGACCTTGCAGACCACCCGCCCGGACGGTCGCATGCGTCGCTTTGCGTTCGCCGATCGGGGCGGCTACCTGGAGTCCGTGGATGAGGTTCCGGAGCCCCATGAGTTCAGCGCGCGGCTCAGCCTGGGCCATGGCAACCATTCCCACGATTACGACCTGGACTTCCGCGAGCATGGCCACGATCACGCGCATGCCGAACTGGAGGGGCTGGAGCTGTCGCTGGAGGGCTATCAGGATGCCCACGAACGGGCCCACGCCAACGACATCCGCAAGCGCTTCGCCAACCGCAATGTGACGACCGGGCAAATCATTCTGTTCGGCCTGACGGGAGGGCTGATCCCCTGTCCGGCAGCGATCACCGTGCTGCTGCTCTGCCTGCAAGTGAAAGAAGTCGCCCTTGGCGCCGCGCTGGTGTTGTGTTTCAGCATTGGCCTTGCCCTTACCCTGGTCAGCGTGGGAGCGGCAGCGGCCATCGGCGCTCGGCGGGCCTCCAATCGCTGGCCCTGGCTGGGAGCGGTGGCGCGACGAGCGCCCTATCTGTCCAGCCTGCTGATCATCGGCGTGGGTATCTACATGGGCATCCACGGCTGGATCGGGCTGAATGCCCCGCACGGATAAACGATGGCGGATGAGCAGGTACCCTCCCCTTCATCGATCCGAAACGGCAGCCTGGGCCTCATAAAGTGGCTGGCAATGCTGACGATGGTGATGGATCACCTGCGTTACATATGGCCGGAGGCCAATGGCCTGTATGTGCCCGGGCGAATTGCCTTTCCTTTCTTCTGCCTGGCCATTGCCGCCAACGTGGCGCGATCCCGGGTTGGTGATGTGTTCACCGCCGGGAATGCCCGCTATCTAGTCTGGCTGCTGCTTTTCGCGGCGCTGTCCGAAGTGCCTTACCGCAGCTATTTCTACGGAACCACGTCACTCAACGTGCTGCCAACGCTGTTACTGGGACTGGTGATTGCCTGGGGCGTCCATCATCAGACGCGCGAGGCCTACACAATGGCGCTGGTCGCAGCTGCGCTAGCGTTCGTCCTCGATGGCCCGTTGATGTACGGCTTTATCGGTGCGCTGGTGCCCGCTGCGTTGCTGGTAGCGATCAGACAGCCCGGGCTGCTGTGGCTGCTGCCGGCGGCACTGTGTGTGCTGATGAACGTGCGTGACCACCTGCTGAGTGGAGTGGCCAGCTACCAGCTCTATCCGATCCTGGTGCTAGCCACTGCGTTCGTCGCGCCCTTGTTCGGCCTGTGGTTGCTGCGGCAATCCACGAAATTCAACGTGTGGCCGGTGCGACGTTGGGGCTACCTCTTTTACCCAGTACACCTGGTCATTCTGCAGGTGGTGCGCATCGCTACCTTGTAGGGGCGGTCGCTACGGTTGCACCTGTTCTGGGTCCGGCTCAGCAACCTTGAAGCAGAGGCAGACACGGGTGCCTTCGTTCTCGCGACTGGTCAGACTGGCTCGCCCCCCAAAGCGCTCCATGATCTGTTTCACCATGATCAAGCCAATCCCCAACCCACCTTGCTTGGTGGTGTAGAAGGACTTGAAAGCCATCGCTTCCTGCTGACGCGACATGCCTTGGCCGGTGTCGCTGATGTTCATGTAGAGCCACCGACCTGTAACGTCCGCTTCGATACTGACCTTGAGCTTGCCGCCCTTTTGCATCGCCTCAATGGCATTGGCGACGACGCTGTTCAGCACCTGGGAGAGCAGCATGTGGTGGCTGACCACCTTGGGTGGAGAATCATTGCTCATCTCAACCTGGATGTTCGCCTTCGCCAGTTGCGCTGCGAAATGCTCCAGGGTTTCTTTCATGATTTCGACCGGCTCAACCTTTTGCGACTCACCGTGCAGGGGGCGCAGGCAGAGAAGGAGCTCACGAACCCAGGTGGACATGCGATCAACCTGGCTGATGATGTCGCGCACGCACTTCTGTAAATCCGGGCCATCCAGCTCCTGGGCCAGTTCGGCGCTGGAGCGGATCGAGGCCAGGGGGTTGCGCAGGCTATGGGCAACAGCCGACGACATTTCCCCAAGGCCCACATAAGTCCGGTTGGCTACCAGCTGGTTCTGCTGCGAGGCCAGCAGCCGCGAGGCACGCCGCACAATCCAGAACAAGCCGAAGTAGATCAGCAGGCCACCGACTGCGGTCGCCAGCCAGATCATCCTGTAGCCTCGGTTCACCCGCTCGATCAGGTCCACGGGCTCCTTGTAGATCTCGACCATGGACAGAACCTTGCCTCGTCCATCGGTCAGCGGGATGTAGTTCTCGATGAAGAAGTTCTTGGGCGGCCGCAGGAACTGCTGCTCGACGCGCTTTTCCCCGACCTCGGTGTATTCGGCTGAAACTTCGGTCGCCGAACTGAAGGCCTTCTCCATTTCTTCGTCACCCTCGACACGCTGGCCGATCAGGGCGGGATTGGTCGACCAGACGACAACGTGGTCAGGGGAGTAAATGGTGGCCAGCAAGGCGTCCGGCAAGTGGGAAAGGTGTTCGAGAAACTCGGAACGGGCGCGTTCCCGTCGGTGTCGCTCGTCCTCCGACAGTTCAGCGGCGTCCTGGAGAAGCAGCAGCTCGCCCATGTCCATGCCTGGCAGACGGTGATGCCGGACTTCGCCAGCGGCGAGGGTCTGGATGAACTGCGCAGTCAGGAGGGCGTCCCGCGCCAGGCTCTCATTGACCACGAAGCGTGTGGCGATGAGCCCGAGCCCCACGGCGACAGAGCTGATGATCACCAGACTGATGATCGAGAACCAGCGGAGCAGGTTGAACGACTCGGTAGGCGCGATGGCATCCGTATCCCGCTCCCATATGTATTTCCCCCAGACAGTCGCCAGTTGCATGAGCGGCCCTCCCTAGTGTTTTTCGATCCTGTATAGCAGCAGTGGAGACAGGGCCATTTGCGGCCCCGTCAGCGCTGCGCCAGGTGGTCGAGTTCAGGGAATGATTGGAGACCAGTCGGACGAGCGGCCCCGATTACCATGCCCATTGAATCATCGCCCTTCGAGCCGGGCTGGCCGCCTCACATCTGGGGCGGCCAGTTATGGGCTTCGGCCTGGCAGTCCTTGCACCAGGCATAGAGCGCGTTGTAGATCACCAGGCCGTGAGCCAGCATCTCGTGGTCATCGGCGAAGTTGTGCGAGAGCCCCAGCGAGATGGCATAGAGGCCCGCCGATTGAGGGGTGAAATCGAGTCGCGACGTGTCGGCGCCGCGCACGATGGCGGCCAGCTGTCGCAAGGCAGGATCAACCAGGGCGTACTTCTTCAGGAAGGCATCGAAGCTGCATAACTCGCCATCGTGGCTGAGTTCGACATTGGGTATGTCGTAGGGGGCCGCATCCTGCTCGGCAGCCACACGCAGTACCTCGGAAGCCGGCACATAGAGAAACTCCGGCTGCGGATCGATGAAACGCTGGATGAGCCAGGGGCAAGCGATACGGTCGATCTTCGGACGTTCACGGGTAACCCATTTCATGGAGCACCTCCCGCCTGCGTCTACAGGCTCCGGGTGGGCCGGCCGGCGTCACGCCAGCCGGAAAAACCATCGATCAGGTAGCGCGCATCGAGCCCCATGGCGTCCAGCGTGGCGGCGATACCCTGGCTGATTTCGTGGCCATGGGCGCAATAGAGCACCACGGGCCTGTCCCGTGGTACCGAATCCTTCCAGGTAAACACCGACTCGGGATCGAGCCAGCGCGCGTCAGGAATGGCCGCCGCGTCAGCCGCACGTACCGCTTCGCGGCGCACATCCAGCAGGGTGAAATTGCGTCCTGCCGCTTGCCACTCCATCAATTCGCAACTCGTGATCCGGCTCATTTCACACCTCTCAGGTACGCAACAGGTGCACCAGCAACCCCACCAGGGCACAGGCCAGCAGCACCGGGATGACGCCTCGCTTGAATCGGAACAGGGCAATCGCCGCTGCCACGGCGATCAGCGCCGACGGCCAATCGAAGCGACCGTCGAAGCCTTGTGGCCAGAGCACGTGGTAGCCGAAGAAGAGGGCCAGGTTGAGGATCACCCCCACCACCGCGGCGGTGATGCCGGTGAGCGGGGCAGTGAATTTCAGCTCGCCATGGGTGGATTCCACCAGCGGGCCGCCCGCGAGGATGAACAGGAATGACGGCAGGAACGTGAACCAGGTGACCAGGGTGGCGGCCACGGCGCCGGCCAGAAAGGCCTGGTCGGCACCGAACATCGGATTCACGTAGGCGCCCACGAAGCCGACGAAGGCGACGACCATGATCAACGGACCCGGCGTGGTTTCCCCCAGCGCCAGGCCGTCGATCATTTGCGTCGGGGTGAGCCAGCCGTAGTGGCCCACCGCGCCTTGATAGACATAGGGCAACACCGCATAGGCGCCACCGAAGGTAAGCAGCGCCGCCTTGGTGAAGAACCAGCCCATCTGGGTGAGCGTGCCGTGCCAACCGAAGACCGCCGTCAGCAGGCCCATGGGCAGCAGCCAGAGCACGCCGCCGATGACCGCCAGTGCCAGCAAACGAGGCCAGCGAAAGCGCGCATGCTCGGGCGTGGGCGTGTCGTCATCGATCAGCGCCGGCCCATAGGTGGCTTTCGCCGCAGCATGACCACCGCCCAGCGCGAACTTGTCCGGGAAGAGGCGTCCACCCACGTAGCCGATCAGTGCCGCGCCCAGCACGATCAGGGGAAACGGAACATTCAGGGCGAAAATGGCGATGAAGGACGCCGCGGCGATACCCCACAACCAATTGTTCTTCAAAGCGCGCGAGCCAATGCGGTGGGCGGCCTGGACCACGATGGCGGTGACCGCCGGCTTGATGCCGTAGAACAATCCGGCTACCACCGGCACCTCACCAAAGGCGATGTAGACCCAGGACAGCGCGATGAGGATGAACAGCGACGGCAATACGAAGAGCGCGCCGGCAATGACACCTCCCCAGGTACGGTGCATCAGCCAGCCGATGTAGGTCGCGAGCTGCTGGGCCTCAGGTCCCGGCAGCAACATGCAGTAGTTCAGGGCATGGAGAAAACGCCGCTCGCTGATCCAGCGCCTCCGTTCCACCAGCTCCTGGTGCATGATCGAAATCTGCCCGGCGGGCCCGCCGAAGCTGATGAAACCGAGCTTGAGCCAGAACAGGAAGGCCTGGAACAGGCTTACGGGACGGGCACCGGATGGCGACTGTTCGTCGGCGCGCATGGTGTTTTCACTCATCGTTTTTCTCTTCATTGGCAAAGGCAGTCAGCAGGCCATCGAAAATGGCGCTGGCGGCGGTCAGGAGCTGATCATCATCCAAGATGCTTTCCCGCAGGCCGGCCAGAACCCGCTCGATGCCCGCCGCCTCCAGCGGCTGAACACCGCCTACGTCCAGGTAGTGCACCAGGGCGGCGACTTTCCCCAGGGACGGTGCGTTCAGCTCGAAGCTGGCTTGCAGGGTCTCGAAGGTGACGCGGTTGCCGACGTGGCTGAAGGTGGCGCCATCGAAATCGAAACCGAGGGCATCCGCCGGGCAATCATGGGGTGAGTCCAGCCAGAGGATTCGAGCGCCGTCGTCGATGTAACGACGGATGAGCCAGGCGCTGGCCAGACGGTCGACCCACGGACGCTTTCGCGTGGCCCAGAGGCGGCCCTGGTAGTCCTGCCGCCTGAGAACGGGGATGGGCTGGTCATGGCTACAGGGCTCATCTGCCGACAGGGCACGGCTCAGGGCGGTTTCCAGGCCTTGCAGTGCCACGTCGACATCCTGACCGGCTCGACCCGGGAAAAAGTCGATGGCTGCAAGCTGGGTGAAGGACTTGCGCAGCTTGCGGATCTGCCTGGTAGAGGCCAGCGCATTCTCGGCTGTCAGTTGGCCGCGACAGACCTCGATCTCGGCGCGCAGCGCCGCATAGTCCTCGGCACGATCGAACAGCGGGATGAAGCGCTCGCCCTGGGGATCATGGATGGGCAGCAGGTAGGCCGTGCCCTGGATCGAAAGGATGTCGCGCTCGATGGCGGCCAGCGCCGTGCGGCAGACATCGCTGTCTGGCAGCAGATACACCCCGTCTCGGAGCACCGCAGCACCACAGGCCTTCAGCGCCCGCCAGGCGCGCATGCGCGCAGTGGCATTGGCAGTGGGGAGGGTGAGGACGAGCGAGAGCCAATCTTTCATGTAGGATATCTAACATAATTTGTCTCTTACTCTACATTATTCCTTATCCAGGCTCAGGAAAAGCCCCGCCCGTCGAAGAGGCCTCGGCCACTCAGGGCGATTTCGTGTGGCTGTAGATGCCCGCCCTGCCCGAAAGACCAAGCAACGCGGGATGAGTCGAGTCGGCGGCGAATGCCTTTGGCGGACAGGCAGCGATGGAGCTAACAGGATGGACGGGCAGCGATACCCGTCCTGCGGATTCAGGGCGCGCCGAACATCATGGTCCAGTAGATACCGTTCTCGCTGCGGGTCTGCGAGGCGTAGGCGGCGCCGACCTGGGTGAACCTGGGGTTCATCAGGTTGGCGCAATGGCCGGGGCTGGCCAGCCAGCTGTCCATGGCCGCGCGGGGTGAACCCTGGCCGGCGGCGATGTTTTCGCCGACCTGTCGTCCCTTGAAGCCCGCCGCGCGGGCACGGTCGAAGGGCGAATCGCCGTCGGGGCCGTTGTGGGAGAAGTAGTCGCGGTTGGCCATGGAGCGGCTGTGCTGTTGGGCGGCCTTGCCCAACGCGGTGTTCCAGGTCAGGGCGCGGGCGGCGCCGAAGCGCTTGCTACCGCACTGGCGCGGCGTGGCCCGCGCGGCGTTGACCTGGGCCAGCAATGCCTGCCCGGCCGAGCGGGCATCCCCCAACTGGGCACTGGCCAGCGGCCGCGAGAGCACCAGGCGCCATTGGTTGCCGCTGCGACTGATGCCGATATCGGAAACCTGGCTGTCGAGCAGCTCCGCGCAGTAATCGTCGCGAAGCATGTTGAAGGCCGCCCGCGCATCTCGCGCCCGCGACAGGCTGATGCTGCGCACCTCTGCGGCCTGATACCCGGCCTCACGCAACTTGCGCCGCATTTCACCCGAGTAGCCCACCGGCAAGGCCAGGTTCGATTTCAACACCAGCGGCGACGTGGCCTGGAAGCTGCGCCAACCGCAGCGCTGGTTATGAGTGCGGTAGTCGTTGATGGCCGCCAGCAACTGACGCTCATCGCCGGCATGGGCCGGGTTGGCGAGCAGGGAAATCAGGGCGGCGGGGAACAGGGGGAGCAAGCGAAGGGTTCGGACGATTGGGCGCATGAATGGGCTTGTGGAGAAGGTTGATGGATCAGGCCGGTGTATGACTGCTGCGCGAAGAGCAGGTTCATGAGCGCAGGGGATATCTGCCACACGTCTGATGGGTGGCCGTGGGGCAGCTTCGCCGCCCTTGGCGAATGAATTGGCTATATCTGCATTGCGTGTTGCAAGCACTTACATCGCCCGTAGGAGCTGGCTTGCCAGCGAATGGCCCCGTTTCGCTGGCAAGCCAGCTCCTACAAGGCTCTTGGCCCGATGGTAAATCTCTAGCAACAGCTAACGCAGACAGAGCCAATGAACTCGCCCCCACAGGGTGTGGGCCCTGACAGGGATTGCCCTGGATCAGCCCGCCGGCCGCCGCTTCTCCCCCGACCAACGGTGCCACCGTCCGCCCCTTTAGGTTGTGGGCTCTAGAGCCGGCGGACAATCCTCGCGGCGACCCATGCCTCCAACAAGAACAAGGCACGTGCAGTTCCATCCAATACTGCCCGATCGAACCAAGGGGTACGCCCCTGGGGAGGAGCCATGCGAATTCGTTGCTTTGTGCTCGGTTGTCATTGGACCGAGGGTTTTCGTACCGAAGTGGGCACTGTGCCCATGATCTGCCAGCGCTGCCTGCGCTGCGGTGCCCATCGCTACTTGAGCCTGTCGGAGGAGGAGGCAGAAACAGCCGGATGAATGGCGCAGGCAGCCGACGGGTAGCCATTTGACAGTACGCTGCGAGCCTCTAGCTTTAACCAGCGTTGCCGATGGCTTTCAAAGAGCCGCATTTCGGTTCAACCATCCTGGCAAGGGAGTGCTCCATGTCGCATCCGTCGTCCACCAACCCCATCAAGGGCCTGGCCCTGCATTCCCTGATCTGGCTGGCCTGCGCCGGCATGGTCGCCGTCGGCCTGCCGGCCTGGCTGGCCTTTGCCGGTGGCTGGCTGGCCAGCCTGTTGCTGGTCTGGCTGCAACGGGAAGCACGCGTCCATGCAGCGCAGGCCAATGCGCAACCGGTGGTGGCGACGCCCGACTGGCAACAAACGCAGGATGCGCTGGATGAGCAGCTCGGTACCCTGCAGGCCCATGCCGGGCAGGTCGATGGCCTGCTGCAGGATGCCATCGGTCGCCTCGGCGACAGCTTCCACGGCCTGGCCGCGCGCATCGACCAGCAGCGTGCGCACTCCCACTCCCTGATCGAACGCTATGGCAACCAGCAAGGTGCCGATGACGGCATGAACTTCCAGGAGTTCATTGCCACCACCCGCAACACCCTTGGCCTGTTCGTCGAGGCCACGCTGGAAACCAGCCAGACCTCCCAGGAGCTGGTCAAGCGCATGGACCGGGTGACGCAGAAGATCGCCGATATCCTGAAATCCACCCACGATATGGATGCCATCGCCAAGCAAACCAACCTGTTGGCGTTGAATGCAGCCATCGAGGCCGCCCGCGCCGGCGAGAGCGGCCGGGGTTTCGCCGTGGTGGCCGACGAGGTGCGGGCCCTGTCCACCCGCTCCACCGGGTTCTCCGAACAGATTCGCGAGCATGTGGATGTGGTCTACCGCGAGATCCAGGATGCCGAGTCGGCCATTGCCCAACTGGCGGACAAGGACATGGGCATCGCCCTGGAATCCAAGCAGCAACTGCATCACATGCTGGAAGACCTGGAAGGCATGAACCGCCACACCCTCAAGGTGATCCAGGAGCTGGACCGAATCTCCCTGGAGGTGGGCGCGGGTGTCGACCAGGCCATCACCGCCCTGCAGTTCCAGGACATGAGCAGTCAGTTGATCGGGCAGATGCGCAAGCACTTCGCCAAGCTCGGCAGTTTCGCGACGGGTATCGGCGGGCTGCACGCGGTAGCGCCGGAGCACTGGGCGGAACGGGTCGAAGAGGAAACCGCCGAACTGAGGAAACCGGTCGCCAACCCCGTGAGCCAGAACAGTGTCAACGCGGGCGAGGTAGAGCTTTTCTGAGTCGATAGCCCTCAGCCATTTGCCGCTCATCCGCGCGACGAATGGCTGACGCCGGTGGCTGGACGCTCGATAGGTGCCCATCTACACCTAATCGTGGCCACTAGCCAGCAAACGGATGCATCACCTTGTAGGGACGAATTCATTCGCCAAGGGCGACGAAGGTGCCCCTACAGAAAAACCAGAAAAAAAGCGGCATGGAGAGCGGCACTGATGAGCAAGCAGATCCTGATAGTCGACGATTCGGCATCCATACGGCAGATGCTGAGCTTCACCCTCAAGGCCGCCGGGTACCTCGTGGACGAGGCGGTCGATGGCAAGGATGGCCTCGGCAAGGCACAGAGCAAGGCCTACAACCTGGTGTTCACCGACCAGAATATGCCCAACATGGACGGGCTGAGCCTGATCCGCAGCCTGCGAGGGCTGCCCGGCTACCGCGCCACCCCCATCCTGATGCTGACCACCGAGTCCAGCGACACCATGAAGCAGCAAGGCAAGTCCGCCGGCGCCACTGGTTGGCTGGTCAAGCCCTTCGATCCGCCGAAACTGCTGGAAGTCACCCGCAAGGTCCTCCCCTGACCCCTGCACAAGGCGCTTCCCATGAGCGACGGGATGAATCAGTTCCTCCAGGTGTTCTTCGAGGAAACCGAAGAGCACCTGGCCAACCTCGAGCTGCTGCTGCTCGGTCTCGACCTGCAGCAGCCTGACGCCGAAGAGCTCAACGGCATCTTCCGCGCCGCCCATTCCATCAAGGGCTCGGCCGGCATGTTCGGTTTCGATGACCTGACCGCCGTGACCCACGAGCTGGAAACCCTGCTCGACCGCATCCGCAGCGGCCAGATGGCCCTGCACGCGGAGATGGTCGACCTCTTCCTGCAGGCCCGTGATGTGCTGATGCGCCTGCTGGACGCCCATCGCCAGCAGCGCCCGGACCCGAGCGTGCCGGTGGCGGAGACGGTCGCCCGCCTGCGCGAGTTGCTGGAGGCCGCACCGGCTCCCCGTGAGGAGGCGAGCTTCGGCTTCTTTGACGAAGCGCCGGAGGCGAAAGCCGGCGACGACTTCGGCTTCTTCGACGATGCGCCCGGTACGCCCGCCCAGGCCGAATCCAGCGACTTCGGTTTCTTCGATGACGCCCCCGGCCTACCGGTCCAGGTCGCCGCCGAGCCGCCCAAGCCAGTGCCAGCGGCGATATCGGCCACCAGCAAACCGGCAGCCGCTGAAGGCGAATCCAGCTCTATCCGCGTCAGCGTCGAGAAGATCGACAGCCTGATCAATCTGGTGGGCGAGCTGGTCATCACCCAGGCCATGCTCGGCCAGCTCGGCGGCGCGCTGGACCCGAGCGCCCACGAACGTATTCACCAGGCCCTGGCGCAACTGGAACACAACACCCGCGACCTGCAGGAATCGGTGATGTCGATCCGCATGTTGCCCATCAGCTTCATCTTCAGCCGCTTCCCGCGCCTGGTGCGCGACACCTCGGCGCGGCTCGGCAAGCAGGTTGAGCTGGTGCTGCAGGGTGAGCACACCGAGTTGGACAAGGGCGTGATCGAGCGCCTCAGCGACCCGCTCACCCACATCGTGCGCAACAGCATCGACCACGGTATCGAGTTGCCCGAGGCGCGCCTGGCCGCCGGCAAGCCAGCCAGCGGCACGGTGCGTCTCGGCGCCTTTCATCAGGGCGGCAGCATAGTCGTCCAGATCAGCGATGACGGCCGTGGCCTGGACCGTGAGCGCATCCTCGCCAAGGCCCGCGAAAAGAACCTGGCGGTGCATGAGGGCATGAGCGACGCCGAAATCTGGCAACTGATTTTCATGCCCGGCTTCTCCACCGCCGAAGTGGTCACCGACCTCTCCGGGCGCGGCGTCGGCATGGACGTGGTCAAGCGCAACATCCAGTCCATGGGCGGGCGTATCGACATCGACTCGGCCGCGGGTCTGGGCACCCGCATCAACATTCGCCTGCCGCTGACCCTGGCCATTCTCGACGGCCTGATCGTCGCGGTGGCGCGCACCCACTACGTGATTCCGCTGACCTACATCGTCGAATCGCTGCAGCCCAAGGCGGCGGACATCCGTGGCCTGGGGGGCGAGGAAGGCGCGGTGATCCGCGTGCGTGGCGAGTACCTGCCGCTGCTCTCGCTGCACGACCTGTTGGGCGAATCCACCCCGCCGCTGCCGGCGGAGCAGTCCATCGTGGTCATCCTCGAAGCCGACGGGCGCCACTTCGCCCTGCTGGTGGATGACCTGGTTGGCCAGCAGCAGGTGGTGATCAAGAGCCTGGAACAGAACTTCCGCCGGATCGAAGGCATCGCCGGCGCCACCATCATGGGCGACGGCAGCGTCGCCCTGATCCTGGATATCGACGCCCTGCCGGGCCTGGCCCAACAACAAGGAGCGGTACTGCATGAACTCACCTAGTGCGGAACAGGCCGGACAGCCGGCCCAGGAGTACCTGACCTTCACCCTCGGTCGCGAGGAGTACGCCATCGACATACTCCGGGTGCAGGAAATTCGCGGCTATGACCAGGTGACCGCCATCGCCAACAGCCCGGCCTTCATCAAGGGCGTGATCAACCTGCGCGGCGCCATCGTTCCCATCGTCGACCTGCGCATCAAGTTCAACCTGGCCGACGTCACCTACGACCCGTTCACCGTGGTGATCATCCTCAACATCGGCCGGCGCATCGTCGGCGTGGTGGTGGACTCGGTGTCCGACGTGATCGCCCTGTCGGGTGAGGAGATCAAGCCACCGCCGGAGTTCGGCGCCAGTTTCGATACGGAATACCTGCTGGGCCTTGCCACCGCGGCCGAGCGGATGTTGATCCTGGTGGATATCGAGAAGCTGATGACCAGCCGCGAAATGGCCCTGGTCGAAGCAGCCGCAGCCTGACACGCAAGGGGATAATCCATGGGTCTGTTCAACGGAAAAGCACAAGCACAGCTTCGCGCGCAGCACATTGCCGGCCTGATCCAGGGCCTGGCCGACGGGAACCTCGACCAATCGATCGGCGCCGGCGACGACCCGATCTGGACGCCGGTCTACGACAGCCTCGCCCGCCTGCAGAAGGGTCTGCGCCAGCAACAGACGGAAACCACCCAGACCGAGGCGCTGGACAAGGCCCTGGTGGAAATGACCCGTCAGCATAGCGACGGCTGGATCGACGAAGTCATCCCGGTGGCACAGTTCAGCGGCACCCAGGCGCGCATCGCCAAAGGCGTCAATGATCTGGTGGCCGCCCATATCGCGGTGAAGATGCAAGTGGTGCGCGTGGTCACCGCCTATGGCGATGGCGACTTCAGCCAGGACATGGACCGCCTGCCCGGCAAGAAGGCGCAGATCACCCAGGCCATCGACAAGGTCCGCGACCAGTTGCGCAGCGCTGCCCAGGCCGCCAGCGAGAACATCCGCATCAAGAGCGCCCTGGACAACTGCAGCACCAACGTGATGATCGCCGACGGCGAGCGCAACATCATCTACATGAACAAGACCGTCACCAGCATGCTGCAGAACGCCGAGGCCGACCTGCGCAAAGCCTTGCTGAGCTTCTCGGTGAGCAAGCTGCTGGGCGGTTCGATCGACCAGTTCCACAAGAACCCGGAACACCAGAAACGCCTGCTCGCCACCTTCACCAGCACCTTCCGTGCGCAGATCGAGGTTGGCGGGCGCACCTTCGGCCTGGTCGCCAACCCGGTCATCAGCGACAGCGGCGAGCGTCTCGGCTCGGTGGTGGAATGGGCCGACCGCACCCTGGAAGTGAACGTCGAGCGCGAAGTGGCCGGGCTGGTCGGTGCCGCCGCCAACGGCGACTTCTCCAAACGCATCAACGAAGAGGGCAAGACCGGCTTCATCCTCAACCTGGCGACCGGTCTCAACCAGTTGGTGGACACCGCCGACAAGGGTCTCAAGGACGTCTCGCGGATGCTCGGCGCCCTGGCCAAGGGTGATCTTTCGCAGAGCATCAGCGCCGACTACCAGGGCACCTTCGGCGAACTCAAGGACTACTCCAACGAAACCGCGCAGAGCCTGTCGCGCATGCTCGGACAGATCCGCGAAGCCGCCGACACCATCAACACCGCTGCCGGAGAAATCTCCAGCGGCAACGCCGAGCTGTCCACCCGCACCGAGCAACAGGCCTCCAGCCTGGAAGAAACCGCCTCCAGCATGGAGGAACTGACCAGCACGGTGAAACTCAACGCCGAGAACGCACGCCAGGCCAACTCCCTGGCGGTGAACGCCTCGGAAGTGGCCACCGAAGGCGGCAATGTGGTGCAGAAGGTGGTCAGCACCATGACCGCCATCAACGAGTCGGCGCGGAAAATCTCCGACATCATCGGGGTCATCGACGGTATCGCCTTCCAGACCAACATCCTCGCCCTCAACGCTGCGGTGGAAGCCGCCCGCGCCGGTGAGCAGGGACGTGGCTTCGCCGTGGTGGCAGCCGAGGTACGCACCCTGGCGCAGCGCTCGGCGGCGGCAGCCAAGGAGATCAAGACGCTGATTTCCGACTCGGTGAGCAAGGTGGAGAACGGCAACACCCTGGTGGCCCAGGCGGGCCAGACCATGAGCGACATCGTGATCGCCATCAAGCGGGTCACCGACATCATGGCGGAGATCGCCGCCGCGTCCGCCGAGCAGAGCCGTGGCATCGAGGAGGTCAACGGCGCGGTCAACCAGATGGACGAAATGACCCAGCAGAACGCCGCCCTGGTGGAAGAGGCCGCCGCGGCAGCCGAAGCCCTGCAGGAACAGGCCGGGCTGATGGCCCAGTCAGTGGCGGTGTTCAAGCTGGACCCGGCCCATGCCGGCCAGCCCGCCGCAGCCCTCGGGGCCACTCGGCACAAGTCGCCCGCGAGGCCGCAACGCGCGGCCGGCCGCGTCGGGCGAAGCAAGGAAGAGGAATGGGAAGAATTCTAGTCCCAGGCCATAACCCCGGCGCTTGCGCCGGGGCTTTCGAGGTGACGCGATGAACGCGCTGGTACTTGGCGAACACGAGTTCGGCTACAACGATCACGACTTCGAGCAGGTGCGCGAGCGGCTCTATCGCCGCGCGGGCATCAGCCTGGCCACCAGCAAGCAGCAGATGGTCTACAGCCGACTGGCACGTCGCCTGCGCCAACTGGAACTGCGCAACTTTTCCAGCTACCTCGCCTACCTCGACCAGCATCCCGAGGAATGGCAACCCTTCATCAACGCGCTGACCACCAACATCACCGCGTTCTTCCGCGAACGCCACCACTTCGACCAGCTCATCACCCTGGCGCGCGAACACCAGCAACGAAGCCGGCCACTGCGTTTCTGGTCAGCCGCCTCCAGCACCGGCGAAGAGCCCTACTCCATGGCCATCGCCCTGCACCAGGCGCTGGGCGAGCGGGCCCAGGGCATGCAGATCATTGCTTCCGACATCGACACCGGCGTGCTGGAAATCGCACGCCGCGGCGTCTACCCGCTGGAACGCATCGAGCAGTTGGACCCGGCATTGAAAAAGCGCTATTTCCAGCGCGGCACCGGAGCCAACGCCGGCCTGGCGCGCGTAGTGCCGGAGCTGCGGCAGATGGTTGAGTTTCGCCGCATCAACCTGCTGGATGCCGACTGGCACCTCAGCGGCGGGCTGGACGCCATCTTCTGTCGCAACGTGATGATCTATTTCGACAAGCCCACCCAGGTGCGCCTTCTGGAACGCATGGTGCGCCTGCTCAGGTCCGACGGCCTGTTCTTCGCCGGTCATTCGGAAAGCTTCGTCCAGGCCAACCATGTGGTGAAGCTGGTCAGCCGCACCGTCTACCAGCCCGTGCCGGGAGTCCTGACATGAAAGGTGAAACCGCAGGCGCCATCGCCGCCACCCGCTATTTCGACCCGGACCACCAGTTGCCGGCCGTCAAGCTGCTGCCCGGCGAGTACTACGCCACCACTGAAGACCAGGTGCTGGTCTCGGTGCTTGGCAGCTGTGTGGCGGTCTGCCTGTTCGACCTGCAGCGCGGCATCGGCGGCATGAACCAGTTCCTGCTGCCCGAGCCCGGCCCCGGCAGCGGCAGCGGTCTGGCCAGCGCGTCCACGCATCACGGCGTGCGCATGATGGAGCAGCTCAGCGAGGAGCTGCTGCGCCAGGGCGCCCGCCGCCACCAGTTGGAAGCCAAGGTCTTCGGCGCCGGCAACCTGCCCAACGACCTGCTGCGGGTCGACACCACCCTGCGCACCGTGGAGTTCGTCCACAGCTACCTGGATACCGAAGGCGTTCCCCTGCTGGCCGAGGACGTGATGGGCGCCGAGGCGCGCAAGGTCTACGTATTCCCTTCCAGCGGCAAAGTGCTGGTGAAGAAGCTGAAGAGCCTGCACAACGACACCATCCTGCAGCGCGAGCTGGAATACATCCTCTACCTCAAGCGTGGGGAAGCGCTGGGGCCCTACGACCTGTTCAAGGAGTGAACATTTGACCATCAAGGTACTGGTGGTGGATGACTCGGCGCTTATCCGCAGCCTGCTCAGCGAGATCGTCCGTGCCGACCACGAACTGCAACTGGTGGGCGTGGCGCCCGACGCCTATGTGGCCCGCGACCTGATCAAGCAGCACTCGCCGGACGTCATCACCCTGGACGTGGAAATGCCGCGCATGGACGGCCTGACCTTCCTCGACAAACTGATGAAGGGCCGGCCGACGCCCGTGGTGATGATTTCCTCCCTCACCGAGCGCGGCTCCGAAGCCACCCTGCGGGCCCTAGAACTGGGCGCCATCGACTTCATCGCCAAGCCCAAGCTGGGCATCGCCGAAGGGATGCAGGCCTATGCCGAAGAGATTCGCGCCAAGCTCAAGGTGGCCGCACGCGCGCGGATGATCCGCCGCATCGCCGCGGAACGTCCGGCAGAGCGCGGCCTGCCCATTGTCGGCACCGAGAAACTGATCGCCATCGGCGCCTCCACCGGCGGCACCGAGGCCATCAAGGAAGTGCTGCTGGGCCTGCCAGCGGACAGCCCCGGCGTGGTCATCACCCAGCACATGCCCGCGGGCTTCACCCGCTCGTTCGCCGCGCGCCTGGACAAGCTCTGCCGCATCAGCGTCAGCGAAGCCCGCGACGGCGACCGCATCCTCCCCGGCACCGCCCTCCTCGCCCCCGGCGGCCTGCACATGGAAGTGACCCGCTCCGGCGCCAACTATGTCGCGCGACTGTCGGACGCACCGCCGGTCAACGGCCACCGTCCGGCCGTGGATGTGATGTTCAACAGCGCCGCCCGCTGCGCCGGCCGCAACCTGATCGCCGCCCTGCTTACCGGCATGGGCAAGGACGGCGCCCGTGGCCTGTTGGAAATCCGCGAGTCCGGCGGCTACACCCTGGCCCAGGACGAGGCCAGCTGCGTCGTGTACGGCATGCCCCGGGAAGCGGCGGAAATCGGCGCGGCGGAAGAGGTGCTGCCGCTGGAGGAGATCGGCCCGGCGCTGCTGGCGCAGGCACGGCGCCGGGGCAGTGGGAACAGGGTGTGAGGGCCGAGGGTGGGTGCACGGACAGCTCCCTCTCCCTTCAGGGAGAGGGCAGCCAGGAGGGCTCGGTCCATCACCCTTGCCTACGACGTTGAGCTTCGCCCATCACCCATCTACAAGGGCGCTGTGTGCCTGCCCTCGCAGGCCCAAAGCTCCACCATCGGCTGATCGGCATCCGGCGGCCCCAGCCACTCGGCCAATTCGCGGCACCGACCGTTGCTGCAAAGCTGGTAATCCCCCGCCTCCGGCGTCCGCCCGAGGCGCAGGGGATTCAAGGGTGGCAACGGGCGCCGGTAATGCCAGGCGCCGTCCCGCAGTACGGCGCCGTCGGGAATGTCCATACCCGCCCCGCTGCCGCGCACCCGTGCCTCGCGCAGTTCCAGGCCCTGCGGGGTAATTCGGTAGTCCTCCTCCCAGCGCACTTTTTCCACCGTGTGCTGCCAGGCCAGGGTGAACTCGGTGACCGGTAGCGTCGCCCAGACGCTACCGGCCAACCCCAGGCACAGGCCGATCATGCGGTGGCGGCGCCTGCCCGACGGGCGCGCCAGACATGCTGGGCGATGAACAAGAAGGACAGGACGAAGCCCAGCTCATCGGTCACCGGCAAGGCGAGGATCAGCAATGCGCCAGCGGCGAAGGCCAGGATGCGCTCCCACCACGCCAGCCCCACCTGCAGGTGCCCGGTGAACACCGCGCCCCACAGGCCGATGGCCAGGACCGCCTTCAGCAATACATAGAGCGTCGCCCAGCCGCTTTCACCCTGTAGCATCAGCGCCGGATCGTAGACCGCCATGAAGGGCACCACGAAGCCCGCCACCGCGATGCGCACGGCCCAGAAACTGATCAGCAGCCCCCGCTCGCGGGCAATCGGCGCCGCCGCGAAACAGGCCAGAGCAACCGGTGGCGTAAGGTCGGCCATGATCCCGAAGTAGAAGACGAACATGTGCGACACCAGCAGCGGCACGCCCAGTTCCAGCAGCGCCGGTGCGGCGATGGAGCTGGTGATGATGTAGTTGGGAATGGTCGGGATACCCATGCCCAGCACCAGGCAGGTGAGCATCGTCAGGACCAGGGAAAGGAACAGGTTCTCCTGGCCGATGGCGAGTATGTAGCCGGCAAAGGTGGAGGCCGCACCGGTCAGGCTGACGACGCCGATGATCACCCCCACCAGGGCACAGGCGATGCCCACCGGCACCGCATGGCGTGCGCCTTCCACCAGCGCATGGAGGCACAGGCGCAAGGTTGCCCGGCCGCCCTTGACGAACCAGCAGGCCGCCACCAACGCGGCGATCACGCCGAAGATCACCCCGATGCCCAGTTGGAAGAACCCTGCGCAGAGCAGCCCCAGGGCGATCCAGAAGGCGATACGCAGGCCGAAGGACGACACCCGCAGGATGATCGCCGAGCCGAGGATGACGATGGCCGTCAGCGCCAGGCCAACGGTGCCGGAGAACAGCGGCGTGCGTCCGGAGAACAACAGGTAGATCAGCACGAACAGCGGTATCAGCAGGTACCAGCGGTCCCTCACCGCCCCCCAGGCGCTCGGGCACTGCTCCTTGGGCAGGCCCACCAGATTGGAGCGCCGCGCTTCCAGGTGGACCATCCAGAAAGTCGAGCCGAAGTAGAGCAAGGCCGGAATCAACGCCGCCTTGGCCACTTCGAAATAGGGCAGGTTGATGGTCTCGGCCATGATGAATGCCACCGCCCCCATCACCGGCGGCATGATCTGGCTGCCCATACTCGCGGTGGCCTCCACCCCGCCGGCAAAGGCAGCCCGGTAGCCGAAGCGCTTCATCAGCGGAATGGTGAACTGGCCGGTGGTGACCACGTTGGCCACGCCCGAGCCGGTGATGGTGCCCATCAAGGCCGAAGACACCACCGACACCTTGGCCGGCCCGCCGAGCTTGTGGCCGAACAGGCCGAGGGAAAAATCGGTGAACAACTTGATCATCCCTGCCTGTTCGAGGAAGGCGCCGAACAGGATGAACAGGAAGATGTAGGTCGCGGACACGTAGGTGGGCGTGCCGTAGAACCCCTCGGTGCCGAAGGACAACTGGTTGACGATCTGATCCAGCCCGTAGCCCCGGTGCGCCAGGTCGCCCGGCAGGTACTCGCCAAGCAGGCCGTAGGCGAGGAACACGCCGCAGATCAGCGGCAGCGCGATACCCATCACACGGCGCGCCGCCTCGAACACCAGCGCGATCAGCAACAGGCCGACGGCCATGTCGGCGCCGGTGAGGTCGCCCGAGCGCTGGATCAGGTCAACCTCGAAGATCCACTGGTAGGCCGCGGTGGCCGCACCCGCCAGGGCCAGCAGCCACGCCAGCGGTTGCCAGGGCGGCGTCCGGCCAACGGCGGGATAGCTGAGGAACACCAGCATCAGCAGGAAGCCGACGTGTACGGCCCGCAGTATCTGCGTGGAAACCGGGTGGAAAGCGGCGGTTACGATCTGGAAGCAGGTGAACAGCAAGGCGACGACGAACAACGCCTTGGGCCAGTCCGACACGCTGGCGCCGAGCCCCGAATGGTCTTCTGTCATGACACGTCCTCTACTGCCTGGAATGCCGGCGGCCCCCGCCGCCGGCGCGGGCCATCACTTGAGTACGCCGGCTTCCTTGTAGAAGCGCTCTGCACCTGGATGCAGAGGGATGGGCAGGTTCTGCGCCGCCGTTTCCAGCTTGATGTCCTTGGCGGCGGCATGGGAGGTGACCAGACGACCAAGGTTGTCGAACATCAGTTTGGTCATCTGGTAGGCCAGTTCGTCGGACACGCCTTCGTGTGTCACCAGGATGTTGGTGATGGCCACCGTCGCTACATCCACGTCCTGGCCGTCATAGGTCTTGGCCGGGATCACCGCCGGCTGATAGGCCGCATTGCCGATCTTGGCCGTGACCTCCTTCGGTACCTCGACAAAGTTGATCGGCATGGTTGCGGACAGGTCGCGGATTGCCGCCATACCCAGCCCCGAGGACTGCAGCGTGGCGTCCAGCTGGCGGTTCTTGATCAGCTCCACCGACTCGGCATAAGGCAGGAACTCGACCTTGCCCATGTCTTCGTAGCTGAGGCCGGCTGCCGCGAAGATCGCCCGTGCGTTCAGTTCCGTACCGGACTTGGGCGCCCCCACCGAAATGCGCTTGCCCTTGAGGTCGGCCAGGGTTTTGATCCCCGACTCCTTGGCGGCGACGATCTGGATGTAGTTCGGGTAGGTGGCAGCGATGGCCCGCAGCTTCTTCAATGGCGCCTTGAAGCCCGCCTCTTCGACGCCTGTCCAGGCGTCGCTCACCGAGTCGCCCAGCGCCAGGGCCAACTCGCCACGCCCGGCCTGCAGCAGGTTGAGGTTCTCCACCGAGGCCTTGGTGGCCTGCACCGAGGTCTTCGAGCCTTCGATGCCGCTGCCGTAGATCTGCGACAGACCGACACCGATGGGGTAGTACACCCCGCTGGTGCCGCCGGTGAGGATATTGATGAAGGTGGGCGCGGCCAGTGCTGCGGCGCTGGCCGCCAGGGCGGAAAGAAAGGCAATGGAACGGATCGAGGTACGCAGTCGCATGGGGGGACTCCCTTCTTGTTGTCATGGTCTCAAAGGATTGACTCTAGACCATCGGACAGAAGGGATGCAGCCCATGCGCACCGGGCCGAAAGGAGCATTGCGCCAAGACCGGAAATGGTGTTGACGCTCCTCGATCCAGTGCCCGAAGCCCCCTCAGGTCGGCAACACCTCGCGCTGGCGCGACAGGGTCAACGCCAAGTCTTCGATCATGTCTTCCTGACCGCCCACGGTGCCTCGACGCCCCAGTTCCACCAGCAGTTCGCGGGCCTGGATGCCGTACTTTTTCTCGGCGCGCTTGGCGAACAGCAGGAAGGAGCTGTAGACCCCGGCATAACCCAGGGTCAGGGCATCGCGGTCGACGCGGATCGGCTGGTCCATCATCGGCACCACCAGGTCCTCGGCCACGTCCATGATCTTGTAGAGGTCGATGCCGGTCGCCACGCCCATGCGTTCCAGCACTGCCACGAACACCTCCAGCGGGGTGTTGCCGGCACCAGCCCCCAGGCCCGCCACCGAGCCATCGATGCGCGCGGCCCCCGCCTCGATGGCAGCCAGGGAGTTGGCGATGGCCATGCCCATGTTGTGGTGACCGTGGAAACCGACTTCGGTGCCGGCGTTCAGCCCGTTACGCAGCACGGCGATCTTCTCGGTCACTTCATCGGGCAGCATGTAGCCCGCAGAGTCGGTGCAGTAGATGCAGTTGGCGCCGTAGCTCTCCATCAGCTTCGCCTGCTCCAGCAGTTTCTCCGCGCTGACCATGTGCGCCATCATCAGGAAGCCGACGGTGTCCAGGCCCATCTTCGCGGCCATGCCGATGTGCTGGCCGGAGACATCCGCCTCGGTGCAGTGGGTGGCGACGCGGATGGTGGAAACGCCGAGGTCATGGGCCATTTTCAGGTGCTCGACGGTACCGATGCCCGGCAGCAGCAGCGCCGAAACCTTGGCCTGCTTGAGCTTGGGAATCACCGCGTCGAAGTATTCCTCGTCGCTGTGCGCCGGAAAACCGTAGTTCAGCGAGCTGCCGCCCAGGCCATCGCCATGGGTGATCTCGATCAGCGGCACGCCGGCTGCATCGAGGCCGGTGGCCACGGCGACCATCTCGTCCAGGCTGATCTGGTGGCGCTTGGCATGCATGCCGTCGCGCAGGCTCATGTCGTGCAGGCGCACGTGCTTACCTTGCAGGTTCATGGGGTATCTCCACTCAACGGACGGGCAGTTGCAGGGCGCCCTTGTGGGCTTCTTCGGCGAACATCTCGGCGGTGCGCAGGCCGGCGGCGGTCATGATGTCCAGGTTGCCGGCGGACTTGGGCAGGAAGTCGCCCAGGCCTTCGACCTCGATGAAGATCGACACCTTGCGACCGTCGAACACCGGGCCGTTGATCAGCTTGTAGCCCGGCACGTAGCGCTGCACTTCCTTGACCATGTGCAGCACCGAAGTGCGAATCTCCGCCTGGTTCGGCTCGCCTTCGGTGAGGCAATGGATGGTGTCGCGCATCATCAGGGGCGGCTCGGCCGGGTTGATGACGATGATCGCCTTGCCGCGCTTCGCCCCACCGATCTTCTCCACGGCACCGGCGGTGGTGCGGGTGAATTCGTCGATGTTCTGCCGGGTACCCGGCCCCACCGAGCGGGACGATACGGTGGCGACGATTTCGCCGTACTCCACCGGCTGCACGCGGGACACCGCCGCCACCATGGGAATGGTGGCCTGGCCGCCGCAGGTGACCATGTTGACGTTGAGCGCCAGCTTCTCCGCGTGCTCCTTGAGGTTGACCGGCGGCACGCAATACGGGCCGATGGCCGCTGGGGTGAGGTCGATCATGATCACGCCCAGCTCATTGAGCTTGCGGCTGTTCTCGGCATGCACATAGGCCGAGGTGGCGTCGAAGGCAATGCGGATGTCGTCGTCCAACACATGCGGCAGCAGGCCGTCGACGCCATCAGCGGTGGTTTTCAGGCCGAACTCGGCGGCGCGCTTGAGCCCCTCCGAGGTCGGGTCCACGCCCACCATCCACACCGGTTCGATCCATTCCGACCGACGCATCTTGATCAACAGGTCGGTACCGATATTGCCCGGCCCGATAATGGCCGCCTTGAGTTTCTTGCTCATCACCACTCCCCCAGAGTCAGGCACAGAAGGACAGCCGGGCACTGCCCAGGCCGTCGATGGTCAGTTCGAAGCGGTCACCGGCTCGCGCCGGTTCCAGTGGTACCAGCGAGCCGGAGAGGATGATCTCGCCGGCCAGGAAGGGGATGCCCAGCTCACCCAGGGTATTGGCCAACCAGGCCACCGCCGTGAGCGGGTTGCCCTGTACTGCCGAGCCCAGCCCTTCGCTGATCTGCACACCGTTCTTGAACACGGTCATGCGCAGGTTGGGCAGGTCCAGCTCACGCGGGTCCACCTGCTCGCGACCGAGGACGAAGACCCCGCACGAGGCGTTGTCGGCGACGGTGTCCTGGATGCGGATTCTCCAGTCGTGGATGCGCGAGTCGACGATCTCGAAACAGGGCATCACGCATTCGGTGGCGTCCAGCACATCCTGCTCGGTCACGCCCGGCCCCTTGAGGTCACGCTTCAGCTTGAAGGCGATTTCGCCTTCGGCGCGCGGCTGGATCAGGCGGTTGGCGGACAGGGAAATCTCCGCGCCATGGTCGAACCCCATATCGCGGGTGATGAAGCCAAAGTCTGGCTGGTGCACATCGAGCATCCGCTGCACAGCGGCAGAGGTGACGCCGATCTTCTTGCCGACGATGGCATCGCCCGCCGCCACCCGGCGCTCGATCGCGTGCAGGGAAATGCGGTAGGCGTCGTCGATGGTGATCGCCGGCCAGCGGTGGGTCAGGGGTTCCAGGGTGCGCCCGTCCTGCAGGGCCTGGTAGAGCTCTTCGCCGTATTGGCGATGCAGTGCGTCGCTCATGGCCGGCCCTCCGCGAGGAAGTCCAGGCAGGTACGGTTGAACAGTTCGCGGTGCTCCACCATCACCCAGTGGCCGCATTCGCTGAGCATCACGAAACGAATGTTGCGACAGGCTTCGAGCATGGTCTGGGCGCCGGAGGACGGGCAGAACTTGTCGTTCATGCCCCAGAAACCGAGGATCGGGCAGGACAGCTCGGAAAGGCGCGCGGCCATGTTCGGCACCTGCATGGTGCTGAGCACGCAGCGCGGCTGCTGTTGCACCACGGCGACCCGCTCGTTGACGGTCTCGTCGGCAATCAGCGAGGCATCGTAGAGCTGCAGGCCGAGCAGGCGACGCATGCCGTCTGCATCGTTCAGCTCGCCATTGGCGAAGGCCGCGCCCATCTTCTGGATGCCTTCCATCTGCAGGTAGTACTGCTCCTTCTCCATCAGTCCACCGGGGGCCATCAGTACCAGGCGACTGACGCGCTTGGGCGCATCCAGCGCCAGCTTGATGGCGATGGCACCCCCCAGGGAGTTGCCCACCAGCACGCAGCGCTGAATGTCCAGGGCGTCCAGCAGACCGGTCAGGGCGGTGACGAAGAAGTCCAGGCTGTAGGTGGTTTCCGGTTTGTCGGAAGCGCCGTAGCCCGGGAGGTCCAGGACGATGGCTCGGTAGCCGAAGCTGGCGAATACCGGGTAGTTCTGCTTGAAGTTGCTATGACCACTGGCGCCTGGGCCACTGCCGTGGATGAACACCACCGGCTCGCCCTCGCCCGCTTCGATGTAGTGCAGTCGCAGGCCATCCGGCAGCGTGACGAAACGCCCTTGCGGTAGTGCGCCCATGGGACTCTCCTCGGCTTGTTGTTTGCCGGGATTATTCGGGCGGGCCGGCAGGCCAACATCGTCCGAGAGGACTAGCAGCCTGCTCGGCCCTCAACTCCGCTGGTGGATGGAAAAGCGCCATCCACCCTACAGAAATGGCCACCAAACGTGGTGCCCTAGTCCTCCCGGACGTAGGCGCCCCGCCCTGCTCGCCCTAGCCTCTGTCCATCGACATTTCAGAGGAAACGACCATGGGCGATGCATTGGATTTCAGCGGCAAGTTGGTGCTGGTAACCGGCGGCGGCAAGGGTGTGGGTCGGGGCATCAGCCTGCGTTTCCTGGAGCAAGGCGCCGAGGTGGTGATCTGCGGGCGCCAGGCGCCAGAAAGCCTGCCCGAGCATGAAGGCCGCAGCGCCCATTTCACGCCCTGCGATGTACGCGATATCGAGCAACTGCAAGGCATGCTGGACGACATCGTCGAGCGCTTCGGACGCCTGGACGTGTTGGTGAACAACGCCGGTGGCGCCCCTCACACCGACGCTGCCACGGCGTCGCCACGCTTTTCCGAATCCATCATCCGCCTCAACCTGCTGGCGCCGCTGAACCTCTGCCAGTTGGCCAACCAGGTGATGCAGCGCCAGCCTGAAGGCGGCGCCATCATCAACATTTGCAGTGTCAGCGCCGTCCGCCCCTCCCCCGGCACCGCCGCCTATGGCGCGGCCAAGGCCGGCCTGCTCAATCTCACGCGTTCGCTCGCAGTGGAGTGGGCACCGAAGGTGCGGGTGAATGCGGTAACGGCGGGGTTGATCCTTACCGAACAGGCCGAGCTGCACTACGGCAACGCCGACGGTGTGGCGCGGGTGGCGGCAGGAATTCCGCTGCAACGCATGGCAACCCCCGAGGACATTGGCGATGCCTGCCTGTACCTCGCTTCCCCCCTGTCCAGCTATGTGAGCGGGGCGGATATCTGCGTGCATGGCGGCGGAGAGAAACCGGCGTTCCTCGAAGCAGCCGGGGTGAATTGAAAAGCCGATGGGTTTCGCAGGCTCTACCCATCCTACAAATATGGCACCCGTAGGATGCGGTAGAGCGAAGCGAAACCCATCAATTCGAACCCACCGACTCCACCAACGAATGGCCCCGGAACACCGTCTCGACGATCTTCCAGGCGCCATCGATGCACCGATAGCGGTCCTGGTAGAACCCGCCCAGCTGCCGCGTGGCGCCGGTTTCAGCGTCGAGGTTGAAGTAGTACAGCGCCCAGCGCGCCCTGGCCTCATCCTCGGCGACCAGCTCGACCTCCGGGTTGGCGCCGTGGTGCAGGTCGATCACCCGTTCGTTGCAGGCCAGGGACTGGTACAGCGCAACAAAGCTGTCGCGGTCCCGGAAGGTCCCCACGGGGCCGTAGTCGATGGCGACTTCACCCTCGGCGAAGCACGCGCGGATCGCCTCCACGTCCTTCAGGTCGCAGGCGTTGAGATAGCGGTGCTTGAGCCGGCGAATGGCCTCGAGTGCTTCAAGGCGGGCAAGACGCTGCTCCAGGGTCATGACACCTCCCTCCCCACGACGTTGGCCTCGCCCCAGAAGGCCTTCATGGAACGGATACGGCCTTCGGCGTCGAACTCCATCACGTCGATCACCTGGATGGAGCAGGCGCGGCCGTTCCAGTCCAGGTCAACGCAGAAGGGAACCGCGCCGCTGCCGGCATGACTGGCCGATACCGGACCAGTGCGGCGGGCCCGGGCGTTGGCGCGGCCCAGTCCCTCGCGGTAGAAGCGGTCAATGGCCTCGATGCCCACATGGGGCGGGCTGCCCACCGGGTCTTCCACCGTGGCATCGGCGGCATAGAGCGCGATGATGCCGTCGATATCACAAGCGTCCACCAGCTCGACGTAGCGAGCCATGATTTCCTGTACCTGCTGCGGACTGATCATTGGATTCTCCTCACGCCACTTCAAACAGGGCGGCGGCACCCATGCCGCCACCAATGCACATGCTCACCACCACATAACGCAGACCCCGGCGCCTGCCCTCGATCAGCGCGTGTCCGACCATGCGTGCGCCCGACATGCCGAAGGGATGGCCGACAGCGATGGCGCCGCCGTTGACGTTCAGGCGCTCGTCCGGAATCCCCAGGGTGTCGCGGCAGTGGATGACCTGGCAGGCGAAGGCCTCGTTCAGCTCCCACAGGCCGATGTGGTCCATGGAAAGGCCGTGGCGCTTGAGCAGCTTGGGAATGGCGAACACCGGACCGATGCCCATTTCGTCGGCATCGCAACCGGCCACCGCCAGGCCACGGTAGAAGCCGAGGGGTTCCAGGCCACGGCGTTCGGCTTGTTGCGCGCTCATCAGCACCGAGGCACTGGCGCCATCGGAGAGCTGCGAGGCGTTGCCGGCGGTGATGAAGCGCCCGGCACCGGTCCACTGCCCGCCCTGCCAGACCGGTTCCAGGGCGCTCAGGCTTTCGCGGGTGGTGTCCGCGCGGTTGCACTCGTCGCGGCCCAGGGTCACGGTTTCGTGGCGGCTTTCGCCGGTGGTCTTGTCCATCACCAGCTTGCGCGCGGCCAGCGGCGCCAATTCGGCATCGAACCGGCCGGCGCCCTGGGCCAGGGCGGTGCGCATCTGGCTCTGGTAGCTGTACTCGTCCTGCGCCTCACGGGAAATGCCATAACGCTCGGCAACGATTTCCGCCGTCTCGATCATCGGGATATAGGCGCGTGGGTCCTGCGCCAGCACCGCCTCGGACTGGTTGCGGTAGCTGTTCTTGTGCTTGTTCTGCACCAGCGAGATGGACTCCAGACCACCGGCGACGGCGATGTCGATTTCATCGCACATGATGCTCTTGGCAGCCAGGGCGATGCTCATCAGCCCCGAGGAGCACTGGCGCTCCACCGCCATGCCGGAAACGCTGGCCGGCAGCCCGGCGGCGGTCGCACAGAGACGGCCGAGGTTGTAGGCCTGGGTGCCCTGCTGGGCGGCGGCGCCCATGATCACATCGTCCACTTCGCCCGGCTCGACGCCCGCGCGCTGCAGCGCCTCGCGCACCACATGGCCGCCCATCAGCGGCGCCTCGGTGTCGTTGAAGGCACCGCGGAAGGCTTTGCCGATGGGCGTGCGGGCGGTGGATACGATTACGGCTTCTTTCATGGGTTACTCCAGAATTCTTCAGTTCCTAACGAAATCGGCCCTACGCGGGGTAATACCGGCTGATGGTGTCCACGACGCAACCTGGGCGCTCTTCGCCCTCGATCTCCACCGTAACGCGGATGGTCGCCTGCACGCCGCCTTTCACTTCCTCGGCGGCCACCAGTTGCGCACTGCCGCGCACGCGGCTGCCGGCGCGGACCACATTGGGGAAGCGGACCTTCTCGCAGCCGTAGTTCACCCCCATGGATATGCCCCGTACTTCGACAATCTGTGGCAGGAAGAGATTGACCAGGGCGAGGGTCAGGTAGCCGTGGGCAATGCAGGCACCGAAGGGGCCGCCGGCGGCGCGCGCCGGGTCGACGTGGATCCACTGGTGGTCACCGGTAGCCTCCGCGAACTGGTCGATGCGCGACTGCTCCACACTCAGCCAGTCGCTGTGGCCCAGCTGTTCGCCAACGCGCTCCAGCAAGGCCACCGGGGTGTCGAAGATCGTTGCCATGCTCAGGCCCTCTGGCTGGAAACCGACAGCACTTCGCCGGTCATGTAGGAGCTGTAGTCACTGGCCAGGAACATCATCACGTTGGCCACTTCCCAGACTTCCGCGGCGCGGCCGAAGGCTTCGCGAGAGGCGAGTTGGTCCAGCAGCTCCTTGGGTGCGGACTTCTTCAGGAATTCGTGCAGGGCGATGCTCGGGCTCACCGCGTTGATGCGGATGCCGTGCTCCGCCGCTTCCACCGCTGCGCAACGGGTCAATGCCATGACGCCGGCCTTCGCCGCGGCATAGTGGCTCTGCTCCTTCTGGGCACGCCAGCCGAGCACCGAGGCGTTGTTGACGATCACCCCGCGTTGCCGGGCAATCATCGTCGGCAGCATGGCGCGGGTCATGCGCATGGTGCCGGTGAGGGTCACGTCGAGGACGCGGTTCCATTCCTCGTCGCTCATCTCGACCAACAACCGCGAACCGCCCAGGCCGGCGTTGTTGATCAGCACGTCAACGCCATCCAGGTCGCGTTCGGCGGCAGCCACCAGGGCCTGCACCTGTTCCTCGGACGTGACGTTGCATTCGCGGGTGTAGACCCGGTCCAGCCCGGTGGCCTCGCGGATCTTCAGCGCCGCTTCCTGCAGGCGGCCCTCATGGATGTCGCTGATCATCAGTGCCCGGCAGCCTTCCTCGGCAGCGCGCAGGGCGGCGGAAAAACCGATGCCGGCCCCCGCGGCGGCGGTGATCAGCACCGACTTGCCGCGCAGCAGGCCATGGCCGGGAACGTAGGTGGGAGTAGTCATGCAAGGTCCTCGGATCAGGCGCGCACGCGCGGCTCGCGGGGCATGCCCAGCGCGCGTTCGGCGATGATGTTGCGTTGGATTTCGTTGGTGCCGCCGTAAATGGTGTCGGAGCGGCTGAAGAGGAACATCGATTGCAGGCGCCCCAACTGGTAGGGGCCGCCCTCCAGCAGTTCGGCGTCCGGGCCGAGCACGTCCATGGCCAGCTTGCCGAGGGCAACGTGCCAATTGGACCAGCACAGCTTGTAGATCATCGCCTCGCGGCGCAGCGAGCCGTCCTGGGCGCCGGAGAGCATGCGCAAGGAGTTGTAGCGCAGGATGCGCAGTCCGCTCCAGGCGTCGGCGATGCGCTGGCGCAGCAGCGGGTCGCGGGCGGCTCCGTTGGCGCGGGCGATGCGGATGATTTCCTCCAGTTCGTTCTGGAACAGCATCTGCTGGCCAAGGGTGGAGACGCCGCGCTCGAAGCCCAAAAGCGCCATGGCGATCTTCCAGCCATCGCCCGGGGCGCCGAGGATGTTACTGGCCTCGGTGACGGCCTCGTCGAAGAACACCTCGTTGAATTCCGAGGTGCCGGTGAGCTGCTCGATGGGCCGCACCGTAACGCCCGACTGGTGCATCGGCACCAGCAGGAAGGACAGCCCCTGGTGCCCGACACTGCCCGGCTCAGTGCGGGCGATGACGAAGCACCATTCGGATTCGTGCGCCAGCGAGGTCCAGACCTTCTGGCCGCTGATGCGCCACTGGCCGTTCTCCAGCACCGCGCGGGTCTTCACGTTCGCAAGGTCGGAGCCGGCCCCCGGCTCCGAGTAACCCTGGCACCAGAACTCGGTGCCGGCGACGATGCCCGGGAGCAGGCGGCGTTGCTGTTCATCAGTGCCGAAGGCGGCGATGGTGGGCCCGGCCAGGCCTTCGCCGATGTGCCCCATGCGGCCAGGGCCCCCGGCACGGGCGTACTCCTCGTGGAAGATCACCTGCTGGCTGATGGACAGGCCGCGTCCGCCATGCTCAGGCGCCCAGCCCACGCAGGTCCAGCCGCCTTCGGCCAGCTTGCGCTCCCAGGCTTTGCGTTCTTCGGGAAAGCTGTGTTCGTCACCCGGGCCACCGCGAAAGCGCAGGACCTCGAACTCGCCGCGCAGATTGTCGGCAAGCCAGCCGGCCACGTCACGGCGGAAGCATTCATCCGCCTCACTGAAACTGATCTTCATGCGATCTCCCCCAGAAGGGCTGCGGCAATCCGCTCCCGGTGCCAGGACGGCGCGCCGAACAGGGCTTCACTGGCCCGGGCGCGCTTGAAGTAAAGGTGCGGGTCGTACTCCCAGGTGAAGCCGACGCCGCCATGCAACTGGATGGACTCCGCCGCGCAGTGGAAGAAGGCTTCCGAGCAACGCGACTTGGCCAGGGCGGCGGCCAGGGACAGCTCGGCAGCGACACCCTTGTCGCCATGCGGCGCCAGGGCTTCCTCGGCCACGCAGGCGGCGTAGAGGGCCGCCGAACGCGCGCATTCCACTTCCAGCATCATGTCGGCGGCGCGGTGCTTGATGGCCTGGAAGCTGGCGATAGCACGACCGAACTGCTGGCGCTCGGCGGTGTAGGCAAGGGTCAGGTCCAGGGTCTGCTGGGCACCGCCTGCCTGCTCCGCGGCCAACGCCACGCACGCCAGGTCCAGGACCTGATCGAGCAGTTCACCGCCCTGCCCCGGCTCACCCAACTGGGCATCGGCGCCGACGAAGACCTGACTGAACTCCACCTCGGCCAGCTTGCGGGTCTGGTCCAGGGTTGGGATCAGGCGGCGGCGGACGCCAGGCGTGTCGGCGGGTACAGCGAACAGGCCGATACCCTGCCGGCCGCGCGCGGCCACTATCAGCAGGCCGGCGCTGTGGCCGTCCACCACCTGGCGCAGGCAGCCGTCGATCACGACTCCACTGCCCTCGACGCGATAGCTCGCCTGCACCGCATCGCGGCCATTGAGGTTGTTGCTGGCAAAGGCCAGGGTGGCGGTCAGGCTGCCATCGGCGAGCTGCGGCAGCCAACGGGCCTTCTGTTCCTCACTGCCGCCCAGCAACAACGCCGGGGTGGCCAGGCAGGCACTGGCGAAGAACGGCGAACAAAACAACCGGCGACCCATTTGCTCAAGCAGGATGGCCAGCTCGACGAAGCCCAGTCCGAGGCCGCCGTATTGTTCGGGGATATGAATGGCCGGCCAGACCATCTCGTTGCACAGTCGCCGCCAGAGGTCCGGGTCATGGCCCAGCTCGGTGGCCATGGCCGCCCGCACGGCGGCGGAATCGGAAACGTCCGCGAGAAAGCTCTCGGCGGACTCGCGGATCATCTCCTGCTCATCGCTGAACGCGAATTCCATAAGGCTGCCTTTTTGTGATTCTTGGGGCTGGCAAGGAGTCTGGCGACTTGCGCCGGGCGGGGAATCGTCCGGATGGACGACGAGGGGAAAGGCCGTTGTGGCGAGGTAAACGTCCGTATGGCCCGCCCCAGCGAAGGCCAGGATCGCTATGCATCACAGTGTGTCTGAAATGCATCGAGATACATGGGCACCGATTTGGCCAGGGAACTGACACAGGCCAGATAACTCGGGGTGTTCAACTGCATGCGTCACTTGAAAGGGGTCGACCGGCCCCGGCCAATCGCTTGCAACGGAGACTTCCCCATGAAGATGGCAGTGCAGAACAAGGCAACCGGCAACAAACGCCGCCGCTGGGTCGGCTCGTCGATTCTCGCTCTGACCCTGATGCAACTTGGCGTAGCCCAGGCGCAAACTTCCCCGGGCGCGGAACCCATCGCGACCGGTGCCGGCACCCGGCAGGCTTCCGCCTCCCCGTTCGGTCCGCTGAAGCATGTAAAGGCCGGGCTACTGGACGTGGCATACGCCGAGGCCGGCCCCGCCGACGGGCCTGTGGTCATTCTCCTGCACGGCTGGCCTTACGATATCCACAGCTATGAGAAGGTCGCGCCTCTGCTGGCGGACAAGGGCTATCGGGTGCTGATGCCCTATGCACGGGGCTATGGCGATACGCGCTTCCTCTCCGAGCAGTCCGTTCGCAATGGTCAGCCCGCCGCGCTGGCCACTGACGTCATCGATTTCATGGATGCACTCAAGATCAAACAGGCCGTGCTCGGCGGCTACGATTGGGGTGCGCGCTCGGCCGACATCGTCTCCGCGCTTTGGCCGGAACGGGTCAAGGCGCTGGTGTCGGTCAGCGGCTATCTGATCGGCAACCAGGCCGCTGGCCAGAAGCCGCTACCGCCCAAGGCCGAACTGCAGTGGTGGTACCAGTTCTACTTCGCCACCGAGCGCGGCCGCGCCGGCTACGAGCAGAACACCCATGACTTCGCCAAGCTGATCTGGCAGTTGGCCTCGCCGAAATGGGCGTTCGACGACGCCACTTTCGATCGCAGCGCCGCCGCCCTGGACAACCCCGACCACGTCGCCATCACCGTTTACAACTACCGCTGGCGCCTGGGCCTGGAGAAGGGGGAAAGCCGGTACGCGGCCCTGGAGCAGAAGCTGGCCACTTCACCCTCCATCAGCGTGCCGACCATCACCCTGGAAGGTGACGCCAACGGTGCGCCGCACCCGAAGGCCGAAGACTATGCCAAGCGCTTCACCGGCAAGTACGAGTACCGGCTGATCACCGGCGGCATCGGCCACAACCTGCCCCAGGAAGATCCGCAGGCCTTCACCAAGGCCGTCATCGACGCTGACAACCTCTGAAGCGCAGACAGGGCAAGCTCGCTGCCACCGGCGCGCCTGGTGGCAGCGAGGTCCTCGATTCACCAGATGCTCAGAAAACGAGCAAAACCAGCCCGAATACATCCATAAAGTTGATTATTCCTGGTCACGGAAAAAGCCGTTCCACTTAACGAAACTGCGCCGTTTAAAAGACATAAACAGTTGTTTTTATTTGAAATAAATCAACCATCAATAGCATCGATGGTAACCATTACGCAGCATCACTTCTTCATCGAAATCACATCAGTAACATGGGCCCCGTAGACGAATTCCAACCCCTTCCAACCAAGGTGACCAAAATGAAAAAGCAAATCTTCGCCAGCCTGTTCATCGCCAGCCTGTCCGCCTCCGCTTTTGCACTGTCGGTTGCCGAGGGTGGTTCCGACCGCACGTCCATCCACCGCGTCGCCGAAGGTGGCGCTGACCGCACCAGCATCCACCGCGTCGCAGAGAATGGCTCCGAGCGCTCCCAGTCCCTGCGCGTGGCTGAAGGCGGTTCCGACCGTACCAAGGCCTTCGATGTCGCCGAGAACGGCTCCGAGCGCTCCCAGTCCCTGCGTGTAGCTGAAGGCGGTTCCGACCGTACCAAGGCCTTCGATGTTGCCGAGAATGGTTCAGAGCGCTCCCAGTCGCTGCGCGTTGCCGAAGGTGGATCCGACCGCACCCAGGCTTTCCAAGTGGCTGAAGGCGGTGCAGATCGCACTGGCGCCAACCGCATCAGCTAATTCCCGGAGCAGTTCAGAGGCAGGCAGTTCATGATGTATGCACCTCGAAAGGCAGAAGGCGCCACCTGTGGCGCCTTCTTTCTTTTTGGGGAATGTGAAATCTATGGGAGCGGATTTGGGGTGGGGTTGTTCACGAGCAGAGCTCGCTCCTACGGCGGTTGTTGGGCGCCGGGCATGGGGGGCAGCTGCGCTGCCCTTAGCGAATGAATTCGCCCCCACAGAAGAAAGAGCGGGAGGGTAGCGGGGATCAGGTGCCGTAGACCTTCTGCGCCGGGACGGCTTCGGCCAGCAGGCGTTCGACCACCTCGCCCACTTCGCCGGGCTGGTAGCGCGCGCCCTTGTCGAACTCGGGGCCGCGGCGCCAGCCGTCGGCGATGGAGAGTTTGCCGCCTTCCACTTCGAACATCTTTCCGGTGACGGATTGGGATGCTTCCGAGCCTAGCCACACCACCAGCGGCGCGACGTTCTCGGGGGCGAAATAGTCGAAGCCGTCGTCCGGCCTTTTCATCACCTCGGCGAACACGTCTTCGGTCATGCCGGTGCGGGCAGCCGGGGCCAGGGCGTTGGCGGTAATGCCGTAGCGCGCCAGTTCGGCGGCCTGCACCAGGGTCAGGGACGCTATGCCTCCCTTGGCAGCGGCGTAGTTGGACTGGCCGATGGAGCCCTGCAAGCCGGCACCGGAACTGGTGTTGATGATCCGCGCCTTCACCTCCAGGCCGCCCTTGGCCTGTTCGCGCCAGTGCTTCACCGCATGGCTGGCCAGGCAGAAATGGCCCTTCAGGTGCACGGCCATCACCGCGTCCCAGTCGGCTTCGGTGAGGCTGGCGAACATGCGGTCGCGGCAGATGCCCGCGTTGTTCACCAGCACGTGGAGGTCGCCGAAAGCTTCGATGGCCTGGCGGACGATTTCACCGGCAGCGGCGTAGTTGGTGATATCGCCGTTGTTGGCGATGGCCTGGCCGCCGTTGGCACGGATTTCAGCGACCACGGCTTCGGCGGCGGGCAGGTTGATGTCGTTGACCAGTACCTTGGCGCCTTCGGCGGCGAAGGCCAGTGCATAGGCTCGGCCGAGACCGCCGCCGGCGCCGGTGATGATGACGGAACGGGATTGGCAGATTGGCATGGGGAGTTCTCCGATAAGTTCGTGTGGGGGTTGGTTGCCCTCTCCCCAGCCCTCTCCCGGAGGGAGAGGGGGTTTGTCCGTGCGATGTGCTAGAGCCGCTCGATGATGGTCACGTTCGCCTGCCCACCGCCTTCGCACATGGTCTGCAGGCCGAAGCGGCCGCCACTGCGCTCCAGTTCGTGCAGCAGGGTGCACATCAGCCGGGTGCCGGTGGCGCCCAGGGGATGGCCGAGGGCGATGGCGCCGCCGTTGACGTTGGTGCGTTCATGCGGGTAGCCGGTTTCCTTGAGCCAGGCCATGGCCACCGAGGCGAAGGCTTCGTTGATCTCCACGCGGTCGATGTCGTCCAGCTTCATGCCGGCACGCTTCAGCGCGTACTCGGTGGCCGGGATGGGCGCGGTGAGCATCCACACGGGGTCGTCGGCACGCACGCTGATGTGGTGGATGCGCGCACGGGGTGTGAGGTTGTAGCGCTTGAGCGCCGCCTCGGAGACCACCAGCAGCGCACTGGCGCCATCGCAAGTCTGGCTGGAAACCCCTGCAGTGACGCGGTCGCAGCCGAACAGGGTTTCCAGCTCGGCCATCTTGTCCAGGCTGGTCTGGCGCGGGGTTTCGTCATGCTTGACGCCGGCCAGGGGCACGATCTCGCGAGCGAAACGCCCCTGCTCGATGGCGCGCAGGGCACGGCGGTGGGATTCCAGGGCGTAGGCCTCCAGGGCCTCGCGGGTCAGGCCCCACTTCTCGGCGATCATCTGCGCGGCGCGAAACTGGGTCGGCGGCACCTTGCCATAGCGCTTCACCCAGCCGTCGGAGCCGGAGAAGGGATCGGTGAAGCCCAGCGGTTCGGCGGCGGTCATGGCCGAGGAGATGGGAATTTGCGTCATGGTCTGCACGCCGCCGGCGATCACCACATCCTGGGTGCCGCTCATCACGGCCTGGGCGGCAAAGTGCACCGCCTGCTGGGACGAACCGCACTGGCGGTCGATGGTGGTGCCGGGCACGGCGTGGTCAAGGCCGGCGGCCAGCCAGCAGGTGCGGGCGATGTCCCCGGCCAGCGGGCCGATGGTGTCGACGCAACCGAAGATCACATCGTCGTAGTCAGCGTCGGGAATCGGGTTGCGAGCGACCAGTTCGCGCAGCACATGGGCGCCGAGGTCGGCGGCGTGGATCTGGCTCAGGCCGCCCTTGCGCCGGCCGGTGGGGGTGCGCAGGGCGTCGACTATGTAGGCTTCGGGCATGGCAGTCTCGAATGGTCAGGAGTGGAGTGAAGGATGACGGACTAGAAGGTATTACCCGCCCCCGGCTGGACGTGGCCATCGAACAGCGCCTGGCGAATCCGTGCCTTGTGCCAGCCACGGTCGCCCCAGACCTTGTCCAGGGCCCAGGCGCGTTTCATGAAGATCTGCAGGTCCACCTCCCAGGTGTATCCCATGGCGCCATGGGTCTGGATGGCGTTCTTCGCCGCCAGCAGGGCGGCCTCCGCGCAGGCGATACGGGCGTGGGAAACCTGCACGTCCTGGTCCGCAAGCCCTTGGGCGACGGCATAGGCAGCGCGGTACAGCGGGCCCTTGGCGAACTCGATCTGCACCGCGACGTTGGCCATCAGGTGCTTCACCGCCTGGAAGGAGCCCACCGGCTTGCCGAACTGCTTGCGTTCGAAGCTGTAGTCCACTGCCAGGTCCACCATGCGCTTGGCCAGGCCCAGCAACTGGGCGGCGGTGCCGAGGGCGCCACGGTTCCGCGCAGCGGCCCACAGCGCCCTACCCTGCTCGCCGTCTGCCACACAGGTGGATGGACTCGGCGTCCAGTCGACCCGGAACAGCTGGCGGCTCGGGTCCACCGATTCATTGCGGGTGAGATGCACCTGTTCGGGCAGCACGGCGTGTACCTCGTCCCCATGGGGCAGGAGCAACAGCCCGGCCACATGGGCATCGGCCACCAGCGGGTTACCCGGTTCCCCTACGGCAAGGCGCGCCTTGCCTTCGGCGATGCGGGTCAGCCATTCGCCTTGCAGGTCGAGCTGGCCCTGCAGGGCGGCGAGCAGCGGCACGCCGATCAGCATGGTGTCCACCAGGGGCTCGGGCAGGCCGGCGTAGCCGCATTCCTGGGCGAGGAGGATGAAGTCCTGCTCATTCATGTCCAGGCCACCGAACCCGTCCGGCACGGTCAGTGCGGTGAGGCCGAGTTCAGTGAGCTGGCCCCAGAGTTCGTCGCTGCGGCCGCTTTCGGATTGCCAGAGTTCACGGATGCGTTCCGGGATCACTTCATTGGTGAGGAAGGCGCGCACGTTGTCCTGGAACAGCAGTTGGTCGTCGCTGAAAGTGAAGTCCATGGCGCGCTCCTCAGGCTCGCGGCATGCCGAGCATGCGCTCGGCGATGATGTTGCGTTGAATCTCGTTGGTGCCGGCGTAGATGGGCCCGGCCTGGGCGAACAGGAAGCCGTCCAGCCAGTGGCCGACGTCGCCGGCATCCGGCGCGTGGGGCAGCAGTTCGCCGCGCAGGCCGAGGATCGACAACGCCGTCTCGTGCATGCGCTGGTCCAGCTCGGACCAGAAGATCTTGTTGGTGGAGGATTCCGGGCCGATCTTGCCGCCCTTCACCAGCCGCGACGCCGTCATGTAGGTGTTCAGGGTGTAGGCCTCGGCGTCCATCCAGGCGCGCATCACCGCTTCGCCGATCGCCGGGTCCAGGTCGGCCTGCTCACGGTTAGCCAGGTAGAGCTGCACCAGGCGCCGCGCGGTTTCCTGGAAGCGCGCTGGCGAGCGCAGCATCAGGCCGCGCTCGAAGCCGGCGGTGGACATCGCCACATGCCAGCCCATGCCCTCCCCGCCCAGCACGTTATCCACAGGCACTTCGACGTCGTCGAAGAAGATTTCGGCGAAGCCCGGCAAGCCGTTGAGCTGCTGGATGGGCCGCACGGTAATGCCGGGGCTGTTCAGCGGCAGCAGGATGAAGGTCAGGCCGTGGTGGCGGCTGGATTGCGGGTCGCTGCGGAACAGGCCGAACAGCCAGTCAGCCCAGACGGCGCGGGTGGACCAGGTTTTCTGGCCGTTGATCACATAGACATCGCCGTTGCGCTCGGCACGGCAACGGATGGCCGCCATGTCGGAACCGGCATTCGGCTCGGACCAGCCCTGGGCCCAGATTTCTTCGCCCGTGGCCATCTTCGGCAGGAAGCGCTCCTGCTGCGCGGCGGTGCCGAACTCCATGAGGGTCGGGCCGAGCAGGAAGATACCGTTCTGGTTCACCCGTGCCGGCGCGCCGGCGCGGTAGTACTCCTCTTCGAAGATCAGCCACTCGATCAGGTCGCAGCCGCGTCCGCCGAGTTCCTTCGGCCAGGTCACCATGCCCCAGCGACCTTCGTTGAGTTTCGCTTCCCAGGCACGGTGCTGGCGGAAGCCTTGCTCGCAGTCGAAGGATTGCAGGGGCTCGGCTGGCACGTTGGCCGCCAGCCAGGCGCGGACCTCCTCACGGAAGGCCTGCTGTTCAGGTGTGTAGGTCAGGTCCATGGGCTCATCCCTTGAAGGTGGCGGTGCGCTTGTCGACGAAGGCATCGCGGGCTTCCTGGGAATCCAGCGAGCGGTAGGCCTGCAGGGTGAATCCCTGCTCCCAGCGGTATTTGTCTTCGAGGTTGCCGTCCTCGATGCCGGTCAGCGCCTCCTTGGCCAGGGCGATCATGGCCGGGCTCTTGGCGGCGATCTTGCGCGCGACCTCCAGGGCCGCCTCGCGCAAATCGGCACGCGGCACTACGCGCTCAACCGCACCCAGGCGATAGGCCTCGGCGGCGTCGATCATGTCGCCGGTGAAGTACATGTGGCGCACCTTCTGCACCGGGAACAGGCGCTGCAAGTGCGCGCCGCCGCCCATGGCGCCACGGTCTACCTCGGGGACGCCGAAGCGCGCGCAGTCGGAGGCGACCAGGATGTCCGCCGCCCCGCAAAGGCCGATGCCGCCGCCGAGGACGAAACCGTGCACGGCAATGATGACCGGCTTGGGATTGCGGTGGACGGCCTTGAAGCTGTCGTAGTTGCCCTTGTTGACGGCGACGATCAGGTTGCCGTCGGCGGCCAGTTCCTTGATGTCCACGCCTGCGCAGAAACCTCGGCCCTCGGCGCGGATGACGATGACCCGAACCTCGGGCGACTCGCCCAGATGCTCGAGCTCGGCGGCGATGGCCGCCCAGCCTTTACTGTCGAAGGCGTTCACCGGCGGGTGGTCGAAGACCATCTCGGCAATGCCGTTATCGATGCTCACGTGAAATGGACTGCTCATCCGGCTACCCCTTAGTTGTTCGATTTGTCGGTCACGCGGCGGCACAGCTCGGCGAGCCGCTGCTCGGCCTGCTGCACGATGGATTCGATGAGTTCGGCGCAGCCCGGCAGGCTGTCGATGCTGGCGGCGATCTGTCCGGCGGGAAGCACACCCGCTGCCGGTTGGCCGTCGACCATGGCTTTCTGGATCACCATCGGCGCGTTGGCGGCCATCAGGGTCTGGGCGGCGGTGAGGCCATCGCTGCCGCCGAGCTTCAACGCGCTGCCCAGCAACTGGGCGACACTCGCGCCACTGTGACGGCGGTAGGCCAGTGCACTGCGCAGGGCCAGCAACAGGCGCTTCAGACCGCCGGAGCGTTCCAGGCTGTCGAGCAATTCGTTGCGGATCATCCGTTGCGGCATGCCATCGATGGCGCGGCTGATGATGATGGCGGCTGGGTCGCGGACTTTCAGGTAGCGATCCAGGGTGGCCGGAGGCACAGGACTTTCGGCACTCATCAAAAAGCGCGTGCCCATGGCGATGCCTTCGGCTCCGAGCGCCAGGGCCGAGACCAGGCCGCGACCGTCCTTGAAGCCGCCGGCAGCGACCACAGGAACGTCGACGGCGTCCACCACCTGGCCCAGCAGGATCGAGGTGGGCACCGAGCCGGTATGGCCGCCGCCCTCCCCGCCCTGCACGGTCACCGCGTCGGCGCCCATCTCCACGGCTTTCACCGCGTGTTTCAGCGCGCCCACGGTGGGCATGCAGACAACGCCGGCGTCCTTCAGCCGGGTGATCATCGCCTTGCCCGGCGAGCGGCTGTAGCTCACCGCACGCACCTGGTGGCGCAGCACCAGTTCGACGATCTCGCCGGCATTGGCCTGGTACATGTGGAAATTGACGCCGAAGGGCTGGTCGGTCAGCCGCTTGGTTTCGAGGATGGCGGCTTCCATCTGGTGGGGCTCGATGGTGGCACCCGCGAGGAAGCCGAAGCCGCCGGCATTGCCGGTGGCGGCCACCAGTTTCGGATCAGCCACCCAGCCCATGGCGGTCTGGATGATCGGGTAGCGGCAACCGAGCAGGCGCGTCAGGCGGGTGTCCAGGGATATCGCCATCACGCCTCCGACGGGTTGCGCTGGGACTGGGCCATGGCGCGGGCGTCATAACCGCCCAGCTTGTCGCCACTGACCAGTTCGTTGTGTACGTGGGCGAAGTGATGCAGGCCGAACACCATGTCCATGGTGGCGCGCTTGCCCATCAGGTCCTCGGCGTTGTTCACCGCCTGCTTGGTCAGCTGCAAGCCCAGGCGCGGCATCTGCGCGATGCGCCGAGCCACGTCCAGGGTCACGTCTTCCAGCACGTCGCGCGGCACCACCTTGTTGACCATGCCCATCTGATAGGCGCGCTCCGCGCCCATGCGCTCGCCGAGGAAGAGGAACTCCTTGGCGATACGCGGGTTCAGCTCATGTACGTGAGCGAAGTACTCGACGCCGGGGATGCCCATGCGCACCACGGGATCGGAGAAGTAGGCATCGTCCGAGGCGATGATCAGGTCGCAGACCCAGGCCAGCATCAGGCCGCCGGCGATGCAGGCGCCCTGGACCATGGCAATCGTCGGCTTGGGCATGTCGCGCCAGCGCCGGCACATGCCGAGGTAGACCTCCTGTTCACGGGCATAGAGGAACTCGCCACCCGGTTTGCCCACGTGGTCGTACCAGAGGCTGGCGCGGTCGAAGCTCTCGTGCACGTCGCGGCCCGGCGTGCCGATGTCGTGCCCGGCTGAGAAATGCTTGCCGGCGCCGCGCAGCACGATGACCTTGACGCTGTCGTCGTCGCAGGCGCGGCGGAAGGCCGCGTCCAGGGCGTAGGTCATGCGCGAGTTCTGCGCGTTGTGGTACTCGGGGCGATGCATGGTGACCAGGGCCAGCGGACCCTGCACCTCGTATTGCACCACCTCTGCTTCGGCCTGTTCTTGGTTCATCTGCGCGGCTCCGCCTCAGTGGGTCGTGGCACGGGCACGCACGCCCGGCGGGTTGTCCTTGAGCTGGCTGGCGCGCAGGTTGTGCGGGTCCAGTTGCTGGATGAGGATCAGTTGTTCGAGGGTCGGGGCGGCGGTGGTCGGAATCTCGTCCGGCACATGCAGCGGGAAACTGGTGGCGGCCTGCACGTCTTCCGCCGTGACACCAGGGTGCAGGGAGCGGATACGCATCTGCCGGCCGGGGCCCTGGAAGTCGAGCACGCAGAGGTCGGTGACGATCAGGCGGATGTCGATCTCGTCCAGGGACCAGCCACGGGCCAGGCGCTCGGGGTTGTAGCCAACCGAGGCCACCACATCCACCTCGCCGTCGACGAACACCCGCTTGTTGTGACTGGACACCATGAAGGAGTTGGCGTGGCTGATGGAGTTGCCGGGGAAGCCACGCACCCCGAGCATCTGCGACTTGGGTCTGGCGTGGTCGCCGATGCAGGAAATGTTGGCCTGGCCGAAGCGGTCGATCTGTACCGGCCCCACCAGGGCATGGCGCTTGCCGCTCCAGACGTTGTCGAAGATGCGCGAGAAGCCCATCCAACTGTCGAACTTCGGCTGGTAGCCGCCGCGCGGCCCAACCGGTACCGGCTCGGCGACCATGAAGGCTTCGGAGTCGGTCATCATCAGGTCGGCGTTGCTGTTGAGCATGGCGAGCGACGCAGCCAGGCGCTGCAGGACGCCGATGCCCGTGGCGAGCACTTCGCCGTCATGGGTAAAGGCCTCGGCGGCAGCGCAGATCATCAGTTCGGCGAGGCTGTAGGGTTGTTTGGTGGCAGTCATCTCAGCGTCCTCAGAAAACCGGGAGCGGCAGTTGGCGAATGGCATTCAGGCCACCGACACGGGCGAGGTACTCCGCTTCCCCGCAGTTGACGTAGCGCTCCATGTAGGCCTGCCAGCCGTCCGATTCGGCGGCCGAGGCGTTGTAGGCCTTGAAATGGGCAATATCGAAGCCGTAGAGCGGTGCGCAGGAGGACGGATGGGCCCCGCCCGGCAGATGCACCACGGCGCTGGTGCGGTTGCGTTCCCAGAACACCTGGCGGGCGCGCATCGGGTCTTCGTGGAACCAGCCGCTGTCCACGAGTTCGTCGCAGCTTACGTAGGCTTTCTCGGCGGCACGCACGAAGAGGTCGTCCATGTAGTGGTCGGGACCGGCGATCTGGCAGACCCCACGCGCGTCGGCGCGGTCGACGTGGATCAGGGCGGCATCCAGCTTCAGCGCCGGCATGGCGACCCAGTCACGGCTGTCGTCGTACGGCGAGCTGACGAGTTTCAGCTCCGGGTTCAGGCGCAGCACATCGGTGCCCAGGCCCACGGCCGTCGGGATGAAAGGCACATTCATGGCGGCGGCCTTGAGGCCGAGCAAGAGCATGCCTTCGTCGATTTCCATTACGTCCACGGCGCCTTCCTGGCGAGCCTTGCGGAAGTAAGGTTCCAGGGGGATGAAATCGAGCGAGACGAAGGCGTAGACGAGCTTGCGGACCTTGCCGGCGGCGCAGAGCATGCCGACATCGGCGCCGCCGTAGGCAACCACCGTGAGGTCTTTGAGATCAGAGCGCAGTATCTCGCGTACCAGGGCCATGGGCTTGCGCCGCGGGCCCCAGCCGCCGATACCGATGGTCATGCCATCGCGCAGCTGGCCGACGATGTCGGTGGCGGTCATGCGTTTGTCCATGGGGCGGCTCCTTATTGACGACCGACGCTGAAGTCATGGCCCCAGTGGCTGACCACGGTGCTCTCGAAGGGGGTGTGGCGGTCCCAGTCCATGACCTTGCCGCCGCAGCCGTACTCCAGGTCGAAGCCGCCGGGGGTCTGCATGTAGAAGCTGGTCATGTCGTCATTGGTATGGCGGCCAAGGGTGGCGGACAGCTTCACGCCGCTGGCATGCATGCGGTCCAGCGCGCGGCCGACATCGTCCAGTTCGCCCACTTCCACCATCAGGTGCACACAGCCGGAGGGAATCGGGCACTCGAACAACGCCAGGGAGTGGTGGCGGCCGTTGTTGCAGTGGAGGAAGTGGATGCGCTTTTCCGGCTCGGCCGGGTCAGGGGTGAAGCGCACTTTCATCAGGTCGGACAGCCCAAAGCCCATCACCCGCTCGTAGAAGTCCAGGCAGCGGTCGAAGGCCGGGGCCGGCAGCACCGCATGGCCCATGCCCAGGTCGCTGGTGACGAAACCGGAGACGCCAACCGGGGAAACGAAGGGGGCGAAGTCTTGCAACGGCCCCCAGAACAGTTCGTGACGGTTGCCGTCCGGATCGGCGAAGCGTGCCAGCTCCTGAACCTTGCGACTGATGGCGTCGGCGGCGCTGCCGCGCTGGACTTCGACGTCAGCCTGTTGCAGTTCAACGATCGCCTGCTCGAAGGCGGCCTTGCCGGCCACTTCCCAACCACAGGCGCCATAGCCGTCACGGTCGGCACGCTCCACCAGGATGCGGTAGGGGCGCTCGTCCATCTTCAGGTAGAGCCGCTCGTCCGATCCGGCATCCACCATCATGCCGAGCACGCCGGTGGCGTAATCGCGCCAGCGCTTCAGGTCTGTCGAGGCTACGGTGACGTAACCCAGGCCACGGATATCCATGCGGTTCTCCTCATTGTCGTTATCGCCGCGCATGCAGGGCGCGGGCTCTATGAGGACGGATTTAATCGGCAGGCCCAGAGGTGGGCATCGTCCGTTGGGACTAGCGCGAAAGGCACGTGGGACGGGGGCTTCGGCGCTTGCGGGAAGGCCGTTCAAGGGAGTCCGGCGGGGAACTTCGCCATGGCCCTTAATCCGCTTCGAAAAAGCAATTCAAAAGTCGGGCCAGACGGCGCAAAACTTCAACCAAGTATGTTTCTGGAATGTTTCACTGAAACAAGATAGAAACACCCGACCTACATGTTTTTACAAACCAAAATACAGTCCTTTACATAGATTAAAAATGGCCATTTCAACAGGAATAATCCATGCCAATCAGCTAGTTATGAAATTACCGACTATCTTTAATCTCTCCGCTTATCAGGCAACTGAAAATAGCACTGGCGCTCTTTTTCAATACTCTTAATATCCGGCTTCGGGGGAATATCCGGGGGTTTACGAGGAATGAACAATGAAATCCGCTATTACCACCACTGCCTTGTCCAGCCTGCTGTTTTCCGTTGTCGCGTTCACTTCGTTACAGGCATCCAGTGCGCCCCTTCAACCAGCAGGCCAGCAACCGCTGCTGATGCTGGCGGAAGGCGGCGGTGATCGCCTCCTGCAATACCGGGAGATGCAGGCGCAACGCAGGCAGACGGCCGCTGACGAAAGCGAGCGTTTCGCCCAGTTGGTCGAGGACAAACCAACGGCGGCCGGCTCAGGGAGCGCCAGGGAAACGGCAGAATCGGCCACGAAACCCGCAACCCACTATCAATCAAGCCGCCACCAGCAAAGTGCGGAATACGAGTACTGATCTGCAGTAGTGCCCCCTCTCCTGGCGCGTCCCGCCCCGCGCCAGGAGCGGAACTGCAACGCCAATCGCCAACGACTTCGCTTTCATAGCCAACATTTCCCCATTGATGGAAAAATCTGGTGGGAATTTCCCGCTGCAAGGACATCGGCCGGCGCAGTAATTTAGCCGGCGGATCATTCACAGGGGACGGCGATGGACTCACTCACCCAGGCGGTGCTCGGCGCCACCCTCCAGGGCGCACTGCTCGGTCGCTGGCAAGGACGCAAGGCCCTGCTCTACGGCGCGCTGCTCGGCACTCTGCCGGACCTGGACGTGGTAATCCGCTACACCGACGCCGTGGAGGCGATGACCTACCACCGCGGCTTCAGTCATTCGATCTTCGTGCTCAGCGCCCTGGCGGTATTGCTGACCTTGCTGGTTCGACGATGGCGGCCGAATCCAGATTATTCGACGCAACGCCTGTTCCTCACCCTCTGGCTGGTGCTGGCCACGCATCCCGTGCTGGACAGCTTCACCGGCTACGGTACCCAGTTGTTCTGGCCACTGATGACGCCACCTATTGCCTGGTCCAGCATCTTCATCATCGATCCGCTCTACACACTGCCCCTGCTGGCGGCCGTGTTCGGCGGACTGCTGTTCGGCCTGCGCAACCGTGCACCGCGCCTGCCCGTAGCGGCCCTGGCGCTGTCCAGCCTTTACCTGCTCTCCAGCCTCGGCGGCAAGTTCATGGCCGAGCAACGGGTGGCCGAGGTGCTGGAGCGCGAGGGCATTCGCCCGCAGGCAATCTTCAGCACGCCGACGCCCTTCAACACGCTGCTCTGGCGGGTGATCGTGCTCGACGGCGAGGACTACCACGAAGCCCTGGTGAGCTGGTTCGACCGCAATCCGCCCCGGCTCGAACGCATCCCCCGTGGCACCGAGCTGGCGCGACGCCTGCGCGATTCGCCCCAGCACCTGCGCCTGGCCTGGTTCACCCACGGCATCCTGCGTTACGACCAGATCGACCAGGTGCTGGTCGTCACCGACCTGCGCCTGGGCATGACGGGCTTCCATCCCTTCCGCTTCATCCTCGCCGAACAGCGTGACGGCCGCTGGCAACCGGTCGCCGAGGCGCGCCGCTGGCCCACCGACCGGGGCGACCTGGAACGTCTGCAGGTGCTCTGGCAGCGCGTCTGGCATCAGGATCAGGCGGTACCGTTATCCACCTGGGCCAGCCTGCTGCAGCGCTAGAAGAGAGCGGCTCTCGACGCATCACGCAAACAGGCCGATTGGCAGCGACTCATCCCAACTGCGCAACTGCAGAAAGACGAACCCCGGCGATTGGCCGGGGTTCTTGTATTGCAGCGGAATAATCAACCCGCCTCGTAACCGGCGACCTTGTCAGCCTGGACCTTGCCGCTCTGCTTCAGGCGGTAGCAGCCCCACATCACCAGCAGCCAGACCGGGATGGCGTACACCGACACCTGGATGCCCGGGATCATCAGCATGATGACGAGGATGAACAGCACGAAGGCCAGGCACAGGTAGTTGCCCATGGGGTACCACAGGGCGCGGAAGCCGGTGCGGACGCCGTCCTTGTCCATGCGCTGGCGGAACTTGAGGTGGGAGTAGCTGATCATCGCCCAGTTGATCACCAGGGCGGCCACCACCAGGGACATCAGCAGCTCCAGCGCATTGTGCGGAACCACGTAGTTGACGATGACGGCCAGGAAGGTCACCAGGGCCGACACCAGCAACGAGCGCACCGGTACGCCGCGCTTGTCCACCTTGGCCAGGGAACGCGGGGCATCGCCCTGCTCGGCCAGGCCCAGCAACATGCGGCCGTTGCAGTAGGTGCCGCTGTTGTAGACCGACAGTGCGGCGGTGAGCACCACGAAGTTCAGCAGGTGAGCGGCGGTGTCGCTGCCGATCAGCGCGAAGATCTTCACGAAGGGGCTGCCGCTGTACGGGTCGCCAGCGCTGTTGATGGACGCCAGCAGCGCATCCCAGGGGCTCAGGGACAGCAGCACGACCAGGGCGCCTACATAGAAGATCAGGATGCGGTAGATGACCTGGTTGATCGCCTTCGGGATCACCTGCTTGGGTTTGTCGGCCTCGGCGGCGGTGAAGCCGAGCATCTCCAGGCCACCGAAGGAAAACATGATGAAGGCCATGGCCATCACCAGCCCGCTGATGCCATTGGGGAAGAAGCCGCCATGTTCCCAGAGGTTGCTCACTGCCGCCTGCTCACCACCGGAGCCGCTGAACAGCAGCCAGCAGCCGAGGATGATCATGCCGACGATGGCGACGACCTTGATCATGGCGAACCAGAATTCAGCCTCGCCGAAGAGTTTCACGTTGGCCAGGTTGATGGCGTTCACCACCAGGAAGAACACCGCAGCCGTGGCCCAGGTGGGGACTTCCGGCCACCAGAAATGGATGTACTTGCCCACCGCGGTGAGCTCGCTCATGCCCACCAGCGTGTAGAGCACCCAGCAGTTCCAGCCGGAAAGGAAGCCGGCGAAGCCGCCCCAATACTTGTGCGCGAAGTGGCTGAAGGACCCGGCGACCGGTTCTTCGACGATCATTTCGCCGAGCTGGCGCATGATCAGGAAGGCGATGAAACCGCAGATGGCATAGCCGAGGATCATCGAGGGGCCGGCGGACTTGAGGACCCCGGCCGAACCGAGGAAGAGGCCGGTGCCGATGGCGCCGCCGAGGGCGATCAACTGGATGTGGCGATTCTTCAGGCCGCGTTGAAGCTCGCCTGAGTGTTGCATGTCACTCATTGCGTCACCTTTTGTTGTTGTCGTGACGGGATTTCACCCGCCGGGCTTGTGGTCCGGCGGAAGTTTGCAAGGCGGATAAACCTCTATTGCGCGTCTGGCTGTACCTCCGGAGCAGCATTCCTGAATGCCTCGAGGACTTCGCAGCGCGCAGCGATATCGAGGATGCGCGGATAGGCCGACAGGTCACAGTCGAAGCGGCGCGCGTTGTAGATCTGGGGAACCAGGCAGGCTTCCAGATAACCCGGACGGCTACCCAGGGAGAGCTTGCCGCCAAAGGCTTGCAGGCCCTTTTCCACAGCGCAGAAACCGAGGGCTACCCAGTGGCGGTACCAGGCGTCCTTGGCTTCATCGGCTACGCCCAGTTCGGCCTTGAGGTACTGCAGCACCCGCAGGTTGTTCAGCGGATGCACATCACAGGCGATGTGCAGGGCCAGCGAACGCACCAGGGCGCGCTGGGCAGGGTCGGCTGGCAACAGGGCCGGTACGGGAAAGACTTCTTCGAGGTATTCGAGGATGGCCAGGGACTGGGCGATGCGGATTTCGCCACCGGCATTGCCCGAGTCCACCAGCAGCGGCAACAGGCCCTGGGGGTTGAGCTCGCGGTAGGCGCTCTGGTGCTGTTGGCCGCCATCCTTGACCAGGTGAACCGGCTCCTGGCGATAGGCCAGGCCCTTGAGGTTGAGAGCGATGCGGACGCGGTACGCAGCGCTGGAGCGCCAGTAGCCGTAGAGGGTGAGTTCGGTATTCATGGCGTCGGGCCGTTTTTTTGTTTGCGTCATCTCACTCTGGCAGCGCTTGGCGAGCAAGGCGTGGAATCCGGCAGAGCGAGGCGCTGGACGGTCGATCCGGAAAGTTTTCCTTACACCTGCGGCGCCGTGACGGCTGCGCCTGTCAGGCGCTCCACCTGCGTAAGGTTTTTGTGACAGGGCGTTCAGCCAGGCTGCCAGCCGCCAGCCCTGCAGGCCGACCGGCGGCCATTTGCAAGGGCTCCTGGCCTGTGCCATATGAAAGCAATGCGCCACTAGCTTAAGGACGCCGCGCAATGCCGCACATGGACGAGCTCTACGACAGCCTGGTCAACCTTTGCTACGAGTGCGTGCTCGACAGGGACGCCTGGCGGCCGATGCTCGAACAGCTCGCGGCGGTTACCGGCCACCAGATGGGTGCCCTGCTCTTCCTCGACCAGCGGGAACAGCGGCCGCAGGTCACTTCCATCAATCTCTGTGACCCGGCGAGCGTGAAGGCCTACAACAGCTATTACCACCAGTACGATCCGGCCAAGGAAGTGCTGGTTCCGCGCCCGATAGGCAGTTGGTACCACGATCGGGAAGACCTCGGCGCGCAGCGTATCCGCCGCGATCCGTACTATCAGGAGTTTCACCTGCCCTTCGGCATGAACAGCATTTCCTGCATCAAGCTGCACGAACAGGCGAACACCGGCATCTACCTGTCATTACTGACCGCGGTGGGCGCCAGCCTCCCCGAACAGGAACAGCGCAACCTGCTCAAGCGCCTGAGCCCTCACTTGCTGCGGGCGGCGCGGATGTCCAACCGCCTGCAGACGCTGGAGCTCGATGTGGCCCATCGCGAGCTGCTATTGGAGCGCCATCCGGCACCGGTCTGGCTGCTCGATGCCGAAGGACGGGTGCTGTTCTGCAACCACCAGGCGGAACAGCGCCTGGGCCAGTTGGAGTTTGCCCTGCAGGGCCGCCAGGGCAGGCTGCAGGGCAAGTCGCTGGATGGCCGCCTGCAGGCGTTGATCCGCCAGGCCGCCGGCCACAGCGGCAAGCGCCGCGCCGGCTGGCTGCCGCTGGACAGCGAACCGCCGACCCAGTTGCTGGTGACTCCGGTACCCGATGCGTCTGCGCTGGCCGCACGGCACAGCGGGTCCCTGGTGCTGCTGGCGCTGCTGGAGAACCCACCTCGCAGCCAGTTGCTGGCCGACCTCTTCCGACTCAGTCCGGCGGAACTGCGCCTGGCTGAACTCGTCACGCAAGGCCTGGCGCCGGAAACGTGCGCCGAACGCCTGAATGTCTCGATCAACACCATTCGCACTCAGTTGCGCGCCCTTTTCCGCAAGACAGAAACGGAGCGCCAGGCTGAGCTGGCGAATCTCTTTACCCGCTTGCAGGGGCTCTGATTCGCGTTATCCCGCCTAATTTAAAGCGCAATTTCATCTATCTGAATGATTGCAGGCAGATCGCCATCTACTAAGGTTCTACTCGGAGTGAGCGTCTGCCTTTATCCCGCGTGTCGGGTCAAGGAATCCACGTCTGGCCAGAGGAGGTGGCATGTGGAAGAGATCAGTGATCCGGAAGAACTGAGCAGAAGCATTCAAGAACAACAGCAACTCCATGAAGAACTGGTGCACATCAAGGCCGAACGTGAACGGCTGAGATTCGACAAACCCGCGCCCCCCAGCGAAGCGGAACCGCCGCCGAGCAACATCGTGCCGTTCCCCTGCAGACCGGTCGCCAGCCCTGGCCTGCGCTGCGGCAATGCCCTGTTGCTGGACTATCTCTACGGAGTGGAGACCGACGCCCTGCGCGACTTGTCCGAGGAACGCACCCGCCAGCTATTCGACTTCGCCACCAGCGCGCAGGCAGCGCGTGCGCTGCGTTGCCGACGACGCATGCTGGCCCGCGCCCTGGACGAAACCTGCCAGCGAGCTGGAGCGAAAGCGCGTCTGCTCTGCATCGCCGGTGGTCACTTCCGCGAAGCAGAGCTGGCCCACGAACTGCGCTACGGGCGTTTCGGCGAAATGTTGGTGTTCGATGACGATGCAGCGCGACTGGAGATCGTACGCCGGAGCTACGGCGCGCTGGGCGTGCATACCCGGCTGGGCAAGCTTGAGCAGTTGCTGGCCGGCGAATGCGGGTTGGAGGGCTACGACCTGGTGTATTCGTCCGGGGTCACCGAACTGCTGGACGACCGTCGCTGCGAGCGCCTGGTCCATCGCCTGTTCCAGGCCGTGAGCCCAGGAGGGCGGCTGCTGTTGGCCAACTTCCGTCCCGAGGTCAAGGGCATCGCCTTCCTCGAAGGGCTGCTGGACTGGCGACCACGCTATCGCCACGACGCCCAGATGCTCAGCCTGCTGGACGGCGTCGACTACAACCAGATCGCGTCTGCGCGGGTGTTCCACGATATCGGCCAGCGCATCGTGTTCCTCGAAGCGGTGAAGTACGGCTGAATGAGTTCGGTCGACTTCCGTCCCCAACCGTAGGAGCCAGCTTGCTGGCGAACGGGGCCTGCCTTTCGCCAGCAAGCTGCCTCCTACAGCGTCAACCCTGCTGCAAATGCCCGTAGAGCTTGGCATAAAGACCACCTTCAGCGATCAGCTGTTGGTGGTCGCCGTCTTCGGCGATATGGCCACCGTCGAATACCAGTACCCGGTCGGCCTGCTTAACCGCTGACAGGCGGTGGGCGATGATCAGGGTGGTACGACCGTTGAGGAACGTGCCGAGCGCTTGGTGCAGGGCGTATTCAGTGGCGGCGTCCAGGGCGGAAGTGGCTTCGTCGAGGACCACCACCTTGGGTTCGGCCAGCACCATGCGAGCGATGGCCAGGCGTTGCCGCTGGCCGCCGGACAGGCGCACACCGGAACGACCGACCACGCTGTCCAGTCCCTGCGGCAGGCTACGAATGGTTTCGGCCAGTTGGGCAATTTCCAGGGCGCGCCAGCAGGCGTCGTCGCTGCGCTCGCGGCCCATGGTCAGGTTGGCGCGCACGCTGTCGTTGAACAGCGCCGGATGCTGCAGCACCACTGCGACGTTGTCGCGTACCTCAGCCAGGCCGATTTCCTCCAGCCGGCAGCCACCAAAACGGATCTGCCCAGCCTGGGGCTGGTAGAGACCCAGCAGCAGTTGCACCAGGGTGCTCTTACCACCGCCACTGGCGCCGACTATGGCGACTTTCTCGCCGGGCGCGATGGACAGGTTGAGGCCGTCCAGCACCGGCTCGTCGGAATAGGCGAAACGCAGGCCTTTGACCTCGATGCCCACGGTCTCGCGTCCTTTGAAAGGATCGACGCTGGGCGCGTACTGGGGCTCGTCGGCGCGGGCCAGCAGTTCGTTGATACGAGCGACGGCGGCGCCGGCGGAATAGTAGGAGTACTGCAGGCCCAACAGTTGTTCGACCGGGCCGATCATGAACCAGAGGTAGCTGAACACCGCCAGCATCTGGCCGATGGAGAGATCGGAGAAGAGCACCGTGAGCATCGCCGCGGCGCGGAAGAAGTCGATGCCGAACTGGAACAGCAGACCGCTGGTGCGCCCTGCCGCATCGCTCTTCCACTGGGAGGCGACGGCGTAGTCGCGGACTTCCTGGGCGCGCTGGCCGAGACGGCCGAAGAAGAAGCCCTGGCGGTTGCTGGTACGCACTTCCTGGATGGCCTCCAGGGTTTCCGTCAGTGCCTGGGTGAAGCGCGCGGTGCTGTCGTTCTCCAGCTTCTTCAGGTGCTTGACGCGCTTGCCCAGCTGCACGGTGGCGTAGATCACCAGCGGGTTGAACAGCAGGATCAACAGGGCCAGTTGCCAGTGCATCCAGACCAGGATGGCGGCCGTACCCGTGAGGGTGAGCACAGCCACCAGGAAGCGGCTGAGGGTTTCGCCGACGAACTTGTCCAGGGTGTCCAGGTCGGTCACCAGGTGGGCGGTGACGGTACCTCCCCCGAGGCTCTCGTATTCGCCGAGGGAGATGCGTTTGAGGCGCTCGATCAGGCGGGTACGGACGCGGTAGACGATGTCCTTGGCCAGCCGCGCGAAGAGGCGCGCCTGCAGCACGTTGAAGACCAGGGCCATGCCTCGCAGCAGCAGGGTCACGACCAGCATCAGGCCGATGTAGCCGACTGCATTCTCCCAGGGCTCGGGCAGGAAGTTGTCCATGAAGCGCAGCGCGGCGTCGCCCTGTTTCAGTAGGACTTCGTCCACCAGCAGGGGCAGCAGCAGCGGAATGGGCACGCTGCAGAGGGTGGCCAGCACGGCGACGAAGTTGGCCAACCAGAGGGCTTTCTTGTGGCGCAGGGCCAGACGACGGATTTCCGCCCAGCTCAGGCGATCAGCCATGGGTACCTCGCTCCAGCCAGCGGCCCAGCAAGGGCGCCAGCTCGTCGAGCGGCTGGTAGCCATTGGTCAGCAGCGCCAGTTGGCCGTTGCGTTCGGCCAGCAGGGTCGGGAAACCGGCGATGCCAAGGTCCTGTACCCAGGTGAAATCGGCGACGGTCGCCTCATGGCTGGAGGCGGCGTCGAAGCCTTGCGCGAACTCGATGCGCGGAATCCCGGCCTGTTCGGCCAGCGCCACCAGGGTGGACGCCTGGGTCACGTCGCGCCCCTCGGCATAGAAGGCCTGCTGGATCAGTTTGACCAGCGGCCAGGCCAGCTCAGGAGCCAAGCTACGCGCGACCACCAGGGCCCGGCAGGCCGGCTCGGTGTCGTAGACGAAGCCCTCGGGCAGTGCGCCCTCGAAGCGGAACGGTTGTCCAGTGGCCTGGTTGACCGCCTGCCAGTGTTCGAGGATGTAGCGCTTGGTGTGCGCGTCGAGCGCGGCACCATGGCCGGTACGCAGGCCGCCAGCCACCAGCTGCAGCGGCACGTCGGCTGCCGCAGCCTGCCCGGCGAGGGCCTCCACCACGGGGGCGAAACCCCAGCACCAGGAACACATGGGGTCCATCACATAGAGCAGGCGGGCGTTGGACAAGCTCAATCCTCCAGGGCTTGGCGCGGGTCGCGACCGATCGGGTGAGGCAGGTTGCGGGCCTTGGCCAGTTCGATCTGCTTCTGCCGCTCGATGGCACTGGCACGGGTCCTCTCGCTCAAGCTGTCCCAGCAGTGCGGGCAACTGATGCCAGGCGAGTAGTGCTCCGACTGACGGTCTTCCACGGATATCGGATTACGGCAGGCGTGGCACTGGTCGAAATCCCCTTCCGAGAGATCGTGGCGCACGGTGACGCGGTTGTCGAAGACGAAGCAGTCACCGCGCCAGAGGGTTTCGCCCTGGGGCACTTCCTCCAGGTACTTGAGGATGCCGCCCTTGAGGTGGAAAACCTCTTCGAAACCCTGGTTGAGCATGTAGCTGGAGGCTTTTTCGCAACGGATGCCACCGGTGCAGAACATGGCCACCTTCTTGTGCACCGCCGGGTCGTAGTGGGCCTTGATGTAGTCGGGAAAATCGCGGAAGGATTTCGTCTTCGGATCGACCGCGCCTTCGAAGGTACCAATGGCCACTTCGTAGTCGTTGCGCGTGTCGATCAGCAGGACTTCGGGGTCACTGATCAGGGCGTTCCAGTCCTGGGGGGCGACGTAGGTGCCAACCTTCTGGTTGGGGTCCACGCCGGGAACACCGAGGGTGACGATTTCCTTCTTCAGCTTGACCTTGGTGCGGTAGAAGGGCTGATCCGTGCAGTAGGACTCCTTGTGGTCCAGGTCCACCAGGCGCGGGTCGATCCTGAGCCAGGCGAGCAGCGCGTCGATGGCTTCACGGGTGCCCGACACGGTGCCATTGATGCCTTCCTCGGCCAGCAGCAGGGTGCCTTTGACGCCGTTGTCCAGCATGGTCTTGAGCAGGGGTTCGCGCAGCGCAACGTAGTCCTTCAGGGTGACGAACTTGTACAGCGCCGCAACAACGATCTGGGTCATGCGGTGACTTCCTCCAGTGGTCGCCCACGTAAAGGGCGGACCGGGTGACAGAAACGACTGCGCCGGCTGGGCCGGCGCGGTGCGAAGTCTATCAAAAAGCCGCCAGCCACTGGCTGCGTGAATTGGTCTCAGGCGCCCAACGGACGTCGGGGCGCCCGGGCCAGGCGCTCAATGATCCAGCTTGCTGCCACCCCGGCAGGTCGGCGAATCCGGCGCTGCGCCCTGTGCTGCCCACTCCTCAGGAGTGTAGGTATGCAGGGCCAGGGCATGGACCTGTCCCATCAGTTCACCCAGGCTGGCGTAGACCTTCTGGTGGCGCTTGACGGCGTTCAGCCCGGCGAACACCGGGCTGACGATCACCGCCTTGTAGTGGGTTTCCTGGCCGCGGCTATGCATGTGGCTCTCGTCCAGCACGTCGAGGTACTGGGGGTCGAGCGCTTCCAGGGCGGTCAGGATACGGTCGCGCTTGGACATCGATTAACTCCGCTTACTGCTGCTTTTTCTTGTCCTGGGGGGCCAGTTCGTTGGTCATGTCGCTGAGCAGCTTGTTGACCTCGGGCACGGCGGTTTCCAGGCGGCTCTGGGTCAGTTGGGCGGATTGCTGGGTAAGGGACGGCATCTTTTCCAGCACTTTCTTGCCCAGGGGCGACTCGTAGAAGGCGATCAGTTCCTTGAGCTCACTCTCGCTGAAGTTGCTGGTGTAGATCTTCACCAGCTCAGGCTTCAGCTTGTCCCAGCCGACGGCCTTGTCCAGGGCGGTGTTGGCCTTGGCCTGGTAGCTCTCCAGGGTGGCCTTCTTGCTGGCCGGCGCCTGGGTCTGCTGGAAACGCTGCTCGAACATCTGCTGCACCTGGGCGTAGACCGGAACGGTCAGTTTGTCGGCGCGAGCGAGCTTGAGGAAGCGCTCGGCATCGGCGGCATGGCTGGCGGCATCGGCCAGAACCTGGCCACTGGCGCACGCCAGCAGTACGGCGGTGCAGAGAATGCGAAGCTTCGTCATTGGGAATCCTTGTCTGGGCACGAATGAGGGGGGCTGCCCCGGGGCTGGTCATTCTGCGCTCAAGCGGATATCGGGCTCAAGCGGCGGGAATTTCGACAACCTCGGGGCGAAAATGTGCGATGCCGCACTTCACGAAGCTGTTGTCAAAACGCCATCACTTGCTCATGCTTCCGCCCACTGGGCATTCTTTGGGGGCTTGGAAACCTGCAGTACCCGTTGACGTAATTTCCGATGAGGACGCAACCGGTTTCCACTAGGCCTGTACGAAAATCACCGAGCGCAGGCTGATCTTGTACAGAGCCTGAAATGCCCAGGCTTCGCACACACATGGACGTGCCCGATGAATAGCCACATATCCACCCTGCTGCCGGGAATCCCCGAGCTCTGCGATGCGCGCGGCATGCTCGCGCCCGCCGCTGTCGGCTGGTCCAACCGGCCACGGTTGAACTGTGCAATACCCGGCCACTTCGGCCGTCGCAAGCGCTGGAACCACTGGTGCATCACCACGCCGCGCTGGATGCTCTCGCTGACCCTGGCGGACCTCGACTACCTGGGCTACGGCGCGGCCTACTTTCTCGATCTCGACAGCGGCCAGGCCGTCGCCCATACCCAGCTACGGCCCTTCGCCCTCGGCTGCCGACTGCCGGATACAGCGCTGCAAAGCCATTGCTTCGACCACCCTCGCCTGCTAATCCGCGTGGACGAGCATCCCGGCCGACTGAGCATGCGGGTAGAGGCACCCGACCTCGGCGGCCAGCCGCTGCAGGCCGCCCTGGACGTGCTGCGCCCCGCCCACCTGGACTCGGTGAACCTGGTCGCCCCCCTCCCCGGCCGCTGCTTCCATGCCAGCAGCCGGCAGCTTGGCCTGCCCGCCAGCGGCAGCGTGCAACTGGGCGAACGCCAGTACCCCTGCATCACCGGCCAGAGCTTTGCCGCGCTGGACTTCGGCCGCGGTGTCTGGCCCTTCCACAGCCACTGGACTCGCGCCGCGTTTGCCGCGCCCGGCGGCATCGCCGGCAATTTCGGCGCCGGCTGGACCGATTCCAGCGGCCTCACCGAGAACGCCCTGTGGTTCGGCGGTCGCCTGTCCAAGCTCGATCGCCCGGTGCAGATCGTGCAAGCGCCGAGCAATCCCTTGGCCCCCTGGCAGCTGTCCACCGCCTGTCGCCGGGTGGAGCTCACGTTCACCCCGCGCCAGCTGCACCAGGCCTGCCCGCGCCTGGGACCGCTCTACGCCAATACGCGCCAATGGTTCGGCCGCTTCGACGGCGTGCTGCGCAGTCCGGATGGTGAATGCGTGCCGGTGACCAACGCCCTTGGCTGGCTGGGGGCCACGCACGCACGCTGGTAATTGCCCGAACGGTTGAACCGAGTGCCGGAGATAGGGCCTAAACTGCGGAATCAATGACCGGAGCCAACCCACATGAGCCGCACAGAAACCGACAGCCTGGGGCCAGTCGAAGTCGCCGATGAAGCCTATTGGGGCGCCCAGACCCAGCGCTCGCTGGAGAATTTCGCCATTGGCGGCGAACGCATGCCGCTTGCAGTCGTGCATGCCCTGGCGCTGATCAAGAAGGCCGCGGCACGGGTCAACGGCCGCGACGGCGATCTGCCACCGGATGTCGCCCGCCTGATCGAACAGGCCGCCGACGAAGTCCTGGCCGGCAAGCATGACGACCAGTTCCCCCTGGTGGTCTGGCAGACCGGCAGCGGCACCCAGAGCAACATGAACGTCAACGAGGTGATCGCCGGCCGTGGCAACGAACTGGCCACCGGCCAGCGTGGCGGCAAGAGCCCGGTCCACCCGAACGATCACGTGAACTTCGCCCAGAGCTCCAACGACTGCTTCCCCACCGCGATGCACATCGCCATTGCCAAGGCGGTGCAGCACGAACTGCTGCCGGCCATCGCCGAGCTCTCCGGCGGCCTGGCCGAACAATCGGCGCGGCACGCCCACCTGGTGAAGACCGGCCGCACCCACATGATGGACGCCACCCCCATCACGTTCGGCCAGGAGTTATCCGCCTTCGTCGCCCAACTCGACTACGCCGAGAAGTCCATCCGCGCCGCGTTGCCGATGGTGCTGCAGCTGGCCCAGGGCGGCACGGCCGTAGGTACCGGCCTCAACGCACCTCACGGATTCGCCGACGCCATGGCCGCCGAACTGGCGGCGCTGTCCGGGCTGCATTTCGTCTCGGCAACCAACAAGTTCGCTGCCCTGGCCGGCCACGAGCCGCTGGTGAACCTCTCCGGCGCCCTCAAGACCCTCGCCGTGGCCCTGATGAAGATCGCCAACGACCTGCGCCTGCTGGGCTCCGGCCCCCGTGGCGGCCTGGCCGAAGTGCGCCTGCCAGCCAACGAGCCGGGCAGCTCGATCATGCCCGGCAAGGTCAACCCCACCCAGTGCGAGGCGCTGTCGATGCTGGCCTGCCAGGTCATGGGCAACGACGCCACCATCGGTTTCGCCGCCAGCCAGGGGCATCTGCAGTTGAACGTGTTCAAGCCGGTCATCGTGCACAACGTCCTGCAGTCCATTCGACTGCTCGGCGATGGCTGCCGCAACTTCCAGCAGCACTGCGTGGCCGGCATGGAGCCGGACGCCGCGCGCATGGCCGAACACCTGGAACGCGGCCTGATGCTGGTCACCGCCCTCAACCCGCACATCGGCTACGACAAGGCCGCGCAGATCGCCAAGAAGGCCTATGCCGAAGGCACCACCCTGCGCGCGGCAGCCCTGGCCCTGGGTTACCTGACGGAAGAGCAGTTCGACGCCTGGGTCCGGCCGGAAAGCATGCTGGAGGCCGGTCACCATGGTTGAGGCGGTCAAGCACGGCGCCACGCCGCTGGAAGGCGATGGCAAACGCATCCTGTTGATTCTCGGCACCCCCAAGGGCGGCAGCTTGTGCCACGCCCTCGGCGACGCCTTTGCCCAGGGCGCGCGCAGTGAAGGCCACGTGGTGCGCCTGTTGAAGTTGGGGGAGATGCAGTTCGACCCGGTGCTGCGCCAAGGTTACGACCAGAGCCAGAACCTGGAGCCCGACCTGCTTGAAGCCCAGCGGCAGATCCACTGGGCCGAGCACCTGGTGTTCGTCTATCCGGTCTGGTGGGGCGGTTTGCCCGCGCTGCTCAAGGGCTTTTTCGACCGGGTCTTCCTGCCCGGCTTCGCCTTCCGCTATCGCGGTCAGTCCCATGCCTGGGACAAGCTGCTGACCGGACGCACGGCGGACCTGCTGGTGACCCTGGACACTCCACCCTGGTACTTCCGCTGGATCTACGGCGCCCCGGCACACCGGCAGATGGTGCGCACCATCCTCGGTTTCTGTGGCATCAAGACCCGCCGCCTGACCGAGTTCTCGCCAGTGCGCCCTTCCTCCGAGGAACAGCGCCAGACCTGGCTGCGCAAGGCCGAGTTGCTCGGCACCCGCTGCTGACCCGCCTTTGCAGGATGGTTTCGCTTCGTGCGATACCCATCAGTTGGAGCCGAAGGGTGGACCACGCTTCACCGGTCCACCCTTCGAGGCCCGGCATAGCCAGGCCGGCCACTGGACCTCACAACCTACACCGGGTCGCTCGCCTCCACCCTGCGACGCGCCCGCCAGCTGCGCATCAGCGACGGGGCCAATGCGGTGAGGGCCGAACCCAGCACGACGAACACCGCACCCGCGTAGGCGATCCAGTTGATTTCTTCCGGCTGCACATGGTCCGGCCAGAGCGACGCGCAAGCAGCAACGCTGGCGAAGGTCACCAGTGGGGTAATGGCCAGGGTGGCGCTGACGCGCGAGGCTTCCCAGTGGGCCAGGGCTTCGGCGAAGGCGCCGTAGGCCACCAGGGTGTTCAGGCAGCAGGCCAGTAGCAGCCAACCCTGCAGCGGGCTCAAGTTGAACAGCTCCATGGGGTGCGCCCAGGGCGTCAGCAAGGCGGCGCAACCGAGGTAGATCACCATCATCACCTGGGCCGAGCTCCAGTGGCTCAGCAACTGCTTCTGCGCCAGGCCGTAGAAGGTCCAGACGAAGGCTGACAACAGGATCACCAGCACGCCCAGGGTGTACTGGCTCATGGAGGTGAGCAGTTCTTCCAGGCGCTGGTTGAAGAACAGGCCGAAGCCCAGCACCGTCACCACCAGGCCGAAGGCCTGCCCAAGGCTGAAGCTCTCCTTGAAGATGAACAGGCTGCTCAGCAAGAAGAGGATGGGTGCCACCTGGATCACCAATTGGGTGGTGCCGGGGCTGAGCATCTTCAGGCCGATCAGGTAGAACACGTAGTTTCCCGTCAGGCCAGCCACCGCCAGGACCAGCAACCAGCGGCCACGCGAGCCCAGCGGGCGGAAAGCCGGCAGGCGGCGGTTGGCGCCCAGGTAGAGGAACAACAACGAGCCGGCGACGATCAGGCGGTACCAGGTGACGGTCACCGGGTCCATGGTCTGCAGGACTTCCTTCAGCCAGATGGGTAACACGCCCCAGAGCACAGCCGTGACCAGGGCGAGGAACAGGCCATAAACCCAACGGCCGGAGGAGATATGCATGGGAACCTCAGCAGAGAAGCCCGACATTTGGCAGCGGGCAGACAAGATCGGCCATTCTAGAAGTGCCCGGCCCCAGGGCACAGGAACAGTTTCGACCCTGTCGGCGGCACAACTGTACCTGTCGCAACCGCCAGCCGCCCGTCGAGCCCCAGCGCAGGCGCGCCAGCGCTGATTAGACTCAAATAGCCAATTAATGACGGAGGTGGTCCGATGTTCGGTCGACGTGCGTGCGACGTCGCGTCAGGCACCCACTACCGGAGTGAGCGTGTCAGTGCCGTGAACGGTCAGTACTTCTTCTCCACTCGGGAAGGGACACTGGAGGGGCCTTTCTTCACACGTGTGGATGCGGAACGGGAGATCGCGCTTTACATACGCCGCATTCAACAATCCAACGCCATACTCGCGTTTCGGGGCCGATGAGCATTCCCCGGAAAGAAAGAACCCGCGCCTGGCGCGGGTTTTTCTTGCCCCGGCGACCGATGGCTCAGCGGTAGGCCTCGAACAGGCCGGTGGCGCCCATACCGCCGCCGACGCACATGGTGACGATGCCGAAGCGCTTGTCACGGCGCTGCAGTTCGCGCACCAGGTGCCCGACCTGGCGCGAGCCGGTCATGCCGAAGGGGTGGCCGATGGAGATGGAGCCGCCGTTGACGTTGTATTTCTCGTTGTCGATACCCAGCCGATCACGGGCGTAGAGGCACTGGGAGGCGAAGGCTTCGTTGAGTTCCCAGAGGTCGATGTCGTCGACGCTCAGGCCTTTGGCCTTGAGCAGCTTCGGCACCGAGAACACCGGGCCGATGCCCATTTCGTCCGGCTCGCAACCGGCAACGGTGAAGCCGCGGAAGAACGCCTTGGGTTTCAGGCCCAGCTCCAGCGCCTTGTCCAGGCTCATCAGCAGGGTCATGGAGGCGCCGTCGGAGAGTTGCGAGGAGTTGCCGGCGGTCACCGAACCGTCCTCGGAGAACACCGGTTTCAGGGAAGCCAGGCCTTCCAGGGTGGTATCGGCGCGGTTGCAGTCGTCGCGGTCGACCACGCCATCCAGGATGCTCCTCTCGCCGGTGGCCTTGTCTTCCACGAAATACTTCACGCTCATCGGCACGATTTCGTCGTCGAACAGGCCGGACGCCTGCGCACGGGCGGTGCGCTGCTGGCTCTGCAGGGCGTAGAGGTCCTGGGCTTCACGGCTGACGTTGTAGCGGCGAGCGACGATCTCGGCGGTCTGCCCCATGGGGAAGTAGATGCCGGGGTGTTCGAGCTTCAGGCGCGGATTGACGAAGTTGTCCTGGTTGATGCTCTTCAGGGTCAGGGTGATGGACTCGACGCCTCCGGCCACCATGACATCGCTGCAACCCGAGGCGATCTGGTTGGCGGCGATGGCGATGGCTTGCAGGCCGGAGGAGCAATAGCGGTTGAGGGTCATGCCGGCGACGCCGGTGCCCAGGCCCGAGAGCACCGCAACGTTGCGGCCGATGTTGTGGCCCTGGGCGCCCTCGTTGGAGCCGGCACCGACCACGCAGTCGTCCACCAGCGCCGGGGCTAAATCGTTGCGCGCCAGCAGCGCGTTCACGCAGTGGGCGGCCATGTCGTCCGGCCGGGTCATGTTGAACTTGCCGCGGAAGGATTTGGCCAGGCCAGTTCGCACGCTGTCGACGATCACCACTTCACGCATGACGCACCTCGTTCTCGTTGGAATGGAAAGTGAGGCGAGCATAGTTCCAGCCCATACTCCCCCACCACGATCATTCACCCCGCGTATGCGCGCCCATCCTGTGCTCAGTCCTTCTTGAAAGCGGCCTCCAGGGCATCGTTGATGGTGCGCAGGATCTTCACCCGGGCATAGCGCTTGTCGTTGGCCTCGACCAGGGTCCAGGAAGCGATCTCGGTACTGGTGCGGTCGACCATGTCGTCCACCGCGTGGACGTAGTGGTCCCACTTGTCGCGGTTGCGCCAGTCTTCCTCGGTGATCTTGTAGCGCTTGAAGGCGACTTCCTCACGCTCCTTGAAGCGCTGCATCTGGGTGTCCTTGTCGATGGACAGCCAGAACTTCACCAGCACGATGCCATAGTTGTGCAGTTGCTCCTCGAAGTCGTTGATCTCGCCATAGGCGCGCAGCCAGTCGGCATCGGCACAGTATCCCTCGACCCGTTCCACCAGCACGCGGCCGTACCAGGAACGGTCGAAGATGGTGAACTGGCCCCGCCCCGGCACATGTCGCCAGAAGCGCCAGAGGTAGGGCTGGGCACGTTCTTCCTCGGTCGGCGCGGCGATGGGCACGGTGCGGTACTGTCGCGGGTCCAGTGCGCCAGTGACGCGGCGGATGGCGCCGCCCTTGCCAGCGGCGTCGTTGCCCTCGAACACCGCCATCAGGGCATGGCCGCGCATGCGCTTGTCGCGCATCAGACCGCTCAGGCGGGCCTGCTCGGTGGCGAGCTGATCCTTGTATTCGTCCTTGTCCAGCTTATGGCTGAGGTCGAGGCTGTCCAGCAGGCTGCGGCTGTCCAGGCTGGACATCAGCGGCGCCGCATGGGGCTGTGGCTTGGGCCCGCCACTCTGCTTGAGGGCCGCCTGCAGACCTTCCAGGATGACGCGGCCAACGCTCAGGCTGCGGTAATACTCGTCGGAGCCTTCGATCACGTACCAGGGCGCATAGTCACGGCTGGTGCGGCGCAGCACCCGCTCGCCGAATCGCACGAAGCGGTCATAGACCTCGCTCTGCTTCCAGTCCAGCGGGTTGAGCTGCCAGCTGCGCTGCGGGTCTTTCTCGAGTGCCTTCAGGCGTTCCTTGAGCTGTTTCTTGGACAAGTGGAACCAGAACTTGAAGATCAGCGCCCCTTCGTCGCAGAGCATGCGCTCGAAGGCCTCGGCATCGTTGATGGCCTGGTCCAGGCGGGCGTCCTTGATATCGCCATCGACGCGGGCGTGGAGCATCTGGCTGTACCAGTTGCCGAAGTAGATGCCGGTCCGCCCCTTGGGCGGCAGCTTGCGCCAGAAGCGCCACTGCGGCGGTCGGGAAAGCTCTTCGTCGGTCGGCTGCAGGAAGCTCTCGACGTTGATCAGGCGCGGGTCCATCCACTCGTTGAGCAACTTGACCGTTTCGCCCTTGCCGGCACCCTCGATGCCATTGATCAGGATGAGCACGGGGAAGCGCGCCTGCTGCTTCAGCTCGTACTGCGCCTCCAGCAGGGCTTCGCGCAGCTCCAGCACGGCCTTCTCATAGGTTTCCTTGTCGATGGAATGGCCGATTTCGGCGGATTCGAACATGCAGATCTCCTTGGCGTGATGGAGAAAAGGTAGCGGAAGCCTTGGCTTCACGCCCACCTCAATCCAGCGCATTCACAAGCGACCTTCCCTTCGGCGCCCCTCCCCGATCGGCTACTATTCGCGCTTCGCAGTCTCGGAAACCTCCATGTCCGACTTCCACCACGCCCAACTCGACTGGGACGAACAGGGCCAGCCGCTGTCGCGGGAATTCGACGACGTCTATTTCTCCCCGACATCGGGCATCGACGAAACCCACCATGTGTTCATCAACGGCAACGACCTGACCCAGCGCTTCGCCGGGCTAACGGCAGGCGGAGGCTTCACCATCGGCGAAACCGGATTCGGCACCGGGCTGAACTTCCTCTGCGCCTGGCAGTTGTTCGAGCGGCACGCGCCGGCCGACGCCCGGCTGCACTTTGTCAGCGTGGAAAAATTTCCCCTCTCCCGCGATGACATGCAGCGTGCCCTGGACCTTTGGCCGGCACTGGCGCCCCTGGCTAGCGAGCTCATCGGCCAGTACGTGGCGGTTCATCCCGGCTTCCAGCGTTTCAGCCTGGCCAACGGTCGCGTGGCGCTGACCCTGCTGGTGGGGGATGCGATGGACTGCCTGCCGGAACTGGACGCGCGCATCGACGCCTGGTTCCTCGACGGCTTCGCCCCGGCGAAGAACCCGGAGATGTGGAGCCCTGCCCTGTTCGCCCAACTGGCGCGGCTTTCTGCGCCCGGCACCAGCCTGGCCACCTTCACCTCGGCCGGTTTCGTGCGCCGTGCGCTGAAGGAAGCCGGCTTCGCGATCAAGCGCACGCCCGGTTTCGGCAAGAAATGGGAAATGAGCCGCGGCCTGTTCACAGGCGCTTCCCGTGACGATGCCAAGCCCTGGTATGCCCGCCCGCGCTTCGTTCCCCAACGCCGCGAAGCCCTGGTGATAGGCGCGGGCCTCGCCGGATGCGCCAGTGCCGCCAGCCTTGCCGCACGGGGCTGGCAAGTGACCCTGCTGGAGCGCCACGACGCCCCCGCCCAGGAGGCATCGGGTAATCCCCAAGGGGTGCTCTACCTCAAGCTTTCGGCCCACGGCACGCCGCTCTCCAGGCTGATCCTCAGCGGTTTCGGCCATACCCGCCGCTTGCTGCAACGGCTGGAACAGGGCCGTGACTGGCAGGCCTGTGGCGTGCTGCAACTGGCCTTCGACGCCAAGGAAGCACAGCGCCAGGCCAAGCTGGCCGATGCCTTTCCGAGCGAGTTGCTGCACAGCCTGGGCCAGGCCGACGCCGAAGCCCTGACCGGCGTCGCCCTGCCCGCGGGCGGCCTGTTCTATCCCGAGGCCGGCTGGGTCCATCCGCCGGCGCTATGCCGCCTGCTGGCCGAGCATCCGAACATTCGCCTGATCCCCCATGCCGAAGCCCTGGAACTGCGCCAGGAAGGCGGCCTCTGGTGCGCCCGAGCTGGCGACCGGACGCTGGCCGCCGCGCCGGTGGCGGTGCTGGCCGGCGCCGCTGAAGTGCTGCGTTTTCCACAGACCGCCGGGCTGCAGCTCAAGCGCATCCGTGGGCAGGTCAGCCGCCTGCCGGCCACGCCAGAAAGTACGGGACTCGGTACGGTGCTTTGCGCCGAAGGCTATGTCGCGCCGCCGCGCGATGGCGAGCACACCCTGGGTGCGAGCTTCGACTTCCACAGCACGAGCCTGGAACCCACTGCCGCGGAGCACGCCGGCAATCTCGAACTGCTGGAAGAGATTTCCCCCGACCTCGGCCGCCGCCTGCATGTCACCGAACTGGAACCCGACCGTCTCGAAGGTCGTGCCGCCTTCCGCTGCACCACGCCGGACTACCTGCCCATCGTCGGCCCGCTGGCGGATGCCGAAGCCTTCGCTGACACCTATGCGGTGCTGGCCAAGGACGCGCGCCAGGTGCCGGAGACACCGGCGCCCTGGTTCGACGGTCTCTATGTGAACAGCGCTCATGGCTCGCGCGGGCTGATTACCGCGCCGCTGTCCGGCGAGTTGCTGGCCGCCTGGCTCGACGACGAACCACTACCCGTCCCCCGCGCCGTAGCCGAGGCCTGCCACCCCAACCGCTTCGCCTTGCGCCGCCTGATCCGCGGCCAGAACGCCTGATCATGGACCTTCTCCTTCTCGAAGCCCTGGCCATCGGCGCCATCCTTGGCCTTCTGCTCGGCCTGACCGGTGCCGGCGGTTCTCTGGTAGCCCTGCCCCTGCTACTCAGCCTGCACCTGCCGCTGCGCGACGCTATCGGCGTGAGCCTGGGCGCCGTGGCCCTGTCCGCCGCCATCGGCGCCATTCCCCGAACCTTCCAGGGCCTGGTGGCCTGGCGCCCGGTGCTGCTGCTGGCCATCAGCGGTTTACCCGGCAACGCCGTCGGCCAGTGGTTGGGACGTTTCATCCCCGAGTTCGCGCTGATCCTCGGCTTCTGCCTGCTGGTGCTCTGGTCCGCCTGGCGCATGTGGCGGGGTGCCGGCCTGCCTCCGGGCAACCCCGGTCCGCTGCGCAGCGCGCCCTTGGTGGCCATCGGCGTGGGGGTCGGGTTGCTCTCCGGAGTCATGGGCGTGGGGGGTGGCTTCCTCGTGGTGCCGGCACTGCTGTGGTTCACCCCGCTGTCGATGCTGGCTGCCACCGCCACCTCGATGGCGGTGATCGCGCTGGTTTCCGGCGGCGGTTTCCTCCTTTACCTGACCGGTGCGCAGCCGCCCATGGCCCTGCTCGGCGGCCTGGCGGCCGGCGGCGCCATCGGTGTGCTCTGCGGCAACCTACTGGCCACGCGCCTGCGGGGCGCTACCCTGCAGCGACTATTCGCCCTGATGCTGGTAGCGGTGAGCCTCTCCCTGGCAGCCCAACGGCTATTGGGCTGAAGCCCAACCCAGTTATAACCAATCGATATAAAACTCCAGAAAGCACACAGGGGTCGGACCCTTTAGTGCCTTCGGGCACGAACTCCCCAACGGCAACACCGGTAAGGACTTATGTGCGGCATTTCTGGAGAACTTCGCTTCGACAAACAACCGGCCGACCTGGCCGCCCTCGATAGAATCACCCACCACCTGGCACCCCGCGGCCCCGACGCGTGGGGCCTGCACAGCCAGGGACCGATCGCCCTGGGCCATCGACGGCTGAAGATCATGGACCTGGCCGACGCCTCCGGGCAGCCCATGCTGGACCCCGAACTGGGCCTGGCCATGGTGTTCAACGGCGCCATCTACAACTACCCCGAGCTGCGCAAGGAGCTGCTCGCCCTCGGCTACCACTTCCATTCCGACGGTGACACCGAGGTGCTGCTCAAGGCCTGGCACGCCTGGGGCAAGGACATGCTGCCCAGGCTCAACGGCATGTTCGCCCTGGCCATCTGGGATCGCGACAGCCAGCGCCTGTTCCTCGCTCGCGACCGCCTCGGCATCAAGCCGCTGTACCTGTCGCGCACCGACCAGCGCCTGCGCTTCGCCTCCAGCCTGCCGGCCCTGTTGCAGGGCGGGGATCTGGACGCCGCGCTGGACCCGGAAGCGCTGAACTTCTACCTCAACTTCCATTCCGTGGTGCCGGCGCCGCGCACCCTGGTCAAGGGTGTGGAAAAGCTGCCGCCGGCCAGTTGGATGCAGATCGACGCCGACGGCAATTGCAGCCAGGGTACCTGGTGGGAGCTGGAGTACGGCCCGCGCGAGGACGAACAGGGCCTCGGCTTCGAGGACTGGCGCGACCGCTTGCTCGGCAGCCTGCGCGACGCCGTATCGATCCGCCAGCGCGCCGCCCGCGAAGTGGGCGTGCTGCTCTCCGGCGGGGTGGATTCCAGCCTGCTGGTGGGCCTGCTGGCCGAAGCCGGCGTCGAACAACTGGCCACCTTCTCCATCGGCTTCCAGGATGCCGGCGGCGAACGGGGGGACGAATTCGAGTACTCCGACCTGATCGCCCGCCACTACGGCACCCGCCACCAGCAGTTGCGCATCGACGAGCACGAAGTGCTGGAGCAGCTCCCCGCCGCCTTCTCCGCCATGAGCGAGCCGATGGTCAGTCACGACTGCATTGCCTTCTACCTGCTGGCCCGCGAAGTCTCGAAGCATTGCAAAGTTGTACAGAGCGGCCAGGGCGCCGACGAGCTGTTCGGGGGCTACCACTGGTACCCGCCATTGGCCGATACCTGCGACCCATTCAACAACTACCGCGCCGCCTTCTTCGACCGCCCCCACACCGAGTACCAGGCCACAGTGCAGCCGACCTGGCTCACTCCCGACCTGGCCGGGGACTTCGTGCGCCAGCACTTCGAGAGGCCCGGCGCACTCGACCCGGTGGACAAGGCCCTGCGCCTGGACAGCACGGTGATGCTGGTGGACGACCCGGTGAAGCGGGTGGACAACATGACCATGGCCTGGGGCCTGGAAGCACGGGTGCCGTTCCTCGACTACCGGGTGGCCGAGTTGTCGGCGCGCATCCCGTCGCGCTTCAAGCTGGGCGACGGCGGCAAGGCGGTGCTCAAGGCCGCCGCGCGCCAGGTCATTCCCCAGGCGGTGATCGACCGACCCAAAGGCTATTTCCCGGTCCCCGGCCTCAAACACCTGGAAGGCCGCACCCGCGAGTGGGTGCGCGAACTGCTGCTGGACCCGAGCCAGGATCGCGGGCTGTTCCAACCGGCCATGCTCGAACGCCTGCTCGCCAGCCCGTCGGAGGACATCACCCCGCTAAGGGGCTCGAAGCTCTGGCAAATGGCCGCGCTCAACCTCTGGCTCAACCAACAGGGACTCTGAATCGATGAAAACCCACACCCTGCACAGTCAGCGCCTGTTGCGTGGCCAGACGCCGTCCTATCAGCGCCTGCAGGCACGCCTCGCCGAAGGCCACCGGGAGCCCCACGACGCGCCGCAAATACTCCACTGTGGCTGGGGCCGCCTGCTGCTCGGCCACACGTTTCCCGATCCGGCGAGCCTCGCCCGCGAACTACTGGACGAACAGCCCGGCGAGCGCGATATCGCCCTCTATGTCGCCGCGCCCCAGCAGGTGCTGGCCCAGGCGCCGCAGCATCTCTTCCTCGACCCGTCCGACACCTTGCGTCTCTGGTTCCCCGACTACCGTCCGGCACGCCGGGCCTTTCGCGGCTTCCGCATCCGTCGTGCCCTGGGCGACGCCGACTGGCAGGCGGTCAACCAGCTCTACCGCTGCCGCGGCATGCTGCCGGTGGATCAGGACGCCATTACCCCACGCCATCTGGGCGGGCCGGTCTACTGGCTGGCCGAGGACGAAGACGACAGCCAGGTGATCGGTGCTGTCATGGGCCTCAACCATTTCAAGGCGTTCGACGACCCGGAAGGCGGCTCCAGCCTCTGGTGCCTGGCGGTGGACCCGCAATGCAGCCGTCCCGGCGTCGGCGAAGCGCTGGTTCGCCACCTGATCGAGCACTTCATGGGCCGTGGACTCAATTACCTCGACCTCTCGGTGCTGCACGACAACCGCCAGGCCAAGGCGCTCTACGCCAAGCTGGGTTTCCGGGACCTGGCCACCTTCGCGGTCAAGCGCAAGAACAGCATCAACCACACGCTGTACATCGGCCCCGGCCCCGAAGAGCAACTCAACCCCTACGCCCGCATCATCGTTGACGAGGCCCTGCGCCGTGGCATCGAAGTGCAGGTGGATGACGCCGAGGGCGGGCTGTTCAGCCTCAGCCAGGGCGGCCGGCGCATCCGTTGCCGGGAGTCCCTGAGCGACCTCACCAGCGCGGTGAGCATGACCCTCTGCCAGGACAAGCACCTGACCCACCGCGCCCTCGCCCGGGTGGGCATTCGCCAGCCGGCCCAGCGCCTGGCCGGCAGCGACGCGGAGAATACCGCCTTCCTCGCCGAGCACGGCAGCCTGGTCGTCAAACCGGTGAATGGCGAGCAGGGCCAGGGCGTGGCGGTGGACCTGCGCAACCTGGACGAGGTGAAGACCGCCATCGCCAACGCCGAGCACTTCGACAGCCGGGTGTTGCTGGAGAGCTGTCACACGGGCTTCGACCTGCGGGTGGTGGTGATCAACTACGAAGTGGTCGCCGCCGCCATCCGCCGCCCGGCCGAGGTGATGGGCGATGGCCAGCGGACCTTGCGCCAGCTGATCGAACGCCAGAGCCGCCGCCGCCAGGCGGCCACCCAGGGCGAAAGCCGCATCCCCCTCGACGGGGAAACCGAACGCACCCTGCGCGCCGCGGGCGTTGGCTATGACGACGTGCTGCCCGCCGGCACCCGTCTGGCCGTGCGGCGCACCGCCAACCTGCACACCGGCGGCACCCTGGAAGACGTTACCGCGACCCTGCACCCGGCCCTGGCAGAAGCCTCCATCCTCGCCGCGCGCACCCTGGAAATCCCGGTGGTGGGCCTGGACCTGCTGGTACCCGCCGCCGACCAGCCGGACTACGTACTGATCGAAGCCAATGAGCGGGTCGGCCTGGCCAACCACCAGCCGCAACCGACGGCGGAGCGTTTTATCGACCTGCTATTTCCGTTGAGCCGCACGCCCTGACCTGCCTTCGTAGGACGGGTGGAGCAGAGCGATACCCATCACCACGAGCCACCGACAGGCATCGCGAGGCTCCATCCATTCTGCGGGACTAAGCCGGCGGCAATCGCGGCGTCCAGCACCGTGCCGCATTCCGAGGAGCAGCCATGAGCCAGACACGTCCCGAACCCGACCTCGCCTACCTGCAGAAGGTGCTGCTGGAGATGCTCGCCATTCCCAGCCCCACCGGTTTTACCGACACCATCGTGCGCTACGTCGCCGAGCGGCTGGACGAGATCGGCATTCCCTACGAGTTGACCCGGCGCGGCACCATCCGCGCCACGGTCAAGGGCCGGCAGAGCAGCCCCGACCGCGCGGTTTCAGCGCACCTGGACACCATCGGCGCCATCGTCCGTGAGGTGAAGGACAACGGCCGCCTGGGCCTGGCCCCCGTAGGTTGCTGGTCCAGTCGCTTCGCCGAGGGCAGCCGCGTCAGCCTGTTCGGTGACGGCCGGGTCCTGCGCGGCAGCGTGCTGCCGCTGCTGGCCTCCGGGCACGCCTTCAATACCCAGGTGGATAGCCTGCCCATCAGTTGGGACCACGTGGAGCTGCGCCTGGATGCCTACAGCACAACCCGGGCCGACTGCGAAACCCTTGGCGTTTCAGTGGGCGACTTCGTCGCCTTCGACCCCCTGCCGGAGTTCACCGAGAGCGGGCATATCAGCGCGCGGCATCTCGACGACAAGGCCGGGGTGGCCGCCCTGCTCACTGCGCTCAAAGGCATCACCGAGGCGCGCCTGGTGCCCCCCATCGATTGTCACCCGCTGTTCACCATCACCGAGGAAATCGGCTCCGGATCGGCTGCCGCACTGCCCTGGGATGTCAGCGAGTTCGTCGGCATCGACATTGCCCCGGTCGCCCCCGGCCAGCACTCCAGCGAGCATGCGGTGACCGTTGCCCTGCAGGACTCCGGCGGCCCCTACGACTTCCACCTCTCACGGCATCTGCTGCGCCTGGCGGAGGCCCAGTCCATTCCGCTGCGCCGCGACCTGTTCCGCTACTACCACAGCGACGCCCAGTCGGCAGTCACCGCCGGCCATGACATCCGCACCGCACTCGTGGCCTTCGGGTGCGATGCCACCCATGGCTATGAACGCACCCATATCGACAGCCTGGAGGCCCTGACCCGCCTGCTCGGCGCATACCTGATGAGCCCTCCGGTCTTCGCCAGCGACGCCGTGAACAGCCAGCAGTCCCTGGAGCCCTTCAGCCACCAGCTGGAGCATGACGCACAGATGGAGAGCGAGACGCGCGTCCCGACCGTGGAAAGTCTTGTGGGAAAGGGTGACGGCAGCCCTTGAAGGGCGAGCCCTCTAGGAGCAAAGTGCCACCCAGGGACGCATAACAACACGGGTGGTCACCCATGCTTCACCTTTCAGGCTGTGTGAAAACTGTCGCACTCGGTCTGGTCTTTCTTCTGCTCTGGATCTGCCGGCCCGCCTTCGCCCAGGAGGCAGTGCCGCTCGACCGGGATCAACTACGCCTTCCCCTCGGCCATTGGGTCGAATACCTGGAAGACCCCAAGGGCGAACTCGACCTCGAACAGGTGCGCAAGCTCCCCGATCCGGCATTCCAGAAGCTGCCAGGGGAACAAGCGAACCTCGGCAAGAACCGTTCGGTCTGGTGGTTCAAGGTGCACTTGGACAACCAGCGCGCCCACGCCCTGGATGGCTACCTGGAAGCCAACTATCCGCTGCTGGACGACATTCGCCTCTACTACATCGCCGCTGACGGTCGCGTGCAGGCCCAGGAATCCGGAGACCGGTTCGCGTTCTCCCAGCGCCCGGTACAGGTGCGCAACTTCTGGTTCCCCCTTTGCGTCGAGCCGGGCCAGAGCACGCTGATCCTGCGGGTGGAAAGCACCAGCACGCTGTTTGTGCCACTGGTGTTCAGCACCTTTGACGCCAGCGCCGCCGCCCAGGAGAACCTCATGGGGTTCAACGGCGCCTTCTATGGCGTGCTGTTCGCCATGTTTTTCTACAACCTGTTCCTCTATCTGTCGCTGCGCGAACCGGCCTACCTCTGGTACCTGGCCTACAACCTCAACGTGGGCCTGCTCGCCGCCTGCTTCGACGGCATGCTGTTCAAGCTGCTGCCGGACCACGTGGGGCTGCAGTCGGTGGCGATCTACATCTTCATGTACCTGCATTGCCTGACTGCAGTGCAGTTCAGCCGCCACTTCCTCCACACCAGACTGCACTTCCCACGCCTGGACCAGGTGCTGCGTGGATTGATGGCAGCGACCCTGGTGGCGGTGCTCAGCTTCCCGCTGATCGGCCTGCAGAACTGGAACATCCTCGCCAGCCTCACGGTCTTGGCAATCTCCGCCTTCCTCCTTCTCACCGGCATCTACGTCTGGCGCAAGGGTTTGCGCTACGGCTCCTACTACACCCTGGCCTGGGGTGTGCTGCTGTTCGCGTTCATCCAGGTCACCACCGGTTCGCTGGGCGTCGAGGTACTGGGGCTGTTCGGCGCCACCGTGGTGAAGATCGGCGTCACCATCGAGCTGATCACCCTCTCCATCGGCCTGGCTGACCGCATCAACACCCTCAAGGAAGAAGGCTTCCGCTCACGCCAGGCCGCCGAACAAGCGCATTTCGAGAACCAGGCCAAGAGCCGCTTCCTGGCCACGATGAGTCACGAGATCCGCACCCCGCTCAATGGCGTGCTGGGCATGCTGCAACTGCTCAAGGAAACCCCGCTGGACCGCAGCCAGCGCTTCTACGTCGACACCATCTCCAGCTCGGGTACCGCGTTGATGACGGTGATCAACGACATCCTCGACTTCGCCCGAATCGAGTCGGGCAAGCTGGAACTGGAAAATATCGAGTTCGACCTGGAAGACCTGGCCTCGGACACGCTCGGCCTGTTCACCGCGCAGGCCATGGACAAGCGCCTGGGCCTGCACCTCAGCCTGGACACCGGGGTGCCTCGACGCATCCTGGGTGACCCGACGCGGCTCAAGCAGGTGCTGATGAACCTGCTGGGCAATGCCCTCAAGTTCACGGCCGAGGGCCATGTGGCACTCAACCTCAGTCTGCGCCGCACCTCCGAGGGCAAGGCGCACCTGGTGTTCAGCGTCATTGACAGCGGCATCGGCATCCGGCCCGAAGCGTTGGCCCAGCTGTTCGATTCCTTCGCCCAGGGTGACTCCAGCACCACGCGCCGTTACGGTGGCAGCGGCCTGGGCCTGGCGATCAGCAAAGAGCTGGTGGAAATGATGGGTGGGCGCATCGAAGTGCAGAGCACCCTCAACCAGGGCACCCGCTTCAGCTTCGATGTTCCCCTGCAGCCCGGCGAGTTCGATAGCGACGAGATGAACCAGCTGCTGGACGGCCGCACGGCTCTGCTCGCCTGCCAGGACGCCCTTGGCCTGGACGCCCTGAGTCGCCTGCTCGGCCGCTGGGGTATGCGCTGCGAACGATGCCAGGACCCGGCCAGACTGATCGACCAGCTGGAAGACTTCGCCGTACCGCCCTTGCTGGTGTTGCAGGCACCCTGGCCAGGGGATCCGGAACGCTGGGTAGACAAGCTGCGCCCGCACCTGGAGCACGGCCAGCGCGTGTTGCTGATCTGCTCGCCGGAACACAGCCAGCAGCTCCCCGCAGGCGCTGGCCTGCGCCTGCGTGCCCTGGCCCGGCCGCTAACCCTGGCGCAGCTGCGCGACACCCTGCAGGAGCTCTACCGTGAGCGGCGCCTGGAAGAGCGCACCCAGCAACAGGAAGAGCGCCGCCGGGTGAGCGCCACCCCCTGCATCCTGGTGGCTGAAGACAACCCGGTGAACCAGATGGTGGTCCAGGGCTTCCTCAAGAAGCGCGGCTATCTGGTACGTACCGTGACCAATGGCGTAGCGGCGGTGGACGAGTATCAGCGCGACCCGGAGGGCATCCAACTGATTCTGATGGACTGCGAGATGCCGGAAATGGACGGCTTCGAGGCCACCCGGCAGATTCGTCGGCTCGAACGCAACCGCAACTGGCCACCGGTGCCGATCGTTGCACTGACTGCGCATATCCTCGAAGAACATCGCCAGGCTGGCGCCGACGCCGGCATGGACGACTTCCTCGGCAAGCCCCTGGACAGCGCCCTGCTGTTCGCCACGCTGGAGCGCTTTATCCTGCGCCAGAGCGTGGACGGGTGACGGCATGGCGCGGGGGCGTTAGCATTTCGCCCCCGCTGGAGATCTCCCGATGCTCATTCCCTTTGACCTGCTCGAAGCCGATACCCTGACCCGCCTGATCGAGGACTTCGTGACTCGCGAAGGCACCGACAACGGCGACGACACCCCACTGGAAACCCGCGTGGAGCGCGTCCGCCGCGCCCTGCAGAAAGGTGAGGCGGTGATCGCCTACGACCCCGACAGCCAACTCTGTCAGCTGATGCTCAAGCTGGATGTGCCCAAGGAGTGGCTGGAGGAGTAGCGCCCGCGCCCTCGCAGGGACTCAACCCGCTGTGGGGAAGCGTCCAAGTGGCGATCGATCCACCCTGACAGGGGGGGCGAAAAAACTGCAGGCACAAAAAAGGCCGCCACGGGGCGACCCAAACAAAGCACAGAGCACCAATAGACTCTGAAGCCAGAGTGTAGATGCCCTGTGATGAAATGATGACAGTAGGCGCGAATTCACCCTGCATTTCGTCGGCAAATTCCGCGAAAAACGCATCAACCGCTCTAGATCGAGACTTCTGCCTCGACACGTGCGGCGTACTCTCCGATGCGCGAATCGACTGTCTCTGCTTATAAATTCCCTCGCACCGGCGAGACATTTCGTACAAACCTTCAACCTTGAGCGCCTACAACGCCGCTCGCTAGAGTCCCTGACCGTTGCGGTTGGAACCGCGATCGGGAGTCGCAACCCGAACTTCACGCAGGACACGACCCACCTGTTACGCAATTGCTACATGGTGGGCCGTGCAGGGAAGGCTTCGGCCTTGCCGGGTTTTCCTCGCGTAACCGGTTTGCGACCCCTGCACGGCCCGCCGCCCTACCGTGTCGTGACGGTAAGGTGCGGCTTCTCTGGTAAGCGAGGAAGCAAGGATATGCAAAGCCTACACACCACGCAGATATGCATCAGCACCACAGGCGATCTGCCGCAATGCGGATGCACGGTTACCGATTTCACCCCGCTTTCACTTTCCTCCCAGCCCTATGGCGACGTTCTCTACGTGAACGTCCAGGCGCCATCGAACCACCTGTTCGAAGCCGCCAACCAGCGCATGGCCGCCCTCGGCGACCTGCTGCGCATCCTGGAGAGCGGCAACGGCAACAACGTCCTGCCCCAGGAATCCGCTCGACTCGCATCCGCCCTGGGCCTGCTCCTGGCCGATGCCCAGGCGTTGCACGAAGCGGCCTACCATCGAGCCCGGGCGGACGAGGTCCTGGCCCGCAGCCAACACCCTACCGTCGCCACCACGCCTTTCGACACCCCCGCCTAAAGCCAGTATTCCCAGGCGCGCCCGATCCGCTCACTGAGTCGGGCGCGGATGGGACGGCGCTGCCACGCCTCGACAGTCAGTTCGTCCGAGCCTTTCACATCCTCCAGAAAGGCATTGCGCATTCGCGCACCGAAGTCCGCCCCCAGCACGACGACGTTGACCTCCTGGTTGTGCAGGAAACTGCGCCAGTCGAGGTTGGTGGCCCCCACCGTGGACCAGACGCCATCTATCACCCCTGCCTTCACATGGAGCAGCGCGCCACGGCGTTCGTAGAGCCGCACTCCGGCCGCCAGCAACTCGGTGTAATAGGCTCGCCCGGCGTGGAAAACCAACCAGGAATCGGTGCTGCTGGGCACCACAAGGCGCACATCGACGCCACGGGCCACGGCGGATTTGAGAACACCAAGCAACTGCGGGTCGGGCACGAAGTAGGCGCTGGTCAGCCAGATTTCGCTCTGTGCGCTACGCAGTGCGGAGATGAGGGTGGCGTATATCTGGCTGTACGGCTCGTCCGGTGAACTGCCGATGGCCCGCACCACCTCGCGGCCCTTGCGTTCCAGGGGCGGGAAGTAGTGGCGCGCGACCAGGGCCCCGCCTTTCTGCCGGTCCCAGGTGGTGATGAAGAGTTTTTGCAGGTCCGCGACCACCGGACCTTCGATGCGCAGGTCGGTATCGCGCCAGGGCAGATTGCGTTCCGGGTCGTCATGACGGGTTCGACAGCGGTCAAGCGGCAAGGTGCCAGCAGTTTCGACCTGCCCTTGATCCCATGGAGCGACCTCACTGGCCATAGCCGTTCGGCGCGACAGGGGTCGGCGTCAATTCTGCGAGAAGCGCGGCCCCAGCAGGATGATGGTGGCGCCCATCACACACAGCGCCGCACCGAGCCAGTCGCTGGCCAGCGGGCGGGTGCGCTCCACCACGCCGAGCCAGAGCAGCGAGGCGACGATGTAGATGCCGCCATAGGCCGCATAGGCGCGGCCGGCGTAGACGGCTTCCACGCGGGTGAGCAGCAGGGCGAAGAGGGTCAGGCTGAGCAGGCCGGGGACGACCCACCAGGCGCTCTTGCCCATCCGCAGCCAGAGCCAGAAGGCGTAGCAGCCGCCGATTTCGAAAAGCGCAGCGAGGAAGAACCAGAGGTAGTTGAGCATGGGGCAATCCCTTGAAGAGCGGGACGAGTGGGTAGACGGATCAGCCGTGTACGCCGCCTTCACGTTCCCAGGCGCAGCGCACTCGCAGGTTGTCTTCCTGAGGGCTGTGCAAGCCCTGCTCGCTTTCCCAGCGGAAGGTGTGAATGCCGTTGAGTTCGGTTTCCAGATGGACCACGGCGCTGCTCCAGTAGAGCTGTTTGAGCAGGGCTTCGAACGCCTTCACCCACAGGCTCCACTCGTACTCCACCGCCGGATAGCTAGCGCCGAAGTGGATCACTTGCGTGCGAAACAGACCTTGGCCCGGTTGCTCGCAGCAGGAAAACATTTCGCGGCCGAGAAAGGGCCAGGCCTCGCCACTGGGCAGGCTCGCCAGCACACTGCGGTTGGTCTCGCGACGCAGGCGATGCGCCTGATCGTCGAGCGACGGCCAGTCGCGAATGCAGCCATAGACGATGGATTCGGACTCCACGCGGGCACTCCAGTAAAACAGTGGCAGCCTTCTAACACAGGACTGCCACGGGAGAAAGGAAATGCGTCGAAGTCCTCAACGCTTGCCGCGACCCAGCAACCAGGCGAGCCAACACATGACCAGCGCCAGCCCGGTTATCACCATGAATGGCACCTGGTAGTTGCCTGCCAGGTCTCGGCCGAGGCCGGCGAGGATCGGCGTAAGACTGCCCAGGCCATAGCCGGCGAACAGCATCATCGCGGTCCAGCGGCTCACCGCCAGGGGCGTGTCAGCTTCGTAGAGCGGCAGCACCAGGGATAGGGCGAAGGAACCGCTCAACCCCAGGCCCAGCAGCGCCGCCCAGACTTCCGGAGCCAGGGTCGGCTGGAAGCAGATCATGCCCAGGCAGACTGTGCTGATCAGGCCGCAGACCAGCAGCAGCTGATAGCGGTTGTCGAAGCGCTGGGCCATCCAGGGCAGGATGAAGGCACTGGGCAGGCCCACCAGCATGAAGAAACTGAACAGGCTGTTGCTGCGCAGCAGGCTGAGACCGGCCTCGTGGTAACGAGCCACCAACCAGGTGGTCAGGGCATAGAACAGGCCGGCCTGGAGCGCGAAGAAGGCGGTAATTAGCCAGGCCCGCGGCTCGCCCCACGGCAAGCCGCCCTGCTCCGCTTCGCTGGAGGGTTCGGCGCGATTGGGCAGGCACAGCCAGAGCAGCACCGCCAGCAGCGCCGGCAGGGACCAGAAGGCCAGACCGAAGTGCCACTGGTCACCCAGCAGTTGGGTCACCGGTGGAGTCAGAACGGCTCCGGCGGCACCGCCAATGGTCATGCTCAGGGAATACCAGGCAACCACACGCCCCATCTGGTGGTGGAAGTGACGCTTGATGAAGCCGGACAACAAGGGGCCGGCAACGGCGATTCCTGCTCCCATGGCCACCGCGCTGCCAATCAGCACGGCACTGGCATGGCCGCCCAGACGCGCCAGTAGCGCAAGGCCGATCAGCACGAGGCAGACGGTGATAACCCGCTCCAGGCCGAATCGCACCGCCAGGCGTGGGGCCAGGGGAGCCAGGAGACCCATGCAAAGCACCGGCAGCGCGGTCGTCAGGCTGATCAGGCTGCGGCTCAGGGCCAGCTCGTGGGCAATGCGCTCGATCAGGGGGGCAAGTGAGGTGATGCCGGGCCGCAGGTTGATCGCGGCAAGCACCAGCGCCAGCATCAGCAGCGCTCGGGAGAAGGGTTTCACGAGGGTCCATCCGGGTTGGCCGTCAGGCCGGGGGAGAAACCCTACTCCCCCGATCCGCCGCCGGGCAACCCCGAACAGTGCTGAAGCTGACCGGTCAGACAGCCGATCAGGCGTTGCCGTGGTGCTTGGCGCGCATCTTGGCGGCCATGCTGGCCATTTCGTCGTAGAGCGCCTGCGGGTTCTTCTGCTTCACCGCCCAGGCCATGCGGCCCTGCTCGTGAGGCAGGATCATGAAGGTGCCGGCGGTCACTTCCTGGAAGATGTAGTCGGCGATGTCGGCCGCGCTGATCGGCGAGCTTTCCAGCAGCTTGCCCACCTGCTGCTTCATGGCCGGGGTCGGGCCACGGAAGGAGTCCAGCAGGTTGGTCTGGAAGAAGGACGGGCACACCACATGCACGCCCACGCCCTCTTCCTTCAGTTCGATCAGCAGGCTTTCCGACAGGGCCACCACGCCGGCCTTGGCGACGTTGTAGTTGCTCATCGCCGGCCCCTGCATCAGCGCAGCCATGGAAGCGACGTTGACGATTCGACCCTTGCTCTTTTGCAGCAGTGGCAGGAAGGCCTTGCAGCCCTTGACCACCCCCATCAGGTTGATCGCGATCTGCCAGTCCCAATCCTCCAGGGACAGCTCCTCGAAGAAGCCACCCGAGGCAACGCCAGCGTTGTTGACGATGATGTCGATGCCACCGAGCTTCTCTTCGCAGGCCTGGGCGAACGCGGTGAGCTGGCTGTAGTCGCGGACGTCGCAGCGCTGGGTGAAACCATCGCCGCCAGCCTCGCGGACCAGCTTGAGGGTTTCAGCCAGGCCGGCCTCGTTGACGTCGGACATGGCCAGCTGCCAGCCCTCGCGCGCCCAGCGCAGGGCGATTTCGCGACCGAGACCGGAACCGGCGCCGGTGATCATGATGCGGTTGTGCATGGTGAGGTGCCTTTTATGCTTGTGCGGTAGATGAACCGCAGTGTAGCGAAGGCCATAATCCCGCTGCCCCTGAATCACGCTGCTGAATGATGAGGGCAAACGCCGCTAGCGGCGCATCATCGAGCGCTTCGCCAACAGGCAGTAGGGCACCAGGTTGATCAGCAGCACGACAGCCCCGAGCCAGAGCTGGATGCCCGGCGTCAGCCCCGCCGGATAGATCACCGGCACCAGGTAGTGTTCGATGAAACCGCCGCTGTAGCCCTGCCCTCCCGCAGCCAATCGCAGACGGTTCTCCAGGGGCGTGAGCGGGCAGACCAGATGCAGGAATTCCACCGTGGCGCCCCAGACCACCGCTGGCAGGTGCAGCCAGGCCAGACGCGGCCACTTCAACACCAGCAACCCACCCAACATGACAAAGAGGATGAAGGCCAGGTGCAGCAGCAACACGGCATCAGCGGCGATCCGGTAGCTCACGGCGAAATATCCACAGGGTCGGTTTCCTTGAACTATCACGAAAGGTGGTCAGTCGGTAACTAGAAGCACGGTCAATGCCGCCATCGAGGAGTCCCCATGATCACCCTTCTGCTGCTCATCATCCTGATCCTGCTGCTGATCGGCGCACTGCCGGTCTTCCCCTACTCCCGCAACTGGGGCTACAGCCCGTCGGGCATGGTCGGGCTGCTGCTGGTCATCGTGGTCGTGCTGTTGCTGTTCGGGATGATCTAGCCGCCTCCTCCCGCAACCTGCCCGTTGCCTTGGCGAAGCCGGGAATGCTCGCTGAGTTCGGCCTCAATAAAGGCCGAGATCATTGCCCGATAGACGGCTTCGACCACGCGCTCGTCGGCCCCTGACTCCGCTGCCAGCGCCCGGACCCGAGCAATGACGGCAGCCACCCGTTGCGGCGCCTCGACCTCCGCCTGGTCACGCTTGTACCGAGCGGCCTGCCGCACATAGGCACCTCGTTCGGCGAGCAAGGCGACTATTCGGCGGTCGAGCAAATCGATCTGGGCTCGAACCTCGTCAAGACTTCTGCAATCCATGGTTTCCATTGTCGCTCCCTGTAAAAGGTTGATTGCGGTTACTGATGGCCCCTATCGAAGGCTAAACATCACGTGCAGACCTTACACGCGCAGCACGTGGGACAGGGAGCACAGCAGACCCCACGAACAACAAAAAGGGCAGCCCGAAGGCTGCCCCAAGTCTTGCAAGGGATAACGTTGAATCAGTGCGCTACGGCACCGCTGGCGCCCAGGCCAGTCTGGGAACGCACGAACTGCGGGTAGAAGCGCGCACGCTCCTCGTCTGCAGCGGTCGACTTGTCGGTGATCGAGAAGAACCAGATACCGACGAAGGCAACCAGGATGGAGAACAGCGCCGGGTACTCGTAGGGGTAGACCGGGGTCGCATGGCCGAGGATCTGTACCCAGATGGTTGGGCCGAGGACCATCAGGCCAACGGCGGTGATCAGGCCGAGCCAGCCACCGATCATCGCGCCACGGGTGGTCAGCTTCTTCCAGTACATGGAGAGGATCAGGACCGGGAAGTTGCAGCTGGCGGCGATGGAGAAGGCCAGGCCGACCATGAAGGCGATGTTCTGCTTCTCGAACAGGATGCCAAGGCCGATGGCCACGAAGCCCAGGACCACGGTGGTGATCTTCGATACGCGCAGCTCGTCCTTCTCGCTCGCCTTGCCCTTCTTGAACACGGAAGCGTAGAGGTCGTGGGACACGGCCGAGGCACCAGCCAGGGTCAGGCCGGCAACCACCGCCAGGATGGTGGCGAAGGCCACGGCGGAGATGAAGCCGAGGAACAGGCTGCCGCCCACGGCGTTGGCCAGGTGCACCGCCGCCATGTTGTTACCGCCCAGCAGCGCACCGGTGGCGTCCTTGAAGGCCGGGTTGGTGCTGACCAGCAGGATCGCGCCAAAGCCAATGATGAAGGTCAGGATGTAGAAGTAGCCGATGAAGCCAGTGGCGTAGAACACCGACTTGCGGGCTTCCTTGGCGTCGCTGACGGTGAAGAAGCGCATCAGGATGTGCGGCAGGCCGGCGGTACCGAACATCAGGGCCAGGCCGAGGGAGATGGCGGAGATCGGGTCTTTCACCAGGCCGCCGGGGCTCATGATGGCCTCGCCTTTCGGGTGTACCTTGATGGCTTCGCTGAACAGGGCAGCGATGTCGAAGTTGACGTGCTTGAGCACCATGATCGCCATGAAGGAGGCGCCGGAGAGCAGCAGAACCGCCTTGATGATCTGCACCCAGGTGGTGGCCAGCATGCCGCCGAACAGCACGTAGAGCACCATCAGCACGCCCACCAGGACCACGGCCACGTGGTAGTTGAGGCCGAACAGCAACTCGATCAGCTTGCCGGCGCCGACCATCTGCGCAATCAGGTAGAAGGCCACGACCACCAGCGAACCGCTGGCGGACAGGGTGCGGATTTCCTTCTGCTTCAGACGATAAGAGGCAACGTCGGCGAAGGTGTACTTGCCGAGGTTACGCAGGCGTTCGGCGATCAGGAACAGGATCACCGGCCAGCCCACCAGGAAGCCGATGGAGTAGATCAGGCCGTCGTAGCCGGAGGTGAACACCAGGGCGGAAATACCCAGGAAAGACGCCGCCGACATGTAGTCACCGGCGATTGCCAGACCGTTCTGGAAACCGGTGATGCTGCCACCGGCGGTGTAGAAGTCGGAGGCCGACTTGCTGCGTTTGGAGGCCCAGTAGGTGATGTACAGGGTGGCGCCGACGAAGGCGACGAACATGACGATGGCCGAGGCGTTCAGCGGCTGCCGCTGGACATCGCCCTCGATGGCACCGGCAGCCCAGAGGGCGGGCGCCACGACCATCAGGCCGAGGACGGCAAGGATGCGCGCGATCATTACTGGACCTCCTTGAGGATCTCATGGTTCAGGCGGTCGAACTCGCCATTGGCGCGGCGAACGTAAATGCCGGTCAGCACGAAGGCCGACAGGATGAGACCGACACCGATCGGGATACCCCAGGTAACCGGAGAGTCAGGGCTGATGCGCGTGCCGAGCACTTGCGGCTCGAAGGCGATCAGGAGAATGAAGGCCAGATAAAGGCCCAGCATGATGGCAGAGAGTATCCAGGCGAAGCGCTCTCGCTTGGAAACCAGTTCCTGAAAGCGCGGATTCTCCTGAATCCGCTTGTAGGTGCTGTCGTTCATTGTTGTTGTCCTCCACAGCGCGGGTTGCTGGTGGAGCCAACAATAGAACGGTCGTACAAGCACAACAGACGACCTTAGTCGTAACTCGAGACCAATATCGACCAAGGTCGTACACAAGCCATACAACAAAACTATCAGAACCATGCTGGATGAACATTTCCATCCATCGTTTGGCAGGTCTAGCCTGAGCACATTGAATAATCATTCTCATTGCTGAGGTGCGCCATGCTCAAGACCGTGACCTTCACCCTCATGCACTTCTGCATTGCCTTCAGCGTGGCCTATGCCCTGACCGGCAGCCTGACGGTTGGTGGACTGGTGGCGGCGGTCGAGCCACTGTGCAACTCGGTAGGTTTCTACTTCCACGAGAAGATCTGGAAGCGCTTCGAGAAGGGCGACAAGCCGAAACAGGAAATCCCCAAGCACGCCTGGTTGCACCATCACGCGTAACGGACATTCCCTGTGCGGATTTTCCACTGCGGGCCGTAGGAGCGATGAGGGCTAATCCGCTAAGATGCGCGGCTTTGCCCCCAACGCAAGCACCCTTAGCCATGAGTCAGAACGCCCGTTTCCCTGCACTCCCCTACCTGTTCTCCTTCCTGATCGCCGCCTTGGCCCTCGCAGGCCTCTGGTATGGCCTGGGCAAGCCGGTGATCCTGCCGGACGCTGCCACCCCCAGCCACAAGCTGCAGTGCGCGTCCTACAGCCCCTTCGACAAGGACCAGTCGCCGTTCGATCAGCCCTTCGTGCTGCGCCCCGAACGCATGGACGCTGACCTGGCCCTGCTGGCAACCCGCTTCCACTGCGTGCGCACCTACTCGATGACCGGTCTGGAAGCCATTCCGGAGCTGGCCCGCAAACACGGCCTGAAGCTGATGCTAGGCGCCTGGGTGAACGGCAACCCGCTGGACACCCAGAAAGAGATCGAGGCCCTGATCAAGGCCGCCAACGCCAACCCGGACGTGGTGCAGTCAGTGATCGTGGGCAACGAGACCCTGCTGCGCAAGGAAGTCACCGGCGCCCAACTGGCCAAGCTGATCGAGCAGGTCAAGGCCCAGGTGAAGCAGCCGGTGACCTACGCAGACGTTTGGGAATTCTGGCTGAAGCACCCGGAAGTCGCTCCGGCAGTGGACTTCCTGACCATCCACCTGCTGCCCTACTGGGAAGACGACCCTGCCGGCATCGACCAGGCCCTGCGCCATGCGGCCGAGATCCGCCAGGTGTTCGGCAACCGCTTCGCACCCAAGGACATCTTCATCGGTGAAACCGGCTGGCCCAGCGAAGGCCGCCAGCGCGAAACCGCGGTACCGAGCCGGGTCAACGAAGCCAAGTTCATTCGTGGCTTCGTTGCCATGGCCGAGCAGAACGGTTGGGGCTACAACCTGATCGAAGCCTTCGACCAGCCCTGGAAGCGCGCCAGTGAAGGCGCGGTCGGCGGTTACTGGGGCCTGTTCGATGCCGACCGCCAGGACAAAGGCGTGCTCGCCGGTCCGGTCAGCAACCTGCCCAACTGGCCGATGTGGCTGGGCGTTTCCGGTCTGATTTTCCTCGCCACCCTGGCACTCGCCGGTCGCCCTGCCTCCAACCGCGCCGCCCTGCTGCTACCGCTGCTGGCGGCCGTGGGCGCTGCCTGCATCGGCCTGTGGGGCGAAATGGCGCGCGTCACCAGCCGCTTCGTCGGTGAATGGTTGTGGGCGGCCTTCCTGGTTGGACTCAATCTGATCGTCCTGGCCCACGGCGCCCTGGCCCTGTCCGCCCGTGGCGGAGCGCGCAGTCGCCTGTTCGACTGGCTGGAAACCCGTGGCGGCTGGTGGCTGGCTGCGTCCGGTTTCGCCGGCGCAGTGCTGATGCTGGCCCTGGTGTTCGATGCCCGCTACCGCAGTTTCCCCAGCGCCGCCCTGCTGCTGCCGGCCCTGGTCTACCTGTTCCGCCCAGTGGCCGCCCCGCGCCGCGAGATCGCGCTGATGGCGGTCCTGATCGGCGCCGGCATCGTGCCCCAGCTCTATGAAGAAACCCTGGGTAACGTCCAGGCCATCGGTTGGGCCGCCGTAAGCACCCTGCTACTGGCTGCCTTGTGGCGGAGCCTGCGGGTTCGCGACTGAGCCGTCCTCACCCTGACCGCTCTCCTTCGGGGAGCGGTAGGTGCGATTTCAGGACGGGACACCGGCAACAAAAAAGGACGCTTGAAGCGTCCTTCTTTGCACCTGTTGAATCCTCAGGCCGGTACGGGCACCGACTCCACCTGGCGGCGCACCAGCCGCAGGCCGGCGATGACACAGGCGAAAACCGCGAGGCTGGCGGTGTACAGCACCAGGGCCGGCAGGGCAAAGAGCAGCGCCAGCAAGGCCAGGCCCCAGCCGGCACGGCCCGGTACGAAGAAAGCCACCAGGGCGGCAGCGAACCCGATCCAGGCGATGACACGGAAGTGGATCAGCAGCCCCAGGCCAGCGCGCACCTGGCACTCCCAGCGTTGCGCTTCGTCGACGCACAGGCCGACCCACTGGCCGTCCTCCATCAGGGCGAAACGAACCCCGTAGCTGGCGGCCAGCCAGAGCGGCAGCAGAATCAGCAGCAGGATGAGGGACGAACGGCTGGACATGGTTCTCTCCGAATGGGTAAGCGGCGCCAAGGATACCCCCGCGATGGCGCTATGCAAGAACCTTCCAACAATCTGCCACACCCTGGCCTGACGTACGGCCCGCACTCACAGGACTTGCAGTTGTCATAGGCTCGGTATTCACTCATGACGTTCGCTTATAAGGAACGCGACCCGGCGGCCCTGACAGGCAAGGCCCGGGGGAGTGACTGGGGCCTGCCCGCAACCGCGGGATCCGGGCTCCGCAGAATCTGAACAGGGACCTTTCCTATGCTCCGTCTTCGCCTTGCTGCCCTACTGGGCAGCCTGACCCTCTGCGCTCCCGTGCTGGCCGCGGACCTGGATGCAGCCAGTTATGGCTTTCCGATCACCAACCCTTTCGAGGCGACCATCGCCACCACGCCGCCGGACCTGCGCAGCGCGGTGCCGACGGACGATGACATCGACCAGTCCGACTATGACCTGAAGCTGCGTCCAGAGCGCGAAAGCGAGTTGCCGGACAATTTCTGGTCGGTGAAGAAGTTGCGCTACCGCCTCGCCAAGCAAAAGGGCCCAGCCCCGCTGGTGTTCGTCATTGCCGGCACGGGCGGCCACTACGCCAGCACCCATGCCGAGACGCTGAAGAAGCTGTTCTACGGCGCTGGTTACCACGTGGTGCAACTCTCCTCGCCCACCAGCTACGACTTCATGGTCGCCGCCTCGCGTCATGCGACCCCAGGACTTTCGGCCGAAGACGCCGACGACCTCTATCGGGTGATGCAGGCCGTACGTGCCCAACATCCGAGCCTGCCAATCACCGACTTCTACCTCACCGGATACAGCCTCGGCGCCCTTGAGGCGGCCTTCGTCAGCCACCTGGACGAAACCCGCCGCAGCTTCAACTTCAAGCGGGTATTGCTGCTCAATCCGCCGGTGAACCTCTATACCTCGGTGACTAACCTCGACCGCCTTGTGCAGACCCGCGTGAAGGGCGTCGACGACACCACCACCTTCTACCAGGTGGTGCTGGGCAAGCTGACCCGCTACTTCCAGCAGAAGGGCTACATCGACCTCAATGACGCCCTGCTGTACGACTTCCAGGAATCCAGACAGCGGCTGTCCAACGAGCAGATGGCGATGCTGATCGGCACGGCCTTCCGCTTCTCCTCCTCGGACATCGCCTTCACCTCGGACCTGATCAACCATCGCGGCCTGATCACTCCGGTGCAGTTGTCCATCAGCGAAGGCACCAGCCTGACGCCCTTCTACAAGCGCGCCCTGCAGTGCGATTTCGACTGCTACATGACCGAGCAACTGATTCCCTACTGGCGCGCCCGCTACGACGGCGGCAGCCTGACCCAACTGATCGACCAGGTCAGCCTCTATGCCCTGGAGGACTACCTGAAAGACAACAGCAAGATTGCCGTGATGCACAACGCCGACGACCTCATCCTCGGCCCCGGCGACCTGGGTTTCCTGCGCCGCACCCTGGGCGACCGCTTGACCGTCTACCCCCATGGCGGGCACTGCGGCAACCTCAACTACCGCGTCAACGGCGACGCCATGCTGGAGTTCTTCCGTGGCTAAGAAAGCACTCTTGATCGCCCTACTGCTGGCAAGCCCCCTGGCTCGAGCCCAGGAGCCCGACCAGGACGGCTTCACTCAGCCGCTGAAAGACCTGAAATTCAACCCCGGCCTGGATCAGCGCGAGTTCGAACGCTCGACCCTCAACGCACTGAGCGTCTACGACCCTTACGAGTCCTGGAACCGGCGGGTCTATCACTTCAACTATCGCTTCGACGAATGGGTGTTCCTGCCCGTGGTGCGCGGCTATCGCTACGTCACACCGGGATTCGTGCGCAGCGGCGTGAGCAATTTCTTCAGCAACCTGGGCGATGTGCCGAACCTGCTTAACAGCCTGCTCCAGCTCAAGGGACAACGCTCCATGGAAATCACCGGGCGCCTGCTGCTGAACACCACCATCGGCGTCGCCGGCCTCTGGGACCCGGCCGCACGCATCGGGCTGCCCAGGCAGACTGAGGACTTCGGCCAGACCCTGGGCTATTACGGCGTCACCGACGGGCCCTACCTGATGCTGCCGATCCTCGGCCCGTCCAACCTGCGGGACACCGGCGGGCTGGTGGTGGACTACCTCGCCGACTACCAGATCAACTTCCTCAACGTGCCGGAAGTCAGCAGTGACCACCCGGAGATCACTGCGTTGCGCATGGTGGACAAGCGCTACACCACCAAATTCCGCTACGGCCAGCTCAACACGCCCTTCGAGTACGAGAAGCTGCGCTACGTCTACACCGAGTCGCGCAAGCTGCAGATCGCCGAGTGAGGCCTCTGGCCTGACTCGGCGGGGTGAAATCATTCACTCAGGGCGGCGAAGCTGCCCCCTTGCCGCGTCAGGCCGAACCTTCGGTCCGGTTGGCGAATGAATTCGCCCCCACAGATAGCGCCAGAAATATCCACTAATTCGATATAAACAAAGCAAAATCACGCACAATTGATCCAATTTATAGGAGTAGGATCGCGCTCATTCCAACCTTGAGGAGGTCCAGATGAGCTATCGCCAGATTCTCGAACAACGTCCCGGTCAACCGGCATCCGACGGCGCCGGGGTCAACCTGACGCGCGTCTTTGCCGAGCAGGGCGTGCCCCGCTTCGACCCCTTCCTGATGCTCGACGAGTTTGGCTCGGCCAACCCGGACGACTATGTCGCCGGCTTCCCGCCGCACCCGCACCGAGGCTTCGAGACCATCACCTACATGCTCGAAGGGCGCATGCGCCATGAAGACCATCTGGGCAATAGCGGCCTGCTGCAAAACGGCGGCGTGCAATGGATGACCGCCGCGCGCGGGATCATCCACAGCGAGATGCCGGAGCAGGAAGAAGGCGTGATGCGCGGCTTCCAGATCTGGCTCAACCTGCCGGGCAAGGACAAGATGGGCGACCCTGGCTACCGCGACTTCGATCCGGTGGAGATTCCGCGGGTACGCGCGGCTGAAGGCGTCGAGGCACGGGTGATCGCCGGCCGCTTCGACGATGGCGAGATCAGCCAAGAGGGCGCCGTGCAACGTCCGCATTCCGAACCGCATATCTTCGACCTAGACCTCCCCGCCCACAGCCGGGTTTCACCACGTCTGGCGGACGGCCTGCGGGTGCTGCTTTACGTCTACGAGGGGGATGTACACGTCAATGGCCAGTCCATTGGCAAAGGGCGCCTGGCGCGTCTCTCCGAGAAAGGTGCGCTGGAGATCGCCACCGACGCTGGGGCGAAGGTCCTGCTGCTGGCTGGACGCCCCCTGGGCGAGCCCATCGTCCAGTACGGTCCCTTCGTGATGAACAGCCGCGAGGAAATCGAGCAGGCCCTTCGGGACTACCGAGACGGCGTCTTCGGTCAGTGACGCAGGGGTTAGAGCGCCGGAATCACCTGCGGGTGAACCGGCGCCATCTCCAGGCCCAGGAAACGCTGCAGTTCGGTGCGCTTGGCCATGGCGTCCTGGTAGCCCAGCTCGATCAGTTCGTTGCAGTAGCCGGGTTCGAACAGCAGGTAACTGAGTACCCCGGCCCCACTCGCCCGGGTCGCCCCTGGCCCGCGCAAGAAGGTGCGGATGGCGCGCGGCATCTCGCGGCGATGGCGAGCCGCGATCTCATCCATCGCTCGGCTCGGCGAAATCACCAACACTTCAACGTGCTCTGAACTGAGATTGCGTGGCCGCGACTCAGGCGGCATGGCCTGGCTCATGCGGTTGATCCGTTCCAGCAGTTCGATATCGCTTTCCAGGTTGTCGATGAAGGTGCTGTTCAGCAGGTGTCCGCTGATCTGCGCCAGGGTCGGCGGACGGCCAGCCTGCGGCTGCGCCATTTCCTGGCCGGGGTTCATGCCCTGCGGGTTGCCACTTACCCCCACCACCAGCACCCGACTGGCGCCCAGGTGCAGCGCCGGGCTGATCGGCGCGGTCTGGCGTACCGCGCCATCGCCGAAGTATTCACGACCCAGGCGCACTGGCGGAAACAGCAGGGGAATCGCCGCACTGGCCATCAGGTGTTCGACGCTGAGGCGGGTTGGTACGCCTACGCGGCGATGGCGATACCAGGGATCAATGGTCGCGCGCCCTTGGTAGAAGGTCACCGCCTGTCCGGTTTCATAGCCGAACGCTGTCACGGCCACGGCGCGCAACTGGCGGGTGCGGACGGCAGCGGAGATGCCGGTGAAGTCGAGTTCGCTCGTCAGCAGTTCGCGCAGGGGCGCGTTGTCCAACAGCGCCACGGGGATATCACGGCCAAGGCCTAGCAGGCTGTGGCCGAGGAAACGCGAGCTCTGGCGGATCACGCCGGGCCAGTCGCTGCGGTAGATCTGCCCACAACGGAAGGCCTGCCAGACATCGTTGAGGCGGCGAACGGCCTGGCTGAAATGCAGCGCGCCGCAGGCCAGGCCAACGGCGTTCACCGCGCCGGCGGACGTACCGACGATTACCGGAAAAGGATTGCAGGCGGCGTCTGGCAACAGGTCGGCGATCGCGCCCAGCACCCCCACCTGATAAGCCGCCCGCGAACCACCGCCGGAAAGAATCAGCCCGGTCACGGGCTTCTTGGTGGCGGCGCTGGCATCCATGGACTGCTCTCCGGGCGGGATTTTCCGAGTATAGGTTTCAGTAAAGCTTGGGGGCGCCTTCCGGCCGGGTCTTGAAGCGGCGGTGGGCCCAGAGGTATTGCTCGGGGCATTCGCGCACTGCGCCTTCCACCCACTGGTTGATACGCAGGCAGTCGGCCTCTTCGGTTTCTCCAGGGAAGTCGGACAGCGGCGGGTGGATCACCAGCTTGTAACCGGAACCGTCTTCCAGGCGGCGCTGGGTGAAGGGCAGCACGATAGCGCGGCCCAGGCGGGCGAACTTGGTCGTTGCGGTAACTGTGGCGGCCTCGATGCCGAACAGCGGCACGAACAGGCTCTGCTTGCGGCCGTAGTCCTGATCCGGCGCATACCAGATGGCGCGGCCGGCGCGCAGCACCTTGAGCATGGCGCGCACGTCCTCCCGCTCGATGGCGGAAGCGTCCTGGTTGTGGCGCTCGCGGCCACGGCGCTGGATGAAGTCGAACACGGCGTTCTTGTGCTCGCGGTACATGCCGTCGATGGTATGCACCTGGCCAAGCAATGCGGCGCCGATCTCGAGGGTCGTGAAATGCAGGGCCATGAGAATCACCCCCTGACCTTCTGCCTGGGCCTTCTGCAGGTGTTCCAGGCCCTCTATATGGGACAACTTCGCCAGCTGCGGCTTGGGCCACCACCAACTCATGGCCATCTCGAAGAAAGCGATACCGGTGGAAGCGAAGTTCTCCCGCAGCAGTTGCTCACGCTCGCTGCTGGACAGCTCCGGAAAGCACAGTTCCAGGTTGCGCCGGGCGATCTTGCGCCGCGAACCGGCCACCCGCAGCATCGCCGCGCCCAGAATACGCCCCATGCCCAGTTGCACCCGGTAGGGCAGCAGGGTGATCAGCCACAGCAGGCCTAGGCCCAGCCACAGCGCCCAAAAGCGCGGGTGGAGGAACTGTGGGCGAAATTGAGGTCTATCCATCTCTGAATCCGCTTGAGCGAGAAAATCGCGCATTCTACTCCAAATGCGCCGCCCCCTTCCGGCTTGCTAGCGCCGGACGATCTCGCTATAAGTCCTCGCCATTCACGACTGCAGGCAGACCATGAGCCAAGCCGACCTTCTCGACCAAGAACCCGTGTTCCAGCTCAAGGGCAGCATGCTCGCCATCACTGTGATGGAACTGGCACACAACGACCTCGAACGCCTCGACAGGCAACTGGACGAGAAAGTCGCCCAGGCCCCCAACTTCTTCCAGAACACCCCACTGGTCATGGCGCTGGACAAGCTGCCCGACGGCGAACCCGTCCTCGACCTCCCCACCCTGCTGGACATCTGCCGCCGTCACGGCCTGCGCACCCTGGCCATCCGCGCCAGCCGCGAAGAGCACATCGCTGCCGCCGACGCCCTGGACATTCCAGTGCTGCCGCCGTCCGGCGCCCGCGAGCGCACCATCAATCCGGTAGAACCCGAAGCGAAGAAGAAGGTCGAAAAGCCCGCCGAGCCGCCCAAACCCGAGGTGCAACCGACAAAGATCATCACGACTCCGGTGCGTGGTGGCCAGCAGGTGTATGCTCCAGGCGGCGACCTGGTAGTTCTGGCCGCGGTCAGCCCCGGTGCGGAACTTCTCGCAGACGGCAACATCCATGTTTACGGTCCCATGCGCGGCCGTGCCCTGGCGGGCATCAAGGGCGATACCAAGGCGCGGATATTCTGCCGCCAACTGGCTGCCGAACTGGTCTCAGTGGCCGGTCAGTACAAGGTTTCCGACGACCTGCGACGCGATCCGCTGTGGGGTCAACAGGTACAAGTCAGCCTGTCGGGAGACGTGTTGAACATCACCCGTCTTTAACGGATACTGCCGCGAATTTTCAGGGACCTGAAAGGGAAGACGGACGGTTCGAAAGAGCTCATAACTTCCCGCTTTTCTTATCATTTGGGGTGAATCACCTTGGCCAAGATCCTCGTTGTCACGTCCGGCAAGGGTGGAGTGGGTAAAACCACCACCAGCGCCGCCATCGGTACCGGTCTCGCACTGCGCGGTCACAAGACTGTCATCGTCGACTTCGACGTCGGCCTGCGTAACCTGGACCTGATCATGGGTTGCGAACGCCGCGTGGTGTACGACTTCGTCAACGTCATCAATGGCGAAGCGTCCCTCACCCAGGCCCTGATCAAAGACAAGCGCCTGGAAAACCTCTACGTCCTGGCCGCCAGCCAGACTCGCGACAAGGATGCCCTGACCCTCGAAGGCGTGGGCAAGGTCATCGAGGAACTGGCGAAGAACTTCGAGTACGTGGTCTGCGATTCGCCGGCCGGTATCGAGAAAGGCGCCCACCTGGCCATGTACTACGCCGATGAGGCGATCGTCGTGACCAACCCGGAAGTCTCTTCCGTGCGCGACTCCGACCGCATGCTCGGCCTGCTGGCCAGCAAGTCCCGTCGTGCAGAGAAAGGCGAAGATCCGATCAAGGAGCGCCTGTTGCTGACCCGCTACAACCCCGAGCGCGTAACCAAGGGCGAAATGCTCGGCGTCGAAGACGTCGAGGAAATCCTCGCCATCAACCTGCTCGGTGTCATCCCGGAATCCCAGGCGGTGCTCAAGGCCTCCAACCAGGGTATCCCGGTCATCCTCGACGACCAGAGCGACGCCGGCCAGGCGTACAGCGATGCCGTCGATCGCCTGCTCGGCAAGGAGCTGCCTCACCGCTTCCTCGACGTGCAGAAGAAAGGACTCTTACAACGCCTGTTCGGAGGCCGTGAATGAACATTTTCGACTTCTTTCGCGAGCGGAAGAAGCAGAACAGCGCTTCGATCGCTAAGGAACGACTCCAAATCATCGTTGCCCACGAACGTGGTCAACGCAGCCAGCCGGACTACCTGCCGGCTCTGCAGAAAGACCTGGTGGACGTGATCCGCAAATATGTCGACATCGACGAGGAGCAGGTTCAGGTCCTGCTGGAGAATCAGGGCAGTTGCTCGATTCTCGAGTTGAACATCACCCTGCCCGATCGTTGATCGAGTGGTTGTGCAATGACGGCGGCTTCGGCCGCCGTCGGCGTTTTCGGAATTTCCATGCCGCTTTCCCAGATTGAATTCATCCACCAGGACGACGCCCTGCTGGTGGTCAACAAGCCCACCCTCCTGCTGTCCGTACCCGGCCGTGCCGAGGACAACAAGGACTGCCTGATCACCCGCCTGCAGGAGAACGGTTACCCGGAGGCACGCATCGTCCACCGCCTGGACTGGGAAACTTCCGGTCTGATCGTGCTGGCCCGCGATGCTGACAGCCACCGCGAGTTATCCCGCCAGTTCCATGACCGCGAAACCGAGAAGGCTTACACCGCGCTCTGCTGGGGCGAGCCGGAACTGGACAGCGGCCGCATCGAGCTGCCCTTGCGCTATGACCCGCCGACCAAGCCGCGCCACGTGGTGGACTTCGAGCAGGGCCGTCACGCTCTCACCTTCTGGCAGGTGATCGAGCGCTGCGGCCATTACAGCCGGGTCGAACTGACCCCCATCACCGGTCGCTCGCACCAGTTGCGCGTGCACATGCTCTCCATCGGCCATCCGTTGCTCGGCGACCGCCTCTACGCCAACCCCGAAGCCCTGGCCGCCCATGATCGCCTGTGCCTGCACGCCAGCCTGCTCTGCCTGACCCACCCCCAGACGGGCGAACGCCTGAGATTCGAGTGCCCGGCGCCGTTCTGACCTAGGCTCAAGAAAAAGGCTGCGATTCGGGCAAATCATGAGCTTCACCGAGTTCTACAACGCCACCGAGGGCCAACCCGCCCGCGTCACCCTGTTGACTGCCCTGGAGCTCTGGGACGGGCCACCCGGCCACGCCCTCGACTTGGGCTGTGGCGCCGGCCGTGACACCCTCGAACTGCTCAGGCGCGGCTGGAAAGTGCTGGCGGTGGACGCCGAACCCGAAGCCCTGGCCCGTCTTGAAGCCCAGGTGGACGAGGAAAAACGCCTGCGACTGCAAAGCCGCTGCTGCCGTTTCGAATCCATGCCGCTGCCATCGGCGAACCTGGTCAACTCCAGCTTCGCCCTGCCCCTCTGCCCACCCGTCGCCTTTCCCACTCTCTGGCAGGCCATCTACTCCTCCCTTCCGGAGGGCGGCCTCTTCGCCGGCCACCTGTTCGGCGAGCGAGACGACTGGGCCAACAACGGCATCACCATCCTGCGCCGCCGACAATTGGAAGAACTGCTGTCTGGCTGGGACGTGCTGATGCTGGAAGAAAAGGAAGAAGACGGCATCACCGCCAAGGGCCGCAACAAGCACTGGCACCTGTTCTCGGTGGTGGCCCGACGGCTGGGATAAGCACAGCATTGCAATCCCACAACGCCAGCGCCTATGAAGGTCTTAGCGAAAATTCACCGCGGGTCGCCCTCCATTTCCCCGGGGGCTATGGGATAAACTCCCGCCACTGCTGTCTGGAGTCTCCCAATGCGCGAAGAGTTGAACCAGGGCCTGATCGATTTCCTCAAGGCCTCCCCCACCCCTTTCCACGCCACCCGTAGCCTGGCCAAGCGCCTCGAGGCCGCCGGGTATGTGCGCCTCGATGAACGCGAGGCCTGGCGTATCGAAAGCGGTGGCCGTTATTACGTCACCCGCAACGACTCCTCCATCATCGCCATCAAGCTGGGCAAGCGCCCGGTACTCGAAGGCGGCCTGCGCCTCGTCGGCGCCCACACCGACAGCCCCTGCCTGCGCGTCAAGCCGAACCCCGAGCTGCACAAGCACGGCTTCTGGCAACTGGGTGTGGAAGTCTACGGCGGTGCCTTGCTGGCCCCCTGGTTCGACCGCGACCTGTCCCTGGCGGGCCGCGTCACTTACCGTGCCGCCGGCATGGTGGAAAGCCAGTTGGTGGATTTCCAGGCGCCCATCGCCGTGATTCCCAACCTGGCCATCCACCTCAACCGCGAAGCCAACCAGGGCTGGGCGATCAATGCCCAGACCGAACTGCCGCCGATCCTGGCGCAACTGGCCGCCGGCGAGGCCCGCGAGTTCCGCGACCTGCTGGCCGAGCAACTGACCCTGGAACATGGCGTGGTCGCCGACGCGGTGCTGGATTACGAACTGTCCTTCTATGACACCCAGAGCGCCGCGGTCATCGGCCTGGGCGGCGACTTCATCGCTGGCGCGCGCCTGGACAATCTGCTGTCCTGCTACGCCGGCCTGCAGGCCCTGCTGGCCGCCGAGGCTGACGAAAGCTGCGTACTGGTCTGCACCGACCACGAAGAAGTCGGCTCCTGCTCAGCCTGCGGCGCCGATGGTCCGATGCTGGAACAGGTGCTGCGTCGCGTGCTGCCGGAAGGCGACGCCTTCGCCCGCGTCATCCAGCGCTCCCTGCTGGTTTCCGCCGACAACGCCCACGGCGTACACCCCAACTACGCCGACAAGCACGATGGTAACCACGGCCCGAAACTCAACGCCGGCCCGGTGATCAAGGTCAACAGTAACCAGCGCTACGCCACCAACAGCGAAACCGCCGGTTTCTTCCGCCACCTGTGTCTGGAGAACGAAGTGCCGGTGCAGAGCTTCGTGACCCGCAGCGACATGGGTTGCGGGTCCACCATCGGCCCGATCACCGCCAGCCAGCTCGGCGTACGTACCGTGGACATCGGCCTGCCAACCTTCGCCATGCACTCCATTCGCGAACTGGCCGGCAGCCATGACCTGGCTCACCTGGTGAAGGTGCTGGCCGCCTTCTACTCCAGCCACGACCTGCCCTGACCACTCACCCGAACAGGTAAACCCGCATGCTCAGCCATATCCGCAACAGCCTGGAGGAAGCCAGGACCGCCCTGGACAACTTCATCGCCAACGAGCAAGCGCTGAAAAGCATTGAGCGTGCGGCTGAGCTCCTGGTCGAGAGTTTCGAGAACAAGGGCAAGGCGTTTTCCTGCGGTAACGGCGGCTCCATGTGCGACGCCATGCACTTCGCCGAGGAGCTGACCGGCCGCTACCGCAAGAACCGGCCCGGCATCGCCGCCGTGTCCATCAGCGATGCCAGCCATATCAGCTGCGTCGCCAATGACTTCGGCTACGACTACATCTTCTCCCGCTACGTCGAATCCCACGGCCGTGCGGGCGACGTGCTGATCGCCATCAGCACCAGCGGCAAGAGCCCCAACGTGATCAAGGCAGCCGAAGCGGCCCGCGCCCTGGGCGTGAAGGTCGTGGCCCTGACCGGCAAGCCCGGTTCCGCCCTGGAAGCCCTGGCCGATGTCTGCATCTGTGCTCCCGGCGGCGACTTCGCCGACCGCGTGCAAGAGCTGCATATCAAGGTGCTGCACATCCTGATCGAACTGGTCGAGCGCAAGCTGAGTCCGGAAAACTACGCCTGACGGGCATTCGTCGGCCTTGTAGGGCGGGCTTCAGCCCACCAACGGATGCCCGCGTGGGCTGAAGCCCACCCCACCCCTCGACCCCGTCCCAATCGGGCAAGGGAGGCATTGCGCCTTACTCCGGCACCTCGACGCTCACGTGAATCGCGTCATGCCGCCAAAACTCCAGGTCACAATCGATCAGCCGGCCATGCTGGTCGCGATTGATACGGGTGATTTTCAGCGCCGGACTGCCAGGTGACACCTTCAGCGGTGCGGCCGCCTCCGGGTGCAGGGCGGTGGGCACCATGTCGAATCGCACCCGGCCGTAGCGAATGCCGTACTGGCTGTCGTACAGCTCGGTCAGCGAGCGGGTCAGGTCGAAGTCGATGATGCCGGGGAAGAAAGCCGGGTTCAGGTAATGCTCCACATAGAGCACCAGACGCCCATCGACGCGGCGCACCCGGCGGATCTGATAGACGCTGGACAGCGCCGGCAGCTCCAGCAACTCGCAGATTTCCACGCTGGCCGGAATCAATCGCGCCCCCAGCACCTCGGTGGCAGGCGTGCGCCCCTGCCCGGCCACCATGGCGTGGAAGTGGCTGCGCACCAGCGGGTTGTAGAGCAGCCGGGGCGGCGAGACGAACCAGCCGCGGCGCTCCTCGCGATAGATCAGCCCCTGGGCCTCCAACTGCCCCAACGCTTCACGCAAGGTGATGCGTGTGGTGTCGAACAGCTCGCTCAGCTTGCGCTCGGCCGGCAGCTTGCTGCCCTGGGGCAGCAGGCCGTGGTCGATCTGCTCCTGCAGCGCACTGCAGATGGCGGTCAGGGTGCGGGGCGCCTCATCGCGCATCGAAAAACTCCAATCTGGAATAGACCAGCACCATCGAGGTGCGTCATGGCCGGGTTTGCCGGCCATCCTAGGCAGCCTAGATGACTGTGGGATGACAGCCAGGCACACCTGCATGCGCCATGCCATCGCCAATCGCGACAGCCTCCCGAATCAGTCACTTAGCCATGGTCTACGCTTTCCAGGCGTCTGCCACTGCCGGACCGGGTGGCAACCCTGCAATCAAACCGTCATCCAAGGCTTTTAGATTTGGCCTGGGTCTTGCTGATCTAGACCAACCTCCAAACCTGCTAAGGAGCTTCACATGAAACGCCTGTTGCTGGCTTCACTGATGGGAACGACCATCGCCCTGGGAACCCAGGCGATGGCGAGCGACGCAGATCTGAAGAGTCTCGAACAAGCCGCTCGCAAGGAAGGCGCGGTGAACAGCGTGGGCATGCCCGACAGCTGGGCCAACTGGAAGGACACCTGGGTTGACCTCAACAAGCTGTATGGCCTGAAGCACGTCGATACCGACATGAGCTCGGCCCAGGAAATCGCCAAGTTCGCCGCCGAGAAAGACAACGCCACCGCCGACATCGGCGATGTGGGCGCGGCCTTCGGCCCCATCGCCGTCCAGCAAGGCGTGACCCAGCCCTACAAGCCCAGCACCTGGGCGCAAATTCCGGACTGGGCCAAGGATGCCGACGGCCACTGGATGCTGGCCTATACCGGCTCCATCGCCTTCATCGTCAACAAGCAACTGGTGAAGGAAGCGCCCAAGTCCTGGGCCGACCTGAAGCAGGGCAAGTACAAGATCGCCATCGGTGACGTCAGCGCCGCCGCGCAGGCGGTCAATGGCGTGCTGGCAGCCTCCATCGCCAACGGCGGCAACGAGAAGAACATCCAGCCTGGCCTGGACTTCTTCGCCGAGATCGCCAAACAGGGTCGCCTCTCGCTCTCCAACCCGACCATCCAGACCCTGGAGAAGGGCGAGGTGGAAGTGGGCATCGTCTGGGACTTCAACGGCCTGTCCTACCGCGACCAGATCGACCCCAGCCGCTTCGAAGTGCTGATCCCCTCCGATGGCTCGGTGATCTCCGGCTACACCACCATCATCAACAAGTACGCGAAGAACCCGAACGCCGCGAAGCTGACCCGCGAGTACATCCTCAGCGACGCCGGCCAGATCAACCTGGCCAAGGGCAACGCCCGTCCGATCCGTGCCGAGCACCTGACCCTGCCGGCCGAGGTGAAGGCCAAGCTGCTGCCCAACGAGCAGTACGCCAAGGTCCAGCCGATCAAGGATGCCAAGGCCTGGGAAGAAACCTCGAAAGCCCTGCCGCAGCTGTGGCAAGAGCACGTGATCATCGAAATGGAGTAAGGGTCCGCCCGATCGCCTCCGGGCGATTGGGCGACTTTCGAGGCGAATCGAATGAAGAACAAAGTCATCCTCGTCCTGCTGGATGGCCTGAACTACGAGGTGGCCCGGCATGCGCTGGGCCACCTGCAGGCCTACTGCGGAGCCGGTCGCGCCGCCCTGTACAAGCTCCAGTGCGAGCTGCCGGCACTGTCCCGCCCGCTCTACGAATGCATCCTCACCGGCGTGCCGCCAATCAAGAGCGGAATCGTCCACAACGATGTATCGCGCCTTTCCCGAGAGCGCAGCATCTTCCACTACGCCAGCGCCGCCGGGCTCAAGACCGCCGCGGCTGCCTATCACTGGGTCAGCGAGCTCTATAACCGCTCGCCTTTCGAAGCCGCCCGCGACCGTCATACCGATGCAGCGGAGTTGCCGATCCAGCACGGGCACTTCTATTACGCCGACCACTATCCGGACTCGCACCTGTTTGCCGACGCCGAGAGCCTGCGCCAGCGCCACAACCCGGACTTTCTCCTGGTGCACCCGATGAATGTGGATGACGCGGGCCACAAGCACGGCCTGGATTCGCCCCAGTACCGCAACAGCGCACGGGTCGCCGATATCCTCCTGGCCGAGTACCTGCAACGTTGGCTGGACGCCGGCTACCAGGTGCTGGTGACCGCCGACCACGGCATGAACAACGATCGCTCCCACAACGGCCTGCTGGCCGAAGAGCGCGAGGTCCCGCTGTTCGTCCTGGGCGATGCCTTCAGCCTGGACGCCACGGCGCAGCCGAAGCAGACCGAACTGTGCGGCACCGTTTGCGAGCTGCTGGGCGCATCCCACGACAAGGTTGCCTGCCAGGAGCTGCTGAAGTGAATGCCACCAACCGGGGAAAATGGCTGGCACTGCTCTGCCTGCTGCCCTTTGCCGTATTTTTCATCCTGTTCCAGATTGCGCCACTGGCCTGGGTCGCCATCCACAGCCTGAACACGCCGGAAGGCTGGGGCCTTAGCAACTACGCCAAGATGTTCAGCTCGAAGTTCTACCTGCAGGCCATCAAGCACAGCCTGCAGATCGCCTTCTGGTCGAGCCTGTTCGGCATCGTCATTGCCGTGATCGGCGCCTATTCACTGCGCAAGGTGGATTCGAAGCTGCGCGATTTCGTCATGGCCTTCTCCAACATGACCAGCAACTTCGCCGGCGTACCGCTGGCCTTCGCCTTCATCATCCTGCTTGGCTTCAACGGCGCCCTGACCATCCTGCTCAAGCAGTCCGGCGTGATCGAGGATTTCAACCTCTACTCCAAGACCGGGCTGATCGTGCTCTACACCTACTTCCAGATTCCCCTGGGCGTCTTGCTGCTCTACCCGGCCTTCGACGCCCTGCGCGAAGACTGGCGCGAATCCGCAGCCCTGCTCGGCGCCGGCCCCTGGCAGTTCTGGCGACACATCGGCCTGCCCGTGCTGACGCCCGCCTTGCTGGGCACCTTCGTCATCCTGCTGGCCAATGCACTTGGCGCCTACGCCACCGTCTATGCCCTGACCACCGGGAACTTCAACGTGTTGACCATCCGCATCGCCGCCATGGTCGCTGGCGACATCGCGCTCAACCCCAACCTGGCCAGCGCCCTGGCGATGGTTCTGGTCGGGCTGATGGCACTGATCACGGTGGTGCACCAGTGGCTACTGAAGAGGAGCTACCATGTCGCGCGCTGAATCCCGCAACGGCGGCCTCTACCATCGCGTGGTGGTCTGGTTGCTGTTCCTGATCCTGCTGCTGCCGCTGGCCGGCACCCTGCTCTACTCCGTTTCCACCAGTTGGTCGGCGACCATCCTCCCGGACGGGCTGACCCTCAAGTGGTACTTCGCACTGTGGAGCGACGCCCGTTTCCTCACCGCCTTCGGCCAGTCCCTGCTGGTGTGCTTCGGCGCGCTGGCGCTGTCGGTGGTGCTGATACTGCCGCTGCTGTTCGTGGTGCATTACCACTTCCCGAAGCTCGACGGGCTGATGAACATCCTCATCCTGCTGCCCTTCGCAGTGCCGCCGGTGGTGTCCTCCGTGGGGCTATTGCAGATCTACGGATCCGGACCGCTGGCCATGGTGGGCACGCCCTGGATCCTGATCGGCTGCTTCTTCACCATCGCCCTGCCCTTCATGTACCGCGCCATCACCAACAACCTGCAGGCAATCAACCTGCGTGACCTGATGGACGCCGCCCAACTGCTCGGCGCCAGTACCTGGAAAGCCGCATTCCTGGTGGTGCTGCCGAACCTGCGCAAGGGACTGATGGTGTCGCTGTTCCTGTCGTTCTCCTTCCTCTTCGGCGAGTTCGTCTTCGCCAACCTGCTGGTAGGTACCCGCTACGAAACCCTGCAGGTGTATCTGAACAACATGCGCAACAGCAGCGGCCACTTCAACAGCGCCCTGGTGATCTCCTACTTCTTCTTCGTGCTGCTGTTCACCTGGGCAGCCAACCGTCTGAACAAGGACAAGGCATGAGCTTTCTTTCCATCCGCGGCCTGCACAAGAGCTATGGCCAGACCTCCATCTTCAGTGACATCCACTGCGAGATCGGCAAGGGCGAATTCGTCACCCTGCTCGGCCCTTCGGGCTGCGGCAAGTCCACCCTGCTGCGCTGCATCGCCGGCCTCACCGAAGTCAACGGCGGGCAGATTCTGCTGGACGGCCAGGACCTGGTGCCGGTATCGCCGCAGAAGCGTGGCATCGGCATGGTGTTCCAGAGCTATGCACTGTTCCCCAACATGACCGTGCAGCAGAACGTCGCCTTCGGCCTGCGTATGCAAAAGGTCGAAGGCTCCGACAGCAAGCGCCGGGTGGATGAGGCCCTGGCCATGGTGGAGTTGCAGGATTTTGCCGCGCGTTATCCGCACCAGCTTTCCGGTGGCCAGTGCCAGCGCGTGGCTCTCGCCCGCTCGCTGGTCACCCGGCCGCGCCTGCTGCTGCTGGACGAACCGCTCTCGGCGCTGGACGCGCGCATCCGCAAGCATCTGCGTGAACAGATCCGCTCCATCCAGCAGGAACTGGGACTGACCACCATTTTCGTCACCCATGACCAGGAAGAAGCGCTGACCCTCTCCGACCGCATCTTCCTGATGAATGCTGGGCGTATCGTCCAGAGTGGCGATGCGGAAACCCTCTACACCGCGCCGGTGGACGCCTTCGCCGCCGGCTTCATCGGCAACTACAACCTGCTCGACGCCGACGCGGCCAGCCGCCTGTTGCAGCGCCCGGTGAACGGCCGCATCGCCATACGCCCGGAGGCCATCGCCCTGAGCGCCGAAGGTGGCATCGAGGCCGAAGTGCGCAGCCACAGCCTGCTGGGCAACGTCGTGCGCTATCGGGTCGAAGCCCGCGGCGTTCAGTTGGTAGTGGACGTGCTCAATCGCTCCGCCGAAGATCTGCACCGCAAAGGCCAACGCGTCGGTCTGCGCATAGACGATCACGCAATCCGGGAGGTGGCCTGATGGCCCTGGCAATCTTCGACCTCGACGACACCCTGATAGACGGCGACTGCGCCAGCCTGTGGAGTGCACACATGGCCGAACTGGGTTGGGTCGACGAGGAGTCCTTCATCCGCAAGGACCAGGAACTCATGGCGCTCTACGCCGAAGGCAAGTTGGCGATGGAAGACTACATGGCCTTCAGCCTGTCGCCGTTGGTGGGGCGCACCGCCGAAGAAGTGGACTTCGTGGTCGAGCCCTTCGTCGAGGATGTGGTCGAACCGCTGATCCACTCCGATGCCATGCGCTGCCTGGCGCGGCACCGCGCCGCCGGTGACCGCATCCTGATCATCTCCGCCTCGGCGCACTTCCTGGTCAGCGCCATCGCCGAACGCCTGGGCGTGGAAGAGGTCCTGGCCATCGATCTGGAAGAGCAGCACGGCTGCTACAGCGGCCACACCCGGGGCGTGCTCACCTACCGTGACGGCAAGGTGACCCGCCTGAATGCCTGGATGAAAGAGCAAGGCGAGAGCCTGGAAGGCGCCGCCTTTTACTCCGACTCGCGCAACGACCTGCCCCTGCTCTCGCTGGTGGCCAGACCCCACACGGTCAACCCCGACCCGATCCTGCGCTCCCATGCTGAACAGGTGGGCTGGCCGATTCTCGACTGGCGCTGAGCAGCCCTTCCCTCCTCCTTTCCCTGGAGAAGAGAGAGGAGCCCCCTACCGGTCGCCCCTTGACTTTCAAGTCAAGCCGTTCGGAGAATGCCGCCAACCGCTATATACCTACATACACAGCGATAGCCGTAACTTCGGAACCGGGAGCCTCTCCATGCGCCATCTCCTTGCTCGTGCCCTAACTCTCCAGGTCACCTGCTGTAGCCTTGCAACGGCTTTCGCCGGGGAAGTCCAGGTCGCCGTCGCCGCCAACTTCACGGCCCCGATAAAGGCCATCGCCAAGGATTTCGAGAAGGACACCGGCCACAAGCTGGTCGCTGCCTATGGCGCCACCGGCCAGTTCTATACCCAGATCAAGAACGGCGCGCCCTTCGAGGTCTTCCTCTCAGCCGATGACACCACCCCGGCCAAGCTGGAGAAGGAAGGTGAAAGCGTGCCTGGCTCGCGCTTCACCTACGCCATCGGCACCCTGGTGCTCTGGTCGGCACGGGACGGCTATGTGGACGACAAGGGCGACGTGCTGAAGTCCGGCCAGTACAAGCACCTGTCCATCGCCAACCCAAAGACCGCACCGTACGGCCAGGCGGCCACCCAGGTGCTGGAGAAGCTGGGGCTGACCGAGACCGTGGCGCCCAAGTTGGTGGAAGGCCAGAACATCACCCAGGCGCTGCAGTTCGTTTCCAGTGGCAATGCCGAGCTGGGCTTCGTCGCCCTGTCCCAGGTGTACAAGGACGGCAAGATCACCAGCGGTTCGGCCTGGATCGTTCCCGCCGAAATGCATGAGCCGATCAGGCAGGACGCGTTGATATTGAAGAAAGGTGAAGCCAACCCGGCCGCCAAGGCGCTGGTGGATTACCTGAAGGGGCCGAAGGCCGGGGAAGTGATCAAGTCTTACGGGTATGCGCTGTAACGACGGCGCGGGGTAAAGCTCCCTCACCCCGGCCCCTCTCCCAGAGGGAGAGGGGAGCCTGTCGGCGGCGACTCAGTCGTCGCCCTCTTCCATGGCGGCCTTGAGCGCCTCATAGGCCGGCGCGGTGTAGATACCGATCTCCACGGCCAGTTGCATGACCTTCTCCAGGTCATTCTTGTAGACCAGCACGCACTGCAGTTCGTCATCCAGCGGTTCGCTGAAGTCCACCAGCACGTAGCCGCCCTTCTCCGGGTACAGGCTGCCCATCTGCACCTGGATGCGGTTGAGGGCCTTGAGGGGCTCCACCTTCACCAGTTGCTTGGGTCTGAGCACGAAATTGACGCTGGGGCCGAAGGAGTCCACCACCTGCTGGAACAGCTGGTCGTAGCTATCCGCCTGGAACAATACGGTGTCCGGCAAGCTGCCCACCACGACCCATTCGCCCAATGGGATAGGGAAGCTTTCGTCGTAGTTGATATCGGGATTGGCCGCGAGGAATGCGTCCGGATCGGCGTAGGCCTGTGAGGCTTCGTCGGCGACGCGCTCGATCTCATCCTCGGCCATGCATCCGGAGCTGATGGCCGTAATCAATTCGATAAGTTGCTGTTTCACGAGATGAGCCCTGCCGCATGAGGAACGAAAGCGCGAAGGATACAGGGAAGCCGCGCGGACATAAAAAAAGCGGAGAGCCCTTGCAGGCCTCCGCCACTTCAGCACACCACGCTGAGTAAATCAGGTCGTACGGATCAGGTGATCGAAGGCACCCAGCGACGCCTTGGCGCCCTCGCCCACGGCGATCACGATCTGCTTGTACGGAACGGTGGTGACGTCACCGGCAGCGAACACGCCGGGGATGTTGGTCTGGCCCTTGGCGTCGACGATGATCTCGCCGCGCGGGGTAAGCTCCACCACACCCTTCAGCCATTCGCTGTTGGGCAGCAGGCCGATCTGCACGAAGATGCCTTCCAGCTCCAGCGTACGCAGTTCATCGGTGTTGCGGTCCTTGTAGACCAGACCGTTGACCTTCTGGCCATCGCCTTTCACTTCAGTGGTCAGCGCGCTCTTGATGACGTTGACGTTGGGCAGGCTGGCCAGCTTTTTCTGCAGCACCGCGTCTGCACGCAGCTTGTCGTCGAACTCGATCAGGGTGACATGGGCGACGATGCCGGCCAGGTCGATGGCGGCCTCGACGCCGGAGTTGCCACCGCCGATCACGGCAACGCGCTTGCCCTTGAACAGCGGGCCATCGCAGTGCGGGCAATAGGCTACGCCGCGGCCACGGTATTCCTGCTCGCCGGGTACGTTCATCTCACGCCAGCGGGCGCCGGTGGAAAGGATCACGGTCTTGGCTTTAAGCGATGCACCGCTCTCGAAGCGTACTTCATGCAACTCGCCCTCGACCTTGGCAGGGACCAGTGCGGAGGCGCGCTGCAGGTTCATGATGTCGACGTCGTATTGCTTGACGTGCTCTTCCAGGGCGCGGGCCAGTTTCGGGCCTTCGGTCTCCTGCACGGAGATGAAGTTCTCGATGGCCATGGTATCCAGCACCTGGCCACCGAAGCGCTCGGCAGCGACGCCAGTGCGAATGCCTTTGCGTGCGGCATAGATAGCTGCGGATGCGCCAGCCGGACCACCGCCGATGACCAGCACGTCGAAGGCGGCCTTGGCATTGAGCTTCTCGGCATCGCGGGCAGCGGCGCCGGTGTCGATCTTGGCGAGGATTTCTTCCACGCCCATGCGGCCCTGGCCGAACAGCTCGCCGTTCAGGTAGATGCTCGGCACGGACATGATCTGGCGCTGCTCGACTTCGTCCTGGAACAGCGCGCCGTCGATGGCGACGTGGCGAATGTTCGGGTTGAGCACGGCCATCAGGTTCAGCGCCTGCACCACGTCGGGGCAGTTCTGGCAGGACAGCGAGAAATAGGTTTCGAAGCTGAACTCGCCTTCGATCGACTTGATCTGCTCGATCACATCAGCGGCAAGCTTGGATGGGTGACCACCCACTTGCAGCAAGGCCAGCACCAGCGAAGTGAACTCGTGGCCCATGGGGATACCGGCAAAACGCAGGGCGATGTCGGCACCGGGGCGATTCAGGGAGAACGACGGGCGACGGGCGTCGCTGCCATCGGTCTTCAGGGTGATCTTGTCGGTCAGGCCGACGATGTCTTGCAGCAGCCCGAGCAATTCGCGGGATTTGTCGCTGTCATCGAGGGACGCGACGATCTCGAACGGCTGGGTGACCTTTTCGAGGTAGGCCTTCAACTGGGTTTTAAGATTGGCGTCCAACATGTGCGATTTCCTTTATTTCGGGCATGAGTCACCCCTCGACGGCCGTCGCCGGCCGCCCGAAACGGGATGAGGGGTGTGATACGAGCGGATTGCCGAAAGGCCCTCCGCACGCCTTTACAGGGAGTAAAACGGAGTGGGAAGCGTCGAGAGCAAGCGCAACAGCTTCCCGACCGTTTTTAGATCTTGCCTACCAGATCCAGAGACGGGGCCAGAGTGGCTTCGCCTTCCTTCCACTTGGCCGGGCAGACTTCGCCCGGATGGGCAGCCACGTACTGGGCAGCCTTGACCTTGCGCAGCAGTTCCTGGGCGTCACGGCCGATGCCGCCGGCGTTGACTTCGACGATCTGAATCTTGCCTTCCGGATCGATCACGAAGGTGCCACGGTCAGCCAGACCGGCTTCTTCGATCAGAACTTCGAAGTTCTTCGACAGAACCCAGGTCGGGTCGCCAATCAGCGGGTACTGGATCTTGCCGATGGTGTCGGAGGTGTCGTGCCAGGCCTTGTGGGTGAAGTGGGTGTCAGTGGACACACCGTAGATTTCCACGCCCAGTTTCTGGAACTCGGCGTAGTTGTCGGCCAGGTCGCCCAGTTCGGTCGGGCAAACGAAGGTGAAGTCAGCCGGGTAGAAGAAGAATACGGACCACTTGCCCTTCAGGCTGGCTTCGGTCAGTTCGACGAACTTGCCCTGATGGTAGGCGGTGGCTTTGAAGGGTTTGACTTCGGTATTGATCAGAGACATCGCAACGTCCTCGTTGGGTTAGGAAATTTACCCGACGAAGAGTATTGGGTTATTCCAAAAAGATCATATTGATTGACCCCATCAGAACGATTGATTACTTCAATCCAACTCCCCGACACCCCGCCACGCGTGGCCTGGAGCGCCGGAGAGTCCCGCATCAGACGAGGCTTTCGTCGAGCAGGAGCACCAGCTTTCCTTCCACCTGGTTGCTGGCCAGCGCCTCGAAGGCAGCCTCGGCGTCTTTGGCCGAATAGGCTTTTTCCAGGCGTGGTTGCAGGCGGCCTTCCTCGAACAGCGGCCAGACCTGCTGGCGCAACTCGCTGATGAGGTCAGCCTTGAACTGCTCGTCGCGGCTGCGCAGGGTAGAGCCGATCAACTGCACCCGCTTGCCCAGCAGCAGGGCCATGTCCAGCTCGGCCTTGCGCCCGCCCATCAGGCCAATGTTCACCCAGCGCCCGTCGGTGGCGGCCAGGGCCAGGTTGAGACTGGCGTAGTTGCCGCCTACCGGGTCGAGAATCACGTCGAAGGGGCCGAAATCACGCAGGCTTTCCAGACTCTCGCCGCGCAGCGCGCCGCCTTGGGCACCGAGGGATTCGCAATAGGCCAGGCGCTCCGCCGAGCCCACACTGACCCAGCAGGGATTGCCGAAGGCCTTGCACAGCTGGATGGCTGCCGAGCCGACACCACTGGCCCCGGCGTGCAGCAGCACTTTCTCGCCAGGCTTGATGCCGGCCAGTTGGAACAGGTTGAGCCAGGCCGTGGCGTAAACCTCCGGCAACGCGGCAGCCTCAGCCAGGGACAAGCCTTCCGGCACGGGCAGCACATGGCGGGCATCCACCACCACTTCCTCGGCCATGCCGCCGCCGGCAAGCAGACAGCAGACACGGTCACCCACCCGCCAGGCACCACTGCCGGACCCCACCTCGGCAATCACTCCGGAGGCTTCCAGGCCAAGAATGTCGCTGGCTCCCGGCGGCGGCGGATAAAGCCCGGCGCGCTGCAACAGGTCGGCCCGGTTCAGGCCGGCAGCCGCCACGCGAATCCGCACTTGCCCCACGTCACAGGCCGGACTGGCCCGCTCCCCCCACTCCACGCGCCCTTCGACGCCTTGCAATGCCTTCACGGTGCCTCCATAGTGAGCTTGGACCTGGCCCGGCGAGTAGCCGGGCCTTCGCATTGCGCCAATGGAACCCGGCGCCCTCAAATACGGCCTAATATGCGTTATCACCTGTCCCGACGTCGAATCAGCATGAAGCGCTCCCTGATCAGTTCTGCACTTGCCTTGGCCCTCAGCGTCAGCATCCTGCCGCTGCATGCCGCCCCCACAGCCCCGAACAGTTGGGATGCCATTCAGCCCGACCGCGAACAGGTGATCGCCAGCCTCAACGTAGTGGAGCTGCTCAAGCGCCACCACTACAACAAGCCGCCGCTCAACGATGAGCGCTCGGTGAAGATCTACGAGGGCTACCTCAAGCTCCTCGACCCGGCGCGAATGTACTTCACCGCCGCCGATATCGCGGAATTCGACAAGTGGCGCACGCGCTTCGACGACCTGCTGAAAAGCGGTGACTTGGAGCCCGGCTTCGTCATCTACAAGCGCCACCTTGACCGCCTGAAGGAACGCCTGGACTTCGCCCTTGCGATGCTCGACAAGGGCGTCGACAAGATCGATTTCACCGTCGACGAAAACCTGGAAACCGACCGCGAGAAAGCCCCCTGGGCCAAGGACCGCGCGGCCCTTGATGACCTCTGGCGCAAGCGCGTGAAAGATGAAGTACTGCGCCTGAAGATCGCCAAGAAGGACCCCAAGGCCATCCAGGAGCTGCTGATCAAACGCTACAAGAATCAGCTTTCCCGCCTCGACCAGACTCGTGGCGAGGACGTATTCCAGGCCTACATCAACGCCTTCGCCCAGACTTACGACCCGCACACCCAGTACCTCTCCCCGGATAACGCGGAAAACTTCGACATCAACATGAGCCTGTCCCTCGAGGGCATCGGCGCCGTGTTGCAGAGCGACAACGAGTACGTGAAGGTGGTGCGCCTCGTACCGGCGGGGCCTGCCGAGAAGAGCAAGCAGGTCGCACCGGCGGACAAGATTGTTGGCGTTGCCCAGGGCAACGGCGAAATGGTCGATGTGATCGGCTGGCGCCTGGACGAGGTGGTCAAGCTGATCCGCGGCCCGAAAGGCTCCGTGGTGCGCCTGGAAGTGATTCCGGCCAGCAACGCCCCGAACGACCAGACCAGCAAGGTAGTCGCCATCACCCGCGAAGCCGTGAAGCTGGAAGAACAGGCCGCGAAGAAATCCGTCATCAACCTCGAGCATGAAGGCAGCAAGTTCAAGCTCGGCGTGATCGAGGTACCGGCCTTCTACCTGGACTTCAAGGCCTTCCGCGCTGGTGATCCCGAGTACAAGAGCACCACCCGTGACGTGAAGAAACTCCTCGGCGAGCTGCAGAAGGAGAAAGTCGACGGCGTGGTCATCGACCTGCGCAACAACGGCGGCGGCTCCCTGCAGGAAGCCACCGAGCTGACCGGCCTGTTCATCGACCAGGGGCCGACCGTACTGGTTCGCAACAGCGACGGCCGCGTCGATGTGCTGGCCGACGAGAATACCGGCACTTACTACACCGGCCCGATGGCCGTGCTGGTCAACCGCCTGTCCGCGTCGGCCTCGGAGATCTTCGCCGGCGCCATGCAGGACTACCACCGCGCGCTGATCATCGGTGGCCAGACCTTCGGCAAGGGCACCGTGCAGACCATCCAGCCGTTGAACCATGGCGAGCTCAAGCTGACCCTGGCCAAGTTCTACCGCGTGTCCGGCCAGAGCACCCAGCACCAGGGCGTGCTGCCGGACATCGAGTACCCCTCGGTGGTAGACACCAAGCAGATCGGTGAAAGCGCCCTGCCCGAAGCCATGCCCTGGGACAGCATCCGCCCGGCCATCAAGCCCGAGCTGGACCCCTTCAAGCCGTTCCTGGCCGAGCTGAAGGCCCGCCACGATTCGCGCACAGCGCAGAATCCGGACTTCGTCTACAGCCGAGAGCGCCTGGCTCTGGCACAGAAGCTGATGAAGGACACCGTGGTCAGCCTCAACGAGACCAAGCGCCGCGCCGAACAGACTGACATCGAGGCCAAGCAGTTGGCGATGGAGAACACCCGTCGCAAGGCCAAGGGCGAAGAACTTCTGAAGGAGCTCAAGCCGGAAGACGAAGACGCCGTGCCGGTAGAAGAGGAAAAGACCAAACCGGAAGATGACGCCTACCTGACTGAAACCGGACAGATCCTGTTGGATTACCTGGGCCTGAACGCATCCGTGGCGAAACATTGAAATGATGTCATAACGCTGTCATATATCTGTCGTGAAATTCGGGGGCCGCAATCGCGGCCCCTTTCTTTTTCACGAGTAACAGCATGACCGTCACCGAGCAGTTGAGCGCGCTGGGCCTGATCCTCGCTCACGGCGACTTGCACAGCCTGTTCCAGCCAATCCTGTCGCTGTCTGAACGGCGCATCATCGGCTACGAAGCCCTGACCCGCGGCCCATCCAACAGCCCGCTGCACTCGCCAATGACCCTGTTCGCGGTGGCGCGCCACGCAGGGCGTCTGAGCGACCTGGAAATGGCATGTCGCAAGAGCGCCTGCCGCCGCTTCAAGGAGCTCAAGCTCGACGGCCTGCTGTTCCTCAACGTTTCCCCGGAGTCGTTGCTGGACCCGGCACACCAGCCGGGGCGTACCCTGCAAATGCTGCAAGCCTTCGGCATCCCCCCCAGTCAGGTGGTCATCGAACTCACCGAGCAGACGCCGACCGAAGACTTCAACCTGCTCGATACCGCCCTGCACCACTACCGCGCCATGGGCTTCTCCATCGCCCTGGACGACCTGGGCGCGGGCTATTCCAGCCTGCGCCTGTGGTCCGAGCTGCGTCCGGATTACGTGAAGATCGACCGCCATTTCATCGACGGCATCCACCAGGATGCGGTGAAGCGCGAGTTCGTCGAATCCATCCTGAAAATGGCCAAGGCTTCCCGCGCCCAGGTCATAGCCGAAGGCATCGAACTGGCGGAAGAGCTGGCGGTGCTCGCGGAAATGGGTATCGACCTGGTCCAGGGCTATCTTCTCGGACGCCCCCAGGAACATCCCTCTCGTGATGCGCGCGTCCTGCTGCCACCGCTGGAATCGACCGGCAACATGAACGAGGAGAGCAGCGACCTTTCCGCCCTGCTCAACGAGCAACCGGCTGTGCACGAGGAGACCCCCATCCACGAGGTGCTCGAAGCCTTTCGTGCCCAGGCCAATCTCAACTCGCTCGCGGTGCTCGACGCCCATCAGCGACCGGTCGGAATCGTCCATCGCCACCTGCTTTCGGAAGCCTTGCTCCGCCCCTTCGCCACCGACCTGTTCACCCGCAAATCCGTGAACCGGCTGATGAGCACGGATTTCCTCGCAGTGGAAATGGGGCAATCCCTGCAACAGGTCAGTCGCCTGATCACCAGCCGTGCCAGACAGCGTATCGAAGAAGACTTCATCCTCATCCTCGACGGCCGCTATCGGGGGCTGGGACGAGTTATCGATGTGCTCAAACTGATCACTGAGCTGAAGATCCAGCAGGCCCGACATGCCAACCCGCTGACCTTGCTGCCGGGTAACGTACCCATCCAGCAGTGCCTGACGCGGTTGCTGCAGCAACGCCGCCAAGCGGTGATCTGCTACGTGGACATCGACAGTTTCAAACCCTTCAACGACCTCTACGGTTACGCCAAGGGTGACGAAGTGCTGCTTTGCCTGGCCCAGTGCCTGAGCGAACGGGTGGACCCGGCGCGGGATTTCGTCGGCCATATAGGCGGCGATGACTTCTTGCTGGTACTGGGGTCGGACGACTGGCGCGTCCGACTCAGTTACTTGCTGGAAGACTTCCAGGGCCAGTGCCGACGTTTCTACCGCAACGACCACTTGCAGGCGGGGTGCTTCGTCGCCCACAACCGCCAAGGCCAGCGCGAAGAATTTCCCCTGCTGTCGCTATCCATCGGTGTGGTGCCCCTCAAACCCGAGGATTGCAACCAACTGGACGCCTCGCAGCTGGCGGGGCTCGCGTCGGAAGCCAAACGCCACGCCAAGGCCATGCCCGGCTACAGCCTGCACATCATCGAAGCGGTTTGAAGGGTCCAGGGATGCTGCCGGTGTGGCTCAGCTCGGCGGCGAGTCAGAGGCCAAGTTCACCCGCGCGCCGGGCGGCACGCTGGGCAGCGTCGGAATCCGGCTCGAGGCCCGGTCCGCCATCGCGATAGAGATCGGCCAGTTTGCGCGCGGCCAGAGGATGGCCGGCATCGGCGGCCAGGCCCCACCAGCGCGCGGCGTCGGCGGCATCCGGTGCCTGGCGGGCGTCACCAGCCAGGCTCAGCACGCCCAGTTGGTAGGCGGACTTGCCATCACCAGCCTGAGCCGCCTGGCGCAGTAGGCGAATACCCTCCTCCCGCGCACCGAAACCATGCCCACGGTGCAGCAGCAAGTGACCGTAGAAGCTCTGCGCAGGCACATCGCCCAAGGCAGCCATTCGTGCGTACTGGCCCTGCATCCACTGCCAGGCACGGGGTTGGGCGACCAGTTTCGGAAAGCGTATCAGCCAGCGCGCCGCCTGATAGCCAATCCGCGCTCTCAGCTTCCAGAACATCACTGTTCCTCGGGGTAGCTGAACTCGAACACCCGAGCCACTTCGGAGGCATGCCAGGAGGCCGCTGCGATGCCATCCGGAGGACCGGCGAAGCGCCCCAGGCGCTCGACGCACTCGAAGAAGCCGGTGCGCGGCAAGCGGCTGGCACCCTGGCTGATGACCAGGGAACTACGCAGTGGACGCTCGGCGCGGGCATCGAGGGCAGCCAGATGCTCAAGGGCCGCAGTGAGGGTCTGCATGGCCGGGGATGGCAATTGCAGACGTTCGATCAACGCCCGATAAGTCAGCAGGTGCCGCTGACGGCGTGCGTCTTCCAGTTCATTCAACAGGGCTTGCCAGTGCTGGCGGCTGATTCGCAGACTCAAGATCCGGACTCCCAGCCGGAAACCCCGAGGGCACGCGCCAGACCGCGCTTGATGGCTTCATCAGGCTCACGCTCGCCGCGCTCGATCAGCCCGAGGTAGTGGGGGCTGATGCCCACCGCACGGGCCAGTTGCTCCAGGCTCTGTCCCTGGGCTTCGCGCAGCGACTTCATTTGGCCGATCGCCGTCCTGGCAGGCTCGGCGGCCGTTTCAGTGGTGGCCTGGCCGGCGGCGCGCAGTAGCGCCTGGTACTCGGCCCAGGGCAGTACTGCGTACTCCGCCTGGCCGTCACGCATGATCACTTGCACACTCATTGAAGCTCCCCGTGGAACGCAGTGCCGACTGCTTCAGCACCTCCATGCAGGCGGCCATATTATCAGGCCAAGGGCCCGCAGAGGGTGAACTATACTGCGTCCACCAGGCGGGGGAAGGTACGTGACGCGGCATTTTCATGTGGTTTTCTGGATACTCGCCAGCCTCTGGCCCGGCCTGCTGCGGGCCGAAGAGCTGCGCTGGGGCTTCGGCCCGGCTGATGGCATGCCTTACGTTCAGGTGAGCGAACATGTCCTGCTCGGCGGCTTCATCCGTCGCCTCGGCGAACGTATTGCCAAGGATCTGTCTGTTTCGGTGAGCTTCGTCGAAACACCGAACAAACGCATCGAGGAATCCCTGAAGAACGGGCGCATCCATCTGATCTGCAATTCCAACCCCGAGTGGATGGTCGACGCTCCGGCCTATCACTGGTCGCCACCGTTGTTCGAAGAAGAAGACGTCCTTCTCCAGCACCGCGACAGCCCAGCGATCAACGGTCTGACCGATCTCAAGGGCAAGGTGCTGGGCACCAGCTTGGGTTACGCCTACAGCATGCCGTTGATGGAAGCCTTCGCGAACCACGACGTGGAACGCAAGGACGTGCGCGACCTGGACACTCGCCTGAACCTGCTGAGCCACAAGCGGCTGGATGCCGTCATCGACATGCGCCGTGCCCTCGCCTATGAATTGGCCGCGCGCCCTGACGTACCGCTGGTGTTCAGCCCCTGGGTAGTGGAGCGCTATCGTTTGCATTGCGCCTATGGCAACCAGCTGCCAGTAGCAGCCGAACACTTGGATGCTGCGCTGCGGAGCCTGCGGGACAGCGGCGAACTCGAATCACTGCTGCAAGGCGAACAGCAGCGCGCCGGGCTTCAGGACCGCTGAGAGTCCGGGGCCGGCAATCGCTCCAGGACCGCCTGCACTTCCGGTGACTGCTTCTCGCGCCATGCCCGGAAGGCGTCCAACTCGCCACCCCAGGTCTTCAGGACCCAGGCCAGCACCGCCAGGTCGTCGACGAAGCCCATGCCAACCAGCCAGTCCGGAAGCGCATCGAGAGGCGTGACAAAGTAGAGCAATGCCCCCACCACCGCGAGGAATGCCTTGGGGTTGATCTGCCGGTACTCACCACGCAGCCAGGCATTGGCCAGGGACAGTAACAGTCGCAAGTCATCTTTCACCGCGCCAAGACGACCGCTCTGGCTCGAGCTCTTGCGGGATGCAGCCAACAGCAGTGACGGCAATCGCCCACCGGCCAGGAAACGTTGTGCCAGGGTCAGGTAACGCTGGAAATTCCAAGGTGCTTTCATCGGTACTCCTCGGCAGAAGCTTGGCCTAGAGGGCTTGGCGCGGTTATCCACGAAATCTGTGGATAACCTTGTGAACAGTTTTCCACAGAGAGGGGAAAACGCCCATATCATGCGGCTCCGCGACAGATCGGGCAAATTTTACCCAGCGCCAAAAGACCAGCAAAATCAAGCATTTGACCTGGCGGTCCGCAATGCGACCGCAGGTCGCACTCGGTACGGGCATGGTTACCCGGTCATGTGCATAACCGTAACACTTTCCCACCACCCCACTCCCGTTGTGACCGAAAGGTCGGCTCTCGGTTCGAGCGGGACCGGCGACGGAAGCGAAAACGCCCCGTCGAGACGGGGCGTTTCCAGGGAACCAACTGCCGCTTACTGCTGCTCGGCGGCGGCCGGATCCTTGATACTGATTAGTTCCAGGTCGAACACCAGCACCGAGTTGGCCGGAATGGCCGGGCTCGGGCTCTGCTCGCCGTAGGCCAGCTCGCTGGGGATAAAGAGTTTGACCTTTTCGCCCACATGCATCAGTTGCAGGCCTTCGACCCAACCCGGGATCACGCCGTTGACCGGCAGGTCGATGGGGCTGCCACGCTGGACGGAGCTGTCGAATACGGTGCCATCGGTCAGCTTGCCTTCGTAGTGAACGGTCACTACGTCGGTGGCTTTGGGCTGCGCACCTTCGGCCTTCTTCACGATCTCGTACTGCAGGCCAGAAGCGGTGGTCACCACGCCTTCGCGCTTGCCGTTGTCTTCGAGGAATTTCTTGCCGGCTTTGGCGTTCTCGGCATTCAGCGCAGTCATGCGCTCTTCGGCACGCTTCTGCAGGAAGGCAAAGGCTTCAACCAGCTCTTCGTCCTTCAGGCGCTGCTCCTTTTTGCCGATGGCGTCTTCGATACCTTGCGCAACGGCCTTGGGATCAAGGTCATCCATGCCTTCCTGAGCCAGGCTCTTGCCCATGTTCAGGCCGATACCGTAGGAGGCTTTCTGGGCCGGAGTCTTGAGTTCAACGCTGGTCTGCGAATCGCAGCCCGCGAGAACCAGGCCCACCAGGGCCACAGCGGCCGCCAACCGATGTTGTTTCATGCTGAATCCTTGTCTGTCGCCGTGATGGCAATACGATGGAGCGGCGAGCTTAGCAGGCCGCCGCGAGGAGTGGCTATGGGCAATGAGAACAGGGGTTTGGCAATAAGTTCAGCGTCTTGCGCCGCGTCACGTAAGCAATGATGACAGTGCTGTAGGACCTTTCGGCCAGACAAAGAAAAAGCCCCCAGGCATTGCTACCTGAGGGCTTTGCTTGGGTGGGTGATGACGGGATCGAACCGCCGACCCTCTGCTTGTAAGGCAGATGCTCTCCCGGCTGAGCTAATCACCCGGATGCGTCCCACGAGGGTCCGCACACTAAATGAAAAACCCCCAGGTGTCACCTGAGGGCTTTGAATATGGCGCAGCGGACGGGACTCGAACCCGCGACCCCCGGCGTGACAGGCCGGTATTCTAACCGACTGAACTACCGCTGCGCGTAACTGCGAGATGGTGGGTGATGACGGGATCGAACCGCCGACCCTCTGCTTGTAAGGCAGATGCTCTCCCGGCTGAGCTAATCACCCTTCACTCTCGAAGTGGGGCGCATTCTAGAGAGGTATCGGGACCCTGGCAAGTCCCTTTTGAAAAAAAATTCTCAGGCCTTCCAAAGGCTTAGCTCAGGGTTGAGCCCAACACCTCCCGATGAGAATAATGCGCCCTTTGTGTCCAGAGGTTTTCCCCTATGTGGTTTCGCAACCTGCTTGTCTATCGCCTCACCCAGGATCTGAATATTGATGCCGAGGCGCTGGAAGCCGCGCTGGCTACCAAGCCGGCCCGGCCATGTGCCAGCCAGGAGCTGACCACCTACGGATTCGTGGCGCCCTTCGGCAAAGGCGCGGATGCGCCGCTGGTTCATGTCAGCGAAGGCTTCCTCCTGGTGGCCGCGCGCAAGGAAGAGCGCATTCTCCCCGGCAGCGTGGTGCGCGATGCGCTGAAAGAAAAGGTCGACCAGATCGAGACCGAGCAGATGCGCAAGGTCTACAAGAAGGAGCGCGATCAACTGAAAGACGAGATCGTCCAGACGTTCCTGCCGCGTGCCTTCATCCGCAAGTCGGCCACTTTTGCCGCCATAGCCCCGGCCCAGGGCCTGATCCTGGTCGACGCCTCCAGCCCGAAGCGCGCCGAAGACCTGCTATCCACCCTGCGTGAAGCCATCGGCTCGCTGCCCGTGCGTCCGGCTTCGGTGAAGATCGCCCCCACCGCCACGCTCACCACTTGGGTCAAGACCCAGGAAGCCGCCAGCGATTTCTACGTACTGGACGAGTGCGAACTGCGCGACACCGACGAAGAAGGCGGTGTGGTGCGCTGCAAGCGCCAGGACCTGACCAGCGACGAGATCCAGCTGCACCTGACCTCCGGCAAGCTCGTCACCCAGCTGTCCCTGGCCTGGCAGGACAAGCTGTCCTTCATCCTCGACGACAAACTGGTGATCAAGCGCCTGCGCTTCGAGGACCTGCTGCAGGAGAAGGCCGAACAGGACGGCGGCGACGACGCACTCAGCCAGCTCGACGCAAGCTTCACCCTGATGATGCTGACCCTGGTGGAGTTCATCCCCCAGCTCTTCGAGGCCCTGGGCGGCGAAGAGATTCCGCAGGGCGTCTGACCCTCCCGAGCGCCGGCCCCGAGCCGGCGCTTCCACGATAAGGCCAAGGAATGACCATGCGCGTCCTCGCTGCCCTCAGCCGCTTTGTCGGCAACACATTTGCCCTGTGGATTCTGCTGTTCGCCGTGCTGGCCTTCTACCTGCCGGCCTGGTTCCTGCCGTTGACCTCGTGGATCGTCCCCCTGCTCGGGCTGATCATGTTTGGCATGGGCCTGACCCTGAAGACCGAAGACTTCCGCGAAGTGGCGCGGCGTCCGATGCGGGTGATGATCGGCGTGGTCGCCCAGTTCATCATCATGCCGGGCCTGGCCTGGCTACTCTGCAAACTGCTGCAGTTACCGCCGGAGATTGCCGTCGGAGTCATCCTAGTGGGTTGCTGCCCGGGCGGTACCGCCTCCAACGTGATGACCTGGTTCTCCCGCGGGGACGTTGCGCTGTCGGTGGCGATCACTGCGGTGACCACCCTCCTCGCCCCCCTGGTGACGCCCGCCCTGATCTGGCTGCTGGCCTCGGCCTGGTTGCCGGTGCAGTTCAGCGCCCTGTTCATGTCCATCCTGCAGGTTGTACTGCTGCCCATCGCCCTCGGCCTGGTAGCCCAGCGCCTGCTGGGCGAGCGTGTGCGTGTTGCAGTCGATGTGCTGCCACTGGTATCGGTGGTCAGCATTGTCGCCATCGTTGCCGCGGTAGTGGCCGCCAGCCAGGCGAAGATCGCCGAATCCGGCCTGCTGATCATGGCAGTGGTGGTCCTGCACAACGGCCTCGGCCTGACCCTGGGTTACCTGGCCGGGCGTGTATTCGGACTGCCGCTGGCCCAGCGCAAGACGCTTTCCATCGAAGTCGGCATGCAGAACTCCGGCCTTGGCGCTGCGCTGGCCAGTGCACACTTCTCGCCCCTGGCGGCGGTCCCCAGCGCACTGTTCAGTGTCTGGCACAACCTCTCAGGCTCCCTGCTCGCCGCGATCTATCGGCGCATGGACGACGGCTCCCGGGCCGATCAGCAGTAATTCCCGAGCCACTCCGCCGACCGGACTTGTCCGGTCGGCCAGGATGTGCAAAATATTGCGCAGCGTAAGGACGACCTTACCACTCTGCGAGTGCTCACCGGGGACGGCCCCAGCTCAATCTGTCGTCTCTCTGGAGGTCACATGTCCTGGATCATTCTCTTCTTCGCCGGCCTGTTCGAGGTGGGTTGGGCCGTCGGCCTGAAGTACACCGACGGTTTCAGCAAGCCTCTTCCCACAGCCCTCACTGTTGCCGCGATGCTCGTCAGCCTGGGCCTTCTCGGCCTGGCCATGAAAGAACTGCCCCTGGGCACGGCCTATGCCATCTGGACTGGCGTCGGCGCAGTAGGCACCGTGATCGCCGGTGTCATCCTGTTCGGCGAGTCCATGGCGCTGGTGCGTCTGCTCAGCGTCGCGCTGATCGTTTGTGGCTTGATCGGCCTCAAGCTCAGCCACTGACACCCGAAATGAAAAAGCCGCGCAATGCGCGGCTTTTTCTATTCACCGGGCATCACCTCGGAGCTCGGCCACCTGCAGCTGCAGGGTCTGGCGGTCGACCCGCTCCGGTGACAACGGGGCACCCGCCACCAAGCAAATGCGTGACCAGAAACGCCGGAACAAACCCTTGGCCGGGTCGCGGCTGAAGAAGCTGCCCCAAAGCCCCTGCAACGCCATGGGAATCACCGGCACCGGGTTCTCTTCCAGAATGCGCTCTATGCCGCTCTTGAACTCATTCAGCTCACCGTCGGAGGTCAGTTTGCCTTCGGGGAAGATGCACACCACCTCGCCGTTGCGCAGGTACTCGGCGATGCGCTTGAAGGCTGCGTCGTAGACCAGCAGGTCTTCATGCCGCGCAGCGATGGGCACGGTGCCAGCGGTGCGGAAAACGAAATTCAGCACCGGCAGCTGGTAGATCTTGTAATACATGACAAAGCGCACCGGCCGCCGCACCGCCCCGCCGATCAGCAGGGCATCGACGAAGGACACGTGATTGCACACCAGCACCGCCGGACCTTCCTCCGGGATCGCCTCCAGGCCCTTGTGCTCCACGCGGTACATGGAATGGCCGAGCAGCCAGACCAGGAAGCGCATGGTGAACTCCGGCACGATCTTGAAGATGTAGCTATTCACCGCGATGTTCATCAGCGACACCACTAGGAACAGCTCCGGGATCGACAGCCCGGCGACGCTGAGGAAAAGGATCGAGGCGATGGCCGAGACCACCATGAACAGCGCATTGAGGATGTTGTTCGCGGCAATCACCCGTGCCCGCTCGTTCTCCGCCGTACGCGACTGGATCAACGCATATAGCGGCACGATGTAGAAACCTCCGAACAGGCCGATGCCGAGGATGTCGGCGAGGATCAGCCAGGCCTGGCCGTGGCCCAGCAGCGCCAGCCAGTCATGGGGGACGGCGCCCTGCGGGAACTCGCCGGAATGCCACCAGAGCAGCAAGCCGAACAGGGTCAGGCCGATGGAGCCGAAGGGCACCAGACCGATTTCCACCTTTCCGCCTGAAAGCCGCTCACAGAGCATCGAGCCCAGCGCAATGCCCACCGAGAACACGGTGAGGATCAGGGTCACGACGCTCTCGTCGCCGTGCAGCAACTCCTTGGAATAGGCCGGAATCTGCGTCAGGTAAACGGCACCAAGGAACCAGAACCAGGAGTTGCCCACCAGCGAGCGCGATACCGACGGCCGCTGACCAAGACCCAGGCGCATGATCTGCCAGGACTGGCGGAAGATGTTCCAGTCAAGCGCAAGTCCCGGCAGGGCTGCCGCCGCCCGGGGAATTCCGCGGCTGGCCAGGTATCCCAGGCTCGCGGTAAGGACGATGGCGCAGGCGACGATCGGCTCGTAGCGCTCGGCGGACATCATGAGGCCAGCGCTGATGGTACCGGCGAGGATGGCCAGGAAAGTGCCCATTTCCACCAGGGCGTTGCCCCCCACCAGCTCATCCTCTCGCAGCACCTGCGGCAGGATCGAATACTTCACCGGGCCGAACAGCGCCGAATGGGTGCCCATCGCGAACAGCGCCAGGAACAGCAGCGGCAAGCTGTCGAAGAAAAACCCCAGGGCGCCCACCGCCATGATGGCCACCTCGGCCAGCTTGATGGCGCGGATCAGGGCATCCTTGGCGAACTTCTCGCCGAACTGGCCACCGAGGGCAGAGAAGAGGAAGAACGGCAGGATGAACAGCAGCGCGCAGAGGTTTGTGAAAACGCTCTTGTCGCCGGAAATGGCGAGTTTGTAGAGGATCGCGAGGATCAGCGACTGCTTGAAGATGTTGTCATTGAAGGCGCCGAGCAGCTGGGTCACGAAGAACGGCAGGAACCGCCGTGTGCCCAGCAGGGCGAATTGCGAGTGTTGGCTCATCTTCCTTGGTACCTGGTGGTTGGCAGTGGAATAGCCTCGTGCGCTCAAGGCACACGTCGCTGATTGGACAGCAAGACACTGGCCGAAAGCCACATTCACCAGAAAGATGTTTGCGCCATTTCCGCGAAAGCCAGCGCACGAAGCCGGTAGGTCCGTTCCCGCATCCTACGTGCGATTCAGATCGGCAGTTGCCCCAGCGCCCAGCGCAGCAGGAAGAACAGCACCAGGCCACCGAGGATGGTCGCCAGCAGGTGGCGACTCAGGGCGGCGATCAATATCGCCCCCAGGCCCGCCAGCAGGTAGGCGTTGTCCAGGGCAAGGTGGAAGTGCTGGCCGTCGGGCATCAGCATGCCCGGCACCACGATGGCGGTGAGCACGGCGGTCGGCACGTAGTGCAGGCCCTGGCGCACCAGAGGCGGGAAGCTCAGGTTTGGCCAGGCGAACAGGCTGTAGCGGATGGCGAAAGTGATCGCCGCCATGCCAAGGATCAAGCTCCAGGTTTGCATGAGATGCCCTCCCCCATCAGATCGAGTCGATAGCGACGCTCCAGCACCACACCCACGGCAATGCCACTGAGGGCGGCGGCCATCAGGCCCAGCTTGTAGGGCAGGCCCTGGCAGGCCAGCGCCACCGCGCCCGCTACCAGCGCGGCAGCGACTTGCGGCTTGTTGCGCAGCATGGGCACGACGATGCCGATGAAGGTGGCGAGCATTGCGAAGTCCAGCCCCCATGCCGCGAGGTTGGGCACCGCCTGGCCGAAGAGCACGCCTACCAAAGTGCAGAGCTGCCAGTTCAGGTACATGGCCAGGGCTGCCCCCAGGAAGTACCAGTGCTTGTGCGGCGACGCGTCCTGCTCGGCATAGCGGTGTTGAACCACGGCAAAGGCTTCGTCCGTCAGCCAGAAGGCCAGCGGCATCCGCCAGCGGGCCGGCAGGTGGCGCACGAAGGGCTGCAGGGTGGCGCTGTAGAGGGCGTGGCGCAGGTTGACCACGAAGGTCGTCAACAGCACCACCGCCGCCCCGGCGCCGCCGCTGAGCAGGGTAATCGCGATGAATTGGGACGAACCGGCGAACACTAGCAGCGACATGCCCAGCGTCTGCCAGGCGGACAGGCCGGCGCCAGCGGCGAGGGTGCCGAAGATGATGCCGAACGGAATGGCGCCAACGATCATCGGGACGATGTCTCGGGCGCCGTGGATGAACTCAGTGGTACGGGACATGGGGCCTCCTTGTCCCGGGAGATTAGCGCCAGGCCATCAATGGGTCTTGAACGATCTTGCGCAGGCGTTGCGATATTCGCCGGGGCCTACGCCATAAGCCTGCTTGAACTGGCGGGTCAGGTGACTCTGGTCGGAGAAGCCCAGTTGCGCCGCAACGCCAGCCGGCGCGCAGCCCGCCTTGAGCAAGACACGGGCATGGTCCAGGCGCTGCTGTTTGAGCCAGGCATGCGGCGGCATGCCGGTGGCGCGGCGGAAGGTTCGAGCGAAATGGAAGGGCGAGAGCCGGACCTCGGCGGCCAGCTCCTCCAGGGAGGGCGGCTCGGCCAGGCGCTCGCGCAGCAGGTTCTTGGCCCGCAGCACGGCCTGGGGTTCGCGTCCGGGTGTACCGGGCTCTGGCAACCTGGCATGACGACGGAACAGCGCCAGCAGAGCCTCGCGCCAGGAGGTCTGTTGCTGCAGGGCACTGGCATCGCTTTCCAGCAGTTGATGCAGATGAGTGAACATCCGCACCAGGTCAGGGTCCTGGTGCACGCTGCCGATAAAGGCCGGCATTCCCGCCAGTGGCAGCTCGAGCTCGTCCAGCGCGCTGCGGACCAGGGCAACATCGGGGTAGAACACCCGATAGCGCCAACCCTCGTCATGCCCCTTGGAGCCGGTATGCACCTCATCCGGATTGATCAACGCCAGGCTCCCAGCGCCGGCCAGGTGGTCGGCGCCACGGTAGCGGTAGCGCTCGGCACCCGCCTCGACCACGGCGATTACATAGCCGTCATGCACATGGGGAGCGAAGCGATGGTCGATGTATCGCGCGGACAGCAGCTCCAAGCCCTCCAGATGGCCCGCCTGCCAGAAATGCGCGTCTTCCCGCTGTTCGCCCATGGCCTATGCGCTGAACAGCGCCTCCAGTCGTTGCTTCACCTCCGGCCAGTCGTGGTCGGTGATGCTATAGAGCACGCTGTCGTCGAGACGGCCGTCCGCCAGGCGGCGATGATTGCGCAGCACTCCCTCGCGCTGGGCACCGAGTTTCTCGATGGCACCCTGCGAGCGCAGATTGCTGGCAGCGGTCTTCAGTTGCACCCGCACCAGCCGCCACTCCTCGAAGGCGTGGCGCAGCATCAGGTACTTGATCGACGCGTTCAGCCCCTTGCCGTGCTCGCCGGCAGCGAGCCAGGTCCAACCAATTTCGGCGGCCGGCAGATTGGGCATGAAGTCGGCAAAGCGGGTGGTGCCCACCAGGTTGTCGCCCAGTCGGATGGCGAAAACCACCGCCTGCCCTTCCCGTTGGGCGGCCAAGCCCTGGCGATACCAGTCCGGACGGAGTGGACCATTCATATAGACGAGGGCTTCGCGGTTTGCGTCAGCCAGGGTCACCAGCGCCGGGACATCGGCCTCCGTCAGCGGATCGAGGCGCAGGGCGCCGCGCTGCAGGGTGACCGGTTGTGGATTGAACATCTGCGCCTCCTCAGGCGAAAGAACCCTGCCGGATGAGAACGTCACGCCAAGCGGAAGTGCCATGCAGGGGCCCGCGCCAGACAAACGAAACAGCGCGGGCAATAGAGCACGCTAGCAGCCCCCGGACGGGGGCTCAAGAGCGCCTGCGACCTTGGTCGCAGCGGCCTGACGAATTGCCGGCTTTGGTGCGAAACTGCTGGAAGTCGAATTACGGCGGGTCCTCACCGCCACCGTACCCTCCGGAGTTGCAATGTCGCTGTCCAGCGGGCTGATCGCCACGGTCGCCTTTCTCTACATGGCCGTCCTCTTCGCCATCGCGTTCTATGGCGACCGCCGCAGCGCGCCACTGTCGCCGCGCATGCGCGCCTGGGTCTACAGCCTGTCCCTGGCGGTCTACTGCACCAGCTGGACCTTCTTCGGCGCCGTCGGCCAGGCCGCCGGACAAGTCTGGAACTTCCTGCCCATCTACCTCGGCCCCATCCTGCTTCTGCTGGTGGCGCCCTGGGTGGTGCAGAAGATGGTGCTGATCAGCAAGCAGGAGAACATCACCTCCATCGCCGACTTCATCGCCGCGCGCTACGGCAAATCCCAGGCCCTGGCGGTGGTGGTGGCGCTGATCTGCCTGGTCAGCGTGTTGCCCTACATCGCCCTGCAGCTCAAGGGCATCGTCCTCGGGGTGAACCTGCTGATCGGCTCAGGCGCCGAATCCTCCGGCACCCGTGCCCAGGACACAGCGCTGATCGTGTCGCTGGTCCTGGCGCTGTTCACCATCCTCTTCGGCACCCGCAACCTCGACGCCACCGAGCACCACCGCGGCATGGTGCTGGCGATCGCCTTCGAGTCCCTGGTCAAGTTGCTGGCCTTCCTTGCGGTGGGCGCCTACGTCACTTTCGGCCTGTTCGACGGTTTCGACGACCTGTTCACCCGCGCCCGCAGTGCCCCGCAACTGGAGCACTACTGGTCGCAATCCATGGACTGGTCCTCGCTGCTGGTGCAGACCGGGGTCGCCATGCTCGCGATCATCTGCCTGCCCCGGCAGTTCCACGTCACCGTGGTCGAAAACATCGAACCACGCGACCTGCGCCAGGCGCGCTGGGTCTTCCCCATCTACCTGGCCCTGGCTGCGCTGTTCGTGGTGCCCATCGCCCTGGCCGGACAGATGCTGCTGCCCAGCGGCGTGATCCCGGACTCCTTCGTCATCAGCCTGCCGCTCGCCGAGGCCCATCCGGCCCTGGCGCTACTGGCCTTCATCGGCGGTGCCTCGGCCGCCACCGGCATGGTGATCGTCGAAGCCGTAGCGCTCTCGACCATGGTCTCCAACGACATGCTGCTGCCCTGGCTGTTGCGCCGGCAGAACGCTGAACGGCCCTTCGAGGTGTTCCGCCACTGGATGCTCTCGGTACGCCGGGTCAGCATCGTCGTGATCATCCTGCTGGGTTACGTCAGCTACCGCCTGCTGGGCTCCACCGCCAGCCTGGCAACCATCGGCCAGATCGCCTTCGCCTCCATCGCCCAGCTTGGCCCGGCGATGATCGGCGCACTGTTCTGGAAGCAGGCCAACCGTCGCGGCGTGTTCGCCGGCCTCGCCGCCGGCGCCGCACTCTGGGCCTATACCCTGGTGCTGCCGGTGATTGCCCGTGGCCTGGGCTGGCCGCTGGAGAACTTCCCCGGCCTCGCCTGGCTGATGGCCAATCCACTGGATCTGCCCATCGAGCCCCTGACCCAGGGCGTGGTGCTGTCACTGGCCGGCAACTGGCTCCTCTTCGCCTGGGTGTCCGTGTTCTCCCGTACCCGCGTCTCCGAACACTGGCAGGCCAGCCGCTTCGTCGGCCAGCAAGTCTCCGCACGCGCTGCCTCGCGCACCCTGCTGGCGGTGCAGGTCGACGACTTGCTGATGCTGGCGTCGCGCTTCGTCGGCGAAGAACGCGCGCGGCAAAGCTTTATCCGCTTCGCCTATCGCCTGGGCATCAGCTTCAACCCGGCGCAGAACGCCAACCAGGACTGGATCACCCACACCGAGCGCCTGCTCGCCGGCGTGCTGGGCGCCTCTTCAGCGCGGGCGGTGGTGAAGGCGGCCATCGAAGGCCGCGAAATGCAGGTGGAGGACGTGGTGCGCATCGCCGACGAAGCCTCCGAGGTGCTGCAGTTCAACCGCGCCCTGCTGCAAGGCGCCATCGAGAACATCACCCAGGGCATCAGCGTGGTGGACCAGTCCTTGCGCCTGGTGGCCTGGAACCGCCGCTACCTGGAGCTGTTCGACTATCCGGACGGCCTGATCAGCGTCGGCCGGCCGATCGCCGACATCATCCGCTACAACGCAGAACGCGGCCTGTGTGGGCCGGGCGAAGTGGAGTCGCATGTCGCCCGCCGTCTGTTCTGGATGCGCCAGGGCACGCCGCACACCTCCGAGCGCCTGTTCCCCAACGGCCGGGTCATCGAGCTGATCGGCAATCCTATGCCCGGCGGCGGCTTCGTCATGAGCTTCACCGACATCACCGCCTACCGCCAGGCTGCACAGGCCCTCAAGGATGCCAACGAAGGCCTGGAACAGCGGGTCACCGAGCGGACCCTGGAACTCTCCCAGCTCAACCAGGCGCTGATCGAGGCCAAGGGCACGGCAGAGTCGGCCAACCAGTCCAAGACGCGCTTCCTTGCCGCCGTCAGCCACGACCTGATGCAACCGCTGAACGCCGCGCGCCTGTTCTCCGCCGCCCTCGGCCACCAGCAGGACGCCCTGCCCCGTGAAGCCCGCGAGCTGGTCAACCACCTCGACAGCTCGCTGCGTTCGGCCGAAGACCTGATCACCGACCTGCTCGACATCTCGCGCCTGGAAAGCGGCCGCGTCACCCCCGACCGCACGGCCTTCCCCCTGGCCTCGCTGTTCGACACCCTCGGCGCCGAATTCAAGGCGCAGGCTCAGGAACAGGGCATGGACTTCCGCCTGCGCGGCAGCAAACTGCGGGTGGAAAGCGACATGAAGCTGCTGCGCCGGGTGCTGCAGAACTTCCTCACCAACGCCTTCCGCTATGCCAGGGGGCGTGTGCTGCTGGGGGTGCGGCGCGACGGCGACAGCCTGAGGCTGGAAGTCTGGGACCGCGGCCCGGGTATCCCGGAAGACAAGCGCAAGGTGATATTCGAAGAGTTCAAGCGCCTCGACAGCCACCAGACCCGCGCCGAGAAAGGCCTCGGGCTCGGCCTGGCCATTGCCGATGGACTGTGCCGCGTACTCGGCCACACCCTGGAAGTGCGTTCCTGGCCCGGCAAGGGCAGCGTGTTCAGCGTCACCGTGCCGCTGGCCCGCGTCCAGCAGCCCTCGCCGGTGATGCAGAAGCAGGCCGAAGCCAATGGCCAGGCCCTCAACGGCACCCAGGTGCTGTGCATCGACAACGAAGACAGCATCCTCACCGGCATGCACAGCCTGTTGTCACGCTGGGGATGCCAGGTCTGGACCGCTCGCAACCGCCTGGAATGCGAGCACCTGCTGTCCGAGGACGTGCGCCCGCAGCTGGCACTGGTGGACTACCACCTGGACGAAGGGGAAACCGGTACCGAGCTCATGGCCTGGCTGCGGACCCGCCTTGGCGAGCCGCTGCCCGGCGTGGTGATCAGTGCCGACGGCCGCGCCGAACTGGTGGCCGAAATCCACGCCGCCGGCCTGGACTACCTGGCCAAGCCGGTCAAGCCGGCCGCGTTGCGCGCCTTGATCAGCCGGCATGTGAGCCTGCGCTGATTTCCACGCCAATGCCCGCCTGAGAGAGGCCCGTCAGCGCGAGACCCAGTTCCATGCAGGGCACGCCCTCTTGCGAAGCAGCGCCAACCTAGGGAGCGGCGTGTGGATAACTGTCGAGCAGCCGCCTGGCAAAGCTTTCCAGCGCCTGCCCCGGCAAGCGGTTGATGCCAGCGGCGCGCTTGCGCCCTCCCCCCGTCGCAAAGCCCCTGCAGAAGGCATCCGCCTCCAGGCTGGCGTTGGCCGGCACACGCAGGCTGAAGGTCCAGTCGCCATCGGCCCTGGCGCTCAGCAGACCGAGTGCGCGTTGCGGATCGCGAGCAGCGAGCTGGTTGGCCAGCACGCCGCTGACCCGCCGCGCCCAGGGCTTCGCAGGCAGCCGGTATAGCGACGCCCCCTCCCCCACGCGCCACGGTTCCAGGCTGGCCGCTGCCGCCATATCGGCGGCATGGCCTTCGCGTAAACGGGCGAAGCTGGGGCTGAGCCGGAAGAACGCCAGTGGATCGTCATAGGGCAACAGCTCCGCCGCCAGCGCCACCGGATCGAAATGCAGGTCGGCAAGATGGTCGCCATAGGCGTTGTAGTTCAGCAGCAGGCCCAGCTCTTCAAGCGCCGCCAGATCCTCTTGCGCCACCCCATGACGTTCGGCCAAGGCCCGCGCCGGCCCTGGCATGCCGTCACCGAAGGCCGCAGCCACCGCCCAGCGGTGGAAGCGCCCCTGGAGGAAACGATCCACCAGCAAGCTGGTGCAGACATCCGCCGCCACATCGATGAAGGGCTCGAAGGCCGGGTGCTCCGGCAGATCGCCGGCAAAGTGGTGATCGAAGTAACGCAGCCCGGCGCCCGCCGTGAGAAGCCGCGCCGCATCGGCGCGGTTCTGATCAAAGGAAATGTCGAGCACCGTCACCCGTTCACCGGGCCCGGCCTGCACCCGCCGCAGCAGGTCGATGTCGCGCTTCACTCCGCTGACCAGGCGCACGTCCGCCGCCAACTCCCCACCCAGACGCAGCTGCTGCAGGGCGCAGAGGCCGTCGGCATCGCCATTGAAGGCACAGTGATCGAGCATGTCCGTCTCCCCCGCGCTCAGCGCATCAGTTCACCGCCGTTGGCGTCCAGTTGTGCGCCGTTGATGGCGCTGGCGAAATCGGATGCCAGGAACAACGCCGCGCGAGCGCATTCCTCGTCGCCCGGCATACGCCCACCGGGAATACCCGCACTGAACTCCGCACGCACCTGCTCCTCACTGACACCCCGCGCGGCAGCGGCATCACGTACATGCGCCTGCACCGGCTCGCCCCACATCCAGCCACAGGCCAGGCCGTTGACCCGCAGGCCGTACCCGGCCAGCTCGTGGGCCAGGTATCGCACCGCCGCCGCCAAACTGCCCTTGGAGATCGCGTAGGCACCACCGCCGGCGTAGGGCTGGTGCACGCCCAGGGTGCTGACCATGACGATGGCACCGGAGCCCTGGGCCTTCATCCGTGGCAGCACAGCGCGCGTCAGGTTCAGCGAACCGAACAAATTGACGTCCAGCGCCTCCTGCAGATTGGCATCGCTACAGCTTTCAAGTGTGTCGAAACCACCGTGGGCGTAGGCGCTGTTGATCAGCGCGTCGATGCGCCCGAAGCGCTCCACCGTGGCTTCGGCGAAGGCCCGGCATGCCGCTGCATCACTCACATCGGTGGACTTCCACAGCACCTGGCAGTCAGTGCCCAGCGCCTGGATGCTCGCCTCGGCCTGGCGCAGACGCGCCTCGTTGCGGGCGCAGATGGCCACCGCGCGAGCCCCTGCTCGGGCCGCCTCCAGGGCCAGCTTGATCCCCATGCCGGGGCCAATGCCGGAAATCATCACCACCTTGTCGTTCAGCAACATGTTCCTGTCCTCTTGTTCTTGTTGTCGTTCGGGATGCATCAGCCCGCCAGGTAGCGGGCACGGTACTGGGCGTAGTCGCGTAGCAGGCGAGCCTCGTCGAGGCCGAAGGCAGCCGCGTCGTACTGGTGCACGGCACGCTTGTCGCGGCCGTTGTCCACCAGCCAATCCGCCATGGCCGCGCGGACGCCGGGCGCCAGTTCCAGCCCGGCGAAACGGTAGATGCGCGCCACTACCGCCAGCGGATCGCTCACCGTGTCCTCGAAGTACACGTCCAGAAAGGCCTCGTCCGGCAGCCCGTCGCGGACCTCCAGGCTGTGCCGCAGGGCACGGGCCATGCGGCCGTTCCACTGTTCGCCGACTTGCGCCGGATCGGCCTGGTCGCTGTAGATCTGCCAGAGCGTGTAGATGAAGCTGGCGAGCGAGGGGATGGTCTTGCCCGGTTCGCGATGGGTAAGGACCACCTGAGCGCGCGGGAAGACCTTGAACAGCAGTTCGAGGGTGTGCAGGTGCTGCGGGCTCTTCAGCAGCCAGCGGCGCCCAGGCGCGATGCCGCGACGCGTCTGCTGCCATTGCAGGAACTGCAGCATCTTCTTCAGGTAGGCATACACCTGGGTCTGGTCCTGGCGATCGAGCCAGGCCGTGTAGGCCGGCACATTGACGTAGGAGTCCATGGCACACAGGAAGGAATGCTCCATGAGCATGAACTCCTCGTCCGGCTGCTCGGCGTCCAGCGGGTGGATGGCGAGGATCTGCGGCACGAACTCGACCATCGCGCAAACCTCCGCCCTCGCCCTGCCGATCCGCTCGGCGGGCTGTTCCAGCAGCTCCCCGGGTAGCGGCGCGGGGTAGCGGGTTTCCCACCACTGCGCCTTGCTGAATTGCGGGTCCACCGCCAGCAGACGCTGCAACAGGGTGGTACCGGTGCGCGGCAGGCCGACGATCACCAGCGGATCGTCGATCGGTTGCTGGAGAATTTCCGGAAAACGCCTGCAGTGGTCCTCGATCACCAGGCGGTTGACCAACTGCGCTACCAGCTTCTCCCTGAGCAGGGCTCGGCCTTGCGCGGAGAGGCACGCTTCGTCGTGCAAGGCACGCTGCAGGACCCGAAGCGCCTCGCGGAAGTCACCGGGGCCGAAGTCGTCGAGGCCGCCGGCGCGGGCACTGGCTTCGGCCAGCAGGCTGTCGGGTGCGAAGGCGTCGGTCGCAATCATCGGGTCGCTCATTGCAGCTCCTTGAGGTGGTCGAGCTTGACCACGCGGGTGGTGGGATGGACCGGACACTCAGCGCCTACCCAGCGCAGGCAATAGGTGCCCTCGGCATGCCCGGCGGTTTCCAGCCAGTTCGGCAGACCGGGATCGCGATGGCTGAGCACCAGGCGCACGCCCCCTTGGCCGTCCAGGTGCGCCGAGTGCTTGTTCAGGCAGATGCGGTGGTAGCGGTAGTCCAGCGACTCCATCCAGTAGTTGTTGATCTGCAGATTCCAGAAGTTGCAGTCGGGCACCTGCTCGACCTCGATCAGCAGCGCCTCGTCGTCTGCCAGGGCCCAGTAGCCGTGGTAGTAGACGATGTTCGGATCACCGCCCACGGCCTGGCACAGGGCCTGGTCCGCCAGCGGCAACTGGTTGGGCTGCGCCTGGTAACCCTGTGCCCAGTCGGCAAAGAGACGCGCGGTGTTCTCGACGAAACTCGCCGCACGCCCCAGGCTCTGGTGCAGACGCTCGGCACTCAGGGGTTCCGGCTGCTGGCGGCGGTCCAGGCGCTCGATGTGCAACTGCGCGGGCTGCTCACGGGTGCGGTCAAGGAAGGTCTGGCGCACGATCAGCGCATTGCTCTGCGCCTCCAGACGCAGCCAGTTGCCGCTGGCGGGGCGTTCCTGGCTGAGGATGAGTTCGAAGCTGCCGTCGGCCTCCAGCTGCAACTGGCTGGCATCAATGAAACCGGTCTGGATCATTTTGCCGTCGCTTTCGTAGCCACCCTTCTGAGTACCGAAACTGAGGTACGCCACGCTGCCGCGCCGGCCGCTGACGCGGTACGACCGCTGGCCGTTGAGGCGCGCGTACTGGTAAAGATTGTCCGGGTTGTCGGCGCCGATCTTGGCCGTCTCGTGGGACGGCGAGAAGAAGCCGGGGAAGTCCGGGTCGGCGAACTCCAGGTGCATTTCCAGGGCGATGCGCAGCAAGCGGGTGAGGTAGCGGAAGCCCTCGGCGCGGGTCTGCGCGTCGACGGGCGCCTCGTCCCGCAGTATCTGTTCACCGGCGTGCCTGAGCCTGTCGCAGAAGTCGTTCCAGACCTGCCCGGTCAGCACCTGCTGTTCGATTCCATCTGTCGCCATGTCGGTCTCCTCGGGTCCGGCGGAATGCCCGCCGCTGCGCAAACCTTAGGGAGAGCGGCATGACCGATTCTTCGTCTGGGCGGACTAAGAATCGGCTTACCGCACGACGGGAAGCGGTCAGACGTCCGCCGGTTGGACCGCTACCTAGTCCGCCCGGACGAGGAGTCCGGACCAGTACGCTGGGAGCATCAGCCGCACCGGCGCCGCGCAGTGCGGCACCGCCTGAGACTCGAGGAGTCCCCGATGCCTGAAGAGAAGAACCTGGTGCGGTCGCTGACCGTGGACATCGCCGCCCCTGCCGAACTGGTCTGGTCAGTGCTGGTGGACCTGGCGCGCTATCCCGAATGGAACCCCTTCACCGTGAAGGTGGAGTCCAGCCTGCGCCTGGGCGAGCCGGTTAACCTGTACCTGCCCGACCCGGCCCGCCCGGGCGAGCGGGTGCACGTGGTCGAGCAACTGGCCAGCTTCGAGCCGCCCCGCCTGCTGGCCTGGGAGATGCACGCCAGCGCCGACAACCCGGACGCCGCGCGCCGCGAGCAGATCATCGAAGCCACCGGTGCGGACAGCTGCCGCTACCACACCACCGACCTGTTCCTCGGTCCCACTGCCGATCAGGTGATGGCGCTGCACGGCCCCTGGGTCAAGCAGGGTTTCGATGCCGTCGCACTGGCGGTGAAGGCACGGGCCGAAGCCCTGTTCGCCGCCAACCGCTGAAACCTTGTCCGGTCGGACGAAGAACCCGCAGCAACGCATTCCCTACCGTGGAAAAAAGCCGGCCCGCACCATGCGGCGCCGGCTCCATCCAACGGAGGCAAGCAATGCTCACTCACCTAGAACGGCTGGAAGCGGAAAGCGTCCAGATCATCCGCGAAGTGGTCGCCGAGTGTGAAAACCCGGTGATGCTCTACTCCATCGGCAAGGACAGCGCGGTGATGCTGCACCTGGCGATGAAGGCTTTCGCTCCGGGCAAACCGCCCTTTCCCCTGCTCCACGTGGACACCACCTGGAAGTTCCGCGAGATGATCGCCTTCCGCGACCAGACCGCCCAACGCCTGGGCCTGGAGTTGCTGGTGCACGTCAACCCGGAAGGCGTCGAGCGCGGCATCAACCCCTTCACCCATGGCTCGGCCCTGCACACTGACATCTGGAAAACCCAGGGCCTCAAGCAGGCGCTGGACCTCCACGGTTTCGACGCGGCGTTCGGCGGCGCGCGGCGCGACGAAGAGAAGTCGCGCGCCAAGGAACGGGTGTTCTCGATCCGTTCCGAGCAACACCGCTGGGACCCCAAGCAGCAGCGCCCGGAGCTCTGGCGCCTGTACAACACGCGCAAGCGCAAGGGCGAGAGCCTGCGGGTGTTCCCGCTGTCGAACTGGACCGAGCTGGACATCTGGCAATACATCTACCTGGAGCAGGTCCCCATCGTGTCGCTATACTTCGCCCGCGAGCGCCCGGTGGTGCAGCGCGACGGCACCCTGATCATGGTGGACGACGAGCGCCTGCCGCTGCGCCCCGGCGAAATGCCCGAACTGCGCAAAGTGCGCTTCCGCACCCTGGGTTGCTATCCCCTGACCGGCGCCATCGACAGCGAGGCCAACAGCCTCACGGCAATCATCCAGGAAATGCTGGTGAGCCGAACCTCGGAACGCCAGGGCCGGCTGATCGACTCCGATTCGGCCGGTTCCATGGAGAAAAAGAAGCAAGAAGGGTACTTCTGATGAGCGCCATCCCCAACCTGGACCAATACCTGCAGCAGCAACAGCGCAAGGACCTGCTGCGCTTCATCACCTGCGGCAGCGTCGACGACGGCAAGAGCACCCTGATCGGGCGCCTGCTCTACGAGACCAAGGTGCTCTTCGAAGACCAGCTCGGCCAACTGGAAACGGACTCGAAGAAGCTCGGCACCCAGGGCGGTGACCTGGACTTCGCCCTGCTGGTGGACGGCCTGGCCGCCGAGCGCGAGCAAGGCATCACCATCGACGTCGCCTACCGATTCTTCGCCACCGACAAGCGCAAGTTCATCGTCGCCGACACCCCCGGCCACGAGCAGTACACCCGCAACATGGTCACCGGCGCCTCCACCGCTGACCTGGCGGTGATCCTCATCGACGCCCGCCAGGGCCTGCTGCCGCAGACACGCCGGCACAGCTTCCTCGTGTCCCTGCTGGGTATCCGAAAGGTGCTGGTGGCAGTGAACAAGATGGACCTGATGGACTATTCGGAAGCAGTCTTCCGACGCATCGAAGCCGACTACCGAACCTTCGCCGAAAAGCTCGGCCTGACCGATATCCAGTGCATCCCACTCTCGGCGCTCAAGGGCGACAACCTGCTCGAGCGTAGCGCCGACATGCCCTGGTACCAGGGACCCAGCCTGCTGCAGCATCTGGAAAGCGTTCCCCTGGATCACGACCGCGCCAGCCACTTGCCCTTCCGCCTGCCGGTGCAATGGGTGAACCGGCCGAATCTCGACTTTCGCGGCTATGCCGGCAACGTGGCCGCCGGCAGCATCCGCGTCGGCGAACGCATCCGCGTGCTGCCTGCGGGCAAGCAGAGCCGGGTGAGCGGCATCTTCGGCCTGGCGGGCCCGCAGCAGGAAGCGGCCTGTGGCCAGGCCGTGACCCTGACCCTGGAAGACGAGATCGACATCAGTCGCGGCGACCTGATTACCCTCGCCGATGCTGCGGCGGAGGTGGCCGACCAGTTCGAGGCCACCCTGGTCTGGATGGCCGAGGAACCGCTGCTGCCCGGTCGCCCCTACCTGATGAAAATCGGTTGCCGCACGCTGGGCATGAGCTGCGCCAACCTCAAGCACAAGGTCGACATCAACAGCCTGGAGCAATTGGCGGCCAGGACCCTGGAGCTGAACGAGATCGGCGTGTGCAACCTCGGGCTGGACCAACCGATCGCCTTCGATCCCTACACGAACAACCGTGACACCGGCGGTTTCATCGTCATCGACCGGTTGACCAACCAGACCGTGGGCGCCGGCATGCTGCACTTCGCCCTGCGCCGGGCGCAGAACGTGCACTGGCAGGCCATCGATATCGACGCGCGGGCGCGGGCCGAGCTCAAGGGCCAGACGCCTCGCGTCCTCTGGTTCACCGGGCTGTCCGGTGCCGGCAAGTCGACCATCGCCAATCTGGTGGAGCGCAGGCTGCACGCACTGGGCCGACACACCTACCTGCTCGACGGCGACAACGTGCGCCATGGATTGAACCGCGACCTGGGTTTCAGCGAGGCAGACCGGGTGGAGAACATTCGCCGGGTGGCCGAGGTGGCGCGGCTGATGCTGGATGCCGGACTGATCACCTTGGTGTCCTTCATTTCGCCATTCCGCGCCGAGCGGGAACTGGCCCGCAGCCGGGCCGGGGAAAACGCGTTCCTGGAGATCTTCATCGACACGCCGCTGGAACTGGCGGAACGGCGCGACCCCAAGGGCCTTTATCAGAAGGCCCGGCGTGGCGAGCTGAAGAACTTCACCGGCATCGACTCACCCTATGAGCCGCCGCTGGCGCCGGACCTTCACATCGACACCCGCCGCGAATCGGCAGAAGAAGCCGCCGAGCGCATCGTCGCGTACCTGCTGGCACTCTGACCGGCAACTCCGGCAGCCGTCGGCCCCATCCCAGGATGTCATCCGGGGAGCGGGCCGACGGTCCCGGAGCCTAGGCCGAACGGACGATTTATCCACAGCTCGTGCGGCCAATACTCGCCCCATCCAGCCCGACAACCACAACAAGCGAGGCGCGGATGCACATCCTCGATCACGCCGACGACCTGGCGGGCATCGGCGCCCGCGAACTGAGCGAACTGCTGGCGCTGACCTATCGTGGCCCGCTGGAGCCCACGCCCTGGGCCGGCCTGCTGGAAGCGCTGCGACTGCGCCTGGACGCCAGTTTCCTTACCCTGGTCCTGCGCAATCCGGCTCACGAACGGCCGGGGTTGATCGTCAACGCCTCGATCCACGGCCCACACCTGCCGGGCGAACCATCCTACAGCGAGCACTACTACGCGATCTGCCCCTTCCTCCACTGGCCGGCCGATCAGGTTGCCAGTGCTGACGAAGTCATGGGCAGCGACACCTGGCAGGCCCACGACTTCTACCGCAACTACCTGAAGCCGCTGGACCTGCGCTATGTCCTGGTGGCTAACATGCGCACCGCTTCCGGCATGGACTGCGCCTTGTTCGCCTGCCGCGGGCACGGCGGCAAGGACTTCGACACCGACGAAATTGCCCTGATCCGCCTGCTTCGCCCCCACCTGCAACAAGCCGTCGACCTGCATTCGGCAGTCGACGAGCTGGATTCGGAACGGCTCCTTTATGCAGCCACCATCGACCGCCTGCTCGTGGGCACGGTGATCCTCGACGAATCAGGCAAGGTGATGCGCAGCAACCAGGCGGCACAGCGGCTGTTCGCCACCCACGACGGCCTCGAATGCCGACAGGAGAAACTGCTGGCCTTCGCCGGCAAGGACAATCGCAACCTGCAGAAGGCCATACTGGCGGTGCTCCAGCAGCACCAACTCGGCCGAGCCGACTGCATTGAAGTGCTCACCCTGGCACGCCCCACCGGGGAAGTGCCGCTGAATGTGCTGCTGCGCCCCATCGCGCTCAATTACGAGGGCCAGGGCAACACCCGGCGACCAGCTGTCGCGGTGTTCATCCGCAATCCCGGCGACTCGCCCCAGGCCTCGCGACGCTTGCTGCGCAGCCTGTTCCATCTGACCCGCACGGAAACCGAGGTGGCCCTGCTGATGATGGACGGACTGACCCTGGACGAGAGCGCCGAGCGCCTGGGCGTCTCGCGCAACACCGTACGCGCCCACCTGCGCGGTGTCTTCGCCAAGACCGGTGCAACCCGCCAGGCACAACTGGTGAAGACCCTGCTCAACAGCGTCGCGTCCCTGGCATGAGCGGGGAATCGGGCCAATAGCGGTTGGGGGCGTGCAACGAAAAAAACCGGCCGAAGCCGGGTCAAAAGGCACAGACAATTTCGCTCAAACCCGCCCAGTCGGGCAGCAGCTCCCGGTTGTCAGTCCGGGAACCTCAGTTGTCGATACGCCGCTCGCTGACGTTGATCACGTCCTCAGCAAGCAGCGGCCAAGGCCGGCGCGGTGGTGGTGTAGGCGCCGTCGAGGTAGACCAGCGGGCTGATCTCCGCGCTGTTGTGGATCGCCACAATCCGGCCGATGAAGATGGTGTGGGTGCCGTAGCTGAACTTGCCGTCCTGCTGGCAGAGAATCGCCGACTGGGCGTCGCCCAGGTAGGGAATGCCGCCTTCGCTGCTGCGCCAGTCGCCCCGCTGGAAGCGCGCCTCGCCCTTCACCGGGCCGCTGCACAGGTGCGACAGCTCCTCCTGCTCCAGCCCGAGGATGTTCACGCAGAAGTCCGCACCGGCATCCAGCACCCCGTGCAGCGACGCGCTCTGGTTCACGCAGATCAGCAACGACGGCGGCTCGGTCGACAGTGAATCCACCGCAGTGGCAGACATCGCGAAGCGCTCCTGGCCGTTGCTGGTAGTAATGATGGTCACGGACTTGGCCAGACGACGCATCGCCTGGAGCATCGCGGCTTTCAGATCGGCCTGGCTCATCGCACTGCCCTCTTGTTGTGCTCAAGTGCTGCCGATTTTTCGCCAGCCCCGGCCGGGCAACATCGTCCGAGGGGACTAGTTGGATTGCCGGACATATGGTCCGTTTGAGGGATGTCCCGACCCTTGCCCGTTGTTTGAATGCCCGGCGATAGGTGGAAAAGCCTTCAACCGGAGAACAACAACATGCTCGACCACGACCTGATCCGCCAACGCCTGAAACAACGTGCCCGTGAGCTGGTGCCGGTGCTGCGCGAGCGCGCGCCGCTGGCCGCGAAG
>NZ_AUIE01000010.1 GCF_000423545.1 Metapseudomonas resinovorans DSM 21078
TCGCCGCGCAGGATGATCTGGCCCATGTGGGACACGTCGAACAGGCCGGCCTGCTCGCGGGTGTGCAGGTGCTCCTTGAGCACGCCGAGCGGGTATTGCACCGGCATGTCGTAACCAGCGAAGGGCACCATGCGCGCGCCGAGTTCGAGGTGCAGGGCGTGCAGCGGGGTTTTGGCGAGATCGGTCATGTATTGCTCCAGGAATAAAAGTCCGAACGGGATGAGGCTTCCCTCACCCCCGGCCCCTCTCCCAGGGGGAGAGGGGAGAAATCAGCATTCGATGATGTTCACGGCGAGGCCGCCGCGAGCGGTTTCCTTGTATTTGCTCTTCATGTCGGCGCCGGTCTGGCGCATGGTGCGGATGACCTTGTCGAGGGAGATGAAGTGCTGGCCGTCGCCGCGCAGGGCCATGCGCGCGGCATTGATGGCCTTCACCGAACCCATGGCGTTGCGCTCGATGCAGGGCACCTGGACCAGCCCGCCGACGGGGTCGCAGGTCAGGCCGAGGTTGTGTTCCATGCCGATTTCGGCGGCGTTCTCCACCTGCTGCGGGGTGCCCCCCATGACTTCGCAGAGCGCGCCGGCGGCCATCGAGCAGGCCACACCGACCTCACCCTGGCAGCCGACTTCGGCGCCGGAGATGGAGGCGTTTTCCTTATAGAGGATGCCGATGGCGGCAGCGGTGAGCAGGAAACGCTCGATGCCGTCGGTGTTGGCGCCCGGCACGAAGCGGCTGTAGTAGTGCAGCACGGCGGGCACGATGCCGGCCGCACCGTTGGTGGGGGCGGTGACCACACGGCCGCCGCTGGCGTTTTCCTCGTTCACCGCCAGGGCGTAGAGGTTGACCCAATCCAGCACGCTGAGGCTGTCGCGCAGGTTGGCTTCCGGGTGTTCGCTGAGCTGGCGGTAGAGCGCGGCGGCACGGCGCTTCACCTTGAGCCCGCCGGGCATGATGCCTTCCTTGCGGCAGCCGGTGGTCACGCAATCCTGCATCACCTGCCAGATATTCATCAGGCCGGTGCTGGTTTCCTCAGGGGTGCGCCAGGCTTTCTCGTTCTCGCGCATCAGGCCGCTGATAGAGAGCCCGGTGGCGCTGCAGTAGGCGAGCATGTCCTTGCCGGTCTTGAAGGGATAGGGCAGCGGTGTGCTGTCTTCGACTATGCGGTCCAGCCCGGCCGCTTCCTCGTCCACCACGAAGCCACCGCCCACCGAGTAGTACTCGCGCGAACGAATCTGGATGCCGGCGTCGTCGAAGGCCCGGAAAATCATGCCGTTGGGGTGGTAGGGGAGCGGCTTGCGGATCATCGCCAAGTGCTCTTTTTCCACGAAATGGATCGGCTTCTCGCCGCCCAGGCGCAGTTCGCCACTTTGGCGAATGCTCGCCAGGCGCTCATCCACGCGTTCGGTATCCACGGTATCCGGTTGCTCGCCTTCCAGGCCCAGCAGTACGGCCTTGTCGCTGCCGTGGCCTTTGCCAGTGGCGCCGAGGGAGCCGTAGAGCTCGACTTTCAGGCTGTGGGTGTCGGCCAGCAGGCTCTCGCGGCGCAGGCCTTCCACGAAACGCGCGGCGGCGCGCATCGGGCCAACAGTATGGGAGCTGGAGGGGCCGATGCCGATCTTGAACAGGTCGAAGACACTGAGAGACATGTCGTGCTCCTGAGCGGGTGCTCGGCTCTTTCTTATTAGTCAGCGTAGTCAGCCCGGCGGAACGGACCTTGCGGACCGACCGCCGTGCTCCTTGTCTTGTGTCCGGTCGCTGTAGGAGCGAGCTTGCTCGCGAATGGCTCCGCAGAGCGCTTCGCCAGCAAGCTGGCTCCTACAGAGGATCGCCGTCAGGCGTCCTGGTAGGCCTCGATGGACGGGCAGGCGCAGACCAGGTTGCGGTCGCCGTAGACGTTGTCCACGCGACCCACCGGCGGCCAGTACTTGCCCTCCACCAGGCTGGCGGTGGGATACACAGCCAGCTCGCGGCTGTAGTGATGGGTCCACTCGCCGACCAGTTCCGCCGCGGTGTGCGGCGCGTTCTTCAGCGGGTTGTCGTTGGCGTCCAGTTCACCGTTCTCCACGGCGCGGATTTCTTCGCGGATGCGGATCATGGCGTCGCAGAAGCGGTCCAGCTCTTCCCTGGATTCGCTCTCGGTGGGCTCGATCATCAGGGTGCCCGGCACCGGGAAGGACATGGTCGGGGCGTGGAAGCCGTAGTCGATCAGGCGCTTGGCCACGTCATCGACGCTGATGCCGCTGCTGTCCTTGAGCGGGCGCAGGTCGAGGATGCACTCGTGGGCCACCAGGCCGTTGTCGCCGGTGTAGAGCACCTGGTAATGCTCCTCCAGACGACGAGCAACGTAGTTGGCGCTGAGGATGGCCAGTTGCGAGGCCCGCTTGAGCCCCTCACCGCCCATCATGCGGATGTACATCCAGGTGATCGGCAGGATGCTGGCGCTGCCGAACGGCGCCGCGCTGACCGCGCCTTCCTTGCGGGCCATGTGTGCGTGGCCGGGCAGGAACGGCGCCAGGTGGGCTTTCACGCCAATCGGGCCGACACCCGGGCCGCCGCCGCCGTGGGGGATGCAGAAGGTCTTGTGCAGGTTGAGGTGGGACACGTCGCCACCGAACTGGCCCGGAGCGCAGAGGCCGACCATGGCGTTCATGTTGGCGCCGTCGATGTACACCTGGCCGCCGTTGTCGTGAACGATCGCGCAGATTTCGCGAATGCCTTCCTCGAACACGCCGTGGGTGGACGGGTAGGTGATCATCAGTGCAGCGAGGCGATCCTTGTGCTCTTCGGCCTTGGCCTTGAGGTCGGCGATGTCCACGTTGCCGCGGGCGTCGCACGCGGTCACGACCACGCGCATGCCAACCATGCTGGCGGTCGCCGGGTTGGTGCCGTGGGCCGATTGCGGGATCAGGCAGATGTCGCGCTGGTCGTCGCCGCGGCTCAGGTGGTAGGCACGGATGGCCAGCAGGCCGGCGTACTCGCCCTGGGAGCCGGCGTTGGGCTGCAGGGACACGGCGTCATAGCCGGTGGCCTTGCACAGCATGGCTTCCAGCTCGGTGGTCAGTTCCAGGTAGCCCTGGGACTGCTCGGCCGGCGCGAAGGGGTGCAGGGCGCCGAACTCGGCCCAGGTCACCGGAATCATCTCGCTGGCGGCGTTCAGCTTCATGGTGCAGGAACCCAGCGGGATCATGCTGCGGTCCAGGGCCAGGTCCTTGTCGGCCAGCTTGCGCAGGTAGCGCATCAGCTCGGTTTCGGAGTGGTAACGGTTGAACACCGGGTGGCTGAGGATCGCGGATTGGCGCAGCAGGGCAGCCGGCAGGCGGCTGGCGACGCTGGCGGCCAGTTCGGCGAAGGCCGGCAGGGTCTGGTCGTTGGCGAAGATCGCCCAGAGCTGCTCGATGTCGGCCTGGGTGGTGGTTTCGTCCAGGGACAGGCCGAGGCGCTCGGCATCCACTTCACGCAGGTTGATCTGCTGGGCGCGGGCTTTGGCGTGCAGCGCGGTGGTCTGGGCGCCGGTGGCCAGGGTCAGGGTGTCGAAGAACGCTTCCTGCTCGACCTTGACGCCAAGCTTGGCCAGGCCCTGGGCCAGGATGGCGGTCAGCTGGTGCACGCGCTGGGCGATGCGGGTCAGACCCTGCGGGCCGTGGTAGACGGCGTACATGCTGGCGATGTTGGCCAGCAGCACCTGGGCGGTGCAGATGTTGCTGGTGGCCTTCTCGCGGCGGATGTGCTGCTCGCGGGTCTGCATGGCCAGGCGCAGGGCCGGCTTGCCGTGGCGGTCGATGGACACGCCGACCAGGCGGCCGGGCATGTCGCGCTTGAAGGTGTCGCGGGTGGCGAAGTACGCCGCGTGCGGGCCGCCGAAGCCCAGCGGCACGCCGAAGCGCTGGGCGCTGCCCAGGGCGACGTCGGCACCGAACTCGCCGGGTGGGGTGAGCAGGGTCAGGGCCAACAGGTCGGCGGCGACCGCCACCAGGGCATTGGCGGCGTGGAAGCGCTCTACCAGCTCGCGGTAGTCGAAGAGGTCACCATTGGCGGCCGGGTACTGCAGGAGCGCGCCGAAGTAGGCGCTGGCGTCGCTGATCTCGCGCTCGTCACCGATCACCACTTCGATGCCCAGGGGCTCGGCACGGGTGATCAGTACGTCGAGGGTTTGCGGGTGGCAGTGCTTGGAGGCAAAGAAGGTGTTGCTGCCCTTGTTCTTTGACAGGCGCTTGCAGAAGGTCATGGCTTCGGCGGCAGCGGTGCCTTCGTCCAGCAGGGAAGCGTTGGCCACTGGCAGGCCGCTGAGGTCGCTGACCAGGGTCTGGAAGTTCAGCAGGGCTTCCAGGCGACCCTGGGAGATTTCCGGCTGGTAGGGGGTGTAGGCGGTGTACCAGGCCGGGTTTTCCAGCAGGTTGCGCAGGATCGGGCTGGGGGTGTGGCAGGGGTAGTAGCCCTGGCCGATGTAGCTCTTGAACAGCTGGTTCCTGGAGGCAATGGCCTTGATGGCGGCGAGGGCTTCGGCCTCGCTCTGGCCAGCCGGCAGGTCGAGCACGCTGGTGCCCTTGATGCTGTCGGGGATGACGCTAGCGGTGAGGGCTTCGATGTCATCAAAGCCAAGCAGCTGCAGCATGGCCTTGGTATCGGCATCACGCGGGCCGATGTGGCGAGCGATGAATTCGTTGGTGGTGCCGAGGGCAGGGGTTGAGAGGCTCATGGTCGTTCCTCAGCCGTTGGCTTTCAGCAGGTTTTCGTAGCCGGCCTGGTCGAGGAGGCCGTCGAGGATGCTGGTGTCGGCCAGCTGCATGCGGAAGAACCAGCCTTTGCCCAGGGGTTCTTCGTTGACCAGCTCGGGGCTGTCTGCCAGCGCCTGGTTCACTTCAACCACTTCGCCGTCGAGCGGCATGACGATGTTGCTGGCGGCCTTCACCGATTCCAGCACGGCGACTTCTTCGCCCTTGGCATACGCCTGCAGCTCCGGGAGTTGAACGAAGACCACATCGCCCAGGGCGTCCTGCGCGTACTCGGTGATGCCTACGGTGACGCGACCGTCTTCTTCAAGGCGCAGCCATTCGTGGTCGGCGGTGAAACGCAATTCGCTCATTTTTGGTCCTCAACTCGTATGACGCGCCTGTTTCTTCTGCCAAGCGCTTAGCCCCGCACGTGGTCATTGCCGCGCGCTGTTGCCCGGCCTTTAGCAAGGGCAGTGCCAGAAGGCTGAAAGCCTTGTGTATCAAGGCGTTGAGGGTTGTATTGAATAGTTTGGATGAAATTTGGTGTAGCGATATCGCTACGGAGAGAGGGAGGCTTGATAGGGGATTTTCAGCAGGCGCAGGCGTGGCGGGGGTTTCAGGCGGTTGTTGCGAATTCGTTACGCTGTATCGATTTCGCTACGATATTTCGATGAAAAACTATGTTTATGTCTAAAAACAATAACTTGAAATGATTATGTGATGCTTTGCAGGAGCTATGAGGACTGCCCCATCTTGGGGGTCGCAACTATGCCCGCAGGAGCTGGCTTGCCAGCGAATGGCCCCGTTTCGCTGGCAAGCCAGCTCCTACAAGGCTCTTGGCCTGTTAGTCAATCTCTCGCACAGCTAACGCAGACATGGCGAATGAATTCGCCCCTCCAGGATGTGGTTGATCTGTTTTTGAAGAAAGCTATTAGTTTCAGGCAAATAGGCAGCTTATCTAGAAAGCAGATCAGCTTTTGCCTGGGATTCCGTACTTGCGCAGGCGATGGGCGATGGCGGTGTGGGAGGTCTGCAGTCGGGCGGCCAACTGACGGGTCGAGGGGTAGGTGACGAAGAGCTTCTCCAGCAGTGCCCGTTCGAAGTTCTCCATGGCCTCTTCCAGGCTGTTCACTTCGCCATCGCTTTCCCGCGCCACGGCGGTGCCGGCGATGTCCAGGTCGCCGATTTCCACGAGGCTGCTGTCGCAGATGGCTGCGGCACGGAATATGACGTTCTGCAGTTGGCGCACGTTACCGGGCCAGCGGTTGCCCAGCAGCGCCTGGAAGGTTCCGGGCGCCAGGCGGCACGCGGGGCGCTGGATCTGAGTGCAGGCGTGCTGCATGAAGAAGCGCGCCAGCAGCAGGATGTCCTGGCCGCGCTCGCGCAGGGGCGGCACTTCGAGGTTGAGCACGTTGAGCCGGTAGAAGAGGTCTTCGCGGAAGGCCCCCTCGCTGACCATCTTCTCCAGATTGCGGTGGGTGGCGCTGAGGATGCGCACGTCCACCTTGATCTCGCGGTCGCCGCCCACCCGGCGGAAGCTGCCGTCGCTGAGGAAGCGCAGCAGCTTGGCCTGCAAGTAAGGCGACATTTCGCCGATTTCGTCGAGGAACACCGTGCCCTGGTGGGCGAGTTCCAGCAGGCCAGGCTTGCCGCCGCGCTGGGCGCCCGTGAAGGCGCCGGGGGCATAGCCGAACAGTTCGCTCTCGGCCAGGTTTTCCGGCAGCGCGGCGCAGTTCAGCGCCAGGAACGGCTGATTGCGGCGGGTACTGGCAGCATGGCAGGCGCGGGCCACCAGCTCCTTGCCGGTGCCGGTCTCGCCGCGGATCAGCAGTGGTGCATCCAGGGACGCCACGCGCTGGGCGCGAGCCTTGAGGGTGGCCATGGGGGCGGAGTCGCCCAGCAGGGCATCGAAACCTTCGGCTGCGTGGTCATGGTGCAGGGCGGAAAGGCGCTCACCGATACGGTTCGGCTGGTAGAGGGTCAGCAGTGCACCCGCCAGGTGATCCCCTTCGGTAATGGGGACCGCATCCAGCAGCAGTGCCTGGCCCTTGAGCGTGATTTCCCGCAGGGGCAGCCGGAACCCATGCTCCAGCAAGGCGCTGTGCAGGCGGTCGTCACCGAAGAGCTGTGCCAGGGGCTGGCCTTCTGCTTCTGCCCCATAGAGGGCGGTCAGCGCCGGGTTGGCCAACAGGATGCGGCCGCCGCCATCCACCGCCAGCACCGGGTCGGTCATGGCGGCCAGCAGAGCGTCCAGTTGCAGTCGACGACGTTGGCCGGGAAGGATGTCCACCACCGTCACCTCCTTCACGCCGTGTACTGCATGCAGCGCTTCGCGCAGCTCATCGAGCACGTCGGGGCTGAGGGTAGGGGCGTCGATATAGACGTTGGGCGGCACCATCTCGACCGCATCCAGGTTGAGATTACGGCCGCCGAGCAGGGCCAGGACCTCCTGGGTGATGCCGACGCGGTCGATGAAGGTGACGTGAATTCGCATGGAGATGCTGGGCTGGCGATTTGAAGGGGCGAATTATGCCCGGTCTGTCTCTCTGAGGTAACAGGCTGTCGGTGTTGCTGTGCGTCTACAGGCCGGTTTCGTTCAGGGGGCCGCCGGGGGAATTCGGTTGCCCATGAAAAAGCCCCGCGTGGGCGGGGCTCTTCGTTTGTCGCTGGTTCATCAGCAGGTCAGGGCTCTCTGTGCCCGGTCAATCACATGCTGGAGGTGGCCGGCATTGCCGTAGTGCTCCGGGTACAGGCGCTCGCTGTGACGGGCTACACCGAATTCATTGACGACGGTGAAGCTGAAGTTGCCGTTGCGAGCGGCGGTGATGTGGCAGGTGAACGGCGCAAAGGCGCTGGTCAGGGTGCTGATTGCAGCTTGGGCTTGATGATGGATGGTCATCGTGTTGCTTCCTTCGATTTGCGGCCAATGGGCCGCCAGACAAATAGCTCCGAATCCGCCGAGCAACGCGCTCTGGTCGAATGATCCTTATCGGAGCAAGGGTGCCGGCATGAAGTTCCCCGATCGGGATCAAGCTCTGGCAGCTGGTACTTGGGATGCCAGGTGCTGCGCCGGGTAAGGGTCTGGCCCGGCTGGCAGTCCTGGTCAATCTACCGTGCGTTCATGACAGCTTTGCTGCATCGCCCTGGGGCGGGAGCCACTGTCTTCTAGGCGGCGGGGGTGGCCATGTCCCTTTTGGTGTGGCTCGTTCGAAGTCGAAAGAGCGAGGGATCGGAGGGCCGGATTGACTTACAACTTGGTACTAACGGCGGCGACCCTAGCGGATCGTCTCGCCGATTGCAAGCTTTCAATGACTAAGGGGCAACTGGCTGATGTCGATTTCGGTCACCAGGGACGTTCGCGCAGGCGGGGTACGGGCGAGCAGGGGGCAGAAACGGTCCAGCGACTGAATCAGGTCCCACTGCAATTCAAGGTCATGGCCCAGGCCGGTAACCTTGTCGAGCAGACCGACCGAGGCGTTCTGCAGGTTGGTGTCGGTGGAGTTGGCGAGGTTTGCCGTGACCTGTGCCAACAGGGTGGTGATGGCGGTCATGTTGCGAGTGGTGAGGGCCAGGATATTGGCCAGCAAGGCTATTTCGCTCTGCGGTACTTGTTGTTGGGGAATCTGGTCCATGAGCGCTCCGGTAGGGCCATCAGTCCATATGGCATTGCGCCATTATCGGTTTGACATGTCTGTCACAACGATGGAGTCACGCCCCTAAGAGATGCTGGCCAATGTCTTATTGGCTTGTAGGAAATTCGCTAATAGTCGAAAGAACAGCACACAAAAACTGTCGGACTACTCCCAAAGCAGCATTGCCGAGTCTTTGGTCGGCTTCGAAGCTAATGCTGTTCTCCACCTGGTTCGGCCTGCCATGTCCGCCCTCATCGAGTCTTCCGCGCAGCAACGCCCACTGGATCTGCTTCTGGTCAATGGGTTGCGCGTGCGCCTCGTGTATCGGCCGGATACCGCGCTTTCTGCGGCCCTGGTGGAAGTCCGCGGTGGCAGTCACGACGAGCCGGGCGAGTTCCCGGGGATGGCGCACTTTCTTGAACACCTGGTCTTCCTCGGCAGCCGCGATTTCCCGGCTCACGAGGGATTGATTCCCTTCGTCCAGGGCGTGGGGGGACGCGTCAACGCCAGCACCCGTGCGCGCAGCACACGCTTCTTCTGCGAAGTGCCGGCGACACACTTGGAGCAGGCCCTGGCGCGGCTCCTGGACATGCTCGCGAACCCTTTGCTGGAGACGGATGCCCTGTGGCGCGAGCGCGAAGTCCTGCAGGCCGAGTACAGCGCCCGTGCGCAGGACCTGCAGACCCTGTGTGAAGCCGCGCTGGCCTGGGCATTGGCCCCTGGCCATCCGCTGGCGGATTTCCACGCGGGCAATGCATCCAGCCTGAAGCTGGAGTCGCCGGCGTTCATCCCGGTGCTGCGCCGGTTCCACCAGGCTCACTATCAGCCCGGCCGCATGTGCTTGACCCTGGTGGCGCCATTGCCGCTGGCCCGGCAACTGGAACTCGCACGGCGTCACGGCGAGCGGCTGCGTGCGGGAATAAAACTGCCTGAGCCGGCGTTGCCGCCGCTGTTGCCCCTGCGCGCGAGCCGGCTGCGGCTTGGTGTGCCGGGCGCACTCGGGAGGTTGTCGTTGGCGTTCGCGCTGGAACGGCAGGGGGCTGGCCTGGAAGCGGCCGTGAGCTTTCTTGAGAGCCTGGCGACCGATGAGTCCACCGGCGGCCTGTCGGCTCGCCTGGGATTCCTGGGACTGAGCGATGGTATCCAACTGCACTTGCCCTATGCCCATGGTGGCCAGGGCTTGTTGTTGATGGACTTCGATTGGGTCGAAGGGGCGGACAGCGCGCAACTTGAAGCGGAAGTTCTGGACTGGCTGGCCTTTCTTCGCGCCTCAGCACCCTGGCCAGGGCTCTGGGAAGAACGGCTGGAGATCCTGCGACACAAGTCTTCGGCCCTGGAACCGCTGGAGGCTGCGCTGGCTCCAGGACTTCCCGAGCCGGCAGACGTTCGCACATTGCTGGAACAGCTGCGGGCCGAGCGTATGGTCCATCTGGAAACCGGCGCATCCAACCGTGCGCCCAACCTGACGTCGGCGGGCTTTCCCCTGCAACTGGAGCGCCTCGGCGTTCGTCCTGGCGCAAGGTCCACCGCCAGTTGGCGGCTTCCCTCGGCCAATCCCTATTGGCGTTCCAGGGCGTCAGCGCCGGTGGAGGCCTCGCTGGTTCCTTTGCTGCCCGGGGTGCCCAGCGCTCCTGAACAGGGCGCGCTATTCCTGCGCTGGAATCCCGGCGAGAACGGGCTGCCCCATGGCCTCGCCTGTGGACTGCAGCGGGCATTGCGCCCCATCCTCGGTGCCGCCGGCCTGGCTGGGGTAGAGGGACGACTCCAGGCGGAGCAGGGCGGACTGACGCTCGACCTGATGGGCAATGCAACGGCATTGCGGCAGGTCATCGTCGACCTGCTGCCCATCCTGCAGGCGCCACCACGTTGGGCCTTGGTCCAGGGGCCACGCCTTCAGCGCAGTGCCATTCGCCGCCAGGCAGGCGAACTGCCGATTCGCCAATTGCTGCAACGCCTGCCTGAACTGTTGGAAAGCCCGCGAGCGGAAGCGCCCTCAGTGCTCGACCCGGAAGCCTTGGCGCGTTTCTGGCGGCAGGCACGCTGGCAAGGGCTGGGCATCGGTGATGTGGGCCTGTGTGCGGAACTACCCGGAATGCCCGGCCCGCGCCAGACGAGGATCGGGGAGTGCGGGCGTACCTGGCATCGGTTGCCGATAGAGGGCGAGGCCGCGCTTCTGCTGTTCTATCCCCTTGAGTCCGTCACCGCCGAGTCCGAGGCGGCCGTGCGACTCCTCGCCAGCCTGCTTGAGCCGGCCTTTCATCAACGCCTGCGCGGCGAGCTGCAGCTCGGTTACGCGCTGGCCTGCGGCTATCGCCAGTTGGGTGGACACCGCGGCCTGTTGTTCGCGGTGCAGTCGCCGCGCGTGTCGGTGGCCGGGCTCTTCCAGCACGTCCAGGCGTTTCTCGTTCGCCAGTACGACCGGCTCGTGCAGCTGGATCGGGTGCAGCTGCGTGAGCGAGGCCAGGCGCTCGACCAGAAATTGCTTGGGCAAGGCACGAACTTCACCGCCTATGCCCGCCAATGCTGGTTCGATCGCCAGGCCTGCCTTCCGGTCGACCACCTGGCGCAGGTACGCCACGCCCTGGCCGGGCTGCAGCCCGGTTCTCTGCTGGAGCAGCAAGGTCGCCTGCTTTCCGGGCTGTCCTGCTGCGCCATCGCCAACGCCCAAGCCTGCGAAGCGAACTGGCACACCGGCGCCTGATTCCACGTCCATTCACCGACTGACGGACGAACCCGAAAGGGTGTCGTCCTTTCGTGCTTGCGCGTCAGCCCGCCGACCCAAGACCTTGGGGCGGACCGGTCTTAAGCCTTGCCGATGCAGCTCCCGCGCTCCGGCCAAAGCAGCGCAGAACCCCTGCCATTGCAGCGTATGGCGGGCCTGATGGCGTTTCGATAATCGCCTCCGACACGACTGACCTGCCCGGTCGTCCACCCACAGCGGAGAGCGTCATGCACAACAAGAAAATCGCCCATGCCCGTATGTCCCGCCTCGCCCTCGCGGCGGCGGTAGCGCTGGCCACCCAGCAGGCTGGCGCCGAGATCGTCCTTTATGACAAGGACCAGACCACCTTCTCCACCGACGGCTACGTCAACGCCTTCTACGTCAACAGTGACGTGGACCGTGACGGCGAGCAGTTCGACCGCCGCCAGTCGCGGGTCAAGATGGGCTTTCTGCCCAACTGGATCGGTTTCAACATGGGCAAGCAGGTGGACGACCTGAAGCTCGGTGCCCGCTCTTCCTTCTGGGTCACCATCAACGACAGTGAAACCAATGGCACCGCCACCGCCATCGATGTCCGCCAGTTCTACGGCACCGCTGGTGGCGAATGGGGTGAAGTGCTGGTGGGCAAGGATTTCGGCCTGTTCGCGCGTTCCAACATCCTGCTCGACGAACTGCTCGCCGGTTACGGCCAGGTGAGCGACACGCTGGGCCTGGTGGATGGTGGCGGCGTGTCCTTCGGCAACATCGGCAGCGGCTATCCCTATCCATTCCCAACCTCGCAGATCACCTACCGCAGCCCGAAGACCGACGGCCTGCGTGCCGCCGTCGGCATCATGGACCCGGTGGACACCAACGACGACAGCCCCACCGGCAAGGCCTACCAGGAGAATCCACGCTTCGAATCGGAGATCACCTACGAGGTCGAACTGGGCGGCGCGCAGATCTATTCCTGGGTCAACGGTGCCTACCAGACCTCGGAGAACACCGACCCCAACGTCGACTCCGTGACCTCCAAGGGCCTGGGCTATGGCGTGCAGGCCAAGATGGGCGCCTTCACCCTGGTGGGCTCAGGTTTCCAGGCGAAGGGCATCAACCCGTTCTTCACCAACAACGCCGGCGAACCGACCCTGCGCGAAGTGGACAGCGACGGCTACCTGTTGCAGGGCTCCTACCGCTTTGGCAAGAACCGCGTGGCGCTGTCCTATGGCAAGACCAAGGATGACGGCAACGGCGTGGTCAACACGGGCGCCGACTACGAAACCCGCGGTATCGCGCTGTTCCATGACATCAACGACAACCTCAAGCTGGTGGCCGAGTACAACCAGTTCGAGATCGACGGTCACGAGGGCGACGCCCAGAACGAAGACACCGACACCGTTGCCGTGGGTGCCGTGTTGACCTGGTAAGCCCTGTTCCAGATCGCTCCGGTTTTGGCGGGAGAGACGCGGGTCCTCCCGTCTTTTTGGTTTTCGGCAAGGGATGCGTAGATCGTAGCCCGTAGGCGCTGGCTTCATCCCGCGCGCTCGCCAGGTATGGAGTTGCTACCTTCGAACGAGCCCGCCCAGTACCCAAGAAGGATGGGGCGGCCCGCAAGCCCTCCGTAGAATTTCCCCATCCACAGCAGGCTGATTGAGTGAGACCGAGGATGCTCGAGGAACCGGAAGAGGGCGTCGTCACCGCCATGTCCCTGGCCAGCGAGGCAGAGGCCGTGGCCCAGGACCTCGCGCGCCAGCTCATCCACCCGCACCTGGGGTTCGTGCTGTTCTTCTGCTCGGCGGAATACGACCTCGTGGCCCTGGGCCAGGCCCTGGAACAATACTTCGGCGGCGTGCGCCTGGTGGGCTGTACCAGCGCCGGGGAAATCACGCCGCAGGGCTATGGCCGCAACTGCGTCAGCGCAGTGGGCTTCGACCATCGCAGCTTTTCCATCGCCAGCGCCCTGGTGGATGAAATGGACCGCTTCGGCCTGATCCACGCCCAGCAACTGGTTGAGCGGCTGGTACAGGATTGCCGGGCCAATTCCCTGGCGCCGATCAAGGGCCACAGCTTTGCCCTGACCCTGCTGGACGGTCTGTCCAGTCGCGAGGAGGTGGTGCTGGCTGCTCTCGGCGCGGCATTCGGCAGCATCCCCCATTTCGGTGGTTCGGCCGCCGACGACCATCACCTCAAGCACACCCACGTCTATTACGAAGGGCGCTTCCATGCCGGGGCCGCGGTGGTGGTGCTGGTCAACACCGCGTTGGATTTCGAAGTGTTCAGCACCCATCACATCCTGCCCGGTGCTGAAAAACTGGTGGTTACCCGAGCCGACAATGCCAGCCGCAGGGTCTACGAACTCAACGCCGAACCGGCAGCGGAGGTCTACGCGCGGATGATCGGCGTCCCGGTGAGTGCCCTGGACCTGCGTATGTTCGCGGCGCATCCGTTGGCGGTTCGCCTTGGGGATTCGTACTACGTGCGCTCGATCCAGCGGGTCAACGCGGACCACAGCCTGACCTTCTACTGCGCGGTGGAGAACGGCATCGTCCTCACCGCCATGCGCACCGGGCCCTTGCTGCCCAACCTGGAGTCGCTGTTCCAGCGCCTTGGCGAGCGCCTCGGCCCACCCTTGCTGACCATTGGCTGCGACTGCTTCCTGCGCCGCCTGGAGATCGAGGACGACCCCGACGCCGTGGCGCTCACATCAGAAATCCTGCGCCGGCAGCGCGTCATCGGCTTCAACTCCTACGGAGAGCAGTTCAATGGCATGCACATCAACCAGACCTTCACCGGAGTCGCCATCGGCCGCCGGGGTCGCAATGGGGGCCGCTGAACAACAGACGCGCCTGGTGGCGTTGGCGGAGGAGAACCGCAAGCTGCGGAGCATCAACGCGGCGTTGATCGAACGGGTGGAATCCAGCGCCTCGCGCCGCGACGACAGCTACGCCGCGTTCCAGCACTCCGTGGTGCTGGCGGAACAGGTGCGCGAGCGCACCGATGCGCTCAACCAGGCCATGGCGGAGTTGAAGGCCAGCAATCGATTGCTGAGCGACGCGCGACTGCGCGCGGAAACGGCCCATCACCATCTGATCGACGCCATCGAGAGTATTTCCGATGCCTTCGTGCTGTTCGATCGTGAGCAGCGCATCGTGCTCTTCAACAGCCGCTTCAAATCGTTCTGGGCCCGCAGTCGTGCCCGTATCTGCGCAGGCACGCGGCTCTCGGAAATCCGGCGCCTGGCGGAAAGTACCGGGCTGATCGTCGAAGAGCACCGTGGCAGCGACGACAACATCTTCTACCGCCTGCACGATGGGCGCTGGGTACAGGTCAGTGAGCGGCCCACCCGCGAAGGCGGACTGGTGATTCTCTACACCGACATCACCGAGGTGAAGCGGAGCGAAACCGATCGTCGCGAACAGGCCCTGGCGCAGAAGTCGCGCCTGTTGCAGCGGGCCGTGGACAACCTGTCACAAGGGGTGGCGATGGTCAGCGCCGAGGGCATCCTGGAGCTCTGGAACCACCGTTTCCTCGAACTCTGCGGTCTGGCACCGGTGGAGGCGCACCGCACGTTCGCCGGGGTCATGGCTGACAGCGAGTTGCCGCTGCTAACGCCTGACACCCGGGACGCCCAGGGCCGTCCGGTCCGCGAGATGGAGCAGCGCCGGTACAACGGCCGGGTGCTGGAGGTGCGTACCCATCCGCTGCCCACCGGCGGCTTCGTCAACACCTTCACCGACATCACCGAGCGTTACCGCCACGCCGAAACACTGGCCGAAAGCGAGCGCTGGATTCGCCTGATCACCGACCATGTGCCGGCGTTGATCGCCTACCTCAGCGCCGACCTGGTCTATGAGTTCACCAACAAGGTGTACGAGGAGTGGTACTGCTGGCCGCGCGGCTCGATGCTCGGCCAGAGCCTGCTCGAGGTGCACAGCGAAGAGCACTGGCGGCGCCTGGAGCCCTATGTGGAGCGGGCGCTCAGTGGCGAAAGCCTGTCTTTCGAGGTCACGGAGACCAACCACAACGGCCAGGAGCGCTGCATGCTGCGTTCCTACGTGCCCAACCGCCTGGCCAATGGCGAGGTGGTAGGCATTTTCGTGCTGATCCGCGATATCACCGAACGCCGCCGCACCGCCGAGGCGTTGCACCAGGCCTACCAGAACCTGGAACAGCGGGTACGCGAGCGGACCACCGAGCTGACCGCGCTGAACAGCCAGCTGCGCCGCGAAATCGACGAGCGCACCCAGGTGGAACTGCGCCTTCGCGAAGCCAAGTTTGAGGCGGAGAAGGCCAACCTGTCGAAAACCAAGTTCCTCGCGGCCGTGAGCCATGATCTGCTTCAACCGCTCAACGCCGCGCGGCTGTTCACCAGTGCGTTGCTGGAGCAGCGTGGCCCGTCCTGCAACCTGGAGCTGGTGCGCAATGTCAGCAACTCCCTGGAAGACGTGGAGAACCTGCTGGGCACCCTGGTGGACATTTCCAAGCTGGATGCGGGGGTGATCAAGCCGGATATCGCGTCCTTCGCCGTCAGCGAACTTCTCGAAAACCTCGCAGTGGAATACCGCCAGATCGCCGCCAGCGAAGGCTTGCAGTTGGACTTCGTGCCCAGTTCGGCACTGGTGCGCAGCGACTCCCAGCTGTTGGCGCGCATCCTGCGCAACCTGCTCAGCAACGCCATTCGCTACACGCCCAGGGGGCGCATCCTGCTGGGCTGTCGGCGCCGGCGCCAGAGCCTGTGGATCGAGGTGCGCGACACCGGTGTCGGCATCGCCCAGGACAAGCTCGGCGAGATATTCCAGGAGTTCAAGCGCGGCGAAGTCGTGCGCGAGAAACAGGACCGGGGGCTCGGTCTGGGCCTGGCCATCGTCGAGAAGATCGCGCGCATGCTCGGTCACCGCATCCACGTGTCTTCAGTGCCGGGCAAGGGCTCGTTGTTCGCGGTGGAAGTCCCGTTGACCCGCCGCGTTCCCCGCCAGAAGCAGGAACGCGACGAACCCCGGGCGGTTCTGGAGCGCTTGCAGGGAGCCAGGGTCTGGGTACTGGATAACGACGCGGCCATCTGCGCAGGCATGCGGACCCTGCTCGAAGGCTGGGGCTGCCAGGTCATCACCGCGCTGTCGGAAGAAGATCTGGCGCGCCAGGTGGACAACTTCCACGCTGAAGCGGACCTGTTGATCGCCGACTACCACCTGGACAACGACTGCAACGGCGTCGACGCCGTCGCCACCATCAACGCCCGTCGCAGCACGCCGCTGCCCGCCCTGATGATCACCGCCAACTACAGCAACGAGCTCAAGCAACAGATGCGTGAGCTGGGCCACACCCTGATGCACAAGCCGGTCCGTCCCATGAAGCTGAAGACCGCCATGAGCCATTTGCTGGAGCGCTGAAGCGCGTGGGGGTCACGTTTCCTCCCGAGCCGCGCGGGCGAACTCGATGAAGGCCTTGAGCACTGCCGGCACCTGGCGGCGGCTGGGGTAGTAGAGGTGCAGCCCCGGGTAGTAGGGGCACCAGTCCGCGAGTACCTGGATCAGCCGGCCATCGGCGATAGGCCCGGTCACCATGTCCTCGAACACATAGGCCAGCCCGACGCCTTGCAGTGCCGGGCCGATCATCAGGCCTACGTCGCCCAGCGTCAGTGGGCCATCCACCTCGATCTCCAGTTGCATGCCGCCACGCTCGAACTCCCAGCGATACAGGTTGCCACTGGGGAAACGGTGGCGAATGCACGGCAGGCCATGGAGGTCCTGGGGTTTCTGCGGTAGCGGATGGCGCTCGAAGAAGGCGGGAGCCGCCACCACCACCGAGCGCATGTAAGGGCCGATGGGCAGCGACACCATGTCGGCCTCCAGCCGTTCACCGAAGCGCACGCCGGCGTCGTATCCACCGGACACCACATCCACCAGCGCATCGTCGGTGGAGATTTCCAGCACGACATCCGGATAGGCCTCGAGGAAGCGGCTCGCCAGCGGCAACAGGACCAGCTCCGCAGCGGCGCGGCCGGCGTTGATGCGCAGGGTGCCGGACGGTGTGTCGCGGAATTGGTTGAGGTCCTCCAGCGCGTCATCGATGTCGCGGAAGGCCGGCTTGATGCGTGCGTACAGGCGCTCGCCGGCCTCGGTGAGGGCCACGCTGCGGGTGGTGCGGTTGAACAGGCGCACGCCCAGTCGCTCCTCCAGGGCGCGCAAGGCGTGACTCAGCGCCGAAGGGGAGAGGCCCAGCTCCACGGCGGCGCGGCTGAAGCTGAGGTGGGCGGCGATGCTGAGGAAGACATTGAGGTCGGCAGCGGATACGGATTTCATTGATGAATCCTGCTCAAAAGCTCATGTGATTTTATTGGGATTATCGCAGGAGTAAAGGCGCCATAAAGTGACGGCAACTCACCAAGAAAGCCCGCGCGGTGCGGGTTCCCACACAGGAGGAGTTGCTATGCGTACCTGGTTCATTACTGGAGCTTCCCGCGGTCTCGGCGCCCTGATCGCAGCCAAAGCGCTGGAAGTCGGCGATGCAGTGATCGCCACCGCCCGCAAGCCGGAAGACGTGGTTGCCCGCCTGGGTGACCACCCCAACCTGCTGGCCGTGCGCCTGGATGTGACCCGCGAAAGCGAGGCCCATGAAGCAGTCGCCGAGGGCATCAAGCGCTTCGGCCGCATCGACGTGCTGCTGAACAACGCCGGCTACGGCATCCTCGGCGCAGTGGAAGAAACCAGCGCCCAGGAAGTGGAGCGCATCTATGCGACCAACGTCTTCGGCCTGCTCAACGTCACCCGCGCCGTGCTGCCGCACATGCGTCGACAGCGCTCCGGCCACGTGCTCAACATTTCCTCCCTGGGCGGCTACCAGGCCTACTACGGCTGGGGCGTGTACGGCTCCACCAAGTTCGCCGTGGAAGGCATCAGCGAGGCACTGCATCAGGAACTGGCGCCGCTGGGCGTGAAGGTCACCGTGGTCGAACCGGGTTTCTTCCGCACCGACTTCCTCGACGACCAGTCGCTGGCGAAGACGGCCCTGGAACTGCCGGACTACGACGAAACCGTCGGTGCCATGCGCCGCTTCGCCGAAGGCGCCAACCATGCTCAGCCGGGCGACCCGAGCAAGTTCGCCGGCGCCGTGCTGAACCTGGTCAACGCGGCCAATCCGCCGCAGCGCCTGCCGCTGGGCAGTGACGCCCTGGCCCGCATCAGCGAAAAGCACAGCCTGGTGGAAGGTGAAGTGGCCGCGTGGAAGGACCTGGCGATGTCCACCGACTTCGACGCGTGACCCCACAGCGGCCAACGGTAGCTTTACGGCAGACGGGCATGGTCTAGAGTGGGAACCCAGATCCGCAGGCAAGGAGGCCACCATGCCCAGTCTTCCGATGTACTTTCCCGCTGCATTTTCCCTTTCCCAGGCGCTGCAGTGCGCCAACCTGGTGGAAGCCGCCTACGACCAGTACGACCAGTGGCTGCAGCAGGACAAGCCGCGCAAACCCTCGGATTTCAACTGGCAACCGCCGAGCATGAGCGGATGGGGCTTTTCGGCACCGATCTGGAGCATCCTCAGCGAGCTGAAATACATCAATGAATCCGAACCCTTCGGCTTTGCCGTCAGCGATCCGAACGGCGACGTTTACCTGGTGTTCCGGGGTACCGAATCGGCCCAGGACTGGGTCGATGACCTGGAGGCCAAGCAGTCCACCTATCCCTGGAAGGCTGACGTCGGGCTGGTCCACGACGGCTTCCTCAAGCTCTACACCTCGCTGCGCGACCTCGCCCTGCAGGCCGTGGACAGCCTCAAACCTGCCGGCAACTTCTGGGTTTGCGGTCACAGCCTGGGCTGTGCGCTTTCCAGCCTCGCGGTGCTCGACCTGCAGCAGGCCTGGCCGGGGCAGGCGATCCAGCACTACAACCTCGCCAGTCCGCGGGTGGTCGATCCCAGCTTCGCGGCCTATTACAACGGCCTCGACGTGCCCACCTATCGGATCGTCAACGACAGCGACCTGGTGCCCGAAGTCCCGCCCGGCGTAACCGGAAAGTGGGTCTACCAGCACCTGGGCCAGACCGTCACCTTCACCGCCAGCTACACGAGTGTCGAAGACGACCACAGCCTGGCGAGCTGTTACCTCTATGCCTTGAACAATCCCGAAGCGCCGATGAATGGGTGAACACGGGCTCTTGTGCATGCAGCGTGGATGACACCGGGACTGTAGCGCCGGCTGAGCGGTTGCAAGCGCCCAGTGGTTGTTCAATGAATCCTGTGTGGCGCCTTGGGCACGCTCAGCTCAGTACGTAGTCCACCGGTTGCAGTACCGGCGGCAGGTCGCGCTGGCCAAGAACGTCGAGGATTTCACGCTCCAGGGTACGCACCATGGCGTCGGTTGCCAGGTCGTTCTCGTCGTGGCCGAAGGGGTCTTCCAGTTGGTCGCCGATGGCATCCAGGCCAAAGAAGGTGTACGCAACGAAAACTGTGATGATGGGCGCCAGCCAGCCCAGTGGCCCAGCCATGGCGAAGGGCAACAGCACGCAGAAGATGTAGCTGGTGCGATGCAATAGCAGTGTGTAGGGGAAGGGCAATGGTGTGCCCTTGATCCGCTCGCAGGTGGCCTGGGCCATGCTCAATCCGGTCAGGCGGGTTTCCAGCAGGGTGTAGCGCCATTCGTTGATTTCGCCGCGACCGGCCAGGCGGGCGCACTGGTCGCCGATGTTCCGCAGGATGCCGTCGCTGGTGTTGAGGCCATAGGCATCGGGCGTGTCAGTCAGCCAGGGACGTGCTGCCTCCCGCTCGTCCTCGTCCCGCAGTCGGGCATTGAGCGCATGGACGAAACCGCATAACTCGCGCAGCACTGCTTTGCGCAGGGGCGCATCGGCAATGGCCACGCTTTGCCGGATGAAGGAGCGGACGTCGATGATGACCTGGCCCCAGGCCTTGCGGCCCTCCCACCAGCGGTCATAGCAAGCGTTGTTGCGAAAGCTCATGAAGATCGACAACGACAGTCCGAGCAGGGTGAACGGCATGGCGTTGACCTTCGTGAACCAGTCCGGGTGCAGGTTTTCGACAACGACGATCAGGCAGGCCAGCAGGGTGATCATCGAGGTACGCAGGGCAATATGTCGCGCGATGGAGCCTTTGAGGGTGGTGAGGATGCCGAGCAGATTGGGTTTGGGGCGGACGATCATCGGGGTACCTGGCGCCAAAGGCATTCGTGTAACGAAAGCTAAGGCCGCGCAAGGCATTACGTCCAATCGCCAGTAATGACCGGGTGATCAACGTCATCTATCAGTGATGGCAACGTGATCCAGGTTTTGACTGGGCATGCATAGACAGGGTCGATGAAGTGCGCGGCGCTGTGTGCGCCGCGCAAACCTGAAATGGCTGAGCGTCCCTGTCGTGCCGGGGTCAGAGGCCCAGTTCGGAAAGCCCAGGATGATCGTCCGGACGGCGCCCCAGAGGCCAGTGGAACTTGCGCTCGGATTCCTTGATGGGCATGTCGTTGATGCAGGCGTGCCGGTTGGACATCAGGCCGTGCTCATCGAACTCCCAGTTCTCGTTGCCGTAGGAGCGGAACCAGTTGCCGGAGTCGTCGTGCCATTCGTAGGCGTAGCGAACCGCAATGCGGTTGTCGGTAAAGGCCCAGAGTTCCTTAATCAGGCGGTATTCCAGTTCCTTGGCCCACTTGCGGGTGAGGAAAGCCTTGGCTTCTGCGCGGTTGGCGGCGAACTCGGCGCGGTTGCGCCACCTGGTGTCCAGGGTATAGGCGAGGGAGACCTTCTCCGGGTCACGGCTGTTCCAGCCATCTTCGGCCAGGCGGATCTTCTGGATGGCGGTTTCACGGGTGAACGGGGGAAGCGGCGGACGAACTTCGGCGCTAGAGGACATTAGTTGTCTCCAATACAAATAGAGGTTCAAAGTTTGAAGTTGCCCGCTCGATAACTTCTCTATTTACGCAGCAGAGTGCGTGCTACTGCTTGAGCATTATCTGCCGAGTTGAAATCACCAAGCACGTGGGCAACGGTAATGGCACCGTCGATCAGGATAATGAATTGCCTGGCCAGGGCTTCCGGATCAACGGCACCATATTGCTGGCAAATCCCGAGTACGAATGCGAGCATCTTTTCTTTATGCTCTTTGGCAACCAGGCGCACAGGGTCCAGGGGATCACCCGTTTCGCCAGCGGTATTGATGAAGGCACAGCCGCGAAAGCCGTTCGACTGGAACCAGCCCTTGAGCACGCTGAAGATTTGCAATAGACGTGCTTCCGGGCTGTCGACCTTTTCGACTTCGCTCTTGAACCAGTTCATCCAGCGCTCATCGCGCTGTTTCAATACCTCTGCTACCAATTCGTCCTTGGTTCCGAAGTACTTGTAGATACTCTTTCTCGAAATCCCGGAAGTCTTGACCAGGAAATCCATGCCGGTGGCATTGATACCGTTTCTGTAGATGAGGTCTTCGGCGGTTTCGAGAATTCGTTCTCTGACATCGGAAGTTGATTTGCTGTCCATGTGAGAGATGGTAGAACGATCGTTCTCCATGGGCAAGCCTCTTTCTTGAAAAAACTATGAACGGTGCTTTGATAGATGGAGGAAATGACCTTATTTCGTTTATCTATCAGCGGCGAAGTGTAACCCGTACGCCCCGTGAACGGGCGGGCAAGCGGGCAGCAGCGACTATACTTGCCACGAACTTTGTCCTGGGGGAGATAGAGAGCGATCTTCCGGCCTGTCCGGAAGCCGGAACACGTGTCTGCTGCACTGCCGATGACCGTCGCACGCTCCACCCGCGTACGAGCATCAGGAACGAGGCGACGGGAACATGGCGATAGCAATCATCTTGGGTCTCATCGTTGTCGCGTCTGTGCTGTTCCACTTCCTGGCGCCCTGGCACCTGACCCCGGCCGCGTCGAACTGGGGCTCCATCGACACCACACTCCTCATCACCCTGCTGATCACCGGTGTGTTCTTCATCGCCATTGTGGGCTTCATGGTGGTGGCCATCATCCGTTTCCGTCACCGCGAAGGCCGGCGCGCAAAGTACGAGCCGGAAAACCGCAAGCTGGAGTGGTGGCTGATCGTGGTCACGTCGATCGGCATTATGGGCATGCTCGCACCGGGGCTGGTGGTCTACAGCGATTTCGTCCGGGTGCCCAAGGATGCCTATCCCCTGGAAGTCGTTGCCCAGCAGTGGCAGTGGGCTTTTCGTTTTCCCGGCCAGGACGGCCAACTCGGCCGCGCCGACGTGAAGTGGGTCGATGCGGGCAATCCGCTCGGGCTGGACCCGAGCGATCCGGTCGGCCAGGACGACGTGCTGATCCGCAGCAATGAGGTGCGCCTGCCCCAGGATCGACCGGTGAAGGTATTGCTGCGTTCCAAGGATGTGCTGCACAACTTTTACATCCCGCAGATCCGCGGAAAGATGGACATGGTGCCGGGCATGGTTTCGCACTTCTGGTTCACCCCGACGGTGGCCGGCAAGTACGAAATCCTCTGTGCGGAGTTCTGCGGGGTAGGGCACTTCAATATGCGCGGGATGCTGTTCGTCGAACCGGTCCAGGCCTTCGATCAGTGGCTGGCAGCCCAGCCCACCTTCGCCCAGACCCTGGCGGCGGCCAGTAAACCCAGCCAGGGCAGCCTGATCGACAAGGGGCGCCAACTGGCGGAAGACCATGGTTGCCGTGCCTGCCATAGCCAGGACGGCAGCGCGAGCCTGGGGCCGGGCTGGAAGGATCTCTATGGGCGCGAAGAGAAACTGGTGGATGGCACCCGCGTGAAGGTGGATGACGCCTACCTGAGGGAGTCCATCCTCGATCCCAAGGCCAGTCTGGTGCAGGGCTTTCCGCCCGTGATGGTGCCCTATACTTTCAACCAGGATGAACTGGCCGCCCTGGTCGCGTTCATCCAGTCGTTGAGCGCCGCCGGCCAGCAGGAGCAGCGTTCCTCCGAGGCGGGTGGCGATGCGGTGGAGCAGGGGCAACGACTTGCCCAGTCCATGGGTTGCCTGGCCTGCCACAGCCTGGATGGCAGCAAGGGCATAGGACCCAGTTGGCAGGGTTTGTACGGCCACCGTGTGACCCTGGCCGATGGCAGCCAGGTCGAAGCGGACGACGCCTACCTCAAAGAGTCCGTGCTGGCGCCTGCCGCCAAGCTGGTCCAGGGGTTTGCGCCGGTGATGCCGGCCTTTACCCCGACCGATGTGGAACTGGCGGCACTGGTCGCCTTCATCAAATCCAGGGCAGATCCCGACGCCAAGCAGGAACAGGCGCCGTAGAAGCGGAAGGACCCGGTCGCGTCACGGAGGGTTTCCGATGGCCCATGTCGAGCAAGCCGAAGCCGATGTGCTGCACGAACCGCAGAGCTTCTTCACGCGCTACATTTGGAGCCAGGACCACAAGGTCATTGCTATCCAGTACTCCCTGACCGCGATCTTCGTCGGCCTGATCGCCCTGGTGCTGTCCGGCCTGATGCGAATGCAGATCGGCTTCCCCGGCAGCCTGGAGTTCATGGACCCGACCACCTACTACCAGGCCATGACCCTGCACGGGATGATCATGGTGATCTACCTGCTGACGGCCCTTTTCCTCGGTGGCTTCGGTAATTACCTGATTCCGCTGATGGTGGGTGCGCGGGACATGGTCTTTCCCTACGTCAACATGCTCAGCTACTGGTTCTACCTGCTCTCGGTGCTGGTGCTGCTGGCGAGCTTTTTCGTGCCGGGCGGCCCGACGGGGGCGGGCTGGACGCTCTATCCGCCCCAGGCCATCACCCAGGGCACACCGGGAACCGAATGGGGCATCGTGCTGATGCTGGTGTCCCTGGCGATCTTCATCGTCGCCGCCACCATGGGCGGCCTGAATTACGTCACCACCGTGCTGCAGGCCCGCACACACGGCATGACGCTGTTTCGCATGCCGCTCTCGGTGTGGGGCATCTTCATGGCCTCGATCCTCGCGCTGCTGGCCTTCCCGGCGCTGTTCGTCAGTGCGGTGATGATGCTCTTCGACCGGTTGCTGGGGACCAGTTTCTTCATGCCGGCGCTGATCTCGATGGGCCAGCCGCTGGATCACCAGGGCGGCAGTCCGATTCTCTTCCAGCACCTGTTCTGGTTCTTCGGGCACCCGGAGGTGTACATCGTCGCGTTGCCGGCCTTCGGCCTGGTGTCGGACCTGATCAGCACCCACGCGCGCAAGAACATCTTCGGTTACCGCATGATGGTCTGGGCCATCATCGCCATCGGCGTGCTGAGCTTCGTGGTCTGGGCCCACCACATGTACGTCAGCGGGATGAACCCGTACTTCGGCTTCTTCTTCGCCATCACCACCCTGGTCATTGCGGTGCCGACCGCGCTCAAGGTCTACAACTGGACCCTCACGCTCTGGCATGGCGACATCCACCTCACGGTGCCGATGCTGTTCGCCCTGGCGTTCATCGTCACCTTCCTGGTGGGCGGCCTGACCGGGCTGTTCCTCGGCAATGTGATCGTCGACATCCCGCTGTCCGATACCTATTTCGTGGTCGCGCACTTCCACATGGTCATGGGAGTGGCACCGATCCTGGTGGTGTTCGGTTCCATCTACCACTGGTTCCCGAAGATCACCGGGCGGATGCTGAATGACACCCTCGGCAAACTGCATTTCTGGATCACTTTCCTCGGAACCTATGCCATCTACTTCCCCATGCATTACCTGGGGTTCCTCGGCATGCCGCGGCGTTACTACGCCTATCCGGACTACGAGTTCATCCCGCAGTCGGCCCAGGAGCTGAATGCCTTCATCACGGTGGCCGCGCTGATCGTGGGTGTGGCGCAGCTGCTTTTCCTGTTCAACCTGGCCTGGAGCACCTTCAAGGGCCGGCCGGCGGGTGGCAACCCGTGGAAGGCCACCAGCCTCGAATGGCAGACCCCGGACACACCGCCGGTGCATGGCAACTGGCGGGAGAAACTGCCAGTGGTGCATCGCTGGGCCTATGACTACAGCGTGCCCGGCGTGGAGCAGGACTTCGTGCCGCAGACGGTTTCAGAAGAAGAACTTCAGCTTCTTCGCGAGGCCAACGGCACGAATACCCGCGCGGAGAAACAGCCATGAGCACGCAACCCTGGAAGAACGCCGGGGCTTCCGAGCCAGGTGGCTGGGGCCCGCGCGAATCCCAAGGTCCCGAGGCGCCGATCCAGGACCCTGAGCGGACCGCCAAGGTTGGCCTGTGGGTGTTCCTCGGTGTCGTGACCGCGCTGTTCCTGCTGTTCCTGCTGGCCTTCATCGCCCGCTCGCAGGTCTCGGACTGGCGCCCGCTGACCGATCCGCTGGCGCCCTTGGCCCATCCCTGGATGCTCTGGGTGAACACCGCGCTGCTGGCTCTGGGCAGTGCTTGCCTGCAGTGGGCGAACGGGGCGATGCGGCGCGACCAGATGGGCACATCGACCCTGGCGTTCCTGCTCGGAGGGGCCTTTGCCATGGCTTTCCTCGCAGGCCAGCTGTGGGTCTGGCAACAGTTCGCCGCCTGGGGCTACGCCGTCTCGGGCAATCCGGCCAACAGCTTCTTCTACCTGCTCACCGGCCTGCACGGCCTGCACCTGGCAGGCGGTCTGGTGGTATGGGTCGTGGTGGCGCAACGCATGCTGCGCCACGGCCCGATGAAACGAATGCGGACCGGAATGGAACTCTGCGCCTTCTATTGGCATTACCTGCTGGGGTTGTGGCTGGTGCTCTTCGCGCTGCTCACCAGCACGCCGGAAACCTACCAGGCCATCGCGGCCTTCTGCGGGTTGAGGTAGCACCATGGCCACATCGACGCGGGAAACGCCGGTCGGCAATCCATCGACCTGGCAGGGCATCGCACAGGACTGGTCCTCGGATCGCGACGCTTTCAAGCAGGTGCCCTGGGGCAAGGCGATGATGTGGATCTTCCTGCTCAGCGACACCTTCATCTTCACCTGCTTCCTCACCGGCTACATGTCGGTGCGCATGAGCACCACCGCCACCTGGCCGAATCCCAGCGAAGTTTTCGCCCTGACCATCGGCGGCGCGAGCATTCCGTTGATTCTCATCGCCATCATGACCTTCGTGCTGATCACCAGCAGCGGCACCATGGCCATGGCCGTGAACTACGGATATCGACGCGACCGGGTGCGCAGCGCGGCGCTGATGCTGACGACCGCTGCCTTGGGGGCCACCTTCGTCGGCATGCAGGCGTTCGAATGGAGCAAACTCATCTCAGAAGGTGTGCGGCCCTGGGGCAACCCCATGGGCGCGGCGCAGTTCGGCGCTTGCTTCTTCATGATCACCGGCTTTCACGGGCTGCATGTTTCGGTGGGGGTGATCTATCTCTGCACCGTGGCGTTCAAGGTGCTGCGCGGGGATTACGAGAAGCGCGGGAACTACCAGATCGTCGAAATCACCGGGCTCTACTGGCACTTCGTCGACCTGGTCTGGGTATTCATCTTCGCGTTCTTCTACCTGTGGTAGAGCAGGGGAGAGATGAGATGGCACATGCGCAAGGTCAACAACACCCGATCAGCCTGTACCTGAAGATATGGGGGTTGCTGTTCGTCCTCAGCACCCTGTCGTATCTCGTGGATTACTACCACTTCACCGGGTACTTCCGCTGGTCGATGATCCTCATCCTGATGTTGCTGAAGGCCGGGCTGATCGTTTCGATCTTCATGCACATGGCCTGGGAGCGCCTGGCGCTGGTCTACGCCATCCTGGTACCGCCGCTGTGCCTGCTGGTACTGGTGGGGTTGATGGCGGCCGAGGCCGACTACGTGCTCTTCACCCGCGGGACGTTCCTGGGGCAGTAGCTGGGAGCATTGAGATGCGGTTGTGGCAGGACTGCGTCCTGCTTGGCGAATGAATTCGCCCCTACAAGGTTGCGGTAGAGCGGAGCGAAACCCAACTTGGCGACCCACAGGCTTGCACTGAAAACCCCTCTCCCTTCCGGGAGAGGGGTCGAGAGCGGGCAGCCCTAGATCGTCCGCTTGAACTGATGCCAGCGGTGCAGCCAGGAGACTATCCAGTGCGGTGAAGCCGAACCCGTTCCGGCCAGTCGCAGCTGCGGATGGTGGTTGATGACCCGGTCGAGCGTGGATTCCTGTTCCGGCTCCACATCCACGAAGAAGATGTGTTCACCTTCCTTGACCTTCTCTTTCAGGTTGCGGAAGTGGGCGTTGGGTACCTGGATACCGAAGAAACCGCCTTCCCAGATGCAGAATCCGAGCACCACCACGGCAAGGAACGCGAACGGCACCCAGCCCGCCGGCGTGTCCGTCCAGCCTGCCAGCCAGGCGACCAGCAGGATCAGCGCGGCCAGCGGCACACCGATCACCGCTCCGATCTCGCCCGAGTGGACGACGTCCTGCTTCATGAAGGAGTTCACGTCATGGAGATGGTGTTGTTCGACATCGGCATCCTTGTCGCTCAGTACGTGGATCTGTTCTGTATTGATGCCGCTGGCCTCAAGCTCGGACTCAAGGATTTCCAGATCGTCGAGGTTGTCACTGATGTAGTAGTGCCGATTCATGCCGCACCTCCGGCTTCTTGTTCGAAGTGGTCTGCCGTCTCCCGCAATTGATCGCGTTATTCCGGTTGGTTATCTACGAAGCATCAATGAAACTTGATGGTTCTTTCACTTGAAAATTATAGCATTCGTGTTCTCGGGCAATCCCTGAAGCCCTTGTGATGCGTGGCTTCCGGCGATGGATGACGTAGTCCGCTGATAGGGCTTGTCTAAACTGGTGATTGAACATCAGGTGTGGCAACGCCCACGTCAGGAGGTTGCTAGATGAACACGTTGACCATCAAAAGCTGGTGCAAGCCCAAAGGCGCGGAAAAGTCGATCCCGATGGGGGATCTGCATTTCCACGTCAATGACACCGACCATCTGCGGCTGGAGGAAGCGGAAGAACGCCTGCAGCAAACCCATGAGCGGGAAATGATGATCGCCGCCGACATGGAGCACATGGAACTGATCACGCCCAGCGAATGCGGTTCGCTGTCCGATCTGCAGTTCCGTGTCTATCTCAGCAGGGACGACGAACGCGGCCAGTTCCACCTCGTGGGCCACCGTGAAAGCGATGGCAGCCTGGTGTACACCAACTCGGTGATGATCGATCAGTTGGGCTAGCCCTCAAGTGCAGCGCCAGACTCCAGGCCATGCTGCTTCACCAAGGCGGGGGTGTAGTGTCGTCACCTCCGCCTTGCCATCTACCTGTAAAACATCGCGCGTCAGCGAGCGTTGAGGACTACCAGCAGCCACTCCGGACGCTGTGCAACTTGCAGCCCGTAGGATGTGGTGGAGCAACGCGATACCCATCAGTACAAACCCGGCGGGTGCTCAGTCCTTCTTCCCGTCTGCCTCCACCCATTCCCAAACAGGCAACGCCCATGCCGCCGAGAGCGGCATGCTCAACGCAAAGGTTTCGTTGCACCTCTGGCGTTTCTGTATTTCTCTGTGTCCGCCCCGGCCTTGCACATGCAGGCTTGCAGAACCTCGATACGCCGACACATTGGCGGTACGTGGCGTGAATAGGGTGGAGCTTCCAATCCCACCCATTCGAGAGGTCACAGCCATGTGGCACGTACGTTTTCTCACCACCACTGCAGCACTGGTCCTTTTCGCAGGGCTCGCCCACGCTGAAGGCACGGCCAGCCCCCCAAGCTGGCAGAACGGCATCCACCGCACCGATCTTTCGCGCCACGATCTGGAAGTTCCGGGCTACGAAGCCATCCAGGTTCGGGTGGACTTCGAGCCAGGCGTCGTGTCCCCACGGCACTCGCATCCGGGGGCGGAGGTCGCCTATGTCATCTCGGGCACCTTCGAGTATCGACTGGAGGGTCGTGCGCCGGTGGTTCTCAAGGCCGGTGAATCCCTGTTCATCCCGGCCGGCACCCCGCATGTCGCGACGAACATCGGCAAGGTGGAGGCGTCGGAACTGGCAACCTACATCGTGGACAAGGCCAAGCCGCTGTTGAAGCTGGAGGAGTGAACGGGAACCTCGCCGCGCCATTCGTGGCGCGGCGTGCTGGCAGCGACCGGGTCAGGCGCCCCGCTTGCGCAGATCGACAAACAGCGCCTCGACCTTCTCCCGCGCCCAGGGTGTCTTGCGCAGGAAGGTGAGGCTGGACTTGATGCTGGGGTCGCTCTTGAAACAGCGGATATCGATGCGTTTGGCCAAACCGTCCCAGCCGTAATGGTCGACCAGTTCGTTCAGCAGCTTTTCCAGGGTGATGCCGTGGAGGGGGTTGTTCGGTGTCTGGGTCATGGCGGTACTGACGTAATGGCAGGGCGAAGGCGGGCACTATGTGCGTTTCGGGCTGAAAGTAGAAGCCATTCCGAACTCGACCATGCGCCACAGCGACACCTTCCGCCTCCAGCGGGGCGGCGGAAGGCATGCCGCATTCAGAGGGTGTAGACGAACTCTGGAGCAGGGCGCTGGCCTAGCCATTCCCGCAGCAACGCCGTGGTGCGCTCGGGTTCCTCCAGCGGCGGCAAGTGCCCGCATTGCGGCAGGATTTCCAGCCGCGAACCGGCAATTTTTTCATGCATCAGATGGGCTTCGGCGACCGGTGTGAGCTGGTCTTCGGCACCCACCACGATCATCGTGGGGATGCGGATGTCCTCAAGCAGCGGCACTGAGTCGGGGCGGTCGATGATCGCTTGTTGCTGGCGGATGAAGCCTTCCTTGCCCACCGCAGCCGCCATCTGCTGCACGGTGGCGGAAACCTGGGAATCGAGCCAGCGTGAATGGATCAGGCGCGGCATCAATTGTGGGCTGACGCCGATGAAGCGCCCGCGATTAGCCAGTTCCAGCAGTCCCTGGCGAGTGGCCGCGCGCTCTGCGGAGTCGAGGCTTGCCATGGTGTCGAACAGGGCCAGGCGCGACACACGCTCAGGGGCCTGGCGCAGGATTTCGAAGGCCACGTAACCGCCCATGGACAGCGCCGCCAGGGCGAATTGGGGCGGCGACTCGTCCAGCACGCGGTGGGCCATGGCAGCGATGCTGCTGTCTCGTGTCAGATCAGCGATCTGTACGTTCGCCTCGTCGGACAGCGCATCGGCCTGATGCGCCCAGAGGAGATGGTCATTGAGCAGGCCCGGGAGCAGGACCAGGGAGGTTTGGATCTCTTCCATAGGGCGGGGGCACTTGTACGAATAGGAGCGGTGATCGGAGCGGTGCCGGAGCACCCTGTTCGGCAACATGGTTCAGGCTTTGCGATGGACCCTGTCCACCCGCGAATCCTGGCCGCAGCGCATTTCACTTGCGTGAACGGCGAATTCTAGACGCTCTGCACTTCGGATTGGCTCCGGGGGCAAGGACGCCGGGTGGATTTCGGGCGGCATTCGGCCAATCACTGCCTGCGACCGCTGACGTATCCCTTTGTATCCGCCCCCCGTCCTCGCTGACTCGCTTACAAATGCGCCTTTTCACGGATACGCCGTGGATACACGGCAGCGGCTTAATAGCCACACCCCAACGAGGTTAGCCCTGGCGCCTCGCTCCAGGGTTACAACGCCCTTGCGGCATGACCTGCGCGGCCTGGCCGCTACCCTATCCGGAGAAACTCCATGTCCCGTGCCCAGATTTCAAACAAGACCCGTATTGGCCTGATCGCTGTCGCCCTGGCCGGCGGCATCAACCTGGCTTCGTCCACCGCCTTCGCCGTGGAGGCGCTGCCCCAGGGCTACCTGCTGGCCGCTGCCGACAAGGCGGGTGAAGGTAAATGTGGAGAAGGCAAGTGTGGAGAAGGCAAGTGTGGTGCGGCTGAAGCCAGTGACAAGGCAACCCAGGCCGAAGGCAAGTGTGGCGAAGGTAAATGCGGCGCTGCCGAAGCCGGCAATGCCAAAGCGGCCGAAGGCAAGTGCGGTGAAGGCAAGTGCGGCGACGCCTCCTTTGCCCGCACCGATACCGATGACGACGGCCTGGTCTCACGCAAGGAACTCCTGACCGTGGCCCCGAACGGCGGTGCGGAATTCATTGCGATGGATACCAACAAGGACGGCTTCCTGTCCGAGGGCGAGGTCTACAAGTTCCGCAGCAACCAGTACACCTCCAACGGCAAGAAAGTCCCCACCGAGCTGTTCACCAAGATGAGCCAGGCCAAGAACTGATTCGAGGCCACTCGTCCCCCCCTCCCTGTGCCCTTGGCCGGGGAGGGTTTCACCCCGCTGGAGAACTGCCATGACCACCGCCGCTTTCCCCTACGGTGCAGGCCTTGGCCTGCGTCGCGCCCTGTTGCCCGAGTTGCTGGAGATGGATGCCGGTGCCGTGGACTTTCTGGAGTGCACACCCGACAACTGGATCAAGGTCGGTGGCCGCCACGGGGACGGCCTGGCGCGCCTGGCCGAGCGTTTCCCGCTGGCCTGTCACGGCCTGTCGCTGTCCCTCGGTGGCCCGGCGCCCCTGGACCGCGACCTGCTGCAGCGCACCCGCGAATTCCTCGACCATCACAATGTCGCGTTCTTCAGCGAGCACCTGAGCTACTGCTCGGACGATGGCCAGCTCTACGACCTGCTGCCGCTGCCCTTCACCGACGAAGCGGTACGCCATGTCGCCGCGCGAATTCGCCAGACCCAGGATGCCCTGGAGCGCCGCATTGCCGTGGAGAACATTTCCTACTACGCCGCGCCGTACCAGGCGCTGCAGGAGATCGACTTCCTCCGCGCGGTACTGGAAGAGGCTGACTGCGACCTGCTGCTGGACGTCAACAACCTTTTCGTCAACTCGATCAACCACGGTTATGACGCCACGGAATACATGGCGGCGCTGCCGGCGGAGCGGGTTGCCTACGTGCATGTGGCCGGTCATTACGACGAAGCGCCGGACCTGAAGATCGATACTCACGGCGCCACGGTGAAGGCGGATGTCTGGTCCTTGCTGGAGCAGGCCTATCGGCGCTTTGGTCCGTTACCGACCTTGTTGGAGCGGGACTTCAACTTCCCGCCCTTGGCAGAACTGCTGGCCGAGGTCGAACAGATTCGTGTGCGGCAACAGGCAGCGCAGACATGGCCGGAGGTGCGCCATGCATGAGGTACTGCATGACCAACTGATGAGCATGGCGCGCTACGTGCGCGACCCGCAGCACAACGCGCCGCCCCCCGGTATCGAGGTGCGGCGGCTGGCGGTTTACCGGCAGTTGTTCTTTGGCAATGTGGAGTCGCTGTTGGCCGGCGGCTTCCCCGTGCTGCGCGCCAGCCTTGGGCCGAAGCAGTGGCAGGCGCTGAACGAGTCCTTCTACGCCGACTACCGCTGCCAGACGCCCTTGTTCACCGAGATTTCCGGCGAGTTCGTCGACTACCTGGCGGAGGGCGGGGCCGATGCCCAGGGCCTGCCGCCCTGGGTCGTGGAACTGGCGCATTACGAGTGGGTGGAGGCCGCGCTGCTCCTGAGCGACCGGCGCGAACCAGCCCACGACCCGGAGGGCGACCTGCTCGATGGGGTGCCCCTGCTATCCAATCTGGCCTGGCCGTTGGCCTACCAGTGGCCGGTCAGTGAGATCGGCCCCGACTACCTGCCGCATGTGGCCCCGGAGCAACCGACCCTGGTGCTGGCGCGGCGCGGAGCGGACATGAACGTGCACTTCTCGCGGCTGGCGCCCCTGGCCCATGCACTGCTCGATTCGTTGCAGGAGCGTAACTGCTCCGGCCGCGAACACCTGGCGGCCCTGGCCGAGGCCATTGGTGCCGACAGCGAAACCATCCTGCCGCAGGGCCTGGCCCTGCTGGAAAACCTGCGTGCTCAGGGCGTGGTGCTCGGCACCCGCAGCTGACGTGCGTTCTGATGCCGGATCGCTCCGGCATTTCCCCACCTGTGGAGATTCAGTGATGACCGCAATTCTGGAAAAAACCCTCTATGTCGCACAGACCCGGACTACCGGCGGCCGCGATGGCCGCGGCAAGTCGTCCGATGGCGAACTGGATGTTCGCCTGAGCCCGCCCGGTTCGGGGCGGCCGGGTACCAACCCCGAGCAGCTCCTGGCCGTTGGCTGGTCCGCCTGTTTCATCGGGGCACTGCGCCGCGCTGGCCAGAGCCTGGCGATCCGCCTGCCGGACGACGTAGCGGTGGCGGCCGATATTTCACTGGGCAACACCGCCGACGGTGGCTTCGCCCTGGCGGCGAAACTGACCGTGGAACTGCCGGGATTGGCCACCGAGGACAAGGCCCGGCTGGTGGACGCAGCGCACCAGCTTTGCCCGTACTCCAAGGCGACCCGGGGGAACATAGCGGTGACCTTCGACATTCCCTGATCAGTTCCTGCCAGTACAAAAAGCCCGCGCGCCTGGAAAGGTACGCGGGCTTTTTATTGTCTGGTGGAATGCGTGTCTTCGACTGCCGATGGGTTTCGCTCCGCTCAACCGCATCCTACGTACCGCCACTCGGCGCGTCCACGTAGGATGGGTAGAGCCTGTGAAACCCATCGTGTTACAGGTACGAAAAAGCCCGTGCATCCGAACGGGTCAGGCTTTCCTGCGGAAGAGCAAGGCATCCAGGCTGAATTTCCCGGCGCCCTTGAGCAGCAGAGGCATTGCGGCCACCAGGTAGATCAGCGGCAGCTTGTAGTTGCCAAAGCCCTTGTCGCTGATGGAGTACCCCTGGGCGAGTTCCGACAGGCTTGACCAGTGCGCCGGCCAGTGCACGGCGGCGATGGCCACCAGGGTCAAGATCATCAGCGCCAGGGTGGCGAAGCGCGTACCGAGACCGAGCAACAAAAGCACGGGGGCGATCAGCTCGGCCCACATCGACACCTGCCAGTTGACGCCGGCGGGAATCTGGTCGAAGGGGAAGGGGAAGGCCGAATTGATCTGTTCGAACCAGTTTGCACCGTTCCATTTCTCCAGGCCGGATTCGAAGAATTCCCAGGCGAGGAACAGGCGCAGGGTCATGTCGGCGCTCCAGGCGCCCAGGCGGTCGAGTTGCTGGCAGGCGTGCGTGAGCGGGGCGAAGGCAAGGTGGGTCACGGGCGGGCTCCAATGAACTGAGCGCGACCGCGGGATGCTGTCGCTGCTCCTGTGCCCATGCTGGCAAGGGGGCTTGTCCCGCATGTGTCGGCTGCGGCCCGTCGTGTATCGCTGTGTACGGCGCCTCAGGCCGTGGCGCCGAGCTCCAGCTGTGCGCACAGGCCACCGTTTTCGCGGTTGTGCAGGGTCAGGCGGGCGCCCAGGGCCTGGCTCAATTGCTGGGCGATGGCCAGGCCCAGGCCTGTGCCGCCGGTGCTACGGTTGCGCGAGCTTTCCACCCGGTAGAAGGGCTTGAACACTTCGTTCAATTCCTCTTCGGCGATACCTGGGCCGTTGTCCCGCACCTGTACCTGCACGGTGCCCTGTACATCGCGTTGCACAACCAACTGGGCCTCGCCGCCAAACTTCAGGGCATTGTCGATCAGGTTGCTGAGCACCCGACGCAAGGCATGGGGGCGGGTTTCCAGTTGCATCCCGCAGCTGCCGCTCAGGCTCACTGCCTGGCCGCTGTCCTGGTAGTCGCAGACCAGGCTGTCGAGGAAGGCGTCGAGGTCGATCCGGCACAGGGGTTCGCTGGCGCCGTCCATGCTGCGCGCATAGGCCACGCCTTCGCGCACGAGGTGCTGCATTTCATTGAGGTCGCTCCACAGCTTGTCTCGTTCCTGCGAGGCATCCATCTGCTCGACGCGCAGCTTCATGCGGGTAATGGGGGTTTGCAGGTCGTGGGAAATGGCCGCGAGCAGCTGCATGCGTTCCTTCAGGTAGGTGCCGATACGCCCCTGCAGGGCATTGAAGGCGCGGGCGGCGTAGGCCACTTCGTTCGGGCCGCGCTCGTCGAGTTCCGGGCCGGGGGAGTCGGGGTCGAGGTGGTCGACGGCCTCTGCCAGGCGAGTCAGCGGGCGAATGGCCGTGCGCACTGCCAGCCAGGTGCAGAACAACAGCAACAGCAGTTGCAGGATCAGGACCACGGGCAGCCACTGGGCCACCGGAATCGGCCTGGGCGTGACATCCACCGTCAGCGGCTGGCCATCGCTCAGCACCAGGTGGGCCTGGAAGTGCGGGGTCGGTCCGGGAATGTTCTCGAAGCGCACGGGGTAGCGTTGGCCGATGGCCCGTTCGATGGAGATCGCTGCCATGTGCGCCTGGTTCATATCCATGGGCACACCCGGCACGCCCTCATCGAGGCGATAACGGTAGTTGCGCCGTTCCAGCAGCGACAGCCAGGCGGCGCGTTCGTCCGCCGGCAGCCGGTCGATCAGCGCCACGGCGGTGCTCACGTCATATTCCAGGTTGCCCAGCATCACGTCGCGCCCGGTCTGGTAGCGCTCGTAGAACTGCGAGGCGAAGGACAGTCCGTAGGCCAGCAACAGGCCGCTGAGAAAGATCAGTGCCAGGCGCGCCGCCAGGGTGCGCGGCCAGTGGGGCAGGGTCATCACGCGGTTGGCTCGATCAGTTGCACGGGTAGCGCAAAGACATAGCCTTCACTGCGCACTGTCTTGATGCAGGCCGGCTCGCGGGCGTCGTCCTGCAGGCGTTGGCGCAGGCGGCTCACCAGCAGGTCAATGGAACGGTCGAAGACATCCGCTTCGCGGCCCTGGGTCAGGTTGAGCAGTTGCTCGCGGCTGAGCACGCGCTGGGGATGGTCGAGAAAGACCCGCAGCAGGCGGTATTCGGCGCCGCTCAGGGCCACCAGGGTGCCCTCGGCGTCCAGCAGGTGGCGCTGCGTGGTATCCAGGCGCCATTTGCCGAAGCCGATCAGCCGGCTACTTTCGCTGATCTGCAGGTTCGGCGGCAGCATGCGGGTACGGCGCAGCACGGCGTTGATCCGCGCCAGCAGCTCGCGGGCGGAGAAGGGTTTGGTCAGGTAGTCGTCGGCGCCCATCTCCAGGCCGATGATGCGATCGGTCTCCTCGTTGCGCGCGGTCAGCATCAGCACTGGCGTCGCCTTGTGCTTGCCGACGCGCAGTTCGCGACACAGGCGCAGGCCATCGTCGCCGGGCATCATGATGTCGAGCACGATCAGGTCGACCACATTGCCCTCGAGGAAGGCACGCATCTGCCGGCCGTCCGCCGCCAGGCTGACGCGCAAGCCATTCTTCTTCAGGTAGTTGCCAACCAGCTCGCGGATTTCCCGGTCGTCGTCGACGACCAGGATGTGATCGATATGGTCCATGGGCAGTCCTCACAACACATGTGTCGGCGCTAGTGTATCGGGCTCGATGGCGCTTGCCCGCCGCCCTTTGTATTGCAGTGTATCCAGCGTGGCCCTGATACCCGAGCTTGCACAATAGCCTCGCGTATCCGTCTGTATCCGCTGGCGCTGTCGATACCTGGCGCAGCAATCGCCGATGGTGTCGGACACATCCGCGATACCTCCCGCCACTGAAATGGGCACCGCACGGATGCCAAGTCGCATCCCCCCTTAACCGGACCCGTGTGCCCAGGACGGCCTGGTTCGCCCGCCCGGATCATCCCGGGCGCATTCACCATCGAGGTGCCCATGTTGCTTGTTGCCTTTCTTGGCGGGGTGCTGACCCTCTTCAGCCCCTGCATCCTTCCCGTATTGCCCCTGCTACTTTCCCGCGCCGGTGGCCCGGCCTGGTCGCCGCTCGTGACCCTGGCCGGCCTGGCCTCGGGCTTCGCCGTGCTGGCGAGCCTGGCCGTGGTTTCCAGTAACTGGGTGATCGAGGCCAGCCAATGGGGCCGCTACCTGGCCCTGGGCCTGCTGGCGGTATCGGCGATGGCTTTGCTCTCGACGCGTGTCGGTGCCTGGCTGTCGCGGCCCTGGGTCTGGCTCGGCAACCGTTTGCACGCTGATGCCCGCGGACTGCCGCCGGTGCTTTCGACCTGGCTGCTGGGCTGCGCCGCCGGGTTGCTCTGGGCGCCCTGTGCCGGCCCCATCCTCGGCCTGATCCTCTCCGGCGCGATGCTCAATGGACCGAGTGCCTCCACTAGCCTTCTGCTGCTCAGTTACGGCCTCGGCAGTGCGGTTGCGATGGGTGCGTTGATCTTCCTGGGCCGCGGTGCGTTCCAGCGCGCGAAGCTGTCGTTGCGCGCGATGGAATGGCTGCGTCGCGGCGCCGGCGCCCTGGCCTTGCTGGCGGTCGTTGGCATTGCAAGCGGCACCAGTGACCAGTTGGCAGGAGCGGGTTCCTCGCGCCTGGTGTTCGAACTGGAGCGCAAGGCGATCGAGGGTATTCCGGCGCTGGTGGAACGCCTGGTGGGCAACGCCCATGCCGATAGCATCGAGCAACTGCCGGACCTGGGCGCGATGCCCTCTCTGGAAGGCGCCACCCAGTGGCTCAATGGCCCGCCGCTCAGCAACGAACAACTGCTCGGCAAGGTGGTCCTGGTGGACTTCTGGACCTTCGACTGCATCAACTGCCGGAACAGCCTGCCGTATGTGAATGAATGGGCCAAGCGCTACGCCGACCAGGGCCTGGTGGTGATCGGCGTGCACACGCCCGAATACCCCTTCGAACGGATCATCGACAATGTGCGCGAGGCGGCCGGTCGCCTGGGCGTCAAGCACCCGGTGGCCATCGATAACCAGTACCGCATCTGGAACGCGTTCACCAACCAGTACTGGCCGGCGCATTACTTCATCGACGCCAACGGGCGGGTTCGCCACCTGCATATCGGCGAAGGGGACTACGCAGAGCAGGAGGCCATCATCCAGAAGCTTCTGCAGGAACGGCAGGCAACAATGGGGGAAGGCGGCGGCAGTCGCTGAACCCGTGCGGTAGACATGCGCGGCCGATCGGGGCCGCGCGACATCTGGTGATGAGCCTGGATTGGACGCGCCTGCCTGATTTGCTAGCTTCTGCCCCTTTCATCATCAAAGGACGTCCCGATGCGCCCAACAGGAAAGCGCAGCGTGCAGAGGCTTCTGTTCGCCCTTGCCACTTCGCTCGCTGGCCATGCCGTGGCCGATGCCGAGCGGGCAGATATCGGCACCGCCGTGCAGCAAGCCGCAGGGCAGGTCATGCAGCAGTACGGCATTCCGGGCCTGGCCATTGCAGTCACTGCCAATGGTGAGCAGCACTTCTACAACTTCGGTGTGGCGTCCAGGGAGACTCGGCAGGCGGTCACTCGCGACACCCTCTTTGAAGTCGGCTCGGTCAGCAAGACGCTGACGGTAACGCTGGCTGCCTATGCCGAAGCCAACGGCAAACTATCCCTCTCCGACAGTCCCGGGCAGTACCTGCCGCAACTCAAAGGCAGCCAGCTCGACCCGGTGACCCTGATCAACCTGGCCACGCACACGGCGGGTGGATTTCCGCTGCAACTGCCCGATGAGGTCCAGAACCAGCAGCAGTTGATGGACTATTACAGGTCCTGGCAGCCCCGGTTCGCCCCTGGCACCTACCGGACCTATGCCAACCCCAGCATTGGCCTGCTGGGTGTGATCGCAGCCAGGAGCCTCGGCATGCCCTATGCCAAGGCAATGGAATCCGAACTCCTGCCGAAGCTTGGCATGCGCAGCACTTTCATCGACGTACCGGCGAGTGCCATGCCGCGCTACGCCCAGGGTTACAACAAGGACGATGCGCCGGTGCGGGTGAATCCGGCGATGCTGGCGGCGGAGGCTTATGGAGTGAAGACCAGCAGCAAGGACCTGCTGCATTTCGTCGAAGTCAATCTGGGCCAGGTAGCGATGGATGATGCTTCCTTGCAGCAGGCGATCGACGCCACCCGCACCGGTTACTACAGGCTGGGTGCCATGACCCAGGCCCTGATCTGGGAGCAGTACGACTACCCGGTGGCCCTGCAAACGCTGCTGGAAGGCAATGCCAGCCGGATGGCACTTGAAAGCCATGCCGTCACGGCCATCACGCCGCCCCTGGCGCCGCAACAGGCCGTCTGGGTCAACAAGACAGGCTCGACCAATGGCTTCGGCGCCTACGTGGCCTTCGTGCCGGAGAAGAAATTCGGCATCGTGCTGTTGGCCAACAAGAACTACCCGAACGAGGAACGGGTGAAGCTGGCTTACCGCATCCTCGGTGAGCTGGAAGCGCATCAGTAGGTTGGGTAGAGGAACGAAACCCAACGGGCGGGGCTGCGGCCCCCGGGGAAGTCCAGCCTGGACGATTGATGGGGTTCTGGCCGGACTGCGCGTTGGGCTTCGCGGAGCTCAGCCACAACCTACAAGAGCCGGCCCCGCTGCTGGTCCGCTGACTCGAATCGTCACAGGTAGATCCGATGATTCATGACCACGCCCAATTGAAGAAGGGAGGCCGAGGCCTCCGTTTTTCATGCCTTCAGGCGATTACCATTTGCCGGTACTCATCCCACCGTCCACGGCGAGGACGACGCCGGTGGTGAAGTCGGCCTTGGCCAGGTACAGCACCGCGTCGGCGATTTCCTGCACGGTGCCGACACGGCCGGACGGCGCCAGGTTGTTGAGGAAGTCGCGGGCGGCCGGGTCGTGCATCGGGGTGTCGATGATGCCGGGGGCGACCGCGTTCACCTGAATGTTATGCGGCGACAGTTCCAGGGCCAGGGCCCGGGTCATCTGGTTGATACCGCCCTTGATCAGCACGGGCAAGGCTGCCGGCACGTTGATGTTGGGCTGAAGGGCAACTGCCGCGGAAATGTTCACGATGTGTCCGCCCCCCTGTTGTTTCATGTGCGCGGCCGCCACCTGGGAGGTGTAGACCACGCCCTTGAGGTTGGTATCCAGCAGGTTTTCCAGGTCTTCCGGGGTGTAGTCGGTGAAGGGCTTGGCCATAAAGAAACCGGCGTTGTTGACCAGGACTTCGACGCTGCCGAAGGCCTCGATAGCGGCGGCGAAAATCTTGCGGGCGGTCGCCGGATCGGCCACGTCGCCGGCAACGCCAACGAAGTTGCTCGGGTTGCCCAGGCTGGCGGCGGCTTCCTGCAGGCGCTCGACGGAGCGAGCGGTACCTACGACGTTGTAGCCATTTTCAATGAAGGCCTTGGCCAGGCCCAGGCCGATACCGCTGGATGCGCCGGTGATGACTGCGGTTTGCTTGCTCATGGTGGTTCCTCTTAAAAGCGGGTACGGGTTTGCCTTTGAGGCGAATGGATGGGGGTGGTTGGCAGGTCAGCCCGGCGAGTTCTTCCGGTACTCGGTCGTCGTCATTCCGGCATAGCCCCAGTTGTCGGTATCCACTTCCTCTATGACGATGTGCGTGAGGTCAGGACGTTTGCCGAGTACGCGCTGCAGGGTGTCGGTGATCTCGGCAATGACCTGGGCCTTCTGCTCCCGGGTAACCCCGTCTCGGGTGATTCGTACGCTTACGAAGGGCATCTTGAGTTTCCTCTGCTGATGGTGGTGGTCATCAGCCTCGCTCCGGGCGAAACGCCGTGGGAGTGGCTGTCTGGAGTCAACTGTATTTGTGCTTGGCGTGTAGATAAATGTAGGCTCGGATACTTCAGTTGATACGCGGTGTAATGAATCGTGAAGCGCCACTTTGACGACATCCAACTGGGCAGCATCGAGCTCTTCTGTCTTGCCGCAGAGGAGGGCAGCTTCACGGCCGCGGCGCTCTCGGCCGGGGTTACGCCAGCGGCCGTGAGCCGTTCGATTTCCAGGCTGGAAGAGCGCCTGGGAACACGTCTGTTCATGAGGACGACGCGCAGCATTCGCCTCACTGAGAGCGGCCGCGCCTATTTCGAGCAGTGCCGGCAGGCGCTGACCCAACTGGTGGAAGCCGAGCGTGAAGTGATGGGCAAGCAACTCGAACCGGCCGGCGAGCTGCGCATCAGCATTCCCACGACCTATGGCCACCACCGCATCCTCCCGCTGCTGCCGCGCTTCAGGGAGCGTCATCCCGGTGTGAGGATCGATGTTCACCTGAGTAACCGGAACATCGACTTCGTCGGTGAGGGTTACGACCTGGCGATCCGTGTGCGCGCCCAGCCCGATTCGACGCTCAATGCCCGCCATCTCGAAGACGCACGGCTGGTCGTGATTGCCGCGCCGGAATACCTGGCCAGGGCTGGCACGCCCACTTCCCTGGACGACCTTGCCGGTCACGATTGCATCCAGTACGAGCTACCCAGCAGCGGGCGCCGTATCTCCTGGTTGTTCACCGACAACGGCAAGGAGCGCGAGATCCTCGCCACAGGCAACTATTGCTGTTCGGACGATGTGCTGGGCGGAGTGACCCTGGCCAGGCATGGCGCCGGTCTGTTCCAGACTTACCGCTTCATTGTCGAGAAGGAGCTGGAGGAGGGCAGTCTGGTTGAGGTCCTGCCGGAGTTCGGCGGGCGCTCCCGTCCCTTCACCCTGCTGTATCCCCATGGCCGCCACGTGCCATTGCGCCTGCGCGCCTTCATCGACTTCCTGATGGAGTGCACACAGGAATGGAAGGTTTGAGACAGCGTGACGCCCCGAAGCTCTTCAGACCCTGGCATTCCTGGTCGGGCGATTAAGTCCGCCTATGAGGGCCAGAGCAGTCCATCAGCCAGCTAAATCAATTCGACAATTAACACGCAACACCCTCAAAGCCCTTGATATCCAGAGAGATATCGCTGCTGCGTCAGCCTCGTCCGAGCTGCGCGAACGGGCGCGCCCGCATGGTTTTCACAATCCTTGTCTACTATCAATGCCATTTCCAAAACCTATTGGCTGGGTCGCAAGGTGGATTCCAAGCTGAATAGAGTGATTGGCTGAAGACAAGAAGAGGAGATAAGTATGTCAAGCGAAGCAAAGTGCCCGTTCTCTGGCAAAAATGTGATCGCAGGTGTCACGCCATCCAATGCGGAGTGGTGGCCCAACCAACTGAACCTCAAGATCCTTCATCAGCACTCGGCCGAATCCAACCCATTGGGTGGTGAATTCGATTACGCCGAAGCCTTCAAGACCCTCGACCTCGACGCGGTGATCAAGGACCTCCACGCGTTGATGACCGATTCCCAGGACTGGTGGCCGGCTGACTACGGCCACTATGGCCCAATGTTCATTCGTATGGCCTGGCACGCCGCCGGCACCTATCGCATCGCCGACGGACGTGGTGGCGCGGGCACCGGCAACCAGCGTTTCGCGCCGCTCAACAGCTGGCCGGACAACGGCAACCTGGACAAGGCGCGCCGCCTGCTCTGGCCGATCAAGCAGAAGTACGGCAACAAGCTGTCCTGGGGCGACCTGCTGATCCTCACTGGCAACGTCGCGCTGGAATCCATGGGCTTCAAGACCTTCGGCTTCGGCGGCGGTCGTGCGGACATCTTCGAGCCGGAGGACGACGTTTACTGGGGCGCCGAGCAAGAGTGGCTGGCCACCAGTGACAAGCCCAACAGCCGCTATTCCGGCAAGCGGGAACTGGCAAACCCGCTGGCCGCCGTGCAGATGGGCCTGATCTACGTGAACCCGCAAGGCCCGGACGGCAACCCCGACCCGGTAGCCTCGGCGAGCGATGTCCGTGAAACCTTCGCCCGCATGGCCATGAATGATGAAGAGACCGTGGCCCTGACGGTCGGTGGCCATACCTTCGGCAAATGCCACGGCGCCGGTGATGCGGCCAACGTCGGACCGGAGCCGGAAGCCGCTCCGATCGAAGAATTGGGCCTGGGCTGGCGGAACGCGTTCGGCACCGGCAAGGGTGGCGACGCAATCACCAGCGGCCTTGAAGGCGCTTGGACCCCGACGCCCACCAAGTGGGACAACAGCTACCTGGAAACCCTGTTCGGCTACGAGTGGGAACTGACCAAGAGCCCCGCGGGCGCCCACCAGTGGAAACCCGTTGGCACCAGCGGGGATGGCACGGTGCCGGACGCCCATGACCCGAACAAGCGCCATGCGCCGATGATGACCACCGCCGACATGGGCATGCGCATGGACCCGGTCTACGAGAAGATCTCCCGGCGCTACAAGGACAATCCGAAGGAACTGGAAGACGCCTTCGCCCGTGCCTGGTTCAAACTGACCCACCGCGACATGGGACCGCGCAGCCGCTACCTCGGCCCGCTGGTACCGAAAGAAGAGCTGATCTGGCAGGACCCGGTACCCGCCGTCGACCATCCGTTGGTCAATGAGCAGGATGTCGCCGCGTTGAAGGCAAAGATCGCCGCGACAGGTTTGTCCGTTTCGCAACTGGTCAGCACGGCCTGGGCGGCGGCGGCTTCCTTCCGTGGCAGCGACAAGCGCGGCGGTGCCAACGGCGCGCGCCTGCGTCTCGCACCGCAGAAGGATTGGGAAGTGAACCAGCCGGCTGAGGTGGCGAAGGTCATCGCGGCGCTGGAAGGCGTCCAGAAGGACTTCAACGCTTCCGGCAAGAAAGTCTCGCTCGCCGACCTGATCGTTCTGGCTGGTGGTGTGGGCGTTGAAGCCGCCGCGAAGAAGGCCGGCATCGATGTGACCGTCCCCTTCGCACCGGGCCGTACCGATGCCTCGCAGGCCCAGACCGATGTGGAATCCTTCGCACCGCTGGAGCCGCTCGCAGATGGCTTCCGCAACTTCGCCAAGAAGGGATTCGAGGGTTCGGCGGCCGAGATGTTGGTGGACAAGGCGCAGTTGCTGAAGTTGAGCGCCCCCGAGATGACTGTTCTGGTCGGTGGTTTGCGCGTTCTCGGCGCCAACTACGGCAAGGCGCAGCACGGAGTGTTCACCAAGCGGCCTGAAGCGCTGACCAATGACTTCTTTGTGAACCTGCTGGACATGAGCACGAAGTGGCAGCGTTCCTCATCCGATGCGAATGTGCTGGAAGGGCGTGACCGGACCAGCGGCGATCTCAAGTGGACAGCCACCGTGGCGGACCTGGTCTTTGGTTCCAACTCCCAGCTTCGGGCGATTGCGGAGATCTACGCCAGTAGCGACTCGCCGCAGAAGTTCGTGACTGACTTCGTCGCCGCCTGGACCAAGGTGATGAACCTGGACCGCTATGACCTGAAGTGACGACAACGGCAAGGCCCTGGCGGGCCTGCCTGCTCTGAACACCACGCCGCCGGCAGGACATTCCTGTCGGCGGCGTGGTGTTTCAGGGAGCCGTCAAGTCCAGTGGGTGAACTCAGGCCGCGCCGTGGCTCATCAGCTCGCGGATGCCGCTGCGGGCGTTGGCCTCGGCGGCCAATTGGCGCTCTTCAGCACTGGCGTAGTGGCGGTCCCAGGCCAGCACCTTGGGCGTCATCAGCTTGTGCCAGAGCGGCGGGATCATCGCGACGATGATGGTGGTCAGGTAGCCACCGATCATCATCGGCGCGTCCGCGAAGGGTTTCAGGTCCTGATAGGGCACCTCGCCCTGGGCATGATGGTGGGAGTGGCGGGTCAGGTTGAACATCGCCCAGGAGCTGATGCGCTTGTTGGTGTTCCAGGAATGCCGTGGCTGCACCGGGGTTGCCGGGTTGCGCACCATGCCGTAGTGCTCCATGTAGTTGACGATCTCCAGCAGCGCCTTGCCCCACAAGGCACAGGCGGTGAAGAACAGCGCGGCTACCGGACCGCCGATGGCATAGGCGGCCAGCACCAGCAACAGGCTCATCAGGTGGCCGCGGATTACCGCGTTGCGCCAGCCGAACAGGGCATGGCCTTTGCGCGCCAGGCGCTTCCGCTCGATCTGCCAGGCACTGAGGTTGCCCTTGAGCGTCGAGGCGAGGATGTGAAAGTAGACGTTGCGGCCGCGCGGCGCGGTGGCCGGGTCCTCGCGGGTGGACACGTAGCGGTGGTGACCGTAGACGTGCTCGATCGAGAAGATGGTGTCGAAGCTGAAGGCCAGCAGCCAGCGGCCGACCAGCATGGAAACCGGGTCCCAGGTGCGGTGCGTCAGCTCATGGGCGGTGATGGTGCCGACCATGCCGATCATCAGGCCGGTGATGATCCAGGTGGAAAGGTAATGGCCGACGAAGGTGGCGTCCCGCGCGGCGATCAAGTCGTAACCGGTCAGTTGGCTCAGCGCCAGGCCGAAACTGAACAAGTCGCCGCTGCTGACACTCCACACCGCGGAGAACACGATGAAGGCCAGTAGCGGCAGCGCCAGCCAGAGCTGCACGGTCAGGATGCCGGGATAGTTGAACCGCGGGGTGCTGATGTCGTCGCCACAGACAGCGTCGCCGATCAGGTAGATCACCAGCACCGCCACCAGGCCGAAGGTGATCCAGGCGCCGCCGGCGAGAATCGCTACGGCCGCCAGCAGGCCAATGGCATGGAAGAGGAAGTACTTGAGGTAGTGCAGGGCGTTCATGGTCGTCTCTCTTGTTGTTTTGAAGGGTGTCAGGCCGACGTGGGCAACACGTCCTGCAGGGTGGTGAAACGGTCGGCGTGAATGTGTTCGCGGGGCACACCGGCTTCGCGCAGCAGCGTGATGGCGCTGTCGATCATGGCCGGTGGTCCGCACAGGTAGGCATGGGCGCCAGGCGGGAGCAGCGCAGGTATCTGCGCCGTCACCAGACCGCGCTCGCCTCGCCAGGCGGCATCGGCGGCAGCTTCCGACAGCACCGGTACGAAACTGAATGACCCACGCCATTGCGTGGCGATGGCACTGATGTCCTCCAAGGCATAGAGATCCCGCGCCTGGCGGGCACCGAACAGCAGCGTGACGGGGCGCGAAACACCATTGGCCACGGCGTCCTGCAGCATCGCCAGCAGTGGTGCCAGGCCGCTACCGCCGGCAATCAGCAGCAGGGGAGCATCCGCCGCTCGCAGGTGGAAATCGCCCAAGGGACCTTCCACGGTCACGCCGTGGCCGAGCAGGGGGCGGTCGTTGACCACGCCGGTAAACACCCCACCAGGCACCCTGCGTACGAAGAAGCTCACCTGGGCATCCGGCTGTGCGGGGCTGGCAAAGGAGAAGCTGCGGCGCAATCGCGGCAGGCTGTCGAGGCTGAGGTCGGCGTACTGGCCGGCGCGGTACGCCAGGCTTTCTTCCAGTTGGATGACCAGCCGGGTGATGTCGTGGGTCAGCCTGTCCTGCGCCACCACCTTCCCGCGCACCTGGCGTCTGCTCGGCTGGCGGGCGAGATCCACTTCGATGTGTACATCCCCCCGAGGCACGCTTTGGCAGGCGAGGATGTAGCCGGCGTCCAGCTCTTCATCGGACAGGATGTAGCCCGTCTCGGTCAGTTCACGCACGCTGCCCGACACCAGCTTGCACTTGCAGCTGGCACATCCGCCGACACGGCAGCTGTGGGGAAAGTCGATGCCATGGCGCAGGGCGGCCTGCAGCAGCGTCTCTTTCGGATAAACCCCGACGCTGACCCCGTTGATCAACGCAGTGGTTGGGCGATGCCGGGTAAAGAGAGAAAACATGCGTCCTCCTGTTCTAGTTATTGGCGTAGAGGTTCGGGACGCTGAAATCCTAGGGCGCAGGGGAGGTGGGCAGAGAGAGCCCGGATTGACATTCAGGGGGTCATTAATTGACATTCTGGCGCTAAGCCAGATCACGAGAACCTGCTGCCCCCATGTCCGACTTCCTGCTCCCCGTGCACTACCTGCGACAGATTGCCGAACAGCTGCGGGTGATGGGTGCAGACCCGGCCGACTGGCTGCTCCAGTGCGGTGTCGAACCACGGCAACTGGATGACCTGGGCTACCAGCCAGGCTTGCCGTTGTTTTGTCGGCTTATCGAGCACGCACTGGAACTGACCGACGAGCCCGCGTTTGGCCTGCTGTTGGGCGAGCGACTGGGGATCAACACCCACGGCATCCTGGGCTACGCGGCCCTGCAGAGTGAATCGCTGCGCCAGGCGATCCAACTCGTGGAGCGTTACCTTGCGGTACGCACCACACTCGTGACGCTCAGGCATGAACATGACGAGGCGGCGCAACTGGAACACATCCAGTTCGTTCCCAGCTATCCGCTCGGCCCCATCCAGCAAACCGTGCTGGAGGCGGTAATGCTGGCCATCAAGAACGTTTTCGACGCCATTACGCCCGGCAGCGCACGGGTCAACCAGGTCAACTTCCCGTTACCGGCGACGGATTACGCGGACCTGGCCAGTGCAATGTTCAACTGCCCGGTCGCCTACGCGCAGCCCTGGGCAGGCTTCACCTTCGACTCGGCCCTGCTGGACCTCCCGCTGCGCATGGCCGACCCGGTCGCCTTCCGCGAGGCCGAGCAGATCTGCCAGCGCGAGTTGATGAAGCTCCGCGAGAAGACGTCCCTCACCGCGCGCATCCGCCGGCTCATGCTGGAAAAGCAAAACGGTTTCCCCAGCCTTGAGGTGACGGCTCGCCTGTTCCACATGACCCCACGCACCCTACACCGTCATCTGCTGGACGAAGGCACGACCTTCAAGCTGATTCTCGAAGACGTCCGGCGCACCTTGGCGGTGGAGCACCTGAAGGCCGGGCGCCTGACCGTGCAGGAGATCGCTTATTCCCTGGGCTACAACGATGTGGCCAACTTCCGGCGGGCGTTCAAACGCTGGGAGGGCGTGCCGCCCACCGAGTTCAGGTGAATGCGATTCGCCGCCATAGCGGTACGGGGCGCCGAAATATCCACTGGTAGAAACCTCATTGTGTCTTCTGGCGACCCAGGATCAGGTTGATCGTTCCGTCCGAACTCGATGAGACATATGGATCAAGATTCGGAAACTTCTCTGCTGCTCGCTCCAGCAAGAATTCCCCTGCATGCTGAATCCGCTCGCGGGTTGGGTTCGCAAGTTGGGTGTTCACTCTTGCGAAACCATGGGCGGCAAAGTCCGCCGCCGCTTGTTCAAAAAGAACTTCCAGTAAGGCCAGGGTTTCTTTATCCATGAGTACTATCCAGATGAGCTGATCGGTGCTTGGAACCAGGCAAGCAACATGCCGGAATCCGTTGAAAGCCCCTCTTGAATTGACCTGGCGAGCTTGACGGCGCGTCCCGCGGCCTGCACGTGCAGCTGCACTTGGAAATATAACGACACAAACACCGATGTCATCAGATAAACGGGCGTGCAGACCCATTTCCGGTTGGGTGAATAGCCCATTTGTGGGGGAGTTATGGGGGTGTCAAATAGTTCTTCTAAAGCATTGAAGAAGAAAAGTGGGGAAAGTAATCCCCACTTTCTGGGGTGTCATGAACTATATATCGACAATCCAGATAATTTAAAAAACTATCGAATTTTCAATTAGATAGGTTTTCTTAGTTGTGCCTTTTCGATTGTGACGATCTCTTGACGGCTATGGGGGCGAGTATTTAAGTGAACACGACGCCAGTTCCCAGTCGTTAAGCAGTCTCCACTCATCCCGTTCGGGGAGGGCGTCAGGGAGGCGTCTTGATTCTGGCCCGTTCGAATGCAATGCAAAGGTGGTTGTCGTTCCGGCGACACGGCCATCCTTTGTTCCATGGTCCGCCACTCGCTGCCAATCACTCAGGTACCGCCGCCTGAGTGAAAAAGTGGCACCCATTCCGCCACCGTAGACAACGCGCAGTCCGCTGCCTGTGCGAGGACGTCGCGTCTGCCTGAAAACCGTTGATACCTGAGCAATAGGCCATCCGCCCTCGCTGACGAATGGCCCAGAGGGGCGCTTTGCCTCAAGGAAAGCAAAATGGTCACCCTGATCAAGCAAGACTTGGCATTTATCCTCGACCAGATCGTCATTGCCGAACGCCACGCCGCTGGTGAATCTCTCTACGACCTGGTAGGCAATCCATTGCTGCCTATTGGTCTGCGCACCGTCAATGGCATGTGGAACAACCTGATCCCCGGCCGCGAGAACTACGGCTCGGCAGACCAGACGATGCCCCGCATGCTGGACCATGAATTCCGGGATGCCGAGAACGGCATCGACGGCCCCGGCGCTCCACCCGGTTTCCCCGACAGCACTACGCAGACGTCTTACGAACAGACGTCCGGCTATGTGGTGGATTCGACGCCGAGAACCATCAGCAACCTGATTTCCGACCAGTCCGTTGCCAACCCGGCCGCCGTGGCGGCAGCGGCTGCTACAGAGGGCAGCTTCGCCTTCGACCACGATGGCAACCCGGACACACCGGACCTGTTGTTCATTCCCAACGTTGCGCCGGATGAAGGGATTTCCGCGCCCTATAACGCCTGGATGGCTATCTTTGGCCAGTTTTTCGACCACGGGCTGGACCTGGTCAACAAGGGAGGCAGCGGCACTGTCTACATCCCCTTGAAGCCGGATGACCCGCTCTACGACCCTGACTCCCACACCAATTTCATGGTGCTCACCCGCGCGACCAACCAGCCGGGTCCTGATGGGGTGCTCGGCACCGAGGACGATGTGCGCGAACACATCAACCTGACCACGCCCTTCGTTGACCAGAACCAGACCTACACCTCCCACGCATCTCACCAGGTGTTCCTGCGTGAGTACGAGATGGTGCCGAAACTGGACGCCAACGGGCAGCCGGTGCTTGATGGCAATGGCCAACCACTGCTGGTTCCCGTGGCGACCGGCCGCATGCTCGATGGTGCGGGTGGTGGCCTGGCCACCTGGGCAGACATCAAGCAGCAGGCCCGCGAGAAGCTCGGCATCGACCTCAGCGATGCCGACGTCACCAATCTGCCGCTGTTGGCCACGGACGAGTACGGTCGCTTCGAACGAGGTGCCAATGGCTTTGCGCAGATCGTTACTGTCAGCGGTCTGGTAGAAGGCAATCCCGCCGCGCCAATCAGCACCGCAGAAGCGATTCGCACGGGCCATGCCTTCCTCGATGACATCGCCCACGACGCCGCTCCACGCAACAGTGACGGCAGCCTGAAGGTGGCCGATGGCGACGATGCCCTGGGCGTGGGTGGCGCTCCTGTTCCCAATCCGGATTTCGACCCCACCCAGCCTGTAGGCCCCGGCAACTTGCCGACCCTGACTACCTACGACAACGAGCTGCTGGATGCCCACTACATCACCGGCGACGGCCGCGGTAACGAGAATATCGGCCTGACCGCCGTGCACCACGTCTTCCACTCCGAGCACAACCGCCTGATCGAGCAGATCAAGACAACGCTGCTGGAGGATGGCGACCTGACCTTTCTAAATCAGTGGCTACGCGTGGATGTCGCCACCTGGCCGGCCAATCAGGCCGAGATCGACGCCTTGGCCTGGGACGGCGAGCGGTTGTTCCAAGCCGCACGCTTCACCAATGAGATGCAATACCAGCATCTGGTGTTCGAAGAGTTCGTGCGCAAGATCCAGCCCTTCACCGACGTGTTCCTGGTGCAGCCCAACGTCGAACTGGACCCGGCCATCGTCGCGGAGTTCGCCCATGTGGTGTACCGCTTCGGCCACTCCATGCTGAACGAAACGGTGAACCGTCTCGATATCAACATGCAGAGCGGCGAAATCGGCCTGATCGAGGCCTTCCTCAATCCTGTTGAGTTCGGCAGCTCCGGGGATGCGGATGCCGCCGCTGGCGCCATCGTCCGTGGCATGACGCGGCAGGTGGGCAATGAGATCGACGAGTTCATCACTGGTGCCCTGCGCAACAACCTGGTGGGACTGCCGCTGGACCTGGCCGCCATCAATATTGCCCGTGGCCGCGATACCGGCGTGCCCTCGCTGAACCATGCGCGGGAGCAGTTCTTCGAGATGACCAACGACGCCAATCTCAAACCTTACGTGAGCTGGGTGGACTTCGCGCTGAACCTGAAGAACCCCGCGTCGATCATCAACTTCATCGCGGCCTACGGCACCCACGACAGCGTCACTGCGGCTACCACGCTCGCTGACAAGCGTGCGGCGGCCGAAGCGCTGGTGCTCGGTGGCGCCAACGCCCCTGCGGACCGGGTGGACTTCCTCAACAGCAGCGGTACCTGGGCCAGCCAGGAGTCTGGCCTGAACCTGGTGGACTTCTGGATCGGTGGCCTGGCAGAACGCAAGATGCTGTTCGGCGGCATGCTCGGCTCTACCTTCAACTTCGTCTTCGAAACCCAGATGGAAACGCTGCAGAACGCGGACCGTTTCTACTACTTGTCGCGCTTGCAGGGGCAGCACTTGCTGGGCGAACTGGAGGCCAACTCCTTCGCCTCCCTGGTGATGGCCAACACCGACCTGGGCGCGGCCGGGTCCTCGCACCTGCCGGGCGATCTGTTCGCGGCGGTGGACTACATCCTGGAAATCAACCAGTCGCTGCAGATAGGCGCCGATCCCACCTGGAGCAACCCGATACTCCAGGCCCTGACGCCGATGGTCGAGCGCGCGGAAGGCGTGCTCAAGTACCACGGCGATGACCATGTGGTGCTGGGCGGCAGTGAGGGGAACGAGTTGCTGCTGGCGGGGACGGGCGACGACACCCTGTGGGGCGACGGAGGCAACGACACGCTGGAAGGCGGTTACGGCAATGACATCCTCCATGGCGGTGCCGGCGACGATGTGATCACCGACATCGGGGGTGACGACAACATCAAGGGCGAGGACGGCAACGACGTCATCAGCGGCGGCAATGGCATCGACCTGCTGTTCGGCGGCGCCGGCAAGGATTTCATCATCGGCGGTACGGATGGCAAGCAAGTACTGGCCGGCAGTGGGAACGACTTCGTCTATGGCGGCGATGGCATCGACGCGCTGTTCGGCAATGAAGGGGATGACTGGGTCGAAGGTGGGGCCGGCTTCGACTACATCGCGGGTGACAACGGCGACATCTTCTTCGAGAGCAAGGTCATCGGCCATGACGTGCTCAATGGCGGCGGCGGGGATACCGACTACGACGCCGAGTCGGGCGACGACATCATGTTCCAGAGTGCCGGCATCCAGAAGAACATCGGCATGTGGGGCTTCGACTGGGCTGTCCATTTGAACAGCCCGGTGGTGGCGGATTCCGACCTCAACCAGGCGATTTTCCCGAACATGCCCATCGAGGTGCTGCGTGACCGCTTCAGCGAAGTGGAAGCGCTGTCCGGCTGGAACCTCGATGACACCCTGCGCGGCGACGACCGCACCAATGACCCCACGGGCGAGCCGGAGTTGTTCCTGGATAACAACAACTTCCTCTCCCAGGCCGGGGTGGATCGCATCGACGGTCTGCGGGACCTGCTGGGCGATGTGATCCCCGATTACACGCCGTCGGTTGGTGTCGATGCGGAAACCCTGATTGCGTTCAACAGCGGCAACATCCTGCTGGGCGGTGGCGGCAGCGATCTGATCGAAGGGCGTGGTGGTGATGATTTCATCGACGGCGATGCCTGGCTCAACGTTCAGCTGCGACTGCTCGACGCGAACGGTGTGCCGATGGTGGATGGCAGCGGCAACGAACTGCGCTTCAACAGCCTGGTCGAGCTGCAAACGCGGATGTTCAACCGTGAGCTGAACCCCGGCCAGTTGGAGATCGTGCGCGAGATTCTCTTCACCAACGACGCGAGCGACCGCGACGTCGCGCTGTTCTCCGACCTTGCGGAGAACTATGACCGGACGCGAAATGACGACGGCTCCTGGAGCGTGGTTCACGCCCGCGGCACCCAGCTGGATGGCACCGATCGCCTGAGTAACATCGAGGTGCTGCGTTTCCTCGATCAGGAGGTGTTCATCGGCAATCAGGCCCCGGTCGGCACGGTCTCCATCAGCGATACCTCACCCACCGAAGGCCAGATGCTGACCGCTACCCGCGCGTTCACTGATATCAACGGCACCAGCAACGCCGCCTTCAGCTACCAGTGGCAAGTGTTCAACGGCCTGGCGTTCGTCAACATTCTCGGCGCTGTTGCCGCCACCTTCACGCCCACTCAGGCGGAAGTCGGCAAGGAGTTGCGGGTGATGGTCAGCTACACCGACGACCAGGGGAGTGCGGAAGTGGTCTATTCCGCGCCGACCCAGGTGGTCGGCGACCTCTGGAATGGGGTGGGCGCCACGGCCGATGTGCTGAGCTTCACCGCCGGAGACGACATCGCCCACGGCAACAACGGTAATGATCAGCTATTTGGCTTGGCCGGCAACGATCTGCTCACCGGTGGCAACGGCAATGACGCACTCCATGGAGAGCTAGGGGACGATACCCTCCAGGGCGGCGTCGGTAACGACACGTTGCAGGGAGGCGACGGCAACGACACCCTCCAGGGAGATGCCGGCAATGACACGCTGAATGGCGGCACCGGCGCAGACCTGATGCAGGGTGGCGCCGGCAACGACGTCTATCTGGTCGACGATGCCGCTGACCAGGTGGTGGAGGAAGCCGCCGGTACCGCAGGCGGCACCGACCGGGTCGATACCACCCTCGCCAGCTACACACTCGGGGCCAACGTCGAGCACCTGACCTTCGTCGGCAACGGCAGCTTCACCGGCATCGGCAATGCGCTGGCCAATACCATCACGGGCGGCGCTGGCGACGATGTGCTCGACGGCGGCGCCGGCGCGGACCGGCTGGTGGGCGGTGCCGGCAACGACACCTATTACCTGGAGGCGTCCGGCGATGTGATAGTCGAAGCCGCGGGGGGCGGCGATGACCTGGCCTATTCGCAACGGTCCAGCTACGTCATGGCGGCCAATCTGGAGAATCTGGCCTACACCGGGCCCGATTCCACCTATGTCATTGGCAACAACCTCGCCAACCTGATCAGTGGCGGAACCGAGGGCGACGTGCTGATGGGTAACAGCGGCGATGACACGCTGATCGGCCTGGAGGGTGACGATTCGCTGGATGGTGGTCTTGGCAATGACCTGCTGCAGGGAGGGCAGGGCAGCGACTCGCTGACAGGTGGCACGGGCAATGATCGACTCGAAGGCGACGAGGGTGACGATTCGCTATCCGGTGGTAGCGGCGATGACCTGTTGCAGGGTGGCGATGGGGCGGATGTTCTGCGAGGCGAAACCGGTAATGACGTTCTGGTGGGCGGCGCCGGCAACGACCTGATGGATGGAGGATCGGGGAACGATATCTTCCAGTTCTCCGCCGGCTTCGGGCACGACCAGATCATCGGTTTCGACAGCAACCCGGCCGGAGGCCAGGACGTGCTGGATATCTCGGCCCTCGGCATCAGCGCGGCGAACTTCGCCGCTTCCGTTGCCATCAGCGGTACTGTCGCCCAGACCACCCTCACTATCGGCGCAGACAGCATCACGCTGGTAGGCGTCAACGTAGCCACGGTCAACCAGGCTGACTTCGTCTTGGGAGCATGAAGTAGCACCAACAGGTCCACCCAGGTCGACACTGACTGGGTGGGCCTGAAGCTGATCAGGTGCACTGCAACTGCATGCTGGGTAAAGGCAATCGGCCGAACAGGCAGCGACTAATGTCTGCTCTCAGCTGATAATCCCCCGATTTCTTCCAACAGTCGTCGCTCCAACACGCAGATCCGATGGCGTTGCCCAGCACTTTTCGTAATAAATACCGCCATGAAAAACGGCAGGCCCTGAGCGGGCCTTCGTGATCGCACCCTTCTATCGAGATAACCATGCCTGTCATTCCCAATTCCCTCTTTCGTTACCAGCACGGCAGCGAGGTCCGACCATGAGTGGTGCCGCAATCGAGCTGGTGCAGACCGGCCCCGGAGCACGCCGAGTTGATCCGCAACCTGTACCAGTTCTATGCCTACGAGTCGTCGGACTGGGAGCAGGAAGACGTTGAGGTCGACGGTCGCTTCTACATCCACGAGGAGCATCTGGCGCGCTATTGGCAAGATCCGCAGTGGAGCGCCAACCTGATCCTGGTCGATGGCTTCATTGCCGGGTTCCTGCTGATCGAGCGCAGCGAGTTGCCGGGCCTCGACGCCCTGGAACTGGCCGACCTGTTCGTCCTGAAGAAGTACCGCCGATTGGGCGTCGGGCGAGCTGTGGCTACCCAGGTGCTGACGGGCGGGCAGGGTGCCTGGCTGGTGCGTTTCTATGGCCAGGATGAAACGGCGCTGGCGTTCTGGCGCGCCGTGCTGGACGAGCTGCCTTGTCCCGTACGTGCGATCGAGCCGGAAGACGACGCACAGCTACTCAGCTTCCTGGTGACGCCAGTGACCCATTGAGAGGGTTGCCCACCCAATTTGTTCGGCAGGATCATTCGACTGTCATTTTCGATCATTGAGCCCGGGAGTTTCCGCTCGTTATCGTCCGTCTCGATCACACCAATGGGCGCCTCGATTCGCAGCGGGTGCGCCCAACAAGAAGAACGATCGAGAGGAATGCACGATGTCCGAACTGAACCTGAACCCCCGGGCCGCCGAGTCGCTGCAGCGCTGGCACGACATGGTCGCGCAGCAGGATCTCAGCGCGCTGCCCGAGCTGCTTGCAACGAACGTGGTGTTCCGCTCACCCATGGCGCATACCCCCTATCCGGGACCTGTGGTGGTCTCGACCATCCTCAACACCGTGCTCAAGGTTTTCGTCGGCTTCACCTACCACCGCCAGCTTGCAACCGCCGATGGGCTCAGCGTGGTGCTGGAGTTCAGCGCCTCGGTCGGAGGGCGCGAGCTAAAGGGCATCGACATGATCCGTTTCGATGAACAGGGGAAGATCGTCGAGTTCGAGGTCATGGTCCGCCCCATGAGCGGCCTGCAGGCGCTCGGTGCGGAGATGGGTCAGCGCCTGGGCGCCTACCTGGCCGCTGCCAAGGCCTGATCCGCGCGGCCCTGCGCCAAACGGGGCAAAGCGCCGCCAGCAAATCTGGGAGGGGCGGCTTGCGCGTTCGACGTCTCACGTGAACCACGAATCCGGATAGTCGGTCGTTGACACCCGGGTTGTCAGTACTAGCCTCATGGTGTGGGAAAAATTCCCACACCAAAGTTCTGACTGGCTTGCACGCATAGCGCGGAATCCGCAGCCAAGCATTCAGGTTGCAGAAAAAGGCTGAGCTGGTTGGTTGGCCGCTCCTCGGGGCGGCTGCGAGTCTTCTATCAATTGCGTTCGATAGGGAAATGACTACGCAACTCCATCCGGAGGTTCATCATGATGCTCAAGAAATGTTTGCTGGCTCTGGCAATTGCTGGGGTCTTGTCGGCCTCGACAGTTCTGGTTCCGGACTACATCGGTAATTTCTCCAGCGCGTATGCAAAGGATGGCGGAGGCGGAGGTGGTGGTAGCGGCGGTGGAGGCGGCGGCAGTGGCGGCGGTGGCGGTGGCGGCCACGGAGGCGGCGGTAGTGGCAGTGGAGGCGGTGGCGGTCATGGAGGTGGCGGTAGTGGCAGTGGAGGCGGTGGCGGCCACGGAGGTGGTGGTAGCGGCAGTGGAGGCGGTGGCGGTCATGGAGGTGGCGGTAGTGGCAGTGGAGGCGGTGGCGGTCATGGAGGTGGCGGCAGTGGCAGTGGCAGTGGCAGTGGCCACGGCGGCGACGGAGGTGGCGGAAGTGGAAGCGGTCACGGCGGCGGCCACAGTGGGTCAGGCCACAGCGGTGATGGTGATGGCAATGGCCACTCCGGCAACAGTGGCCCCGGCAGTGCCAACAGCGGACCTGGCAGCGCCAACAGCGGGCGCGGAAACGACAACGATAATGACCACGATGACGGTGGGCCGCACGGTGTCGGTCATGGTGCGGATGACGGCCCCGGCCATGATGTAGGCGAGGCACATGGCGTCGGTCACGGCGCAGATGATGGTCCCGGCCATGATATGGGCGAAGCTCACGGTGTAGGACATGGGGCAGACGATGGCCCGGCGCATGATGTAGGCGATGATCGCGGCGGCGCCTAGACAGCCACTCCGCGAGCGCACAAAACCCGGCGTGGCTCCGGGTTTTGTGCTACTTGGCTGGAAATGCCGTCGGTTGTGATTGCTTGAGGGAATGGGCTTGGGATAGCCGCTCAATCAGTACCGTAGTAGATGGCGGTTGAAGCTCCGTTCGGATTGCCTGGGGCTGCCTCCCGCATCGACCTTTGTGTTCAGTTCTTCAGGAATGCCTTGAATGCATTTGCCCTCTTTCCCTTCGTCTCTACTGCCGGCGCTCATGCACGTCATGCGCCCGTTAGTGAGACTGATGCTCAGAAAAGGGGTTTCCTATAGCTGTTTCGCCGATTTGCTCAAGGAAGTCTTCGTCGATGTCGCCGAACGCGAGTTCCGCCTCGACGACAAGCCGCCGACTGACAGCAGGATCAGTTTGCTCACCGGCGTACATCGCAAGGACGTCAAACGCCTTCGGTCCAAGGTAGTTGAAGGTGCGAGCAATCTGCCAGAGAACATTTCGTTTGGCGCGCATCTGGTCAGCATATGGCTGAACAGCGCGCCTTTCTGCGCGCAGCCTGGCGAACCGCAGGCGTTGGCTCGCTTGGCCAGCAACGGCGGGGAGCGCTCGTTCGATGCACTGGTAGCGACGGTCAGCAAGGACATCCGTGCTCGCGTTGTGCTGGATGAGTGGCAGCGCCTGGGCATTGTGCGAGTCGATGACCAGGACTGTGTCCACCTGGAGACGATGGCTTTTATTCCACAACGTGGGTTTGACGAGAAGGCAGCCTATTTCCGGCATAACCTTCACGACCATGCCTGCGCGGCCGTACACAACCTTACCGAAGCGTCCGAGCCTTTCTTCGAACGCAGTGTCCACTACGACAGCCTGTCTCCAGCCGGTGTCGATCAGCTACGCGAAGCTGTTCGGGTGGAAGGCATGCAGGTCCTGATCGCGTTCAACCAACTGGCTGCGGAGCTGGAAGACCAGGATGTTCCGAGCCCCGATAGTCGGCAGCGAATCACCATCGGCCTGTACTTCTACACCGAACCCAACCCGTCAACCGTTGCCAATTCCACTGCGGCCGGTTCGTCATGAACATCGCCTCGCGCATTCTTTGCACCCTTGCATTAATAAGCGGGCCTTTGTTGTTCGTCTCGCCCTTGAGCGCAGCACCCGCCTGCCTTGAACCAGGCGGCATGGGCGGGACGGGCGCTGTTGCCACCGGCGGGATCGGTGGCACCGGAGCACCGGCCGACAACGGTGGAATCGGTGGCACTGGAGTGAGGGACGACGACGGCGGAATCGGAGGCACCGGAGCGAGGGACGACGACGGCGGGATTGGGGGTACCGGCATTGTCGGGACCATCACAGGCTTCGGTTCGATCTGCGTCAACGGCGTGGAAGTTCACTTTGACAGCAAGGCCTCGCTCAGCCAGAACGGCGTGCCTGCCAGCAGCAAGGAGCTGGCCATTGGGCAGGTCGTTGCCGTCGAGGCCCACAAGTCCTCGAGAGGGCTGGAAGCCCGAAGCATTGCGATACTCCACGCCTATGAAGGCCCGATTACAGCGGTCAAGCCGGGGGCCGCCTCCATGCGAGTAATGGGGCAACCCGTACGCGTTGCGGCAGACGCCCGTGTGCCGCAGGGCCTGCGTCTTGGCGAATCGGTTCGGGTCAGCGGCTTGCGCAATGCCCGGGGAGAGGTAGTCGCGAGCCGGATTGATCGGGCACCGGACCTTACCCAGGCAAGCGCTATTGGCACCATCGAGCGTGCCGGCGATCTTCAAGGGCTGCCCCTCAGCAAACCGCTGGCGCCAAGCACCGAGGTGCTGGTTCGCGGTACCTGGAATGGACAGCGGCTGAATGTCGCCGAGAGCCGCATCGATCCGGGGCTGCCCTTTGGCGGGCGAGCCCGTAACGCGCTGGTGGAGGGCCTGGTGCGGTCGCAGCACGGAGATCGCATCGAGTTTGGCGGGTTCACGGTCCAACTGGACCGCAGTACATCCTTCGGCAGCTCTCGGCCCGCGGACCTCGCGGTGGATCAGCGCATCCGAGTATTCGGTGTATTCGACAGCGGACGGACCATTCGTGCGGAACGGATCGAACTCGTCCGCGAACGTCCCGAAGGGGCCAATCGGCAAGGTTCCGGTCACATCGACACGGACGCATCCGAATCAGAGCACCACGAGAGCGGTAACTCCGGGCGCGACGGTAACGAATCCCGTCTGCAAAATGACACCGGAGAAACACGGGAGAGAATCGAGCGACGAGAGGAATCCGCCTCTGGTGATTTGGAACGCCGCGAGCGGATAGAAACACGAGAATCAGGCGACCGTCTTGAAACTCGGGAGCGGATCGAAATATTCGAGAACGGTGTACGTGTAGAGCGAATCGAACGGATTGAGAGAATCGAACGACCGGACCGGGCCGACAAGCCGGAACGCGTTGAACGGGTGGAGCGAGTTGAACGCGTTGAGCGCGTCGAGCGGCCCGATCATGTCGAGCGGCCGGAAAAGGTCGAACGGGTCGAACGGTTGGATCATTCCGGCCCGCATTAGGGTGGGTAAACGCAAACAACCGCAGCCATGCACGCCCCAAAACGGAATCCGGCGCGCCGTCTATGCTGGGAAGGGTGTCCCATGCCAGGCGTCAGCCTGGTAGCCAGGAGAACGGATGCCTTTCGTCCTAAGCGGTGAGGCCATCCTCGGGACAACGCATTTGATCTGAGCTTCGATGTCCGTATCGTAACGAGGTAATCATGAGCCCCACGCGCGTGATTTCACCGGGCCTGCTGGTGTTCCTGGCATTGCCGGCCTTGTCGGACGAATTCACGATGTCGATGGGGCTCGATTATTCGCGGGGCGATTATGGAAGCCCGACAACCAGTGAGACCTGGTATGTCCCAGTGGTCGGCAAGTATGAAACCGGCCCGATGATCTACAAGTTGACCATTCCATACCTGCGTATCACCAACCCGGCGGTAGGCCCGGATGGCGAACCCTTGGCGGGTGACGACTGCGGCAGCGTCGAGAGCGGCGTCGGCGACACCGTGGCAAGTGCGGATTACGCACTGCTGGACGGTCGCGATGGAGGTAGCCTGCTGGTGGATCTGGTAGGCAAGGTGAAACTGCCGACGGCCGACGAGAACCATTGTCTCGGAACCGGCAAGACTGACTACTCCGCCCAAGTCGACCTCACTCAAGCCTTCGGTGCAATCAGCGGGTTCGCCACGCTGGGCTGGAAGAAATTCGGCGATCCATCGGATACCGACTTCCGCGATCCAATCTTCACCTCGATCGGCCTGGTCACCCGCTTGGCGCCGGCCACCTCCGTGGGTGCGGCTTACGACTGGCGCGAGAAAGTGACGTCTGATGGTGACGAAATCCAGGAGTTCACCCTGTTCCTGACACAACGGCTCAGCACCGAGTGGAGGGTTCAGCTATATGCGCTCAAGGGATTTTCCGACTCCAGCCCGGATACCGGTGGCGGCTTGGTGCTCAGTCACAGGTTTTGAGCCGAAGACTCATGCACGCGTGAGACGATATTTGTCCCGGTTTTAGTCCGTCGCGAAAATAACCAGGATGGCCCGTGTTATTTTCGCGTTTCCTGTGAAAGTCCTTCGCCGTCTCGCGGCGGTCTGGAGGCTCTGATCTTCGGCACACTCGCTGCCCCAGGTGCTGGCCCGGCACAGCACCGCCGCCCGCCTGCGCCATTCACTGATCATCGGAGCCCAACACGGCACTTGCTCGGGGGGTGATAGCAGGCCCCACGAGCAGACTGACAGAGCATCGCCCGGATGCATTCCCGGAACACCGCCCATCCCGCGCCGGTTATGCGAGTGAACTCCTTCCGGGTGCCCGGTGTCTGTCTGCTGTCGGCCCATTGGGTGGATTGCATGGCCATTCGCTACTTGGGCGGCTGCGCTGTCCTTCGCTCCATCTGATCGCGTTCCTGTCTAGAGCACTTCGCGTGGCCGGCCACTTTCGCGCCCGTATGCCGGGTTTTGTCCCATCGCCATGTGAAGATTGCCCATGCCCCTATCCCGTCATTTCTCCGCCGGTGTTTCTCCGTTCCAGCCTCGCGCCTTCGCTGCCCTCTTGTTGGGTGGCCTGCTGACGGCGGGTGCGCCGGCCCAGGCCGAGGAGCCCGCCGGCAACGTGCGCTGGGTAAGCGACAGCCTGACTACTTACGTGCGCAGCGGCCCGACCGATGGCTACCGCATTGTCGGTACGCTCACTTCAGGGCAGAAGGTTGAGTTGTTGACGACCCAGGGGGACTACAGCCAGGTGCGCGGTGAGAACGGCAGCACCGTGTGGATTCCCAGTCGCGACCTGCAGGAAGTGCCCGGCCAGACCGAGCGCCTGCCTCAACTCGAACAGAAGGTGGCCGAGCTAACCGCCGAACTGGAAGGTATCGACGGCACCTGGAAGACCCGTGTGCAAGGCATGCAGGAGACGCTCGACGCGCGCAAGAAGCTGATCGACGAATTGCAGGCAGCACGCTCGGCACTGGACGCCGAACTGACTCAGGCCCGCACCGAATTGCGCGATGCGCAGGCGCAACTGGGTGAGGAGAACAAGCAGGTATTGATGCGCTACATGGTTTACGGCGGCAGCATCGCCGGTGCCGGGCTGCTCGTCGGTCTGATCCTGCCGACCATGCTGAGGGTGCGGCGCAAGCGTAACGATCAGTGGGTCTGACGACGCGAGAAGCCCATCGGCCTTCCTTGGCGGTGCGCGCCGCAACTCAGTGCGGCGCGCGGTGGCGGATGGTCTTCAGCAGGTCATCGGGGGTGATCTGGCCGACGACGCTGCTCGCTGCGCTGCCCGGTTGAGGCAGGTCGAGAATGTGCCCCTTCATCTTGCCCACCACATGCATCTCGCAGGGTTTGCAGTCGAATTTCAGGGTCAGCACTTCGTCGCCGTGGACCAGTTGCATCGGCGCCACCTTGGTGCGCACGCCCGTGACGCCCTTGGCCTGTTTCGGGCACAGGTTGAAGGAGAAGCGCAGGCAGTGCTTGGTGATCATCACCGGCACTTCGCCGGCCTCTTCATGGGCCTCGTAGGCCGCGTCGATCAGTTGCACGCCGTAGCGGTGGTAGAAGTCGCGCGCTTTCTGGTTGTAGACGTTGTAGAGGAACGACAGGTGCGCCTCGGGGTAGACCGGCGGCGGCACGCTGACGGCCTTGCGGTATCCATGCGGATGGGCGGCAACGCGGGCAGCGGTCAGGGCCTCGATGGCTTCGCGGCGCAGGGCCTTGAGCTGTGAGTTGGGGATGAAGAATGCCTGCGGGGCATCCAGCTCGATCTTCTCGGCGTAGTACTGGGTGGTGCCTAACTGACCGAGCAGGTCGTGCAGTTGTTCCAGGGCCTGTTCGGGCTTGTTCGCTGCGCCGAACGGGCCGTCCAGTGTGACCGACGCGCTCACGCCTTCTTCGCTGGTAGCGACCAGTTCCAGGCGCGCTTCGCGCAGGGTGGCCTTCCACTCGACGCCAATGCGGCGCTCGGCGGAGGTCTTCAGCAAGGCCTGTTGCCAGTTGTGGTCCAGGTTGCGGGAAAGCGGGTGGTTCGGGCGCAGACGGAAGAGCCCGGCCGGCATCTCGTTGGGCTCGACGCGGTAGCGCCAGCGCTTCTCGCCGTCTTCCTCGAACTCATCCTTGAGCTCGGCGATGTTGGCGCGGAAACCCACCACTTCGCGCTTGACCAGCACGTTGAGGCCGTCGCCGTTGGACAGCGGCTCGCGGGTCACGGCGATCAGGTCGCGCTTGCCGACTTTCTCCACTTCGCCAACCAGCAGGCCGGTGAAGGTCGGGGTGTCGAAGGCGCCGATGTCGATCTTGCGTTCGGTGACGAAGTAATCGGTGCTGCCCCGGTGGAAGGTCTTGTCCGGGTCCGGCACGAAGAAGTGGTCGGTACGGCCACTGGAGGCGCGGGCGAGGTCCGGGCGCTCGGCGAGGATGCCGTCCAGGCGCTGGCGGTAGTAAGCGGTGATGTTCTTGACGTAGCTCGCGTCCTTGTAGCGTCCTTCGATCTTGAAGGAGCGCACGCCGGCATCGACCAGGGCGCTGAGGTTGGCGCTCTGGTTATTGTCCTTCATCGACAGCAGGTGCTTCTCGAACGCCACCACGCGACCCTGGTCGTCTTTCAGGGTGTAGGGCAGGCGGCAGGCCTGGGAGCAGTCGCCGCGGTTGGCGCTGCGGCCGGTCTGGGCGTGAGAGATGTTGCACTGCCCGGAGAAGGCGACGCAGAGCGCACCGTGAATGAAGAATTCGATGGCCGCGTCGGTTTCATCGGCAATGGCGCGGATCTGCTTGAGGTTCAGCTCGCGGGCCAGCACCAGTTGGGAGAAGCCGGCCTGGTCGAGGAACTTGGCCCGTTCCAGCGTGCGGATGTCGGTCTGGGTGCTGGCGTGCAACTCGATTGGCGGGATATCCAGTTCGAGCACGCCCATGTCCTGCACGATCAGCGCGTCGACGCCAGCGTCGTAGAGCTGGTGGATCAGCTTGCGTGCCGGTTCCAGCTCGTCGTCATGAAGGATGGTGTTGATGGTGACGAACACCCGCACATGAAACTGGTGGGCGAACTCGACCAGTTTGGCGATATCCGCTACTTCATTGCAGGCGTTGTGGCGCGCACCGAAACTCGGGCCGCCGATGTACACGGCGTCGGCGCCATGCAGGATGGCCTCGCGGGCAATGTTGACGTCACGGGCGGGGCTGAGCAGTTCTAATTGGTTTTTTGGCAGAGGCATGTCAATCACGTTCGGCACGGGTGCAAGTGGCGCATTGTAGCGGGCATGCGCCACCCGGGCATCCATCGGGTGCCGGATGGCGGTCGAGGGTCAGGTGAGGCGGGCTGGAGGAATCGAGTAGGTGCCCACCACGTGGGCCACCGGTTCATCGAGGCCCTCCGAATAGAGTGAAACCTCTCCTACGGCCAGGGTCTTGCCGACCTTCATCAGCTGGCACTCGCCAATCACGCGTTTGCGTGCTTCGGGCTTGCGCAGGAAGTTGATGGTCAGGCTGGTGGTGACCGCGAGCGGCACGATGCCGATCTCGCCCAGCAGGGCGATGTAGAGCGCCACGTCGGCAATCGCCATCAAGGTGGGGCCGGAGACGGTGCCGCCAGGGCGCAAGTCAGACTCGCCCACCTCCTGCGAAACCCGGGCGCTGCGGTCGCCCACGGCTTCGACCACGACGCGGGTCTGGGGAAATTCCTGCTGGATGAATCGGGCTATCGCTTCTTTCTTGTCGGCCATTCCGGACTCCCTGGTGTGCCATGGTCGAGCGGACGCTGCCACAACCATCCCGGCCTGTCCATGTCCGCTGCCTCAGCCGCCAGAGGCGTATTTGATCTCGTGCAATAACACGCTCATGTTCCTCGACTAAGCTCCCCGGACTTGGTTTCGAAGGGTAGCCGGGATGTCTTTCATCGATTCGATCGTCGCTCAGGTTCTGGTGCTGGAAGTCGGGATTCATCACGCCTATGCGCGCCTGGCCTGCCGGACCGATGACGAGGCGCTCCACGACCTGCGAATCAACCTGCGCAAGTTGCGCAGCCTCCTGCGGCCCATGCGCCGACTGGAGGCTGCGAGGGAGCTGGATGCCGCCGCGGCTGACGTAGGCCGCTTGACCACGCCGGTGCGCGACCTCGAGGTGCTGATCGCCGAACTGCAGCGGCAGGGCTTCCATGACCAGGCAGAACGGCGCAAGCACCTGCTCGAATCCCGCTATGCCGTTATCGAGAACAGCGCCACGGTGCAACGCTTCATGGCCGTGCTGGATGGCTGGCCGGCGCGGATGCGCGAGGCCGATAGACAGGGCGAACTGGACAAGCTCCGCGACCGGGTACGGATTCGCCTGCAGCGGCAGTTACAGCGTCTACGCGAAGCACTGGCCAATCCTGCGTTCGACCGCCATGCGCTGCGTCTGCTGGTCAAGCGAATGCGCTACGTCCATGAGGCATACCCGAAGCTCTCACCCATTCCCCATGACGCCGTCCCGGCCCTGAAGGCCGTGCAATCCGCCCTGGGGGATTGGCACGACCACTTCCAGTGGTGCCTCAAGGCCGACCAGGAGGCGGATCTGCTGGTGCTCAAGGATCGCTGGGAAATCGCCGGCGAGGCGGAACTGAAGGCCGCCGAAGTCGAGCTTTCGATCCTCGCGGAGTCCCTGGCGGAACAGGCGCCCACCGGAGGGTAGGGCGCCCTGGCTATTCAAGCGACGCCAGCCATTTCGCGCTGCGGAGTAACCTCGAACAACCTGAGGCCGATGGAGCGCGCGGCCTCCAGGTGAGGCACCGGGTCGCTGGACTCCGATTCGAAGAACAATTCGGAGGTCAGCACGCGGGCACCGCAGTAGTCGAATATCCCGTGATCGATCTGCGTCTTCATGGCCTGGCTATAGCCATGCCGCTCGAAGGTGCCGGCATCCGCGCCGGCCACGCCAATCAGGTGAACCTTGAGGTTTCGCAGTTTCTTCGTCAGGCCGCCTTCCAGGCTGTACTCAAACGCCCAGCCGTTGGCGAACACGCGGTCGATCCAGCCCTTGAGCAGCCCTGGCATCGACCACCAATACACAGGGAAGACCAGCACCAGGGCGTCGGACCGGTCGATGCGGGCTTGTTCGGCGGCTACATCGGCAGGCGGTGCTACCTGGTGGCGGTGGACGGCATGGTCCGCGAGGTTGAACCTCGGGTCGAAACCTTCCTGGGCGAGATCGCCGATCTCGGCGCTGTGGCCGGCCAGGCCCAAGCCTGCGGCGACCTGTGATGCGAGGCTGTGGGTGAGCGAGCGGGGATCGTGATGGGCAACGACGATCAGGGCATGCATGGTAAGAACTCCAAGAGGCTGATTGCGGCTGAGAGACGCGCTCGATATGCTGAGCGCAAGTTACTTTCAGTAAGTTACGATTGGTAAGTTACTTTCGGTAGGTTTTCCGTGTCAACACATGAAGATCAAACGCGTCCGCGTCGCCGTTTATCCAGGGAAGAGCGGCAGCGACAGCTGCTGGATACGGCCTGGCAGTTGATCCGGGAGGAGGGCACCGACGCCCTGTCCCTGGGCCGGCTGGCCGAGCAGGCCGGCGTTACCAAACCGGTGGTTTACGACCATTTCGGTACCCGGGCGGGGCTGCTTGCAGCGCTGTTCATGGAGTTCGATGCACGCCAGACGGCAGCGATGGATGCCGCACTACAGGCCAGTGAGGAGAGTTTGCAGGGCAGGGCGGGGGTAATCGCCTCGTCCTATGTCGAGTGCGTGCTGCTCCAGGGCCGCGAGATCCCTGGCGTGATCGCGGCACTGGCTGGCTCGCCGGAGCTTGAGTCCATCAAATGCGGGTTTGAATCGGTGTTCCTGGAGAAATGCCGCAACGCCTTGGTGCCATTCGCTGGCGGAAACGGTGTTGCCACAGCAGGCTTGCGAGCGATGTTGGGGGCGGCGGAGGCGCTGTCCCATGCCGCCGCCACCGGGGAAATCACGCCGCAGGAAGCGCAGGACGAACTCCGCGAAACCATCGTGGCCATGGTCGAGCGCAGTGCCCAGCGGGGCTGATCCCGGCCCTGATTCTCCTCAGCCCGCAACGAAAGCCGCTATGTGCCTGGCGCTGGCGTGCGGGTACTGCAGGTGCGGCCCATGGCCTGTGCTTGGCAGCGTCACCAGGTGCAGGGTGGGGAGCGCGCGGCTCAGTGCGTGCCAGTTCTCGACCGGGAATACGATGTCATGGTCGCCGCCGAGATGCAGGACCGGTGTGCTGGTTGTGCAAAGCGCATCCAGCGCAGGCTGCAGAGGGAACATCGGATTGCGCGGCCCATCCCCCAACTGCTGGCCGGCCCATTCATGGGGTACCTCGGGGCATCGCCCGTCCTGGCGTGCAGCGATGCGCTCGGCGGAGCGTACGGCGGCGTCGCGGCTGGCAGCCGACGCCGGTTCGAAGAAGAGCTTCACGAAATCCTCGAAGTCGTTTTCCCGACGTGCCAGTTCGTAGAACAGCGCCTCGCCGGTTTTCACCAGTTGGCCGGGGGGCGTAGTGCCGATCAGTACAAGATGGCTGACCAGTTGCGGCGCTTGCAGCATGGCCACCTGTGCAGCAATGCCGCCCAGGGACCAGCCGCCGAGCACGACCCTGCTCAGCCCCAAGGCGTTGATCAGTTCGAGTGTGTCGCGCGCCAGCGATGCCGGGTCATAGGTGCGCGTACCTCCAGACAGGCCCAGGCCACTGTAGTCGAACACATGCACCTTGAAGCCCAGTTCCGCGAGTTCGTCGAGAAAGGCGGGATCCCACGAATCCATGACACCGCGAAAACGCAGGCACAGGACCATCGGCGTGCCTTCGCCGATCACCCTGTAGGCCAGACGGCGGCCATTGCATTCAATGAACTGGTTGGGCACCTGACTGGCGGATTGGGCGTTCGGCATGACGTGGCTCCTTCTCGGCGTTGAGCGGCTGGACCAGGAATGGCGGAAATGCCGCCAGTGCGCTCCGCGGCCGCAACACCTGGTCCGCAATGCAATGGTGGCAACCATGCAGGGTAGACCAGGCTCCGGCGGCGGACTGGAGTCGTCGAGCGGTTCCTCAGTGCTCAGCCGGGCCGTGACCGCCGATCGCTCGTGCGCGGGCTGCCAGTACGCGTCCATAGGCCAGGCCGATGACGCCCGCTACAACGGAGGCCGCCAGGACACCGAGCTTGGCGGCGCTCAACAGGTCCTGCTGGGTGAAGGCGAGATTGGCGATGAAGATCGACATGGTGAAGCCGATCCCGGCCAGGCAGCCGATCAGTGCCATCCAGGACCAGGTCATGCCTGGCGGCAGGATGCACCAGCCCAGTCGAACCATCAGCCAACTGGTACACAGGACCCCCAGCGGCTTGCCCACGACCAGGGCCAGCGCGACACCGGAAAGCACCGCCAGGGAGTCCGCCTCACCGAGATCCACGCCATCGAGGCTCACCCCGGCGTTGGCCAAGGCGAACAGCGGCATCACCAGAAAGGCGACCCAGGGGTGCAACGCCAGTTGTATGCGTGTTACAGGGGGCAGGAGCTCGCGCTGGGCCTGGCGGAGCTGTTTGATGGGTTGCATCAGCTCTGCGGAATCGCCGTTCGCATGATGTTCGCGCGCGGCAAGATCACTGATGGCACGGGTTGCCGTTTGCAACGGCGGCTCCGTGAGCTTGGCCGGGCGGACGGGTGTCATCAGGCCCAGCACCACACCCGCCAGCGTGGGGTGGGCGCCGGTTTTCAGCAGGCCGAACCAGAGCAACGCACCGGGTAGCAGGTAGGCATAGGCCGAACCGATTCCGATGCGCTGCAGGCCCAGCACCAGCAGGATTCCCGCTGCGGCGATGACGAATCCCTCCGGGTCCAGGCCGCCTGAGTAGAACAGCGCGATGATCAGCACCGCGACGATGTCGTCGATGATGGCCAGAGCGAGCAGGAAGATGCGCACCGAAGCGGGTACCGAGCGCCCGAGCAGGGCCAGCACGCCCACCGCGAAGGCGATGTCGGTGGCCGTCGGGACCGCCCAGCCCTGGCGCAAGCCATCGGCATTGTTGAGCGAGAGATACAGCAGGGCGGGTACTACGACCCCGCCAAACGCAGCAACCATCGGCAAGGCGGCCAGCTTGATGTTGGCCAGTGCGCCTTCGTGGATTTCCCGGCGAATTTCCATGCCGACCACCAGGAAGAACACCGTCATCAGGGCATCGTTGATCCAGAAATGCAGCGACTTCGAGATGACGAAATCACCCAGCCCGAATGACAGCGGCAGGTGCCACAAATGTTCGTAGCCACTGGCATAGGGCGAGTTTGCCCAGGCCAGTGCAACGGCCGCCGCAATCAGCAGGACGATGCCGCTGGTGGCCTCGGTGTGGAGGAATTTATCAAGTACGGAGAATGCCTTGTCGGCAATGCGCTGCGCAGCCGGCAGCACCTTGGGGGAAGGGGCTTGGTTCATGGTCGCTAATACTCAGCAGCTTGTGCGGCGGCCCGACCTACACATGAAACCTGTCTGGCAACAACCAGACACCCGGCACGTAAGCTACAGCGCCTTCGCCGATTTGACTAGCCCACTTTCCCGTCCCTTCATCCAAGGGGGACGCCTCGTCCTTCACAGCAGCAAGCTGTAGATCACTTGGGCCGAGTCCTGCGGGTCCCGGTTGCATTGGAAACCCAGTTCCCGGGCGAGGGCGTGCATGGGCGCGTTCGCTGCGGCATCCATCGAGTACATTTCCTTGAAGCCATTCTCGCGGGCAGCCTGGATGAGGTGGCGCATCAGGACGGCGCCAAGCCCACGCTCCTGCCAGCCGTCAGCCACCGTTACCGCGCATTCGCATTGGCCTGGTTCAGCGGTGTCGGCATAACGACAGATACCGACTTCGACCAGCTTGCCGTCCTGGTGGACGAGCGCGACGAACGCCATCCTGCGCTGGTAATCGACGTCCATCAGGCGTTCGAGCAAGGCGGGGCTTGCTTCCTTGATCGCGCACAGAAATCGGAAATGCCGGGTTTCAGGGGACAGGTTGCGGATGAACTCGACCTCCCGCTCGCGGTCCTCCGGGCGCAAGGGTCGAATCAGCACGTGAGTGCCATCCTCGAGGGGTTCGACCCAGTGGTCTTCGGCAGATACGGCGGGGATGTCGGCGATAGACTGGGTGGACATGCTGCGTACTCCGTTCGTGATACCGGCTTTGACTTCTACGCCACCCCAACTGCGCTCATTTGATCGGGATCAAGCAATCGCTGGCGTCGTCCCATTGGCTGACGAACAGCAGGTATCGCAGTCGATACATCATGTTCATTTGCGGCGGGTCAATTCGACGGTCGATACCCGGGTGCACGCTGGTGTCATCAACCAGATGATCATCAGGAGGTTCGACATGGCCAAGATAATTCCCCTTCGTTCCGCTGCCGTTCCAACGGCCAGGCGGACCGGTTTGCGCGGCTGGATCGACCGCATGCGCAGTACCGTCGACCGTCTGGTGTATCAACTGATCAGAATCCCGTCCGGGCGTGCTGGCAGCCAGCGGAAAGCAGGGCACGATGAAAAGGGGCAGGGCAGTGGCAAGGACAATGCCAGACGTTAGCGGCGTCCAATGGATTTCCTCGCAACGCCGGAGAATGGAGTCGCGCCGGTGAACCGGCGCGACCGTGCGCATCAGAGAATGCTGAGCGGGTACTCGATGAAGGCGCGGACTTCGTTGAGGTCCGGGCCTACCTGATTGTCGGCGCGGTAGATGGAGTTGCGCAGCTTGAAGGAGAGGTCCTTGGCCGGGCCGTCCTGCACCACGTACTTGAACTGGTTGAAGATCTCGCGCTCGGTACCGTCGTTCTCGCCGCCGGCGACGATATCGGTGCCGCGCACGTAGGCGAACTTGTAGCTCAGGCCCGGTACGCCATAGGTGCTGAAGTCCAGCTCGTAGCTGGCCTGCCAGGACTGTTCGTCTTCCAGGTTGAAGTCGGAGTAGTAGGAGTTGGCCACGTAGATGGTGCTGCCACCGTCGCCGAAGTCGTAGGCATAGCCGGCATCGCCGGTATTGCGCTGGTGGGCCACGATGAACGCGTGGGCGCCGATGCTGTACTTGGCTGCCAGGCTCCAGAGGGTGTTCTTGTCGTCCTGGCCATCACCGCCGAAGGCCAGTGCGGCCACAGAACCGTCGTCGTACTTGGTGCGGTAGATGTTGAAGTCGAAGTTCAGCGCCTGCTCATCGCTGAACGGGATGTTGTAGTTCAGGTTGGCGTAGTACTTCTTGTACATGTCCTCCACGTCGGAGTGGTAGAGCGACACACTGAGATCATCACTGACCGCGTAGCTGCCGCCGATCACATCGATGCTCTTCAGGCGGTTGGGGTCGCGCGCCGGGTCGCCCATGGGGCTGTCGCCGGTGAAGCGGCCGACGTTCAGTTCCAGGCCCTCGATTTCCTTGCTGGTAACCAGGGTGCCGGTGAAGGCCTGGGGCAGCAGGCGGCTGTCGTCATGGGCGAGTACGGGCAGGTTGGGGAACTGGTTACCGTACTTGAGCACGGTGTTGGAGACGCGCAGCTTGAGCACGCCACCGGCTTCAGAGAGGTCGTCCACCGGATGGCCATCGCTGTCGGTATCGAAGAAGGCGCTGTAGTTGCGGCCCCGGCCACTGTCCAGCTTCACGCCGAGCAAGCCGTAGGCGTCGACGCCGAAACCGACGGTGCCCTGGGTGAAACCGGATTCGAAGGTGCCGATGAAACCCTGGCCCCAGGTCTTGGCGTCGTTGGTGCGGTCCTTGAAGTCACGGTTGAAGTAGGCGTTGCGCAGCAGCAAGGTCGCGCTGGCGTCTTCGACGAAGCCCTTGGATTCGGATTGCTCGCTGGCGAGGGCGGGCAGGCTGATGGCGGCGGAAACCGCCAGTGCCAGGGCGCTCAGAGGATTGAATTGCATCACGGGTGCTCCTGATGGTCGCTTTGTTGGTATTGGGATTGGCAGGAATTCAAGGCGCTATCAATGACCAGGAACAGCGACACTGCCCGGCCCTGACAAGCATATCCATTCATTATCGTTCTGGTGGCCGGCTGTGCCGACGCGATGCGCGCAAACAGTTATCACGGTTCGGGTAACTGAAAAAACTGTAATCATCAATTTCATGTATCAATGATATCAATGTTTACGAAATTTACAGTACGGGTATCCTGCGCCTGATGAAGGATGAACTTGCACAATCGTTTGTGTGAGTTGGCAGATGCTTCATCGAGTTACTCTTTGATTTAGGCCGCCTCTTCGGAGGCGGCTTTTTTTATGCGTGTAGCCATGCAGGGGTTGTCTGGATCCTGTAAATGCGATAGGGAGGTTTGCAAAATTGCCATGAGCATTGACATTCAGCTTAATGTGTTGATTCACATGCATTTTTTACCTCCTGAATACCAATTGGTAACAAGTTGTCAAGCCCCGAAAAGTGCTGTCGGCGGAGTGGATAACAGCTAAATCGAAAGTTTCCCATGGGTCGTCATCAATAGTTGCTATCAAGGCGTTTGATTTGGGCGTCGAGGTGAAACCAGTAAACTGGGCCCCGATGAAGATATTGGCCGGACGCACTTTCTGGTCCTCCCCCAAGAAGTGCGATCGGCTGCTCCGCTTCATCATTCCTTTGGTTTTATTTAATGGCCGCCTTGCCCAAGGCGGCCTTTTTTTATTTCTGGAAACAGTCACTGAACGCTCTTGCAGACGCAGGCAAGGTGCAGTTGTTCGCCCGCTGCCAGTATGAAGGTGGGCTCATTGAGGAAATGAGGGCTGTGCCTCACCAGGGTATTGATGTTCGAACCGATCTCGAGTTGACTGCCGTTGAACCCGCCAGGAAAACAGACCATGTCCGTAGCCGAACTCCTGAAGAAGCGCATTTCTGTCCGCGCGTTCAGTGACAAACCCGTCCTTGCGCAACAGGTCCTGGACTTGCTGGAAACGGCGCGCTGGTCGCCCTCGGGGGGCAACCTGCAGCCATGGAAGGTGATAGCGGTCAGCGGCGCCGAAAAACTTGCCGTGGAACGCCTGGCCATGGAAACCCTGGCGCGCAACCCAAGGGGCGAAGCGGGTGACTACCCCATCTATCCGGAAGGGTTGGCCGAACCCTACCGGACACGTCGTTATCGAGTCGGCGAAGACCTCTATGCACTGATGGGCATACCGCGTGAAGACAAGGCCGCACGGCTGCGCGCGGTGGTGCGCAACTACCAGTTCTTCGGAGCGCCAGTCGGGCTGTTCTTCGTCATCGACCGCGCCATGGGGCACGGCCAGTGGGCGCATCTGGGCATGTTCATGCAATCGTTGGCACTGGCAGCGGAAGAGCAGGGGCTATCGACCTGCATGCAGGAGGCGTGGGCGATGGTGCGCCAAAGCCTGCATCGGCACTTAGGGCTGCCGGAGCAGGAGTTGGTTTATTGCGGCATGGCTCTAGGCTATGCGGATCCGTCGGCGGCGGTGAACAATTTGCGCTCCGAGCGCGCGCCGGTGGAGGAGTTTGCTGTCCTCAAGGGATTTGATTGACGGGGGCCGGGCTTAGCCGTGCGGTCATTTCGGGGCTGTGTTCACGGGAGGGAAGGGTGGAGACATACCCCAGGCGTTATCCGAGGCCCCGATAGCACATCGACTCACTGACGACTTCAGCCTGCAAACGCCATCTGCAACGCCTGGCTGTGTCTAATGTCGAACTCCAGGACGTATCGGTTACCTCCCGAAGTCGCTGACGTATGGCGCACCGCCCAACCCAAGTGATCTGCCACTCGCTTGACGATGGACAAATTCAAACCAGGCCCGCTACTGGTTTCGCCATGAGCGGATGTTGGTCGTTTGAAGGGTCCCCTGTTGGGGGCGTCAACTACCCCGGTCCCGTTGTCCTCGATTGCGATCCCTCCAGCGCTCAAATGTATGGTTATTACCCCCCTTTCAGTGTGCAAGCAGGCATTACGAAGGAGGTGGCTCACCGCAATGGAAACCAACTCCGGAATGGCGGGGACGAGCACGTCATCAGTCGCGATAAACTCGATCTCCACAGGTTTTCCCAGCAGCAGCGGCTGGCAGCGCTGCAGTTCCTGCTCAATCAGCGGGCGCAAGGCTATACGGAAAAGGTGGCTACTCTCGGGCACCCGCGCCAGTTCCAACAAGGCGCCCATTTGTTGGGCGATGTCCGCAGCGTTTTGCCGAATGCACTCGGTCATCGCCTGCAATTTGGGATGATCCTTCAACCGCCGCCTCAGGGCTTCCGCTGCGCCGAGCAAAATAGTCAGCGGACTGCGCAGTTCATGACTGACGTCAGCCGTGAACCAACGCTCGCGCTGGAGGGCCTGGTTAAGTTGATTAGTGCGATCCTCGATCGCACGGGCCAATACGCCGAGCTCGTCAGTTGCATCGAGCCCGGGAAGCCTTTCCTCTCGCTGCTCATCCTGAACTGCGGAGGCCAGTTCGGTCAGGGGCAGAATCACCCTGCTTGCACTGGCCCGCCCAACGAGTAACGCCAATGCGAGGCCGCCCAGAAACGCCAGGCTCAAGGCAATATAAGTGCGGTCTTCAATCGCTTCGAAGTCGCTTTGGTCATCCACGACGGCATAGCGCTGGCCATCCGACTCGCCAATCAACACGTGCAAAGTCCGTCCGTTTAGACGCAACTCATGGATCCCCGAGTTCAAGCTCCGCAAAGACTGTGGCAGCTGCTGACCGACGAAGAAACTCAGGTCACTCGCCTGCAGCTGAGCTGTGCTGTTCAAGCCTTCGGTCCAGAGTTCGGTTACTCGAACCAGGCGCTTATCGATTAGTTGGCTCTCGATCTCCTCGATCACGAAGAAAGCTGAGCCGGCGAATACTCCACCAATGATCGCCGCTAACAGCACAAAGGCAGCGACCATTCGGCCGCGTATCGAACTACGGTTTTTCATCGGTAGCCACCAAGCAACGACCCGTTGCGGTCATGTTGCACATTTTAGGCTGGGCAGCGGAGACGCTGAGCCGTGAGCATGCACCAGGCGATGCAGAGCCACCCACGCAGGATCAACGGTCGCTGGCGAGAACGCTTGCCTCAATGCTTCCCGGATCCCTGCGTCCGAGGGTCCATCGACAGTCGCAGGGATGGCTGGGGGCAGTGGGGCCGTCCAGTTACCGCATCGTTCAAACCACCTGAAGTATCCGCATCATCTCGTGGTCCTCATGGGAGAGGATGTGGCAGTGCCATACATACTGCCCTGACTTGTTGAAGTGGGCTTTTACCCGAACCATCTGGCCCGTGGGATTGCCGGACTCGGGCTCGGGGTTTCCCGGCAACGCGATGACCATGTCCCTGGGGGCCGCCTCGAAGTACTCCGGTCCAACGGGAGCTGGGGCAAAATTTGTGACGAAGGAAATTTCCGGTGCCTCGCCGGTCATACCGTCGTGCTGATGCGTCATCTGCGAGCCGGTGACCTGGTATTCGAATACTTGTCGGTCGAGGATCTCGAAGTTGACCAGATGCAGGTGGACCGGGTGTGCGTCGGCGGTGAAGTTGTAGATCTCCCAGATCTCCGTGGTGTCTACGCCCGGAGTTTCGGTTGTGGGTTGGAACCACGCGTACGCGGTGGCGACATTCGTGGCGTTGAGGTTGCCATCCTTGACGGTGCCCAGCAGAGGCTGGAGCCGCCCGAATCCATCCATGCCTTCGAAGAGTGCGACCCTGCGGGTCGAGGCACCGCCGGATACGCCCGCATAACTGGGGAGGCTGACCGGGTTGAAGGTATCCGGCACCCCGGATTTCGGCTTGACCACATCGAAGGCCATGACCCGGTCGGTTTGGCGATCGTCGAACAGGTCTTCCGGGGCAAGCTCATCACCGAAGGCGCCGCCAAACGGCGTATCGCCCCCGAGGTTTTTCATGATGACACGGCTACCGGCGGGGACCTGCGAGAAGTCGACGACGACGTCATAGCGTCCGCCTGGCTCGAACACCAGGGTGTCGGTCTGGCGCGGAGTGCCAAGTCCCTGATCGCTGCCAATGACCCAGAAGGGCAGAGGTGCGCCTGCGCTGGGGTGCTTAGGATCCGTGACGTGCGTAGCGACTGCTACGAACTGGAGCACCATGAACCGCGAGTCGCAGCCGTTCACCAGGCGCAAGCGATAGTGACGCGGCTCTACATTGGCCTTGGGCCAGATCTTGCCGTTGACGACGATATGATCGCCGAAGAACTCGGCCAGCGCGGTCGGGCCACCGTTGGGGAAGAGTTCGGGAGGTAGTATCGCGCCTTCTCCGGTGATGAAGTCGGCGTAGGCGGGATCGCCCGGAAAGGCCGGATAGAACAACGCGCCCTTCTCGGTGAACATCCGGTCCTGGATGAGATAGGCAAGTTCGTACGGATAGGCGGGGAGGTTCAACGGGTTGTCCTGACGCCCCGTATCGAATTCGTCGCGGACGAAGTACTGGCCCGCGAGGCCTGCATAGACGTTGAGGCGGGTAATGCCCAAGGCATGGTCGTGGTACCAGAGGTGGTTGGCTGGCACAGCGTTGTTGTAGTGGAAGCGGTCGGTGAATCCGCCTTCAACGAAGTCCCACTGCGGCCCTTTTACCGTGGCATAGGGGCTGTAGAAGAACTCGGGATTGCCGTCGAACTGGAAATCGCTGTTCCCGCCATGGAGGTGGGTGCTGATCGGTACGCCATTCTCCCTGACGCTGAACTGCCGGTAGTCGACGCCGTTGGCCGAGTGTTCGCCGTGCAGCGAGTAGCACCAGTGCAGATTGGTATCGAGAGGAAGCAGGTGCTGCCTGCTCTTGAGTTCGTTCCTCCAGCGCACCAGAGTCTCGTCGGCTCCACCCGCCGAGCTGCTGACGACCTGGATGGTCTGGCCCGGCCAGCTCACGGTCTTGTTTCCGTACCCCCAGACCCGGGTCCACAGCTTCTTGGCATTCTTCGGGTTGATCAGCCCAGTCTGCTGCTCGGTTTCACTGACGCGAATGTTGAAGTTCGGCAGCTTGCTCGGGTGACCGTCACTGTTGAGGTCTTTGAAAAGGAACGCCGGGTCCAATGCGTTGGGTGCAAGCTCGACGAACTTGGGTTGTAGCGCTGGATCGCTCAGTAGGCCGACATTGGAAAGCAGTGCGACCGCCTGGGCCTGACGTAGAAAGGGGTGGGCGGGAAGCAGATAAGCGCCTGCGGCGAATGCGCTGTACTGCAAAACTTGACGTCTCGTGATCATATCGAAATCTCCCCATGCAAGGGACGAGAGACTGGTGGAGCCCTTATCCGCAATTGGCTGGAGGAAGGGTTGATCACTTGTGGGCCGTGCCGAGGTGTTTCGATTTGACCTGAATCAACAGTTGAGGCTGCGAACTGCAATTGCACGCACGAACGGTGCTACCAGGGGAGCGAATGGTGTCGGGACTCAAAAAACTGAAGTTCTTCTCATCTGCGCGCCAATGACCTCGAAGAGTTTGTAAGAAATGGCAAGGCCACCCTGGCCGGCAACGTCGCGGAAGACGTCAGAAAGGACCTGGCCAAGGAAATCGCACTGGGCGTTAGTGGACTTGCCTATGGCCCCTTTAAGGGGGCATCGCGGATGCAGCCGGCCAGATCGTAGCCTGGATGAAATCCGGGAGCGGCGATTGGACGTTCCCCGGATTACATCCGGGCTACTGAAAATCCGACTTCATCCTGTAAATCAGGTATTTCGATCTTCACAGGCAGAGTTGATGACTCATGACCATGGTCCGGGTTCTGGACCGCACGCGTACGATGGCGCACAGACAGCCTCCGGCCAGCGCCTCCAAACTGGTTTCCTCGATACAGGTACGAAGTCATTCGTGGAGGTGCAGTCATGGTAGGTGCAATGGTGATTGTCTTGCTCATCCTGTGGGCGCTCGGGCTTATCACGTCGTTCACGCTGGGCGGACTCATTCACATTCTGTTGGTCGTGGCGCTGGCGGGGCTGGTGTTCCTGATGCTCCAAGGCCGGCGATTCTGACGCAGCAGATGACACTGCACCGCGGGTACCGTGGGCGCAGACTGCAAGAGGAGAACTCAAATGCTCCAAACCATTCTGATCGTGTTGCTGGTTCTGTGGGTGCTGGGACTGGTCACGTCCTACTCCATGGGCGGGTTCATCCATATCCTCCTGGTCGCGGCAGTCGTGCTGCTCGTGCTCCAGATAATTCAGGGACGACGTTCATGACCATGACGCAGGAAGATCGGCGATCTTCTCGCAACTAAGGAGCAGTCCCTGGCCTCCAGGGCCTCGCAAAGAGGCCAACCCTCCTGGTGGTCAGGGCTCAACCCAGACCACAGGGTCGTGACAGGTTCCAGCATTTCTCCTGGGCAGGCCTGTTCGCCGAGGGCAACGGAAGCTGCCTTGTGTTGCTTCAGGCCGTGCCATCTCCATACCCCGACGTGTGCGCGGCCCTGTCCTCGGGCCAGGCTCGCAGTTGTGCGGGGCCACAGGGTTGGCAGTGGACTTCGACGTGGTGGTCCTTGCCATCGTCCAACAGGGGCACGCGGCAATCATCCCGCCTTTCGCCATCGAGGCTCACCTGCTGTCCTCCGGGCACGGCATCGGTCTGCACCAGGTTGATGTGGTACAACGTCGAGCCGAAGCGGTAGTCCAGTCTGTACCCCCGCGAGGCTGCCAACAGCACGGGTGCGAAGCGCAGGCTTGTACCCTCGCGGTGCACGCCCAACAGGGATTCGAGGATCAGGCGGAACATCCAGCCAGCCGCGCCGGTGTACCAGGTCCACCCGCCACGGCCTTCGTGCGGAGACACGGCATAGACATCGGCCGCCAGCACGTAGGGCTCGACCTTGTACGCCTCGATGGCGCCAGCGAGGCCATGGCTGATCGGGTTGATCATGTCGAGCAGCTCCCAGGCTCGTGCGCTGTCGCCCATTTCGGCGAAGGCCATGCTCGCCCAGACCGCTGCATGGGTGTACTGACCGCCGTTCTCGCGTACACCGGGGACATAGCCCTTGATATAGCCAGGATCGGGTTGCGAGCGGTCGAACGGCGGCGCAAGCAGCAGGATCAGACGGGATTTGCGCTGCACCAGGTGCTCATGGAGGGAATCCATGGCCTGGCGTCGCCGCTCGGCCGGAGCCGCGCCCGAAAGTACACACCAGCTCTGGGCGATGGAGTCGATGCGGCATTCCTCATTGCCGGCCGAGCCGAGCGGCGATCCGTCATCGAAGTAGGCACGTCGATACCAGGCGCCATCCCAGCCGTGCGTGTCCAGGCTTGCGCGTAGCCGCGCGGCCTGCTGGTTGCAGCGCAAGGCAAAGGGGGTATCGCCATACTCCAGCGCGGTCACCGCGAACTGCTCCATGACCGCGTGCTGGAAAAAGCCCAGCCACACGCTCTCGCCCGTACCCAGTTCACCGACCCGGTTCATGCCGTCGTTCCAGTCGCCGCCCCCCATCAGTGGCAATCCGTGGGCGCCGCGTGCCATTCCGTGTTCCAGCGCACGCAGGCAATGCTGGTAGAGGCTTTCCTGCAGCAGCGAACGCTCCGGCAGGTCGTAGTAGGATTCCTCGCCCGCATTCAGTTCACGTCCTTCGAGGTAGCCGACCCGTTCTTCGAGCACAGTCCGGTCGCCGGTTATCCGTACATATCGGCTGACCGCCAAGGGCAACCACAGGTAGTCGTCCGAACAGCGCGTGCGCACGCCGCGGTCCAGGGGAGGGTGCCACCAATGTTGTACATCGCCTTCCAGGAACTGATGGGCTGCGCACAGCAGCATGTGCTCGCGCGCGCTCGCGGGCGCCGTGTGCAGCATGGCCATGCTGTCCTGCAGTTGGTCACGGAAGCCGTAGGCGCCGCCAGACTGGTAGTAACCGCTGCGGGCCAGGAAGCGCGAGGCGATGACCTGGTACAGCAGCCAGCCATTGAGCAGGAGATCCACAGCCGGCTCTGCCGTTTCCACCCGCACTTGGCCCAGGGTTTCGCGCCAGTACTCGCGCACGGCGTGCAAGGCTGTGTGGGCTGCACCAGTGTCGAGGGCATTGCCCAGCAGGTCCCTGGCGGCCCCGGCGTCCCGCTCGGCGCCCAGGCAGAACACCAGCTCGCGTGAGGCTCCGGGGGCAAGTTCGATGCCCACCTGGAGAGCGGCGCAGGGGTCAAGGCCGCCGCCGCAGTGGCCCAGGAGTTGCCCCTGGGCCATCGCGGCCGGTGCCTGGAGATTGCCGTTGCGGCCGATGAACTCGCTGCGGTCGGCGGTGTGGCTGCGGCTTGGCGGGGCCACCGCGAAGAAGGCCACCCGTCCGGGAAACTCCATTGAGTAGGCGTTACGCGCGAGCAGCGCGCCGCTTCCGCTGTCGAGTTCGGTGACCAGGTGCATGGCGGTCTTGTCCCGCAGGTCGCCCAACACCCACTCGACGTAGCCGGTAACGGACAGTTTGCGGGGGCGCCCGGAAAGGTTGCGGACTTTCAGCAGGGAATACTTGATCGGCGCATCAAGCGCCACGTAGACCCAGAGTTCGCTTTCGATACCCTCTTCGCGGTGCTCGAAGCAGCTGTAACCAAAACCGTGACGTGTCACGTACGGCCCGCTGCCGCGCCGGGGCAAGGGCGTCGGCGACCAGTAGTGGCCGGTCTCGTCGTCGCGCAGGTAGAGCGCCTCGCCGCCGGTGTCTCGAACCGCATCGTTCTGCCAGGGCGTCAGGCGGAACTCGTGGGCGTTCAGGTTCCAGGTGTAGGCGCTTCCACTTTCCGAGATGACGGTACCGAACGCCGGATTGGCCAGCACATTGACCCAGGGAGCAGGGGTGGCGACACCGGGTTCCAGCTTCATCACGTACTCCTTGCCGTCGCGACTGAATCCTCCATAGGCGTTGGCCAGGCACAGAGCGGGGTCGGCGACGCCAGTGGCTGGAACCGGCGGCTGTGTCGGCGGGAGGATGAGGTCCGGGTCGAAGCGCTGCCAGGGTGCCTTGGGCTGCCGGCGAAGCACCTGGTCGTGCAGTGTTCCTGCGGTGTCGCTGAGAATGATTCGCGCGACCGCTTTGATCAGGGTGCGATCTTCTTGCGAGAGCTGTTGCGCCGGCCTCACGAAGATCCCGCCGGGCCGGTCGATCAGGTTGGCCTCGGCGCCCGAGGTGATCAGCCCCATGATCAGGTCCTGCAATTTCTGCCGGTAGCCCGCGCTGTCCTCGTTCCAGATCACCAGGTCGACCGCCAGGCCCTTCTGCCGCCAGTAGGCATGGGCCTGCACCAGCTGGCGCACCAGCTCGATGTTGGCCGGATCGGCGATCTGCAGAAGCACGATTGGCAAGTCGCCTGAAATGGCCTGGCCCCAGAGACCGGACTGGTTGCGCTGATTGCTGGTCAGGGCGCCGTTCTTCGCCCGCAGCGCCGCATTGGCATAGAGAATGGACGCGGCCATCTGCTCGTACAGCCAGGCATCTGCCAGGGAGGCGTTGAGCTGGCGCAGCAGCACCTGGCTGTGGGTCCAGGCGAGGTCGAAAACCCGGTCGGCAAGGTGACGGTCGCGGTACTTGTCGATCAGTTGCAGGCAGCCGTCGCGGCTGTCGCTGACGCCGCTGACCAGATCGAGGGTGACGCTCTCGCCCGCATCCAGGGTGATGCGGCAGCGAATCGAGACAATAGGGTCGAGGACGGAGCCGGCGGCGCCACCCAGTGCCTGCGCGTCGGAATCCATGGCCGCCGGGTTGACCAGGCTTCGGCCTCGGCCGATGAAGCGCGCGCGGTCGGTCTCGTAGGAGATGGCATCGATGTCCGCCCCATGGACCGCCAGCAGATGGCAGAACCAGGGTGCCTGCTCCTCGCGCGAACGTGGCCGGCGCGTGCAGAGGATCGCCTGGAGTGGCTCGAGTAGCTCGGTCTGTACAAAAAGATTGCTGAACGCCCGGTGCAACGCATCGCTCATGGCCGGTGCCAGCACCACTTCGGCATAGCTGGTGATTTCGATGCTGCGCCGGGCGCGAGCGCGGTTGGTCAAGGTGATCCTGCGCAGTTCGATGTCATCTTCCGGGGAGACGACAATCTCACTGTGGGCGTCGAAGTCCCGATGGCGAACGCGAAACTCCACACGGGCATCGGAGAAAATAGCTTCGTACTGGTCCGGGCGCTTCAGCGTCGGCTGGTGCGCGGCGGACCAGAATTCACCGCTGGCGATATCGCGCAGGTAGCAGAACATGCCCCAGTCATCGCAAGTGGCGTCTTCGTGCCAGCGCGTTACGGCCATCTCGCGGCAGCGACTGTAGCCGCCGCCGGCGCTGCTGACCATCACGTGGTAGCGGCCATTGGAAAGCAGTTGCACGGCGGGCTGACGGCGTCCCGGATCTGCGTATATCCGCAGCCTGTTCTCGACGGGACGGGTGGCGGTGCTGCCGGCCTGGAGGTCGTAGGCGTACTGGTACTCCTGCGCGCTCTTGGGCACGCGCTCCTGCAACAACAGGGCACTCGCCTGGAACTGCGGATCCGACTCGAAGCGCTTCTGCATGGGGCGATCGAGCAGCAGACTGGCCAGTGCCAGCAAACTCATGCCCTGGTGGTGGGCCATGAACGAGCGCACCACTGCAAAGTTTTGTCCGCGGGGCAGGCGCGCCTGGGTGAAATCGATGGCTTCGTACAGGCCATAACGTCCGGCCAGGCCTTGTGTGGCCAGGGCTTGCAGATTCCGGCAGGCCAGCTCGGGAGCTATCAGCAGGGCGAGTGCGGAGGCGTAGGGTGCCACCACCATGTCATCGCCAAGGCCACGCTTGAGTCCCAGGCCGGGCACGCCGAAGGCCCGGTACTGGTAATTGAAGTGCGCATCCAGCGTGTTGTAGCCGGATTCCGATACCCCCCAGGGAAGCCCCATCTGCTGGCCGTATTCGATCTGCCGGGCGACCGCGGCGCAGCAGGTCTGGTCGAGCAGGGTGCCTTCGTAATTCGGCATCACCAGCAGCGGCATCAGGTACTCGAACATCGAGCCGGACCAGGACAACAGGACCGGTACTCCCCGGGTGCTGGTGAGCAGGCGGCCGAGGCTGAACCAGCTCGACTGGGGCAATTGGCCCTGGGCGATCGCCACGAAGGTGCTCAGCCGTGCTTCGGACGCGAGCAGGTCGTAGTAGCTGCCATCCCGGCGGCGTTCGTCGACGTTGTAGCCAATGCAGAACAGGTTGCGCTCGCTGTCATAAAGGAAGCCGAAGTCCATGTCCGCGAAGCCGGCTGCTGCCTCGGCCAGGCGCTCGGCATCGCCGATCCGCGCGGCTGCATGGCGGCGCACTGCGGCCACGCTGCCTCGCACCGATTCCGGCCACAGGCCGGCGTCGAGTTGGGCGAGTTGGCGCCAGGAGGGCAGGGGCGAAAGGTCTGCGCAGGAGGCCTCAACGTCGGAGCTGGGCAACTGGCAGAGTCGCAACTGGTCGTGCAGGTCCGCGCATTGTGCGCGTAGGGCTTGCAGCCAGAACGCGGCATCGCTGTCGGGCGCGGCTTCGCTGGCCGTTGCCAGATCCTCCACGCCATCGCGCAGTGTTTGCAGGCAACCACAGGCTGCCGCCAGCGATGTCGGCGGTTCCGCCAGTACGGCATCCAGCAGGTCGCGAAGCCTGCGCAGGGCAGGCCTCGCGTGCTCTTCGTCGGCGCAAGCGACTTCCAGTACGGCCAGGGTGTCTTCGAGACCACGCAACTGGTTCGCCTGGAACGGGCTGTCGTCCGCCAGCGCCAGAAGTCCGGGGCCCAGGGTCAGCAGCATTCCCGCCAGGTTGCCGCTGTCCACGGTCGACACATATTGCGGGGCCAGGGGCTGCAAGGTCTGGGTGTCGTACCAGTTGTAGAAGTGCCGGCGGTGCCGGTCGAGACTCGCCATGGTGGCCAGGGTGTGTTCGCAGCGCTGTAGCAGGCGTGTCGCACTGAGGTAGCCGAAGTCATAGGCGGCCAGGTTGGCCAGGAGGGCCGCGCCTATGTTGGTCGGTGATGTGCGGTGGGCGAGGGTAGGGGTGGGGTGCTCCTGGAGGTTGTCGGGTGGCAGCCAGTTGTCCTCGGGGGCGACATGCTGGTCGAAGAATGACCACGTCTGGCGCGCCAGGTTGCGCAGAAAGCGCAGGTCTTCCGCCGCTGGAGCGAAGTGCTTGGGTGTCGACGGCCTGCTCAGTCTCCAGGCGATGGCGGGGCTGGCCAGCCACAGCAACAGCAGGGGGGCGGCCGCCGCCAGGGACGCGGGTTTCATCAACAGCAAGGCCACGAGCAACAGGGCCAGTGCCGGGCCGATCCACATCATCCGGTACAAGCCGCTCAGTTGGTTGGTGCTGGTGCGCTCGACCTCCCGTGAGGGGCTCCACTGCAACAGCCAGGATTTGCTGACGTACATGCGCCATAGGGTGCGGAGGATGGCGTCGAGGCTGTAGTGGCTTTCATGGGGCAGCCAGGCCAGGCTCAGCAAGGCGCGGGAAAAGTGCTGGGAGGAGGTGCGCAGGCAGGCTGTGAGGTGCTGCCCCAGCGACATGTCGTGGGGTTTGCGCAGCAGGTCGAGCAATGATGCGAGCAGCGGCGTGAGCATGCCGATAGCGAGTATCGCCAAGGTCCAGGCCAGCGGCTGGTCCACAAGAAGCCAGCCGGCCAGGAACATCGACAGAAACGCCGCGGGTTCGAGGCTGCGCCGCAGGTTGTCGGCGATCTTCCAGCGCGACAGGGCATCAAGATGGTTGCGCTCTTGGCGCCCTTGGGCGTTCGGCGCCCAGGGAAGGGTCCAGGGCAACAGTTGCCAGTCGCCGCGTATCCAGCGGTGGCGGCGCTTCACATCACTGCTGTAGCGCGACGGAAATTCCTCGTACAGCTGCACATCGCTGAGCAGCCCGGAACGCGCGAAGCAACCCTCGATCAGGTCATGGCTGAGGATCCGGTTATCCGGGAACTGGCCGTTGAGGGACCGCTCGAAGGCATCCACCGCGTAGATGCCCTTGCCGATGAACGAGCCTTGATGGAACAGGTCCTGGTAAACGTCCGACACGGCGCGGGTATAGGGGTCGACGCCGGCATCGCTACCGAGCAGCTGGGCATATACGGAGCGCGCCGTGCTCGGCAGGCTGATGCCCACCCGTGGCTGCAGGATGGCGTACCCACCGATGATGCGTGGCCGACGGGGATCGAACCGGGCGCGGTTGAGCGGGTGAGCCAGGGTGCCGACGAATTGCCGCGCGGCATCACGCGGCAGCTGAGTATCGGTGTCGAGGGTGATGACGTACTGCACCTGCCGGAGGATGTCGATCCTGCCGACGATCAGGGCGAAGCGATCCAGGCCGGTACCGCGCAACAGGGCGTTGAGTTCGGAGAGCTTGCCACGCTTGCGCTCGAAGCCCATCCAGGTTCGCTCAGCCGGGTTCCAGCGACGCGCACGATGGAACAGGAAGAACCGGTCCACCGCCGCGTCGGGGTACTTGTGGTTCAGCGCCTCGATACACTCCCGCGCCAGGGACTGCAGTTCGACGTCCTGCTCCTGAACTTCGGTGTCGGCGTCCAGGAAGTCGCTCAGAAGGGCGAAATGCAGGTTGTCGTCGCGGTTGGCCAGGAATCGGACCTCAAGGCCTTCGCACAGCTCGTCGATGTCCTTGGCGCTACCGATCAAGGTGGGCACCACCACCAGGGTGCGCGCCTCGGGGGGGATGCCTTTGCTGTAATCCAGCCGTGGTAGTTGGTGAGGAGTCACCGTCAGGGTGACCAGCCAGTTCACCAGGCTGACCGCCAACCGGCTCGCCATCAGAGCGGCGGACAGCGCCAACAAGGCCACTGCAATGGTAGGCAGCCCGCTGGCCAGCGCCCAATGGATGAAGGGCCAGGTCAAGCCCAGTGCCAGCGCTATCACCGGGCCCAGATAGAAGAGCAGGGGGGCGCTCCGCAATAAGCGTTCCCAGCGTTCCTGGAGTGTCAGGCGCACGCCCAGGCGCTGTTCGAGTTCAGATCGTCCGTTGTCGACGAGGTAGTAGCCAACGTGGCCGGCGATCGCCTCGGCCGGTGCGCGGCTTGCCAGCTCGAGGGCGATACGGGCAACGGCTGATTCCGAGTGTTCGCAGCGCTTGGCCAGGTGTTCGACCACATGCCGATAAAGGTCCCGGGTAGCGAACTCCATGGTGCTGTACACGCCGGAGGGGTCCTCTTGCAATGACTGCTCGACATGGCTCATGGCTTCGACGAAGTCACGCCAGTTGGTTGCCGACAACAGGCGCAGGCTGGCAATGCTGTTGCTGACGGCTACCTGGTCGGCGGCTTGCTGCTGGGCATCAGCCGATACCAGGCGCTCGATGCTCAGCCCCGATTCGGCCAGATGCTGTTCGATCCAGCTCAGCGGCAATGCCAGCGCCGCGCTCTGACCTTGCAGGCGGCGGGCCAGTTCGGCGACGAAGGAGCTGGTCATCGGCGGCGAAGCGCGCGCCATGTCGGCCACTGTCAACACGACGCTCTTCGGGTCCTGCTCGGCGGTCTCGGCCAACCGGTCCGCCCAGTCATCGGCCAGGTTGCGGTCATCCCAGTTGGCCATGACCCGCGAGGCCACGCGGCGCAGGTTCTCGATCAGCGCCAGGCGCAGCATGATGGGAATGGCCCAGAGCTCGCCGAGCTTGAGTGGCGTCGTCGCCTGGTAGGCGCTGACGAATCGACTGAGGCTGTCGCAGTCCACCCGTCCATCTCCGTGGGAAATGGTCTCCAGGGCGATGTCATAGACCCGCGGCAGCCCCTCGGAGCCGCCGGCGGCCAAGTGCGGCAGCTCCCGGCAGTATCCGGTCGGAAGGTGTTTCCGGGCGGTGCGGATCTGCTCTTCGATGAGGTAGTGGTTGTCCAGCAGCCATTCCCCGGCGGGCGTAATGCGCCGGCTCGACAGCGCGGCAGCCGTAAGAATCCTGCAACTGCTGGCGAGGGTCGTTTCGTTGTCGGCCAGCCGCTGCAACAACCCGTCCGGCGTCTTGAGCGGGCTGAGCCGGTGCAGCCCAGCGAGGAGAGGGCCATGCTGCTCCATCTGTTCCGCGCTGAAGAGGTCAGAGCGCAAGTCGGGCTCATACTCGAAATGTCGGAAGGCCATCCGCCAGCGCGAGAGCAGGGCGTTGAGGCTGGGTAGCCGGAGCGATGCCAAGGTACGCAAGATATTCATCGCGGTAACCGCCAGTAGCGTCGAAATGCTCGTGCGCATGCCCGGCTCCTGGGGTCACGGCACGCAGTGCCGCAACCCCATCGTGCAGCTACCCGGGCCACGTGCTGTGCAGAGTTGCCTGATCGAGTCTGGGAGGAGAGTCCACGGGCGTCTGTCTGCTAGCGCACATAGCTGGACGTTGCGCCGTTGGCCGGTCGGGCGGGGATAGCCAGCGCATTATCCGGAACGTGACGTTCGAGTAAGGGTGGCGCTCTCGTTTCCATCGAACGTTGCGAGAGCGCCGATTTCCGCGTGCAGCCGGCTGTGACGTCCTGCGCAAGTGGGGGACGCCGCGTTGCCGCTGCAGGGCGAACTAGGGTTTCAACTTGACGGGCTGGACGAGCGCCTCTTTGCCGTCGGACAGCAGCCAGGCCACCAATGAAGCCGGTTCCGAAGCGCTGGCATTGCGGGTGATGCGGTGCAACTGCATGGGGCTTTCGTACCAGGCGTCGCCTGCCTTGAAGCGCTGCGGAGGTTGGCCGTCGAGGGCAGATTCCACTTCACCACTCAGCACCACCACAAAGACGTGTCCGGGGTGGCGATGGGGCGTCGAGGTGGCGCCAGGGGCAAAGTCCACGCGAAGCGCGGTGGCCGTCCTGTATAGCTGGGGCGGCAGTGTGGTCTGCGCGACCGGCGTGACGATTTCGTCTCCGGCACCGCCGCTCCCGTGGGCCAGGGCAGCGGTACTGAGCAACCCCATGAAGGCAATTCCGATGGTCTTGGCGAGCAGGTTCATGGCGCCAACTCCGGCTGCATCGCAAAGCCGACGCCGAAGCGGTTCCAGGCGTTGATAGCGGCAATCACGAAGGTCAGTTCAGCCAGCTCCTGCTCGGTGAACACGGCGGCCACCTGTTCGTAGATCTCATCCGGTGCATGACGAGTGGCAACCAGAGTCAGCGTCTCGGTCCACAGCAGGGCGGCGCGTTCACGATCGTCGAAGAACGGCGTTTCCTTCCAGACGCTAATCGCCATAAGACGCTGGAGGCTTTCGCCTTCCTTGGCCGCATCGCTGGTGTGCATGTCGATGCAGTAGGCGCATCCGTTGATCTGAGAAGCGCGAATCCGTACTAGCTCACGCAGGGAACGCGGCAGCACCGATTCGGATGCGGCTTTCTCGAGGCCCATCATGGCCTTCATGGCTTGCGGGGCGGCTTGGTAGTAGTTGAGGCGTTTGGAACTCATCGCTGAACTCTCCAGAGTGGCCGAAGGATTTCGGCTCTGGAGTGCACTTTATTGGTCGAAAATTCGTGGATAAACTAGCCTTAAGCGTTTTCATTGTGCGGAAATCAGGACAGTTATGGCCTTCGATCGATTGGAAGCAATGCGTGCCTTCTGCCGGATCGTGGAGGTGGGAAGCTTTACCCGGGCAGCGGAGGCGTTGAACGTAGCGAAGACCACCATCTCCGGCCAGATTCAGGGGCTGGAAGCGTTGCTGGGTGTGAAGCTGCTGCACAGGACCACGCGACGAGTCACACCGACCACTGATGGTGCCGCCTATTACGAAAGGGCTCGCTCTGTACTGGATGACCTCGACGAACTTGAGGCGTCGGTTGCCCAGAGTCGCAGCGTGGCACGTGGCAGGGTGAGGGTTGAGATGCCTTCTGGCGTCGCGACGTGTCTTTTCATTCCTTCACTACCGGAGTTCACCGCACAACATCCGCAGATTCAGCTGGATATCGGGTGCAGCGAACGAGTGGTCGACCTGGTCCAGGAAGGCATCGACTGTGCTTTCCGCGGTGGCCCGGTCGCAGATCAGGACCTGGTGTGTCGCCCTGTGGGGCTGATGCGCTTCTGCCTCTGTGCTTCGCCTCTGTACCTGATGAACGCCGCGCCCATCCTCAAGCCCAACGACTTGCTGCATCAGCGGTATCTCGGTTTCACATTTCCCGGCTCAGGCAAGCAAATGATCCCGATACTGCGGCGAGGCGACGACAGCTTCAGGATCGAACAACTGCCGGCAATGCGGTTCAACAATGGCGGCGCATACATCTCGGCCGGGTTGGCAGGCCTTGGCATCGTTTCGGTGCCACGCGCGGAGGCGAGTCCCCATTTTCAGTCGGGGACTCTGGTTGAGGTCCTGCCTGGCTGGGAGATGGATGGCATGCCGATCAGCCTCGTGTATCCCCCGACACGACATTTGTCTGCGCGGGTCCGCGCCTTTGCGGAGTGGGGAGCAGCGCTAATGGCCAACGATCCGCTCTGGACGATGAAACGCTAGATCCAAGGCACCTACACATATCATAGATTTAACATAATATAGATTATGCGAAGCCTAGAGGAGAAGAGCGTGAGCACCGAGGTACACAAACGCTGTGGGCATCACTTAAAAAGTAGAAAACCGCCCTTTAAAAAGTGAAACCCTTACAGAACAAACACTTAACGTATGCCGTACCGATTTCGAGCGCTGCTCCAGCGGAGCGGTCAATTAAAAAGTGAACCCAACGCTGGCCGTGCTCGATCCGCAGAGGCCCGCCGCGGCGCCGAGTTATGGCCAACCAGGTCGCTACCGGCTGTACAGAGCTGCGCTTGTCGATATCACGCTCCTGCGTTGCTAACGCGGTCGAATGAAAAGTGACCTCTGCGCTGCCGATTCAACTTCTTAACCCTTCATAATTGCCGGGATGCGGGTGAAATGTGTTCCTGTATCAGCAGGTCTGGGCCGGTTCTTCGAATTAAAGATTTCATAAATCTGTAAGTCCTTGTCTTGCAAGGAATATTCTTGCCAGCCATTGTTTTTTACACCTTTTAAAAGCGTGCACGCTACGCCTGAAATTAGGAGCGGCAACCACTGCGCCGGCCAATAGGGTAACCGCGCGTACCAATTTCCACTGCGCTAGTACTCCGCACAGAATGCTACTGCGGATCAGTCCCCACATCAGACTTATTGCACAGCTCGCTCAGGACCTTATGTGCGTAGTTGTCGCCAGCTACGGCTGGGTACACAGCCGTAAAAAGGTGCTGCCTTTCTTGATCGCCGAGCTGGGTCAGTGCCGCTCGGCCAAGCTCAGCGTGCAAGCGTTCCTTTACCTCACGACTGCTCGACAGTGCTCCCTTGTTTCCCCTCAAGGCCTGGTCGACCATAGAGGTGATTAGCGCTTCGGCGCGCTCCGAACCCAGGCGGTCGTTCGGATAAAGCACCCGGGCGACCCTACCCGCGACAAGAAACAGGAGCTCTAGGGTTAGCTTGTCGCCCTCAGTAAGCTGAAGTTCAATCGTCGCGTTCTTCATGCTGCCTTAATCTCCGTCCGAAAAAGCTCGCATTTCATCAAGCCTCTTACCTCATGCCCTAGACGGCGTGACCTTTTAGTCTTCGCTTCTTGACCTGTAAACCACTCGCCGACACTGCGACGGTTGAGTCCCCGCCTCCTCATGCTCGAAGTATTTTGCGCCGGAGGTAAGGAGATATGCGTAGCTAGTACCACGAGGCAGTTCAATGGCCTCAATCTCAAGCAAGTCCTCCATCTTCCACTTCCCCATTCCGTTCATGTGCCCTGGACTGACCAGTTGAACCTGCTGGATCCACCAGCTGTGAGATTCGGAAGCGGCCAGGTCTACGAGGTCTGGGACGGCATAGATGAGCAGTGTGGTGCAGCGGTCCCTCTCCCCGTCCAGATCCAGCGCAGTGACATGGAAGTATGGAAAGGAGGCGATGTACTCGACATAGCGCCATGAATGCCCCCCCTTTAGAAGGGATCCAGCAGGCACTTCAGCATGGTCAAAGGTGAGAAACATCTATGCGCTCCCTAAAATGCACATTATAACTGGTCGCCTTATAGTGTGCGTTGTCGCTTTATCGGTTCCTTTTGCAGGTACAGCAAATGGAACTGAATCTCGCAGTCGGAAAAGCTCTCAAGCGATCCCGTGCGGCGGCTGGCAAAACGCAGGTCGATTTCTCTGCAATCAGCAGTCGCACCTACATGAGTGCTCTGGAACGGGGCCTTCAATCACCTACCTTGGAAAAGCTTGCCGAGTTGTGTGAACTTTTGGGTACACACCCAGTGTCCCTGCTGGCGGCCGCCTACCTGATCAAGGATGGGATGACTGCGGACGAGTTTCTACAGACGGTGGCTGAGGAGCTCAAGGTTCTAGGATTTGATGCTTCTCAGGCGTGATCTGCGTTGCTGCCTTCATTAAGGTCCCCACCAGAGCAATATCCGATGCTTTGCAGGTGTGTCTCTGGTGCTAGAAGCGCATGAATCTGCAATCTGTTGCCTTACAAAGCACAATTACCTGGCGGCGCTTTGCGCTTTGCAAGGTGATCACTGTGTGCTGTGTGCTTGCCAACCACGGCATGGGCGTCTTGTTGACATGGTCAACATAGACTCCTAGCATGCCCGCAACACGGCCCCTCTTGGCCTCCAGTTTCTTGGAGGCTACTGAGGGGTTTTTTATGCCTGCGATTAGAGCGGCCACCACTGAAGCGGCCAATAGGGATACCGCGCGTACCTACTGGATGACGAGCAACACGCTAGCAATATCCGATAATCACCAGACCCGGATATTGCTCTATGCTGCGCCGAAAGCACTAATCTAGATGCACTTACCCAGGTTGACCATTTCCATGCCGCGGCATCCGCAACCGCTTTTCGAGACCTTCGATCGATTTCACGAGCTCAACTTTCTCAACCTCAATGGAGAGCTTCCCCTGGTTCGGGACTTTGTCCTGAGCTGTGCCGGCGGCTGAGGGCTATCGAGCGGTCCGCGGATTTCTCAAGTCCTACGCGGGCAACGAGGCCACCTACAACTCCTACAGGACTCATGTCGAGCGGCTACTTCTTTGGTCCCTGCTGGTGGCGGCCAAGCCCCTCGTCGATTTGCGTCGACGGGATGCCGAAATCTTCATGTAGTTCTGCCTCAACCCGCCAGCCGACTGGATCGGCCCTGTGGTGAAATCCCGCTTCTTGCGCGTCGGTGGCCGCAAGAAACTGAATACCGATACCTGTATCATCAATGAGCACTGGCGGCCGTTCAGTCATACGGTGGCCAAGCGCGAACGCAAGATCGCCGATGAAACCCTCGTCGCCCTTCCCCCCGCCCTTATCGTATGTCCCAAGGGTCAGTGACCCAGGTATTCGCCGTGTGCGGCAACACTATCATCTAAACAGCGGAGATCATGGCGATGGAAGACCCCATGCATGAACGCACGCTCGCTGACCGCCAATACCCCTGCCCCAACGGCCAATTCGGCCTATACCTAGAGCAGGGCCAAGACCTGCCACTCCGTATCCAATAATGATGAGCGCAAACATGACTTCGACCCTTGCGCGTACGCCGCTGCGTGTGGCGACCTGCCTCATCCTGGCCCTCAGCGCGTCCGCCCACGCCACCGAGAACGGCGTGGACAACATCGCGCCGGGAACCGATGGCTTCTTCACCCTGCCCCTGGACGTGGACAACCTGCCCGACCACCTGTTCGCCTTCGTTCTCTACTACAACCATTACAAAGCCAGAAAGCTGAACATCAGCTCCCAAGGAGGCGAGGTTCCCGGCGCCGAGATCACCTCGGATTCGATCACTGCGCGCCTGGACTACGTGAGCCCGCTGCGGGTCTTCGGGGGGCGGCTAGGAGGCTACGTCGCCGTACCCTACGTACGGCAGCGGGTCTCCGCATTTGGCCTGAACGACGAGCGGAAAAGCATCGGTGACACCACCTTGGCCCCGATCATCCTCTGGGACATGGGCAAGAACCTCACCCTGGGCGCCGCGCTGGAAATCACCATTCCCACCGGCGATTACGACCCCGGCCGGCTGGCCAACACCAGCAACAACTTCTACACGTACAAGCCGCTGTTTTCCTTCACCTTGCTACCCACGGAACGCACCGAACTGTCGCTGAAGGCTACCTACAGCTTCAACAAGGAAAACCACGACACTGACTATCGCTCTGGGCAGATCTTTCATTTCGACTATTCGGCCAGCTATCGGGTGGCCGAAAACCTGCGCCTGGGGCTGAATGGCTACTACCTCAAGCAGACCACCGACGACAAACAGCATGGACGATCCGTGCAGTTCCTCGGCGAGGATGTGGATGACGGCGTGCGCGGCCAGGTCTTCGCCATCGGCCCGGCACTGCACTACACCTTCCTCGAGTACTGCAGCGCCGAGATCCGCTGGGCCAAGGAGTTCGACGTGGAGAACCGCCCGGAGGGCGACATGCTGTGGGCTAAGCTCAGCATTCCGTTCGAGCTCTGACCTTCCGGAGAGGTCCGAAAGCTCAGGCAGGACACTGGGCTAGCGTAGCGTGCAGCGGACCTTCCCCCCACCCCCTAACCGGATACGGGTCAGCGCTCGACGATTTGCCTGCCCCGCCAGCAGGTCGCCGAATTGCAGCAGCACCGACTCGGACTGGATGGACCGCAGGGCCACCTGAGCATCCGCGCTCAGGAATCAGTTAGCGTTCCAGGTCGGCGGCATCGAGGATGCGAAGGTTCAGGGTCTTGAGCAGAGCGTAACTTTCACCGTGCCGACCGTGGCAGGTCGCGCAGGTGCCTGGATAGACATTTTTTGCCATGGGCTGCCCCGGCTTGACCACCGGCTCCTTGGCCATCTCCAACCGCTGGCGGGCATAGTGGCCGCAGCCCTCCTCCTCTTCGCTCAGTCGCTCACGGCCAGTTCAAAAAACCGGCAGCGCCGTCTTGACGCGGAGCCGCGAACGTGGTGGCACGGATGGCGTCATTCAGGCGTCGCCCAGCAACAATGTCGATGACAAATTCCTTTGGATCACCTCCACCAAAATGAAGGCGGGGGTAGTAGTGAATACCCACGCTGAACGGAGAACGGTCAGTTGATTTTGGAGGTCAGGGTGGAAGACTCGGAGCGACTGCGCCAGTACTACAGCGAACACACACTCGTGGTGATCATGACCCAGCTACGCGAGGACTGTCTGCATCCCGTGACACCGCTGTACGCAGAGTTCGACTATCCACGTCCGCCGAACCATGAGGAGTACATGGGATGGTTTGGTGTGCATGTGCAACTGCCATCAAACACGCCTGGCATTCGAAGCGAGCATCCTCGAGGTACCAGTGCGTGGCCACCATCCGGTACGGGCAGAGATGATCGTCAGTGAACTGGAGCGGCGAATGGCCCGTCTGCACCAATTCAGCGGCTTGGCCGCAGACGTGGCTAAGCGCATCCGCTTCGAAGTTGGAACATGCGATCGTGCCCAGTTTAGAAAGCGCTGCCGACGCCTTACACGTCACTTCTCGCACCCTGCGTCGGCGCCTCCAGACGGAAGCGCTCAGTTACCGCCAGATACTGACCGCTGTACGCATAGAGCTCGAGCCGTACTACGAGCTACAGGGCCTGAACCGAGAGAGCATTGCCTCTCGTCTGGGCTAATCGGACATCATCGTGTTTCTACGCGCCCGTAAGAGCTGGCAAGATTCCAATGCTAACTAAACATCCAGCTAGCCACTCAAGGGATCGATCGATTCGGTCTCGATTTTTAACATAACAGTCGTTGCGTTAAATATTCCACGCTGCTAGTCTCCCCTCCATCCGAGAGAAAACCTCAGAGGAGACAGCACCATGAACGACGCGCTACGCACGGCGTTTCAGGCAGACGGGGCGGTTCTGATCAAGGGCCTGCTGAACCAGGAGCAACTGACCCGTTGCCGGGCGGCGTTTGACTGGGCCTTGGAGAACCACGGTCCTCACGCGACCCGGATGTTCAATGGAACCGAGCAGCAATCCCATGTCGACAATGCCAATCCGCTGGCCAAGGAACGACTGGAAGAACTTGTGGCTTCCCTTCCGTTCGGCCAACTGTTCGCTGATCTCTGGGGTTCGGAGAATGTCTGGTACTTCGCCGAAGAGGTGTTCCTCAAGGCTGGCGGACATGGCTCCCGCACCCTCTGGCACCAGGACACCTCCTACCTACCCTGGGCCGGCAACCACTGGGGTAATGCCTGGATCAGCTTCGAGTCCGTTCCCCGGAAAAATGCGCTAGAGATCGTTCGCGGTTCTCATCGCGGCCCGCGCTACGACGGCACCACGTTCATCGACCCCAACGATCCGACCCAGCCTCTGCATGGCGGCGGCGCCCTGCCCCGTCTTCCGGACGTCGAAGCCGAGCGTCGACTGAACCCCGACGCCTTCGAGATACTCTCCTGGGCCACCGAGCCGGGTGACGTAGTGCTGCTTCACCCCGGCTCGCTCCACGGCGGCGCGCCAGTCGACGGGGATTTCCCGGACCGGCACACCTTCGTCTTCCGCTTCTTCGGCGACGACGCCACCTTCCACCCGCTACCGGAGAACAGCGATTCGGGCTACCCGAGACAAGGCGTCCTGTTCACCGAGCAGCTGTCGACCCTGAACGCCGGCGACCCCTTCCGCCACCCGACCTTCCGCCAAATCGTCTGAAAAGAGCGCCGCTAATGAATGCCCAGAACCTGAAGCGACAGTCCATCAATCCGCCACCCACCCAGGTGTTCTACGACAACTTCCACTTCTCCCAGGCCACCCGCGTGGGAGACATGATCTGGGTCTCCGGCCAGGTCGGAATCGACGCCACCATGACGCCGGGCAAGGATGTCGAGGAGCAGGCGCACCTGGCCTTCCAGGGCCTGAAGAATGTGCTCGAAGCGGCCGGCTCGACACTGGCCGACGTGGTCGAACTGATGACCTTCCACACCGAATTGCAGGGCGACATGCAGGCCTTCGCACAGGTCAAGGATCAGTACTTCCCCGATCGCTACCCATCCTGGACCGCCGTCGGAATCTCGCAACTAGCCCTGCCCGGGCTGCGCCTGGAGATCCGCGCGGTGGCCGTTGCCGGTTGCGGAAGCGACTGAGCCTCTCACTGAATCCCTGACAACAACCCACACAAGGACTTTCCATGGCCACCCTGACCGTCAGCTACCCCTTGACCGCCGAATCCCGTTTCGACCGCAACTACTACGTGACCACCCACCTGCCCCTTGCACAAGCCGCGTGGGGCGAGTTCGGCCTGCAATCGGCGGAAGTGCTTTTCCCGGCCTCAGGCTCGCAGCCCCTGGCTGCGCTGGCGATCCTGCGCTTCGCCGACCAGCCGGCCATCGATGCCGCCCTTACCTCGCCGAAGACGCTGGAAGTGCTCGGTGATATCGCCAAGTTCACCGACATCAAGCCGGTCATCTTCCGCGCCGACGACTAAGGCAAGCATCGTAGGGGTGGTTCCGCGCGTCATGCGGCTACCCCGGCGCTCCTGGAGTGCTTTATTCCAATAATTTCCCTATGCTGGGCCGCGCTCACCCGCCGTTGCAGCCGGGCAGCAATACTTCAAACTGACCTGACGATCTTCCAGAGCCCCCATGTCCGACGCCAAAACCCGCCCTCGAACCGAAACCCATCGCACGAGTGACAGCGAGTCCGAACCCGTCGCACGTCGGGGCCGGCCTGTCGGCGACCACAACGCCAAGCGCGCCGAACTGCTGGCTGCCGCGATCGCGGTGATTGCACGGGAAGGCTACGCCGGGGCCTCGATGCGCAAAGTAGCGCAGCACGCTGGCTGCACCACCGGCGCGGTGACGTACTACTTTGCCAACAAGGAAGAGATGGTCAGCGCCGTGGCGCAAAACCTGTTCGACAGGGTAGATGCCTTGCTGGAAACCAACCGCGAACGATTCGATATCAGGTCGCTCATCCGGCAATGGCTGGATTGGACCACTTCCGACGAGCCGGACAATTGGCTGGCCTGGCTGCAACTGCTGACCCACGCCCGTCACGAACCCGCCTTCGCCGTCGTCATAAAGCAGCGTTACGCACGCTTCCGCCAGGTATTCACCGCCGTGCTAGAGGAAGGCCAGGCCAAGGGCAAAATTCGCGACGATGTCCCGGCCGACCTGCTGGCCGACCAGGTCAGCGCCATCAGCGACGGCTGGCTGATGATGTTGCCGATCGAGCCTGAACGCTTCAGTGCGGAACGTGGCCAGGCCCTGCTCGATGCACTGATCACCCTGATTTCGCCGCCCGCCCCCACCAAGCGCCCGTCCAAGGGCAAGGCATCCGCGCAGTAATCCACTCGCTCACGGGCCCGCCGCAGGGCCCTTCGCCCTTCCCTCCCAAACCTTCCTTCGCTTAACCGCTCACGCCTCCTGAATGCGCGCCACGCCCCGAGGCTGGTGCCGGCTGCGCGTATCCGACGCGTTTTTCCTTGCACGATTTCGAAACTCCTGTATTTTGCGTAACACATGAAATAATAAATAAACCGCAACCAAGTGGTGAGGGCTAGGATGGACCTGCTAAACACGGCGCTGTCGCTGTCCAGAAAGGTAACTCCATCGTCTCAAGGCAAACGCGGAAAGCGTTTGCGCACGAGCCTGCTGGCAGGCTTCTGGATGGCCTTCACCGCGGTCCAGGCAACGGCGGGCGACGTCGTCAGGGTGCACAACTGGGCCGAGTACATAGACCCCGAAGTGATCGACGACTTCGAGCGGGATACCGGCATCCGGGTCGATTACAGCCAGTTCACCACCGCCGCCGAGCTGGAGGCTGACCTGGCAGCGGGGCAGCGTTACGACGTGATAGTCCCCACCGATTTCCAGCTCGAACGCATGATCAAGGCGAAGCAACTGCTCGAACTGGACCGGCAACTGTTGCCGAATCGAGCCGAAGTGAGCAGTGAACTGCTGGCCAGGCTGTCGTCGAAGAACCGCGCGGAACGCTTCGCCATGCCCTACATGTGGGGTGTCGCCGGACTGGTCGTCCATCAAAAGGCCGCTGCCCGGACATTGCAGGGGCCGGTGACGAACAGTTGGGGCCTGCTGTTCGACCCCGCCAACGCCAACAGCTTGAAATCCTGCGGCGCCGTCCTGCACAACGAGCCGGAACAGATGCTCTCGGTCTTCCTCAACTACCGGGGCAAGAACCTGCGTAGCCAGAGTGCACGGGGTATCGAGAAGGCCACGCGAGAACTCCATGACCTGGGTATTCCCCTGGGCCCGCCCGGTTTCGCCGACCTGGTGGAACAGTTGGCCCAGGGCCGTATCTGCGCAACCGTCACCTGGAACGGTATCGCCTCCATGGCCAATCAGAATGGCGAACTCCGTTTTCTGATTCCCCAGGAAGGCGGATTGATGTTCATCGACAGCCTGGCCATTCCGCGCGATGCCCCCAACAAGGCCGCGGCCTATCGCTTCATCAACCACCTGCTGGACCCGCGCAACGCCGCGCGCAATGCCAGGGCTACGCACTTCACGCCCAGCCTCGACCTGACCCGCGAGCCAAACCGGAGACTACTGCCGGACATCGCCCTTCCGAGCCAGGAGGAACGCCGACGCCTGTTCTTCCTGGAGCGACTGAGCGACTCACAGAAGCGCGCAGTCGATGCGGCATGGTCACAGTTGGATGGGCGAGACCGGATGTAGACCACCGGGAAAACGCTCCTGGCCGCAGAGTGCGGCACGCCCCCAGATTGCCACCCCGCCAGCGGGCCGGTACCGACCGTGGAGTCTCCGCGACCGGTAACCGGCAAGGCCCGCCGCGCCCGCGGCCAGGCACGCCGCGCGTTCTTTCTCGACACACACAGGTTCCACCAAGAGCGACAGACCCATGTTCAACTCCATGCCACTGACTCTGAAACTCTCTCTTCCGCCTACCGTCGCCCTGCTGGGCCTGCTGCTGTTCGTGGGTTACACCGCCGTGCAGCTGAACGACAACGACAATCGCCTGCTGGAACTGGAGACCCTGAGCTATCCGACGCTGGAGAGCGCGGATCGGGTGATCTTCCAGTTCGCTCGTGTTCCCGACCTGCTCAATGGAGCCGTCGCCGCCGGCGAACGGGAAACCCTCGAAGAGGCCCGCACCACGCTGGTGGACGTGCAGACCAGGTTGGCGGAGCTGAAGTCGTTAACCGACGGGCGAAACGGCAGGAGCGACGAGCTGCAGGACTGGACGAACGCCATAGAGCGCTACGCCGAGAACGCGCTTGCGACAACCGAACGGTTGCTCGTAGATGCCTCCTTCGATGAGGTTCGACCGAACCTGAACCGCATGGCCAGCGACCTCAGCCAGGCCCGGGAGGCGGGAGACCGCTTCCGCAATGATGTCTATACGGACTTCCAGACCGGCCTCACCCAGGTCCGGAAGGACAATGCCACGACCACGCGCGTCGGCTATCTGCTCAGCCTCATGTTGTTGCTGCTGGTGAGCCTCGGCGCCGTGCTGGTGATTCGCCAGGTCATGACCAACGTGCGGGGTGTCATCGCGTCGCTCAGGGCCATCGCCAGCGGCGACGGAGACCTGACACGCCACGTGAACGTCCAGTCCGACGATGAAATCGGCGAGATGATCAACCTGTTCAACGGTCTGCTGGACCGGCTGCAGGGCACCATTCGCGCCATCATCGAAACGGCCGATCCGCTGGAGCAGATGTCCAGGGAGCTGCATCGCCTGACCCAGGGGGCCGAAGAGAGCGCCCGTTCCCAGCAGGAACGCACGGACTCCATCAGCCGCGACATCGGTACCATGGCGGGCAGCATCCAGGAAGTGGCGCAGCGCTCGCGGCAAGCCTCCGAAGAGGCCAGCGCCGCCACCCGCCAGGCGGATGAGGCCCGACGGAACATCGACAACCTGTCCTCAAGTATCGGCGACCTCGGCAGCAGCGTGCTGGGTTCGGTGCAGGCGATGCAGAAACTGGACGAAGAGACCCAGCAGGTCGGCTCCGTGTTGACGGTGATCCGCAGCATCGCCGAGCAGACCAACCTCCTCGCACTCAATGCCGCCATCGAGGCAGCGCGCGCCGGCGAGCAGGGACGCGGCTTCGCCGTGGTGGCCGACGAAGTTCGCAACCTCGCGCAGAAGACCGCCGCGTCCACCGCGGAGATCCAGGCCATCATCCAGCGCCTGCAGAGCAGCGCCAATGGCGTCCTGCAGGCAATGACGCTGAATGGCGCCAAGGCCAGGGCCAGCATCGAAAGCTCCGACCAGGCCACGCGGACCCTGGAGGCGATCACCCGCGCCGTTCTCCTGATCGATGAGCTGAACGCGGGCATCGCCCAGTTCACCCAGAAGCAGATTGGACTCTCCCGCTCGATCCAGCAGGACACCGAAGCCCTGCAGCAGGACACCCAAGCCACGACCCAGGGGGCCGACGCCACCGCGCGCCTGGGCGAACAACTCGTGGATACCGGTGAGCAGCTGCGCTGCGCCACCGCCCAGTTCCGCATCTGACCTTTTCCAACCACACGAGCAGTAACAGCATGCAAGGCATTAGAACACTCGGTCTGGCCGGCCTCATCGCGAGCGCGCCGGCCATCGCCCTGGAACAGGGCGAATATCGATTCAATGGTTTCGGCAGCGCCGGCCTCACCTACCTGGGGGGAGAGGACGGCGGACGCGGCTATGGCATCAACGGCCAGACCACCGATTCCTGGCGCGGGGACCAGCTCTCCAAGCTGGGCGCCCAATTCCAGTACGGACTGACCGACACGCTGGGCGCTACCGTCCAGGCCACCGCCAAGGCGGAGCAGGACACCTGGAAAGCGAACCTGGAATGGGCCTACCTCTCCTGGGCCGCCACCGACGGCCTGACCCTGCGCGCGGGCCGCTTGCGCCTGCCGGTGTACATGTACTCGGAAACACTGGACGTGGGCTTCACCCACCCCTGGGTCCGACTGCCCGACGAGGTCTACAGCCAGGTACAGCTGAGCAACTACGAAGGCGGCGACCTCCTCTACAGCCTGCCCGTCGGCATCGGTTCCCTGGCGTTCCAGGTAGCTGGGGGCCAGGCGGTCAACCGCAACCTGTTCACCCTGGATGACCTCTACGACATCGACTACAAGAAGGTCTTCGCCGCCAACGTCACTCTGGAAACCAACGACTTCGGTGCCTTGCGCGTGGGCTACGCCGAGGCCGACATCGACGCCGACATCACCACTTCGGTCATCGTCCCCGGCGGTGTGCCGGCCAGCGTCGGCTTCAAGCAATTGGAACGACAGAAGGCCAAGTTCACCTCTATCGGTTACCAGTACGACAATGGGACCTGGATCACCTCCAACGAATGGACCAGCAACAACAGCGAGGCGGACCAGGAAGGCAGCATCGACGCGTTCTACCTAATGGGCGGTCGTCGCATAGGTGACGTGCTGCTCCACGTCACCTACGCACAACTGGATGAAGACAATGGCCGCCAGAGCTCCTGGACCTATGGCCTGAACTACAACCTGGCGCCGACTCTCATCCTCAAGGGCGAGTACAAGCGGGTGGACACCCGGGGCGGTTACCGCGGCGTGTTCGTGGAGAACGCCCAGGAAACTTTTGACCACGCACTCTTCACCGCGAGCAACGGCGCAGCAGGCGTGCCCAGGCGCAACTACGACGGCGACATCCTCAGTGTCGGCATCGACTTCGTGTTCTAAGGAGCACCTCCATGAAACGCTGCATCATCGCCCTGCTCGCCTCCGCCCTGGCGACGGCCTCGACCCTTGCCCAGGCCGAGGTCGTCGTCATCCTCAACGCCAGCGCCAGTGCATCTCCCAGCCAGTCGGACGTGGCCAACATCTTCCTGGGCAAGGACACCAGCCTCAAAGGTATCGATCAGAAAGGCTGGAGCCCCACCAAGGAGAAGTTCTACAGCGCCGTCACCAGCAAGAACGAATCGCAGCTCAAATCGTATTGGTCCGGCCTGGTGTTCACCGGCAAGGGCCAGCCGCTGCGAAGCGTCGCCAATGACGCCGCAGTGGTGGCGCTGGTCGCTGAAGAATCGAACGCCATCGGCTATGTCGACAGAAGCGCCGTCAACGACAAGGTAAAGGTGCTCCTCACCCTGCCCTGACGCCGTCCGCCTCCAAATACCGCCGCGGCAAACCCGGTGTTCGCCACGGCGGCTGTCCACCCGCGACCCCAACCCGTTTTACGACAGCCTGCCATTCTTCTCTTTGCACATGACTCGTTGTGAGTTAATTTACATAACACCAGTTATTCAAATTAAAACAACAGAGTTGACCGAGACGAAGATGGATTCAGACAACAATGAGCTGTCACTGTCGGCGCGCCAGCGGCGCCTGCTCTTGCAGGCGCTTGGAAGCGCGACGCTGGTGGGTGGAATGGCCCTGGCCGGCCGGTCCATGGCCCAGGACGCTTCAGCGCGACAGGACGATGTCCTTGACGTGGCGATCATCGGTGGAGGGTTGGCCGGCCTGACCGCCGCACGGGATCTGCAGCGCGCTGGCTGCGAGTCCTTCGTGGTACTGGAGGCCCGGGACCGCGTGGGCGGGCGCACCTACAACCACGACCTGGGCGACGGTGTCATCTCCGAGGCCGGCGGGCAATGGATCGGCCCGGGCCAGACCGCCATCTTCGACCTGGCCCGCGAGTTGGAAGTCGAGACCTTCCCCACCTACTACCAGGGCAGGAACGTCTACCTGGTGGGTGGCGCCAAGTATGAGCAAGACCTCTCCAGCGGCCAGAACAGCCACGCCCCGGTCGTCATGAAACTCGATGAATTGGCGCGGCGCGTTCCCAGCAGGGAACCCTGGACCGCGACCGACGCAGCCGCCATCGACAAGCTGTCGGTCGGCCAGTGGCTGGACCAGCAGGGCATCGGCAATGAAGGGCGGTTGAGCTTCGACGCCTCCATCGGCCTCACCACGGGAACGCCGCCCTCCAATCTGTCGCTGCTGCACTATCTCTCGCTGATCAACTCCGCCGACAGCAGCATGGAGAAGCTCGAGGGCTTCAAGGGCGGCGCCCAGGAAACCCGCTTCGTTGGTGGCTCCCAGGTCCTTTGCACCCGGATGCGGGAGGCCCTGGGCGACAAGGTGCGGCTGTCCAGTCCCGTGCGCAAGATCGTCGGCTGGGATCGCGAGGTCGTCGAAATCCATACCGACCGGGGCCTCATCCGTGCGCGCCAGGTCATCGCCGCGCTGCACCCGGCGCTGTGCAACCAGATCGTCTTCGAACCCGCGCTGCCCGAGGGCCGCGCACAGTTGCAACGCCTTTGGCCGGCCCATGCGCCGATGCGCAAGACCGTGCATGTCTACGATCGGCCGTTCTGGCGCGAAAAGGGCCTCAACGGGCAGATCACCCAGGCCGATGGTCCGGTGATCCTTTCCTACGACAACTCCCCGCCGGACGGACGTGTCGGCATACTCGCCACCTTTGTCAGAACCGCCCAACTGCCCCATGACGCCAAGCGCGCAGAGAGCATTCTCTCGGGCATCTTCGCCCAGGCCCTAGGGGACCAAGCGTTGCATCCCAAGCAGTTCCACGACTACGACTGGGGCAAGGCCGACCCCTGGACCCTGACCTGCGTCGCGTCCATCCCCCCCGGGTTCCTGACGAAATGGGGCCATTACCTGAAACCCGCGGTGGGTCGCCTAATCTGGTCGGGTACCGAAACCGCCGACATCTGGGCCAGCTCAATGGACGGCGCGGTGCGCTCGGGACACAGGGCGGCACTGGAAGCCCTGCAAGCGCTTGCCAAGGCACGGAGGAGCGCCTGATGAAACGTGCCACCGTACTTGGGGTAGCCATCGCGGCGGCGGCGCTGATGGCCCTCGCCACCAACCTAGGCCATGAACCCTGGAGCGCCCAACGCTTCTCGATCTTCGGAACCCTTCGCTCCGGACGCCTGGCCGTCCTCCAAGCGCTCCAATCACTTAGCTTCGCAATGAAACGACCCTTTCTTATCGGCACCACGGTGATCACGGCTGGCCTCGCGGCGGCAGCCACCCTGCTGGGTCCGGAGTTGCTGACGGGCTATCGATTCATGGATGCCCTGGATGGCTACTACAGCGACTACGAGGCCAACGGAGGGCCCTGGCCGCAGATTCAGGATTCCTGCGCGCTCTGCCACGGCGTCAGGGGACAGCCCCGTGACGGGCAGTACGCAGCCCTGGCCGGCCAGCCAGCGCCCTATATCGAGTCCCAGTTGCACGCCTTCGCCCAGGGTCGCCGCCACAGCGCGCAGATGGGGCCACTGGCCGCGAGCCTGACCGATGCCCAGATCAAGTCCCTGGCGGACTACTTCTCCAGGCAGACGCCGGAAACCACGGAGGCACCGGGCCAGGATGCAGCACTGGCGAAACAGGGGAAAGTCGTTGTCGCCGCCAGAGGATGCATTGCCTGCCACGGAGAAAACCTCTCCGGTGGTCCCCTCGGCCCACGCATCGCCGGACAGGGCGAAGGCTATCTTCTCGACCAGTTGCAGGCCTTCAAGCAGGGACAGCGCCAAGACCCTACCCAGGCCATGAACGCCATGGCCGGCTTGCTCTCGGAAGACGAACTCAAGGCCACGGTCCACTACCTCTCCAGCCTGGCGCCGAAATCGACCGCCAGGTAATCCGCTGCCAGCCAAGGTGGGCAAGGACGCTCACCACCACCGCCGTACCTCCTCCAAAATTGCACTGAGCGTCCATCGGCATGGCTTGGTGCGCGCAGCGCACTCTATGAGCGAGCGCGAAGTGTAAGGCCGGGGCGCCGCATCAGCGGTATGACGCGACACTGGGGGTATTGGCGAATACCCATTAAGAGGCATTCACCTCGTCGAGCCCTGTCTGTGAGTCTGATGCCGCCAAACGGCACCACTTCACAGGAAACGCTATGACGACAAGAACAACAAATAGCTGGCGGCAACCCGTACTGCTGCCCCTCGTTACACTGTTCCTGGCCTCCCAGGTCCAGGCCGTGAACTTCGACATCGGGGAGATTCAGGGGAGTTTCGACAGTTCGCTGTCCGTCGGCACCAGTTGGGCGACGCGCGATCCGGATAAGGACTTCATTGGCGTTGCCAACGGCGGCACGTCATCGACGACCACGGCCGATGATGGCCGACTGAACTTCAAGAAGCACGAGGTGATCTCCAGCATCTTCAAGGGCGTCCACGACCTCGAACTGAAGTACGGTGATTCCGGCCTTTTCGTCCGCGGCAAGTACTGGTACGACTTCGAACTGAAGGATGGCCACCAGCACCTCTACGACATTGACGACCACGGCCGTGCACGCAGCGCCAAGGCTTCCGGTGCAGAGTTCCTCGACGCCTTCGTCTATACCGGCTACGAGATCAATGACCTGGCTGGCACGGTGCGCCTTGGCAAGCAGGTGGTCAGCTGGGGGGAGAACCTGTTCATTCGTGGCGTCAATCAGATCAACCCTGTCGACGTCGCGGCCTTCCGCCGCCCAGGTGCGGAGATCAAGGAAGGGCTGATCCCTGTCAACATGTTCTATGTTGCCCAGGACCTGAGCGACAGCTTATCTATGGAGGCTTTCTACCAGCTGGAGTGGGCCAAGACGGTCATCGACAACTGCGGCACCTTTTACTCCAGTACTGATGTCGCCGCCGATGGTTGCAACGATAGGAACCTGATCTTCGGCAGCGATTTCGATCCCGCTAACGCCATATTCCTGCCACGCCTTAAAGACCGCGACGCCAGTGACACCGGCCAGTACGGGGTGGCCCTGCGTTGGTTCGTCCCGCAGCTGAACGACAGCGAGATCGGCATCTATGCCATGAATCTGCACAGCAGATTGCCGGTATACAGCCTGGTCAACAGCGCTGTGCTGGACCCGGCCGACCCGGCCTTCGATCCCAACTTGATCGGTAACACGCCCAACACCGGTTACTTCATCGAATACCCCGAAGATATGCGCCTGTATGGTCTGAGCTTCCAGACCACCCTGGGCGCCACTGCGGTTACCGGTGAGATCAGTTATCGGCCGAACATGCCTCTGGCGCTCAATAGCACCGACCTGACCTTCGCAGCCCTCGGTCTGGACTCGATCCTCGGCCCAACGAGCCCGGAGGTGATACAGGACGGTCCCCTCACCCCCGGCGCCGACCTGGCCGGCTACAAGCGCATGCCGGTCACTCAATTCCAACTCGGTGCTGTCCACTTGATCGAGCAGGTCGCAGGTGCGCAACGCCTCGCTCTCGCGGGCGAGGTGGCCTACAACCGAATCAACGGCCTGGAGAGTGGTCCGGGTGAGCTGCGCTTCGGCCGCGACTCCATCTATGGCTACGGTGAGGTCGCAACGCCTGGCGTGTGCGAGACCGTGCTCAACCCAGACAATCCGCGCTTCTGCAACGGGCACGGTTACTTCACCAGCAGCTCATGGGGCTATCGCCTGGCCGCCAGCCTTGAGTACAGCAACGTCTTCGCCGGCATCAACCTCATTCCCGAGATTGCCTGGTCCCATGATGTCGACGGTTACGGCCCCAACTTCAATGAGGGTTCCAAGTCGGCGTACCTGGCGCTTAACGCCAACTACCTGAACCGTTATGGCGCTTCGCTCTCCTACGTCGATTTCTTCGACGGGCGATACAACCCCAACACCGATCGTGACTACGTCGCTGTCAGTTTCAGCGCCAGCTTCTAATTCAAGGATAACGCCATGAAAAAGCACTTTTGGTCGCCCGCGTACGTCCTGGCCATAGCCCTATCGACCGCCTCTGCAAGCGCTGCCGACCTTATCGGCCTCACGCCTCTGGGGGCTGAAAAGATCGGCAATCAGGAGGGCACTATCCCGGCCTGGACCGGCGGATTGCCGACCGATGCGGCGAGCGTCGATGACAGGGGCTTCCAGGCAAACCCCTTCACCGGGGAAAAGCCACTGTTCGTCATCACCGCGGAAAGCGCCGAGAAATACCGCCAGAACCTGAGCGAAGGCCAACTGGCAATGCTGCGCCGCTATCCGCAAACCTATCGCTTGCCGGTCTACCCGCCCCACCGCACCCTGGCCCTACCACAACGCATGTACGATGCCGCTGCGACCAATGCCAAAGTCGTCCGACTCGGCGCCGATGGTCTGAGCATCGAGAATTTCACCACTGGCCACTATCCCTTCCCGCAGCCCAGGACCGGTACGGAAGTAATCTGGAACCACCAGACCCGCTACCTCGGTGGCAACTTCCGACGCTGGATCACCCAGGCCACCCCCCAGGTAAACGGCCAGTACACCATGGTCCACCTCGAGGAAGAGGTCGTCGAACCGGCCCTGGCGGAGGGCATCGACCCGCAGCGCGCGCGCAATCTGCTGCAGTTGTTCAAGCAAACGGTCACGTCCCCCGCGCGCATGGCCGGCAACGTGTTGCTCGTCCATGAGACTCTGGACCAGGTGAAGGAGCCGCGCCTGGCCTGGGTCTACAACGCCGGTCAGCGCCGCGTAAGACGCGCGCCCCAGGTCGCTTACGACGGGCCAGGCACCGCCTCCGATGGCCTGCGCACCACCGATAACCACGACATGTTCAACGGCGCGATGGATCGCTATGACTGGAAGCTTCTGGGCAAGCGCGAGATGTACATCCCCTACAACAGCTACGAGCTGGACTCGCCTGCGCTCAGATACGACGAAGTCATCAAGCCTGGGCACATCAACCAGGACTTGACCCGTTATGAGCTGCACCGGGTCTGGGTGGTCGAGGCCACCCTGCGCGAAGGACAGCGCAACATCTACGCCAAGCGCGTGTTCTACGTGGACGAGGATAGCTGGCAAATTGCCTTGTCTGAGCACTACGACGGTCGTGGCCAGCTCTGGCGTGTCGGCGAGGGCCATGCCAAGCACTACTTCAACCAACAGCACATGGGCTACACGCTCGAAGTGCTGTACGACCTGCTCGCCGGCCGCTATGTCGCGCTGGGCATGAAGAACGAGGAAGATCGCAGCATGGAGTATGGGTTCACGGCAAGAATGAGCGACTTCACGCCTTCGGCGCTGCGCAAGAGCGGGGTCCGTTGAGACTTTACCCGTCCGGGGCGGAACGCCCTGGACGGAACTCAGGATCAAGCAACTCCAGATGAATGACGAGTGGAAGCATTGCCGCTCGGCGCGTTTCTCCTGAAGCACGTGTCGGGATGGTGGTATGAATGCTGTCATCAGGACTTTCTCACACCCTCTCAACCAGGAATCAGGCGAGCAGAAAACATGACCCATCCTGACGAAGTATCGAAGGCGCCCGGCCTGCTTGTGCGCCCTCGCCTATTGGAGAGCCTGGATTCTGATCGACGCATTCGCCTGCTTTGCGCTCCGGCGGGGTTCGGCAAGAGCGAACTGGCCCGACAGTTCGCTACACGTCTGCCTCATTGCCCAGTGGTGTGGCTCGACCTGCACAGTGCTGAGAAAAGCCTTGAGAATCTCCGTACCCAGTTCGCCGAGGCCCTGGACCTCGATGAACTGTCGCCATCGGTGGAAGAAGTACTGAAGCACCGGAAACAGGGCCTTGTCGTGCTGGATGGCTACTGCCCGGAGAAAACCACGGACAAATGGCTCGAGCATCTGTTCGAGCACTGCCCAACCACACTCCAGTGGCTGGTCTGCACACGTCGACTTCCCTCCTGGAGAGTCGGCAGGTGGCTGTTGGCCGACGAACTCACCCTGCTGGGTGCAGAGGAACTGGCGCTGACCGAAGCCGAGATAAAGCTGCTGCTCTCTCAGCTGAAGCTGAACCGACGTATCTCCGCAGTGGAACTACAGCGACAGAGCGACGGATGGATAGCAGGCATCAGTCTGCACCTGTTGTCTCTGCGGTCGGGAGTCGACAGGCCCTTCGGCCTGCTACATCGCAATTCACTGGTAGAGGATTATCTTGACAGCGAAGTCCTGGAGCACCTGCCGAAGGAGATGCTCTCTCTTCTGCGCGTCATCGCCCATGCGCCATTCGTCGACGGCCCGCTCTGCGCATTCCTGGCCGATGATCCCATGGCCTTGCGCAAGCTGCGTAGCGAGCAGGTTTTCCTGCGTCGTCTACCGGGCTCCACGGACCACTTCACTCTGTTCGCACCGCTCAAACGACTTCTGCAAGAGCGCTATCCCGACCAGGCCCCTCCCTTGCTCGCCGCTAGCCAATGGCTGCACCTGGCCGGCGCCCACGTCGAAGCCTTCCGCTACGCGCTGGCCATCCCGGACGCCTCACGCGGGCTGGTCTCAATGGGCCAGATCGCCACACGGGAGCTGCTCATCGGGCAGAACCTGAACTACCTCCTGGAAGGTATCGATCAGCTCGGCATCGCCTGGATCGAGCAGAACCCGCAAGCTCTGGAAGTCGTTTCCAGGGCCCTGCTGCTAGGGGGACGCCTGGAACAGGCCGAGCGCACCATCCAGCTCATCGCAGAGCAAGACTTCGACCTGCACCTTGCCCTGAGCGCCGAGCTGGCTCTGCATCAGGGGCACGCGCAGGAGGCGCAGAGAATTGGATGCCGAGCTCTGGACCGCCTCGCTAGAAATGAGCGCTGGGCGCAGATGATTCTCTGCTTCTCGTGCCTGACGCGTGCCAGCCTGACCATGGGTGACGTCGTGACGGCCAAGCGCCTTCAACACCAAGGTATCGAGCTTTCCCGCCGCAAGGGAGAAACGCTGTTCGAGTGCCTGCTGATACTGGACGAAGTGCTGATCGAGGAACTGGCCGGCAATCTGCCTCGGGCCCTGCAGGCCCTGGACCAATTCGATCAACTATTGGTCCAGGGCCCGGGCTCGGCACTCCTGCAAGGTGCGGCGTTGATCCGGCGCGGCTGGCTCCTGATCCTGACGGGACAAGAGCGGCAGGCTCGCGAGGCCTTGGAAGAAGGTCTGTTGCTCTCCTGTGCAAGCCGTAATCCGGTGGCTTGCCACGCCCCGGCGATACTTGCGCAGCTCGATGCCAACAATGGCGACTTCGCAACTGCACAACAGCGACTAGCGGATGCGCAACGACTGATGCACTCCTGGAACGTTGCCGAAGTGATTTACAGAGGCGTCCTCGACCTGTGCACCGCCAGGATCTGGATGAAGGCCAACCACTACGAATCGGCATCCCGATTGCTCTCCCGCGTACGTGAGCAGTACGAAGGTGAGCATGCCCTCACACCGCCCAGTGCCTACCCCGACCTTTACGCCCTGGCGGGTTTCCTTCAAGCAGAAGTCCTGTGCTCCCGGGGTTCTTTCGGCGAGGCCAACACGCTGCTCGACCAACTGCTGCAACGCGCCGAGGGCAATGCTTTCAATATCATCGTCTGCCAGGCCCAGCATGCCTTGGCTGAAGTTGTCCGCCTGAGGGGGGATCTGCACAAGGCAGAACGGCTCCTGGCCTCGGCTGCCGCCATGGCCATAAGCCAAGGCCAACACAACCTGCTCATGGGAACCCATCTGGAAGCCATGGGGTCCAGCCTGCAAGCGGGGCCGGTCGCAGACTTGCAGACGGCCCCAGCGCCGGAGGTCGAGCTGCTGAGCCGGCGCGAGTTGGCAGTACTCAGCCTGATCGCCAAGGGCTACTCCAACTTCGAGATCGCAAAAATCCTCTCGCTCTCCCCTTACACCGTCAAAACCCATGCCAAGCACATCAATTCAAAGCTGAAAGTCAGCAGCCGGACGATGGCGACGGCCCGTGCGAAAGCCCTTGGGCTTCTGCTCTGACCCAACGGAATCGACTTCGCCGACACGCCTGAGCTCGGCCATCGTGTCGGGCAACCGCATCGCGGACGCCCTGGCCAACTACCCCAACTCGCTTATCACGGGCTGTCGCACGCCGTCGCCCAAGGGCGTCGACACGGCTCAGAAAGATGCTCCATCACAGCGCACCCGACTGACGGCCTGAACATCCTCCTGCCGGACTACTACGCCTCTCCGAAGCCGGAAAGAACGACGGCCCCCGGCCGGCGCCAGCGTGATGCCCCCCAGACCGGCACTGCAGGGGGGTAATGGCAAATACCCACTTGGAGGCATTCACCTCGCCAGGTCATGTCTGGGAGTCTGGCTCCACCCCGACAAATAAATAGAAGGAGACACCTCATGCTCATCGATCAATCGATTCGCGAAGCCTTTCGCAACGACGGCGCCGTCCTCATCGAGAACTGCCTCGACCAAACGGAACTGGCGCAGTGCTACGAGGCGTTCAAGTGGAATGTCGCCAACCCGGGGCCGTACAAGTTCCAGGCGCTCGACGGGACCAAGCTGCAGACCCACATCGACAACGCCAACCCGGCCGTCAAGGACAAGTACGATGACCTGGTGATGTCGCTCCCGTTCGGCAAGCTGTTCCAGGAGCTCTGGGGCTCGGAGCATGTCTGGTACTTCGCCGAGGAAGTGTTCGCCAAGGAAGGAGGCAAGAGCGGTCGCGGACCGTGGCACCAGGACACCGCGAACCTGCCCTGGGCCGGGGAGCACTGGGGCAATGCCTGGATCACCTTCCACAAGATCCCCAAGAAGAACTCCCTGGAGATCGTGCGTGGTTCACACCGCGGCATCCAGTACGACGGGGCCAGCTTCGCCAATGCAGAGGATCCGACTGACCCGCTCTACGGTGACGGCTCCCTGCCCCGCCTGCCGCACATCGACAAAGACCTCGCAGAAGACCCCAACGCCTGGGACGTCCTTTCGTGGCCGATCACGCCGGGTGATGTCGTCTTGCTTCACCCACACTCGCTACACGGGGGGGCCGCCGTCGATGCCGACTGCCCGGACCGCCACACGCTGGTGCTGCGCTTCTTCGGTGACGACGCCAGGTTCCGCTGCCTGCCGACATCGAACCCGAAATACGCACGCAACGGCGTCCTTTTCTCCGAAGAGATGGCCAAGCTCAACGAGGGCGAACCGTTCCGCTCGCCCATCTTCCGCCAGATCATCTGACTGAACATCGCAAGGAGTATCTCGACCATGAGTCGACAGATGATCAACCCGCCACACACCCAGGAACTCTACGACCGGCTTCACTTCTCACAAGCGACCCGTGTCGGTGATCTGATCTGGGCCTCCGGCCAGGTGGGAGTCGATCGGCTCACGCAGGCCGTGGGTGAAGGGATGGAGGCCCAGGCCAGGCTGGCGTTCGACAACGTGAAAAGCGTCCTCGAAGCTGCGGGCGCCAGCATGGCCGACATAGTCGAGCTGATGACTTTCCATACCGATCTCCGGGGCGACATCCAGGAATTCATCAAGGTCAAGGATGAGTTCATCCCCGAGCGATTTCCCTCGTGGACAGGTATCGGCGTCAGCCAGCTCGCCCGCCCCGAGTTCCTGATAGAAATCCGCGTCGTCGCGGTGGCCGGCAGCGGTACCGACTGATGCTGCCCTATGAGGCAGCCGCTGAGTAACGCTTTTACGCACTGACGCCATTGCTGGCGCCTCAACGTCCGCAACCGCGCGTCAGTGCAGCTTCATCAAGAAGACAACAGAACAAATACAAAACGCTGATGGAGACGAACATGAATCGCTTTGACGGCCCGGAGCAATCCGCCCCCCCCGAATACCCGCTGAACCTGACGGCGCGCCTCGACCGCCTGCCGGTAATGGCCACTCACTATGTCTGGGCTCTGTTACTCGCGGCCAACCTTATGCTGGAGTACTACGACAACGCCATCTTCGCCTACTCGATACCGACCATCAAAACGCACACCAACCTGAGCCTGGAGCAGATCGGCGTCATCAGCAGCGCCTTCTTCGTGGGAATGGTCATCGGAGCGCTGGTGGGAGGAAGGCTCTCGGACAAGTGGGGACGCCGTTCGGTCCTCGTCTGGTCCACTGTCCTCTACTCCTTGGGAGCACTGGCGACAGCGTTCGCACCGAACTTCGAGATCATGCTGATCTCCCGTGTGGTTACGGGTATCGGCGTACAAGCGGCCACATCGGTCCTGCTTGTGTACATCGCAGAGATGTTTCCGAGCAAGGCACGTGGCCGCTTCGTGTCCATCGTGACACTGGGGTTCGTGGTCTCCGGAGTGGGGGCGGCGGCACTCGCCATGTTTGTTCTACCCCATGGGGGCCCCAATGCCTGGCGCTACCTGCTCATCGCAGGCAGTGTCGGTCTGCTGATCGCTCCCATTGTGCGTTTCGTCCTGCCGGAATCGGTCCGCTGGTATATCTCGCGAGGGCAGATCGACAGCGCCGAGAGGATCGTCCGCAAGCTGGAAGCACGAGCCTTGCGCAACGGCCCGCTGAGCGAACCACAGGTAGTGAACCTGGAAAGGATCAAGGAGCCTTCACTACCGCAGCTCCTGAGAAACAAGGCAGTGCTGCGCACCATGGCCGTCGTCACCCTGGGCTATTTCGGCTCGAGCTTGGCCTACTACCTGTTTGCGAACTGGGGTGTCTACGCACTCATCCATGGCCTCCAATACTCCGAGGGCGATGCATACCAGACCATGTTCGTCTGGAACTTGGTCTATTGCGTCACACCGTTCCTCACCTACCTGTTCCTGGACCGGTTCGAGCGCAAGACAACCATCCTCGCCACCTCCATCCTCAGCGCGATACCGCTCGTGCTGCTCGGTCTCTCGACCAACAGCTCGGTGGTCATAATCGCAGGCGGGGCTACTGCCATCATTACCGGGCTCGTCGTCAACGCCTACTACACCTATATCCCAGAAACCATTCCCACCCAATTGCGTGCCCTGGGCAGCGGGATCGTGATGTCCGGCGGCCGGTTCGGCGGGGCCGCCTCCGGTGTCCTGGGCGCAACGCTCTTCTCCGCCGGGGGTATCGAGAGCGTGATGCTCACCGCAGCGGCCTGCTACATCATCTTCGCCATCCCCGTCGTCCTCTATGGGCCTCGTACCACGAAGCGTTCACTCGACCTGGTCACTGGCCAGGAGCTCGGCGCTATCAACGGTTCGCAGCCGGGCTCTGGAGCAAGCAGAACACGGGCCCCCCACCTGCCTGTCTCAAGAGGGAAACTTTCATGACCGATCTGTACGTCGCTGCGCTGCCTGAGGCCGCGCTCGCCAGCGTGACCGTGGCCTGGGCAGTGTGGCCAGGCAAAGCGTACACGCTGAAACATTCAAAAGAGGCAGAATGATGACCCGACTCGATGACAAGTATCGAACCCTCGGCGGATGGGAAGAGAAGCCGAAGGACCTGCAGCCGGATCTCGTGGGCAACGTCACCGCAGATGTGGTGATCGTTGGCGCTGGGCTGGCCGGGCTTTGCGCAGCCCTGGAGCTGGCCAGGCAAGGCGCCCGCGTGGTCGTCCTCGAACGTGAGTTCGCCGGCTTCGGCGCGAGCGGTCGCAACGCGGGCTATCTGGCTGGCGGGCAAGGGCTCGGATACGAGTTCTTCCTCAAGAAGATCGGCACCGAAAAAGCGAGACAGGTCGTCCAATTCTACGAGGAAGGCGTCGCTTTCGCCGAAGCGAAGTTCAAAGAGTACGAGATCGACTGCGACTACCTTCAGTCGGGGTTGATCCGTGCAGGCATCGACCCCTCCCAGGAAAGGCGGTTGCGCGAAAACATGCAGATCGGCGCCGAGCTCGGCTGCGCTTCGGAGTTTCTGGATCAGGCCGATATGCGCGCGCGCGGCATCCCGCCAGCGTTCCTGTTCGGTAGCTACGTGCCACGCGGCGGCACGCTCAATCCAGGCAAGTACGTCCTGGGACTGCGGCGTGCGGCGATTCGGGCGGGCGTGAAACTCCACGAGAACACGCCACTGCTGTCATACACCGAAGGTCCGGTCATCAAGGTGAACACTCCGCGCGGTAGCGCGAGCGCTCCGCTGCTGATCTTCGCCACCAACGCCTATACGCCGCAGCTCGGTCTGCTCGCCAACAAGGTGGTGCCGTTGCGGGTCTCCGCAATCGAGACGGAACCTCTTTCGTCGGTGCAATTGGCGGCACTGGGCTGGCCAGGACGCGAAGGCATCACGACCGCGCACTGGACCATGGAAAGTCACCGCTTGACGGCCCGCAATACGCTCGTGTCGACCACCAAGCGGCTGCGCTACGCCTACGGTTCAAAGACACCGAGTGAGCCTGAGCACCGTCACTACCAAGCGCTGAGGGCTGCTTTGCATGAACGCTTCCCGACCTTGAAGGGCATCCCCATCAGGAGCTGCTGGAGCGGCTACATCAGTTTTGCCAACGATACGTTGCCCGTCATCGGCACAACCGGGGCCAATCGGAACATCTACTACGCCGCAGGATGTTCCGGTCATGGTCTCGGCACCCAGGGTCTAGTCGGACACATGCTCGCCGAGCGGATTGGAGGCATCGAGAACCCACTGCTGACGATGCTGATGCACCACGAAACGCCATCGACATTGCCCGAGCCGCTGCGCTGGTGTGCCGTCAACGGGGCATTTGCCGCGGCCAACCGCATGGACGAACGCCTCAATCGCAAAGTGCGCACCGCCTGAGCGGTGCTCGCCCCTCATCTCCTCTCCACCTAGAGAAACTCACATGACAGATCTGTACGACGTCGCCGTGATCGGTGCCGGTTTTGCCGGTGTGACCGCGGCCCGCGACCTGAGCATCGCAGGCCACTCGGTGATGCTGCTCGAAGCACGCGAGCGCATCGGCGGACGCACCCATCTGGGTGAAGCATTCGGCCGCCCGCTGGAGCTGGGCGGCACTTACGTACACTGGACCCAGGCGCATGTCTGGCGTGAACTCACGCGCTACGGTATCGGCCTGGTGACACCCCTGTCGATTGCCAAAGCCTACTGGCTGGCCGATGGCGAGGTGCACTGCGGAACCCCGGCTGAATTCACCCGGTTGACCGACCCGCTCATCACCCGGTGCTTCGCCGATGCACGTGCGCACTTTCCACGGGTGGACCGCATCGAAGCCTGCAACGTTAGCGCGGTTGACCAGCAAACAATCGGCGACCGGATCGACTCGATGAACCTTTCCGCCTATGACCGTGATCTCCTGGTCAACGTAATGGCGACGCTAATCTGCTCCGAGAGCGAACAGGGGCTTGCCCAGTTCCTGCTCTGGAGCGCGATCTATTTCGGCGACTGGAAAGCCTTCATGGAAGTGGCCGGGCACTGGCCGATCGAGGGTGGAACCGGGCGACTGCTCAACGCGATGGCCGCCGACTCGAAGGCCGAGCTCCTCCTGAGCACGCCGGTGACTGCGGTCGAGGACAACGGGGACCAAGTCATAGTGACCACCCGTGACGGGCAGCGTATCCGGGCGCGGCATGCCGTCGTGGCACTCCCTCTCAACACCCTGGACGACGTCTCCATCGAACCGCCGCTTGCTCAACCTGTGCGTGCCATGATCGAGCAGAAACACCCGATCAAGCCCAGCAAGATCTGGGCGAGGGTCAAGGGCGAGATCGAGGCCTTTCTCGCCCACGCCCCGGTCGGCAAGCATCCTATAAGTACCGCCCGGGCCGAATGGCGCCACAATGGCGACACGCTAGTGGTGTGCTTCTGCTCGGATGCGTCGGCACTCGATGGCAATGACCCTGAGGCCGTGCAACGCGCACTGCGGGTCTTCGTCCCGGATATCGAAGTGCTGGAAACCGCTTGGCATGACTGGGCAAGCGATCCCTTCTCACAAGGCGGATGGGTTCATCACCGGCCTGGCAACCTGACCCAGGTGGTTCCACAGATGCGAAGGCCCCACGGCCGAATCCATTTCGCAGGCGGGGACATCGCGGCGATAGGTGTCGGAGGTATCGAGGGTGCCATCGAGACTGGCGCCAAGGCTGCCTGTGACATTGCTCGCGCATTGGGTAGCGCAGACCATTGACCGGACCTGTTGTCGATGGGACTGGCGTAGTGTAAGGCCGCCGTCCCATCGCATCCCCGCATGGGGCTTCACAAAAGAATTGCCAGTTCAGGAAGAAATTCGCCATGGTTCCTGCAGCAACCCATTCCGCTTTGCGGGAAGGCATCCAACGTCTCGATTTCGGCCGTGTCTCTGTCTTCTTCGGCGAGAAGAGCGGGAAATATCCCGACGGTAACCAGGTGCTCATCCGTGGCTCGGACACGCGTGCGGCCTTCGACACGCCCATCGTTTCGAACTACATCGGCCCCGAGTTCGACGCCACTGAACTGGTGGTCATGGGCCACGTGCACGAAGACCATATGGCCGGATTGCACCGCGTTCCCGACGCCTGGGTGTACGTGCCAGAAGCCGACTTGCAGGCAGCGCGTAGCTGGAGCGGCATGGCTGCAGCCTTTGGCATGACGGACGAGCTCCAGATCTCGCAGACGCTGGACAAGTTCCAGCGAGATTTTTTCTATGCACCACGACCCGACGCACAGGGTTACGAGGACGGCATGTCCTGGAATGTCGGCCAGTCGACGATCCGGGCATTCCACATGCCTGGCCATACCGCTGGCCACTCGGTTCTGCTGGTCGAACCGGAGGGCATTGCCTTCATCGGCGATATCGACCTGACCGGCTTCGGCCCGTACTACGGCGATGCCTGCTCGAACCTTCGTGACTTCCGCCGCAGCCTGGCTCGGTTGCCGGAAATTCCGGCCAAGGTCTGGGTCACCTCCCACCATCGCGGCGTCTATACGGAGAGAGCGCGATTCCTGCAGGACCTGGCCGCCTACACGGCAGTGCTCGATGAGCGCGAGCAGCGGCTTCTGGCATGGTTGCGTGAATCACCGAAGACGCTGGGGCAGTTGGTAGAGCGGCGGATGCTTTATCCGCCGGGGTTCGAGGCGGCATGGGTCGTGGACGCCGAGACCCGCACGATTTCGCAGCACCTGGTCGAACTTCTGGCCGACGGGCGGGTGCAGGTGGACGAGCAAGACGTCTATCGGCTTGGATGAACGCATCGCTCCAGCGTAACGCCGCCCGCACCAACCTACGCCAGTGCTCGACTCCGTAGATTGGTCCGAGCGCGGCGAGACCGACATCGCCGGTTTCCCAAGCCCTGGCAAAGTCACGGCAACGTGCCGTAGACAGAGCAACAGGGTTGACTACTCCAGATTTCCCGTAGCAACGCATCAATCGGTTTTTCGGCTCCGCGCGAGGAAGCCGGGACGGTGCCGACTTTTCAACTGGATCCTCCCAAAGCTGATGCCTAAAGCATTTCTGGGTCAGGGTTATCAGATGCAGCACAGTGAGACCTGCCAATCATGTCTGAACACTGTGCCGAAACTGATGCCCGATTATGTATGTTGCAAGGGCTCGGGCTCTAGCCGACTGCACCGACCTGTCTCCCATTGCAGCAGGAGGGAAATGGCGCAAGGGAGGACCGTCAGGGTCACGACCGTCGCGATGGCGAGCCCGCCGATCACCGCGAAGGCCATCGGCCCCCAGAATATCTGCGGCGCGATGGGAATCATGCCGAGGATCGCCGCGCAGGCCGTCAGCACGATGGGGCGTGCCCGGTGCGTCGCGGCGTGCACGATGGCCTCACGGGGCAACTGGCCCTCGCCGACATTGATGTCCACTTCCTCGATGAGGATGATGGCGTTGCGGACGATCATGCCGACCAAGGCGATGACGCCGAGCTGCGCCACGAAGCCCATGGGCGTTCCGGTCGGCAGCATGGCCAGGACCACTCCGATCAGGCCGAATGGTGCCATCGCCAGGGCGAGGAACATCCGCGAGAAACTGCGCAGCTGCAGCATCAGCAGCACGCACATCACAAGAGCGGTCACCGGCAATACGGCGGCCAGCGAGGCGCTCCCCTTCGCGGCTTCCTCGACGGCGCCACCAGTTTCGACCTTGTATCCCTTGGGCAGCCCGGCGGCGAATTGCGCGACGGCGGGCGCGAGCGCCTGCACGACGGTCGCCGCCTCGACGCCCTCACGAACGTCGCCTTGGACGGTGACCAGCGGGAGACGCTGCCTCCGCCAGATGATCGGATCCTCGACGCCGTAGCTGAGCCTGGCAATCTGCGACAGCGGGACGGCAAGTCCCTGGGCCGAGCGGATCTGCAGGTTGGCCAGGGTCGCGAGGTTCGTGCGCTCACCGATTTGCGCGCGGACGACCACGTCAACGAGACGATCCTGGTCGCGCACGGTGGTCACGGTCGTGCCAGAGAAGATCGACGCCATGGCACTGGCGATCTCCTCGGAGGAAAGCCCCAGCGCCCGTGCCTGCGTCTGGTTGATGGCGACGAAGACGCTCCGTTGCGGCTCGCCCGACAGCAGATGCACCTCGCGGGTATCCGTGTTGGTCGAGAGCAGGTTGGCGAGCTGTCCGGCCAGGTCGCGCACCTTGCTCTGGTCGGGCCCCGTGACGCGGTACTTGAGGGGCCAGCCAACCGGCGGGCCGAGCTCGAGTGGTGTCGCCCGCGCGATGAGCCCCGGGAATTCTGTCTTGAACAGCCCGGCGAGCTTGGCCTGCAGTGCGTCACGCTCCTCGATGCCCTTGGTCACCACCACCGCCTGGGTCACATTGTCGTTCTGCAGCAGCACCTCCATAGGGAGGTAGAAGCGGATCGCACCGGAACCTACATAGGTCGAGAACAACTCGACACCGGGGTCTTCCTTGAGCAGCTTCTCGAGCTTCAGCGCCTCCCGCTCCGTCGCCTCAAGCGACGCGTTCTGCGGCAGCGTCAGGCTGACCAGGAGCTCCGGCCGGTCGGAGGGCGGGAAGAACTGCTGTTCGAGCTGGCCCGAGGCGACAAGCGACAGCGCGAAGGCGACGCCAGCCGCGGCAAGCGTGATCGCGCGATGCCCCAGGGCCCAGGACAAGGCACGCTGGTAGAGCCCCATGATCCGGCCGTTGCCATGGCCATGATTCGGTAAGGATTTCGGCAGGAGCAAGGTGCCGAGCAAGGGCGAGAAAAGGACGGCGACCACCCAGGATGCAGACAGCGAGATCAATACCACCATGAACATCGAATAGCAGTATTCACCCGCGCTCGAAGCGGCGAATCCGACCGGGATGAAGCCGGCGATCATCACCAGCGTGCCCGTCAGCATTGGAAAGGCAGTCGAGTCGTAGGCGAAGCTCGCCGCTCGCTTGAGGCTCCAGCCCTCCTCCAACTTTCCAATCATCGCCTCGACAGTGATCATCGCGTCGTCGACGAGCAGGCCAAGGGCGATGATCAGCGCACCGAGCGAGATGCGCTGCAGGCCAATGCCAGTCAGCTCCATGCCGATGAAGGTCAGAGCCAGCACGAAGGGAATCGAGATACTGACGACGAGGCCGGCGCGGACGCCGAGCGAGAGGAACGAGACAGCGAGCACGATCGCAATCGCTTCGGCCAGCACCTTCAGGAAACCGCTCACGGCCTGCTTGACAACGGTAGATTGATCGGCGACCTGGAGCATCTCGATGCCGTGGGGCAACGCCCTCCTCACCTCGTCCATGCGGTCTCGCACCGCTTGCCCGAATTCGAGCAGGTTGCCGTCGGAGGCCATGGAGATGGCGACGCCGAGCGTCTTCTCGCCGTTGACGCGGAACTGCGGCGATGGCGGGTCGGCCGGGATACGCCGAATAGTGGCCAGCTCAGTCAGCGGCACGAACCGGTCGTTCGCCCGCAGCGTCATGGTCCGTAGGCTCTCCTCGGAGACGAAGCTGCCGCTCACGCGCAGAGCGATCTTGTCGTCCGCCAGGCGCACCGTTCCGGCGGGGCTGACAGCGTTCTGAGCGCTTAGGGCCCTCAGCACCGCCTGCTCGTCCAGGCCGTAGGCGGCTAGTAGACTGGGGGAGAATTCGACGGCGATCTGTTCCTCCTGCACGCCCAGGAGCTGCACCTTGCCGATGCTCGGGATGCGCAGCAATTCCGCACGCACGCCCTCGAGGTAATCGCGCAACTCCCGATCCGAGAATCCCTCAGCCGTGAACCCGTAGATCTGGCCATAGGTGTCGCCGAACTCGTCGTCGAAGAACGGACCCTGGACCCCGCTGGGGAGGGTCGCAGCGATATCGGCCATCTTCTTGCGCACCTGGTACCAGGCGTCGGGGACGATGTCTGCCGGCGCATCGTCGCGCAGGTTCACCATGATCACCGTCTCGCCTGGGCGCGTGTAGCTGTCGAGCCGGTCGAGCCAGGGGATCTCCTCGAGCTTCTTCTCCAGACGATCGGTCAGCAGCTTCGTCGTGTCATCGATGTTCGCGCCGGGCCAGCGAGCGGCCACCACCATGGTCTTGATGGTGAAGGCCGGGTCTTCGTTGCGGCTCAGTTTCGAATAACTCATCGCGCCGCCGAGCAGCGTGATCAGCATGAGGAAGAAGATCAGCGGCTTTTGAGCGATCGACCAGGCCGAGAGATTGAAGCCGCCCTGCCCTTCCGGGCCTGCCTTGCTCGAACTCATTTGGCCACCTCGCCGGCATCATAGGTGACTTTCTGGCCGGGCCTGAGCTTGCTCACACCCGCGGTGACCACGGCATCGCCTTCGCTGAGCCCGGACTCGACCAACGTTTGCGTCGCCGTGTAGCGCGCCACCGCCACCGGTTTGCGGACGAGCTCCAAACTAGTGGGCTGAACCACGAACACCGCAGGGTTGCCGGCCTCGCTCGTCAAGGCCGAGGACGGCAGGATGATGAGCGACTTGCCGGGCAGAATCAGGCGTCCCGTTACCGTGGCGCCCAGCGCCATGGTAACGGGGGCGTCGGGCAGCGCGATACGGACGCGATAGGTGCGGGTCGCCGGGTCCGCGGTCGGGCTCGCGTCGCGGACCCGGCCGATCACCTTGACTGAGGGATCGGAGAGGAGCGCCACTTCGACTTGCACGTCGGAGGGCACGCTGGTGTATATCCGCTCGGACACGTTGAAGACGGCATCGCGCTCATGGGTGGAAGACAGCTTGATCGCCGGCTGGCCTGCATCGACGACTTGCCCGGCATTGACCAGGACCGCACTGACGATGGCGTCGTCGGGCGCACGGAGTTCGGTGTAGGTCAGCTTGTTGCGGGCGGTCTGCAGTCCCGTTCTGGCGACCTTGAGCTTGGCGTTGGCGGCGCGCCAGCTGGCCTCGGCTTCCTCGACCCGCGCCCGCGCGACGAACTGCTTGGCGAAGAGGGTGCGTTGCCGATCGAGTTCCGACTTCGCCAATCCTTCCGCCGCCTCGGCACTCTTCACCTCGGCCTCGGCGGTCAGCACTTCGTTCTGAACGTCGTTCGGATCGAGCGTCGCCAGAACCTGCCCCTTGACGACACTCATGCCGATCTCCGCGACACGGGTCGCGACGCGGCCGTCGATGCGGAAGCCGAGGTTGGTTTCGACATTCGCCTGGATCTCGCCCGTCTGGGCGACCTCCTCGCCGATGGAGGCAGCCTTCGCGATGACCGTGCGGACGGGACGCGGCGCCTCCGTCGTTTGTATTTCTTCCTGACACCCCGTCAGTGCCATGACCAGGCTGCAGGCATAACCGCAGAGCAGGAATGTCTTGACTAGTTTCATCTCGGGTCTCCTTGCTCAAGCACGAGCAGTACTGAGCGACGCACGCATTCCCGGAGTTCTGTGCGTGCGGCGCTGAAAATCGATACAGCCTTTCATGGCACAAACCTCTGAAGCCTGTGCTGTTTTACTGAGCGGTAATCCCGGATAAATTTAACACAACACTAGTTATGTTTAATATTCATCAGACGAAATTAGCCCTGCTCTGGAGCTCGGCAACGGAACGGCAGTCCGGTATCAGGCATTGACACCTGGCTCGTTCCCGCGTGGCCTGCGGGATTCTGTTCCGCCTGCCCGGGTGAGTCCCTTTCTCAATCGACGGACGGCCGCCCGCCCCAAAAAAAGAAGCCGCCCCGAAAGGCGGCAAAAAGGAGCAGGCTTTTGGCCTACTGTGAAGTAGCCGTCAGCGAATGCCCGAGCTTCGCAGTGCGGCGGCGGTGTACTCGGCAGCACTGGAAGTGAAGCCGAACTGCAGTGCCTCTTTTTCCTCGTTGTGCATGCCGGACACGATGTAGCGGCCGTTGATCAGGTCATACAGCGCCTCGGTACCGAGCCATGGAATCTGGAGGTCATACATCGGTGAGAGGTGGCCTTCGGCGACACGCCAAAGGGTGCCGCGAGCGTCGTAATGATCGGCCAACGCAATCTGCCAGCTGTCCTCGTCGATGAATAAGACCCGCTTGGCGTAGATGTGCCGCTCTCCCGGCTTGAGCGTCGCCTCGACCTGCCAGACGCGATGCAGCTCGTAGCGGGTCAGCTCGGGATTAATATGCCCGGGCCTGATGATGTCGCTGTACTTGAGGTCTGCCCCGTCGAGCCGGTAGCTGTTGTAGGGGATGTAGATTTCGCGCTTGCCGACCAGTTTCCACTCGTAGCGATCCGGTGCGCCGTTGAACATGTCCTGGTTGTCGGCGACACGCTGGCCGTCGGCAGCCGGATAGGGACCGTCATAGGAGACCTGCGGCGCACGGCGTACGCGTCGCTGCCCGGCGCTATAAAGCCACGCCAGGCGCGGCTCCTTGACCTGGTTGAGGGTCTCGTGCACCAGCAGCACATCACCAGCCAGACGCGACGGAGCAGTCACCAACTGCTTGTAATAGAACAGCACGTTTCCTGGGTTCGCCGGATCAAAGTCGGCAACGCGATCACGGAAGGTGAACTGATCTTTGAAGTGCACCGGCACAAAACTGCCATCGGCCAGCGGTGTGGCCTGCACATGGCTGCGCTTGGCGCTGCCGCCACGGTAGCGGGTGATGTGGTTCCACACTACTTCCAGGCCATCCTGCGGGATGGGAAAGGGCATCGCGGTGGAGAAGTTCTCCAGACCGTTGCCGCCGTCCACCATTCTGGTTCTTGTCGCATTCTCCCTGGCCGCCTGATAGACAAAGTCAGGCGCATTGGCGGAGCGGTGGCTACGGTAGACCGGTAATTGGTAGGTGCCTGGATAGCGTTTGAGCATCGCCATTTGCCCAGGCGTCAGGTGGTCCTGGTGCTGCGCCATGTTCTGCACGGTGATAGTGAACAGCGGCTGCTCTGTGGCGAAGGGGTTGCTGAGAAATCCCGCGGGATCTCGGTTGCCGGCACCGCTGGACAGTCCCCCGTCCCAGGGGGGAATGGTACCCGCGGCATTACCCGCCTTTTCGGCTCCCAGAGGCGTGAGCGACGCGCCCAACTGGGCGGCCTGCTCGACACTGACCGCCCCCAGGGCGAACTGACCGATCAGGCCAAGGCTCAGCGCCAGCGAACAATTTGAAAAAACCATCTTTCCCATGCTTTCGCTACCTCTTGTTGTTGTGCTTGGTGAGTAAGCGCTGGAGTTTCTGAATACCTGCACGCCCCCCTCGCACGTCAATCACGTATTTCCGGGCGAGGCATGTAGGAATCAGCACTCCGCTCAATCCTTTGAACTGATGAAAAAGGGCTGCCTGCTTCCGATGGGGCGTTCGTTAAAACCCAGGCTCTGACAAAAACGCTATCGTTGCCGTACAAATGCATCGCCAGCATGAAGTGGAGCGTTTCTTACGGGGACAAGTTGGTGCTGTGAAGTGAGCCGCCAGACAATGGTGGCTCACTACAGTCAGACTCCAGGTCACTTACCTGGCGTGGACAAACGATTGAAACGAATTGTTCTTCGCCCGCTCCAGCGCGCCGTAGGCGTAGTACTGCTGGATTATCTGGCAACCCCAAACGGTCAGGGCATAGATCATGAACTCCATCTTGTCCTCGTCGCCCGGGATTGGGAGGAAGTCATAGACGACCGCCACGGCCAAAGCAGCCGCCGTAGTCAAGGCATTGAGCAGAGCGTGCATGAACTCGCCAGCGCGCAGCAGACGCCAAGTGAAATAGCAGAGATAGAGGGTGTAGCAGGCCCACATGATCAGGTAGAAATACGGCAGCAGCCCTTTAACGAAGTCGGCAAGGACGAGCACGAAAGTGGCGGCGAAGGTGACCCCGAAAATCATGATGTCCTTGGTAACCGAAGGCCTGTAGTTATGGGTGACCGCCATCAGGCCAAGCGTGGCCACAATCGGGACACCGAAAGCGCGGGAAAAGGCATCGAGGAAGAAAGAGATGCTGTAGCCAACCTTGAAGCCCGTCACAAGGAATAGCAGTAGATTCGAAGCAGAGAAGGCCACGATCAGCCACTCGAATCCGAGCAGATAGTTCTTCCGAATGCGCACATACTTGAGGCCGTAAACCACACCGCTAGTGATCAAAAAAACGCTAGAAAGCAGCGCAAGAACTTCCTTAATTTCCATAGCAATAACCTCTATCAAATACTCTACCGATGGTTCACTTCGCCACAGGGACAAGTGCCGCGAGATAGTGGGAAAGTGCCTGACGATCATCCGCGGACAAGGTCGAGACGATGGCAGTCATCGCGCCCGTCGAATCCTTACGCCGCCCCTCGGCAAAGGCATTCAGTTGGGCCAGCAGGTAGTCGTGCCCCTGCCCGGCCAACCGCGGGAACTGGTCGCGCCCCATTAGCCCTTCGCCGTGACACGCCGCACAGCCTCCGCTCACCACCAGCTTCTGCCCCTTCTCCCGCAGCACGGGGTCAGCCTTGAAGGAGCTGTTTTCCACTGCCGACTGCTTGGCGAAGTACTCCGCCAACTGCTGGACGTCGGCCTCGCTCAGGGTCATAGCCAGCGGCCCCATGTTCGGATTGGCCCGCGCGCCACTGGCGAAGTTACGCAGTTGGTTGGCCAGGTAGGCAGCAGGTTGACCCGCCAGGCTGGGATACCCCTGATGCTGCGACTTGCCTTGAACGCCATGACAACCTACGCAGGCATCGCCCAGACGCGGCCACGGGCCGCCATCGGCTTCCTTGGCCTCCGTGGAAGTGCTGATGTGGTCCATCAGACGATAGAGATCGAGCGCATCACGACCGTAAAAAGCCAGCAGCCCGGCAAGAACCACGACTACAGCCAGCGCTATCAACTTCTTCATCTTTTTCTCCTATACCCGACGCAGGGCGTTGAGCGCCTGCAAGGCGCTCTGGTGGCCCGAGCGCACAGCGCCATCCATGTAGCCGGCCCAGATGTCAGCGGTCTCGGTACCGGACCAGATCAGGTTGCCGCAGGGTGGTCGCAGCGCCTCGCCGTGGGTGGTCCAGAAGCCCGGCGGGATGGCCGATACACAGGTGAGCGTCCAGGGATCGTCACGCCCCCAGTCCTGGTCGTGGTACGCCATGGGCTGTAGCGCCTCGTCACCCCAAACCCCGGCGAAGATTTCCGTCAGCGTGCGCTTGGCCGTTTCATGATCCGAGGGCAGATTGGCGTTGGAGAGGAAGGCATTGATGATGCCGATCTCGCCATTGGGCGGCGAGTTGTCCCAGGCCCAGATAATTGGGCCATCCATCATCATGATGTGCCCGTTCAAGCCCTTGTCCCGCCAGAACGGCCGGGAATACACCATGGCCATCTTGCGTGCCGGCGAATGCGCGGGCCAGGCACGTTGCAGCGCTGCACGCGCTCGCGGCAGAGCCGGCTCGAACTGCACCTGGTTGCACAGGGCCGGGTGGATGGCCACGATGACCTTGCGCGCGCGAATCGGCCCCAGGTCCGTGTGCAGGGTCACGACCTCGCTACCCCAGTCGGAAATCCTCCGCACCGGACACCGCAAACGCACCTTGTCGCCCAGTTGCTCGGCCATTCTGGTGCTGAGGATCTGCGAGCCGCCGATGAAACGTGTGCCTTGCGCGCTGTCCTTGATCGAGTCGAGTTTTTCGTAGTCGCAATCGGCCGAATTGATCATGGACAGGAAATGCAACAGCCCCATTTTGGCCGGGGTGACGCCACCGGTCAGCGTCATGCTGGCATCCCAGCCGGACCGTTCCTCTGGCTTGATGTTCTGCTGGGCCAGCCAGTCGCCAACCGAGAGCTTGTCCAGTTCAGCAGCTCTGGGCGATTTCCAGGGTGCGCCGGAGGGCACGTCACGAGACATCTCGCTCAACTTACCAGCCACGCTCAGGTCGGTGCCGAAGGTGCCCTTGAGATCGAGCTCCAGCTTGCCCTCCCCGCCCATGATGACCGTGCGCCCCTCGTAATAGGTCGGGAAGGTGCCGACCTCCAGCTGGCGAGCAAGGTCTTCGACAGCGGTCTGGCCCGGGCCTATCCACTGGCCTCCCACTTCCGAGACATGGCCATTCACCTCGTAGTTGAGGGTACGCCCGCCCACCCGGTCCCGTGCTTCCAGGACTAGGAAGGACTGGCTGCCAGCCAGCTGTAGGTCGCGGGCGGCGGTCAGGCCGGCCAGCCCCGCACCGATGATGACGACGTCCAGCACGTCGTCTTGCTCCGTCGCCGCACTCGCGGCGCCGGGAATCTCGCTGGCCCGCACCAGCCCCGAGCTCAGGCCGATACCGCCAATGGCCGCCGTGGCGCCCGCCAGCTTCAACAATTGCCGCCGCTTGAGATTGGGAGAAAGATTTGAGGTGGGCTTGTCCGCCATACTTGTCGCCTCACGCATTTTGTTATTGAAGTCGTCGTTCTTGTCGCGGCATCGAAAAACGGCGGCGTATGCCTGCCGCAGGACTCGCCGGACACGCCGGCGGTCAATGTCTTTATTGGAATTCAGTGAGCCTCGTGGCGCGGGCCGCGCGTCAGCCCGTCACCAGGGTGCAGGCCGGTTTGCGCAGCAACCGGGTGCCGAACACGATCATCCACATCGGGAAGATCAGGACGACCAGGACCAGCATCGCGCTGGAGAGAGCAGCCAGCTGCGGAAAGAAACCCGCCAGGAAGAACAGGCCGAAGCACCAGCCGACGACGCTGAGAGGCAGCAATACCAATCGGCCCCAGCCAGCACGCTTGAGATGGCGACCGACCACCAGCCCCCAGAACAGCACGACCGGACCCTCGCACCACCACAATCCTTGCTGACTACCGACAGCGATGCTGGTCCAGACAACTTCCGCTGCTTTGGCGGCTTCACCTCCCGCGGCATAGATCTCGGCCAGCGGGTTCAGCACGGAAAGTTGCAGGGCAGCGCCGATCACACCCAGAGTGACGTAGAGGGCGATGGCGAGCACCGCGATATCCCCAAGGGTGCCTGCCTCTTCACGAAAGACGCTCCAGAGGTAGCCGCCGATCACCAGCACCGGCAGATAGAAACCGAGGATGTCGGCGAGCATGGACAGCCTAAAAAACTGCCGGGTCTCTGCCGGGAACCCCAGCATCGTCGCACCGTCCAGGGAAACGCTCATATCACCTTGGGTGACCATCAGCATGAAGCCGACATTCAAGTAGGCAAAGATGCCGCCCAGAATCGCGGCCCAGGCAGTAACGCGCACTGCCTCTTTTGAGTTGCTATTCATCATCGCTCCGCGCAAGCAGAAAGGTTGTGTTTGGAACTGGGCGGAATCTCCGCGACGTCCCAGTTGTCCATCAGTTGGCGCCGCCCTGGACCCTGCGATTCACCCAGTTGTCCATCAGGTTCGCCGCCCCCAGCGCCAGCTTGACGGCACACCACTGCAAGGGCTCAGGCAGGGTCGAGGGCGTCTTGTGACGCAGCGCGGCCAGCAGAGGATGCTCGACACCGCCTATTCGCTCGGCGAGCAGGTAGCCCATCAACGATTGGGTGGCAACGCCGTGCCCAGAACATCCGGCGGTGTAGATGACGTTGTTCTGAGCGCCGGTCTCGCCAACAACCGGCAGCGCGTCATAAGCCATGCTGACGTACCCGCTCCAACTCGACTGGATGCCGAGGCCGCGCAAGGTCGGGAAGCGCTCGTTCAGCGCCACCGCCAGCTCACGATATGCAACGTCATCCGGCACATTCGGCGTCTGCGAGCCGTATGCATAACCAAGCCGTTTTGTCGTGATGACGAGCGTGTTGCGGGCGGTGAGGCGGTGGCTCTCCATCGTCCAGTGCGAGGTAATCAAACCTTCCCTGCCCGGCCAGCCCAGCGAAGTCAGTTGCGCCGTGGACAGCCGCTCGGTCTCGATCGCCGAGACGCGTAGCGGTACCACCTTGTCCCTGAGAAGACCGAGCTGCGGGGTGTAGGCGTTTGTGGCCAGCACCAGGTAGGGAGCACTCGCTGTGCCCCGCCGGGTCGCACACCTGATGGTCGGACCTTCGCTGTAGGACAGCAACGGCGTGTTCTCGTAGAGCTTCACACCGGCCTGCAGCGCTGCGCGTCGCAATCCCATCACGTACTTGCCGGGGTCCAGGGTGCCGCCGTGCTGCTGGGCATAACCGAACAGAAACGCAGGCGGGATGCCGCGCGCCCGCATTTCGGCATGGTCCAGGAACTGGGTCTTGGAGCCCAACTCAAGGCCAAGCTTCATGGCCTTGCGGATTTTCTTCTCCTGAGACTTATGAACGCCGACGCGAATATTGCCCGAGCGGTTGTAGTCGCAGTCGATGCTCAGCTCGTCGAGCCTGCGCTCCACGTAGCTGACGCCCTCGTCGTAGAAGCTGACGATTTTCCTCGCCTGCTCGATGCCGACACGCTTGAGGAAGAACTCGAACTCGATTCCCAGGCTGCCACCGAGATAGCCCGCATTGCGCCCACTCGCGCCGAAACCGGCAAACTCTTGCTCAAGGACAATGACCTTCGCACCGAGAGCAGTCAGCTCCAACGCGGTGGACAGCCCGGCAAAGCCAGCGCCGACCACGATCACATCGGCGCTGACATCACCTTCCAGCTCTGGCTGCAGGTCAGCCGGCCTCTCCACCCACCCACCGAGCCGACGAAATTGCGCGACTCCACAGCTGGTCTTGTTTTCCGCGTCTCGACGGGTTGCTGACATGACACGTTCTCCTATCGGCTCAGGATGTGAACTGCGACGGCGCCTTCCTCGACCCCGATGAGACCGCCACCGTTCTCCTGGATCGCATGGCGCGCACCCTCGACCTGACGGGCACCCGCCTCGCCACGCAGCTGGGTGGTGAGCTCGAAGAGCTGGCCGATGCCGGTCGCGCCCAGCGGATGCCCCTTGGATTCCAGGCCACCGGACGGGTTGATCGGAATACGGCCGCCCACGGTGAAATCACCGCGCTCGGCACAGACACCGCCCAACCCCATGGGGGCCAGCCCAAGGTTTTCCGCCTGGATGATCTCGCCCATGGCGGAGGCGTCGTGGACCTCGGCCACATGCATGTCCTGGGGCCCCAGGCCAGCGATCTCGTAAGCCTGCAGCGCAGCCAGGTGGCTGACGTGCTTATCCGGCTCTTCGATGCCGCGCAGGGTGAAGCTGCGGATCACGCTGGCGGCGATCTTCACGCAACGCTTGGGATCGGCCCCGATCCGCTTCAGGCCGGCCTCAGTGCAGATGATCGCGGCGGCGGCGCCGTCGGTCATGGGTGCGCACATCGGCAGGGTGATCGGGTAGGTGATCGGCGGCGCCGCCAGCACTTCCTCGATGGTGAAGGGCTTGCGGAACTGCGAGTAGGGATTGTGCACCGAGTGCCCGTGGTTCTTCGCGCACACAGCAGCGATCTGCCGCTGGGTGGTCCCGTAGGTCTTCATGTGCCAGCGGCAAAAGCCTGCATAAATGGACATGAATTGGCTGTACGGACGGTCGGACTCCGAGCCTGGCGGTGGAACGATCCCATCCCCCATCTTCGATAAGGTCGCGAAGTTCTCCTCGGCGCGGGCAACATCCCAGCCGGCCTCGAACAGGGCGAATGATTTCGCCTTGTCGGCCACCACCATTTTCTCGCAGCCCAGGGCCAGCGCCACATCGGAAGCGCCTGCGCGCAGGCTCTGCACTGCCAGGTGAACCGCGGTGCTGCCCGAAGCGCAGGCGTTCTCGACGTTGAAGGCCGGCACTCCTTCGATGCCGATCTTGCTCATGATCACCTGCCCCGGAATGGACAGTTGCCCCTGCAATGCGCCGTTGGTGATACCGGCATAGAAGACAGCGCCAATATCGGAGCGTTGGGCGCCAGCATCCGCCAGCGCGCCATTGAGCGCCTCCAGGGCAAGATCCTGGAGACTGCGATCCGGATGACGACCGAACTCGGTCATGGCAATGCCGGCAATGTAAATGGGTTCCATCAGAAGACTCCTCGACTTCAGATCTGCCGGTTGACGCCTTGCCAATAACGGGCACGCAGGTCTTTCTTCAGTACCTTGCCGACCGGGCTACGCGGCAGCGCCTCAATGACCTCTACCGATTTGGGCGCCTTCACCGAGCCCAGCTTTTCCTTGCACAGCGCAATCAGTGCTTCAGCGTCGACGGTCTGGCCCTCGTTCAGCTCGATGACTGCCTTGACCGCCTCGCCCCAGGTCTCGTCGGGCACGCCGATCACCGCGCAGTCACGTACGGCAGGATGGCTCCAGAGCACCTGTTCAACCTCGCTCGGGTACACGTTGAACCCGCCCGAGATGATCATGTCCTTCTTGCGATCGGTGATGTGCAGGTAGCCGTCAGCATCGATGTGACCGATATCGCCGGTATGCAGCCAGCCATCGATGAGGGTCTCCGACGTCTTCTGCGGGTCCTTGTAGTAGCCCTTCATGATCAGGTCGCCGCGCACGCAGATCTCGCCCGTTTCGCCTTGGGCGAGAATCTCGTCGTCGTCGTTCATGATCTCCACGCGGATCAGGGGATTGGGTCGTCCGACAGAGGACAACCGCTCATCGCTGGCCACTTCGCCATTCACGAAGTGCTCGCCCGGGGTCAGGTGCGCGATGGCACCCGGCGCCTCGGTCTGCCCATAGCCCTCCATCATGACCGGGCCGAAGACCTCGATCGCCTTGCGCAACTTCTCCACCGACATCGGCGCAGCGCCATAGAGGAAGTAGCGCAGCGAAGAGAAATCGACCTTCTTGTTCAGGTCGGGAATATCCAGCAGCCGGTAAATGACCGTCGGCGGCAGGAAGAACTCTGTCACCCGGTATTGTGGGATCGCCGCCAGCAGGAGTTGCGGCTCCGGCTTGGTGATCACGACAACCGCGCCGCCCCTGGCCGTGCAGGGCATGGACAGCATGCCGGCAGTGTGGGTCATCGGAGCCGCCGCCAGGTTCACCGGCCGGGTATTGGCGGGATATGGCGTGTTGATCATGAAGTGCGCAAAGCTGGTCTGCACGCTGCGATGGGTGTTCATGACGCCCTTGGGCAAGCCCGTGGTGCCACCGGTCGGCCCGAGCCAGATCACATCGTCTGGATCAACGGCGACACGCGGATCGGTCGCCGGCTGCTGCGCGATGAATTGCTCCAGCGATTCGGCCCCCTCCACTTCGCCATCTATGCAGACCCACTGACAGATCTTCGGCAGCTGCGGCCGAAGGTTGGCAATGGTCTCGGCAAATTCGCGCTGGAAGAACAGGATCTCGCAGTCGAAGGCGTCCAGTACGTACCGGTTCTCCTCGGGCGCGTTGCGCGCGCCCACCGGAATCCAGCACAGGTTGGCGCGCCACAGCCCCAGGGCACAGAGCCAGGCGGTTACATCGTTCGTGGCCCAGACCGCGCCCTTCACCCCGGACGCGAATCCACTGGCCAGCAGTGCGTTGGCGATGCGGCAGGACATTTCCCCCGCTTCGGTAAAGGTCGTGACCACGCCGTCCTGGATATAGGCAGGCCCCTGCGGATTGATCCGCCAGCCACGGTCAAAGAAATCAATGATTGCCATCTTGGTCACTTCACAGCTGGGTGATGGTTGCGCGAGCCAGGCCGCGCTGCTCAAGGAAGCCGAGCATGTAGCGGTGGCCGAAGGCCTTGGAGGAGGACGCGAAGCCCACTTTGGCAACGTCGTTGTCCAGCAGCTTGACCGCAGCCGCCGCGTGCAGCGCACCGGTGGCGATATAGGGGGTGATGCCGTGCACGGTGGCACGCACCGCCGACAGCTGACCGCGACCGATGGCGAAGTCCACGGTGCGCTGCAGGGTGCTGCGCTCGCGCGGCGGCATGCTCGGGGTGGTGGAATCCACCAGATTCTGGATCACCGCGTCCTGCTGCTCCTTCGGCAGATGCTTGTACTCGGCCTCCCACTTCTGCCCCAGGGAATGCACGGTCCTCATCACCGGGTTGTCGTAGAAGCCGACACAGGACATGCAGCTGCGTACGCGGCCGTCGTTCTGGAAGTAGATCGGCAGCGAGGTGCCGCCCCAGGGCAAGCAGAACACGGACTCGAGCAGGCTGGGGCAGACCACGTTGAAGCTGGTATTGGGCGCGTACGGAATCAGTTCCTTCTCCCACAGGTAACCACCCGGGTGACGGAAGCCTTCGAAGATGGTGGCGGTGGAGCCAACGGTCACGCCGGCAGCGCCCACGCGCGGGCCACGGGTCAGGGTCGCGGTTTCCAGGGAGTCGACACCGGGGGTTTCCAGGGCCAGTTCGGCGGCGATCTCGGCGAAGGTGTACATGTAGGCCAGGGAGGGCGACAGCAGCAGGCCGGCCTGGCGGTAAAGCTCGCCGAACTGGTCGCGCAGGGCGCGGATATGTTCCTGCTCACCGGCCGGGTCCAGGTAATGGCAGCCGGCTTTCAGAGCCGCCTCGGCGGTGGTCAGACCGAAATTGACGAACGGACCGACGGTGTTGCAGACCACTTTTGCGCCCTTGAAGACGGCAGTCAGGGCCTCGACCTCGTGCGCGCACTCGACGATCTCGTAAGTGGCTGCCTCCAGGCCCACGACGCGTTGCGCCATCATCTCCTGGGCACGCTTGGCATTACGGGCCACGGCAGTGAAGGGAATCTTCTGGTCAATCAGCCAGTCCATGGTCAGCATGCCGGTGTAGCCGCTAGCGCCGTAGACAACGACAGGATATTTGGCCATTTCGAGTACCTCGTTTTGTTCTTGGATGAATGGTCTGGTGTAACGGGTGGATCAGTTCTGAGCCCAACCTTCGGCATAGAGCTGCTGTGCCAGCAGCCCCAGACGCATGGTCAGGATGCGGTTCTCGCCGTCCTCGATCAGAGAGGCCTGGGTGTCGCGCAGTAGTTTCTCGATGGGATATTCGAGGGTGGTACCGTTGCCACCGAACAGGCGGAAGGCCTCCTCGACCACCGCCAGTGCTTCCTCGGTCACGGTGACCTTGGCAGAGGCCGTCGCGTACGGATGGGTCAGCGGCGACAGGCGCGCGAAGCTCAGTGAGCGACGGGCAACCGCTCGGGCGGTTTCAACGCGGCGAAGCATTTCGCCCAAGCGCAGGCGGGTCATCTGGTGGTCGATCAGCATCCGACCACCCTGGCGGCGCTCATGGCAGTACTGCAGGGCGAGCTCGAAGGCCGCCCGAGCCACACCGGTGAAGACCTGGCTCATATGGGTACCGGCATAGGACCAGGAGGAGCTCACGGCGCCGTAGTAACCGTCCCGTTCGGCAATGGCGAAGCGGCGCGGGACACGTACGTCATCGAAGTAGATTTCCCCCTGGGGCAAGGAACGCTGACCGATTTTTTCCAGCGGCTTGCCCTTGGAAACTCCCTTGATATCCAGCGGGACGATCACCGCAATGCCGTTGGGCAAACCATCCTCGCCGTAGAAACCGTCACCGTAGTCGGCGCACATCAGGCCGAAGGCCACCTGCGCGACAGCACCGTTGGACACCCAGGCCGAGCTCTGGCCATTGATGATGATCTCGTCGCCAACGACCTTGGCAGTCAGGTTGCCGATGTTGGCCGGCGTACCCACGGGCCAATCGCGCTTGATATCGAGCAACTGGTTGTCGCTGCCGCGATCCGGCTGGGTGGCCATCCAGCAGCCGATCCGCCCCTGGCACAGCTCGATCAGCTCGGCATTGCCCGCCGCGACGGCCATCTGCAGCGGGAAGCCGGCGCACCCCAGAGAGACGCCCAGACCGGCGTCGCCCCACCCCAGCTCTTCGCCGATCATGGATTCGATCCGCACCGCCATTTCCGGCGGTAGCTCCGCCAACAGCGCGGGGTCCAGCCCCAGCTTGGCGAACTCGCTGAACACCGAGTAGTAGGGAGAGCCCGGCGCCGCCACTTCTTCTGCGGTCATCCGATCCAGCTCGCGCCCCAAGGGACGCAGCACGTCCTTGGCGAATCGGTGCACAGAGGCCTGTATGGCTGCTTCTTCCTCGGAGAGAGGCGTTTCGAAACCGGAAAGGCCGGCGGCCGGAAGGGTGAGGTTGGGCTTGAGAGTAATCATCAGATCACCTCCGCCGATGCCGGCACTTGAGTCAGCGGGCGCTGCGCGCCCAGGCAGTTGGATTGAATCGCGGGCGACTGAACGGCCGATCCGCCGCAAAAACCGCTGCAGACGGCGAAGCCGTCGTTAGGACGGGAACCTGTCTTGAAGCTTTTCATGCACGACCTCCAGGGGGGTCTCTTGTTGTTTTGCAGAACTGTAATCCTGTGTCAGCTTTTACGCAACACTTGTTATGCAAAACACTTGTTACGCCACGAACCAAGCGACTGGCCCCGGGGCGAACAATCGCCGTCCGCTGCAGGAAATGAATTGAGTGGCGCCCTGCCCGTTCGGTGGATTGGCGGCATGGAGGATGGCGCGGCGTAAACAAAACCGGCTCGACAGCACGTTCCGCTGCAGATTCAGGTCTCGGCATTCCCCGTGGGTGCCGACTCCCTTCCCTCCTGTCGGCACCCTGCTTCCGCCGGCGGCCACACAGCACAGCAAAGCTACAATTACTGCGGAGCCCCACCCGCTCTCCTCCCTCATGAATGGAGGCCTGGCAGCCGCACGAATGGCGCCCTAGCCATCGCGCCGATTGTTCCGGCAGAGGATTCTGGAGATGACAGCTCTTCAGCTTCGCGACATCCGCGACCCGTTACCCGATCCCGAGCTCGACGGATACGTCAGATTGGCCGCAATCGCGTGCCAGGCGCCCATTGCCATGCTGACGTTCCTCGACAAGGAGCAAGAGTGGTTTGGCGCGAAGCTGGGGGTGGCATCCGGGGAGAGGCCCAGGGCGGGCTCGTTGAGCGCTGTAGTGGTGGAGTCCAACGAACTGGTTCATGTGGAGGATGCCTCCACCAATCGGCTTCTCCAGCACTGCGCCCTGGTGGCGGGGCCACCTTGTATCAGACTCTTCGCCGGGGTCCCGCTCACCGTGGCGGAGCGGGACGTGATCGGGGTGCTTTCGGTCGCGGATACCGTAAAACGCAACCTCGATGCCACACAGGTCGAAGCCCTTCGCTTGCTGGCTGGCCAGATCTCGAACCTGCTTCAGCATCGGGCCACGCTACGAAGCCGACTGGAAGCAGCCGGCAAGGAGGCTGACGCGCTCGTTGGCCTAAGGGAGAGCCAGCGCACGCTGCAGACCCTGGTCAGCAACCTCCCCGGCGTGGCGTATCGGAGCCTGAATGATGTTTCCTGGCGTCTTGAGGTCGTCAGCGAGGGCTGCCTGAAGCTCATCGGCTACTCCGCCGCCGAACTCATTGCGGGGACTGTCAGGATGGTCGATGTCATTCACCCTGACGACATTGCCTCGCTCAGGCGCAAGGTTTCCAGAGCCTTGAAGACCAGGACGCCCTACCAATCCACCTACAGAATCAGGACCGCGACAGGGCAGACCAAGTGGGTCTGGGACAAAGGGTGCGGCGTCTACTCCGCAGACGGAGCGGTGCTCGCGCTGGAGGGGTTTATCACCGACATCACTGACCAGAAGCACGCCGAAGAATGTATCCGCAGAATGGCCTATTTCGATGAGCTGACAGGCCTGCCCAATCGCCTGTCCATGAGGGATGCCCTGAGTACGGCCATCTCCACCTCAGGCGACTCGCACGACCCTGTTGCCCTGCTGCATATCGAAGTCGACAACTTCCGCGAGATCAACGAGACGTTGGGCTATCACGAAGGCGACCGGCTGCTGCAGGTGGTTGCGACAAGGCTGCGCGAGGCGGTAGCCGCCAGCGAAATGGTCGCCCGAATTGCCGAGTCCTCGTTCTCGGTGTTGCTTCCAGGAATGGATGCCAGCCATGCGGTGCAAGCCGCGCGAAAGGTACTGGAAGTGTTGAGCACGCCGTTCGGGCTGGACGCCCTGCTGGTGCCCGCTGACTGCAGCATCGGAATCACGATGTATCCGGGGCATGGCAGTGACCCCGATTCGCTGTTGCGTCGCGCGAATGTTGCGCGTTATGGCGCCAGGCGCAGTGCGGAAAAAGTTGCCGTATATGCCGGCGCGCTCGACAGTGACAACGCTCAGCGGCTGATCCTGATGACCGACCTGCGTCGTGCCATCGACGGCGACGAGTTACGCCTGATGTTCCAACCCAAGGTGCGAATGCATTCAAGGCGGGTGAGCGGCGTGGAAGCACTGGTACGCTGGCAGCACCCTGAGCGGGGCCTGATGGGCCCAGGCCAATTCATCGGTTTTGCCGAGAGCGCAGGCCTGATCACCCGGCTCACACATTGGGTACTGGCGGCTGCCGTTCGCGAAAGTCATGCCTGGCACGGCTCAGGCCATGCCGTGCCAATTGCGATCAATCTTTCGCCCCATGACATTCGAGACCGGCAGTTGCTCGAGCAGATTTCGAGAGCCCTGGAGACCTGGGGCGGCACACCGGACTGGATCCAATTCGAGCTGACCGAAAGCTGCATCATGGAAGACCTGTCAGTTGCGCGGCACGTCCTCACGCAGCTCCGCGAAGCAGGCTTCAAGCTGTTCATCGACGACTTCGGAACCGGATACTCGTCCCTCGCCTACCTCCGAAATCTTCCGGTCGACTACATAAAGATCGACCAGTCATTCGTGAAGGACCTCGACAGCGACAGCGAGTCAGCGGCCATCGTGGAAACCATCATCAAGCTTGCCCATAGCCTGGGCATTGAAGTGGTCGCTGAAGGTGTCGAGTCGGTTTCGACGATGCAGATGCTATCGAGCTGGGGTTGCGAAGAGGCCCAGGGCTATTGCATCAGCAAGCCGATATCCGGACATGACTTCCAGGCATGGAACAAGGCCTTTGTATAAAGAGCGGTGCGCAACGACCTTGCCGAGTTGCTAGATAGATCTTGAAGTCAGCATTTCCTGGATCCTCTGGGTAGCCTCCCGGGTCCGTGCCGCGAGCTTCTTCACCTCGTCAGCCACCACGGAGAAGCCACGCCCCACATCACCGGCCCGTGCTGCTTCGATAGCGGCATTGAGGGCGAGCATGTTGGTCTGGTCGGCAATACCCTTGATCACGCCCACGACGTGCGAGATCTGCTCGTAGGTTGCCTGCATTCCAGACACCTCCCGTGCATGGATGGTTTCGGCCAACTTCTCGTCCGAGATGTCCCGTACGGCGCCGATGATGCGACAGAGCGTGCCATTGCAGTCCACGACCCCCTGCCCTCTTTCCCGGTACCAGACCTCACCCCTGGTTTTGTGCCTCATCCGGTACTCGACCGTATAGGGAGATGAAAGGTCCCCCACGCGCAGGTATTCGGTGACCACCTTCACGACCTGCTTCAGGTCATCCTGATTCACGATGGAAAAGTAGCCCTCCCAGTCGTCGTTGAAGTCCCGCTCCGAATAGCCCACCAGTTCGCGGAACTGCTTCGACCACCGCAGTTGGTTTCCTGGATGCTCCGGGTCACCGTCGACGATGAACAGCTCCCAGCAAACCTCTGTCAGCGCATTCCGGGTCACCTCCCAGACCTGCTCTTTTTCCCTGTGTAACGCCAACTGTTCATTCAGGCCGGATAGCGTCAGGTTGCGCGCCTCGATCTCGCGCTGCAGCGCCTGTATTTCATCCCGGGCGGCCTGCAGACACACCTGCAAGTCACGAACCAGAGCGCTTTCAAGCTCTTCCTGTTCCTGCTGGCAGTCTGGAAGCGCCTCAAGACTGAGCCGTCGCGCCAATACATCGAAGCTATCACTCAACCACGGATACTTCTCGATCAGCCCGCCCTGGTAGTCGGGGACGGGCGAACCGTTCAACAAAGACGTAATTCGCGAGCTGACCTCTTCAGCCAGACGCTTCAGCTTTCTTCCGGAAAACATGGGCCCTCCGCGAAAACAGTGGATTCCATCGTTGGCTTGCGCCCAAAAAAATGGGGCCGAGCGCCGGGTCACGACGGGGCCCCAAAAGGTCACACTCACACCTTGCTGCCCCCTCGCGCAGCGGCACCAGCCGCTGGCAAGGAGGGCAATGTCGGCATCACTGGGGCTGCACGGGGACCACGCCACGTCGCGAGAACAGGACGGGATTGTCATTGGCATCAAGCAGCGCAGCCGTTAGCGAAACCCCATCGGCCGTATGCTGCTCCATGAAGCTCAACCCGCCGTCTCCGCTGCGCACCATCAGCCCATCCAGGCCGACCACAACCACTTGCCGGCCTGATACCGCCACGTCGGTAATGGAGCTCTTGCTTTCAAGGGAAACGCGCTGCCATTGCTGCCCATCCGCGGAGCCATGCAGCAGCGTGCCACGCTGGCCACCGACCAAAAGGGTCCCATCGGCCAGCACGGCACCCGACCACAGGGTGCCCTCGTAGCCGGTGTCCAGATAGCGCCAGGTTTTCCCCTGATCATCGGAGCGCAACACCTGGCCACGTTCAGCCGTGGCAAACAGGTTGCCGTGGTGGTCGGCGAATAGTCCCAACAGATTGAGGTCGGCGCGGCTATATCCCGGCGGCGCTTGCAGCGCCTGCTCGGTCCAGGTCTTGCCACCATCGTCGGTGGTCAGAACCAGTGACCAGAGGCCTACGGCCACCCCCTGCCGGGCGTTGAAGAAATGCACCGCGAACAGCGGGCGATCTTCTTCGCTGGACAGGCGCTGGAGCTGCCAGGAGTCACCGCCATCGCTGCTGTTCAAGATCGCCCCCCAATGGCCGACTGCCCAGCCTTGCTTGGCGTCGACGAAGCTCACCCCGGTGAGGGGTGAGGACAGCGGAACCGAGCCAGCCTGACGGAAACTTCTCCCGCGATCATCGGACAGCAGCACCATGCCGTGATCACCCACGGCGACCAGGCGTCCATTGGCCCACGTAGCACTCAGCACAGTGGCCTGGGTGGCGTAGCTCGACGGGGCTGCCGGCACGGCGTCCAAGGGTGCGGCCGGCAAGGAAGCCAACGGCAGCAGAGCGGCAAGCGCGGCCCCGGCGAGTGATTTAACGAATCTCATCATTCTCTCCTCAATGCGCCAGCGCGCCAATCATGCGTACCGGGCGCTTGCGCGGGAACACCCGCTCCAGCCAGACGGCGAAGGCCGGTAGTACAGTCATGGCCATGACCATGTTGACCATGAACATGAAGGCCAGCAGCTTGCCCATGTCGGCCTGGAACTTGAGCTCGGAGAACGACCAGGTGGCTACACCAATGGCCAGGGTGATGGCGGTGAAGATGGTCGCCACACCGACCTCGAGCAGCGCATGCTCGACAGCCTTGGTGATCGGCTGGCCGTTGGCCTGGTGCAGTTGCAGGCGGTTGTAGATGTAGAAGGCGTAATCGACACCAATACCCACCGCCAGCACCATCACCGGAAGCGTGGCGATGGTCAGGCCGATCTGCAGCTCCTTCATGAACCAGTAGCCGATGAAGGTGCCGATGGTCAGCGGCAGGCAGCACACCAGCACGGCCCGCAAGTCGCGGTAGACCACGAACACCAGCAAGGCGATGGCCGCGTAGACGTACAGCAACATCGGCGTCTCGCTCTTCTCCACCTCCTCGTTGATAGCCGCGAGCACCCCGGCATTGCCCGAGGCCAGGCGCACAGAAACGCCCTGCATGGGGAACTCGGCGCGGAAGGCCTTGGCGGCTTCGATCACCCGCTTAATGGTGGTGGCCTTATGGTCTGCCAGGTACAGGTGTACGGCGGTCATGCTGCAATCGGCGCGCATGATTCCTGAGATACGAGCGACCTCGGTGGCCAGCGAGGAGTAGTTCATCGAATCAATGGGGACCGTGTTCATCTTCGGATTCCCCTCGTTGTAACCCTCGTTGAACTGGCGCATGCCGGTCGAGAACGAGGCGACCGACAGGACCCCGGGAACGCCTTGCATTGCCCACACGAAGCGGTCCTGGTATTGCCCCAAGGCCACGTTCTCGCAGGCGCCGACGACCTCGCCGGACTCATCCGGCTGGACCTCGAAGACTACGCTCAGCCAGTCCAGCCCGATGTCGTAGTTGCTGGCGATGGACACCGCATCGAGGTTGAAGCGGGAGTCCTCGCGCAGTTCTGGTGCACCGGCCTGCAGCGTACCAACCACCCGATCATGGCTCTGCCAGACCGCCACGGCGAACACCAGCCCGGCCGTAACCAGCACCAACCGGGCATTGCGCCATTCGGCGAGGCGGGCCAGGCCGTGCAACCAGCGGCTGCGGCGCTCACGGGAAATCTCCTCTGCGGCGGCGTAGCGGCCGTCGACCTTCAGCATCGAGGCCACCAACGGCAGCATCACCAGGTTGGTGATGATCTTGTAGGCCACACCAAGTGAGGCGGTGATGGCCAGCTCGCGCACCATGGGAATCGGGATCAGCAACAGCGTCACGAAAGACACGAAGGCCGTTACCAACGCCAGGGTGCCGGGAATCAGCAGGCCGCTGAAGCTGGAGCGCGCGGCCTCCTCGGCAGTCTTGCCGCAGGCGATTTCGCGCACGATGTAATTGATCTGCTGCACGCCATGGGACACACCGATGGCGAACACCAGAAAAGGCACCAGCACGGCGAGCGGATCGAGGCCGTAGCCGAGCAGACGCAGACTGCCGAACTGCCAGACCAGCGAGGTCAGCGAGCAGCCCAGGGCAAGCAGGGTGAAGCGCACGGAGTGGCAGTACCAGTACACCGCGGCGGCGGTCAGCAACAACGCCAGCAGGCAGAACTCCAGTACCGCGGAAGCACCATCGGCGATGTCGCCGATCTGCTTGGCGAAGCCGATTATCTGGATCTCGAACTTGGCGTCCTCGAACTGCGCGCGAATCTGCTGCTCCAGGACCCGGTTGTAGGCCACGTAGTCCAGGTGGGCGCCAGAAGCATCGACCTCGTTGAGTTCGGCGGTGATCATCGCACTGCTCTGGTCACGCGAAACCAGGGTGCCAATGAAGCCTCCCTGTGCCGTGGAGCTGGCAATCTTGCTGATGATCTCCTTGTCGAGGCGCTCCGGGGTCACCGTGCCGGGAATCAACGGGTCGGCGCGAAAGCCCTCCTCGGTGATCTCGTTGACGAAGGAGTTGGGCGTCCACAACGACTGCACGCTACTGCGCGAAACGCTGGGCAGGAAGGTCACCGCCTGGGTTACGTCATACAGGCGCTTGAGCCCCTCCACGCTCCAGATATCACCCTCGCGCGCCTTGACCACTATGGTCAGGCGATTCGCCCCGATCAGGTCGCTGCGGTAGGCCCGGAAGGTCTCGACGTACTCATGACCGATCGGCAACTGCTTTTCAAAGCCGGCGTCCATGCGCAGCTGCACAGCGAACCAGGCCATGCCTAGCGTGAAGGCGGCCAGCAACGACAGTACTGCCCAGCGCTGCTTGAACAGCCAACCCTCCAGGCGTGGCAGCACGCCACGCCTCTTCACTTCGGTTACTTCTAAAACAGGAGTGTTCACAGCGTGCCTCACAGAGAGTGCGAAACCGACAGGCCAACGTAATCCCGATCACGCAGCATCTGGTCGTAAGGGGTATCGCCATCGTTGAACTTCGCGTAGTTCAGGCTGACTTGCCAGTTACCCGGGTTGCGCACGAAGTTCACATAGAAATTCATCGCGCTGGCGTCTCGGGTATAGGTCGAATAGATCGATGGCGTGCGGCCATTGCCCAGGGAGCGCTGGTAGTAGATCCCCGGCGTCACGGTCCAGCCTGGGATGACGGTGCCGTCATAGGTCAGGCTGAAGTCGACATGCATCCCCGAGGAGCTCTTGTCGCCGTGCGCTCTAGGCGGAAACTGCGACAGATCTGACACCCAGGTGTTGCCCCCCGCAGCAACCAGCTCCCCGTCGTAGCTGTCATGCAGCCCCGGGTATTTCACCAGCACCAGCTCCGACAGGAAGGTACCCGTGCTGGCCCCGGTGAACTCGAGAAGGTCGGGGGAGTTGGCGTTGGTCAGGCTGTAGATGCCCGTCAGGTGCCACTGGAATTTCTTGGTGTCCTTCCAGCATTCCCCTCCCCGTCCCGAACAAGGAGCAGGGCCAAATGCGAGGCCCGGCAGGGGATTGAGCGGTACTGCCTCCTTGGGGCGATAGGACAGCTCGGTGCCCACGGCCCAGTCGCCGACAGGCATGTTGGCACTGATGCCGTAGAGCATGCGGTCTTCCGGATAGACCCAGGTGGGGGCGAATGTGCTCTGGTTGTAGTCGACCTGCGGCAGCTTGTCGTGATAGCGCATCACGTAGAAGCCGTAGTTGACGTCACTGTCCTCCGGCTGCCAGCGCACGGAAATGCCCCACTGACCGCTATCGCGAGCATCTTTGTCGTCGTAGCCGTAGGCTTCCAGCCCTTCGCCGATCACGTTGTAGGTGGACCAGTAGCTGCCCACCGGCGGCAATTCGCTCTTGTTCCAGCCGAACTGATAGTAGAGCTCGACGTTCACGCCGTAGCCCAGGCCCGAGGCGACGCTGAGCATAGGTGCCGGCAGCACGGCTTCCTTGAGCTGAACCCCTGGACTGGAGAGCGCCTGGAAGTCATAGGAGTTGGTGGCATTGATGCCACCAATTGCGAACAGGCTCTCACCCCAGTTGATGACCTGGTTGCCCAGGCGCGCGCGAACCCGCTGGTCGGCCACATCGAAGCTCTTGCTGACCCACAGGTCGAGCAGGCGCGCCTTGAACTTCAGTTCGTCACGCGCATCATCGGTCAACCCGTCGCTGCCAATATCCGACCCCAAGGCCTGCCTGAACTGAGTTTCGGCTCCCAACGATCCCGTGGTATCGGTAGCGGCGAAGTCACGCTTCCAGCTACCACGCGCCATGAACGTGAAGTCCTCGGGGAACTTCAACACCAACTCGTGGACACCCTTGATGTAGTTAGTGAACAGATCGCCCTTGCCATAGTTCATGTTGCCCTGATCGCCGATACCGGAAACGGTCGGGTCCAGGCAGCCGCTGGGCGGATTGTGGCCACCGGCACCCGCATTGATCAGATCACACCCCGGAGACTGGGTACGCACACCCATGCCCGCCGAGATAGTGGAATCAAAGGATCCCCGGATATTGTCCGTCTCGAAGGTAAACCCCAAGGCCAGCGGCGCGGCACACGCAATGGCCAGGCCCGATGCTTGCGAAATTATTCTTTTCATGTCGGCACCTTAATTCGCGGTTAGCGCTCGCTGATGGAACGCAGGTTGTCGGATGTGTAGAAGTCGCGCTTCATGCGCGGGTTGTTGCCGCTCTCGGTGATCCAGCGGTGGTCATCCTTGCCTGCGCCAACCGAGGTCATGTCATACAGGTAACGACCATCGACCAGGTTGTACTGAACCTGGGCCTCCATATCGCAGCTTCCGGTCTCGTACACCGGAATGGTGAAGCCCTCGCGCACCTTCCAGATCTGCCCCTGCTTGTCGTAGTCGACCGCCATCAGGCCGTTCCAGCTGTCCTCGTCGATGTAGAACACGCGCTTCGGTGCCTGATGACGCATACCCTGGCGCACGGTGGCCTCGACCACCCAGACACGGTGCTGCTCGTAGCGGCGGAACTCGGGCGCGATGGCGTCGTCCTTGGCGAAGCTCGAAACCTTGGCAGAGGTGTCATAGGCGCCGAAGGAGTTGTAGGGCACGATCAGCTCTTGCTTGCCGACCAGTTTCCAGTCGAAGCGATCCATCGGACCGTAGAAGATGTTGGACTCATCAATGGTGTACTGATTGTCCAAGCCGATTTGCGGTGCGTCGTAGGAGTAAGCCGGCATGCGGCGCACACGACGCTGACCCGGGAAGTAGTAGAAGGTGGTGGTCTGCTCACCCGCCTTAGTGGTGAGCACACCGGCCTGACCGGCTAGGGAAACCGGATCGAAATAGGAGAAGTAGGTCGCTGTCTCCATGCCGTCAGTCGAGGAAAACAGCCTGCTGCCCTTCTCGCCCCAGGGCGTGAACATCGTCCAGTCCAGCGAGGTGTTCAGCCAGTCGCCTCCGGCCTTGCGCGGGGAAATACCGGAGATGGTCTTGGTCATGTGAAAGCCGACGCCGCGGTAGTGCATCTTCATGTTCCACATCACCTGCGCACCGGTAATGGGCTGCGGGAACGGGATGCCGGGAACGTGGGCTTCTTCCAGGGCAAGACCGCTTGCGTCGAGCTTGGCGAAGCCGACGTTCTTCCTGGTGTTCTCGGCGACGAAGTCCGGCACGCCGCAGCTGCGACGGGTCGGGTACACGTCCATGCGATAGCCTGGGATCTTCTTGAACAGCTCCAACTGCCCGGGCGAAAGCTTGCTCGCGTATTGCGCGACGTTGTTGGAGTCGATGCTGAAGAGCGGCTTGTCATCCTTGAACTTCCAGTGCTGGCCGCGCACCTGGCCGTAGCTCCACCCCGAATCCTGCTGACCTGGCGGCGTCCAGGCTGGAATCACCCCATCGGCGCTCGCGGCAACCTCCCCTCCCAACGGCGTTAGCGTGGTGCCCAGCAGGGATGCATCGCTCTGTGCAGCCTGAACCGAACAGAAGGCGGCCGATGCCGCCAGCGCTACCAGCAGTTGCCTGACTCCACCTGCGATGGAGTTGCCGACATCGGGGCGCTGAATCACGTCTTTCATTGGGAGGTCCTCATGGGGCTTTAAGCGGCGACCGGCGCTTCCTGGAAGGAAGAATCGGGCTGTGCCAGACTTCTGGTCATTCGACTTGGTCACTTGACCAAGTCAATCGATCAATAGCAAACCATGTGCCAACCGGCGATACAGTTATATTTTCCTTAAATATCAGCTATTTAGTATTTTTATAACAATTGTGATGTGATACCTGCGCACCCAGCTATGCACCAACTTGATTTAGGCACGCGCACCAGAATGGGAATTTACGAAACGCTTGTTACCTTATTTCTCCAAGCAGAAGACGAGAGACACCGGATACGCATTCCACGCCCAATGGCGTTGCTAAAGCATAGGCACCATTAACAGATACATATCGCTCCATGACGCTGCGAAGTGGCATGGGGTAGCATCCGCCGGCGCGGCCCCAACCCGGGCAGTAGCGGCATAGCGACAGGAACGGAGAAACTTTCATGGCCAGAGTGGGTGCTGAACTGCGCAGGCAGGATTTCGTGAAGGCGACGGTCAAGGTGATCGCCGAGCATGGCGTGGCTAACGCCACCACACGGCGAATCGCCGCTGAAGCCGGTTGCCCCCTCGCCTCGTTGCACTATGTATTCCGGACCAAGGACGAGCTCTTCTACGCCGTCTACGAATCGCTCTTCACCCTGCCCCAGCAGACCCTCGACCAGGTACCTGCCGGAACGACCCCGTCAGAGACGGCGGCGGAGATGCTGCGCCAATTGGTCACCTGGTTCTCAACCAATCCGGAACTGGCCCGGGCGCAGTCCGAACTGTTCTTCTGGACTATGCGCAACCAGCCGGAGATGGCCAGCAAGATCTACTCGGTGAGTGTCGAGGCAACTGAACTGGCCCTGGCGCGCACCATCGGCAACCGTCTCGACCAAGCGGCGCTCAAGGCCACCAGCCGGACACTCATCCTGCTGTTCGACGGCCTGCTCATAGCCTGGACCGCCCACAGCGACCTCGAACGCCTGAAGGCGGAAACCGAAACGGCCTGCCAAGCGCTGGCCTTGCTGGTAGGTAGTCACTGAGTCTGCAGCACTCGGGGGCTGCTACCAGCGTGAAAGCATGGGAATCCTCGCAGGTTCCCCATAGGACGACAGCGTCAGTGCCCACCTGTTCGCCGGTGCCGGATGGTTCCTCTATCCAAATACAGCCGCGACTCGCCAGTAACCGCTAGGGCCATATGCTCCAGCAGCTTGTTCATGTGGGTGAACTGGGCCAAGCGCTTGTCCTGGCTCTGGCCACGGAAGTAGCGGTAGTAGATCTGCTGGACGATGCCGGCTAGGCGGAACAGGCCGTAGGTGTAGTAGAAGTCGTTGGGCCGCTTCTTCGCGGCGCAAGGTATCGGAAGCGGCCAGTGCATCGGCCGCGCCCCTCAAGCAGATGTTCCTGCACGGCGCCGGAGTCTGATCGGCGCCTTTCCGCCCCGACTACAAACTGCTGACCAGATGGCCGCCATCTACCGCTAGGACGCTGCCAGTCATGAAGGAGCCCGCATCACTGGCCAGCAGCAGGAATGGCCCTTCCAGCTCCTGAAGCTCACCTAGGCGACGCATGGGCACCATGGCGCGGATGTAATCGCTGCCCTTGTCGCCCTCGAAGAAGGTCTCATTCATTTCGGTCTTGAAGTAGCCAGGGGCAATGGCGTTGACGCGGATACCGTAGCGCGCAAGTTCCAGGGCCAGTGACTTGGTCAGTTGCACCACCCCAGCCTTGGCGGCGCAGTAGTGACTGTAGCCCGTCGCCACGCGCAGTCCGAGGATGGAGGCGACATTGACGATGCTGCCTCCGCGACCGCTGCGGGCCATGCGTTGGCCGGCGACCTGAGCCACGCGCCAGACACCATCGAGATTGGTGGAGAGCATGGCCCGCCAATCCTCTTCACTGATCTCCAGCGGTCGCTGACCATTTCCAATACCAGCGTTGTTGAGCACCACATCGACCACACCGAAGTGGGCTTCGGCCGCATCGAAGGCAGCCTCGACGCTAGCCCGGTTGGTGACGTCCAGGTTAACCGGCAGCGCATGGCCATCCTCCCACTCGATATCAGAGGCCAGTTGCTGCAACCGCTCGATACGCCGAGCCGCCAGTACCACGCGCGCGCCCGCACGTGCAGCCAGTCGAGCGAGATGCGCGCCGATGCCACTGGACGCACCGGTGATCAGTACCACGCGATTGGCAAGGGAAAAGTTTTGAACGTAACTGGAAGTCATGGGAGAACCTCGAAGAGATAGGACTGGCAATCCTCCCAGCCGGCGAACAAGCCAGGCGAAATGCCGGAGCAAAGTTGATGCGAGTACGGGACACCTCGTATCCCGGCGTGCAGAAAGCGAGGAACCAGGAAGAGCCCATCAAGCATGCGCTGCCTGGCTCCCCGCCTTCTCCGGAAGCGCTGCTGTGCAAGGGCTGGCGTGGTCACCCTTGAACTAACCCACTTCCGGAGCAGGGGGGACTCTTAGAACCGCTCTATGCGCTTCCGGCCAGCGGCCACCAGGCGCTTCAGCAGCGGTGCCGGTTTGAACCACATCTCGCCGTATTCACCCAGGCCCTGCCGGTAGCGCTGAAGACCAAGCAATACAGTATCGAGACCCAGCTGCTCGGCGTAGTGCATAGGGCCGCCCAGGTGGGCGGGGAAGCCGTATCCGTTGATCCACACCAGGTCGATATCACTTGTGCGCAGGGCAATGCCCTCATCCAACAGTTGAATGCCTTCGTTGATCAGCATGAACAGGCAGCGTTCCAGAATTTCCTGGTCGTCAATCGGGCGCCGGGATATTTGCAGCTCGTCCGCCAGACGCTCGGCCAGGGCGATCACCTCCGCGTCGTCTTTTCGATTCCGCCCCTCATAGAGGTAGAAGCCTCGCCCGGTCTTCTGGCCATACCGCCCCATGGCGTACAGCTCGTCGCCCAGGCGGCAGTAGCTCTCGTCGTGGGCGATGGCGTCCCGGTTGGAATCGCGCACCAGGAAATTCACATCGATACCGGCCAGGTCGAGCATGCTGAATACGCCCATGTTCAGGTCCAAGTCAGTAAGCACGCGATCCACCTGGGCCGGCGTCGCGCCTTCCAGCACCAGGCGATGGGCTTCGCGGGCATATGGTTCGAGCATGCGGTTGCCAATGAAACCGAAACAAACGCCGGAAATCACCGGCAACTTGCCGATGCGCCTGGCGATGTCCAGGGTAGTGGCCAGCACGTCGGGCGCGGTGGCCCTGCCGCGCACGACCTCGAGCAAGCGCATGGCATTGGCGGGGCTGAAAAAGTGCAGCCCTACTACATCTTGAGGGCGAGCCACGGTCGCCGCGATGGCGTCTACATCCAACGACGAGGTGTTGGTCGCCAGGATCGCGCCCGGCTTGCACACCTTTTCCAGGGTGCGGAACACCTGCTGCTTGACCTCCAGCTTCTCGAAGACAGCCTCGATCACCAGGTCGGCCTCGGACAAGTCGGCGTAGTCGAGCGTGCCGAAGATCAGGTCCATGCGCGACTCCACCTGCTCGGCTTGCAGCCTGCCACGTCGAACGCTGATCTCGTAGTTACCCCGAATCTGTGTCAGGCCACGGTCCAGGGCCTTGCCATCGGTCTCCAGCAGGGCGACCGGTATACCGGCATTGGCGAAGCTCATGGCAATCCCGCCGCCCATGGTGCCGGCGCCTATCACCGCGATTCGCGCGATTTTGCGCAGAGGTAGATCGGCCGGCACGCCTGGAATCCGGGCCGCCTCGCGCTCGGCAAAGAACACATGGCGAAGCGCCTTCGACTGACGAGACGACTCTGCCTGTTTGAACAGCGCCAACTCCCTCAGAAGCCCCTCATCGAGCGGCAACAGAGAGGCCGCCTCCAGGGCCGACAGCACCAAGCGCGGCGCAAGGCGGCTTTTCCAGCTCGGCTCGTGCTCAGCGCGATAGCGGGCGAGGAAGTCATCCGGCAGGCCCTCCGCCGGCTCCGGCCAAGCTTCCGCTGGCCGCGCCGGCGCCCGGCAGGCGATCAGCTCATACGCATATTCGCGAGCTTCATCCAGCAACCGCTCCGTGCTGGGGGCGATGCGGTCGAGCAAGCCCAACAGACGAGCATTCTCGGCATCGATCTGCTTGCCCGAGAGAATCAGGTTCAGCGCGGACTCAACGCCGATCAGGCGCGGCAGACGTTGCGTACCACCCGCCCCTGGCAGCAACCCCAGGTTGATCTCCGAAAGACCGACACGCAGGCTCGGTTCGCCGATGCGGTATCCGCAAGCCAGGGCCAGTTCCAATCCACCACCCAGTGCGACCTTACCCAGCGCTGCGATCATCGGTTTATGAATAGCGGCCAGGCGCATCAGCATGCTGGGCAGGTCCGGCTCGGCGAATGACGCTTCGGTGCCGAACTCCTTGATATCGGCCCCAGCGCTGAACAGCCCACGCTCGCCATGGAGAATGATGGCCTGCACCCTGGAATCGGCCGCGGCACGCTCACAGGCATCGGACAGGGCAGCGCGGAGAGTTTGGTCAAGCGCGTTGACCGGCGCGCGGTCCAGGCTGATCAAGGCCAGACCCTGCTCAAGGCGGTAATGGATCAGCTCACTCATTAGGCATCCTGTTAACAGCGTCAGGGTAAATCGGACTGGAACTTCGAACGTTGAACAAATCTTGGAGTCCGTTCCCTGCAGGCAGACCCAGCCAGGCTTGCATTGAGTCGTGGCCCAGGTGCCGTTCACCGCTCTCAGAGATGGCTGAACACGTCGTCGATGCTGGAGATCATGCGAGCAGGCTGGGGATAAGAGGCGCTAGCCTCAACCGGCGCTTTTTTGGAGTAACAGATGACCGCCGTTATCAGGGTCACGACCAGGCAAGCAAGCAGCAGTTGGCGCATGGAGACCTCCGTCCTTCAGCTATTGGCCGAATGCAGAACCTTGTTGTTATTGGACTCACGGGCCTGAGTTTGCGTCTGGCCGAACGGCAAAGCTTCACAGATCACGCCACAAAATGTTCAAATCATGATTGACGTCCAAAGCAGCCATATCGCCGGATAGCAGTCGCGGGCATCCAACCTACCACCCAGCGGGAGCGCCCCATGGCTTTAGCAGTCCCCTCGCCAGGCGATTCGAAATGACCTCCTTCGTCCGGGGCATTGCTCTGTTGGGCTTCGACGATTTCGCCCGCAGCCAGGCACTGGACCCACACTCGCTCCTCGCCGAAATCGGACTGCCCGTAGACGACTTGGATGGGCCCATTTCGGGGGAAAGGTTCGCTGCTCTACTGGAGCTCTGCGCAGCACGCACAGATAACCCGCTTTTTGGCTTGCAGTTTGGACTTCACCAGGGCACCCACGCTGTGGGTGACCTGTTCTACCTGATCAACAGCTCCTGCGGCCTGGGCGAAGCACTAGAAGCGCTGATCCGCTATTACCACGTCCACAGCAGCGGCGCGGAACTCCGCCTCGAACGACACGGTAACGAAGTGCGCCTGCGCTTTGATGTAACGGACGCTGATGCGGCCTCGGTCCGTCAAACCGTGGAGCTGGCCATGGCGGTAGCATTGCGCCTCATACAGACGCTAATCGGCAGGGACTGGAAGCCCAATGAACTGCTCATGCGTCATTCCCCTGTTGAAAAAGCGGGGGTATACCGCTCACTGCTAGGCATCGCCCCTCGGTTTGACAACCCAGTGAACGCATTGGTCTTCGACGCCACGCTGCTGGCTACCAGACTCAGCGCTAGCGATGATCGCTTCCAGCGGCTCATCCGGAGACACTTCGATGAGCTCGCGAAGCTCAACTTGCAGGAGCTACCGCACTACGTGCAGAAGCTTTTGCGCAACCGGCTCCCAGGCGGCAATGTCACCGTCGAACAGGTCGCCGAATTGATGATGCTCAGTCCCAGAACGCTGCAACGCTACCTCCAGGCCGAAGGTACCGGCTTTCAACAACTGCTCGACAGCACCCGGCAGTCCATGGCCATCCGTTACCTGCGAGACTCGTCCATCAGTCTGACCCAGCTCTCCGGGCTACTTGGATACAACAGCCTCGGCGCTTTCTCCCGCGCGTTCAGCCGCTGGACCGGGACCAGCCCACAGAAGTGGAAGCAACAGCAAAGGCGTCTGACACAAACAACGGACGGAGCCGCCGATGAATAACGCCGGCATTTCGCTGTCCCCCTTCGTGCGAGCCCTTAGCCTGACTGGTTTCGATGAGTTTGCTACGAGCGTGGGGCTCAACTCAGCGGAAATGCTGCGCAGGGCGTCCCTCCCCGCAGATATCCTCAGGCGGCAAGATGGCATCATCTCCTACCGCCGCTACTGCGATCTGCTCGAACTATGCGCCCGAGAGTCGGGCAAATCGCTGTTCGGGCTGCACTATGGCCTTCATCAGGGCATCACGGTGTTCGGTGATCTGCTGTACCTGATCCGCAATACGGGAAGTGTCGGTGATGCCCTTACCGAACTGCGCGCGAACTTCTCCCTGTACAACGGCGCGGCAAATATTGACCTGGATGTGCAAGGCAAACAGGCCGTCCTCAGCTTCAGAGTCAACGATGCCAATACCCCCGGCCGGTACCAGGCTGAGGAGCTTGCATGCGGCGTTGCCGTGCAACTGATGCGCAAGTTGGTGGGCGGCGCCTGGCAACCTGACAAGATACTTCTGGGACATTCCCCACTCGACCAGGCGCCCGCTTACATGGAAGCCCTGAGGTGCCGGCCAACTTTCTCCTCCTACTGCACCGGCCTTGCCTTCGACGCGGCGACGCTCGCTTTGCCGCTCAGTAAGGGAGATGAAGGATTGCGCCAAATGATTGCGGATCACCTGGGCAGAATCGAGCGCCTTGCGGCCGATGAGCTCCCCCAATACATCAGGCAATTGCTCCGCGATCTCCTTCCAAGCGGCCGGGCCACTGTGGAGAAAGTCGCCGACTGCCTGGCCCTCCATCCTCGCGTGCTGCAGAGACGCCTGACGCAGGAAGGTACATCCTTCCAGAATCTGCTGGACGGCACCCGCCAGGACATGGCACGCCACTACCTGCAGGACCCCACTATCAGCATGGCGCAGCTGGCTGGCTTACTCGGCTACTCCAACCCCAGCGGCTTCAGCCGCGCTTTCCATCGCTGGTTCAACGCGACGCCACTGGAGTGGCAACGGCAACAGAGCACCAAACGGCAACCTCGTCTATTGCGTGGCCGACGAGCGACATGATGCGGCCTGGTCGAATTTTTCCGATCGTAGCGCAGCAGGCAGTAATCGCAGAATGAAAAAACCCGACTTCACTAGGAATATCAGGGGTTTGCTTGAAACGGAAAGTGTCAGTAAAGGAGGGATTCGAACCCTCGATTTGTCCAAAGCACACAATACTTGTTTGAGAGTCCATTCTACGGGCGCTGCCAACCTACTCAAGAAGCAATGCTGTACCACTCTGCCGTCCAGTCGGAGTCAGGAGGCCAATGAGTGCCGCTGCCCAACCGGCAAACCGCTCCGCAGCGAATAGCGCGCCTTCACCCAACAGAGGTCGCAGGTAACCAAGGCCAACGCCATGATCTACCGCTCTAGCCGAGTCGCCTGCGCCACCTGCCCGCTGAAATCAATGTGCTGCCCAACACGCCGAACCGAAAGATCGTTCGCAACATCCATGAGGCTACTCGCGACGTAGCTCGACGCATCGCCAAGGCACCGGAGCATCTCGTCTCTCGAGATATGGATAGAAGAGGTAACCATCGATAGAGCACCACCGTGAACATTCAGGACGCCACCCTCGCCCTCTTCCTTGCGGGACGTACTCACGGCAACAACGCTGCCATCAAAGCTACAGCCAAGCGCTGCACCAAATTGCTACCGCGCAGCAAGCGCGACCTGATGTTTGCCATTGTCGACAGTGCCGAGCCGCTCCGCCTGGTTAACTACCTGGCCGAGCACCTGGACTAGGCAGCTTCGGAACCTCGTCGGCCACCAGGCTCGGCGAGAGCGGCCGTAGCTGACCCGGAAACACTCCGGTGCTGTCCACGTAGCGCAGCGCTGACTTGGCATCGCGCCAGCCCACATAGCCCATCAAGGCCTTCTGGTCCCAGCCACTGCGCGTGGCCCAGGTGGCGAAGCCGCGGCGCAGCGAATGACTGCTGTACAACTCGCCCGGCAACCCGGCGCCTTGCAACACCGCCCGCAGCAACGGAATGACGCTGTACGGATGCAACCCCTGCTCACTCAAGTGACCCCAGCGGTCGATGCCACGGAATACCGGCCCACGGGCAATCCCCGCCAGGCTGATCCAGTCGCTGTAGGCTTGCACCGGGCAGAGCCTGGCCAGCGCCGGCGCCAGGTAACTCTGGCCCTGGTTGTCACGATCACTTTTGCTCCACGGCAGGAACAGCTGCATGCCCTCCCCGGCCCGCACCTGGATGTGCTCGACCTGCAGGCGGCAGAGCTCGTCGCTACGGAACGCGCGCCAGAAACCGATCAGCAGCAGGGCGCGATCACGCCAGCAACGCAGCAACCGCGGCAGATCGCCCGCCATGCGGGCCGCCTCCCCTTCCCGTTCCAGCCAGACCACGCACTGTTCCAGCTCGCGTAGCTGCAGCGGCTCGGCCTGCTTTTCCGGCTTCGGGTGCAAGGTACGGATGCCCTTCAGCACTTGGCGCACCAGCGGGGTCTTGGTCGGGTCGGGAAAACCCTGGCTGACATGCCACTGCGCCAGCGCGGCCAGGCGAAGCTTGAGGGTGCTGCTGGCGAGGGTGCCGGCATGGTCGACCAGGTAGCGCACGATGGCATCGCTGGTCGCCGGCAGGAAACCGCCCCAGCTCACCTCGAAGTGCTCAATCGCCTGCTGGTAGCTGCGCCGGGTATTGGCCCGGGTGCCTGCCTGCAGGTAGCGCTCGAGGGGTCATGCCGAGATAAGGGGAAAATTAGGACATTCGTTCTGTAACTGGATGTTTTTAAACAAATATTATTGTTGGCCTTGTACCAGACTGGCGGGCATGCGAGATAAAGCCCCGCGATGCCAACCCAGCGAACCACTCTCCTCGTGACCCACGCTCTGACCTTCCGCGCCTAGATTAAGCATCGAGTCGGGCGCAACCCTTCCTCGATCTTCCTATGGCTCTTGGCATCCGATAGCTAGGATCTCGCAGGATTCGGCAATCAATTGCAATAAAATTCTGATTATGCGCAATTATGTAAAAATACATAATTGCATCGAGGGACAGTTCGAGGGCGTTTCCTTAATCCTCCTTGAGATGTGGTGGGCATGAAGTCGCCGCGGCGTAATTGGAGTAGCAATGCCCCCTTGTGGTCAGTAATGCTACCTCCAACTTTAAGCCGACCTTAACCCCCGGGCTTCGGACAGGATCTCGCCTCGCACTGCGCACCGGGGGTAGGGCGGCCAACGGCCTTCAGTGCGCTCGATTCGCTGAGGGTGTTGTTGGCGCCGTAATCGACTAGCTCGTTGGTTCGCGTCTGCGCTGCTTGTTGGCATACATCAGCGCGTCCGCAGTGGCCAGCAACTCGTCAAGTGGCCTTAGCTCCCGCGGTTGGCAGCTGGCCACACCGATGCTCAGCGACAACGGGTAACGGCAGCGGCCACTCTGGTTCAACTCGTCCACCAGAGCCTGCACACGCGAACTGATGACCTCCGGCAGCTCCCCTGCACCGATCGCCAGGACCACAAACTCATCGCCGCCAATCCTCGCGACAACATCGGTATCGCGAAAACCGGCCTTCAGCACCTGAGCGGCGGCCATAATCACCAGATCACCAGCCTCATGGCCGAAGCTATCGTTGATGTGTTTCAAACCGTCCAGGTCGATGAAGAACAGCAGGCTGGCGAGGTTGTTGCGACGCGCCGCTTTGAGGCCCTGCTCGGCTAGGAGGAAAAAGCTTCTGCGGTTGTGCAGCCCAGTCAATTCATCGGTCAATGAAAGCCTTCGAATATCGTCTTCAGCGCGCTTGCGCTCGGCAATCTCGGTAACCAGACTGGCGTTAACCGCCTCAAGCTCCTGGGTGCGCTCTATCACGCGGTGCTCAAGCAAGGCGTTCAGCGCCTGCAACTCCGTTTGCGCCTGCTCGCGGGACAGATCGACGCGGTGCAGTCGGGTGGAGATTCGCACGATCACCTGCGTTAAGCCCACGATGCTCAAGGTCGCCAGCAATGCAAGGGTGAAACGATTGTCGTAGAGGCCTTGCGCCTCTCCGAACAACAACAGTACGCCGGTCGAAAACACGACGATGGGGATAGAGGCCAGCATGTCCCGCGCAACGGTACCGCCTGCCGTGTCGCTGACCAGAACGCGGATGAAGCCGGCCAACGGCTGTGCCGCCATGATGCCCAAGCTGAGCAGCATGAACGAGGTGACGGTGTGAATCGCCATCGAGGTGTATGCGCCCACGGTACGCAGGGTGCCGACATCAAATACGTAACCGACCAAGGCAACCAGTGCCGTCAGCAGGGTGATCAGCGCGGATGCCTGCGAGAGCCGCGGCCTGAATCCCAGGAGCAACAGACTCAGCCCGGAAGCGACGGCACACACCGCTGCCGCCGGAGCCATGCGTCCTGGATGCTTGGCGAGCTCCATGGTCGAGTCATCGGCCATGAGCAGTTGGTCTATGCCGAGGTTAACCGCAAAGAGGTACTCCATCAGAGTCAGCAAGCCGACCAGCGTCACGAACCCTGCGAACAACTGTTTGAGTAGCAGCCGGGATTGACTTGGGGTCGTCGGCAGGCCCGCCCCAAGCGCCAGGCCTGCGGCGACCAATACGCACGCGGTGTTGACCATCATGGTTACCCAGCCGGGGACCACGCTCTTCAGGAAGCCAATTCCGAAGACCCAGCCGGACAACACGGCGACCCCCACCAGTGCCACGGAACAGGCAGCACACCAGGCAAACGCCCGAAGGAAACGTAATCGGGCAAGTAACGACGGGCTCAGAGTCTTCTCCATCACAAGGTACAGGGCTTCTCAGCATCAGTTCGCCATTATGCCGCCACGGCGTCAGGAGTCATTGGCACCTTCGACGCTCGCGAGCCGGACATGGCCGAGCAGTTTCAGTTGCGTGGTGGCTCGTTCAATCGCTCCTGCAGGCGCTGGGCTTGCTGGGGGGCATGCCAAGATAAGGGGAAAATTCATTCATTTGGTCTGTAGGCATTTGTTTTATATGCCATTTTTTAGATCAGTCTTCAGGCTTTTGATTCTCAAATCGTCTGCCGACGAAATTTATGTGCCCAGCAGGCGGCCTCACCCTTTACCCCGTAGATTGGCCTGCCGAGATTAGGCAAAAATTCCGCCAGCAATCATGTAAGCTGTTGAATCACAAACTTTAGATGACCCAAAATTCGATGAGCAAGCCGATAACTTCAGCGATGAGTTCGGCTTGATAAGGCGCGATGTCTTTTCCGTGACATCTGAACTATTGTGCTACCTCCATGTGATTGCCGACGCTGCCACCTCAGCGCTGGCGATCGTTGCCTTGTTGGGCGGTAAGTGGTGGGGAGCTGCGTGGCTCGATCCGCTGATGGGTGTTGTTGGCGCCGTAATGGTCGCCATCTGGGCCAAGGGGCTACTCCGTGAGACCGGGCGCGTCCTGCTCGATGCGGAGATGGATGCGCCCGTGGTCGAAGAGATCCGCGAGGCAATCAAACAAAGCCCAGTGCCCGCAGACATCACCGACCTGCATGTCTGGCGCGTTGGTAAAGGCCAGTATGCTTGCATCCTGTCGCTCGCAACGGATCACCCTCTGAGTGCTGACCATGTTCGGCAGCAACTCAGTGTTCATGAGGAGTTGGCGCACATCACGGTAGAGGTGAACCGGCTGGCGGCAGCCTGACCATGTGCCTGAAGCGGCAGCCTCCATCACGAGCCATGGCGTAAGTGCCCCCCACTACCGCTATTGTGAATAGGTTGCCCCTCCCTCGATCCTGGCATGGATAAGCTCTTCGATAAGTTAGGCCTGCCGCGTAGTCACTATCGGCTGCATCGGGCCGTGCTCGCTGGATTTCCAATGGCTTAGGTGGGATTCGCGTTACCGGCCTCTGCGGGGGGGCTGGCCAAGGAGTTTCAGCTGCGTGAGGGCCTCGACCAGGTGCTCCTGGAGGCTCTGCACTTGCTGGCCTTGGGACGCCCCGGCTTCGCTCAGGCGCGTTACTTCACCTTGTAGCGTATCGCAGCGTTCCCGCAAGGCACTGTTCGCCTGCTCGGCCTGGGCCCAGGTGCGCTGTCCATTCGTGAGGGAGTGCTGGTTTTGCTCCAGTTGCCGCTCCAAGGCCTGCACGTCCTTCTGCTGCTGGCGGGCTTCGGTCAGCAGGCGGGCGTTGTCACGGTTCAGCTGGGTCAGCTCGTCTTGTTTGATGATCAAGGTCTGCTGCAACTGCCGCAGTTCCAGTTGCAGCTGTTGCACCTGGCTTTCGTGCCGGCGCTGCTCCTGCTCGCGCTGATCCTTGCTGGCCTGCCGGTAATGCTCCAAGGCGTCCCGGGCATGCTGATGCTTCTCCTCCAGCGAACGGATCTGCCCCTCGCGGTCCTGCAGGCGGGCATCCTGGTCGCGCTCCGCTTGCTGCAGCCGCGCCACCTCGACTTCCGCCAACTGGCGTAACTGCTGCTCCTGCTGCAACCCCTGCTGCGCGACCTGCAACTGCTCGGTGAGACCGGCGCAGTGCGTTTCTAGCTGCTGGCCGCGGGTTTCCAGCTGGTGAATCCGGTCGTGGTAACTACGGCGTTCCTGGGCCAATTGCTCACGTTCCTGGGCCACAGCGGCACGGGCTTCGTCCTGCAACTGCGTCGCCATCTGAGCGACGAGATTCGCCAATTGATCACTGAGCGACGCCGGCGCTGCCCCCCGGCCGTGATCGGCTTCTTCCAGTTCTTTCAGGTAGCGGTGGATGGTGGTTTTCGAGCCGGTATTGCCCAGCTCGACCCGTACGGCATCGATACTCGGGTGTTCCCCCCGCGCCAGAATGGCCTGCCGCGCCTTCTGAACCAATGCCTTGTTGATGCCACCACGGGCCATGATGCGCTCCTACGATTTCGTATTGGTTTACATACCACGTATTTACATACTGATTATGAGATAAAACTGACCATGTTGTGGTGACTATTTATGATAAAATAATGGAGCGTTATTCAATAGGATGGGCAAGAACGGTCGGTTGACAACCGTTTTCCAGTACACAAAGGGCAACCTAGGGCGATGAAGGACGTCGGGCGCTATCTGCAAGCCGGTACGCGGGAAAACACTCGCCGCAGCTACCAATCGGCCATCGAGCACTTCGAAGTGACTTGGGGCGGCTTCCTGCCCGCCACCAGCGACAACATCGTGCGCTACCTGGTGGACTACGCCGACACCCTAAGCCTCAGCACGCTCAAACAGCGCCTGGCCGCCCTGGCCCAGTGGCATATCAGCCAGGGCTTTCCCGACCCGACCAAGACACCCATGGTGCGCCAGGTGCTCAAGGGCATCCGCACCTTGCACCCGGTCCAGGTCAAGCAAGCGGCGCCGCTGCAATTGCTGCACCTGGAGCAGGCGATCCTCTGGCTGGAGCAGGAAGCGGTTCGTACGTACCAAGCCGGTGAATTGGTCAGCTACTTGCGCTGCCGGCGCGATGTCGCGCTACTCCTGATCGGCTTCTGGCGGGGCTTTCGTAGCGATGAACTGTGCCGGCTGCAGGTCGAACACATCCAGGCCGCAGCCGGTGCCGGCATGACGTTGTTCCTGCCCTGGAGCAAGGGGGATCGGCACAACCTCGGCATCACCCACTACGCCCCGGCGTTGAAACGCCTCTGCCCCGTACAGGCCTACCTGGACTGGATCAGTGCGGCCGGAATTGTCCGGGGGGCGGTGTTCCGCCGGCTGGATCGGTGGGGCCACTTGAATGAAGAAGCCTTGAATTCTGGCAGCCTAATCAACCTGCTGCGCCAGATCCTCCAGCGCGCTGGCATCCCGGCTGAGCTGTACACCAGCCATTCGCTGCGGCGTGGCTTTGCCACCTGGGCCACGGCCAATGGCTGGGACCTCAAGGCGCTGATGACCTATGTGGGTTGGAAGGACATCAAGTCGGCGATGCGCTACATCGACCCCGCCATTTCCTTTGGTGGCCTCGCCGCTAGACCCGCCGTTGAACTGCCTGCCGGCACTTTGACGCAGTTGCCAGCTTCTCCCTAACTTCGGCGCACGACGGGAAGTTATCTGCCATTCAGCAGTCCTGCTGGATTGGCTTACACACCACCGTCACATCATCGAAGCTTGGAATGAGTCCTACCGCCTGCGGCACAGCAGCTTGGTGGCGCAGACAAAGATCAATTCACGCAAACGAAAGCACCAAGAAGACGCCGAGACGGTGAATGACAAATAATGTTGAGATGACGGAAGACGCTGCGTGGTGAGCATGCCCCAAGCGACGCAGAGCTAGCCAGGCAGTATCAACGGTCGCTGTGGACTCGTGCTGTACCGTTCAACTTGGGTACTCGGCCATGGCTGCACTCGACAGCCTCATCGGCGAGATGGTTTCCCGCAGTATTCACGTCGCTGCTGCATCGGCGGGCACTTGACTGAGCCAAATGAGCAGAACACACAACAGTCACCGGGATTAGGCCGTAGCAGCGCTTTGCAGTTGCTGCACTCGTAGTTGAACTGGCAGGCGTCCGTGGGCATGGTTTCCTGCCTGGCGAAGCCGCAGTGCGGACAGGTCAGCACGGACTGAAGAATAATGGCATTCATCGCGTCCTCGGTTCTGCCCCTAGCTGGATAGCCCGCGCTCCTTGGGCCCTCCCCAGAGCGTCTAGCTGGAGCTAGTCAGCCGCATAGGCGACGGTGATCGCTGATTCTGGGCTATGATCAAAACTGTTCCGTGTAATTTTTCCTTGAGAGACCGCCTTCGGGCGGTCTTTTTTGCACTTGCTCCCTCCGGTGCCCGATCAGAATTAGCCAAACACGTGGCGTCTACAACCACCTACGTACGCGCGTGCGATAGGCGGCGAAGTCCTCTCCGAACAAGCTCGCCAATGCTTCCTCTTCCGGACCGATTTGGAATCGATTCATGTAGAGCATGAACCCGGCCACGCCCAGCAGCGCCACGGGTGAGCTGTGATGAAATTCGCCACGACCTCATAACCTACGGGGTTGGCCAGTAGATCAATGGGGGAGTTTCTGACGAGTGGACCTAAGTGGCTGTACGGCCACTTAGGTTTCGCCAAGCTTAGACTTCCTTCTAAACGGCGCGACCAACTGGGCGCCATAGCTCGTTGGGTAGCCCCTTTCCAGGAGCCCCACCTGCGCGTCGCCGAGCTTGCCTGCGCTGTCATAGAAGGTCCCGAGCAGGTGATCCCACACTAGGAGGAACTCGCCGAAATTGACCTGGACATCCTCGAATTCACGCTTGTGGTGCCAGCGGTGCGTTTCCGCAACGCCGATCACCTTGCGCAGCCAACCGAGTGAGTAATCGAGGTTCGAGTGCTGAAATGCCAGCTGCACGGTGAGGATGCCAAACCAGGTCGCCACTGGGGCAGACGGTGTTCCCAGCGCAAACAGCACGAGAAGGCCCGGCCCTGCCATGATCGCTGCATGCAGCGGATGGCGGCGTTCGCCATTCATCCAGTAGAGCCGTTCGGCACTGTGGTGGGGGGCATGCAGCCGCCACAGCCACGCCACGTGATGGCTGAGCCGATGCATGGCGTAGAAACTGAGATCCAGGACCGCTGCAACGATTAGTACTTGGCACCAAAGCGGCAGGTCCGTTGGGAAGACGCGGGCTGCGTCAGGCACCAAATCACCCAGTCGAGCCAGTACCGTGGCGGTGAACTGGATGACTGACAAGTTCACGATCATATGCAGGAGATCGGTCAGGGTATCTTCATGATCCTCTAGCCAGCTCTCTCGGAACGGCTGCAGACGTTCCAGCATCGCGATCACCAGAATCGCCCCTGCGGCCATGATGGGGGTGACAGGCCAGTATGGAACACCTTCGTAAAGCAGCCAGAGCATTCCGGCCGCCGTACCGCCAAAGATGGCGGGATAGCTGAACCAGCGGATCATGAACCTGGAGTAATTGCCCATCGTAACGTCCTCCCTGCGGTGATCATCACTCTGCGCCGCTCGGCCGGGGGCACGCTTGAACGAAAAAGCTGACTTCAGCTGCTCAGGCTGACGTGGCCCAGGGCCGAAGTCGGATCGAGACCAAACAGATTGCGAAAGGTCCGCGAGAAGTGCGCGGCATCAGCGAAGCCGGCCGCATGGGCGGCATCGGTCAGGCTGCGTCCTGCCGCTATGTGTTGCAGCGCCGCGACCAGGCGGCTCCATTTCCGGTAACTGCGCAGCGGCAAACCGGTCTGCTCAACGAACCAATGAGAAAACCGGGTCGGTGAAAGGTGGACCAGCCTGGCCAGGTACTGTCGGCCATGCGTCGACGCGCGCAAGGCCACGAGGACCGTCTGCAACCGCGGATCGATTTCCGATGTGACGGTCAGGTTGAGGACGTCGCGAACCCTCTGCTGCACGTCTTGGGTCGTGAGGTCCGGCGTTTCCAGCAAGGCCTGCAAGGCGGCGACATCCTGCACCTCTATGGCCGCGAGGTCGGCTCCGGCATGGAGGGCATGCGCCTCTAGGGACAGCGCATCAAGGTAGATCGACAAGACCGCCACTGCCTCGATCCGATGCATTACTCCGGCTCGGATGCAGATGGCACGCGCGCTGACGCTCGTCTCCGGGGTGTCGACGGTCAACTCGCCGGTTAGACCAATCGTGATCTGATGGGCCATGTGGCAATGCCAATCGTGGCTACCCGCCTGCCCCAGAAACACGCCCAGCCCGGGTGAAATCCAGGCTTTGCCACGCCAGCCGATACCCTGCGTTGCGTTCATTCAGCGGCGCCTCAGGGTTCCACATCCCGTTGGCTGGTAATTTTTTGCACTTCGGCCTGGAACGCTTCATCGAGCAGGCTGGGCTTCTTTCGCCAGGGCTGTCGATCGGGCTTGCGCTGGGCGGCATACATCACCACCTCGCCACCGTCCCGCTCAACGAAGTTGCGTGCTTGCTGCTCCAGTTCCGCTCTCAGCTGCTCTTTGGTCATGCGGGCTCCTTGGCTTCTTCTGACCGGGGAAACTCCATGTGAAAGGCGGTACGGCCGTGTGCGGAGGTACACCAGATCCTGCCGCGGTGGGCTTCGACAATTGACCGGGTGATCGCCAGCCCGAGACCGGCATTGCTGGGACTGCCCTCCCGACGGGCGGGGTCGGCCCGATAGAACCGGTCAAAGAGGCGCTTGAGATGCTCTGGCGGGATGGTCTCGCCGGGATTCTCAACGCTCAAGGTGGTCGATGCGCTGGTCTGGGTGATCTTCACCGCGATGGTTTTACCGGGCGGGGTGTAGCGCAGGGCGTTGGAAAGTAAGTTAGAGATGGCGCGATCCAGCATTAGCACGTCACCGCGGACACTGCCCCATCCGGAAATCTTCAGCGATATCCCCCGGTCATCCGCCATCAACTGGTAGTACTCGAACAGCTTGCCGACGATCTTTTCCAGCTCAACCTGTTCGCGCTGCGGCACGATCAAACCGTTGTCCGCCTTGGCCAGGAACAGCATGTCATCGATTATTCGTGACATGCGCTTGAGGTCATCGAGGTTCGAGTACAAGTTTTCTTCATACGCCTCTAGATCGCGTTTTCGCGACAGCACGACCTCCGTATGAGTCATCAGGTTGCTCACCGGGGTCCGCAACTCGTGGGCGATATCGGCGGAAAAGTTGGAGAGCCTTACGAAGGCCTCATCCAGCCGAGCCAACATCGCGTTGAATGACGTCATCAACTGCTGCAGCTCCAACGGAACAGGCTCCATCGGAATGCGTTCCTTGAGGGATCTGGCCGACATCGAGGCGGCCATCTGGGTCACTTGTCTCAGTGGGCGAAGCCCGCTGCGTGCGACGATCCAGCCCAGCCCCGCACTGACCAAGGCGCTGATGATCAGCCCAATGGTGAACCAGCGCTGCAAGGCCTCAAAAAAAGCCATGTGGTGGGTCACGTCCAACACTAACAACAGGGTCAATGGGGCCGCCAGACCCGGGACGTTGAGCTCGGCTGTCAAGCCGCGGTACATAAACTCCTGATCTTCCCACTCCCACATGGTGGGGGCTGACCTGACGCGGAGCCCTTGGGGAACATTCACCATAGCCGGTTCCGCGAACAGCACCTGGCCATCGCTGTCCAGAATAATGGCCGCAAGATCCCGGTGGGCGCCCAGCAGCGCGCTTAGCTGGGGCTTCAACTCGGCAAAGTTGGTCACACTGGGAAGCCCCTGCAGGATGCTTTGTGCCGACTCCAGTTTTTCCACCAGGACCTGGCGATCCAGCGACTTGAAATGGCGCTGGCTCAGGTGGTTGAAGCTCAGCCCGGCCACAGTCAGCACGGCGGTGACGGCGAGCATGAACATCAGGCTCATGCGCGCGGTCAGTGAAAGGTGCCTCATTCCGGCTCCGGCCCATCAAGCATGTAACCCATGCCGCGGGCGGTATGGATCAGCTTCACCGCGAAGTCATCATCGATCTTCGCTCGCAGACGGCGGACAGCCACCTCGATCACATTGGTATCGCTGTCGAAGTTCATGTCCCAGACCTGTGACGCGATCAGCGATTTCGGCAGCACTTCGCCACGTCGGCGCATCAGCAGTTCGAGCAGGGAGAACTCCTTGGCCGTCAGCTCAATACGCTTTCCACCGCGCGTGGCGCGGCGCTTCAGCAGGTCCACTTCAAGGTCCGCAATCCGCAAGATCGCCTGAGTTGGCGCGCTGTTGCCGCGGCGCAGGAGGGTCCTGACCCGCGCCAGGAGCTCGGAAAACGCGAAGGGCTTGATCAGATAGTCATCGGCGCCCAGTTCAAGCCCCTTCACTCGGTCTTCGACGCCGTCCCGGGCGGTCAGGAACAGCACGGGAACGTCTTTCCCGGCGGCGCGAACCATCCGCAGCACTTCCCACCCATCCAGCCCCGGCATCATCACGTCCAGGATCAACAGGTCATAGGACTCGCTGAGCGCATGCTGAAGGGCATCGGTGCCCGTCATGACCCGGTCCACATTGAAGCCAGCCTCGCTGAGGCCCTGTTGCAGGTAGGTACCGGTTTTCGGTTCGTCTTCAGCGACCAGGAGTTTCATGCGCGGCATATCCAGAAAGGCAGGTGTCGAGAGTTTGCAGGCAAAGATGGTCCCCAACCACAACCTTACGAAAATGTAATCCTGGCTTCAGGCCTCTGTCAGGGAGCGTTGTCTAGGGTTGCAAACAAGAGCGCGCCGTAAGCGCTCGCCCGGCACTCGCTGAGATGACGCAACGGCGCCGGCCACCGCCTCTTGTAAGGAGACTGCCCGATGAAATCACTGAAACCCCTGTTGCTGGCTGGTTCGCTCCTGCTGTCGTCGGCTGTCTGGGCCGAAGGCGGGAGCGATCGCACTTTCCAGCGCATCGAGCAGATGCGTGATAAAGCCGAAGCCGTGCTGATCCAGGCGGAAAAGGCGCCTGCAGACGAGCGTCATGTGCACATGAAAGAGCACATGAAGATGCTGGACGACATCATGACCCAGCTCCACAACGAGCATCCCAAGCCCGGCATGACGGCCGAGGAGCACCTGGCCTGGATGGAGCAGCACGACAAGCTGGTGGACGACGTCCTGGGGCAGATGATGCGCGAGCACAAATTGATGATGGCCGACAAAGAATGCCATCCGTAAAGAAATCCCCCACCTTCCAGGCCTTTCGTGATTGCTCCTTTGGCCTAGCGGCGCCTCTTTGGCGCCGCACTTTTTATTGCTGACGCATTTGTAGTTTGGGGGTAAGCCGCCCGACAGGAAGTGGGCAATAGCATGAGATTTTCAACCATCCCAGCGAGGTCTCATCATGAATAGCAACCGTCCCAAAACGCTGATCGCAGCGCTGTTGTTGGCCAGCACGCCTCCCGTCTTTGCCGACTCGACTGGCACTGATTCCAGCGCAGCTCGGCAATCCCCGCCCACGCCCACCACCCGCACCGTCTTTGTCCAGCTGGATGACATCAGTTACGGCACTAAGTCGATCGATGTGAAACCGGGCGAGACCGTCCGCTTTGTGCTGAAGAACGAGGGCGCATTGATGCACGAGTTCAATATCGGCCAACGCGCATCCCAGCTCGAACATCAACGCGAGATGGCCGCCCTGATGAAGGACGGCACCCTGACACCGACGGGCAAGGCGAAATCCATCGTTTGGCGTGAGCGTAATACCGGCCCTGGCGACTCCAGCCCACCTGGATATCCGGAAGTTGTAGAGGCGAAGCACGACGATCCGAACGCCGTGCTGGTTGAGCCCGGGACGACCAAGGAATTCGTCTGGACCTTCACCGATGCCACCAACCTGAACTTCGCCTGCACCCTGCCGGGGCACTACCAAGCCGGAATGGTGGGCGACTTTGTGATGCGTTGAATCGACGACCCATGCCCCCGGCGCCCCTTACCGGGGGCATGAGGCCTCGCCGAACCTTACAGATCTGTAGTTTTCGCGTAAGTCTGCCGGCAGCTCCGCCTGGCTAGCATCAGAGGCGTTTCAAACCACACCATCTTGCGAGGTTCACCATGAATAACGGCAAGCTTGCTTCTTCCCTGATTGCCATTGCCTCCCTGCTTACCGGTGCAATCGCTCAGGCCGATGCGGGCCACGCGAAGGATGAAGTCGGGCGCCCCGGCACCTTGGCAGAAGTTGACCGCACCATCGAGGTAATAATGGGCGATGTCTACTTCGCCCCGGAAAGCATCGATGTCAAAGACGGCGAAACCATCCGCTTCGTGCTGAAGAACGACGGCGCGATGTTACACGAGTTCAACCTGGGCAAAGCGGCCGCCCATGCTGCTCACCAGAAGGAAATGGCCGCCATGTTCCAGAACGGCACGCTCACCCCGACGGGACGCAATCAAGACATGCGCGCCATGGACCATACGATGGGGGGCATGAAAATGGTCGGCATGGAACACAATGACCCCAACAGCATGCTGGTCGAACCTGGGGCCACTAAGGAGCTGATCTGGACGTTCAATAAAACTACTGGGTTGCAGTTTGCCTGCAACGTGCCCGGCCACTACCAGCTCGGCATGGTCGGTTCGGTCAACGTGAAGTGAGCGGCATTGATTGGCGTCAACTGGTGAACACGGGGTGTCGTCTAGGCTGAGGTACGCGGCAGCGGACGACATCTCCATCTCAGCTCAGGAGTTGAATCATGACGGAAACCCATCGCCATGGCACCGAACCGGCCACGCCCTTCTGGCGGAGTAAAGGGGGAGTCGCGCTGATCATGCTGGTTGTGATCGGCCTGTTCTATGTGGCACGGGAACACTATGGCCACCTGTCCCTCGCTTTACCCTACTTGATCCTGCTGCTCTGCCCGCTGATGCACCTCTTCGGGCATAACCATGGCGGGCATTCTCACCAGAGCCGCGAAGACTCGACCAAGACGGACAACAGAGGGAACTAGTCCATGCCCACCGCCTCGTGCCAGCACGACAATGACCACTCACCTCAGCATGAGCAACCGGATGGACGTCAGCACGATCCGGTGTGCGGCATGGCGGTGCCGCCGGACAGTCGTTTTAGCGAGCAGTACCAGGGGCAAACCTATCGCTTCTGCAGCGAGAAGTGCCTGAGCAAGTTCCAGGCGGAACCTGCGCGATACACCGGCGCAACCGGCAACCATGCGCATGCGGGTCACGGGCACGCCAACCATGGTCAGCCTGCCGTCGCGAAACCGGCGGGTGCAGGTGTTGCCGAATACACCTGTCCGATGCACCCGCAGTTCCGCCAACCCGGCCCTGGCAGTTGTCCGATCTGCGGAATGACCCTGGAGCCGGTAATCCCGGAGCTGGAAGAGGAGGAAAATCCGGAGCTCAAGGACTTCACCCGACGGTTCTGGTGGACCCTGCCACTGACGGTCATTGTGACGTTGCTGGCCATGACGGCGCACCAGATGCAGTTGCTCCATGGCGCTACCCAGAACTGGGTGGAGCTCGTGCTGGCGACGCCGGTGACCCTGTGGGCCGGCTGGCCCTTCTTCGTTCGTGGGGTCGCCTCGATCCGTCACCGCAGTCCCAACATGTGGACGCTCATTGGGCTTGGGACGGCAGCCGCCTACCTCTACAGCGTGGCCGCGACCTTGGTCCCTCAAGCCTTTCCGGCGACCTTCATGCAGGACGGCCGCATCGGCGTTTACTTTGAAGCGGCCGCGGTCATCATTTCGCTGACGCTGTTGGGACAAATGCTTGAGCTTAAGGCGCGCTCGCAAACCTCCGCAGCCATCAAGTCACTGTTAGGCCTTGCCCCCAAGACCGCTCGCCGCATCAAGGCCGATGGCGAAGAGGAAGACATCCCCCTGACCCACGTTAATACGGGGGACCAACTGCGGGTCCGCCCAGGTGAGAAGGTCCCAGTCGACGGGATCGTGCTGGAGGGCGAAAGCGCCGTCGATGAATCCATGCTGACCGGCGAGCCCGTACCGGTGATGAAAAAGGCCGGTGAGCCCCTCATCGGGGCCACGCTCAACACCCATGGCAGCCTGGTGATGGAAGCACAGAAAGTCGGCGCAGAAACGGTGCTGTCGCAGATTGTGCAGATGGTCGCACGCGCCCAGCGTTCGAAGGCGCCCATGCAGCGCATGGCCGATGCCGTCGCCGGCTACTTTGTCGTGGGGGTGGTCCTGATTGCGGTCCTGACCTTCTTCGGCTGGGGGCTTTTCGGGCCCGAGCCTGGCTGGGTATTTGGCCTGATCAATGCGGTCGCGGTGCTGATCATCGCCTGTCCGTGCGCGCTGGGCCTCGCCACGCCGATGTCGATCATGGTGGCGACCGGCAAGGCTGCCGGTAGCGGCGTGCTGTTCCGGGACGCCAGCGCCATCGAAAATCTGTGCAAGATCGACACCTTGATCGTGGACAAGACTGGCACCTTGACCGAAGGGCGCCCCGTGTTTCACAGCGTTGTGGGCACCAATCGCTTCGCCCCGGCCGAGGTCCTGCGCCTGGCAGCCAGCCTGGACCAGGGCAGCGAACACCCCTTGGCCCACGCGATTGTCGATCATGCGCGGGCAGCCGGGATTGTCCTGACCAAGCCCAATGCCTTCGAGTCCGGCTCCGGCATTGGCGTTCGTGGCCAAGTGGAGGGCCATCAGCTGCAGCTGGGCAATACCGCTTTGATGGAAGACGCCGGCCTGGATATCACCCCGCTCAGAGAGCGGGCTGAGCTGCTTCGCCTGGATGGTATGAGCATCATGTACCTGGCCATTGATGGGGTGCTGGCCGGTCTGCTGGCGGTGTCCGACCCGATCAAACCGAGCGCCAAGGAGGCGGTGCAGCGTCTCCAGGACGAAGAGGTGAAGGTGATCATGGCCACCGGTGATGGGGTGACCACGGCGCGCGCGGTCGCGAAGCAGCTGGGTATCGAGGAAGTCCACGGCGAGGTGAAGCCACAGGACAAGGAGAAGCTGGTGGCCGACCTGCAGGGATACGGCCGGCGAGTCGCGATGGCGGGTGATGGCATCAACGATGCCCCCGCACTGGCGCGCGCCGATGTCGGGATCGCCATGGGTACGGGTACCGACGTGGCGATGAACAGTGCTCAAGTCACCCTGGTGAAGGGCGACCTGATGGGCATCCTGCGCGCCCGGACGTTGTCCGTGGCCACGGTGAAGAACATGCGCCAGAACTTGGGGTTTGCCTTCCTTTACAACACGATGGGCATACCGCTGGCGGCCGGCTTGCTCTATCCCCTCACCGGTCATCTGCTGTCGCCAATGATTGCGGCGCTGGCCATGAGCGTGAGCTCTGCATCGGTAGTCTTTAACGCGCTGCGCCTGAGACGCACGGACATTGGCTAAATCAGCCAGCTACCAAGCTAGTACAAGCGGCGCGAAGATACGTGGTGTGACCAGTCGCCAGGTCGTAACTGATCGGTGAGATAACCCCCGTGATACTCGCGGGGGCCCTGGCGATTACGCGAGAGAGGCCTCAGCCATGATGCGTCACAAGCACCTCCCCCTGTTACTCGCCCTAGTCAGCTCACTGCTCGTCCCGGTTACGCAGGCCGAGGAATTGCCAGCGCCCATCAAGGCGATTGAGGCTCGCGGCGCCACCATCGTGGGCGAGTTCACTGCGCCTGGCGGCCTGCGTGGCTATGCCGCGCGCTATAACGGCCAAGGGCTGGCTCTTTACCTCACGGCCGATGGCCAGCACGTCCTGGTCGGGACCCTGTTCGACGCCCAAGGCGAAGACCTGACGAGCGCGCCACTGAACCGACTGGTTTATGAGCCGATGGCCAAGGAGATGTGGGCGCGCCTGGAAGGCAGCACCTGGATCGCCGATGGGCGCAAGGATGCCCCACGCATCGTCTACATGTTCGATGATCCGAACTGCCCCTACTGCAACCAGTTCTGGCACCAGGCGCGGCCTTGGGTTGAGTCCGGCAAGGTCCAGCTGCGTCACATCATGGTTGGGTTGCTCAGTCCCGATAGCGTGGGCAAAGCCGCCGCCCTGTTGACAGCCAAGCAGCCGGAAGTCGCCCTGAAAGAGCATGAAGCCGCCGGCAACGCCAGCAAGCTCAGCGCGCTGCAAAACATGCCCGCGGACGTCCAAAAAAAGCTCGACGCCAACCTGGCGCTAATGAGCGAGCTTGGGGCGGTTGCCACGCCAGCGATCTTCTATCGGGATGACGGCGGTCGCCTGAAGATGCAGCAGGGACTGCCGCCAGCGCAGGGTCTGGTAGACATCATGGGGCCGAGATAAGTGCTTTGCGGGCTTGACCTTGCCATCGTGTCAAGGTCGAAGCTGCATGTGCGGCAAGAGATGCCGTTCCAGCATGAGAGGCTCGCTATGTTCGTCTTGGAAGTTTCCGGTATGGGCTGTGGCAGTTGTGCCAGCAAGATCACCAAGGCCATCCAGGCAGCAGATTCGGAGGCCACGGTCACGGTCGATAGCGCTGCCGGTAAGGTGAGTGTTGAAAGTGTCGTCGCAGCCGAGCGCGTGAGTGAGCTGGTACAGGCATTGGGTTATCCCACCCGGGCCAGAGCCTAGTGGCCCTGGCTTCAGGTCGGCCCCGAAAGGGGCCGGTACTGACAGTGACTCTCACGCTTAAGGCTGGGACAGTCGCCCTGGGCCCGCAGGCCGGATGACTGCGCTGATGCAGCTGCCAGTAGCCTCAAGGCGCAATGCCAGCCTGGATCTCATCAAGTGGGTCGCCATGGCGACCAAGCTGATGGATCACCTCCGCTATCTGTGGCCAGACGCGCACTGGCTGTTCGTCGTTGGCCGGATGGCCTTTCCGCTGTTCTGCCTGGGAATCGCCACCAACGTCGCTCGCTCCCGTCCCGGTGATCTGTTCACCGATAGCAACGTACATTATCTGGGCTGGCTGATCGCCTTCTCCGTGATCTCCGAGTTGCCCTATCGGTTGCTTTCGCCGTTGAGCAGCACGCTCAATGTGATGCCAACCCTGATGCTGGGGATGCTCGTGGCTTGGGGTATCCACCACCGCGACCGCACGAGCTCGTGGCTGGCCCTGGCGACGCTGCTGATCGCCACCGCACTGCACTCACGTTTGATGTATGGCGCATTCGGGGTGCTATTGCCGGCCGCCATTCTTCTCAGCCTTCAGCGGTTCTGGGGGTGGTGGTTGCTCCCGGCGGCCACGGCCGCGTTGGCCAATAGCCGTACTCGATGGCTCGCTGATAGCGGACTGACGGTAGAGACGTTGGCACCCCTCATCACCGCGTTTGCTACGCCGATGGCGGGACTCTGGCTGCTTCGTCAGGCATTTGCCCCCGCCATTTGGCCAGTTCGGCGCTGGGGGTACCTGTTTTATCCCGGACACCTGGCGGCTCTGCAACTCATTCGGGTTGCGCTGCAGCACCTGTCCTGATCAGCAGCTCTTCGGAAATCCACTGCTTGAGCCAGGTGGCGGCCTGCATGGGAGCCTGTTCCCCGGTCGTTTCGAACAGCGCGATGCACAGATCGGCAAACGACAGCTGGTCCCGCACCATCAACTGCAGCGCTGCGGCCTCCAGCGGGTCGAGCGTCCGGAATTGGCAGGTCAGTCCGTGTCGCCAGACCAGGCAAGTCAGCGTTTGTTCCAACTTCTGGCATTCGGGAATAGCGGTTTCGGCCTTGGCCGCTTTCCAGATCTCCAGCGCATTTGAACTCAAATTGAGCCAGCAGACGCTGGGGTGTAGCCGCACCGTCAGGCCGGTCCAGTCCTCCGGCCCGAAGGTGGCCATGTCCTGCAGCGATAAAGGCATTTCGTCAACCGCATCGAAGGCCAGCGTGAAGGCCCATTCCAGCTCGGCCAGCTCTCGTAGCTGCGATGCCTGGGGTTCGGCGAGGAAATCGCTGATGAACCCGGGAAACTGCTCACCCAGCCAGCGCAAGCTGAAATGCCGTGGCGGCCAGGCGTCAATGTAGGCGTGGGCCAGTTGTTCGAAGGCCTCGGTGCCCAGCCAGTAGTGGATGGCGGGAAAGTCTTCGCGAAGTGCGGACAGCAGCCGAGCCCGGTAGGCATGGTGATAGACCCGCAGACCATCTTCTGCCGAGAGCGCCTCGCTCCCGCGCAGCTGTTGCAGCAGCTCAGCGGGCGCAGCGCTGTCGCCGTCCAGTAGGTAGCGTTCGAACGCCTGTTGCAAGGTAATCAGGTGCATGCGGCAGCCTCCAACCGTCTGGCCGCGACCGCCCGGGCTTTCTCCAACTCGTCCAGCAGATCGTTCAGCGGGGGGAAGACATCATCGCGTTCAATCAAGGTCGCCCGGGGGCCTAAGTGCTCGATCGTCCGCGCATAAAGGTCCCACACCGGATCGGCGATCGGTTGGTCGTGGGTATCGATCAGGTAGTGGCCGTAGTCACGGTGACCGGCCAGATGGATCTGACGAATGCGTTCCGGGGGCAGTTTCTGGATGAACTGCCAGGCGTCAAACCCCTGGTTGCGGGCGCTCACGTAGACATTGTTGACGTCCAGGAGCAGCTCGCAGCCCGTCAGCTCACTCAGTTCGTGGAGGAAAGTCGCTTCGCTCATCGTTGACTCGTTCCACTGCACATAGGCCGATACGTTCTCCAGCACGAGAGGTCGCTCGATAATGTCCTGCACCAGGCGAATCCGAGCTGCGACGTGCAGCAGACTTTCCCGAGTGAAAGGTAGCGGCAGCAGGTCGTGTAGGTGATGCGCGTTGCCACGACTCCAGCACAGGTGATCAGAGATCCAGAGGGGGTTTACCCGCTCGGCGAGCAGTTTCAGTTGGCGCAGGTAATCGTGATCAATGGCGTGGGGACCGCCAATCGACAGCGAAACGCCGTGCATGACCAGTGGGTAGCGCTCCTTGATGGCGTCCAGGAAGTAGAGCGCCTTGCCGCCGCCGACCAGGTAGTTTTCCGAGATGATCTCGAACCAGTCGATGGCGGGGTCTTGCTCCAGTATCTGGTGGTAGTACTCGCTACGGAGGCCCAGCCCAAACCCAAGAGTGCTGCGCTCGTTCATTCAGGACTCCCAAGGGGGAGTGACGAGCACTCCCCACGGCAAGACATCACTCGCTGGTCCGGCCACCAGCTTCATCGCATTTGGCCTTGGGCATCAACTTGAAACCCTGGCCTTTGCAGGCGCCTTGCCCCTGGCAGGCGTTCTTGGCGGTCATGCAATCGTTCTGGCCTTTGCAGGCATTCACCCCGAAGCACTTCACGTCAGCGGTTTTGGCATCTTGAGCGGCTTGTGCAGGCAGGGCTGCGAACAGGCTTGCAGCAACGAGGGCCAGCGCGGCACCGGTCGCGGCGGTAGTTTTGGTCGACATAAGGCTATCTCTCATGGTGATGGTCAGAGTCCGGCCGGGCTTTCGTTGCTGGCGCAGCACGCGACAACTGGAGGGCCTGGCAGCCGGCCAGAGCGCGCTGAGGACTGTCTCTACCCGGCATGCCCTGGACACTACAGAGCAAGCGGGAGGCTCTACAAGAAGGAAATGCCAACCTTACAGAACTGTAATGTTCAGCTCAGGTTGCTGACAGCACAGGGCGGTTAAGGTGACTTCGAGTCTGACACTCAGCCCGCACATGCAGGGCTACCCCGTCCATATTTGAGGAAAACCATATGAAATCCATGAAAGCCCTGTTTATTGTTGCTGCCTTGACTGCCTCGTCCTTCACCATGGCCGCTGGTGGCGGTGATCGGACCATGGCGCGGGCTGACAAGCTCGCCCAGGCATCGATGGAAGCCTACCGCCTGGAGCAGCAGAAGGCCGAGTCGTCGGTCGCTGAAAAGGCCAAATCGGCTGAGCATGCCAACTGCTGAGTCGGGAGCGCGTTGGCCAACCTTACAGAAATGTAATCATCTGAAAGGTTGGGATGTGGCAGCTTCTACGCTCGCGGGCGCGTGCATCAAGGATGGCGACCGCGGGCATGCCAACTAGAGGGTAGGAATCACCTGGTGCGGCTGCCTGATCACGCTGGCTGTTCCGCGCTGGCTCCATTGACTGATTGGACATACACGGCATGCATTGCAAAACCTCAAGGCGAACCTTCGTCAAGGGCCTGGCCGCCGGCGGCATTCTGGGCGGACTGGGTCTTTGGCGCACTCCTGTCTGGGCGGTGACCAGCCCTGGTCAGCCCACTGTGCTGAGCGGTACGGAATTCGACCTGTTCATTGGTGAAACCCCAGTGAACATCACGGGCTCCGCGCGTACGGCCATGACGATCAATGGCACCATTCCTGGGCCGATTCTGCGTTGGCGCGAGGGGGATACGGTCACCCTGCGCGTGCGCAACCGCCTGAGCGAAGACACCTCCATTCACTGGCACGGCATCATCCTGCCGGCCAACATGGACGGCGTGCCGGGCTTGAGCTTCCACGGCATCGCCCCGGACGGGATGTATGAGTACAAGTTCAAGGTCCACCAGAACGGCACCTACTGGTACCACAGCCACTCCGGGTTGCAGGAACAGGTCGGCGTCTACGGCCCCATCGTGATCGAACCGAAGGAACCCGAGTCGTTCCAGTACGACCGCGACTACGTGGTGATGCTGAGTGACTGGACCGACGAGAACCCGGCTCGCGTCATGGCCAAGCTGAAGAAACAGTCGGACTACTACAACTTCCACAAGCGCACCGTTGGTGACTTCATCAACGATGTGAGCGAGAAAGGTTGGGCCGCCACCGTGGCGGACCGGAAGATGTGGGCCGAGATGAAGATGAGCCCCACCGATCTCGCCGACGTCAGCGGCTACACCTATACCTATCTCATGAACGGCCAGGCGCCGGATGGCAACTGGACCGGCCTGTTCAAATCGGGCGAAAAGATTCGTCTGCGCTTCATCAACGGCTCAGGCATGAGCTACTTCGACGTGCGCATTCCGGGGCTGAAAATGACCGTGGTGGCCGCCGACGGCCAGCACGTCAAGCCGGTCAGCGTCGATGAGTTCCGCATTGCGGTGGCGGAAACCTACGACGTTATCGTCGAGCCCTCCAACGAGCAGGCCTACACCATCTTCGCCCAGTCCATGGACCGTACCGGCTACGCCCGTGGGACCCTGGCTGTGCGTGACGGGCTGAGTGCCCCCGTGCCTGAGATTGATCCCCGCCCGTTAATCGCCATGGGCGACATGGGCATGGACCATGGCAGCATGGGTGGTATGGATCACGGCAGCATGGCCGGTATGGACCACAGCAATATGGCTGGGATGGACCATAGCACCATGCAAGGTGACATGGCCGGCATGGATCACAGCAAGATGGCTGGGATGGACCACAGCGCCATGCAGGGCGATATGGCCGGTATGGACCACAGCAAGATGGCTGGCATGGGTGGCCAGATGCAGGCCCACCCGGCATCCGAAACCGACAACCCGTTGGTCGACATGCAGACCATGACCCCAACCCACAAGTTGGATGATCCGGGGATTGGCTTGCGCGGCAACGGCCGTCGTGTGCTGACTTACTCCGATCTCCGCAGCACCTTCATCGATCCGGATGGCCGAGAGCCCAGCCGCACCATTGAACTGCACCTGACCGGCCACATGGAGAAATTCTCCTGGTCGTTCGACGGCATCAAATTCTCCGATGCTGAACCGCTGCGCCTCAAGTATGGCGAGCGCGTCCGCATCACCCTGGTCAACGACACCATGATGACTCACCCCATCCACCTTCACGGCATGTGGAGCGACCTGGAGGATGAGAACGGCAATTTCATAGTGCGCAAGCACACCATCGACATGCCGCCCGGCTCGAAGCGCAGCTACCGCGTTACAGCGGACGCCTTGGGTCGTTGGGCCTATCACTGCCACCTGTTGTTCCACATGGAAATGGGCATGTTCCGTGAAGTCCGTGTGGACGAGTAAAGGAGACTTTCAATGAGCAAATTCATGAAGCGCAAAACCTTCGGTGGCAGTGTTCTGTCCGTAACCTTGATGGCAGCCCTGCTGGTACCCGCCGCGATGGCAGGTGAGAAGACTCACGCCGACCACCAGAAGGGCCAGGTGGCTGACGCGCAGCAAATGGACCATAGCCAGATGAACCACGGGCAGATGGATCACAGCAAGATGAAGTCGATGGACCATGACGGTATGGACCACAGCAAGATGAACGATCACGGCTCGATGAAGCACGAGCACAACACGGACAAGGCTAAAGCGAGCCAGGACCATGATCACTAGGATTTCAGCTCCATCCGCTCTGGCGTTGGTTGTCTCGCTCAGCGCCCTGAGCGCAGGCCTGGCAACTGCTGCTGAGGAAATGGACCACAGCAAGATGGACCATGGCCAGATGCAGGGCATGGACCACAGCAAGATGAACCATGACCAGATGCAGGGCATGGATCACAGTAAAATGAACCATGACCAGATGCAGGGCATGGATCACGGCAAGATGGACCAAGGTTCGGCGGAGACGGCCCCCACCACGACCAGTCGGACGCCTATTCCGGTTCTGACCGATGCCGATCGCGAAGCGGCCTTCCCCCCGCTGCCGGGACACGGCATTCATGACAGCAAGGTCAACACCTTCTTCCTGCTCGACCAACTGGAGTATCAGGACGCCGACGAGGGCAGCGTGCTCAGTTGGGATGCTTCTGGCTGGATTGGTGGCGACGTCGACCGCCTCTGGCTGCGGTCGGAAGGTGAGCGTACTAACGGGGTGACCGAAGAGGCCGAAGTTCAGGCGCTCTGGGGGCACTCCATCGGCCCTTGGTGGGATGTCGTCACCGGTGTTCGCCAGGACTTCAAACCCGGGTCGCCACAAACCTGGGGTGCCTTCGGTCTCCAAGGTATGGCGCTCTACGCGTTCGAGGCCGAAGCTACCGCTTTCGTTGGCGAAAATGGCCAGACCGCTGCGCGGTTGGAAGGCGACTACGACATTCTGCTCACCAATCGGCTGATCCTACAGCCGACCGCAGAAATGAATTTCTACGGCAAGAACGATCACGAGCGTGGCGTTGGTTCGGGACTGGCCAACACGGAAGTCGGTCTGCGCCTGCGCTACGAAATCCTCCGCGAGTTTGCCCCGTACATCGGTGTCACCTGGAGCCGCTCCTACGGCAACACCGCCGACATGCTGCGCGACGACGGTGAGGACGTAGACGAGGCACGCTTTGTTGCAGGTATCCGGATGTGGTTTTGAGAGTCTGACATGAAAAGAACAATTAAGACGTTAGCCATTGCGAGCACTGTGGGTTTTGTTGGAATCATGGGCGTCGCCTATTTTGGTGTCGTCAACGTAGGCGCTGACGATCCCCACCTAGCCCCAGTTCACGCCTTCCTGACGATGGTCCGGGAGCGTTCGATCGCGGTGCGTGCACGAGATCTCGAAGTGCCGAACCTGAATGATGAGGCGCTGATTCGCGCCGGCGCTGGTAACTACAACTCCATGTGTATTGGTTGCCACCTCGCTCCCGGCGTGGCTCAGACCGAGTTGAGCCAGAGTCTCTATCCAGCACCGCCTAACCTGACCAAGGTGGGCGTGGATGGCAATCCGGCCAACGCCTTCTGGATCATCAAGCATGGCATCAAGGCCACGGGCATGCCGGCCTGGGGCAAGAGCATGGGTGATCAGTACATCTGGGGCATGGTGGCGTTCCTGCAGCAGCTTCCTTCCCTGGACGCAGAGCAGTACCGCACGCTAGTGGCCAGCAGCAGCGGCCACCAGCACGGCGGCGGTGAAACCCAGATGCACAACCACGAAGGCCAGCACGGCGACAATGTGTCCGCGGGCGAAGATCACCATGGCGGTGAGGCGGCGAGCCAGGCAGGCGATGATCACCATGGCGGTGAGGCGGCGAGCCAGGCAGGCGATGATCACCATGGCGCCGGACAGGCTGCTGAAGATCACCACGCCGGTGAGTCGGCCAGCCAGCAAGCGGACCATCATGCGGCTGAACCGGCCGCCCAGGGTGGTACCGGTCACCATGGCGGCGCAGAAGGCGAGGCTAACCATCACGAGATGGAGCAGGCGCAAGACGAAGCAGCACCGGCGCCGAAAACCCACACCCATGCCGATGGCAAAGAGCACGTCCATGAAAGCTAAGTCTCATCGAGCTTTGCGACTTGTCGCACTCGCTTCGCTGTTCATGGTTTCTGCCGCCCAGGCTGCGGAATCCCTAACAGTTGATGTCCACCGTAGCGCCAGTTGCGGCTGCTGCAAAAAATGGGTGGAGCACCTGGAAGCCAATGGTTTCAAGGTGATCGATCATGTCGAGTCGGATATGGCCTCAGTCAAGCAGCGCCTCGGCGTCGCTCCACGGTTGGCGTCCTGCCATACCGCGGTGATTGACGGCAAATTCATCGAGGGTCATGTCCCGGCTGCGCAAGTCGTCGAGCTCAGCAAGCGCTCTGATCTGCGAGGCATTGCCGTCCCGGGGATGCCGGCAGGTTCTCCCGGCATGGAAGTGGGCGGGAAACAAGACGCCTATCAGGTCATCGGATTGACCCAGGCGGGTACCGACCAGGTAATCGCCGACTACCCGGCCCAGTAACTTCGAGTCCGAGCGGCACGCCCGGCCAGCCATCAGGTTGGCCGGGATTTCCATTTTTGCTCCCCCTCACCCCGCGGCAGCACTGCTCTAAACTCTAAGTGGGTGCTCGATGTTCCATGATGAGTTCAGGACTCAGCGGAAGATCGGCACAGCAACAACATTGTCCCGGAGGCTCTGCAGCCAATGTCGCGACCAGTGTTCCGTTGCGCAGAGACCGATAGTGCGGCCCTGGCTCAGGCTTCAGGACGCTGGCTCCGTGTCCTCTCCGTCATATCTTTTCGCGTGCACGACCAGCGGGTCGCGAGAATACCCGCCAAGTTACTTCAGGGTGTCATTGTCGTCGCCTTGCTTTCGCCTGCCGCGGTGGCTACCGGGGCGACCGACAGCGTCTCGCCTGCGCGTGCAGCTGCAGATGACCTGCAACGGGTGGCTATCGTCGGTGGCAGCTATTTCTTCCAGCCTGACCATGTCGTTGTCAAAGCGGGCCGCCCCTTAGAGCTGGCCGTGCGCGTGGAGGCCGGCATAATCCCGCACCGGTTCGTCTTGGAAACCGTCGACGGAAGATCTCTGGCGGATGTGCCGATCAATGAGACGACGAAAGTTCTGCGCTTTGAATTGCCGGCAGGGAAATACCTGTTCCAGTGCCCCAATCGGCTGCTGTTCTTCAAGAGTCATCGCGAGCGCGGTATGGCCGGCGTGCTTGAGGTCAAGGAGTAGCCAGTGCGATGGCGTGCTCTGCTCATTGCGCTACTTATCGGTGAAGCCATGGCTGACCCACTTGCCGACGCGGTCATTCGCTTCCAGGAACTGAGCACCTATCAAGCCACTGTGCGCTCGATGGCGGCTAACGGCGAGCGGCAGGTCATACGTTATTTCTTCCGAAAGCCCGGGTGGGTCAGGATGGAGTTCGCTGAGCCCCACAGAGGCGCCGTACTGATCTACGATCCCGAGGCGCGTCGTATTCGCCTCTGGCCATTCGGCCTGAATAATCCCTTAGCGCTCCCCCTGGCCCCGGACAATCCTTTGGTGCTTAGCCCCCGCGGCCACCGGGTCGATCGCTCCGATGTGGGGGTCTTGCTGGATAATCTCGTCGCGCTGCGTGCACGTGGCAACGTGGTCGCCCTGGGCGCTGCCGTCGTGTCTGGGCATCCTGCAGTTGGCATCGAGATTGTCGGCGCAGTCGCCGTCAGCGTTGCCGGCGTTCATCGTTTTCAAGTCTGGTTGGCACAAGACAGTTTGTTCCCGCTAAGGGTCAAGAGCTTTGACGTAGAGAACAAGCTGATGGAGACCGTTGACCTGACCGACGTGGCGATCGGCGTCCGATTCGCCGAGGACTTTTTCACCCCTTGAACGGGCGGATTGAGCATGGCCGGACGGGATTGTTATCACTACCACCTGGTCACGCGATGGCAGCTCGAAGCCCCCCTCGAATCCGTGTGGGATGCGATCTATAACGCCGAAGCTTGGCCGACCTGGTGGCAAGGTGTTCAGTGCGTCGAGACCCTGGATCGCGGAAATGCCGACGGTCTGGGGGCGCGGCAGCGCTATGTCTGGAAAAGCGCGCTGCCCTACCGTTTGGAATTTGTCTCACGGGTGACCCGGGTGGAGCGCCTGCGCCTGCTGGAGGGGCGGGTTGAAGGGGACCTCGAAGGAATCGGCTGCTGGCACTTCAGCCAAGAAGCAGGACTGACCACATTGTGCTTCGACTGGCGGGTGCGTACCACCGAGCGCTGGATGAACCTGCTCAGCCCGATGGCGGAACCCATCTTTCGCTGGAGCCACGGCGCCCTCATGCACAAGGGCGGCATGGGCCTGGCCAAACACCTGCATGCGCGACTCAGAACCTCGGCCACACGTTCCCACAGTGCAACTGGCTGGCTGGGGCGGGGTGGTGGTCGTGCGGCGCCGCCTTTCAAGCTGCTTGGTCCTCTGCATGCGCAGCCGTCGCACGTGGTTGCAGGGGTGACGGGCATTACGGCGGGCATTTTGGCGACCGCGGTGCAAATACTCATGTGGTGGATGGGCGGCACGCCGCTGCTGCCGACGCTGCTACGGGATGCGCGGCTAACCGCAGCGATCGTCCTGGGCCCTTCGATTCTGGTGACAGTACCCGCGTGGCGCTGGGACATCCTGATGGTCGCGACACTGATTCATTTCGGCCTGTCCATCCTCTACGCCGCCATCGCCATGCTCTTCGCCTACCGACCCACCACGCCAGTCGCCCTCGTAGCAGGCGGACTCTATGGCGTACTGCTGTACGGCCTCAACTTGTATGCATTTACCGCGCTCTATCCGTGGTTCACGCAAGTGCGGGGCTGGGACACCTTGTTGACTCATGTGTTTTTCGGGATGGCCTTGATCGGCGGATGCAGGCTCTTTGCGTCTCAGGCAACCTAGGAACCAACCGCCCGCTGGGCATTCGCCAGTGAGCTTGTAGCGTCGTTCAACGTGGCCGTCTAATCAGGTCCACGGAGCAGCACGGATTGAGCCGTCATCCCAGGTGAACGTTTCGCCGGAAGAAAAAGAGGCGCCCGCAGGCGCCGAGAATTACCTCCAAGGGAGCACAATGGAGGTAATGGTGACGGATCGGGGTGAACGCCTTGCGAACAGATCACCCAGTGTCACTTACAACACTTCAAGCGGATATTCGACGATCAGCCGGAACTCATCGAGGTCCGATTCAAAGTCGGTGGCGCGCGTGGTGGCTTGGCGGATACGGAAGGACAGGTCCTTGAGCGAGCCAGTTTGGACCACGTACTTGGCCTCGATATCCCGCTCCCAGCGCTTCTGATTAGTCAGCGGATCGCCATTGGCATCCCGGCGCATGTAGACAGCGTTGGCATTGGTGTAATCCGCGTCCCAGCCCTGCGCATAGCGGGTCATGAAGCTCAGGCCGGGGACGCCAAAGGATTCCATGTCCAGGTCGTAGCGGACCTGCCAGGATTGCTCCTTCGGCGAGTTGAAGTCGCTGTACTGGATGGAGTTGTCCAGGTAGATCGAATCGGACTGCCGCAGGTAATCGAAGTCATCGTCACCGTTGTTGCGCTGATAGGCCACGATGACGCTGTGGGCGCCGAACTTCACTCCGGCCTTGCCGCTCCAGATGTTGTTGTCGAAGCTGCCGAGCAGCTGTTTGCCCTCGTCAACAGCCTTGTAATAGTTGAACCCACCGATCAGCGCCACGTCATCCGCCAGCGGATAGCTCAGCGTGGTGCCGAAGTAGTACTGGTTCCAGGCATCCTTGAGGCGGCTGGTGTAGAGGCTGACGGCAACGTTGTCATTCACCGAGTAGTCGCCGCCGAAGTAGGCGATCCAGGGCGAGTCCACCTCGCCGGCGTAGAAGGTTGCAAAACCATCCCGCATGCTGCTGGAGTTGGGCTGGCTCATCGCATGCAGGCGCCCACCCTGCAGGGTCAGTCCTTCGATGCTGGTGTTGGCCAGGGTGATCCCCCGGAAACTTTCCGGAAGCAGCCTCGAATCGCCGTATTGCACCACCGGTGTCACCGGGAACACATTACCGGCTTTGATGACGGTATCCATGTAGCGGGCTTTAACCGCACCCCCGACCTTGGAGTAATCATCCTCGGGTTGACCAGCGCTGTTGTAGGGCATGACGTCAACCGAACCGCCGGCACCGGATCGGCCGTCACCCGAGTCGAGCTTGATCCCCAGCATGGCGAATGCATCGATACCAACGCCTACGGTACCTTCGGTGAAGCCGGACTCGAACCGGCCCATGATTCCATGGGCCCACTCTTCGGAAAAGCCGTTACCGGTGCGACTCGACTGCCCTTTGCGGAAATCGCGATTGAAGTAAAGGTTGCGGTGGAGGATGGTGAGGCTGCTGCCCTCAATGAAGCCTTCTGGTTTTGGCTCATCGGCCATTGCGCCGTGCCCAACGCCGATACCCAACGCAATGAGCGATAGGCCAAACAGGCTCTTGTTGTTCATTTTGTACTCCTGGCGTGATTGGCAGTTCTTCTATTACTGGTTTCTTATTAAGAACAAGTGGTGCGCTCAGTCCGCTGATACGCACCACGGACATGGTTCCACACGCCAACTAACGCCAAGATGACTTCAAAATTACTTTTCTGTCAGTGAAAAGTAAGGAAGTCGAGCTCGAAATGACTCATTTATCAGCCGCCATGGGGGCAACCAAAGCCTTGAACGCGATACTCAATTGTGTGCAGTTCGCCCCGGGAATCCTCATAAGTCATACGGGCTGGCCCTACGCCGCAGGCACTGCTGCTGGGCGTGACGCTGACCACCTTGGCGATGTCCAGATTCATCCCGTACTTGTAGTGTCGTACTTCCGGCGCAGCTTTACCTTGTGCTTCAGCATACTGCGCCATGGCTTTCTCATTGGACTGAAGCATTCTCCCAAATACCCGATCAGCCCCGCCTTCAGCCAATGTCAAGGATGAAACTGCCAGAAGCGATATCGCCATGACTGTTTGGATTGTTTTCATTCCATTCACCTTAATTTCGGTTTGCCCACTGGAATGCTAGAAAATCCACCTGTCATCAAGCTGAGGCGAAAATTACATTTTGGTAAGCGACATGCCAGAAACAGGCAGATATAGGAGGCAAGCGGTAATCCGCCGGGTTCTTGTTGTTGCTGGATATTAAAATTCGAGCAGCATTGGAAGTAAATAAAGTCGAAATTACAACCCCAACTGCAGGAAGAACTTTTGCTTCCTGCAGTTGGTTTGTCCCTACCTAAGGTCGCGCAGAAACTGCGCGGCGACTGTTCACGTGAGGGTGTAGGTGCCGACGCCGCATCAGGTAGTAGGCGGCCGGCAGCACGAACAGCGATAGCAAGGGCGCGGTCACCATGCCGCCGACCATGGGCGCGGCAATGCGGCTCATGATTTCGCTGCCGGTACCGCTGCCCCAGAGGATCGGCAGCAGGCCGGCGATGATCACCGCCACCGTCATCGCCTTCGGTCGCACACGTTGCACGGCGCCTTCGCGAATCGCTGCGAGCAGACCCTCCTCAGTAACGTCGCCGGCGTCTTCGCGTTCGGCCCAGGCATTCTTCAGGTAGAGCAGCATGATCACGCCGAACTCGGCGGCGACGCCGGCCAAGGCAATGAAGCCGACGCCGGTGGCCACTGACAGGTTGTAGCCGAGCACATAGAGGAACCACATTCCGCCGGTCAGGGCGAAGGGCAAGGTGGCCATGATCAGCAAGGCCTCGTCGAAACGGGCAAAGGTCAAGTAAAGCAGGACGAAGATGATCAGCAGCGTGGCCGGCACCACCAGCTTGAGCCGGGCATTGGCCCGTTCGAGAAACTCGAACTGCCCCGAGTAGGTGAGGCTCATCCTCGGTTTTAGCTCGACCTGTTCGCTGACGACCTGGCGCAGGTCGGCCACCACCGAGGCGATATCCCGACCACGCACGTCGATGTAGACCCAGCCGGAGGGCCGGGCATTTTCGCTTTTCAACATGGGTGGACCGTCAGTGGTCTTGATCCTGGCCACCATGCCCAAGGTGATTTGCAGGCCCTGCGGAGTGAAGATCGGCAGCTGCTCCAGAGCCTCTGGCGAATCCCGCCACTCCCGTGGGTAGCGCACGCTGATCGGGAAGCGCGCCAGACCTTCGATGGTTTCGCCGATGTTCTCGCCGCCGATGGCACTTGCCACTATGGACTGGACGTCAGCGATGTTTAGTCCATAGCGCGCGGCGGCCTGGCGGTCGATGTCGATATCGACGTAACGTCCGCCGGTGAGGCGCTCGGCCAGCGCCGAGCTGACACCAGGTACCGTCTTGGCGACCTGTTCCACTGCCTGCGTAACGGCATCGATGTGAGCCAGGTTGGGGCCGGCGACCTTAACCCCAATCGGGCTCTTGATCCCGGTGGCAAGCATGTCGATACGGTTGCGGATCGGTGGAATCCAGATGTTGGTCAGTCCCGGCACTTTCACCACCCGGTCCAGTTCTTCCACCAGCTTTTCCGGGGTCATGCCCGCGCGCCATTCTTCGCGCGGCTTGAACTGGATAGTGGTCTCGAACATCTCCAATGGCGCCGGGTCGGTGGCCGTCTCAGCACGGCCTGCCTTGCCAAAGACGTGTTTGACTTCCGGTACCGTCTTGATCAGGCGATCGGTCACCTGAAGCAGCTGGCTGGCCTTCTGTGCGGACAGGCCCGGCAGTGCCGAGGGCATGTAGAGCAAGTCGCCTTCGTCTAGGGGGGGGAGGAACTCACCGCCCAACCGTGAGATCGGCCACAGGGCGCTGACAAAGACCACTACAGCCACCACCAAGGTCAGTTTGGGATTGCGTAGCACCCACTCCAGTGCGGGCTCGTAAATTCGGATCAGCCCGCGATTCAGCGGGTTCTGCTCTTCCTTGGGAATGCGCCCACGAATCCAGTAGCCCATCAGCACCGGAACCAAGGTCACCGACAGCCCGGCAGCTGTCGCCATGGCGTAGGTCTTGGTGAAGGCCAATGGTCCGAACAGGCGGCCCTCCTGCGCCTCCAGGGTGAACACCGGGATAAAGGACAGGGTGATGATCAGCAGGCAGAAGAACAGCGCCGGCCCGACCTCGGCGGCGGCATCGGTCATCACGTGCCAGTGCTGCGGGCCCTTCAGCTCCTCGCCTGGGTGTTCGGCATGCCACGCCTCAATCTTCTTGTGGGCGTTCTCAATCATCACCACCGCGGCGTCCACCATGGCACCGATGGCAATGGCGATCCCGCCCAGGGACATGATGTCGGCGTTGATCCCTTGCTTCTGCATGATGATGAAGGCGATGAGCACGCCGATCGGTAGAGAGATGATCGCCACCAGCGAGGAGCGTATGTGCCAGAGGAACACTGCACAGACCAAAGCGACCACGATGAACTCCAGCAGCAGCTTGTGGCTGAGGTTTGACACCGCGCGATCAATCAACAGGCTACGGTCGTAGGTCGTCACGATTTCCACGCCGGCCGGCAGGCTTTTCTGAAGCTCGTCCAACTTGGCTTTCACTGAGGCGATGGTCTCGCGAGCGTTCTTACCGCTGCGCAAGATAACCACTCCGCCGACCGTCTCGCCCTGGCCATCTAACTCGGTAATTCCGCGACGCATCTCCGGCCCTTGCTGAATGGTTGCCACGTCTCCGAGGGTGACCGGTACACTGCCGTTGACGAGTTTGAGCGGCACGGCGCGGAAATCGTCCAGCGATTTCAGGTAACCGGTGGCGCGTACCATGAACTCGGCTTCAGCCAGGGTCAGCACGGCGCCCCCGGTTTCCTGGTTGGCCTTGCCGATGGCCTCGATCACTGCATCCTGGGTGATGCCCTGACTGGCCAGACGCACCGGATCGAGCACCACCTGGTATTGCTTGACCATGCCACCTACGGTGGCCACCTCAGCGACGTTGGGCAGGGTCTTCAGTTCAAACTTGAGGAACCAGTCCTGCAAGGCGCGCAATTGCGCCAGGTCGTGCCTACCGCTGCGGTCCACCAGGGCGTACTGGAAGATCCAGCCAACCCCAGTGGCATCCGGACCCAGCGCCGGTTTCGCGGTGGCCGGCAGGCGGCTCTGGATCTGGCTGAGGTATTCCAACACGCGGGAACGGGCCCAGTACAAGTCGGTGCCATCCTCGAAAATCACATAAACGAAGCTGTCTCCGAAGAAGGAATAGCCCCGCACCGTTTTCGCCCCCGGGACCGAAAGCATGGTGGTCGCCAGCGGATAGGTGACCTGGTTCTCGACAATTTGTGGCGCCTGGCCCGGATAAGGTGTGCGGATGATCACCTGGACGTCGGAGAGGTCGGGCAGCGCATCCATCGGCATGTTCTGCACCGACCAGACGCCCCAAGCGGTGGCGAACAGGGTGGCCAGTATGATCAGGAAGCGGTTGGCGACCGACCAGCGAATCAGCACGGCAATCATGGCTGGCCTCCGAGCTTCTCAACGCGCTCGACCACCAGACCACTGTCGGTCTGGCGCACCGTGACACGGACCTTGTCACCAGCCTTGATGCCAACCATCAGGGTGGGATCGGCCAGCGGGTAGGCCATGGTCATGCCCGGCATGCCCACTGTCTCGAATGGCCCATGGGCCAGGGTAATGCTGGCAGCGTCGATCGCCATGACCTGCGCCTCGGCTTCGTCCCGCACGGGGGCGGCAGTGGAGGTGGGTTTGCTTTCGGTGGGCGCGGTCAGGCCCTTGAGGCTGGCCTCGGAATCCAGCAGGAATTGCCCGGAAGCGACCACCTGCTGGCCCTCCGTGAGCCCTTGGGTCACCACGATGCGACCGGCGCTCTCCGGCCCCAGCCGGACCTCCACCGGCCGGTAGCGACCGCCGTCCTCGGCAAGCATGACCAAAGCGCGGCGGCCCGTGCGCATGACGGCTTCGCTGGACACCCACAGGACGCTCTGCGCGGTAGAACGATTCAAACGGACCTGGGCCGTCAGGCCGGGGCGCAGGCGGCCATCGGGATTGGGTAATTCGACCCGTACCCGCAGCGTGCGGCTGTCCGGGTTGGTTTCTGGCAGAATCGCATCGACTGTCCCGGCGAGCACTTCGCCAGGAAAGGCCGGCAGGCGTGCTTCGACCGTCTGGCCTTGCGCAATCGAGCCAGCTTCTGATTCTGGGACGGCAAGGGTCAGCCAGACGCTGCTCAGACTATTGATCCGGGCCAGATTGGTGCCGGCCGCCACCGTCATGCCGGTGCGCACGTCCAGTTCCTGGATGACGCCACCAATCGGACTGCTCAACGTCAGAACTGGTCGGGACTTGCCGCTGCGTTCGACCTGGCTGATCAGTGCCACCGGCATGCCCAGGAGTTGCAGGCGCTGACGTGCCGCTGCCAACAGAGCGGCATCGCCGTTGTGTTTCAGTGCAAGGAACTCTTCCTGGGCGGCGGCCCAGTCCGGGATCAACAGGTCCACCAGCGGCGCCCCGGCTTTGAGTACATCCCCTGGCGCCCGGGCGTAGACCCGCTCGACGAAGCCGCCAGCACGTGCCTGGACTACCGCAACCTCACGTTCGTTGAGGGCCAGCACACCGACCACATCCAGGCTCTTGGCAAGGGGGCCGCGAGTGACGGTGGCCAGTCGCACTCCCAGGTTCTGCGTCAGCCTGGGGTCAATGCTAATGGCGGTGCTGTCGGCGCCTTCGTCGGCATACTTGGGCATCAACTCCATGTCCATGAAGGGCGACTTACCCGGCTTGTCGAACTTCTGCTGCGGATTCATGGGGTCGTACCAGTACAGCACCTTGCGTCCGTCCTGAGCGCCGGTGGCGTGCTCGGCTGTAGCGTTGGAAGCGTCGTCCATGCCGGAGGAGGCGTACCAGTAACCGCCTGCTAACCCCAGGGCGACCGAGAGGCCGCTCAGCAGCGCACCTTTCCAGAATTGTGCGCTCATTGGTGAATCTCCCCGTAGGTGAAGTGGAGCCTGGCGCCGGTCAGGGCACGCTGGCCCTCGACGTCGATGTGATTCAGACGTGCCTCAATCAGCTCGCGGCGCGCCGCAATAACGGAGGACAGGTCGCCCGTGCCGGCGCGGTAGCTGGCCGTGGTCAGGTCGACCTTCTCTTTCGCCAGCGGCAGCAGGCTGTCCTGGCTGCGACGGACCGAGCGATTCAGGCGCTCGTATTCAGCAAGGTCCGCTTCCAGTTGCTGGGCGCTTTCCCGTGTACGAGCCTCGCGCTCTGCCTCCAGTTGGTTGAGTTCGGCACGGCGGGCAGCGATCGTGGGGTTCTGCCGGGACCCTGGAAACAGCGGTAGGTCGAAGGTGAACTCCACGCTCACCATGTCGCCAAACTCACGGGCCCGGCGTTGGTAGTCGACCTCCCAGCTCCAGTCGGGCTTCTTCTCCGCCTCTGCCTCTCGCACTTTGGCTTCGGCCTCGCCGGTGATGTGCGCATAAGCTGCCAGCTCAGGATTCCGCTCCAGCTTGCCGGCATATTCCGCAGCCGTAATCGGCCAGACTGGCAGTTCGCCGACCAAGGGCTCGTCCGCGGCCGGGCCGATCCAGCGGCGCAGCGCAGCACGTGCCACGGCCCGCTGGCGAACCAGTTCGTCCTCCTGCTCGGCGAGTTGGGCCGCCTCCTGTTTCGCGGTCACCGCATCCGCTGCCTGGGCCCGTCCCCCGGCAATTTGCGCGTTCACCGTGGTGGCCAGGAGCCGATTCTCCCGGAACAACTCGCCAAAGAGCGCTTGCTTGCGCTCCACCGAATAACGGGTGATCCAGGCTTCAGCAGTGCCTTGGCGAATCTTCAGACGCTCAATGCGGCCATCCGCGGCAGCGCGATCTACGGCTGCATTGGCGACCTCACTGCGCGCCCGACGCTTGTCGCCGTTGGGCATTTCTTGCATGACCCCAACCATCTGCATGGTCATGAAGTCTTCCTTGAGGGACCAGCGGTCGGCGCCGCCAACGGGGTAGTTCTGCACGCCGAGAATCAATTTTGGGTCCGGCAGTTCACCGGCAGGAATGGCAGCACTGCTGGCGGCTTGCAGTTTGTACGTCTGGGCGGCGAGAGATGGAGCGTTGTCCTCGGCCAGCCGCAAGGCTTCATCGAGGGTCAAGTCGGCGGCGTGGCTGGGTGCGCCAATTACAGATGCCACCATGGCGGCGATTGGCCAGCCTGTGCGATAGCGTGTGGGGTTCATCGTCACGATTCCTGTGAAGCTCCGCTGCGCGGCTTACGGCACGAACGGAGATTAGCTGCGCCGCGTGAGTAGGGCGGCAGTCAGTAGGGAACAGGAATCAAACGCAGGGGGGATGCCAGATGCTGGATGGCGTTCGTTCAGGCAGGAAATCGCTGATGGAGGTCGTTGCTACGGGGAAAGCCAGGTCCAAAACAGGCTTCAGGAATCTCACCTGCAGGATGCTGACGGTCTTGCATTCCATGCCAGGCTTGCAGAGCTTGCCATTATCGGAATTGCCGTGACAGCAGTCCGCGCCCGTGTACATCACTTTGCTCATGCTCGCGGACTTCATCGGGCAGGGCGCCGACGGCGACTGTTCGCCCGCCATCCCGTTGAAAGGAAGCGCAAAGCTAAACAGCAGAAACAGACACAGGCGCAGGTAGCGTTGCATGTGGGGCAGTTTAGACCGGGTTCTGGGGGCTAACTATTACGATTCTGTAAGGCTTGGAAAGCGTTCGCCGAGGTTGATCGAGGGCTCTAAGTTGCCCATTTTTGGCGCTCGCGTTCGCCCCTTGCTCCCGACAGAGGCCTAGTCTGCTCGTTTATGGAACTCTCACACCGGATTCCTCTGTGTGTCGTGGCTCTTGTGTGATTCAGATCGAAGCTTTCCTGCCCCATGCTTCAGCCTCCCTGACCCGCACTGAACCTATCTCGAAAGCGCGGAATGAACCTAGGTGTAGCACGGGCATATGCGTCGTAGGCAGCGCCGAATTCCTTGCGCATATCCCTCTCTTCGGTAACCGCCAAGCGCCCGTACATCACCAGCAACACAGGGAACATCGCCAGAGTCAGAAGGGTTGGCCACTGAAGCAGAAAGCCCAGGAGGATCAGCACAAAGGCTACGTACTGAGGATGCCGGACCCACGCGTAGGGCCCAGCTGTGGCGAGAGAGTGACGGCGTTGCGCGTGATAGAGCACGTTCCACGCGGCCGAAAGCAGATAGAAGCCGAAGCCCAGGAACACGTAGCTCGCAATGTGCAGCGCACTGAAATGCGGATTGCCCGTGTCACCCAACAACGTCGACCACAGATGCCCAGAGTCGTGGGAAAGCAGATCGAGGTTGGGGAACTTGGACTGCAGCCAGCCTGACATCAGATAAATCGTCAGGGGGAAGCCATACATCTCCACGAACAGGGCGACGATGAACGCAGAAAACGCGCCGAAGCTCCTCCAGTCTCTTGCCGTCGCGGGTTTGAAGAAACTGAATGCAAACATTATGAAGATCGCTGAATTGATGAAAACCAGCGCCCAGAGACCATATGCGGATTCACCATGGTTCATAAGGGATCTCCCGGTTTACGGGTATCGGGCTTCCCGGAGGCGGCAGAGTTGCTCTGGCCTTGGTGATGGTGCCCACCGTGTCCTCGGTGCATGAAGACATGCATCAGCGGGCAGGCGAGCAACAGCAGAAACGGTAGGGCGCCGACAACATGGACGAGGTGCTCGGTCAGCAGGAAATAGACGGCGACTCCACCTATCACCACGAGACCGATTGCGTAACGTGAAGTCCAGAAGCTGGGTGGCGAACCGTGTTCATCGGAATGATGGTTCATAGCGTCTCCTCGGCATGGTGAAGTGCTACTTCGACGGTGTGGGAGGCTTGCGGTCCATCATCATCTGCATCATGGATTCCATCATGTCCATGCGCTTCTCCATCATCTGCTGACATGCGGCCATATCACCGTCCATACCCTTGCCGCCTTGCATTCCACCCATACCCGACATTCCACCACCCATGGACTTCATCATGGCCATGCCGCCCTTCATCAGCGTCATATGCTCGGCCATCAGCGCCTGACGCTCTTCCGGGGTTTTCGCTGCAGCCATCTTTTCGTGCATGGCTTGCATGGCCTTCATGTGCTGGTCCATCGCCGCCATTTGCCCTTTGTCCATTTGCTGGGCAGGGGGCATCTTCTCAGTGGCCTCTGAACCAGAGGCATTGGCCGGGTGATGCGCCGAGTGTTCATCGGTGTTTTGCGCCATGGCCCCCGCAGACGCAGCAGCCATGCAGAGCCCGATCAGTACATTGCGAATCTTAGACATCATCATCTCCTTAACCATGCTCGAAAATTTGTGCGGTAGCCGCAGCATCACGGCTATCGGTTGAGTCGTAGTCAGGTCGCTCGAACTTCGTTTAAACGACCCCGTCTTTGCCACAAGACTTGGTTTTGGTGCCATCCCCACGGCAGATCGAAGGGCTATTCGGCTTTCGGCGGCTTGTAGCTGATCCCGTTCGGGCCAGCGCCGACCTTGTGTGTGCCAACGACCTTGCGGCTGTTCGTATCAATTACGGATACGGTGCCCGCTTCAATATTGCTGACAAACACATAAGCGCCATCTGTGCTGATGGCCACACCATGAGCGCCCCGGCCGGTGGTCACGGTGCCAATGCTGCTGCGTGTTTGGGGATCGACGATGGAGACTCGATCGTCCGGGTTCTGGCCACTGCCTTGGTTCGCCACATAGACCTGGCGACCATCAACGGTGGCCATCATCTGGATCGGCGTACGGCCCACATCAACCTTGCCGATCACCTCGCGCTCGGCTGTGTCGATGATGCCGAGCTGGTTCGCTGCACTGAGCGACACGAACGCCAGGCGGCCGTCGGGGGCAAAGCCCACCTGGACAGGACCGTTACCCACTGGAATTTGCGCGGTCTCCTTGAGCGTGGTGACATCGATAAGCGAGACGCTGTCGCTCCGCATATTGGCGACGTAGAGCGTTTGGCCATCTGGGCTCAAGCGCAGCCCATGGGGATAGCGCCCAGTCGGAATGCCAGGTAGTTCGACCTGCTTTTTCAAGTCGAAAACCCGCACCCGGTTGGCGGCGGAATCGGTAACAAAGGCGCGCTGCCCAGTAGAGTCAGTGACCACATGAGCCGGGTGATTGCCGGCTGGCAGGCTGAACTGCGGTCTATCCAGCCCGGCGGTACTGAATACCAGCAACTGCCCACTGGCCTTTTCACCACTCGAATGTCCGGCATGTCCGGATATCCCAACGACCAAAAGCAAGCTGCCATCGGGTGACACCTGCACGTTGTGCGGGGAAATCGGCAAGGCGACCGTGCTGATCACGCCTGTATCGAGGTCTACCTGGCTTATGGACGCCGCCCGCTCGTTGGCGGTGTAGACGCTGCCAGTCGGGTTTGCCAGGGCAAGGCTCAGGTGTGCTGCAAGGGATATACCTAAGGCCAGAGAGGTAAACCGCTTAGCGTTCATCGTGGTGTCTCCAACGAAGGACATGGTCTTGAGCCAGACAGGCCTAAACCGATGCTCAAGCTAAGCGCCAATCGCGAAGTAGTTTGTTGATCGCGGTCAACGATCTCTACCGGGCTCGATACTGAGTGATCGAACGCGCAAATTTTCTAGGTGAGTACCGCCAGCTAGCCGATCCTGCCGAGGATGGGAAACACCTCCAGCAGCCACCAGGCAAAGTCGGTCAACTGGCCCGTGACCATGGCCGTCCCCATGAGAATCAGGATGACGCCAGCCCCTATGTGAATGACCCGACTCCAACGGCGAAGGCGTTTCAGGTGGGCAAGGAAGTGGTTTGTGAACCAGGCCGTCAGCAGGAATGGGAGCCCCAGGCCGAGCGAGTAGATCGACAGCAGTGCAACGCCACTGGCGCCAGTACTGCCAGTGGCGGCACTCAGCGTCAGGATGCTGCCCAGGATCGGGCCGATACAAGGCGTCCAGCCAAAGGCGAAAGCGATTCCCAATACATAGGCCGCCAGCGGTCCTCCGCTGGATTTGAGCTGGTGGACGAAGCGCACGTCCATATTCAGCCAGCGCGGGTTGATCAGGCCGGTGATGAACAAGCCAAAGGCGATCACGATGATGCCGCCAACCAGGTTGGTCTCCTGCCGATAGGCGATCAGCAGCCGGCTGATGGCGGTGGCGCTGGCCCCCAGGGCAATGAAGATGGTGGAAAAGCCCAGCACGAAGCTCAGGCTCATGCCGATCACCGCGAGCCGTTCCTGGCGGCTTTCCAGAACCTGCAATTCGTCCACCGAGCGACCGGCAATGAAGGATATATAGCCGGGTACCAAGGGCAGCACACAGGGCGACAGGAACGAAATCATTCCCGCGGCAAACGCGCTGAGGATGCCGATTTCGCTAAGGCTCATCGCAGACTATTTCCTCGCTGTGGAGGCCATCACTTCCTGCACATACTCAATGACCTCCGGGCTGTCCCACTCGGCCGCTCCGGCTTTGCGGCCAAGCTCTCGCCCCTCGCGGTCCAGCAGCAGGGTGACCGGCAAGCCAAAGGCGCCGAGGCTTTGGATGGTTCGCATCTGCTCATCGAGGTAGATCTGGAGGTGCTGGATACCGATCTCCCGGTAGAAGTCTCGGACCCCGTCCAGCCCGCCTTGATCAAGAGAGAGCGCCACCACCTGGAAGTCATTGCCTCCGAGCTTGGCCTGGAGGCGATCCAAGGTCGGCATTTCCTGACGGCAGGGGACGCACCAGGTGGCCCACAGGTTGAGCAGAACCACCTTGCCGCGGAAGTCAGCCAGGCTGAGTGGCTTCCCTTCTCCATCGACGAAACTGACTGCATCCAGCGGTTTGGGCTCAGGCCAAATGATCAACCCCGCCCGAGTGCCGGTTTCCGTAGATGGCTCGGCGCCGAATGAAAGACGCGCCCCGACCAAAGGCAAGACAAGGCACAGCAGCCAGCAGGTCCGTAGGTACCAGGACAGTTCCGTGAAACCTGAGGCCAGGTGCGTGGAGCGGTGAAAGGCGCAGGTCATGGCACACCTCAGGAGCAGCTGTCCGTTCAAACCACCGGAACGGCACTGGCTGGCTGCAGTCACCAGGAAGCAAGGTTGCTATTGGGACTATAGCAGTGCCGACTCGCCGTTTAAGTGGCCCCTTGCCATTCCTCGACGCGGACTCTCTAATCGGCGTCTCAGGCAAAGGAGGCTGATATGGCACTGTTGGATGAGATTGTCGGATGGGCCGGCGGGTTGAGACCGTGGCAGCAAGAGGCACTGCGTCGCATCTTTGCGCGACCAGAGCTTCCTCAGGCTGACGTGGATGCCATCTTGCAACTGGTTCGCGAGCAGGAAGGCGATGGCACGGCTCCCGCAGAGGTGAGACCGTTCACTGTGGACGACGTCCCAGGTACCGGCAGTGGCGCCACGGTAAGGTTGGTGGGGCTATCCGGTCTCGATCAAGTCAACGGTTTCCCCTCCGGCCGCGCCTTTGATTTGGCGCCGGAGGGCATGACCATCCTGTTTGGCCACAATGGTGCTGGCAAATCCGGCTATGCCCGTGTCCTGAAGAATGCGTGCAAGGCCCGGCATCGGGTAGAGGTTCTGCCTAATGCGTTTGATCCGGTGCCTGGGCCACCTTCTGCGGACTTCGCCATCTTGGTGGACGGAGAGCCGGATACGGCACGCTGGGTCCAAAATGCTCCAGCTCATCCTCACCTCAGTTCTGTCTCGGTGTACGACGTTGCCTGTGCCAACGACTACATCGATGCCGAAGGCGTTCCCGCCTTTCAACCCTACGGGTTGCCACATCTGACACGTCTGGTCGCGCTACAGCGCGACCTCCAGGCCCGTATCAATACCGAGCGTGGCGCACTTGCGCTGGACGCCCGGCAATTTGAGCCGTTGAAGGGCGACACCGAAGTTGGCCGTTTCGTTGCCAACCTGGGAGAAAGTTCCGACCTGACCACGCTCGCTCGGCTGGGTAGGGTCAGTGAAGCGGAAGCGCAGCGGCTGACGTTTCTCAACCAGACGCTTCTAGAAACTGATCCTGGGCCCAAGGCGCTTGCCCTGGAACGCCTGGCCACTCGCCTGGACCAAGCACAGCAACGGGCGGCGACTGCCCAACGCTGGGTGAACGACCGGGCCATCACGCGTGCGAAAGAGCTGCTCGACGCCGAGAAGACGGCGAACTTCGCCATGACCCTGGCGCAAGCCAGGCTTCACGGCACCGCCGCGCAGACTGGAGAACCAGCTTCGCAAGCGTCCGCGCTCGTCGCCCCCTTGCTGGAGGGAACGGGAAATGTGCTGTGGCAAACCCTTTACCGCGCCGCCGAGGCTTTCTCCCAGCAGTCGGCGTACCCTGATCACCCATTTCCGCACCTCGATGCCGACGCGTACTGCGTGCTCTGCCAGCAACCCTATGCGGCCGATGCCGTCGAGCGCATGCGTCGATTTGCGGCCTTCGTCGCCGATAGTGCGACGGCCGAAGCCCAGGCTGCACACAGCGCGCGGCTGGAGGCCTTCAGCAGGGTGAAAGCAGTTGATCTCAGCGTGCTGGACGAACCGACGCTGGCTGACGTGGGGGAGCGCCTGCCCGAGCTGCATGCCGCGATAACGCAAGCGGCCTCGGTGTGGGCAGCGCGACATGCCTGGGTGACTCAGGTGTTGGAGTCCGGCAATTGGCCCGCCGAGGTCGAGGCACTGCCTCCCGAGACCAACCTGGATCAGTCTTTCGCGGTCAGCGCCGCAGCGCTGCGAGCCGACTCCACCACCTTACGGACTTCAGCCGATCCTGCAGTACGTCAGGCATTGGTAAATGAACGGGCGGAGCTGGAGGCGCGGCAGCGGCTTACTGGCCACCTCGCGGCAGTGGAGCGTTTTGTTCAGGACAGCCGAACTCACCAGAAACTGAGTCGATGCCATACCGCCCTTAACCCACAGGCAGTGTCGCGCAAGCTGACAACACTCGCCACGACGCATGTAACCGAGGCACTGGCGACCGCTATGAATGCCGAGCTGAAAGCCTTGGGCTATCGGCGCCGGGTGCAACCAGAACTGACCGGCCGCACGGACCTCGGCCTGACCAAGGTGACGCTTCGCCTCAGCGACATTGCCCTGAAGGCCTCGAAGGTGCTGTCGGAAGGTGAGCAACGTGCCATGGGATTGGCCATGTTCCTCGCCGAGCTCGAATCGCAGGCCCATACCTCCACGGTCGTGTTCGACGACCCCTCCACCTCACTGGACCACGTTTACCGTCGGGCAATTGCCAGGCGTTTGGTCGAGTTGGCAGCCACGCGCCAAGTGCTGGTGTTCACCCACGACGCCGTGTTCTTGACCGAACTCGCCATGGCGCTTCAGCAGGCTGATCGCACTGCCAGTTACAAGACCATCGGTTGGGATGAAGCGCCAGGGTTAGTGAGCGATGGGCTGACCTGGGCCACGATGGACACCAAGGCCCGCCTGACTGATCTGCGTGCCCGTACAAAAGCGCTGAACGCCGATCTAAGTGAGTACCCGACTGAGGAGATTGAGCGCCAGATCTCAGCCGGCTACACCAGCCTGAGAGGGACGATCGAGCGAGCGATACGTGAGGTTTTCCTGAACAACACGGTCCAGCCTTTCAGCGACGTCGTCAGCGTGGATTCGTTCGGTGCCGTGGTGGGGCACCCTCAGGACGAGTGGGAGGCGCTGCAGGCAGCCTATGCGCGGGCCTGCGAGGCGACCGAGGCCCACGACACCCCCGGGGAACGCCAACTCCCGCTGCCACCACGCGAGGACCTGCTCCGCGACATCGCCCTGGTGATTGACCTGGTCGACCGTGCGGTAGCGCGTCGTAAGGTCTACGAGACTCAGCGCGGTGAGCGGACGACTCAACGCAAGAAGCTTTTCGGCGGCTAGTCCTCCCGAACTCAAGCCGAACGCTGTACGGGGTTCGGCTTGCGCGAAGGCATGGCTGAGTCACTGCTCGTGGGCGGGAACTAGATTGACCAAGGGCGTGAGGCAGGCCTGGGCTGAGCGAACCCATGCAGTCAGCGCCTCAAGGTCCAGTTGCACGGATTCCGCTTCGGCCCAGATGCAGGCGCCCTCGGTGGGCACTGCCGGGGCGGCACCCTCGACGAGGGTCAGCGCCATCGCATGGAGCCTCAGCAGCTCGTCGCGCAGCCTAACGAGACCGCCCATGTCAGCGAGACAGGCATCCAGCCCGTCGACCAGTCCCAGGAGTTGGGACGTGTCGAAGCCGTCCCGGACCTGTTCCAGTACGGTTGCATCCACCTCACCATAGGGCGTGACACGAAACGACGCGGGCGGGATGTCGATCATAGGGTTTCCTCCGTTGGAGCCTGGCTGGGTGTGCCGACCCGCAGCGAACCGGCTGCCTGCTGGAAGACCGAGTCTTTGATCCAGGGTTCCGGCGGGCGATTCAGCTTGAGGTTGAACTCACCGAAGCGCTTGACGTTGCTGGTCAGGTAGGGACTGAGGAAGGACACGTCCTCATCGCTGAACTGCCAACCCTCGCGCGCCAGTTTCTGCAGGATTCGCATCATGTCCACGGTGTTCTGCAGGATCACCGACGAGGCCACCATGTCGTTGTAGCGCAGCCGCTTCTGCTGCTCGTCCGGATCGTTCTCGGCAATCACGTCGCCGCCAAAGGACAGCCACTTGGAGAAACCGTTGTAGGACTCGATCTTGTTGGTGTTGGCAGTGACTTCCTGGCGCAACTCGCGGCTGCCGATCCAGTTGAGCAGGAAGATCGTCCGAATCACGCTGCCCAGCTCCTGCGCCGCGTGGTAGAGCTTGTTGCGCCGGCTGTAGGAACCGAGCTTACGCAGCAGCATGGGCGAGGAAATCTTGCCGGCCTGGATCGACAGCGCCACCTGCATCAGATCCTGCCAATGGGTTTCGATCAACTGCCAGTCGGCAGTGTCGGTGAACAGGCGATTGATGTGCTTATACGACACCCCGCGATCCGGCCGGTTCATGATCAGGTCGCGCCAATTGCGGATACGCGGCATCAGGTTGATGCCCAGCAGGTGGGTAAAGGCAAACACCGTGGCTGACTGGCCCTGAGTGTCGGAATACACCGTATCCGCTTCCACGCTGAGGTCGGCCTTGAGCAGTCCCTCGATGACGTAGATCGCCTCCCAGATGCCCGGCGGGATGAAGTGCTGGAATACCGCGATGTAGTTGTTGGCCACGTGCCGATAAGCCACCGCGCCCATCTTGCGGTAGCGGAAGTGGTAGCCGGCCAGCAGGTTGTCGTCGTAGAAGTCGAATTGGGTCCCGTCCGCCGCCACCGCCTTGCCGTCGCCCCACAGCTTGGGCAGATCCAGTTGCAGGTAGAGCTCCACCAGCTCCCGGTTGGCCTTGTCCAATTTCTCCAGCGAGAGATGGCGGCGATTGGTGTAAGAGAGCATATGCGGCGTGACATTGCCGGCGAGGTGCCGGGCCGCCTGGTTGGGCCCCAGGTTGCAGCCCATGGCGAAGATGGTCATCAGGTAGCGTTCGGCTGGGTCTTTGAGCTTCGGCTCGTTGCCGGAGATTGGCCCGAAATGCCGAGTGAACTGAATCCAGTGCTCAATGTTGGCCATGATGTCGAGCACGTGTCGGGCGGGCATCCGCTGGACAATCGCCGTTTGCAAGGAGATGGCGGAGGGTGGGATATCCCGCGCCATCACCCGCCGCAGCACAGGCTCGCCGGCGTCGTTGATCGAAACATCGCCTCGGCAGGAAGGAAACTTGTCGTCCAGTTGTTGCGCGGTTTCCTCCAGCTGAGCCTTGAGGGATGCGACAAATTCTTTGGCCGAGCTGGGCAGGCCAACCTTCTCGCAGTAGGCCGGCAGTCGCCCCAGACACTCCTCCCAAGGGAGCAGCTGCCTTCGGTAATCGTCGAAGGATTCGGACCCCAGCACGCAAAGATCCCCGGAGCGCAATTCGCTGGCCAGGTAGGAGAACACGCAGACTTCCAAGTAACGGCGGTTGGTCGGCGGACCCTCGCTGGCGGGGCGGCGCACGACTTTGCTCCAACGCTCCGAGGCAAACGAAAGATCGACGTGTTCATCGATCCACTCGCGATGCAAATTCTCGTTGTCTTGGATGAGTTGGAGAGCCTGAATCAGTGTGCGGTCCTGGGTAGTCGGCTCCAGTTGCAGCAGGTGACTCAAGCGAAACAGAAGCGAGCGATGAGATTTGAAGTGTTTCCAGATCAGGGGCAAGTAGTTATTGCCCCCGGTGGCTTGTACTTCGGAACAGGACTCCCGCAACCGATCGAGATTGCCGTCGGGGCAGAGGTACTCCCGAATCAGGCTGCCGGCTTCCTCGTTGTTTGGTTCCTGGGCCAGAATCTGTAGCACCCCGCCCAGGGTGGCCACCAATTGTTCCACCTTCTGTCGTTGTCGGACCTGGATCTGCTCCAGCTCTTCCTTGGCGCGCTTGTGAATGGTCGAAATTCGGCGGATGAACATCTCGGCGAGATGATCCCGGGTTCGCACCCGCATCCGATAGATCAGCGCCAACATCAGGGTATAGCGCTTGGGTAGTGAGCAGTCTTTCAGTTCTGAAACGTCCGCGGCTGCGGCCTGAGCAGAAAAATGCCGGATCTTGGTCTCAACGATTCCCTCGAAAATCGTGTCTAGGTCGCCAAAGCTATCCAGCCAGGCAAGGTGGTCAATCAACACCTCAAGATGCTTGCGCGACGGCTTCTTGGGCGCCTGCTTGAGGGAATTGAAATCGCTCTGCCGGCGCCCGAATTCAGTGCCGAGCAGCTCCTTCAACTTGTGGATCACCTCTATCGGCGTTCGAGCTACCACGCGGTTGAAGATAGCCTCTTGCGCGCCCGCCAACGCGGTTTCCGCGATGTCGTTGAGCGTTGAGTAAGCCGGAAGCTCATACCCGCGCTGAACTAGCTCATCGAGCATCGCATTAATAAGATCGGTTCGCTGCTCTAGAACTGAAGCGCAGTCACGTGCGATTTGCTCCGTAACTGCAAGCCCGTCGCTGCTATAGAACGGGGTAACCTGCAGGTACTGCCGGACGGCAGCTTGATGCCGGTAAAGTGTGCGGGGATTGCTGTAGCGCGGAGTTATACGCGCACCGTAGCGCAGGCAACGCCGGACATGGCCAACGAGTTCCGGAGGAAGCTCTTCGAGCGGAACGAAGTAGTGGAGCTGCTGAAACACCTTTAGCTGGATTGCCAGCGCAATTGAGAGCGCTGGACTCTTAGCGGTGTTGTCGACCCATTCGATCTCGGAGTCAGACAGAGAATAGCTTCGATGAAGCTCCTTAGCTGACAAATGAATGGGTAATAGAGGGTAGGCTGTCCTTTCCACCGAGGCCATTGAGTGCGTCCCCAAGCAGGCAAAGCCATCAGCATAGACGCTTCGCAAGTATGCGGCCGACCAGCCAAAATGTAGTGGTCAACCCATCCCGGACAGTGGGTTAAGTCTTTCCTCGGCCACCGCAGGCGGTAGTCCGTCGTTGAATTGATGCGGCCTGATCCAGTTGTAGCGGTGCATCAGGTAATGGCTGATGTCTCGCTGGGCCTCCTGCGCCGTCAGGTAGCCAGTCGACGGCACCCACTCCGACTTCAGGCTGCGGAACAGCCGCTCCATCGGCGAGTTGTCCCAACAATTCCCTCGGCGGCTCATGCTCTGCTGCATCCGGTAACGCCAGAGCCGTTGCCGAAACAGGCGACTGGCGTACTGGGCGGATCCGAATGGAACAGCACCTGCTGCGGCTTGCCGCGTTGCTCATAGGCCATGTCCAATGCCTTGATCACCAGCTCGGCATCCGGTTTGGCCGAGAACGCCCAGCCGATCATCCGCCGTGTATGCAGGTCCAGCACCGCGGCGAGATAATGCCAACGGCCTTGTGCCCAGACGTAGGGGTAAGTAGGCCGGGGGAGTTTCACCCCCAGCCTCTCGCAGAACCGGACGTGAGCCTCTCGACTCATCCGGCTCCCATCATCCAACCGCAGGAAGACATCCCATACCCCAATGCACGAAGGCAGTCGGGAATCGACGCGCAACCCATGAGGTCTGGCAGTGCTTCTTGAGCGCGCGCAGGAGCAGATCATGGTCAATATTGTCGAAGAGACCCTTGATATCGAACTCCACGACCCAGTCGTAGTCCCAACTTCGCCGCCTCACCAGGGCAATCGCATCGTGGGCAGAACGCCCGGGCCGATAGCCATAGGAGTTTGGATGGAACATCGGGTCGATCTGCGGCTCCAGCAGGAGCTTGACCGCCGTCTGCGCCACCCGATCGGCAACCGTGGGCACGCCCAGCACACGCACACCACCCGACTTCTTCGGAATCGGCACCCCTTTGACCGGCGGCGGAAAATAGCTGCCGGAACAGAGTCGATTCCATAGCCTGTATAGGTTGTCGCCCAAGCGACTCTCGAATTGCTCAATGGACTCACGGTCAACGCCTGCGGCGCCGCCGTTCGCCTTGACACATTTGAATGCCTCCCAGATTAACGCCTTGGGAATGTCATACGGTTTGGTCATGAGACCGT
>NZ_KE384031.1:0-93176 GCF_000423545.1 Metapseudomonas resinovorans DSM 21078
CGCTGGAAGTAGCCGTACAGGTAGAGCTTGAGCAGGTCCGCCGGGTCGTAGGGCGGACGCCCGGTTCGACCCGGCTGCGCCTTGCTGAAACCCAGCGCCTGCAGATCCAGCCGCGCCACGTAGACCTCGATCACCCGCACCAGGTGGTCTTCGGGAACCAGCTCGTCCAACGACGGCGGAAACAGGCTGTCCTGACCGCGCGCCTCTCCCTGGATGTAGCCCATAAACGACAATGCCCGTATCGATCGATACGGGCATTGTCTTCAGCTTCGACTCAGACGGCTAGGTTTTCACACAGTCTGATTCGCCGGGCCTTCCTTCACTAACGACACTCACACTCAGCGCAGGCTTGGCCCCTGGAACCCCATCCAGAGCGCCAGGCGCTCAGCGACGCTGGCACCAAACTTCTTCGAAAATCGATCGAAAGGCGACTCCTGAACGGTATAATCAACAATCTCCTTTGCACCGACGACTTCACGAGCCACAAAACTGGCATTGCCAAGCTTGTCCACCAACCCCAACACCAACGCCTGCTCGCCAGTCCAGACCAAACCACTGAAGAGCTCGGGATGAGTGTCAACCTTGAGCCGGTCGCCACGCCCCTTCTTCACGCTCTCGATAAATTGTTGATGCGTGGTGCTCAACACACCCTGCCAGAACTCGGTCTCCTCCGGCTTTTGCGGCTGGAACGGATCGAGGAAGGCCTTGTGCTCGCCTGAGGTATAGACACGGCGCTCGACGCCAAGCTTAGCCATGGCGTCGACGAAGCCGAAGCTCGCCGCAGTAACACCGATGGAACCGACCAGGCTGGCCTTGTCGGCGTAAATCTCGTCGGCCGCACTGGCGATGTAATAAGCACCAGATGCCCCCAGGTCCGAAATGACGGCGTAGACCTTGATGTCCTTGTGCTCTTCGCGCAGCCGGCGGATCTCGTCATAAACGTAGCCGGACTGCACCGGACTGCCGCCCGGGCTGTTGATGCGCAACACCACACCCCTGGTGTTCGGATCTTCGAAGGCCGCACGCAGACCGGTCACGATATTGTCGGCACTTGCTGCCTCCTCATCGGCGATCATGCCGCGCACCTCAACCAGGGCGGTATGCTCCTGACTACGCGCCGCACTTTTCTGCAGGTCGAAGATCGGCGAGAACAGCGCCAGGGCGGCGAACAGGTAAAGGAAAGTCAGCGATTTGAAGAAAATACCCCAGCGCCGGGCACGGCGCTGCTCCTGAACACCAGCCAGGACCGCTTTTTCCAGCAGCTTCCAGCTCTTCTGTTCAGCCTTGTCGACAGCCGGTTCTTTCCACTCGTCAGACATAAGACTCCACCTCTCGGGATTGCCGGCTCAGGCCACCGCTCAACCAGTGGCTCAGCTCCTCGAAACGCTCGATCGCCAACCTGGGCGACTCCTTGAGCAACTCAGCAAGCGGCTGGGCACCATAGCCCACCGCCACGGAATCCATCCCAGCCCGATGCGCCATGCGCAAATCGAAGGGCGAATCCCCCACCATCACCGCCTGCTCGGCCCCCACCCCACAATGCGCCAGGATTTCCTGCAGCATGCGTGGATCAGGCTTGCTTGCCGTTTCATCAGCGCAACGAGTGACATCGAAATAGTCCAGCCACCCACGCCCGGCCAGCACATGATCCAACCCTCGACGACTCTTGCCGGTGGCCACGGCCAGACGGTAGCCCTGCTCTCGGAATGTTTCCAGGGCCTCAGCCACCCCATCGAACAACGGGGAAGGCTGACGCTCCAGGGCGTTGTAGTGCTCACCGTATCGCTGGCGGAACGTGTCGATGCGCTGCGCATCATCGAGTTCTGGATAGAGGGTAGCGATAGCCTCCGGCAAGCCGAGCCCGATGATACCCTTGATGGCGGCATCATCGCGCCAGGGCAACCCCGAAACCTCCGCTGCCACACGCATGGCTTCGACAATGCGGGCAATGGAGTCAACCAACGTGCCATCCCAGTCGAAGATCAGAAGCTGATAATCAGGCACCTAGTCGCTCCAGGGTTTTCTGCCACATCTCATCCACCGGAGCCTCCAGCTTCAGCTCACCGCCATCGGGAAGGCTGATAGCCAGGGAATGCGCATGAAGGAACAAGCGCTTGCCACCCAGATCACGAATCTCGCGGGTGAAATCCTCATCCCCATACTTGGGATCGCCAGCGATGGAATGACCGGCGTGTTTGGCATGCACACGAATCTGGTGAGTGCGCCCAGTGATGGGACTGGCTTCCACCAGGGTGGCGAACTCGCCAAAACGACGCACGACACGAAATTCGGTCAGCGCCTCCTTGCCCTCGGGATTCACCTCGACCATACGCTCGCCGGAGCGCAGGTTGTTCTTCAGCAGCGGCGCACTGACCTTCTTCTTCGAGGTCGGCCAACTGCCGCGCACCAGCGCCAGATAGCGCTTATCGACGCCATCACCACGCAATGCCTCGTGCAGGTGACGCAACATACTGCGCTTCTTGGCGATCATCAGCAGACCGGAAGTGTCGCGATCCAGGCGATGCACCAGCTCAATATCCTTGGCCTCCGGACGCAACTGACGAAAGGCTTCGATCACGCCGAAGCTGAGGCCGCTGCCACCATGCACCGCGATGCCAGACGGCTTGTTCAGCACGATCAGCGCCTTGTCTTCGTAGACGATGGCGCTCTCCAGACGCTCCAGCAGCCCCTGGGCCACCGGTGCCGGCTCGTTCGGTTCGGACAGGCGCAGCGGCGGAACCCGCACGATATCGCCAGCTTGGAGCTTGTACTCCGGCTTGATTCGCCCCTTGTTGACGCGGACCTCGCCCTTACGAAGGATGCGATAAATCAACGTCTTGGGCGCACCTTTCAACTGGGTACGTAGGAAATTGTCGATGCGTTGGCCGGCATATTCCGGCGAAACCTCAAGCAGCTGGACGCCGGAGGTTGGAGAGGCAGGAGTATTCATCTGGGTATCATAACAATTTTTTATGGATTTGAAGCACTTAATGATTACTGCTATAGTCGCGAACGCCGCCAAAAGCGGCCTGGTTTCGGGGTGTTCGCCAAAACTGCCACCCCCCAACCGCTGCAACCCTTTCAGGACGTAAGGCCGTCCGACAGAAAATTCGCCGCATTGACCGCGATATTTCCGAAATCAAAGCCTCGAGCCATGACGCGTGATCACCCCTTCCAATGGGAGATCACGGTAAATGCAACCCGCTACGGATTCAGCGAGCGGCACCCGATTTTCAAGGGATAAGTGTAGGGTGGAGATGCATAACCGTCGGACTGCGTAGTTTCAAGACGCTTCATTTCGTCCGCTACCGACCGTTGATTCCTCCTCCTGAACAAGTGCTTCTGTCACGACACAGCAAGCAGGAGACGTAGTCGCGATTCCGGCCCCTTTGGCTGGAGTTCGCTGGACACTGGGGTGGCCCGCCGCCCCTGACACGCACCTGACACCGACCGCGAGAGTCGTGTGCGCCAATCGCCGTTTCCGGTAGCCCGGAAACCTATTGGTACCACATGAAAAGAATGCTGATTAACGCGACTCAGCCCGAAGAGTTGCGTGTTGCTCTGGTCGACGGCCAACGCCTGTACGATCTGGACATTGAATCGGGTGCCCGCGAGCAGAAGAAAGCCAACATCTACAAGGGCCGAATCACTCGCATCGAACCCAGCCTCGAGGCTGCCTTCGTCGATTTCGGCGCTGAGCGCCACGGTTTCCTGCCTCTGAAAGAAATCTCCCGCGAGTACTTCAAGAAGTCCCCCGAAGGCCGCATCAACATCAAGGAAGTGCTCAGCGAAGGCCAGGAAGTCATCGTCCAGGTCGAGAAAGAAGAACGTGGCAACAAGGGCGCAGCCCTGACCACCTTTATCAGCCTCGCCGGCCGTTATCTGGTTCTGATGCCGAACAACCCGCGCGCAGGTGGTATCTCCCGCCGTATCGAAGGCGAAGAGCGCAACGAACTGCGTGAAGCGCTGAACGGCCTCAACGCTCCGGCCGACATGGGCCTGATCGTCCGCACCGCCGGCCTCGGCCGCTCCAGCGAAGAGCTGCAGTGGGACCTGGACTACCTGCTGCAACTCTGGAGCGCCATCAAGGAAGCCTCCGGTGAGCGTGGCGCGCCCTTCCTGATCTACCAGGAAAGCAACGTCATCATCCGCGCCATTCGCGACTACCTGCGCCAGGACATCGGCGAAGTGCTGGTCGACAGCGTCGAAGCCCACGAAGAAGCCCTGAGCTTCATCCGCCAGGTGATGCCGCAGTACCAGAGCAAGATCAAGCTCTATCAGGACAGCGTCCCGCTGTTCAATCGCTTCCAGATCGAAAGCCAGATCGAAACCGCCTTCCAGCGCGAAGTGAAGCTGCCGTCCGGCGGTTCCATCGTCATCGACCCGACCGAAGCCCTGGTGTCGATCGACATCAACTCGGCTCGCGCGACCAAAGGCGGCGACATCGAAGAAACCGCTCTGCAGACCAATCTGGAAGCGGCCGAAGAAATCGCCCGCCAGCTGCGCCTGCGTGACATTGGTGGCCTGATCGTCATCGACTTCATCGATATGACCCCGGCCAAGAACCAGCGCGCCGTGGAAGAGAAAGTCCGTGAAGCCCTGGAAGCCGACCGCGCCCGTGTGCAGATTGGCCGCATCTCTCGTTTCGGTCTGCTGGAAATGTCCCGTCAGCGCCTGCGTCCGTCCTTGGGCGAGACCAGCGGCATCGTCTGCCCGCGCTGCGACGGCCAAGGCATCATCCGTGACGTCGAATCCCTGTCCCTGGCCATCCTGCGCCTGATCGAAGAAGAGGCCCTCAAGGACCGCACCGCCGAAGTCCGCGCCCAGGTCCCGATCCCCGTTGCCGCCTTCCTGCTTAACGAGAAGCGCAACAGCATCACCAAGATTGAGCTGCGTAGCCGTTCGCGCATCGTCATCCTGCCGAACGACCACCTGGAAACTCCGCACTTCGAAGTCCAGCGCCTGCGCGATGACAGCCCAGAAGTGCTGAGCAGCCAGTCCAGCTACGAAATGACGCCTGCCGAAGCGGAAGAAATTCAGCCGGTCAGCTCCACCCGCACCCTGGTTCGCCAGGAAGCCGCGGTGAAGACTGTTTCCCCTGAGCGCCCCGTTCCGGCCCCGGTTGCCCCTCAGGCCCCGACACCCGCACCCGCACCGACCCCGGAACCCAGCCTGTTCAAGGGTCTGGTGAAGTCCCTGGTAGGCCTGTTCGCCGGCAAGGAAGAGCCCAAGGTCGAAGCCGAGAAGCCTTCCACCGAGCGCCAGCCGCGCAGTGAAGAACGCCGTAGCGGTCGCCAGCAGAACCGCCGCCGCGATGGTCGTGAGCCCCGCGAAGGTCGTGAAGCCCGCCGTGAGGACGATCGCAAGCCTCGCGAAGAGCGTCAGCCGCGCGAAGCCCGTGAGGCGCGCGAAGGCCAGGAAAGCCGCCGTGAGCGTCCGGCCCGCGAAGAGCGCCAGCCGCGTGAGGAGCGCCAACCGCGCGAAGAGCGTCAGCCGCGTGAACCGCGTGAAGAGCGCCAGCCCCGCGAAGAGCGTCAGCCGCGCGAGCCTCGCGAGGAACGTCAGCCGCGTGAACCGCGTGAAGAGCGCCAACCTCGCGAAGAGCGTCAGCCTCGTGAGCCCCGTGAAGGCCAGGAAGGTCGCCGCGAGCGTGGCGAACGCGCCGAGCGTCCGGCCCGCGAAGAGCGCCAGCCGCGTGAAGAGCGTCAACCTCGTGAAGAGCGCCAGCCCCGTGCCGAACTGGCCCAGGCCGATGCCGAGGCGGTCGACGAAGAACTGCTGAACAACGAAGAGCTGCTGCAGGACGACGAACAGGAAGGCGCCGATGGCGAACGTCCCCGTCGCCGTTCCCGTGGCCAGCGTCGCCGCAGCAATCGCCGCGAGCGCCAGCGCGAAGCAAACGGTGATGAGCTGGAAGAAGGTCAGGAAGATCAGGAAGGCGCCGAGCAGGCCGCTCCGGCCGACGCCACCCAGATCGCTGCAGTAGCCGCCACCGCCGCGGTCACCGCAGACCTGGTCGCCGAAGCAACTGCTGAAGCAACCGCTGAAGCACCGGCCGCGGCCGAAACTCCGGTTGTTGAAGCTCCGGTTGCCGAAGTCGTGGTCGCCCAAGTCGAGGAAGCCGCTCCGGTCGTCGAACTGGCTCCGGTGGTCGAGGAAGCCCCGGCTGTGGTCGAAGCCCCTCAGGTCGCTGAACCGGCCCCGGCCGAAGTCGTAGCCGAAGCCGAAGCGCCTGCCGTCGCTTCCGTCGAGGAAGCACCGGCTGCAGAGCCCCAGGTCGAAGAGCCGGTTCGTGCGCCCTCCAGCGGTGGCCGTGCCCCCAACGATCCGCGTGAAGTGCGTCGCCGTCAGCGCGAAGCCGAGCGTCTGGCCAAGGAAGCCGAAGAGGCTGCTGCCAAGGCCGTTGACGCGGTAGCCGCTGCCGAACCGGTCGCCACTGCCGTACACGCCATCGCCGGCGTGGAAGAGGAAGTGGTCGCCGCCGAGCAGAAGGTTGAAGAAACTGTCGAACAGGCTGTAGAGGCTCCGGCCGAACAGACTGAGCAAGTGGCTGAAGCAACCGAAGCCGAAGTACCGGCCCAAGCCGAGACCAAGGCCGAGGAAGAAGAGAAGGACGAAGCCAAGGACGAGACCAAACCGGTCGTCTGAAGCCAAGCCTGAAAGAGAAAGGGGATGCCATCGGCATCCCCTTTTTCATTCCGCTTGTTTAATTCCCCTACTCCACCTCATCCTCCGCCTGGACGCCGAACTGCAACTCGGCCAGTCGCGCATAGAGCGGGCTGCTGGCCACCAATTGCGCGTGGCGACCGACCGCAATCACCTTTCCCCGCTCCATCACAGCGATGCGATCGGCATTCTGCACGGTGGCCAGACGGTGGGCGATCACCAGCGTGGTGCGTCCGCTCATCAGGGCCGGCAGGGCCTGCTGGATCAGGTGCTCGCTTTCTGCATCGAGGGCGCTGGTGGCCTCGTCCAGCAGCAGGATGGGTGCATCCACCAGCAGGGCTCGGGCAATGGCCAGACGCTGGCGCTGGCCACCGGAAAGGCCGATGCCGCCCTCCCCCAGGTGCGTCCGGTAGCCCTGCGGCAGGCGCGTGATGAACTCGTGGGCATGGGCCGCACGCGCGGCAGCCTCCACTTCGGCATCGCTGGCCTCGGGGCGTCCATAGCGGATGTTGTCTTCGACGCTGCCGTAGAACAGTGCGGGATTCTGGGACACCAGGGCGAAACAGCGGCGCAGGTCGGCAGGGTCGAGTTGCTGCAACGCCACGCCCTTGACGCGGATGCTGCCCGCCTGGGGGTCGAAGAAGCGCAGCAGCAGTTCGAACACCGTCGACTTGCCCGCACCCGAGGGCCCGACCAGCGCCAGGGTCTCACCAGGGCGAACGTCCAGGCTGACGCCATCCAGGGCGTTCACTTCAGGCCGACTGGGATAGGCGAAGCAAACAGCCTCCAGTTCGATACGACCACTGACACGTTCCGGCAGCGTCACCTGTCCCTCAGCCGGGGCGTGGATGGCGTTGCGCGCCTGGAGCAACTCGGCGATACGCTCGGCCGCACCGGCGGCGCTCTGCAGCTCACCGATCACTTCACTGATAGCACCGAAGGCCGCCCCCACGATCAAGCTATAGAACACGAAGGCCGCCAGGTCGCCGGGAGAGATACGCCCGGCGATGACATCCGTTCCGCCGACCCAGAGCATGACCCCAACGGCTCCCAGCACCAGCAGGATCACCAGGGTGATCAGCCAGGCGCGCTGGGTGATGCGGTGCAGTGCCGTGTCAAAGGCACCTTCCACCGTGCCGGCGAAACGTTGACGATCCTGGGCCTGATGGTTGTACGCCTGCACCGTCTTGATCTGCCCCAGGGTTTCGCCAACGTAGCTGCCGACATCGGCGATACGGTCCTGGCTCTGCCGCGACAGGCGCCGCACACGGCGCCCGAAAATGAGGATGGGCGCCAGCACCAGCGGCAACGCCAGCAGCACGATGCCGGTCAGCTTGGGATTGGTGACAAACAGCAGGCCGATGCCGCCCACCAGCATGATGCCGTTGCGCAGCGCCATGGAGAGGGACGAGCCGATCACCGATTGCAGCAGCGTCGTGTCGGCTGTCAGCCGAGACTGGATCTCCGAGGCGCGGTTGCTCTCGTAGAAACCTGGATGCAGCTGGATCAGGTGATCGAACACGCGCTTGCGGATGTCCGCGACGAATCGCTCGCCTATCCAGGACACCAGGTAGAAGCGCGTAAAGGTACCGACGGCCAGCGCCAGCACCAGACCGAAGAACAGCATGATCGAATGCTGCAACGACGCCTGGGATTGGGTCGCCAGGCCCTGGTCCACCAACAGGCGGATGCCCTGCCCCATGGACAAGGTGATTCCGGCAGTGAACAACAACGCCAGCAGCGCGCCCAACACTCGCCAGCGATAGGGCGAAACGAAGCGACCAGCCATGCGCAGCGCATTGCGCTGCCGTGCAGAAAGAAGGGATGCCATTGAGGGACTCAGTCGGATTGCCTAAGGGGTTGCCCTGCGCGCTGCGCGGCGGCGGCAGGCGCTTCCGCCCACCACCCCGCCAGACAGAGGCAGAGCGCCACCAGGTTGGTGGACAGGGGATTGAATGCCTGGATCAGCAAGCCCGGAGCGAACAGCGCCACATCCAGCAATAAGCCGATCAACAATGCCGCCGCCAGCGCCAAGGGCCAGCGTTGTTTGCGTACCCGCAACAGGATCAGCGCAAGGGCGATTTCCGCCAGCCCGGCAATGGTCGCTACCAGCTCCACGCGGGTTAGGCCATGGGCGGCAATCATCAATTTCTCGTCGGCGCTCAACCAGAGCAGCTTGGGCACCAGACCGTGGTAGAGGAACAACAGCGCCAACCCCCACCGGGCCAACGAGGCGAAGCGACGTGATTCAGCGGTCGGCATTCAGGAAGCGCCCCTCATGGTCGGGCGACGGCAGCAGGCAGACGTCGTGCCGGCCGAAAAGGCGGTAGCGATTCAGGGCAATACGGTCGTAGCACCAGTCGCGCAGGCCCAGAGGCAGAAAGCGGAAAACGCCCAGCAGCGGCCAGGGGGCCGGCAACTGACGAACGATCCGTGCAATGGCCTCGGAGCGGACGAACAGCTCGCGGCCTTCCACATAGAGCATGGTGGCGAAGCTATCGGTGGGCAGGCCGAACCAGCGCAGGATCGCCTGCCCTTCCACCGACTGTACCGAGGCAAGCTTGAATACCCGCGCCCGGTCATGGCGGATCAGGAACTTCGCCCAGCCGTTACAGAGCTTGCACACCCCGTCAAACAGCACGACGTGCTCGCCGGGGCGGACATGGGGCGGGTACTGCTCGGCATCCATCACGATGCTCCTGAATCCACGGGGAAGTGCCGTCGATGGTAGCCGATCTCCCCGGATACCGGCGCCCCGCCTCAGGCCGGGTCGCCCCACCCCACGGGATAGAGCAGCTCCTCTTTGTAGCCCGCCCAGACCCGCACGGCATCCGGGAAGGCTTCATCCAGGGCCGGATCACCACTGTCCACCAGCAACGGCCGCCCTTCCAGAGTGCCAAGCTTGCGTTTGGTGGCGACCACCCTCAGGTGATCCAGGCCGATGGCCCGCAGCACCCTGGGGCTGATCTGCTGGTTGCCCCGGCCGATGATGTGCCCCTGGCCGCCAATGGCAGTGACCAGCAACCGCGCCGGATGACCGTCCACCAGCGCGAACAGCTGGCTTTCGGTCACGTCTCGGGCGATCACCACGCCATTCTCGACCACGTCGACGCCCAGCAGCGTGGTGTCCAGCCCCAGATTGGCTGCCAGGCCATGGAGGGTGGAGCCCGGCCCGAGCACATAGCGCACGCCCTCCTCCCAGCTGTCGTTCAGCCAGTCGGCCAGATCCACCAGCACCAGCTCTTCCGACTCCATTCCACCTTGCTTGACGTGCTGCATGAAGTGGCCTTCCTCGGGCACGGTCAGCTCGCCATACCAGCGCGCCGCGACCTTGCCGTCGCGCAGGGCCGCTTCGTCCAGGTCGCGCACCTCGCCACTGGCCAGACGCACCAGGCCACCCTCCACCAGGCGCCGCGCCAGTTCTCCGGCGGCGCGCGGGCTGATGGCATAGACGCCGGAGTGGATCTTCACGCCGGCGGGAATGCCCAGCACCGGCTGGCCTTCGCGCACTGCGGCGCTGACGTCCCGCGCCGTGCCGTCTCCACCGGCGAAGAGAATCAAGGCAACGCCGGCGTCCTGCAGGGCGTCGACAGCCTGCCGAGTGTCCTCTGCGCATGTCATGGGGCCGTCCAGATGGCCTAGGACGCGGTGGTCGAAGCCCATTTCCGCCAACAGGTCGGCGCCCATCGGGCCAGGGAAGGTGAGGAACTGGATGCGCCCGACGAGCGGCAGCAGACATTCCAGGGCCAGGCGAGTGCGCGCAGCCGCACGGGGCTCCGCACCTCTGGCAATGGCCTCTGCGGCAACGCCGTCGCTACCCTTTAGCGCAGCCGGGCCGCCCAGACCGGCCAAGGGATTGATGATCAGGCCCATATGGAACAAGGACATGCTTACCTCGAACTGAACTGTCGCCCCGCACTGGGGGATCCACCTACCACGACCAGGACATTCGCAGTTGGCATATTCGCTGCTAATGTTTCCTGGTCTTTCTTTATTTTCTGGCGCAACGTTGGCGCCAACTGTCACCGCGCTTTCATCTACCCTACCTAGACTGCGCGCACCACCTGAAGAGGAGACAGGCCATGAGCTTGCACGACAGCACTTCCGATCGCCGCGTGATCCCGCTGCGCAATCCTCGTCCCGTGGGCGGCGCCGTCATCGACGCCCAGGGCCGTGAGATTCCGATCACCGAATCCATGATCCAGCGCGCCTGCCAGGAACTGCACAAGCAGTTGGAGTCCGAGCTGAAACAGGCTTGAGCGCCCCTGGCCCGGGGCAATTCCGGGCCTCTTCCTACACCAGTTCCGCGCCCAGCGCCCGGACGATTTCTGCCAACCTGGGGGCTTCCCCCGTCAAACGCACCCGCAACCCGTCGATCTCCCGGCGCACCGGATAGTGCTTGCGCAGGGCATCGAAAGCAGCGCGTCGCTGCGCCTCGTCGCCCACCAGGCTGCGACGGAAATCCGCATCGTCGCGGCGCGGGTCGTACACCGCACGGCACAGGGTCGCCAGCGCCCAGTTCGGGTCGCAACTGGCATCCAGGGCCAGCTCCCCCAGCCAGGGGGTCGGTAGCAGCTCATCCAATTGCACATTTTCCGCCTGCCCACTGACCCGGCACCAGGCCTGGTAGATCTGCGCCGTGCCGCGCAACTTGCCGTCCAGGCTGTATCCGGCGATGTGCGGCGTGGCGATACGGCATAGGCGCGCCAGCTCCACGTCCGCCCGGGGCTCGCCTTCCCAGACATCCAGCACCGCGCGCACGTCCGTGCGCCGGCCAAGCAGCTCGCGCAGGGCCTGGTTGTCCACTACGGCACCGCGGCTGGCGTTGATCAGCCAGGCACCGGGGCGAAGCCGCGCAAGGCGACCGGCGTCCAGCAGGTGATGAGTCGGGTGCTCACCGCCGCTGTCCAGCGGCGTATGCAGGCTGATGGCGTCGCATTCGTGGAGGATGGTCGCGAGATCGACGAAGTCGCCCCCTTCGGCGGCCTGCCGCGGCGGATCGCACACCAGCACCCGCCACCCGAGACCACGCAGCACGTCCACCAGGCGCCCGCCCACCTGGCCGGCGCCCACTACGCCAAAGGTGCGCGAGCCGAGGTCCACGCCTTCATCCTCGGCCAGCACCAGCAGGCTTCCGAGCACATAGTCCACCACGCCGCGGGCGTTGCAACCGGGGGCGCTGGACCAGGCGATACCGGCCTCGGTGAAGTAATCGAGGTCCAGGTGATCGGTCCCGATCGTGCAGGTGCCGACAAAGCGCACCGGGCTGCCAGCCAGCAGCGCGCGATCGACGCGGGTCACCGAACGCACCAGGAGCAGATCAGCGTCTGCCAGCGCGGCAGCATCGATGGCGCGCCCCGGCAGACGGCGTATTTTCCCCAAGCCGCCAAAGAAGGCATCGACCAGGGGTATGTTTTCGTCGGCAACTATTTGCATGGCAGGCTCCGGCAGAGAGGCCGTCATTTTACGCAATCCCCTCGGCAGATGCCCGTATCACGGGCCGTCACCCCTCTTTTCTGACCAATGTGTCAGGGCGTAGACTAGGCGTCCCTCAGCCTCCACGTCCCGTTCCGCCGGCAGCCTCTGCTGCAAAGGCTGGGACCGTGCACCGTCGCGAGCCCGTCGCGACCAGGCAACGCCCAGATTCCCGACAGCCACCCTTTGCATGGACACCACCGGTACGCCCGGAGGATGACTTATCGATATGGAACTATCAGTGACCCAACCTCAAACCCGTTTCAGCCGCGCCAGCACGGAACTGCGCGCGCTGCTCAAGCTGGCGGCGCCGATCATGATCGCCCAGCTTTCCAACACCGCCATGGGTTTCGTCGACGCGGTGATGGCCGGCCGCGTCAGCCCCCGCGACCTGGCTGCCGTGGCGCTCGGCAACTCCATCTGGATTCCGGTGTTCCTGCTGATGACCGGCATCCTCCTTGCCACCACCGCCAAGGTCGCCGAGCGCTTTGGCGCCGGCAAACCGGACGAGATCGGCCCGCTGGTACGACAGGCCCTCTGGCTGGCGCTGGTGGTAGGAATCTGCGGTGCCCTGCTGCTGATCAATGCGCGCCCCGTGCTGCAGCTGATGGGCGTGGACCCTGACCTGGTCGACCCGGCCATGGGCTACCTGCACGGCATCGCCTTCGGTTTTCCGGCGGTGGCCCTCTACTATGTGCTGCGCTGCTTCAGCGACGGCCTGGGTCGTACCCGCCCGAGCATGGTGCTGGGCATCTGCGGCCTGCTGCTGAACATTCCGCTGAACTACATCCTGATCTACGGCCACCTGGGCATGCCCGCCCTGGGCGGCGTGGGCTGCGGCTGGGCCAGCGGGGCGGTGATGTGGTTCATGCTGCTGGGCATGCTGAGCTGGGTAATCCGCGCCCCGGCCTACAAGCCAAGCCGGCTGTTCGGCCAGTTCGACAAACCGCAGTGGTCGATGATCAAGCGCCTGCTTTCCATCGGCGGCCCCATCGGCATCGCCGTATTCGCCGAATCGAGCATTTTCGCCGTGATCGCGCTGCTGATCGGCGGCCTGGGCGCCACTGTGGTGGCCGGGCACCAGATCGCGCTCAACTTCAGCGCCCTGATCTTCATGATCCCATACGCCCTGGCGATGGCGGTCACCGTGCGCGTCGGCCAGGCGCTGGGCCGTGGCGAGCCGCGAGCCGCGCGCTTCGCCGCAGGTATTGGTATCGGCGCCGCACTGGCCTATGCGTGCTTGTCCGCCAGCCTGATGCTGCTGTTCCGCGAACCGATCGCGAAGATGTACTCGCCCGATCCGCAAGTGATCGCAGTGGCAGCCATGCTGATCGTCTACTCGGCGCTGTTCCAGTTCTCCGACGCCATCCAGGTAGCGGCCGCTGGCGCCCTGCGTGGCTACCAGGACACCCGCGCGACCATGGTCATCACCCTCTTTGCCTACTGGGGCATCGGCCTGCCAGTGGGTTATGCCCTCGGCCTGTCCGACTGGCTGGGCGAACCCAGCGGGCCCAAGGGGCTTTGGCAGGGGTTGGTGGTGGGCCTGACCTGTGCTGCGGTGCTGCTCAGCCTTAGACTGGCGCGCAGCGCACGGGCAAGGATTCGCCGCTGACAAGAAGGGCCGCATCGAGCGGCCCTTTTTCATTCACATCGGCGTAAGACCGGCCGGGGCCTCGCTGAACGCCAGGCCCCGGCTCTGCATGCGCGCCGGGGTCATGTTCGAGCCCGGGGCGAAGCAGAGGGCATCAATCGGCTTTCTTGCGAATCCAGTAGAAGTAGGTGCCAGCCTCTTCCGACTGGTCCAGCAGTTCATGGCCAAGGAAGACACAGAACTTCGGGATGTCGCGGCGCGTGGAAGGGTCGGTGGCGATCACCTTGAGCAGGCCGCCGGCCGGCAGGTCGCGCACTTTGTTGTGCAGCATCATTACCGGTTCGGGGCAGTTCAGGCCGGTGGCGTCGAGGATGGCATCAGGCTGTTGGGACATAAGGCACTCCAAAAACTGGCGGCTATTGTGGCGCAAAGCCGAGTCTCCGCCCAGCCTTGCCACGCGTGCAGCGACGTCCGGCCACAGCACCACACAACCTTGGATGGGCGCGCCTGGCCAGCTCGCTTGGGCAAGCTGGACGGAACATGACCGCCAGCGAAAATCCGATGCGCCTCACCAGTCTGCTTCTCATTCTTCTCCTGCTGGGCGGCTGCGCTGCCCGCGAGCAGCTTCCCGACTACAGCACCCTCGCCGACCGCGCGCTGCCTGCGACCCACTTCGAGACAGTGATCACCGCCCGGGACGGCACCCGGCTTTCCGCCACCGTCTTCCAGCCGGCACTGAAGCCCGGCGAGCAAGCCCCCCTGGTCGTTCACACCCACGGCTGGGGCGGCTGGCGAGTGACCGGGCCGGATGGCTTCTACGGCCAGCAGATGATGTCCGGGCGAGCCGCGCTCAAGGCCTGGCAGGCCGGTTTCTGGGTGATCAGCTACGACCAGCGCGGTTGGGGCGGCAGCGACGGCAACATTGAGATGATGGACCCGCGCTACGAAGTGCAAGACGCCCTGGCGGTAATCGACTGGGCTGCCGCCCACCTGCCGCGACTGACCATGGACGGCCCCGGCGATCCGCGTGTCGGCATGCTCGGCGAAAGCTATGGCGGCGCCGTGCAGTTGCTGGCGTCGGCCGAAGACCCACGCATCGACGCCATAGTGCCCATCGCTACCTGGTACGACCTGTCCGAGGCCCTCGCCCCGGGCGGACGCATGAAAGTCGGCTGGACTGGCGTACTGCTGGGCCTCGGCATTGCCACCGGCTACGACCTGGGCAAGTTCACCCAGGCGTCCTATCTGAAAAGCGCCGGCGGCGAAATGACGCCCGACGTGCAGGCCGAACTCAAGTCCCACAGCCTTGCCAACTACTGCCAACGCGGCCAGCGCCCGCACGCAGACGCACTGCTGATCCAGGGCCTGCGCGACACCCTGTTCCCCCTCGACCAGGGGCTGGCCATTCGCGACTGCCTGGATCAGGGCAACGCCGATGTGCGCCTCCTGGGCATGCAGGGTGGGCATATCCTGCCGCCGCCCCTGCAGCACTGGAGCGGCCTGCCACCCTTCAACAACGAGCCCGTGCTGCATTGCGGTGACCGCGCCATCAATCTCTACCAGGCGGTGGTCGCCTGGTACGAGGACAAGCTGCGCGGCCGGTCCGGCGTCGCCGACAGCGTGCCGGACCTTTGCCTCAGCCTCGACCTGGATCACGGCCTGATGCTGCAACAGCCCCCGCAGATGGACGCGCCACAGCCTCTGCCGGAGACGCGCATTCGCCCGCTGACCAGCGGATGGCTCAGCCCTTCCCGCTTCATCCCGCTGCGCCAGGTCGACAACGCCAGTGGACTGGTGGGTACCGCCCAGCTGCAGTTGCAGCGCGACGCCAACGCACCGCTGCTGTTCGCCTCCCTGGCAGTGCGCCGCGCCGGAGGCCGCATCGAAGTGCTCAGCGAACAGGTCACCCCACTCAACGCCCGCCAGGTTGAGCTGGCAGCCGTCAGCGCCCTGCTCCAGCCCGGCGATGAGCTGGGCCTGAAAGTCAGCGGCTTCAGTGGCCAGTACCTGTTCAACAGTTCTTGGAGCCCACAGTCGACCACGCTCAAGGGGGAGGTCCGCCTGCCGTCGTTGATCCCCCTGGAGACGCCACTGGCCAGCCAGTGAGCGGCGGCGCAGCATGAGGTTTTCCCAGTGGAGCGGGCCATGTCCGAAGCCCCCGAGCGCAGCTGGTGCGTCAAGCGACTGGATGACAACGGCAACGAGTTCGTCCTGCGCGACGGCCTGACCCGGGCAGAAGCCGAGCGCCTGGTAGCGGAGTACCAGGCGCGTGGACACAAGCAGAGTTACTGGGTGGAGCGAGTGCCGGTGCTATAGCCTGCGCAGATGGCAGGTCACTTCCTCGCGGTCGTGATAGAGCTGCTTGCAGCCGATAAAGACCTTCAGCCCACGCCCTTTCAGGCCGTCGTCAATGCGCGCCAGCAGCTTCCGCACTTCGGCGTAGCGCTGCTTCATCGGCAGCTTGAGATTGACCACCGCTTCCTGGCACCAGCCTTCACCCAGCCAGGTCTCGATCATCGCGGCAGTGCGCGCAGGCTTCTCGACGATGTCGCACACCATCCAGTTCACCGGCCGGCGCGGCTTGAAGGTGAAACCGTCGGCACGCTGGTGTTCGACGAAGCCGGAATACATCAGGCTCTCCGCCATGGGGCCGTTGTCGACGGCGGTGACCTTGATCTCCCGCTGCACCAGCTGCCAGGTCCAGCCACCGGGGGCCGCGCCCAGATCCACTGCAGTCATGCCCGGCGCCAGGCGCTTGTCCCAGTCGGCGCGGGGGATGAAGTGGTGCCAGGCCTCTTCCAGCTTGAGGGTCGAGCGGCTCGGCGCTTCGCGGGGGAACTTCAGACGTGGGATGCCCATGGGCCAGAGCGCCGAATTGTTGGACTCGGCCATGCCGACGAACGCCTGTCGGCCACTGCGGAAGGTCAGCAACAGGCGCGGCAGTTGCGCGTCGTCCTTGAGCTTGCCGGCCTTGATCAGGGCGCTGCGCAGCGGCTTCTCGAACTTGCGGCAGAAGGTGGACAGCTCCTTGCCTTCGTTGGTGTCCAGCACCTCCAGCCAGAGGCTGCCGCACACCGGGTAGCCGGCCAGTGCCTCCAACAGCACGCCGATGCGGTCGGATTCCGGCAGCTCGACGAATTCGCCGCGGGCCCACTGGCGCGGAAAGATCAACTGACTGAAACGCACCTTGCGCATCAACCGCTCGGCGCCGCCGGGCTCACTGCAGACGAACTCGGCGCAGGCGCTATGGGGTTTGGCCTTGGAATAACCCGCCACATCAAGATGGGCGGCGTGCTCGGCGATTTCGGCACAGACCTCACCCTCGAAACCGGGGCGGCAGTGCAACAGCAAGGTGTTCATCGGGTGGGCTCCTCCTGGGCGCGCACTATAGTTGCGCAACGCCCGTTTTCACACAGGAAAGGAAGGAAATTCCTACAGCCGGATAGCTTCATCCGGGGAGCCCGGCCCGCCCTGCCGGTCGGCTGACATGGCAGGACCCGCCAAGCGGGGCTAGGGTTTTAGCTTCCGTACGCGCAGCCGGCCCATGCCGTGTGGGCCTCAAGGAGATATCTCGATGCCTTCCCTGGATAGCCTGAACTGCCGCCGCAGCCTCGAAGTCGCAGGCAAGACCTTTCACTACTTCAGCTTGCCCGAGGCAGCCAAGCGCCTGGGCGCGATCGACAAGCTGCCCATGTCGATGAAGGTGCTGCTGGAGAACCTGTTGCGCTGGGAGGATGACGAAACGGTCAATGCTGCCGACCTCAAGGCCCTGGCCGAGTGGCTCGGCCCGCGCAGATCGGAGCGGGAGATCCAGTACCGCCCCGCCCGGGTGCTGATGCAGGACTTCACTGGCGTGCCGGCCGTGGTGGACCTTGCCGCCATGCGCGCCGCCGTCGCCGCGGCCGGTGGCGACCCGCAGCGCATCAATCCGCTGTCGCCGGTGGACCTGGTGATCGACCATTCGGTGATGGTGGACCGCTTCGCCTCCCAGGCCGCCTTCGGAGAGAACGTCGAGATCGAAATGCAGCGCAACGGCGAGCGCTACGCCTTCCTGCGTTGGGGCCAGCGGGCCTTCGACAACTTCAGCGTGGTGCCACCGGGTACCGGCATCTGCCACCAGGTCAACCTGGAGTACCTGGCCCGTACCGTCTGGACCCGCGAAGAAGACGGCCTCACCTACGCCTTCCCCGACACCCTGGTAGGCACCGATTCCCACACCACGATGATCAACGGCCTTGGCGTGCTCGGCTGGGGCGTTGGCGGCATCGAAGCTGAAGCCGCCATGCTCGGCCAGCCGGTGTCGATGCTGATTCCCGAGGTAATCGGCTTCAAGCTCACCGGCAAGTTGCGCGAAGGCATTACCGCCACCGACCTGGTGCTCACCGTCACCCAGATGCTCCGCAAGAAGGGTGTGGTGGGGAAATTCGTCGAGTTCTACGGCGACGGCCTGGCCGACCTGCCCCTGGCCGACCGCGCCACCATCGCCAACATGGCCCCGGAATACGGCGCCACCTGCGGCTTCTTCCCGGTGGACGAGATCACCCTCGGCTACCTGCGCCTCTCCGGCCGTCCGGAAGAAACCGTGCAACTGGTGGAGGCGTACAGCAAGGCCCAGGGCCTGTGGCGCGAAGCCGGACACGAACCGGTGTTCACCGACACCCTGGCCCTGGACCTTTCCAGCGTCGAAGCCAGCCTGGCCGGCCCCCGCCGCCCCCAGGACCGCGTGCCGCTGCCCCAGGTGCCCAGGGCTTTCGACGACCTGCTGAACCTGCAACTCAAGTCCTCCGGCACCAGCGGTGCCGGCAAGGTCAGCGTGACGCTGGACGATGGCGAACACTTCAATCTCGAAGATGGCGCCGTGGTCATCGCCGCCATCACCTCCTGCACCAACACCTCCAACCCCAGCGTGATGATGGCCGCCGGCCTGCTGGCGAAGAAGGCCGTGGAAAAGGGCTTGACCCGCAAACCCTGGGTGAAGTCCTCTCTCGCCCCGGGTTCCAAGGTGGTGACCGAGTACTTCCGCGCGGCCGGCCTCACGCCCTACCTGGACCAGCTCGGCTTCAACCTGGTGGGCTACGGCTGCACCACCTGCATCGGCAACTCCGGGCCCCTGCTCGACCCCATCGAGAAGGCCATCCAGCAAGCGGACCTGACGGTGGCTTCAGTGCTGTCGGGCAACCGCAACTTTGAAGGCCGGGTGCATCCCCTGGTGAAAGCCAACTGGCTGGCGTCTCCGCCGCTGGTGGTGGCCTATGCATTGGCGGGCAGCGTGCGCGTGGATGTTGCCAACCAGCCGCTGGGCCAGGGCAAGGACGGCCAGCCGGTCTATCTGAAGGATGTCTGGCCAAGCCAGCAGGAAATCGCCGCAGCCATCCAGAAGGTGGATACCGCCATGTTCCGCAAGGAATACGCCGAAGTCTTCGCTGGCGACGCGCAATGGCGCGCGATCAAGGTGCCCGAATCCGATACCTACGCCTGGCAGGCGGACTCCACCTACATCCAGCACCCGCCCTTCTTCGCCGACATCACCGGTGCGCCGCCGAAAGTGGAAGACGTTCACCAGGCGCGCATCCTGGCCCTGCTCGGTGATTCGGTGACCACCGACCACATCTCCCCGGCTGGCAACATCAAGGCGGACAGCCCGGCTGGGCGCTATCTGCGCGAGCACGGCGTCGCCCCCGCCGACTTCAACTCCTACGGCTCACGGCGCGGCAACCATGAAGTGATGATGCGCGGCACCTTCGCCAATATCCGTATTCGCAACGAGATGCTCGGTGGCGAGGAAGGCGGCAACACCCTGCACCTGCCCAGCGGCGAAAAACTGGCCATCTATGACGCCGCCATGCGCTACCAGGACGAAGGCACGCCGCTGGTGATAGTCGCCGGCAAGGAATACGGCACCGGTTCCTCCCGCGACTGGGCGGCCAAGGGCACCAACCTGCTGGGGGTCAAGGCGGTGATCGCCGAGAGCTTCGAGCGTATCCACCGCTCCAACCTGGTGGGCATGGGCGTGTTGCCCCTGCAGTTCAAGGATGGCGACGACCGCAAGACCCTCAACCTCACCGGCAAGGAAACCCTGACCATCAGAGGCCTGGACGGCACCAGCCTGCGCCCGCACATGGACCTGCACCTGGATATCACCCGCGATGACGGCTCGAAGGAGCAGGCTGAACTGCTGTGCCGCATCGATACCCAGAACGAGGTGGAGTACTTCAAGGCCGGCGGCATCCTCCACTACGTTCTGCGGCAACTCCTGGCGGGCTAACCTCCCGGCGCGGCCTGCGGAAAAGCGCAGGCCGCGCGACGTGACACGCACTCAGCCCTTCACCAGGCCCAGGTCCTGGGCGCTGCGGCCGTAGACATCCTCCAATCGCTCGATATCGTCCTCGCCCAGGTAGCTGCCGGACTGGACCTCGATGATTTCCAGCGGAATCTTGCCGGGGTTGGCCAGGCGGTGGATCGAGGCGATGGGGATGTAGGTGGACTGGTTTTCAGTGAGCAGGAAGGTCTTGTCGTCACAGGTCACCCGTGCGGTACCGGACACCACTATCCAGTGCTCGGCGCGGTGGTGGTGCATCTGCAGCGAGAGCTGCGCCCCCGGTTTTACGGTGATGTGCTTGACCTGGTGACGGGAACCCGAGTCCACCGAGTCGTAGCCGCCCCAGGGACGGTAGACCTGACAGTGGCTCTGGGTTTCCTGGCGGCCACGGGCGTCCAGTGCACCGACCAGTTTCTTCACCTCTTGCACCTTGTCCTTGTGGGCGATCATCACCGCGTCACGGGTTTCCACCACGACCACGTCCTCCAGGCCCAGCAGCGTGACCAGCTTGGAGTTGCCGTGGACATAGCAATTGCGGCTGTCATGGGTGAGCACATCGCCCTTGAGCACGTTGCCATCGTCGTCCTTGGCGTGGACTTCCCAGAGGGACGACCAGCTGCCCACGTCGTTCCAGCCAGCGGCGAGCGGCACCACGCAGGCCCGGGAGGTCCTTTCCATCACGGCATAGTCGATGGAGTTCTCCGGGCAGCACTCGAAGGTGCCTGCATCGATACGCAACAGGTCGCGCTCGACCTTGCTGCGCTCGAGCGCCAGCACGCAGGTGTCGTAGATGTCCGGCTCATGGTTGCGCAGCTCGTCCAGGTAGCGACTGGCGCGGAACAGGAACATGCCGCTGTTCCAGTAATAGCCACCGCTACGCACGAACTCGGCGGCGCGGCCGCTGTCCGGTTTTTCGACGAATTGCTCGACCCGGTACGCCCCGGGAGCCAGCTCCGGCCCCTCTTCGCCACGCGCGGCCTTGATGTAGCCGAAACCGGTCTCGGGGCGTTCGGCGGGAATGCCGAACAGCACCATCTCGCCGTCCTCCGCCGCCGCCCGGCCGATCTCCAGGGCCTGGCGCAACCCGCCCTCGTCTGTAATCACGTGGTCGGCCGGCAGCACCAGCAGCAGTTCATCGCGGCCCTCGGCGAGCATCCGCAGGGCGGCAATGGCCACTGCCGGTGCCGTGTTGCGGCCGAAAGGCTCCAGCAGGATGCGCTGGGCGGTCATGCCGATGCCGGCCAACTGCTCGTTGACGATGAAGCGGTGCTCCTGGTTGCACACGATGATCGGTCGCTCGATGCCCTCGCCCCCGAGGCGCTGCATGGTCTGCTGGAACAGCGTGTGCTCACCGGCCAGGGCCAGGAACTGTTTGGGGTACAGCTTGCGCGACAGCGGCCAGAGTCGCGAACCACTGCCACCGGACAAAATCACTGGAATCATGCCTGCTCTCCTCTCAACCCTCGAATCCACCTGGACCGCGCCGTCTTCCCGACGACCGGCCGGATCAAGCCTCCGGCACGTCCTGTGCCGGGGAAACGCATGCGTCAGTCGCGCTCACCCAGCTGCGGGGGCGTGGCGAACAGCTGGGTGATGTCGCCACCCAACCGGTAGGTTTTCAGTGGCTCGATGGAGCGGCGCCATTCTTCGGTGCTGGGCGCGCAGCGGTAGAGCGCGCAATAGGGTTCCAGCCAGGCGAACTTGCCGTCCTCCTGCAGGTCTTCCAGCTCCTGCTTGAAGCCGGTCTTCTCTTCGAAGCGCCGTGGGTTCTCGATGCCCTGCTCCACGCGCGTGGCCAAGCGCTGGATCGCCCGGTGATTGTCCGTACGCAGGTCGATGCCGTTGGCCTGAGCGAAGGCCATCATCATCATCAGCGGGCCCATGCTGTAGTTGTGGTACGCCAGGGCGCGCGTCTCGCGACGCAGTTCGTTGGGCAGGTAGCCCTCCGCATCGACCTGCGAGACGCCGATGCGCAGCTGCGCCACGGACCAGTCGAACAGGTCGCGACGATCAACCACGACCGAGGCGGCCATCACTGCCCAGGCGGCCCAGTACTGATGGTTGTTGAGGCGTTCCAGCGGCTGGTCGCGCCAGTCCGCCACCACCTGCTGGCCGAGCCGGCCGATCCACGCCTCGATGGGGCGGGTTTGCGCCTCGCGTCCGGCCAGGGGCTGGGATCGGGAAAACTTCAGCCGCAGGTAGGCCGACGAAATGCTGCCCAGGGCCCACTTGCGCATGGACTTGCCGGTATGGGTGTACTGCCGACTCAGCAGCGCCTCGGCGGCTGCCCACTGGCCGAGCCATTCCAGGGCGCAGTCGAGGTGCCCTTGGCGCCCCAGCCGCAGCCAGGCCGCCACCTGCTTGTTGACCATTTTCTCGAGTACACGGATCTGCTCGGCCTGGGCCTGGTAGCGAGCATTGGACGCCTTGTTCAACTGGTCGCGGGCCGGGCCGGAGCCCTCGTACTTGCTCGGAATCATCAAGTCGCCCACGTAAGGCCTGGCCACCACCGGGCAGGTTTCCGCCTCGCCCTTCTTCAGCGTTGCCGGCAGGTAGTAGCCGCCAGGGGGAACCAGATCGGTAGCGCCGGCCAGGACTGGCACCAGGCTTGCCAGCACCGCGATCCAGGCCTTCACGATCCGGCTCCAGCCTGCGCGGTGCGCAGGTCCGGCCGCGCCTCGTCACTGCGCGCCTTGCACAGGCGCGCGCTCAGCTGCCCGTCCCCGCCACCTGGCAACGCCTGGACATTGAGGGAGAGGAAGGTGAGTTCGTCCCAGTCGGCGTCCTCGCGCAGCTCCAGCAGGAAGCGCCCCGGTCCCGGGCCGCGCAGGAACACCAGGTTCTCCTGGCGACCGTTCATGAAGGTCAGGGTGGCCGCCAGTTGCTGCACGCTCGCGTCATCCAGCTGCAGGTCGATCCGGTAGTCGCTGCCTTGAATCGGCAGCACGCCGTCGGCGCCATTGAACAGTACCTGGTGGCTACCGGCCGCCAGGCTGGTTTGTCCCTGCAGCAACGCGGGCCGACCCATGCAGCCGTCTCCTACCGCAGCGATGGTCTGCCGGTAGAAATTGCGCTGGGTCAGGCTGTCGGCATCGTCCATCTCCCATATCAGCAGTTTCGGTGGTCGCTGCCGGTAGTCATCGCTCATGAGGTACGCCATCAGTGCAGCCGCATGCCCGCCCCCCGGCTGGGAAGCGTTGTGCACCGGGGTCTCCAGGTTCTGCTCGAGGAAGCCGGCGAAGTTGAAGGCATCGTCAGCGTTGCCGCCGCCCACCAGGACCACCTCGGCAGCCGGCTCCTGGCCCGCCGCCATGGGCCGGGTGACATAGCCCTGGACGAACTGGCGCGGATAACCCGTGCCGCAGGCCAGCTGCGCGGCCTTCTGCAGCGAACCGCTGCGCCCGATCAAGCCACCGGGCTGGCTGGTGAAGCTTTCCTGGGGCAGGTGTTGCAGCGCCGGAATGCCCCGCACCGTATCGGCCACCAGCCGCGCAGTACGCTCCGCCCCCTGGGGCGTCCAGTGCTGGTCGCCCTTGAAGTAGTAGTCCGGCGTGTCGGCCCGGGCCTCCATCAGGCTGGCCAGGTCCGGCACCCAGATGTCCAGCTCGCGCAGGCGTGCCAGGGTCGCGCGGTAGTTCTCGCGCGCCTTGGCCTGGTCGAATCGCACCAGGTCGGTCGGCTGCAGCTTGTTGCCATGGAGCAGTCCGCGACTGGGCTGGTAGACCACCAGCAGCTCGGTGCCGTTGTGCCTGAGGGCGTTGCGCAAGCGCCTGAGTTGCTTGTAGCTGTAGTCGTCCAGGCCGAACTCTGTACGCAGGTCCTGGGCACGGCTGAACAACCAGCCATCACGGGCCTCCAGCAGGGCACCGTGTTCCGCCAGACCCGGCTGTGCCGAATCGAGGCTGGCCGCCGCCGGGCACAGGTTGCAACAGGCTTGCGCCTCATAGGTCGGCGCGGCGCGCAGCTCGCTGGCAGCGGCCAGGAGGGCCGCCGCGATCACGCAGGTGGCTCGATTCATCGCTTCACTCCTTGCTGGCCAGGCTGCCGGCGGGCTCGATCAGCACCGCCCGCTGCTGACGCAGCAGAATGTCCATGATTTCGCCCTGGTGTTCGCCCAGCAGGCCGCTGAAGGAAATCCCCGAGGATTTCTGCGGCGCCAGGATGCTCAGCCGGTAGAGTTCCAGCCGCGTCGGTGAATGGATGGAGATGGGGCTGGAGCCATTGCCGACGAGTTGGTCGCCAACGATGCGCAGGGACACGCGCGGGTCGAAGGGGTCTTCTTCGAGGTCACGATCGGTCCCGCGCAGGTCCTTGATGTGGCCGTAGATGCCGGTGAGCTTGTTGGCGGCCAGCAGGTTGCCCTGGAGGCGGACATCCAGGCTGTTGCGCACGCGTATGCCGTGCCGCTCGTTGTTCATGCTGCGGTTGTGCCAGAGCACGTTGCGCGGGCTTTCGTAGAGGGTGATGCCGTCCGCCTCGTTCTTGTAGGTCTCGTTGTAGGCGACGACGTTGTTGACGCTGCTGCGGTCCAGGACGATGCCGGACAGCTTGTTGTGATGGGACCGGTTGTTGATGATCCAGCTGTCGTTGACCTCGCGGGAGATGATGATCCCGTGCTTCTTCTTCGTTCCGAATGCCTCGTTCTCGGCAATGATCAGCCGTCGCGAACGGTCGTGGGGGTCGATGCCATAGACGATGTTGCGGTCATAGACATTGCCCCGGATGACGACGTCGTCCGCCTCGTAGCAGTAGAAGCCGTACCACATGTCAATAAAGCGCGAGTTGAGCAGCCAGCCGGTGGGACGTGAGCGCTTCATCTTCGGCGCCATGCTCGGGCTGTACTGCGAGATGGAAAAACCATAGGCCTTGCTGGCGTCGTAGCCGAAGCTCTGGATCACGCTGTCGACCACGTAGGTCTCGGTGCCGCCCCAGGCGAGGAAATAGGGCCTGAACTCCTTGGCCTCGCGCCACAGCGCCGGTTCACCGGTGCGCTCGCGCCAGGCCGTGACCTGGGTGCCGGTGATGAACACCCGACCGTCGTTGACCAGGAAGGCACCGGCCTCCTGGGACAGCCGCAGTTCGCGCGTATCGCGGTCGATGTGCAGGGTGGCGCCGGGCCGCACGATGATCGGCAGCCGCGCCAGGTAGACGCCCGGAGCGGTTTCGGCGAACGCCTCCCGGGGCAATTGCCTGGCCAGCGCGGCGGTGTTCATGTAGCCCTTCTCGATGAAGATGGCGCGGGGCATGCGTTTCTGGCGCACTACCCATTCCTTCAGGCGCTCTTCGCCGCCGATGAATTCGTCCAGTGCGTCTTCATGCAGCATCTCTTTGATTACCGCGCGGCCCTCTGGCTTGCGCTGGATTCTGGCCTCAGCCGCCGCTGCCGTGAAAACGGACAGATCCGGCATCGCCGGCGCGGCAATCTCCAGCGGTTCGCCCGGCTCGGCGCTGAGCCGGTAACCGCCGGCCAGTATTTCCGCGCCGGCCAGGGCACTGGCCAGGCACGCGGCCAATGCGACTCCGGACTTGATCATCCCGTGCATCTCCCGCCCCTCCCTCAAATGCGCCAGACGAAGTCGACGAAGGCGCGGTGCATGGTGGAGTCCGCGTCTTCGTAGGCATCACCAGGGAACAGCAGCCCCAGCCGCACGCGGACCAGTGCCGAGGGTTCGTCCACCCAGTCCAGCCCCGGCGGCACCAGGCCGTCCTTGATGTAATAAGTGGCCACCAGGTCGAGTTCCTGCCCCAGGTCCTTCTCGCCGTTCACCAGCGTGGCGCTGATTCCGGAATCTCCGGTGGGCAGGTCATCTTCCAGGCGCCAGAAGCGGTGGTAGACGAGGCTGGCGTCGTAGTCCTCGCGCACCGCCAGGGAGCCGTAGAGGGTCGCCACCTGGATGTTGGTCAGTTCGCCGCGCAAGGCCTCGCCGAAGCGATGCACGCGGGTCCGGGTACCAGTGAAGCTGGAACGGTTGCTCTCCAGCCCCGGTTGCACGAACTGCTCGGAATCTTCGCTGTTGGAATCCGTGCCGCCACTGCCCCTGGCGTAGGCCGCGCCGGCCTTCCATTGGCCGTCGATGTTCCAGCGCAGCCCCAGGTCCACCGCCCAGGCATCCAGATCACCACTGCGTTCGCCGGTGACCAGGGGCAGGCCGCTGGCCGAGCTCTGGGTGACGCTGTCCTGGTCACCGGTCAGCCAGATGGCCTGCGCCCAGTAGTTCAGGGGCAGCGTGCTGCGCGGTTTGAAGTAGTCGCCATCGGCCTGCAGGCCCAGCCAGGTGAGGTCGCCGGTCTGGATCTTGGTCAGTTCGTCCACGGTTTCGCCGACGCCGGCCAGGTCGCCATCATCGCGGCTGTGGTGGAGCTTGGCGCCAAGGCTGTGGCCCGGCGCCCACTGGGTGGAGATACCGGCGAACAGGTGCTGGCGGTCCTCGTCCTCGGGAGCCAGGTCGTCGATGTCGGTGCGGTAGTCGCTGTAGCGCTCGGCAAGGCCCAGATTGGCCTTGAGCAAGGTGGTGTCGAACACCCAGTGCAGCGCCTCGATATTGGTATCCCACCAGGTGCCTTCATCGCTGCGCACCCGCTGCCGGCCGAATCGCAGGTGTTCGCCGGGGTAGGCGGTGAGCCCGCCGTAGTCCACCCAGAACTCACGCAGCGCCAGGTAGCTCTTGTCGGCCTCGCGGGCATCGCTGCCGTCTTCGCTGTCGGCGACGATGCTGTCGGACTCCAGGGTGTCGGTCTCGATGGTGTCGGTGGCGGCCACGCCCTGCGCCATCGCGTAAGCGCTCCAGTCACCCCAGAGCCCGAAGAGCCAGGGACGCACGTCGACACCCAGGCCCTGCACGTCGCCGCCGGGCCGGGTGCCGAGGTCACGATCGTCCTCCGATTGCGCGGTGAACTTGATATCCAGGCCGAAGCTGCGCGGCGCCTCCGCCGTGGCCGCCAAAAGCTGGCCGCTCAGCAATGAGCCGCCGAGGATGCCCCCCATCCAGCGCGTCATCTTCATAGCAGGTCCATTCCATTGTGCAGCGGTTGAATTCGGGCCAGGCGTGCCGGGTCGATCTGCCGCGTGCCCTGCTCTTCCCGCAGGAGCTCGGCGGCGCGCTGACGCTCGGCAGCCGTCATGGCCGGTTCCAGACCAACCACCAGGGCGGCCGCTTCCGGACGTCCCTGGCTGGCGGCCATCCGGGCGAATACGTAGGCGTTGACGCGGTTCACCTTGACGCCGCGCGACTCGCTGAACAGCTGGGCCAGGGCCAGGTCGGCGCTGCCGTGGCCGGCACGGGCGGCCAGCAGCAGGTGGTCGACCGCCTGTTGCGGACGGACCTCCCCCAGATAGCCACGGCGATAGAGCTGGCCCAGGTAGAAGTTCGCCGCCGGCTGCTCGGGTGCCGCCTTGAGCAGGTGGGCTTCGGCCTGGCGCGGGTCCGGCGCGAGCGCGCGACCGTCGTAGTAGAGGCGCCCGGTGAGCAGCTCGGCGCGGCTGTCGCCTGCCGCACGGCCGCGTTCGAGGGCGGCGAGCATGTCCTCGCTGCTGCCCAGCGCCGGGTAGTCGTAGAGCAGTTTGCCCAGGGACGACCAGGCAGCCGGGTAGCCCGGCGCGACATCCACCAGCAGGGCCTTGGCCTGGCTCAGCTCGGCCGGAGCCGGAATGGTCGGATCGGCCAGGGTGAGGGCCACGGACTCCAGCCGCGCGGGCGCCACGCGCCCTGCCGCGTGGGCATCGCGCAGATTGGCCAACAACTGCTCCAGCACGGCCGGCTGCTGACGCAGCCGGTAGACGGTCGCCAGCTCGACGTAGCAGATGTCCTGAACCGCCAGCAGCGCCTGGCACTTGGCCTCCACCTCGGTGAGGTGTGCGGTGTAGGTGCCCTGGCTGCGGTAGATGAGAATCTGCGCCAGCTCGGCCTCGGCAATACCGCTGGCGCGCCAGTCGTTCACCTGTTGCTGCGGGTCGAGGTCCGGCGACAGTTGCGGGTAGCTCAGGTAGAGCAGCGTCAGCGGCACCACGGCGCTGTACTCGCCCTGGGCGATGGACTGGATCAGGAGCGTCTCGGCCTCCTTGAGTTGCGCATCGCTGGCACCGCCCTGACGCGACAGCAGCCGGCCGAGACGCGACTGCGCGCGTACCGAGCGGGTCGCGGCCTGGCGGTAGAGGGTTTCGGCTTCGGCCAGGCGCGAAGGGTCGCGACTGCCCACCGCCATGTCGCCCAGCGCCGTCTGCGCCTCGGGATACCCCATGCCGGCCAGGGCCTGGAAGTTCTGCCGGGCGGTTTCCGTATCACCCCGCAGCAGCGCTTCCCGCGCCAACTGCTGGTCGGGCAGCCCGGCACAGCCCGCGAGCAGGCCGCAGCCCATCAGGGCCAGGCGTACGACCTTCATTTGCCGGCCGCCATGACCTTGTCCAGCAGCAAGTTGCCGGGCAGGCCGTCGATGACCACTTCTGCCGGGCGCCCGGCCATGTCGGTGGTCAAGGGATCGTCGGTGAGAACGGAAACCCTCAGGTCCGAGGCCAATCCGCCCTGCTGCAGGGACACCGTACTGATTCGCCCGGTGCGCGATGTACTCTCACCGGCCACCTGGACACGCACTTCGGCGCCGGGCTGCACCTTGGCGAAGGTCTTGTAGGGGAAGCGCGCCTCGATCGTGGCTTGCCCTTGCAGGGGCAACAGTTCGAACACCGGCGCTCCCTTGCCGGCCGGCTGGCCGTCGCCCACCAGTTGGGCCACGACGCGGCAGTCGCAGGGGCTGGTGAGGGTACCCTGCAGCGTCTTGCTGAAGAGCCTCTCGATGTTGTCCGGGGTCATCTGGCCTTCCGGCAGACTGTTCTTCAGCACATCGAGCATGGTCGCGCTGAACGTAGCCAGGGGCGCGCCCTTGGCCACGTCTCCGCCAACCTTCACCAACGCGGCCTGCACCACGCCTTCACGCGGCATGCTGACGGTCTGGCTGGGCAGGCTGACCATGGCCGAGTCGGCATGGGTGACGAAGTACAGCTGATAGAGCTGGTTGAGGATGTAGGTGAAGGCGCCGACACCAACGAGGAAGATCATCAAGCTGAAGCTCAAGGCGCGCAGGCGACCGAAGAAGCCCATGCCGGCACCGCCATCCCGCCCCTTGCGCGCCTTCGCGAAGTTGTCGCGCTGCAAGGTGTTGAGCATGTCGCCCACGGTCACCATCTCACCGCTGGTGTAGGCGGTGATCAGGTAGCGCAGCGCGGCCACTTCGCGAGGGCGCAGGTTGTGAAACTCGCAACCAACGCGTGCCCCCTTGTCCTGCACCGACCGCACCTGGAATTCGACGTCGATGGCCATGCCCAGCCCATCGACCTGGAATACCAGCTTGCCCTTGTGGTGCCCCCCTACGCCCAGCGGGTGGGTCGTATCCCGGAAGCTGAAGCCGCCGGCGGAAAGATCCAGCAGCTCGCTTTCCAGTGTTTCGCGATTGGGGCCAAGGAAGCGCACCTTGGCCGGCATCTTGAGGCGCGCAAACTGCCGCTGGGCCTCGGACTCATGGACGATATTGGCATTGCTGGCAACACCCGTGGCTGTAGTCATCATTCCCTTCCTTTGCAAAACGGTTTTGTCCCCTGCAGGGCCGGCCCTTCAGCCACCCTGCCCCCTTACACAACGCTCATGAGCACGGCCAGGAAGACACTGGCCGCGGAAAAGGTCATGGCCCTGGAGGACCAGGTGTTGAACCCGTTCTGGAAGCTCGCCAGGCCGCGATCCAGCCGCGTGTTCTGCCGCGTCCAGGATTGCCGGTCGAGCCGGAAGAAGACGTAGACCTTCACCAGGGCGCCGAGCACCTGGTTGTAATAGAGAATCATCGGATAGGCCGGCCCGACCGGGTGCCCGGAGGCCACCAGCAGCAGGGTCAGAGCCAGCCGGGTCAGGCCGATCCAGAGGAGGTAGATCAGCAGGAACTGGATGCCGTACTTCAGGCTGGCAATGATCGCGACGGCCGGTCCCAGCAGGCTGGTCCACATCGCCACGCGCTGGTCAGCCAGCACCAGGCAGGTGAACCAGCCCAGGCGGCGCGGCCCCAGGCGCAGGGCGCGGGAGTTCTGCCGCAGGTTGTTGCCATACCAGCGGAACATCAGCTTGCGGCTGGCCTTGAAGAAGCTTTTCTCCGGCGGGTGCTCCACGGTGTTGATGGCGGCATCCGGTACGTAGAAGGTGTCGTAGCCCAGGCGCATCAGGCTGTACCAACTGGACTTGTCGTCACCTGTGAGGAACTGGAAGCGGCCGAGCCGCCAGTGGTCGAGGTGATCGCTTTCCACATCGGCGATGAAACCGGGGTTGGTAACCACCTGGGCACGGAATACCGACATCCGACCGGTCAGCGTCAGCACGCGCCGGGACAGGGCCATGGAGCACATGTTGATATGGCGTTGGGCGAAGCGCAGCTTGTGCCACTCGCTCATGATGTAGCTGCCACGTACTTCGCAGAACTCGTTGGTGGTGAGCCCGCCGACCCGGGGCAACAGCTTGAAGTAGGGTGCCGTCCGACGCACCACGCCAGGTGTGAGCACGGTATCGCCGTCAACCACGGCCACCACCGCGTTCTCGTCCGGTAGCCTCCGGGAGATCGCGCGGAATCCGAAGGCCAGGCCATCGCGCTTGCCGGTACCGGCGATGCGCACGAAGTCCAGGCTGACGCGCGCAGGCGGATCGAGCTTCTGCCAGAGGCTCTTGACCAGCAGCTCGTCGGACATTTCCACCAGGGAGCACACCACGGTAGCCGGATAGCCGCAGTCGATGGCCTCCTGGATCACCGAGCGGTAGACCTGGGCCGTGGTCAGCGCGTCGATGCGAAAACTGGTGACCAGCAGGAACACATGGGACGGGGCGGCGGACTCACCCAGCTTGCGCGCCTGGCGCCGGTACCAGGGGAACACGACATAGAGGAACAGCATGCCGCGCAGGTAGTGGATGGCGCCCATGGAATAGCGCCAGATGCCCACGGCGCCCAGCAGCAGCAGGAAATCCCGCGACTCCGGATCGAACACCGATTGCGGCATGGCCAACGCCAGCAGCATCAGTGCAGTGCAGAAAAACATCCAGCCGGCGCCCTCGCGCAGGCTGCTCGCCAAGCCATCCATTCGCATCCCCCTCCCCCATGGAACGCCGCTCCCCAACCCCGTCGCCGTACCGGCTCCGGGGCTTGGCGTCCGGTCCGTTGGCTACCAGCAGATACCTTCCATGCCCGCGCCGCTGCGCGACTTCATGAACCCCACCAGGTCGATCACCGTCTTGCCCGCCGGCATCTTGTCCAGCAGCCCGGCGAACTGCTGGTCACCATTGCCGAGAACGATGACGTCGGCCTGCTCCACGACCTTGTCCAGGTCGGCGCACAGCAGGGATGACACGTGGGGGATCTTCGACTCGATGTAGTCCTTGTTGGCACCGTAGACCCGCGCGTATTCGACGTTCTGGTCGTAGATGTGCAGGTCGTAGCCCTTGCCGATCAGCATCTCGGCCAGGTCGACCAGCGGGCTTTCGCGCAGGTCATCGGTACCGGCCTTGAAGGACAGGCCGAGGAGCCCGACACGGCGTTTGTCATGGCCGGCGATGAGGTCGAAGGCACGTTCCACCTGGACCCGGTTGCTGCGCATGATCGAGTGCAGCAGTGGATGCTCGATGTCCAGCTGGCCGGCGCGATAGGTCAGCGCGCGCACATCCTTGGGCAGGCAGGAGCCGCCGAAGGCGAAGCCCGGGCGCATGTAGTACTTGGAGAGGTTGAGCTTGTGGTCCTGGCAGATCACCTCCATCACCTCGCGACCGTCGACACCCACGGCCTTGGCGATATTGCCGATCTCGTTGGCAAAGGTGACCTTGGTTGCGTGCCAGACGTTGCAGGTGTACTTGATCATCTCCGCCACTTCGACGCTCTTGCGGATGATGGGCGCGTCCAGCTCGCTGTAGATGGCTTGCAGCAGATCTCCGGATTGCGAATCCAGCTCCCCGATGACCGTCATGGCGGGGTAGTCGTAATCCTTGATCGCCGTGCTCTCACGAAGGAACTCGGGATTCACCGCGATGCCGAAATCGACACCGGCCTTCATTCCCGAGCACTTCTCCAGCATCGGGACCACCACGTTCATCACCGTGCCGGGCAGTACCGTGCTGCGCACCACTACGGTGTGGCGAGTCGTCTTCTCCGGCAGCACGCTGCCGATCTGCTCGCAGACCTGGGCGATGTAGGAAACGTCCAGATCGCCATTCTTCTTACTCGGCGTTGGCGCGGCAATGAAGGAGATGTCGGTGCTCAGCACCGCATCACGTACATCCAGGGTGCCGCGCAGGCGCCCACTGGCCACGCCCTGCTTAAGTAACTCCCCCAACCCCGGTTCCACGATGGGCGACTTGCCCTGGTTGATCATCTCGATCTTCAACGGGGCGATGTCCACCCCGACGATCTGGTGCCCCCGCGCCGACAGGCAACCTGCACAAACGGCCCCCACGTACCCCAATCCGAAAATGCTGATGCGCATTGCACGATCCCCCCAGGCGAACGACCAGGGCTGACCTCGCGACAGACTTGCGAGCGTCCAGCCCGAACAAGACTCGAAGGCACGGCAGGATTCTTCGCGAATGACCGGGGACCGGGTTCACGACGTCAAGAAAGCACGACAGCCGTATTGCGAAAGACAACTTCGACTGAGCAAATCGAATGCCAGCCGTACAACTATCAAAGCATCTTGAAGTTTCAAATTTAATAGCCAATGAAAAACAAGCAATTACCCTAAAAGCCAGGCATTACGCAGCCTTCACCCCCCATCAAAAGAAAGCACCAAAACCATGCAGGACAGTCTTTGCAAGCCATAAGAATGCACCCGCAAGTTCCATTGAGAGATACCAATGCGAACTCCAAAGTGCGTCATATATATGCCGCCAAAAACAGAACACTGCACTTGATAGATATCCATCAGGAAAAAAGAAAAGTTCGCCAGATTATCCGCGTCAAAAACTTGCGCGACTTCTAGATCGCTATCAGGGCGGTAGGCAAGCAGGAAAATGAGGGGGTAGGTGGCGACGGAATCCGGATAGACTGTCGCGAAAAGAAAAGGCTCAACCTAAGTGCGCGGATGCCGATATAAGCAGTAAGCCTTGCGGAAGGACACCATGAGAAATAACCAACCTGTGACCCAGCGGGAACGTAGCTTCCCGATCGAACAACGCCTGATCTCCACCACGGACAGCAAAGGCGTCATCACCTATACCAACGAAGCCTTCATCGACATCAGCGGCTTCAGCCGCGACGAACTGCTTCGTTCGCCCCACAATCTGGTGCGCCACCCGGACGTACCGCCTGCGGTTTTCGCTCATATGTGGGCAACCCTGAAAAAGGGACGTCCGTGGATGGGAGTGGTGAAGAACCGCTGCAAGAACGGCGACCACTACTGGGTGAATGCCTACGTCACGCCCATTTTCGAAGGGAGCCAGGTCACCGGCTATGAATCCGTGCGGATCAAGCCGACTGCCGAACAGGTGCGTCGCGCCGAAGCCCTTTATCAGCGCCTGAATGCCGGCAAGGCCGCCATCCCCAGCCGCGACAAGTGGCTGCCGGTGGTACAGGACTGGCTGCCCTTCATTCTCATCAGCCAGATCGCTTTCCTGATCGGCGCCTGGCTGAACTCCCACTGGGGCTTCCTTCTCGCCGCCCTGTTGTCGGTGCCCCTGGGCCTGATCGGCCTGGCCTGGCAGAACCGCGGCATCAAGCGCCTGCTGCACCTTGCCGAACAGACCACCTCCGACCCGCTGATCGCACAGATGTACACCGACAGCCGCGGCGTCCAGGCGCGCCTGGAAATGGCCATGCTCAGCCAGGAAGCGCGGCTGAAGACCTGCCTGACCCGCCTGCAGGACACCGCAGAGCACCTCACCCAGCAGGCTCGCGAGGCCGACACCCTAGCTCACAACAGCTCCGAAGGCCTGGAACGCCAGCGGGTGGAAACCGAGCAGGTGGCCGCCGCGGTGAACCAGATGGCCGCCACCACCCAGGAAGTGGCCAACAACGTGCAGCGCACCGCCGATGCAACCCAGCAAGCCAACCGCCTGACCAGCGAGGGCCGCAATATCGCCGCCGAAACCCGCGAAGCCATCCAGCGTCTCTCGGCGTCAGTGGGTGAAACCGGCGAGACCGTCACGCGACTGGCCCAGGACAGCAATGAAATTGGTGGCGTGGTAGATGTCATCAAGGGCATCGCCGACCAGACCAACCTGCTGGCGCTGAACGCGGCCATCGAGGCCGCCCGCGCCGGCGAAATGGGCCGTGGCTTTGCCGTGGTGGCCGACGAGGTGCGCCAGCTCGCCCAGCGCACGGCGGAATCCACCGGGCAGATTCATCAACTCATCGCCCAATTGCAGAAGACCGCCGAAGAAGCCGTGCACACCATGGAGCATGGCCGTCGCCAGGCGGACGAAGGCGTCGAGCGTGTGCTCCAGGCGGACCAGGCGCTGGTGGGCATCAGCGAAGCGGTGGCCAACATCGCTGACATGGCCGACCAGATCGCCGCAGCGACCGAGGAACAGAGCGCGGTGGCCGAGCAGATCAACCAGAGCATCAGCAGCATCGCCCACCTGGCCGACCAGACCTCGGGCGAGGCCCAGCGCACGGCCATGCTGAGCGAAGAGCTGACCCACACGGCGCAGGGACAGTACTCCCTGGTGGATAGGTTCAATCGCTGAAGCAATCAACAGGGCGCCAGACCAGGCTGTGTGAGAACGTCGCGAGCGACGCTCGGCATCACCGAGCGCAGTAGTTTTCACACAGCCTGAGACTGCGCCCTTCTCATTCCTGGACCGGTCCCGCCAGGAACCGCGCTATGACGTCCGCGGCGGTGTCCAGATGCTGCTCATGGGTAAACCCGGAGGCCTTCAGCGGCTTCAGATCGTGATCCCCGGCAGCGAGCCAGCACAGGTGAATGGCACCCGAGAGGCTGTAGCCCGCAACCGTAAGGCGATCGCCCATGGGGTCGCGCTCGCCCTGGATAATCAGAGTCGGAGTCTTCAGGTCCGCCAGATGGGCGACACGAGGCTTGTCCGCCTTGCCAACGGCATGGAAGGGATAACCCAGGCAGACCAGCGCGTCAGCGCCCAGTTCGTCTGCCAGCAGGCTGGCCATGCGCCCGCCCATAGACTTGCCGCCGATGGCCAGTGGCCCTGTGACCTGCTGTCGCACCTCGGCATGAATCTCCCGCCAGCAACTCAGTAGCAGGGCCTGGGGATTGGGTGGTCGGCGACGTCCGTCGTGCCTCCGTGCAGTCATATACGGAAACTCGAAACGCGCCACCGCAACGCCACGAGCGGCGAGCCTTTGCGCGATGTCATCCATGAACGGACTGTCCATCGCGGCACCGGCGCCATGGGCCAGGATAAGGGTGTACGAAACCGGGCCGTCAGGCCTGTTCCACAACAGCATTCAGACTTCTCCGTCGTTTGTGGGCGATTGATCCAGATCAATAGTCGCCCAATGGGCTTTCACCATGCTTGCCGCGCAATCCAAAAACCGTGGACGGAAGCCCATAACATGAGCACAGCAAGCAGTACCGCCTATAACTACAAGGTGGTCCGCCAGTTCGCCATCATGACGGTGGTCTGGGGAATCGTCGGGATGGGGCTCGGCGTTCTCATAGCCGCACAACTGGCCTGGCCGGAACTCAACTTCAACCTTCCCTGGACGAGCTTCGGCCGACTGCGCCCACTGCACACCAACGCAGTGATCTTTGCATTCGGCGGATGCGCGCTGTTCGCCACCAGCTACTACGCGGTGCAGCGTACGTGCCAGACCCGCCTGATCTCCGACAAGCTCGCCGCCTTCACCTTCTGGGGCTGGCAACTGGTGATCGTGCTGGCCGCCATCAGCCTGCCGATGGGCTGGACCAGCTCGAAAGAATACGCCGAGCTGGAGTGGCCGATCGACATTCTGATCACCATTGTCTGGGTCAGTTACGCCATCGTCTTCTTCGGCACCGTGATGAAGCGCAAGACCAAGCACATCTACGTGGGCAACTGGTTCTTTGGCGGTTTCATCCTCACCGTGGCGATCCTCCATCTGGTGAACAACCTGGAGATCCCGGTCACCCTGACCAAGTCCTACTCCCTTTACGCCGGCGCCACCGACGCCATGATTCAGTGGTGGTACGGGCACAACGCCGTGGGTTTCTTCCTCACGGCCGGCTTCCTGGGAATGATGTATTACTTCGTGCCGAAGCAGGCCGAACGCCCGGTGTACTCCTATCGCCTGTCCATCGTGCACTTCTGGGCGCTGATCGCGGTGTACATCTGGGCCGGTCCGCACCACCTGCACTACACCGCCCTGCCGGACTGGGCCCAGTCCCTCGGCATGGTGATGTCCCTGGTGCTGCTGGCGCCGAGCTGGGGCGGCATGATCAACGGCATGATGACCCTCTCCGGCGCCTGGCATAAGCTGCGCTCGGACCCCATCCTGCGCTTTCTGGTGGTTTCCCTGGCCTTCTACGGCATGTCCACCTTCGAAGGCCCGATGATGGCCATCAAGACTGTCAACGCCCTCTCCCACTACACCGACTGGACCATCGGCCACGTACACGCCGGCGCCCTCGGCTGGGTCGCCATGGTGTCCATCGGCTCCCTGTACCACCTGATTCCGAAAGTGTTCGGTCGCGAGCAGATGTACAGCACCGGCCTGATCAACACCCACTTCTGGCTGGCCACCATCGGCACCGTCCTCTACATCGCCTCCATGTGGGTCAACGGCATCACCCAGGGCCTGATGTGGCGCGCAGTGAACGAGGACGGCACCCTCACCTATTCCTTTGTCGAAGCCCTGGAAGCCAGCCACCCCGGCTTCGTCGTGCGGGTGATAGGCGGTGCCATCTTCTTCAGCGGCATGTTCCTCATGGCCTGGAACACCTGGCGTACCGCGAAGGCCTCCGATCCTGCTGAATACGACGCCGCCGCGCAGATCCCGCAAGGAGCCCACTGATGAAACAGCACGAGAAACTCGAGAAGAACGTCGGCCTCCTGGCGTTGTTCATGATCCTGGCCGTCAGCATCGGCGGCCTGGTGCAGATCGTGCCGCTGTTCTTCCAGGACGTGACCAACACCCCGGTGGAAGGCATGAAGCCCTACACCGCCCTGCAACTGGAAGGCCGCGATATCTACATCCGCGAAGGCTGCGTCGGTTGCCACTCGCAGATGATCCGCCCCTTCCGCGCCGAAACCGAGCGCTACGGTCACTACTCCGTGGCCGGTGAAAGCGTCTGGGACCACCCCTTCCTGTGGGGTTCCAAGCGCACCGGCCCAGACCTGGCCCGCGTGGGCGGCCGCTACTCCGACGACTGGCACCGTGCGCACCTCTACAACCCGCGCAACGTAGTGCCCGAGTCGAAGATGCCCGCCTACCCCTGGCTGGTGGAGAACACGCTGGACGGCAAGGACACGGCGGCCAAGCTTCGCGCCATGCAGACCCTCGGCGTGCCGTACAGCGACGAGGATGTTGCGGGCGCCCAGGCGGCGGTCAAGGGCAAGACCGAGATGGACGCCCTGGTCGCCTATCTCCAAGTGCTGGGCACCAGCCTGAAGAACAAGAGGTAAGGCCATGGACATCGGAACCCTGCGTGGCCTCGGCACCCTGCTGGTGCTGATCGCCACCCTTGGCGTGATCTGCTGGGCGTACAGCGGCAAGCGCAAGGCCAGCTTCGACGAAGCCGCGAACCTGCCCTTCGCCGACGACGACCGGAACGATTCTAGGAGCACCCGCGCATGACCACTTTCTGGAGCTGGTACATCTCCCTGCTCACCATCTTCACCCTACTGGCGCTGCTCTGGCTGATCTTCGCCACTCGAAAGGGCGAGTCCCAGGGCACCACTGACAAGACCATGGGCCACGCCTTCGACGGTATCGAGGAGTACGACAACCCGCTGCCCAAGTGGTGGTTCCTGCTGTTCGTTGGCACCCTGATCTTCGCCGCCGGCTACCTGGTGCTCTACCCGGGGCTGGGTAACTGGAAAGGGATTTTCCCCGGTTACACCGACGGCTGGACCCAGGAAGCCCAATGGCAGCGCGAAGTACACAAGGCCGACCAACAGTACGGCCCGATCTTCGCCCGCTACTCCGCCATGTCCATCGAGGAAGTGGCCAGGGACCCTCAAGCCCTGAAGATGGGCGGCCGCCTGTTCGCCACCTACTGCTCCATCTGCCACGGCTCGGACGCCAAGGGTGCCATGGGTTTCCCCAACCTCACCGACAGCAACTGGCGCTGGGGCGGCGAGCCGGAAACCATCAAGGCCTCCATCCTGCACGGCCGTATGGCCGCCATGCCTGCGTGGGGCGAAGTGCTGGGTGACGAGGGTGTGAAGAACGTCGCAGCCTATGTGCGCCAGGACCTGGCCGGCCTGAAACTGCCGGAAGGCACCAAAGCAGACCTGGAGTCCGGCAAGTCGCTATTCGCCGCTACCTGCGTTGCCTGCCACGGCGTCGACGGCAAAGGCACTGCGGCCATGGGTGCTCCGGACCTGACCCACCCGGCCGGCTGGATCTACGGCTCGGGCCTGGCCCAACTGCAGCAGACCATCCGCTACGGCCGCAACGGCCAGATGCCGGCCCAGCAGGAATACCTTGGCCAGGACAAGGTCCACGTACTGGCTGCCTATATCTACAGCCTGTCTCACAAGGACCAGGATCTGGCCATCAAGTAGTGAAGAAGTCGGGGTGACGCAAGGACGCGTCGCTCCAACCACGCAGCCAGGCCCTCCAGCCGAACTGCATGCCGCGCAAAACGGCCCCCTGAGCCGGGTGCCAAGGACACAGGGAAGTGTCCACCCCCTCCTTTATATAGTGCGACCCAGTGTCGCACCTCTCCGACCAGTAGCACCCTGCCTTCATTGACATCGGCTAAGCTGCTTTCCAGTCGCCACTTGTGACAACTCCGAGGCGATCCCTCCAGCCACGCAACCCATCGGGTTTCGACAGCGCGTCGAGAAGCGCTGAAAGCACAGCCGCAAATCCTTGTCCAGCGGGCTTTTCAGCCCCGATTGTGTCGGCTTGTGTCGTTGCAATGGCTACCCTCTTTCTCCATACTTGCCGCCGATTTTTTGTCCCCAGAAAACTCCATTAACCGTGGAACCCCTAGCATGAGCACAGCAATCAGTCAGACTGCTTATAACTATAAGGTGGTCCGCCAGTTCGCCATTATGACGGTGATCTGGGGGGTCATAGGGATGGGTCTAGGCGTGTTCATCGCCGCACAACTCGTGTGGCCGGAACTCAACCTGAACCTACCCTGGACCTCTTTCGGCCGCCTGCGCCCCCTGCATACCAACGCGGTGATCTTCGCCTTCGGCGGATGCGCACTGTTCGCCACGTCCTACTATGTGGTGCAGCGCACCTGCCAGACCCGTCTGGTATCCGATAGTCTGGCCGCCTTCACCTTCTGGGGCTGGCAAGCCGTGATCGTGCTGGCAGTCATCACCCTGCCGCTGGGTTACACCTCCTCCAAGGAATACGCCGAACTGGAGTGGCCGATCGACATCCTCCTGGGTATCGTCTGGATCACCTACTGCGTCGTCTTCTTCGGCACCATCATGAAACGCAAGACCAAGCACATCTACGTGGGCAACTGGTTCTTCGGCGCGTTCATCCTGGTGACGGCCATGCTGCACATCGTCAACAGCATGGAAATGCCGGTCTACGCCTTCAAGTCGTACTCCATGTACGCCGGCGCTACCGACGCCATGATCCAGTGGTGGTACGGCCACAACGCCGTAGGCTTCTTCCTGACCACCGGCTTCCTGGGGATGATGTATTACTTCGTGCCGAAGCAGGCCGAACGTCCGATCTACTCCTATCGCCTGTCCATCGTGCACTTCTGGGCGCTGATCACCCTGTACATCTGGGCCGGTCCGCACCACCTGCACTACACCGCCCTGCCGGACTGGGCGCAGTCCCTCGGCATGGCCATGTCTCTGATCCTGCTGGCTCCGAGCTGGGGCGGCATGATCAACGGCATGATGAGCCTGTCCGGTGCCTGGCATAAGCTGCGCTCCGACCCCATCCTGCGCTTCCTGGTGGTTTCCCTGGCCTTCTACGGCATGTCCACCTTCGAAGGCCCGATGATGGCCATCAAGACCGTCAACGCCCTCTCCCACTACACCGACTGGACCATCGGTCACGTACACGCCGGCGCGCTCGGCTGGGTAGCCATGATCTCCATCGGTTCCCTGTACCACCTGATCCCGAAGGTCTTCGCCCGTGAGCAGATGCACAGTGTTGGCCTGATCAACGCGCACTTCTGGCTGGCGACCATCGGTACCGTGCTGTACATCGCCTCCATGTGGGTCAACGGCATCACCCAGGGCCTGATGTGGCGCGCTGTCAACGAAGACGGCACCCTCACCTACTCCTTCGTTGAAGCCCTGGAAGCCAGCCACGCGGGCTACCTGGTGCGCATGATCGGCGGCGCCTTCTTCGTGACCGGCATGCTGCTGATGGCCTACAACACCTATCGCACCGTACGTGCTGCCAAGCCGTCTGAATACGACGCTGCTGCGCAGATTCCGCAAGGAGCTCACTAATGAAGCAACACGAATTAGTCGAGAAGAACATCGGCCTGCTGGCGCTGTTCATGGTGATCGCCGTGAGCATCGGCGGCCTGGTGCAGATCGTGCCGCTGTTCTTCCAGGACGTGACTAACACTCCGGTGGAAGGCATGAAGCCGCGTACCGCGCTGGAACTCGAAGGCCGTGACATCTACATCCGCGAGGGTTGCGTTGGCTGCCACTCGCAGATGGTCCGCCCCTTCCGTGCCGAAACCGAGCGTTATGGCCACTACTCCGTCGCGGGTGAAAGCGTCTGGGACCACCCCTTCCTGTGGGGTTCCAAGCGTACCGGTCCGGACCTGGCCCGCGTTGGCGGTCGCTACTCCGACGACTGGCACCGCGCGCACCTGTACAACCCGCGCAACGTAGTGCCCGAGTCGAAGATGCCCTCCTACCCCTGGCTGGTTGAGAGCAAGCTCGACGGCAAGCACACCGCCGACAAGATGGAAGCTCTGCGCAAGCTGGGCGTGCCCTACACCGACGAAGACATCGCCGGCGCCAAGGCGGCAGTCAAAGGCAAGACCGAGATGGACGCGCTCGTCGCGTACCTGCAAGGCCTGGGCACCTCTATCAAGAACAAACGGTAACGCAAGATGGATATCGGGACTCTCCGCGGTATAGGCACCTTCGTCGTCTTCGTCGCCTTCATCGGTGTCGTGCTCTGGGCCTACAGCAGCAGGCGCAAGAGCAGCTTCGACGAAGCAGCCAACCTGCCTTTCGCGGATGAGCCTCCGAAGTCCGCCAAGCGCGACGAGCAAGCTTCTAGGAGTGAGAAAGAATGACTTCGTTCTGGAGTTGGTACGTAACCCTGCTCACCGGCGCCACGCTGGTGGCGCTGACCTGGCTGATCTTCGCCACCCGTCGTGGCCAGCGCCAGGAAAGCACCGAAGAAACCGTCGGCCATGCCTTCGACGGCATCGAGGAATATGACAACCCGCTGCCCAAGTGGTGGTTCATGCTGTTCGTCGGCACCCTGATTTTCGCCGTCGGCTACCTGGTCATGTACCCGGGCATGGGCAACTGGAAAGGCATCTTCCCCGGTTACAACGAAGTGACCGAGGGCAAGCCCTTCGCCAACGGCGAGGCTGGCTGGACTGGCGTGCACCAGTGGGAAAAGGAAATGGACAAGGCCGACAAGGAATACGGCCCCATCTTCGCCAAGTACGCAGCCATGCCGATCGAGGAAGTGGCCCAGGACCCGAAAGCGCTGAAAATGGGTGGCCGCATGTTCGCGTCCTACTGCTCCGTGTGCCACGGCTCCGATGCCAAGGGCGCCTACGGCTTCCCGAACCTGACCGACCGCGACTGGCGCTGGGGGGGCGAAGCCGCCACCATCAAGACCACCATCATGGCTGGCCGCCACGGCATCATGCCGGCCTGGGGTGAAGTCGTCGGCGACCAGGGCGTGCGCGACGTTGCCGCCTTCCTGCGCGTGACCCTGCACGGTCGCGAACTGCCTAAGGACGTGAAGGCTGATCCGGAAGCCGGTAAAGCCATCTACGCTGCCAACTGCGTGGCCTGCCACGGTCCGGAAGGCAAGGGCACCCCGGCGATGGGCGCTCCAGACCTGACCCACCCGAGCGCCTTCATCTACGGCAGCAGCTACGCCCAACTGCAACAGACCATCCGCTATGGTCGCCAAGGCACCATGCCGGCCCAGGAGCAAATCCTCGGTAACGACAAGGTGCACCTGCTGGCTGCCTACGTGTACAGCCTGTCGCAGAAACCTGCTGCAGAAGCGGAAGCCAAGTAATACCCTCGCCTGCCATGCGCGACGCACTGTCGCACATGGCAGGCCGCTATCAGGCGTACCATATATAGCGGGCAAAAAGACTCCGACCGGCGATGTACTGGTCAGGGCGCCGACAACCGCCGTGGTATGAGAACGATGAGCGAACAGATTCCTGTCAAGAACGTCACCCCTTCCCCGGCCAAGGGCGGTGAAACCACCGACCTGTACGCCAGCCGCGAAAAAATCTACACCCGAGCCTTCACGGGCCTGTTCCGCAACCTGCGCATGGCAGGTGGCGCCTTCCTCTTCCTGCTCTACTTCGGCACTGTCTGGCTGAGCTGGAACGACCGCCAGGCCGTCTGGTGGAACCTCCCCGAGCGAAAGTTCTACATCTTCGGCGCCACCTTCTGGCCCCAGGATTTCGTCCTCCTCTCCTGGCTGCTGATCATCTGCGCCTTCGGACTGTTCTTCATCACCGTATTCGCCGGACGCGTCTGGTGCGGCTACACCTGCCCGCAGAGCGTTTGGACCTGGATATTCATGTGGTGCGAAAAAGTCACCGAAGGTGACCGCAACCAGCGCATGAAGCTCGACAAGGCCCCCATGAGCGGCCAGAAAATCCTGCGCAAGTCTGCCAAGCATGGCCTCTGGCTGCTGATCGGCTTCGCCACCGGCATCACCTTCGTCGGTTACTTCACCCCCATCCGCGAACTGGTCTTCGAATTCTTCACGGGCGCAGCCAGTGGCTGGGCCTACTTCTGGGTGGGCTTCTTTACCCTTGCCACGTACGGCAACGCCGGCTGGCTGCGCGAGCAGGTGTGCATCTACATGTGCCCGTACGCGCGCTTCCAGAGCGTGATGTTCGACAAGGACACCCTGATCGTTTCCTACGATCCTCGTCGCGGTGAATCCCGCGGCCCGCGCAAGAAAGGCACCGACTACAAGGCCCAGGGACTTGGTGACTGCATCGACTGCACCATGTGCGTCCAGGTCTGCCCCACCGGCATCGACATTCGTGACGGCCTGCAGATCGAATGCATCGGCTGCGCCGCGTGCATCGACGCCTGCGACAGCATCATGGAAAAGATGAACTATCCGAAAGGACTGATCAGCTACACCACCGAGCACAACCTCAATGGCCAGAAGACGCAGCTGATACGCCCGCGCCTGATCGGTTACGCTATTGCACTCGTCGCCATGATCGGCCTCTTCGCTTACGCCGTAGCCATTCGCTCCCTCGTAGAACTGGACGTTATCAAGGACCGCGTGTTGTTCCGCGAGAACGAGCAGGGTCGGATCGAGAACGTCTACACCCTGAAGATCATGAACAAGTCCCAGGTCGACCAGACCTTCGTCATCGACGCCGAAGGCCTTGATGGCCTGGTCTACGAGGGCAAGCGTGAAGTCCGCGCCGACGCGGGTGAAGTGCTCTCGGTACCGGTGGAGCTGTCCATCGACCCCGACCAGCTGCCGTCCAGCACCAACAAGATCCTCTTCCGCGTCCACAGCGCGGATGACCCCAGTATCAAGACCGACGCCGACAGCCGCTTCATCGGCCCCAGCGTCCGCTAGCAAACGGAAGACCCATGCAGTCCGAAACTCCCAGCCCCTGGTACAAGCAGCCCTGGCCCTGGTTCATCCTCGCCATTCTCGGCACCTCGGTGGTGCTCGGCACCACCATGCTGGTGATCGCCACCCGAAACCCACCGAGCCTGGTCTCCGACAACTATTACGAAGTCGGCAAGGGCATCAACACCTCACTGGAACGCGAGAACCTCGCCAAGCAGCTCGGCATGCAAGCCAGCCTGCAAGTGGATGAGGCCAGCGGCGAAGTCGAGCTGCAACTGGTCGGCGAAAGCCGTCCGCAGCAACTGGTGCTGAGCCTGCTCTCCCCTACTCAGCCGGAGAAGGACCGTCGCATCGTGCTCCAGCCCCAGGCTGACGGCCACTACCGCGGCCACCTGCAGGACACGGTCAACGGGCGCCGCTTCGTCGAGCTGATCGGCCAGGAGCAGGGCCAGGACTGGCGCCTGTTCGAGGAAGAAACCCTGAACAAGGGCAGTGTTATCCGCCTCGGCGAATAAGCGCCCATGAGCGCACCACTTTCCTGCTACCACTGCGGCTTGCCGGTTCCGGCCGGCAGTCGTTTCGAGGCCCGCGTGCTGGGAGAGACGCGGGCCATGTGCTGCCCGGGTTGCCAGGCGGTAGCCGAAGCCATCGTCGCCGGCGGTCTGGAAAGCTACTACCGCCACCGCAGCGACAGCGCCCCCAACCCTGACACCCTGCCCCGCGAGCTCCCCGAGGAGCTGGCCCTCTACGACCGCGCCGAAGTCCAGCAGCCCTTCGTTCAGCACCAAGGCGAACTGAGCGAGACCTGCCTGCTGATCGAGGGCATCAGTTGCGCCGCCTGCGGCTGGCTGATCGAGAAACACCTGAAGACTTTGCCGGGCGTTGCCGAGGCCAGCCTCAACCTCTCCAACCATCGTCTGCAGGTACGTTGGTCCGACAGCCAGCTGCCGCTGAGCCGGATGCTCAAGGAGCTGCGCAAGATCGGCTATGCCGGCCACCCCTACAAAGCGGACGAAGCCGCCGAACGTCTGGCCAGCGAAAACCGCCGCGCCATGCGCCAGCTGGGCGTCGCCGGCCTGCTCTGGATGCAGGTGATGATGGCTGCCATGGCCACCTGGCCGGAGTTCAACATCGACCTGTCCCCCGAGCTGGACACCATCCTGCGCTGGGTCAGCCTGTTCCTCACCACGCCGATCGTCTTCTACTGCTGCGGTCAGTTCTTCCGCGGCGCCCTGCGCGATTTGCGCACACGCCACCTGACCATGGACGTTTCGGTCTCCCTGGCCATCGGCGGTGCCTATGTCGCCGGCATCTGGTCCACCGTCACCGGCGTGGGCGAGCTCTACTTCGACGCCGTGGGCATGTTCGCCCTGTTCCTCCTCGCCGGCCGCTACCTGGAACGCCGAGCGCGTGAACGCACGGCCGCCGCCACCGCGCAATTGGTCAACCTGCTGCCGGCTTCCTGCCTGCGCCTGGATGCGACCGGGCACAGCGAGCGAATCCTGCTAAGCGAACTGAAGGTCGGTAACCGCGTCCTGGTGCCGCCGGGCGCATTGATGCCGGCTGACGGCCAGATTCTCACCGGCCAGTCCAGCGTCGACGAGTCCCTGCTTACCGGCGAATACCTGCCCCACCCACGTGGCGAAGGCGATACCGTCACGGCCGGCACCCTCAACGTCGAAGGCCCGCTGACCATCGAAGTCCAGGCGCTGGGTGACGACACCCGCCTCTCCGCCATCGTGCGCCTGCTGGAGCGCGCCCAGGCGGACAAGCCGCGTCTGGCCGAGCTCGCGGACAAGGTCGCCCAGTGGTTCCTGCTGATCGTCCTCGCTGCTGCCGCCATCGTCGGCGCCATCTGGTGGCAGATCGACCCGGACCGCGCGTTCTGGGTCGTGCTCTCCCTGCTGGTCGCCACCTGCCCCTGCGCCCTGGCCCTGGCCACCCCCACCGCCCTGACCACCGCCACCGGCAGCCTGCACAAGCTCGGTCTGCTGCTGACCCGCGGACATGTGCTGGAAGGCCTGAACCAGATCGACACAGTGATTTTTGACAAGACCGGCACCCTCACGGAAGGCCGTCTGACGCTTAGCGCCATCCACCCCTTGGGCGCGATGGATCGCGATACCTGCCTGGGCCTGGCCGCCGCCCTCGAGAGCCGCTCCGAACACCCGATCGCGCGTGCCTTCGGCCGCGCCCCACAAGCGGCCGATCAGGTCTCAAGCGTGCCTGGCCGAGGCCTGGAAGGCCGGGTTGGCGAGCACCTGCTGCGCATCGGCCAGCCCGGCTTCGTCGCCGAACTCAGCGGCCAGCCGGTACCCAGCATTCCTGGCGACCAGGGCCAGTGGCTGCTGCTGGGGGATGAACAAGGACCGCTGGCCTGGTTTGTCCTCGACGACCGCCTGCGGGAAGACGCCCCGGCCCTGCTCGATGACTGCCGCGAACGCGGCTGGAAGCTCCTGCTGCTGTCAGGCGACAGCTCACCCATGGTTGCTGGCATTGCCCAACAACTCGGCATCGACGACGCCCGTGGCGGCCTCACGCCGGATGCCAAGCTGGAAGTGTTGCGCCATCTCCACCAGCAGGGCCACAAGGTCCTGATGCTGGGCGACGGCGTCAACGACGTACCGGTGCTGGCCGGCGCCGACATCAGCGTCGCCATGGGCAGCGCCACCGACCTGGCCAAGACCAGCGCCGATGCCGTGCTCTTGTCCAATCGCCTCGACAGCCTGGTGCAGGCGTTCGCTCTGGCCCGCCGGACCCGCCGCATCATCATCGAGAACCTGGCCTGGGCGACCCTGTACAATGGCCTGGTGCTGCCCTTCGCCGCCCTCGGCTGGATCACCCCGCTCTGGGCCGCATTCGGCATGTCGGTCAGCTCGCTTCTGGTGGTAATCAACGCCTTGCGCCTGGCCCGCACCTGAGCCACGCATTTTCAATCGGAGCCCCTGATGCCAGCGCTTTACATACTGATTCCGGTCGCCATCGGCCTGGTCGGTTTCGCCATCTGGCTGTTCTTCTGGGCCGTGGACAGCGGCCAGTACGACGACCTGGACGGGCCGGCCCACAGCATCCTCTTCGATGACGAGGACCCCAAGCACAAGGCTGGCATCGCCGAAGCCGAGGGCAACAACAAGGACAAACAGGACGAGCAGGACGAGCCCCGTGGCTGAACTTGCTCCTCTGCTGCTTTCTGCCCTGATCCTCGGCCTGCTCGGAGGCGGCCATTGCCTCGGCATGTGTGGTGGCCTGATGGGCGCCCTGACCCTGGCCATCCCCCCTGAACAACGCGCCCGGCGCCTGCGCCTGCTGCTGGCCTACAACCTCGGTCGCATCCTCAGCTACGCCCTCGCTGGCCTGCTCATCGGCCTCGCCGGCTGGGCCATTGCCAGCAGCCCGGCAGCCATGGCCCTGCGCGTGGTGGCGGCGCTGCTGCTGATCTGCATGGGCCTCTACCTGGCGGGTTGGTGGAGCGGCCTGACCCGCATCGAAGCACTGGGACAGGGCCTCTGGCGCCACATCCAGCCGGCAGCGCGCAAGCTGCTGCCGGTTTCCAGCCTGCCCCGCGCCCTGCTGCTGGGCGGACTCTGGGGCTGGCTGCCCTGCGGCCTGGTCTACAGCACCCTACTCTGGGCCGCCAGCCAAGGTTCGGCCGCCGACAGCGCATTGCTGATGCTTGCCTTCGGCCTCGGGACCCTGCCCGTGTTGATCGCTACCGGCCTCGCCGCCGAGCGTCTGACCGCACTGCTGCGCAAGCGCGGCGTGCGTGTCGCCGGTGGCATGCTGGTAGTCCTGTTCGGTCTCTGGACTCTGCCCGGCCCCCACCAGGCGTGGCTGATGGGTCACGGTGGACACGACAGCAGTGCCGCCACCAGCGAGCATCAACACAGCCACTAAACGGCTTGATACAAATCAAGATCGCTCAAGCGGGTGCCCCATAGACTCCCTGGCACTGATATCCGAACCGGGGACACCTGCATGCTCGACAACATTCGCTGGGACGCGGGCCTGATCCACCGCTACGACACTCCAGGCCCCCGCTACACCTCCTACCCCACCGCCGTGCAATTCACCCACCGGGTAGGCTCCTTCGACATGCTTCATGCCCTGCGTGACAGTCGCAAGGCCCGTCGCCCCCTGTCGCTTTACGTCCATGTGCCGTTCTGCGCGAACATCTGCTACTACTGCGCCTGCAACAAGGTCATCACCAAGGATCGCGGCCGCGCTCTGCCCTATCTGGAACACCTGGAGCGGGAAATCGAACTGCTGGCCTGCCACCTTGATCCGCAGCAGAGAGTTGAGCAACTGCACTTCGGGGGCGGCACCCCGACCTTTCTCAGCCATGACGAACTGCGCCGGCTCATGGGTCATCTGCGCAAGCACTTCAGCCTGCTGGACGACGACTCGGGGGACTACGGTATCGAAATCGATCCGCGCGAGGCCGACTGGTCCACCATGGGCCTGCTCCGTGAACTGGGCTTCAACCGCGTCAGCCTTGGCGTGCAGGACCTGGACCCCGCCGTGCAACGCGCCGTCAACCGCCTGCAGAGCCTGGAGGAAACCCGCGCCATCGTTGAAGCCGCGCGTACCTTGCAGTACCGCTCACTGAACCTCGACCTGATCTACGGCCTGCCCAAGCAGAACCCGGAGAGCTTCGCCCGCACTGTGGACGAAGTCATCGCCCTGCAACCGGACCGGCTTTCGGTGTTCAACTACGCCCACCTGCCGGATCGTTTCATGCCGCAACGGCGGATTCGCAGCGAAGACCTGCCCAGCCCTGGGCAAAAGCTGGAAATGCTCCAGCGCAGCATCGAGCAGTTGAGCGCTGCCGGGTACCGCTACATCGGCATGGATCACTTCGCCTTGCCCGACGACGATCTCGCCATCGCCCAGGAAGACGGCAGCCTGCAACGCAACTTCCAGGGGTACACCACCCACGGCCATTGCGACCTGATTGGTCTGGGCGTATCGGCCATCAGCCAGATCGGCGACCTCTACTGCCAGAACACGGTGCAGCTCAACGACTACCAGGGTGCGCTGGGGCAAGACCTGCTGGCTATCAATCGGGGGCTGATGTGCGACGAGGACGACCGCATCCGCAGAGCGGTGATCCAGCAACTGATCTGCGCCTTCGAGCTGGATTTCGCGAGCATCGAAACCCGTTTCAACATCGAATTTCGCGGCTACTTCGCTGACATCTGGCCGCAATTGCAGCAAATGAGCGAGGATCGCCTGATCGACCTCAGCGACGGCCGCATCGACGTTCTGCCTGCTGGGCGCCTGCTGGTGCGCTCGTTGTGCATGCTCTTCGACAACTACCTGGCGGGGCAGAACCAGCAACGATTCTCCCGCGTCATCTGAAATCGGCTCAGGCGGCGAGCAACTGGTTCAGCTCCACCGCCTGCTCCTCACTGAGATTCGACTCACGAACCAGCTTGGCGAGATTCAGGTTGGCGCTGCTCAGGGCCCCTTGCAACGACGTAAGCTGATTGCGTACTGCCTCCAGACGCTGGGCGCGGGTTTCATCGTCCAGGCTCCGGTCGGCCGCGATGGCATCCAGTTCGGCCTTCCGCTCGGCAATCTGCGCCTTGAGGGCGCGGATCATCTTCAGGAGCTCCTTGATGCCATCCGGCAGGCTGCTCTTGTCGATGTCGTCATTCTTCTGCGGCTCGCCGGGCTTGCCGAGGTTCGACAGGCTGACGCGAATCCCTTGTCGCACGGCATGCATGTCCACCGGGGCCTCATCCTGCCGTGCGACCTGTCGCCGCACCGACTCCGCCACCCGAGAAACCGCGCTATTCGTGTCCACGCGCAACATAGGCCGCTCCTTGCCTGAATACCGCCCGGATATCGACCATTGCCGGCAAAACTTGAGCAACAAGTCAGATAGGCTTTTTCTGGCCGTTGCCTACACCCTGCGTTACCCTTACGAGCATTGTGTGTATGCCTCGCAAGGAATGGTTCATGTCCGAAATCATCAAGGTGCGCAACGTACCCCAGGCCCACTGCAAGGACTGCAGCCTGGCCGCCCTTTGTCTGCCCCTGTCGCTGAACATGGAGGACATGGACGCGCTGGACGACATCGTCAAACGCGGCCGCCCGCTGAAGAAAGGCGAACTCCTCTTCCGTCAGGGCGATACCTTCGGCTCGGTCTTCGCAGTACGCTCCGGCGCCCTCAAGACCTTCACCGTTACTGACACTGGCGAAGAGCAGATCACCGGCTTCCACCTGCCCAGCGAACTGGTAGGCCTTTCCGGCATGGACACCGAGCTCTACCCGGTTTCTGCCCAAGCCCTGGAAACCACCTCGGTGTGCGAAATTCCCTTCGAGCGCCTGGACGAACTCTCGGTCCAGCTGCCGCAGTTACGTCGTCAGTTGATGCGCGTGATGAGCCGCGAGATCCGCGACGACCAGCAGATGATGCTGCTGCTGTCCAAGAAAACCGCCGACGAGCGCATCGCCACCTTCCTGGTCAACCTCTCCGCACGCTTCCGCGCCCGCGGCTTCTCGGCCAACCAGTTCCGCCTGGCCATGTCGCGCAATGAAATCGGTAATTACCTGGGCTTGGCTGTAGAAACCGTCTCCCGCGTCTTCACCCGTTTCCAGCAGGCCAACCTGATTGCCGCCGAAGGCAAGGAAGTGCACATTCTCGACCCCATCGAACTCTGCGCCATGGCAGGCGGGAGCATCGAAAGCTGATCCCCCGCAGACCTGCCGGCCTGGCAGGTCCGCCTGTCCCACCCTGCCCTTCCCATCAGGCATTGACGATGATCTTCGACGACTTTTCCATCAAGACACTGATCCGCCCTGTCCCTGACTTCCCCAAACCCGGTGTGGTATTCCGCGACATCACGCCCCTGTTCCAGTCGCCCCGCGCCCTGCGCCTGGTGGCCGACAGTTTTATCCAGCGTTATGTCGAGGCCGACTTCAGCCACATCGGCGCCATGGACGCCCGCGGCTTCCTGATTGGCTCGATCATCGCCTACGAACTCAACAAGCCGCTGGTGCTCTTCCGCAAGCAGGGCAAGCTCCCGGCGGACGTGCTCTCCGAGCCTTACCAGACCGAATACGGCGAAGCCTTTCTTGAAGTCCACAGCGACAGCCTGTGCGACGGCGACAAGGTGCTGATTTTCGATGACCTGATCGCCACGGGCGGCACCCTGCTGGCTGCCACCCGGCTGGTCCGGCGCATGGGCGCCAGCGTGTTCGAGGCTGCAGCCATCATCGACCTGCCCGAACTGGGCGGCTCCGAGCGCCTTGCCGACGCTGGGATCCCCACCTTCGCCCTCACCGCCTTCGCACTCGACGAGCGCTGAGAGACGGGCGGGGCCGTGCCAGCGGACCCGCCCCAACCGAAGCACGGCTGACCCACCCGGGTTACACCCCCTCCGACTGACGTTACCCCTCGCCCCAGCCCACGCCGCGATCACCCGCCGAAAGTTGGCGGCCAGCCCCTCGCGCCGCCCCGCACGATCCTCAATAGTTACATCGACTGATGGCACGGTTGCCGTGCCCACCGATAACAACGAATGGACGGCTCGCAGAGCCCGAGAGGATCCCCGCATGACCGCCAGCGCCAGCGCTCCCCTGCCCAAAGCCAACTTCCCCGTGCGCCGCATGGACTTCAGCTTCGCGTCGACCCAGAAATACTGGTGGAGCGGCGATCCCTTCATGACCCACTTCATGAACAACCTGTCTTCGCTCTTCCCCTACGGTGAGAAGTTCTTCGTCGACAGCGTGCGTGCCGTGCGCGACCAGGTCAGTGACCCGCAACTGCAGAAGGACATCAGCGCCTTCATCGGCCAGGAAGCCATGCACTCCAAGGAACACGCGACTTATAACGATTACGCCGCCGAACACGGTATCGACCTGGAACGCCTGGAACTGCGCATCAAGGTGCTGCTGGAATGGGTCACCCGCGTCACCACCAAGAAGCAGCGTCTGGCTGCCACCTGCGCCCTGGAACACTTCACCGCCACCATGGCCGAGCAACTGCTGCGCCGGGAAGACATCAACACCCAGATGGACGACCCGAAGATGTACAAGTTGTGGATGTGGCACGCCATCGAGGAGAACGAGCACAAGGCGGTTTGCTATGACGCTTACCAGGCAATCGGCGGCGGCTACCTGATCCGCACGTTGACCATGTTCCTGACCACTTTCCTGTTCTTCGGCGTGATCATGACCTTTCAGGTCCACCTGATGCGCAAGGACGGCCAGCTGTTCAACTGGCGCAGCTGGGCTCGCGGCCTCAAGACCCTGCTCGGTCCGCGCAACGGCTACTTCCCGAAGATGATCAAGCCTTACCTGGACTACTACCGCCCCGGTTTCCATCCTTTCGACCACGAGACCAAGGCGCTGGAGAAACGCTGGAAGGAGCGCCTCGGCTTCAACGGCTGACTGCCCTGCTGGTCCGACGCCCCAGCTGTGCTGTAGGGGCGATTTCAATCGCCAAGCGGGCCTCAGGCCCGCCCAGAGGCGTTCGACAGGGCAACGCCGTTGACCTTGGCGGCCCCTACGACAAAACTCGCTTCACCCCTCCTCGAAGAACTCCGCGAAGAACCCATCCAGCTCCCCCTCATAGCTGTCCAGCGAATACAGGGTGTCGGCCGCCAGCAGGTCCAGCAGGATCAGCCCATTGAGGCTGGAATCCTCCTCGGCAGCGGCACGCAAGCGGCCGGCCATGCCCAAGTTGACCTGGCGCAGGTTGCGGTACAGCTCGCGCAGCCCATCCATGTCCCAATCAGGTTCAAGGCCGCGCTGCCGGCGCAAATGCTGCCCTAGCAGATAGGTACCCAGGGAGCGGTAGAGGGTCTCAGCCGAGGTGCTGAACGGCCAGTGGAACCATGCCATCGCCCGCAGCATCCGGGTATGGGGACAACCGCTCGTCGCCCCGAGCAGACCGAGTAGCGAGCCCAGGGCCCGTTGCAGCGTGGTCTGCTGGCGAATCTCCCGCCCGCGCCAGAATACCGCCATCTGCACCTCCTCGTAGGAAGGCGAATGTGCCAGCACTGCCACTGGCCGTGCCAGGGCCCGCGCAAAGGGACAGTCACGCACCTCGGTGGTCTTCAGCGGGCAATGGCTGCATTGCTGGAAGCCCAGCCGCGCCCAGTCCGGCCCGTTGTCCAGGTATTGCTCAGTGCCCGCCAGGTCCACCTCATGCGCCCAGAGGTGGCCATCCGGGAATCGGAACTCGTAGCGAACCTGTGCCTCAGCCCTCGACTCCAGCTCCATGGTCTACCCTTGCTCACCTGTTGAAGGGAAATTTCAGCGCCATCCAACACGAAATTCGACGAGATTCAGACGCCTGAAATCTGTCATACACTTCGTACAACAAAGTCGGACAAGCGCCAGAATTCAACCCCGACAACAGTTCTACAGCGAAAAAAGCGGGCGACATCATGGAAAGCAGCCCTTTGGATCTTGCCGGAGCCCTGGTTGAACGGATCGAGGTGGGCGTCATCATCCTCGACCAGGAGCTGCGCGTACTTCACTGGAACGACTTCGTCAGCCAGCGCAGCGGCAAGGCGCTGGGGCCTGCCCGGTATCAACCGCTGACGTGGGTCTTCCCGGAAGCGGACACCCCACGCCTCGGCCAGATGGTGGCCAAGGCCCGCGAACAGGGCCTCCACGCCTACACCCACTGGCGCGAAGACCCCTACCTGATCCAGCTGCCCTACAACCCCGAAGGCCAGGTGACGCCCCTGCGCCTGCAGAGCACCCTGCTCTTCCCCTTCGATTGTGCGGGCGAACGCTATTTCGGCCTGCTGCTTTACGACACCACCGAGTTCGCTCGCTCCAACGACCAGTTGGCCGCAGCCCTAAACGCCCTGGGCAGCAAGCAACTGGAGCAGGATCAACTGGTCCACAAGCTGGAGAAGGCCAACGCCCAGTTGCTGCAATCGGAGAAGCTCGCCGCCATCGGCCAGTTGGCAGCTGGCGTGGCCCACGAGATCAACAACCCCATCGGCTACGTCTTCTCCAACCTCAAGACCCTCACCGGCTACGTCAACGACCTGCTGCGCATCGTCGACGCCGTGGACGGCGTCGGCAGCCTGGAAGAACTGCAGCAGCTCAAGCGCAGCCTGGAGTACGACTACATCCGCAACGATGTCGAAGCCCTGATCCACGAATCCGAGGACGGTATCGATCGGGTCAAGAAGATCATCACCGCCCTCAAGGATTTCTCGCACATCGAAGAAGAAGAGTTCCGCGCGGCCGACCTGCACAAAGGCTTCGACAGCACCCTCAACCTGGTCAACAACGAACTCAAGTACAAGGCCGAAGTCGTGCGCGAGTATGGGGAGCTGCCGCTGGTGGAATGCATCCCCTCGCAGATCAACCAGGTGGTGATGAACCTGCTGATCAACGCCGCCCACGCCATCGAAAGCTTTGGCCGCATCACCCTGCGCAGCGGCCACCAGGGCGATTGGATCTGGCTGGAAGTCGAAGACAACGGCAAGGGCATCGACCCCACCATCCTCCATCGCATCTACGAACCCTTCTTCACCACCAAGCCGGTGGGCAAAGGCACAGGCCTTGGCCTCGCGCTTTCCTACAACATCGTGCAGAAGCACAACGGCCGCATCGAAGTAGCGAGCCAACCCGGCCAGGGCACCCGCTTCCGCGTCTGGCTGCCGCAGCACCAACCCCAGCCCGGCGGGTCGCAAGCATGAGCGAAGCCCGGCACCGCCCCACCCTGCTGCTGGTGGATGACGAAGAACACATCCTCAGCGCGCTGCGTCGCGTCCTGCGTGGCGAACCCTACGAACTGCTCACGGCCACCGGCGGCACCGAGGCCCTCGCGCTGCTGGCCGCGAACGATGTGGACCTCGTGGTCTCCGATGCGCGCATGCCCGGCCTCGATGGCCCCGCCCTGCTGGCTGAAGTACAGCAGCGCTGGCCGAGCACCCTGCGCCTGATGCTAACCGGGGCCACTGATCTGGACACCAGCATCCGCGCCATCAACCAGGGGCGGATCTACCGGTATCTGGGCAAACCCTGGAATGACGACGAACTGCGCTTCACCCTGCGCCAGGCCCTGGCTCACCAGCATGCCGAACGCGAACACCAGCGCCTGGAACGCCTCACCCTGGAGCAGAATCGCAGCCTGCAGGAACTCAACGCCAGCCTGGAGCAACGCGTCCGCGACCGCACCGCCGAGTTGCAGCAGACCGCCGACATGCTCGACCTGGCCTACGACGAGTTGCGCCATAGCTACGTGACGGCCACCGAAGTCTTCTCATCCCTGCTCAGCCAGCGCCTGCCGGGCGACAAACAAGGCAACGCCCAGGTCATCGCCCTGGTGCGCGCCTATGCCAGCGAGCACCAGTTGCCGGAAACGGACAGTCGCGATCTGGCCATGGCCGCCGCCCTCTACAACCTTGGCAAGTTGACCTGGGACGACCACCTGTTGATCCGCCCCAGCGACCTGTTGCACCGCGAAGAGCGGGAACGCTACTGCCGTTACCCACTGCTGGGCGAAAGCCTGCTGATGGCCCTGGAACCCCTGCACGATGCTGGACGACTGATCCGCCACCATCAGGAGCGCTGGAACGGCACCGGCTTCCCCGACCAGTTGCGCGGCCAGGACATCCCCTTCGGCGCCCGCCTGCTCAAGCTGGCGGTGGACTTCGTCGAACTGCAATGCGGCCTGGTGCTGCAACGCCCGCTGCAGCGCCAGGAATCCCTGCAGTTCCTCGCCCGCTATGCAGGGCGGCTCTACGACCCGCAGCTCTCCCAGCAATTCATCGACCTCTGCACCCGCTGCGCACCAGACCTGCCGGAGGCCGACACGAGCATCCTCGCCGTCGATACCCGGCGCCTGGAACCGGGCATGGTCCTGGCCCGCAACCTCCAGGCCGAGAGCGGCATGCTCCTGCTCAATGCCGGCAAGCAGCTCAGCCGCACCCTGATCGACAAGCTCATCGCCTTCGAGGCCAGCGAAGGTGCGCGCTACACCCTCCACGTCCGCCTGTCCGAGGCTGACGCGAGCCCGGCCAAGGAGTAACACCGATGATCAAGATCCAGCTGGTGGACGACGAACCCCACATCCTCAGTGCCCTGCAGCGCCAGCTGCGCCCCCAGGGCTGGGTCCTGCATACCTTCGACAAGCCCGAAGCCGCGCTCGCGGCCCTGGCCGAGCACCAGTACGCCGCCATCATCTGCGACCTCAACATGCCGCAACTGGATGGCCTGACGTACCTGCAATTCGCCCGGCAGCGCCAGCCAGACGCCCTGCGCATGCTGCTCAGCGCCCATGGCGACCGCACCACACTGATGCAGGCGATCAATCGCGCCGAGGTCTATCGCTTCCTCTCCAAGCCCTGGGAGAACCACGACATCGAAAGCGCCCTCCAGGCCGCCGTCGACCTTTACCAACTGCGCGACGAGAACCGCCGCCTGCTGGACCAGGTGCGCGGCCAGCAGAACACCCTCGACCGCCAGCGCCGCGAACTGCTACGCCTGGAGATCGAGCACCCCGGCCTCACCCGCGTGCGGCGCGACGCCGACGGCGCCGTGCTGCTGGAGGGCTACGACCTGGATGACTGATCCCGATCAGTCAGGACCACTCCCGCCACCGGAACGGCACCTCTCCATGGCCAAGCACAACCGCGAGCTCAGCTACCAAGCCTACCTGCACTGCCTGGCCTTCGCCCTGATGGCCCAGGGCGTCATCAGCCTGATTTTCTTCCTGACCAAGGCCAGCCCCGCACGCTACGAACTCGTGCTGGTGCCCGACAGCGCCCTGATCACCCTCTTCGCCGGCATCGCCCTGCTGAGCGCGACCCGTGGCCTGCACCGGCTCTCGCTACTGGCGAGCCTGGCGCTGATCACCCTGGCCGGCTACAGCCTCGGGCACAACGTCCTCGCTGGCGGCAGCGAGCACGGTCGCTCGCTGGTCAGCGGCTACTGGCGCATTCGCAGCGAGCTGGCGATCGTCGCCTGCCTGTTCGGCCTGGCCATGCTTCTGGCCGTTACCCGCCAGGGCGGCCGCTGGCTCAGCCAGCTCTGCGGGCTCGCCCTGATCGGCCTCGCGCTGCTCTCGCAGATTTCCCTGCTGGGCGCCAGCCACGGCCTGCCACGCTTCGCCTTCCGCCCGGAGTACGGGCATATCGCCAACCTCTTCATCGCCCTGCTCGGGGTCGGTGTGCTGCTGCTCTGCGCCCTGCCCGACGAGCGCCGGCGCCTGCTCGACCGGCGCGCCACGACCACCGGCCTGCTCGGAGCCCTGATCACCTGCATCGGCTGGTTCCTCCTCAGCCAGAACGAGATCGCCACGCTCAACGCCCACAGCCACCAACTGCTACTGCGCGCCCAGTCCTCCATCGAGAACACCCTCACCGTGCGCCTGCAGCTGATGCAGCGCATGGCCGACCGCTGGCACAGCCTGCCAGGCCCGTTGCCGGATGCGCTGTGGCATCAGGAGTCCAGCGGCTATCTGCGCGATTTCCCCAACATCAACCTGATCGCGTTGCTCGACGCCGATCTCAAGCCGCTCCGACAGCAGATTCGCCACCCGCGCGCCGGCGACTGGCTGACGCGTTTTCTCGCCCAGAAGGAGCAGCGTAACTGGCTGCAGCAGGTGCGCCAGGGCAAGGGTGCGCTGATGAGCACGGTGCAGAGCTTCAGCGCCACCGACAACAGCACCCTGGTGGCCACTCCCCTGCGGATCGAAGGCCAGCCCGCCGCCCTGCTGGTGGCCGGGCTGGACATCGGCGCGACCCTGGATCGCCAACTGGGTCGTGACCTGGACGGCTTCGTGCTGGAGGTCTTCGAAGGTTCCAGGCGCATCTATGCGTCCCGCTCCGGCAGCGATGGCCACAGCCTGTTCCCGGTGGGCGAACAACGCGCCGACCTCGGTCCTGAAGGACGCTGGCAACTGCGCACCTACCAGGCCCTGCCACGCAGCGATTACGCCGCGGTCTACCTGCCAGCGCTGCTCATGCTTTTCGGCCTGGGCCTGACCTTTCTGCTGATGGTCAGCCAAAGCTTTTCGCGCCTGGCCATCGAGCGCAGCCAGCGCCTGCGCGAAAGCAACCGCGAACTGGAGCTGAGCCTGCAGCACCAGGCCCGTCTGCAAGCGCAGAACCAACGGATCATGGACCACTCCATGGACGTGCTCTGTTCCATCGACGCCGCCGAGCGCTTTACCCAGATCAGCCCCTCCTGCCACAGCGTGCTCGGCTACCGGCCCGAGGAAATGATCGGTCGCCCCTACACCGACTTCATCCGCGATGAGGACCGCGAGCGCACCCGCGGCGACATCCAGGCCATTATCCGCGGGGAATCCTGGGACGCCGTGCGCAACCGTTGCCAGCGCAAGGACGGCAGCGAGGTCCACCTGCTCTGGTCCGCCGGCTGGTCGGAAAGCGAGCGAACGCTGTTCGCCGTCGCCCACGACATCACCAGCCTGGTACGCCACGAAGCCTATGCCGAAGATCAGCGCGACATCCTCAGCATGATCTCGACCGACCAGCCGCTGCGTGAAATCCTCAAGGCTATCTGCCTGATGAGCGAAACCCTGGACCCGTCCGCACTCTGTTCGGTGCTGCTGGTGGATGGCGAGCACAAGCGTTTGCGCCTGGGCGCCGCGCCAAGCCTCCCCGACGCCTTCAACCAGGCGCTGGACGGCCAGCCCATCGGTCCCTTGGCGGGGGCCTGCGGCACCGCCGTGTTCCGTCGGCAGATGGTGGTCAGCAAAGACATCAGTGAAGACCCGCTCTGGCACGAGCACCGCGACCAGGCCCTGCGCCACGGCCTGCGCGCCTGCTGGGCGATCCCGCTAATAGCACACCATGGCGATGTGCTCGGCACCTTTGCCGTCTACCTGCACCAGCCGTGCGCCCCGGACGATGAGTCCCTGCAACTGATCGGCACCGCCGGACAATTGGCAGCCATCGCCATCGAACGCCAGAACGACCGCCTCCGCCTGCTGGAAAGCGAGCAGCGCTACCGCTCGCTGTTCATCTTCAACCCCGACCCGGTGTTCTCCCTCGACCGCGAAGGGCGCTTCCTCAGCCTTAATCAGGCCGGCTGCGAGCTGATCGACTACAGCGAATCGGAACTGCTCGGCCAACTCTTCTCCAGCCTGGTGCTCGAAACCGACATCGACTACGCCCGCCAGCACTTTCGCAGCACGCTCGACGGCAAGGCACAACGCTACGAGGTCCACTGCCACAACCGAGCCGGTGATGTACTGGAACTGGACATCACCCTCCTGCCTATCGTCATAGAGGGCCGAATAGTCGGCGTATTCGGCATCGCCAAGGACATTGGCGAACGCAACCGCATGACCCGCGCCCTGCAAGTCACCCTGACCCAGTCGGAGCGCAAGGCCTTGCTGCTCCGAGGCCTGAGCGAGACTGCCCTGCGCATCGGCGGCATCCTCGATACCCGCACCCTGCTGGACTTCATGTGCGAACAACTGCGCCTGCTGGTCGGCGCCCACCAGTCACTGCTCGACCTGAGCGATGGGCAGGGCCTGAGCACCTTTTCCCTGTCCGCCAAATACCAGGCCTGGCAAGACCCTCAGCTACCGGCAGAGGGCCTGGCCCTCTATGCCCGCGTCTGCGCTGGCAACCAGCCGATCCTGCTGACCCGCGCCGAGCTGGATGCCAGGGGTGACCCTGACAACGGCCAGCTCCCGTTGCGAGGCTGGCTGGCCGTGCCGCTGATCGATCATGGCGGACATCACCTCGGCCTGATGCAGCTCTCCGACAAGTTCGACGGCGACTTCAACCAGGACGACCTGGCCATCGCCCAGCAATTCGCCCAGATGGCCGTAGCGGCGCTGGAGAACATCCGCCTGGTGCAGCAGGTACTCTCCGGCGAACAGCGCCTGCAGGAACAACTGGACTTCACTTCGGCCATCACCAACAGCGTTGGCGAGGGCCTGCTGGCAGTGGATCGCCTGGGGCGGCTGAACTTCGTCAACCCGGCGGGCGCCGAACTGCTTGGGCAGCGCGCCGACGACCTCCTTGGCCAGGCCCTGGCCAAACACCTGCCGCTGGACCTCTACAGCGCCCCGGCGACCGGCGGCCGCCACGGCGAAGTCAGCCTGGGCGGCGAGCGCCATATCGCCTACGACTGCGCACCGCTGCTGCACGCGCAATCCCTCGGCGGCTGGGTCATCGCCTTCCGCGACGTCAGCCGGGCAAAGGAATCCGAAAAGCAGCTGCGCATCCTCCAGCGCAGCATCGAGGCCAGCTACAACGGCGCCATGATCTGCGATGCAACCGACGAGGACCTGCCGGTGGTCTACGTCAACCCGGCCTTCGAACGCATCACCGGCTACAGCGCGCATGAAGCCATGGGGCGCAACTGCCGCTTCCTGCAGGGCGCCGACCGCGAGCAGCCGGGCATCGCCGAAATTCGCCATGCACTGACGGAGAAACGCGAGGTCCACGTCGTGCTGCGCAACTTCCGCAAGGACGGCACGCCCTTCTGGAACGACCTCTACATCGCCCCGGTGCCCAACGAACAGGGTGAAATCACCCACTTCATCGGGGTACAGAACGACATTTCCGAGCAGAAACGGGTGGAGTCCGAACTGGCCTACAACGCCAGCCATGATGTACTCACCGGCCTGCCCAACCGCTCGCTGCTGGAGGACCGCCTGCGCCAGGGCTGTCAGATCAGCCAGCGCTACCAGCGCAAGTTGGCGGTGATGTTCATCGACCTCGACGGCTTCAAGCCGATCAACGACTCCATGGGCCATGGCATCGGCGACCAGATACTGGTGGAAGTAGCGCGACGCCTGACCCAGCAGGTCCGCCCCGGCGACACCGTCGCGCGCCTGGGGGGTGACGAGTTCATCCTGATCCTGCCGGACCTGGCCCGCGAAGAAGACGTGCTGCAGGTGGCCGAGCGGGTCATCGACTGCATCGCCCGCCCCTACCCCATCGCCGGTAGCGAACTGCACATCACCGCCAGCCTGGGTATCGCCATGAGCGAGAAAGGCATGCAACAACCCATGCAACTGATCCAGCAGGCGGACCTGGCCATGTACAAGGCCAAGCAGCAGGGACGCAACTGCTACCAGTGGTACACCACCGACCTGGAGCAGAAGGTCAGCGAGCGGGTGACCCTGCGCAACGAGCTGCAGAAGGCGCTGGAAGCCAACGCCTTCATGCTCTACTACCAGCCGCAGATCGACGGCCGCAACGGCCGCGTCACCGGTTTCGAGGCCCTGCTGCGCTGGCAGCACCCACTGCTCGGCTTCATCTCCCCGGCGCAGTTCGTGCCCGTGGCCGAAGACACCGGGCAGATCATCCCCTTAAGCGAATGGGTGCTCGCCACCGCCTGCCGCGATTGCCGCGAGCTGCTCGATCGCGGCATGACCGGCGCTGTCGTGGCGGTGAACATCTCGGCGGTGCACTTCCAGCGCAACATCTTCGTCGACAGCGTGCGGCGCGTACTGGAAGAGACCCGCCTGCCCGCCGAACTGCTGGAACTGGAAATCACCGAGACCGTGCTGCTGGACAACGCCGAGCGCGCCATCGCCACCCTGCAGGCGCTCAAGGCCCTGGGCGTGCGGCTGTCCATCGACGACTTCGGCACCGGCTTCTCCAGCCTCAACTACCTCAAGCGCCTGCCCATCGACAAGGTGAAGATCGACCGCGCCTTCGTCCAGGAAATCATCAGCGACCGGCATGACGCGGCCATCACCCAGGGCATCATCTCCATGGCCCACCACCTGCGCTTGCGGGTGATCGCCGAGGGCGTGGAGAGCGAGTCCCAGTTCGCCTTCCTGAAAAAGAGCCACTGCGACGAGTTCCAGGGTTACTACTTCGCCCGGCCGATGCCCTTCGAACAGCTCGACCAGTTCCTTCACGAACACCACAAGAGCCCGGCCGCCTACCTGGAGACCCGCTCTGGCGCCAGCAATACCCAGACCCTGCTGCTGCTCGACGACGAGGAAAACATCCTCCGCGCCCTGACTCGCGTGCTGCGGCGCGATGGCTATCAGATCTTCACCGCTACGCGCGCCCAGGACGCCTTCGCGCACCTGGCCAAGCACGACATCCAGGTGATCCTCTCCGACCAGCGCATGCCGGAAATGAATGGCACCGAGTTTCTCAGCCGGGTCAAGGACCTCTACCCCGACACCATTCGTATCGTGCTCTCCGGCTACACCGACCTGAAGTCTGTCACCGACGCCATCAACCAGGGCGCCATCTACAAGTTCCTCACCAAACCCTGGGACGACGACCAGCTCCGCGCTGTCATCGCCCAAGCCTTCCTCCATCACAGCCTGGCCAAGACCAAGGAAGAAAGCGCGACGGTGGGCGAAGACGGGGAATGACGGTGATAGTCAATTTCTTGGGCGAATGAAATCGCTCTGTCTGCGTTAGCTGTTGCGGGAGATTTACCATCGGGCCAAGAGCCTTGTAGGAGCTGGCTTGCCAGCGAAACGGGGCCATTCGCTGGCAAGCCAGCTCCTACGGGCAATGCAGCTGCCTACAACACGTAATGCAGACATAGCCAATGAATTCGCCCCTACACCGCCCCCACCGCCTGCAGCACGCTGGCCCCGGTGAACAGGAACAGCACCTGCTCCTCCGCCTCCGCGCGGATTGCCTCGCGGCGCTCCGGTTCGCCGATGTAGTCCAGGGACATCTGGAACAGGTTGCGACTGACCAGGCGCGATACACGCCGCACCACAGGCTCCGCCACCAATGCCGGCAGCAACCTGTACTCGCGGACGTCTTCGGCCATATCAGCGGCGAAGTCTTCCATCACCTCACGCAAGGCTTCCCGCAGTACCGGGGAAGCGCCGTGGAGTTCGCGCACGCCGATGACGAAAGCCTCGGTATTGTCATCGACGAAATCGAAGAACAACTGCACCGTCTCATGGCAGACCCGCCGGCCACGGCCGAGGTCGATGCCCAACAGTTTCGGCATCACCCCGCCATCGCCCTGCACGGCACGGGCCGCCGCCTCACGACGCAGGTCGCGCAGGGGCTGGCGCAGCTGGGTGGCAATGGTGCGGATGATGGCTAGGCCAAGGTCATCCACATCCTTGAAATGGCGGTAGAACGTATTGGGGTTCAGGCCGGCCTCCCGCGCCAATTCCCGCAGGCCCAGATTGCTCAGGCTGCGGCTCTGGGAACCCAGGCGCAGTGCCGCCTCCATGAGCAAGCGCTTGCCGGGGGCGTCGGTGGCACGTTCTGGCGACTGGAGCTCGTCGCCGCTGACGGAATTCATCTCTGGCCCTACCTAAGGTTGGTTGTGACGGCGTTGGATTGCCGGCGAGTATACATCTGTCTACCTTGGTATACAGCTGTATACGCCGCAATTAATAAGAACAGGAGCACGACCCATGTCTGCGTCAGCCTCACCCCGCCCCTCTACCCGCCATTGCAAGGTCGCCATCATAGGTTCCGGCTTCTCCGGCCTGGGCATGGCGATCCGCCTGAAGCAGAAGGGCGAGAACGATTTCCTCCTGTTCGAGAAGGAGCCCGGCATCGGCGGCACCTGGCGGGTGAACAACTACCCGGGTTGCGGCTGCGATGTGCAATCGCACCTCTACTCGTTCTCCTTCGAGCCGAACCCGAACTGGACGCGGATGTTCGCCAAGCAAGGGGAAATCAAAACCTACCTGGAAGGTTGCTGGGAGAAGTACCGGCTGCAGGACAAGACCCTGCTCAACACCGAAATCACCCGTCTGGCCTGGAACGACGTGGATGAGTTGTGGCAGATCGAAGACGCCGCCGGCAACCACTACAGCGCGCAGTTCGTGGTCTCCGGCATGGGCGCCCTGTCCACCCCATCGATTCCGGCCCTGAACGGCCTGGAGACCTTCCAGGGCACAAGCTTCCACTCCCAGCAGTGGAATCACGACTACGACCTCACCGGCAAGCGCGTCGCGGTGGTCGGTACCGGCGCCTCCAGCATCCAGTTCGTCCCGCAGATCCAGAAGCAGGTCGCCCAGCTCGACCTCTACCAGCGCACCGCGCCCTGGATCATGCCCAAGCCCGACCGCGCCATCAGCGAAGGCGAGCGCTCCCGCTTCAAGCGTTTCCCCTTCCTGCAGAAGCTCTGGCGCGGCGCCATCTATGCCGTCCTCGAAAGCCGGGTAGTGGGCTTCGCCCTGACGCCGAAAGTCATGAAGCTCGCCGAGCTGGTCGCCAAGGGCTACATCAAGCGCAAGATCAAGGACCCGGTGCTGCGCGCCAAGGTCACCCCGGACTACACCATGGGCTGCAAGCGGGTGCTGATCTCCAACGACTACTACCCGGCCCTGACCCAGCCCAACGTCGACGTGATCACCGACGGCATCCGCGAAATCCGCGCGAGCAGCATCGTCACCGCCGACGGCCAGGAACGCGAGATCGACGCCATCATCTTCGGCACCGGCTTCACCCCCAGCGATCCGCTGCCGCGCGGCGTGGTCTTCGGCCGCAATGGCGTCGACCTGCTGGACACCTGGCCGAACGGCCCCGAGGCCTACAAGGGCACCCTGACCGCCGGCTTCCCCAACCTGTTCTTCCTCATGGGGCCGAACACCGGGCTTGGCCACAACTCGATGGTCTACATGATCGAATCACAGATCCACTACGTGCTCGGCGCCCTCGATCTGCTCGACGCCCGTCGCCTGCGCAGCCTGGAGGTCAAGCGCGACGTGCAGGACACATTCAACGGCAAGCTCCAGGGCAGCCTGGGCAACACCGTGTGGAACGCCGGCGGCTGCATGAGCTGGTACCTGCACCCGGTAAGCGGGCGCAACTGCACCGTCTGGCCCGGTTTCACCTGGCGCTTCCGCCTGCTGACCCGCAATTTCGACCCGGCGGCCTACCACTTCAGCCGCAGCGTGCCGGCGCACGCTGCCCAAGGCTCGCTGCAGATGTCCACCCAGGAGGTGCCCGCATGAAGTCCTTCGAAAACAAAGTCGCCGCTGTCACCGGGGCCGGTTCCGGCATCGGCCGCGCCCTCGCCTGCGCCCTGGCTCGCCAGGGCTGCCATCTGGCACTGGCCGACGTCAACACCGATGGCCTGGCAGAAACCGCTGCGCTGGCGCGCAAGTTGGGCGTGCAGGTCACCGAGACCCGCGTCGACGTCGCTGACCGCGACGCCGTGCATGCCTGGGCCGAGCAGGTGGTGCTGGACCATGGCCGCGTCAACCTGATCTTCAACAACGCCGGCGTCGCCCACGCCGGCACCGTGGAGGGCAGCGACTATTCGGAATACGAGTGGATCTTGAACATCAACTTCTGGGGCGTGGTGTACGGCACCAAGGCCTTCCTGCCGCACCTGAAAGCCAGCGGCGAGGGGCATGTGGTGAACGTTTCCAGCGTGTTCGGCCTGTTCGCCCAGCCCGGCATGAGCGCCTACAACGCCACCAAGTTCGCCGTGCGCGGATTCACCGAGTCCCTGCGCCAGGAACTGGACATGGAAAACAGCGGTGTGTCCGCCAGTTGCGTGCACCCGGGCGGCATCAAGACCAACATCGCCAAGACCGCGCGCATGAACGACAGCCTGGCCAAGGTCACCGGCCAGGAAGCCAGCCGCGCCCGCCAGCAGTTCAACGATCAGCTGCTGCGCACCACCCCGGACAAGGCTGCCGGGGTGATCCTGCGCGGCGTGCTCAAGGACAACCGGCGCATCCTCATCGGTGCCGATGCCTGGGCCCTGGACGGCATGCAACGCCTGCTACCGACCCTCTACCAGCGCCTGGTCACCACCTCCATGCGCCTGGCCGCGAAGTTCGCACCCAAGCCGAGGGCGGTAGAGGTATCCAAGGCGGCCGATTGATCGGGACGGCTGCGCAGTCCTTGCCGATTGAAATCGCCCCTACAGCCCGTAGGGGCGAGTTCATTCGCCAAGCAGGCCGAAGGGCTGCCGCCTCCCTTCCAGAGAGAGGGGGCTGCTAGTGCCCTGGCACTACCCCTCAAAAGATGACCAGGAAGTCACTCGTTCGGAAACCCGAACGATATTCGGAGTGCATATTCGGCAGCCCGGACAAGACGGAATTACCGTTAGCCACCTAACAACATAAAACCATTTAATTTCAATAACTTACCTATAAATCAAAGGCACCATACAGCTGGCACGCATTCTGCGAATACAGATCCCCGACGGACGCGAACTCCTACTCGCGCCGATAAGAACAAACAACATCGAGGACTGTCGTTCATGCGTATGCTCCCCAAGGTTCTGGCCACCGCTATCGCAGCAACCCTGATCAGTGCTCCGGCCTTCGCCGCCGAGCTGACCGGTACCCTGAAGAAGATCAAGGAGACCGGCACCATCACCCTCGGTCACCGTGACGCTTCCATTCCCTTCTCCTACCTCGGCACCGAGCCAGGCAAGCCCATCGGCTACTCCCATGACATCCAGCTGAAAGTGGTCGAGGCCATCAAGCAGGAACTGGGCATGCCGGAGCTGAAGGTCCGCTACAACCTGGTGACCTCCCAGACCCGTATCCCGCTGGTGCAGAACGGCACCGTGGACCTGGAGTGCGGCTCCACCACCAACAACCTCGAGCGCCAGAAGCAGGTCGGTTTCTCGGTAGGCATCTTCGAGGTGGGCACCCGCCTGCTGTCGAAGAAATCCGCTGGCATCACTGAATTCGACGCCCTGAAAGGCAAGAACGTGGTGACCACCGCCGGCACCACGTCCGAGCGCCTGATCAAGTCCATGAACGCCGAGAAGCAGATGGGTATGAACATCATCTCGGCCAAGGACCACGGCGAGTCCTTCCTGATGCTGGAATCCGGCCGCGCAGTGGCCTTCATGATGGACGACGCCCTGCTCTACGGCGAAATGGCCAAGGCCAAGAAGCCCGATGACTGGGTCGTGACCGGCACCCCGCAATCCTTCGAAATCTACGGCTGCATGGTTCGCAAGGGCGACGAGCCCTTCAAGAAAGTGGTCGACAAAGCCATTGCCGACACCTTCGCCTCTGGCGAAATCAACGGCATCTACGAGAAGTGGTTCACCCAGCCGATCCCGCCGAAGGGCCTGAACCTGAACTTCCCCATGAGCGACGAGCTGAAGAAGCTCGTGGCCAATCCCACCGACAAGTCGGCCGAAGAAATCTGACGCCTTGCTCCCCTCTCCCTCCGGGAGAGGGGTTGGGGGTGAGGGTGTTGGAGGCCGCGCGCAGTCGGGTTTCCCTCACCCCAGCCCTCTCCCAGAGGGAGAGGGGGCTGTCCGGAGTCGGCAGAAAACTCGCCGCACACCTTTCAGCCGCCCCCTTCCACTGCCTTCAACCGCAGACAGATCGAACTTACGGGGACAACCCTGATGAATTACAACTGGGACTGGGGCGTGTTCTTCAAGTCCACCGGGATCGGCAGCGAAATCTACCTGGACTGGTTCGTCACCGGCCTGGGCTGGACCATCGCCATCGCCCTGGCGGGCTGGATCATTGCCTTGCTGCTGGGCTCCTTGCTCGGCGTGATGCGCACCGTACCGAACCGCTGGGTATCCGGCATCGCTACCCTCTACGTGGAAGTCTTCCGCAACGTGCCGCTGCTGGTGCAGCTGTTCCTCTGGTACTTCCTGGTGCCGGACCTCTTGCCCGAACCGCTGGAAATCTGGTTCAAGCAGGACCTCAACCCAGCCACCTCGGCCTATCTCAGCGTGGTGGTCTGCCTCGGCCTGTTCACCGCCGCACGCGTTTGCGAGCAGGTGCGCACTGGTATCCAGGCACTGCCCAAGGGCCAGCTCGGCGCTGCCCGCGCCATGGGTTTCCGCCTGCCGCAGATCTACCGCTACGTGCTGCTGCCCCAGGCCTTCCGCATCATTATTCCGCCGCTCACCAGCGAGTTCCTCAACATCTTCAAGAACTCCTCGGTGGCCTCGCTGATCGGCCTGATGGAACTGCTGGCGCAGACCAAGCAGACCGCCGAGTTCTCCGCGAACCTGTTCGAAGCCTTCACCCTGGCCACCCTGATCTACTTCACCCTGAACATGAGCCTGATGCTGATCATGCGCACGGTGGAACGGAAAGTGGCGGTGCCCGGCCTGATCTCCGTAGGGGGTAAATGATGGATTTCAGCGCAATCATCCCCGCCCTGCCGGGCCTGGCCGACGGCCTGCTGATGACCCTCAAGCTGATGCTGCTGGGTGTGTTCGGTGGCGTCGCCCTGGGTACCGTACTGGCCCTCATGCGCCTGTCGCACAACCCGATGCTGTCGAAAGTGGCCGGGCTGTACGTCAACTACTTCCGCTCCATCCCGCTGCTGCTGGTGATCACCTGGTTCTACTTCGCGGTGCCCTTCCTGCTGCGGGCGATCACCGGCGAAGATACTCCGGTAGGCGCGTTCACCTCGTGCCTGGTGGCCTTCATGATGTTCGAGGCGGCGTATTTCTGCGAAATCGTCCGCGCCGGCATCCAGGCCATCCCGAAAGGCCAGATGGGAGCGGCACAGGCGCTTGGCATGACCTATGGCCAGTGCATGCGCCTGATCATCCTGCCCCAGGCCTTCCGCAAGATGACTCCGCTGCTGCTGCAGCAGAGCATCATCCTGTTCCAGGACACCTCGCTGGTTTACACCGTGGGCCTGATGGACTTCCTCAACGCCGCCCGCTCCCGTGGCGACATCATTGGCCAGCCCCATGAGTTCCTCATCTTCGCCGGCCTCGTCTACTTCAGCGTCAGCTTCATCGCTTCCCAGCTGGTCAAACTCCTGCAGAAAAGGTTAGCCGTATGATTTCCATCAAGAACGTCAACAAGTGGTATGGGGACTTCCAGGTGCTGACCGACTGCAGCACCGAGGTGAAGAAAGGTGAAGTCGTGGTGGTGTGCGGCCCGTCCGGCTCGGGCAAATCCACCCTGATCAAGTGCGTGAACGCCCTGGAGCCCTTCCAGAAGGGCGACATCGTGGTCGACGGTACTTCCATCGCCGACAAGGCCACCAACCTGCCCAAGCTGCGCTCCCGCGTCGGCATGGTGTTCCAGCACTTCGAGCTGTTCCCGCACCTGTCCATCACCGAGAACCTCACCATCGCCCAGACGAAAGTGCTCGGCCGTGGCAAGGACGAAGCCATGGACAAGGGCCTGAAGCTGCTCGACCGCGTCGGCCTCAAGGCCCACGCCCACAAGCACCCCGGCCAGCTCTCCGGTGGCCAGCAGCAGCGCGTCGCCATTGCCCGCGCCCTGGCCATGGACCCGGTGGTAATGCTGTTCGACGAGCCCACTTCGGCGCTGGACCCGGAGATGGTCAACGAAGTGCTCGACGTGATGGTCGAGCTGGCCCAGGAAGGCATGACCATGATGTGCGTGACCCACGAGATGGGCTTCGCCCGCAAGGTCGCCGACCGGGTGATCTTCATGGATCGCGGGCAGATCGTCGAAGACTGCGCCAAAACCGAGTTCTTCGGGGACGTCAACGCCCGCTCCGACCGCGCCCAGCAGTTCCTCGCGAAGATCCTCCAGCACTGATGCACCTGTAGGAGCGAGCTTGCTTGCGAATGGCCCCGAGCACTTCGCCAGCAAGCTGGCTCCTACGGCCCCACTCCACCATTCGGCACCCGCACGCGGTACCGACTGGAACGGCCCGGATGTCTATGATGCAATGCCCTACCGCCAGCCTCCGCGCCGTGCCGCCCGCATTGACCGTGAAACCGCGCCTGCTTCGCCACTCCCTGCTATTCCTGCTGCTGCTCCTGTGCATGCTGGGCTTCGGCTACGTCGGCTATCACCTCAGTGAGGAGTCGGGCATCCGTCAACTGCGGGATAACGGCGAGCGCCAGCTGGAACTCCACGCCCGCGCCGTGGAAAGCGAGATCAACCGCTACACCTACCTGCCCAGCCTGCTGGAGCTGGAGTCCAGCGTCAGTCACCTGCTGCTCAACCCCACGCCCTATCGGCGCAATCTGGTCAACGACTACCTCGAAGGCCTGAATCGCAGAAGCGGCGCCCGCGCCATCTACCTGCTGGACACCAGTGGCCGCGTACTGGCTACCAGCAACTGGCGCGACAGCGACAGTTACCTGGGCGAGGACCTGTCCTTCCGCGCCTATTTCGAGGAAGCCATACACGGCCGCCCCGGCCGCTTCTACGGTATTGGCAGCACCACCGGCGAGGCCGGTTACTACCTGGCCCACGGCCTGCGCTACCAGGGCCGGATCATTGGTGTCGCGGTGGTCAAGGTGAAGCTCGAGGCCCTGCAAGAGCGTTGGGAAAAGGCCCGCCTGCAAGCCTTCGTCAGTGACGAGAACGGCATCATCATCCTGTCCAGCGACCCGGCCCTGCGCATGAAGGCCGTGCGCCCGCTTTCGGCCGAAGACAAGGAGCGCCTGGCGCGCAGCCTGCAGTACTACTGGTGGGCGCTGAACGAATGGGAACCACGCACCCGCCAGGTGCTGGGCGAGGGCCTGGAAGCCATCAGCTTCGCCGCCAGCGGCCCCCAGGGCGAGGCGGAAGGCGAAGTCGCCTACCTGGCCCAGACCCGCACCCTCAGCGACACGCCCTGGCACTTCACCCTGCTTTCCCCACTGGCCGACTTGCGCCGCGAAGCGGTGATCCAGGGCATGCTCGCCGCCGTCGGCTTCGCCCTGCTGGCTTTCCTGCTCATCGCCTGGAACGAGCGACGCAAGGTCATCGCGACCCGGCTGGCCGCTCGTGAAGCATTGCTGGCGGCCAACAACGAGCTGGAACGCAAGATCGCCGAACGCACTCAGGACCTGCGCGCCAGCAACAGCCGGCTGCTGGCGGAGATCCGCGAACGCAAGCAGACCGAGGACAACCTGCGCAAAGCGCAGGACGGACTGGTCCAGGCCGGCAAACTGGCGGTGATCGGGCAGATGTCCACCAGCATCGCCCACGAGCTCAACCAGCCGCTCGCGGCCCTGCGTACCCTCTCTGGCAACACCGTGCGCTTCCTGGCGCGCGGCGCCCTGGACACCGCTAGCACCAACCTGGCGGCGATCAACGAGCTGGTCGACCGCATGGGCCGAATCACTGCCAGCCTGCGCGCCTTCGCCCGGCGCTCCGACGACCACGGCCAGGCACGCCTGGGCAAGGCGGTGGATGCCGCACTGTTCCTTCTGCAAACCCGCCTGGAGCGCACGCCGCTGACCCTGCACCGGGACTTTGCCGACGAGTTGCTCGCCATCGACCAGACCCGCCTGGAGCAGATCCTGGTCAACCTCATCGCCAACGCCCTGGATGCAATGAGCGGCCAATCCGACTGCCAACTCTGGCTCAGCGGCCAGATCGATGGCGACAAATACCGGCTTCAGGTGCGCGACAACGGCCCCGGCATCGACCCGGCCAACCGCGTTCACCTGTTCGAACCGTTCTTCACCACCAAGCCCGGCGAACACGGCCTGGGCCTCGGCCTGACCCTATCCGCCAGCCTCGCCACCGCCGCCGGTGGCAGTCTGGCGGCGCACCACCCGGATACCGGCGGTACCGCCTTCGAGCTGTGCCTGCCACGCATGGAAAGCCCTGAAAAATCTCCCGCGAGCCCCGCCTCATGACCGAGTTGCTCAGCGTTCTCATCGTCGAAGACGACCCCCACGTACTGATGGGCTGCCAGCAGGCCCTGGCCCTGGAAGACATTCCCAGCATCGGCGTCAGCAGCGCCGAGCAAGCCCTGCAGAAAATCGGCGAGGACTTCGCCGGCATCGTCATCAGCGACATCCGCCTGCCCGGCATGGATGGCCTGACCCTGCTCGAACGCCTGAAGAGTCGCGACCGCAGCCTGCCCGTGGTCCTCATTACCGGCCATGGCGACATCTCCATGGCGGTGCAAGCGATGCGTGACGGCGCCTATGACTTCATGGAGAAACCCTTCTCCCCCGAGCGCCTGGTGGACGTCGCGCGCCGCGCCCTGGAGCAACGCGCCCTGGCCCGGGAAGTGACGAACCTGCGTCGCCAGTTGGCCGGCCGGCACTCGCTCGAACAACGCATCATCGGCCGTTCGCCGGCCATCCAGGCCCTGCGCGAACTGATCGCCAATGTCGCCGACACCTCGGCCAATGTGCTGATCGAGGGCGAAACCGGTACCGGCAAGGAGCTGGTCGCCCGCTGCCTGCACGACTACAGCCGGCGCCAGACCAAACAGTTCGTCGCCCTCAATTGCGGCGGCCTGCCGGAAAACCTCTTCGACAGCGAAATCTTCGGCCACGAAGCCCACGCCTTCACCGGCGCCGGCAAGCGCCGAATCGGCAAGATCGAGCACGCCCACCAGGGCACCCTGTTCCTCGACGAGATCGAGAGCATGCCGATCAACCTGCAGATCAAGTTCCTCCGCGTCCTGCAGGAGCAGACCCTGGAGCGCCTGGGCTCCAACCAGTCGATCCCGGTGGACTGCCGCGTCATCGCCGCCACCAAGTTCGACCTGGACGAGGAAGGCAAGGCTGGGCGCTTCCGCAGCGACCTGTATTACCGACTGAACGTGGTCACCCTGGAACTGCCGCCCCTGCGTGATCGTCGCGAAGACATCCTGCTGCTGTTCGAGCACTTCCTGCAGCTCTCTTCCCTGCGATTCGACCGCGCTGTCCCCGAGCTGGACAACGCCACCGTTTCCGCGCTGATGGCCCACGACTGGCCAGGCAACGTGCGCGAACTGCGCAACGTCGCCGAACGCTTTGCCCTCGGGCTGCCGGTATTCAAGAAGAGCAGCCAGACCCCGGACGGCAACGACCCCCGCTTTGCAGAAGCAGTGGAAGCCTTCGAGAAATCCCTGCTCAGCGCCGCCCTCGAACGCCATGGTGGCAACCTCAGCCAGGCCTGCATCGCCCTGGGCATGGCCAAGACCACACTGTTCGACAAAGTGAAGAAGTACGGGTTGTAGATCTCGGACCCTGCTTTTCTGTGGGGGCGATTTCATTCGCCCCCACAACGCCCCCCTGCCCGCCAGCGCCCCGCCCCTGCATGGTCTAAAACCTCCAGACCACCTCACATAAACCACCGCCATGCCCCTTCTCCACCGCGCCATCCACGCCAGGGCCGGTGAACTGGCCCCGGCCCTGGCCGCCTTCGCCCTGCTGCTGTGCCTGTTCGGCGGCTACTTCATGCTGCGGCCGGTGCGCGAAACCATGGGCATCGCCGGCGGTGTCGAGAACCTGCAATGGCTGTTCAGCGCCACCTTCGTCGTCATGCTGCTGGCGGTGCCGGCCTACGGCTGGTTGAACGCGCGGGTACCGCGACGGGTGTTCCTCGACTGTGTCTACCTGTTCTTCGCCAGCAACCTGCTGGGCTTCGCCTGGCTGCTGTGGCGCACGCCGGACCCGCTGTGGGTGGCGCGGGCCTTCTATGTCTGGCTGTCGGTCTACAACCTGTTCGTGGTGTCGCTGGCCTGGAGCCTGCTGGCGGATGTGTTCGATCGACGCCAGTCCAAACGCCTCTTCCCCTCCATCGCCGCCGGGGCCAGCCTGGGCGGGTTGCTCGGTCCTGTACTGGGCGGCCTGCTGGTGGAGCCTCTGGGCACGGCAGGGCTGCTGGCCTTGGCCGCCCTGCTCCTGCTGCCGACCCTGGCCCTGCGCCGGTTCCTGATGACCTGGCGCGGTATCGGTGGGGCAGGAAGGCCCGGCGCAGAAAGCGAACCACCGGAGCGCCCGGTGCCCGGCAATCCCTTCTCTGGTATCAGCCTGGTGCTGGGCTCTCCCTATTTGCTGGGTATTTGCACCTTCGTCCTGCTGCTGTCCTGCACCAGCACGTTCCTCTACTTCGAGCAGGCACGGCTGGTGGCAGCGCTGTTCCCGGACAGTCGACAGCAGGTCCGTGTGTTCGCCCTGATCGACTTCAGCGTGCAGTCGCTATCCCTGATCTGCCAGCTCTTCGTCGCCGGGCGCGTGGCCCAGCGTTTCGGCGTTGGCGCCCTGTTGGCAGTGGTGCCGCTGCTGGTCGCCCTGGGCTTTCTCGCCCTGGCGTTGCTGCCGCAATTCGCCGTGTTGGCCGGGGTGATGGTGCTGCGTCGCGTGGGCGAGTACGCCTTCATTCGGCCGGGGCGGGAAATGCTCTTCGTACCGCTCGGCGCCCAGCAGAAGTACCGGGCGAAGAACTTCATCGACACCGTGGTCTATCGCGGAGGCGACGCCCTCAGCGCCTGGCTCAACACGCTGCTCATCGGCATCGGCCTTGCTGCCGCCACGGTGGCGCTGGTTGGCGCAGGCGTAGCCGTGGCCTGGTCCGTACTGGGCTGGCGCCTGGGCGTGCGGCACGAGCACACTGAATCCTCGGCAAGCCCACAGGAGGCCAAGCCATGAGAACCGGTATCACCCGCGCCGAATTCCTCCGCCTCAGTGCGGGTACGGCACTTCTGGCCATGAGCCCATTCAGCCTCGGCGCCGACTTGGAGCCGCATCCATTGCGCCGCCGCGCCATCCCATCCAGCGGCGAGCAGTTGTCCGTGATCGGCGTCGGCACCTACCGGGGCTTCGACATCTCCCATGATGCCAGCGAGGCCTGGGCCGACTGCCGCAAGGTACTGGAAGCGCTCTTCGCGGCCGGCGGCTCGGTGATCGACAGCTCACCCATGTACGGCCAGGCGGAAGAAGTGATCGGCGGCTTGCTGAACGAGCTGAAGGCCCATGAGCATGCCTTCGTCGCCACCAAGGTCTGGACCCAGGGGCGTCAGGGCGGCGTGAAACAGATGCAACACTCCATGCGCCTGTTGCAGCGCCAGCGCATCGACCTGATGCAGGTACACAACCTGGTGGACTGGAAGGAGCACCTGACAACGCTGCGGCAATGGAAGGAGGAAGGCCGCATCCGCTACCTAGGCGTCACTCACTACACCTCCAGCGCGTATGACGAACTGGAAAAGGTGCTACGCGCCGAGAAGCTGGACTTCCTGCAAGTCAACTACGCACTCAACGACCGCGACGCCGAAGCGCGCATCCTGCCCCTGGCGCAGGAGCGCGGCGTGGCAGTGCTGGTCAACCGCCCATTCGGCGGCGGCAACCTGCTGCGCAACCTCTTGCCGCAACCACTACCGGATTGGGCCGCCGACTACGACTGCACCAGTTGGCCGCAACTCTTGCTGAAGTTCTGCCTGAGCCACCCGGCGGTAACCTGCGTGATCCCCGGAACGGGCAACCCCCGCCACATGCTGGACAACCTCCAGGCCGGGCGGGGGAAGGAACCCGACCAGGCGTTGCGGGACAGGCTGACTCAGCTCCTGTAGGGTCCACGTGCGTTTGTAGGATGGGTAGAGCCTGCGAAACCCATCGATCACGGTCCGCATGGGTTTCGCCCGCCCCATCCAATTGCGGAAGCCTTTCCCGCCCGTCCTCAGGCCGAGAAGCCACCGTCGATCATCAGGTTGGCGCCGGTGATGTATCCCGCCTCCGGGCCGGCCAGGTAGGCCACGAAGCTGGCGATCTCCTCGGCCTGGCCATAGCGCGGCAGGGCCATGATCTGCTTGAGGGATTCAGCGAACTCGCCCTGGTCGGGGTTCATCTCGGTGTCCACCGGGCCCGGTTGCACGTTGTTGACCGTGATGCCACGCGGCCCCAGGTCACGGGCCAGGCCCTTGGTGAAGCCGGCCACCGCCGCCTTGCTCAGGGCGTACACCGAGCCGCCCGCAAACGGCATGCGCTCGGCATTGGTGCTGCCGATCGTAATGATGCGACCGCCCTCGCCCATCACACGGGCGGCTTCCTGGCTGGCGATCACCACACTGCGAACGTTGACGTCCAGCGTACGGTCCAGGTCGTCGATGCTGAACTCTTCGATGGGCGCCACGGCCAGCACGCCAGCGTTGTTCACCAGGATGTCGAGGCGGCCGTAGGTTTCCACCGTGTGGCGGATGGCAGCGCGGATGGCCTGCTCATCGCGGCTGTCCGCCTTGATGGCGATGGCGCGGCCACCAGCGGCTTCGATGGCCTGGACCACTTCAAGTGCGCTGCTGGCGGATGCAACGTAGGTCAGGGCGACGGCGGCGCCTTCCTTTGCCAGGCGCTTGGCAGTCGCGGCACCAATGCCGCGGGAACCGCCCTGGATGAATGCGACTTTGCCTTCGAGGGTTTTGTGGGTGCTCATTGAGGAATCTCCGGGAACCAGGGGTGTGGTTGAGTACGGCCCCAGTATTGGCCTCCGATTCACAACCGATAAGCCGGCAATCGCTATATTCAGTCGATACCAATGGTTTATGGAGACCCCATGGAAACCCTCAGCAGCATCGAGTGCTTCGTGCGCGCCGCCGAGGCTGGCAGCTTTGCCGAAGCCGCGCGGCGCCTGGGCTTGACCCCCGCCGCGGTGGGCAAGAATGTGGCTCGGCTGGAATCCAATCTTGGCGTTCGGCTGTTCCTGCGCAGCACCCGGCGCCTGACCCTGACCGAAGCCGGCGAGCGTTTTCTGGCGGAGGTGAGTGGCGGGCTGGCGAGCATCCAGGGGGCGGTGGCGAACCTCGCCAGCAGCCAGGGCCAGCCGGCAGGCACGCTCAAGGTGAGCATGGGCGTGGCTTTTGGCCGCGACTACATCCTGCCGCACCTCGCCGACTTCCTCGCCCGCTACCCGGCCATCGTCCCCGACTGGCAGTTCGACAATCGCCCCGTGGACCTGATCGGTGAAGGCTTCGATGCCGCCATCGGTGGCGGCTTCGAGCTGCCACCTGGGGTAATTGCCCGCCAGTTGGGGCCGGCCCACCGCGTGCTGCTGGCGTCCAAGGATTACCTGGCGCGCAGCCCGGCCATCGAATCACCGGAAGATCTCGCCCGGCACGACGGCATCCTCATCCGCTCGCCCCAGACCGGGCGCGTGCGCAGCTGGCCGTTGCGTACCCGCGACGACCGCCAGGCGACGTTCGAACTGAAGCTGCGCATGGCCATGACCGACCCGGAGGCCGCCTGCCATGCGGCCATGCAAGGGCTGGGCGTCACACTGGTCAGCACCGTACACGCCCTGCCCCACCTCAAGCGCGGCACCCTGGAACGCGTGCTGCCGGACTGGTATGTGGATACCGGCAGCCTGTCCCTCTACTTCAGCGCGCAGAAGTTACTGCCGGCCAAGACCCGCGTATTCATCGACTTCATCGTCGAGCGCTTCCGCCAGCAAAAGCTGGCGGAGCAGTTCAACGCCAACTGGCGGCCCTGACGCGGAACGCGGTTTCGCACGGGCCACAAGGGTGGAAGTCGCTCTTCACTTCCACCAGCGCGCCACACCGGGGCCCGATGCTGATGGGTTTCGCTTCGCTCTACCACATCCTACGAATGGGTCCGGGCCTCAGAGGTGCTCGCTGCGGGCGGCCACATACAGGTTGCGCCCGGCACCGAGGCCGAATGCGGTAGCCGCCAGGCTGATGACGACGAAGATGATCCCTACCGCGCTCCAGCCGTGGGTCAGGTCATGCACCACCCCCACCATCAGCGGCCCCATGGCGGCCAGGGTGTAGCCCACGCCCTGGGCCATGCCGGAGAGGTTGGCAGCCACGTGGGCATCCCGCGAGCGCAGCACGATCAGCGCCAGGGCGATGCTGAAGGTGCCGCCCTGACCCAGGCCCAGCACCACCGCCCAGCCCCAGATTCCAGTGAGCGGCGCATAGAGCATGCCCAGCAAGCCGGCCAGGGTCAGGCCCATCACCAGCACCACGGCCAGACGCTGGTCGCGGCCGCGGGTAGCCAGCCAGGGGGCGCCAAGGGCGCTGATCAGCTGCGTCATCACCGAGCCTGACAGCACCAGTCCTGCCTCCACCGCGGAGAGTCCACGGTCGGTCAGGATCGACGGCAGCCAGCCAAAGACGATGTAGGCCAGGGACGATTGCAGACCCATGTAGAACGTCACTTGCCAGGCCAGCGGGTCGCGCCACAGGCCCGTCACCTTGTAGGCCTGTCGATGGGCGTGTTGGCCCTGGCGCGCCTGGGGCAGCCAGATCAGCGCGGCGAGGATCGCCGGCAGCGCCCAGAAGGCCAGCGCCGGTTGCCAGGCGTGGTCCAGCAGCTCGGCCAGCGGCACCGTGGCGCCCGCAGCCAGCGCCGCGCCCAGGCACAGGGCCATCGTGTAGACCCCGGTCATCAGCCCGGCGATATGCGGGAAGTCGCGCTTGACGATCCCCGGCAGCAGCACGCCGATAATGCCGATGCTCGCCCCGGCCACCAGGCTGCCGAGGAACAATCCGGCGACCGGGAACAGGCTGCGCAGGACGATGCCGCCGGCCAGGGTGAGGAGGATCAGCAGCACCGTGCGTTCGCTGCCCAGGCGTCGCGCCAGCAGGGGCGCCAGTGGCGCGAACAGGCCGAGGCAGAGCACCGGCAAGGTGGTCAGGAGTCCGGCGCCGGTGGCTGACAGGCCCGTGGCCTCGCGCACCATGTTCAGCATTGGCGCCAGACTCGACAGCGCCGGGCGCAGGTTCAGCGCCACCATCACCAACCCCACCAACAGCAGCCAGGTACTGCCATGCAGCGCATGGGGTTGGGGTTCGTCGTCGGCCTCGGCGTCGATCAGCAGTTCTTCCGGTGGGCAGGCCGGCTTGGGGTCATCCAGGGGGTTCGGGGCATTCATGCAAGGCAGTTCCAGAAAGGGGGCGAAGTCAGATCAGCAACGCACGGTTGGCCGCAGCGGCGGCGTCCGCGTCTTGTCGTTCGATGGCGTCCCGCAGCACAGGGTGCAGATGAAGGGCCCACCGGTATGCCCTGGGAGGCGAAGTCGAAAAGGTTAGTTCCCTAAGTAATTCACTGCAACCGCCATACTTGCGAGTAACGAAATAGTCATTATCGGTGGGGATGATTTTCCCCCCTCCCCGGCCATTGGTAGCCTGCGCGCTCTGAACCACACACCGCTCGGGGCCACCCCATGAAACACGCACACATCCTTGCGCTGGCCGTAATGGCACTGATCCTCAACGGATGCGCCAGCCAACCCGAACCGGAGCAACGCCCCTACACCGACGCCGAGGTAAAGCAGTTCGCCCTGGAAATGCTCAGCCGCGCCGGCCTGCCCTACGACGATTACGAGAAGGTGCGCCAGGCCCTCACCCACCCCAAGGTGCCCGAAGCGGGGAAAGACCTGCCGAAGGAAATGCCGCGCAAGGGGTGAAGTCTCTATTCGAGCCTGACAGGGCTCCCTGTGGGGCCAGTTCATTCGCCAAGCAGGCCTGCGGTAGGTCGGACAGAGGAACGAAGCCCAACGCGTGGACGTGACCGTAAACGTTGGGCTTCGCAGAGCTCAGCCGCAACCTACGATTGCAAGCCCCTACCGAGCGCCCTTGCGCCACACACTCGCCAACCACGGCTGCTGCTCCCGTGGCAGGCCGGTCGGACGGTAGTAGTGCTCCACGGCTTCAAAACCGGCCGACTCCAGCAGGGCTTTCCAGCTTTCATAATCGTGCCAGGCGCCGTAGCGGGTTCCGCTCCAGCCTTCGTCGTTCTGCCCGCGCGGGTTGGAGCTGAAGAGCACGCCGCCGGGTTTCAGCGTGGCGTGCAGCTGGCGCAGGACGCGGGGCAGTTCCTGGCGCGGAACGTGAAACAGGCTGGCGTTGGCGAAGATGCCGTCGAAGCGGCTCGCAGGCAGGTCGAGGGCGAGGAAGTCCTGGTGCCAGACTTCGCAGCCGGAGTCGGCACGAGCCATGGCAACGAAGCTTTCCGCGCCGTCCAGGCCGACAGCGCAGTGCCCCAGATGGGTGAAGGTTTGCAGGTCGCGGCCGGGGCCACAGCCGAAGTCGAGGAGGGTGAACGGCGCGCGTCCCCGGATATGCCGCAGCATCGCCTCGATGTTCTGGCTCACGTCGTGGTCGCGAGTGCCTTCGCGGAAGCCCTCGGCGTTGCGGTTGTAGTCGTCGAGGGTGATGGCAGTGATGCTGGCGAGGTCTTCGGGCTTCAGGGGCATGGGCAACTCGGGACGGGATAGGGCAGGAAAGTGAATTCTACTCCCTGGCCGGCAGCAACTATGCCGGGAGCAGCCTATCGTTCTGGATACGCCTTTCCAGCAAGGAGCCAGACATGGCCGCCTCCGGCAAGAAAATGAGCCTGACCGCACTCACCACCCTGGTGGCGGTGAACATGATGGGCTCCGGCATCATCATGCTGCCCTCCAGCATGGCCCAGTTGGGGGCGATCTCCCTGCTGTCCTGGATCATCACGGCGATAGGCTCCATGGCCATCGCTTATTGCTTCGCCCAGTGCGGCATCTTTTGCGCCCGTTCAGGCGGGATGTCGGCGTACACGGAGGAAGCCCACGGCAAGTCGGCCTTCTTCCTCTGTTCCTACCTGTACTTCCTCTCGCTGGCCATCGGCAACGTGGCCATCGCCATTTCCGCCGTGGGTTACCTGACGCCCTTCTTCCCCTGGCTGGGTTCCGGCGCCATCCCGCTGTTCATCGGCGCCGTGGGGCTGATCTGGCTGACCACCCTGGCCAACTTCGGCGGACCGAAAATCACCGGGCACATCGGTTCGATCACGGTCTGGGGGGTGATCATCCCGGTGGCGGGGCTGTCAGTCATCGGCTGGTTCTGGTTCGACGCCAGCATCTTCGCGGCGGCCTGGAACCCCAACGACATCTCCACCAACGATGCCATCACCCAGAGCATTCCGCTGACCCTCTGGGCCTTCCTCGGCATGGAGTCCGCGGCGCAGAACTCCGATGCCGTGGAGAACCCCAAGCGCAACGTGCCGCTGGCCTGCCTGATGGGCACGCTGGGCGCTGCGGTGGTCTACGTACTCTCGACCTCGGTGATCATGGGCATCGTGCCCAACCCCGAACTGGCCAACTCCAGCGCGCCCTTCGCCTTCGTCTACGCGAAAATGTTCAATCCGCTGGTGGGTGACGTGATCATGGGCCTGGCGGTGATGGCCTGCGTCGGCTCGCTACTGGGCTGGCAATTCACCCTGGCGCAGACCGCCAAGGTCACCGCCGACCAGAAGATGTTTCCGACGCTGTTTGCCAAGGTCTCGCTGCTGGGCGCCCCTGTCGCCGGGCTGATCGCCAATGCCGTTCTGCAGAGCGGCATGGCGATCTCCACCATCTCGCCCAATGCCTCGGAGCAGTTCGGCAAGCTGGTCAACCTGGCGGCCGTGACCAACATCATTCCCTACATCACCTCGCTTTCGGCGCTGCTGGTCATCATGCAGAAGGCCGGCGTGACGGGTTTCCCGCACCACCGCAACGTGGTGGTGCTGCTCATTGCGATGGCCTACAGCTTCTATGCGCTCTACGCCTCGGGGACGGAGGCGGTGTTCGGCGGCATGATCGTCACCGCCGTGGGCTACCTGATGTTCGGCTACATCGCCGACCGCTTCCTCGAAGAGCGCGCCGCGCAGGCTCGCGCCCTCGGTCTGGAGGACAAGGCATGAACCGGAAAACAACGCTCTGGCTGCCCCTGATAGCGGCGCTGCTGCTGCCGTCACTGGCCCCCGCCCAGACCCTGGACCGCATCCGCGCCAGCGGCACCCTCACCCTCGGCTACTTGCCGGACCAGCCGCCGTTCTCCTCGGCCGAGGGTGAAGGCGCTTCCGGCTACGCCATCGACCTGTGCCAGAAAGTCACCGAGCAACTGCGTACCCTTCCTGGCCTGGGGTCACTCAAGGTGCGCTTCGTGCCCCTGGCGCCGGACAAGGCCCTGGACGTCGTGCAGGAAGCGGGCGTGGACCTGCTCTGCAGCCCCATGGTGGAAACCTTGAAGCGTCGGCAGAACCTGGCCTTCTCGCTGCCGGTGTACACCGCTGGCATTGGCGTGGTGCTGCGCAAGAACGCCCCGCCGTCGCTGGTCAGAGTGCTCAATGGCGAGGTGGAACAAACCGGCCCCACCTGGCGCGCCACGCTTAATCGCGGCCTTACGGCCCACCGCTTCGCGGTGCAAGGCGGGACGCTGGTGGAAGAGTGGGCGCGGGAGAGGCTGCGTCTGCTGAAGGTGCAGATCACCCTGGAGACCGTGGCCAGTCCGGCCGAGGGCGTGGAGCACGTGGCCAGCGGCAAGGTGGACGCATTCTTCTCCAACCAGATGATCCTGCGCAGCCTGGTGGCACGGGACACAGCCAACACCAACCTGATGGTGCTGGACCGCCGCTTCGAGTTCGAGCCGGTATCCATGGCCATGGCCCGCGGCGACGAGGACTTCCGCCTGCAGGTGGATACGGCGCTGAGCCAGCTCTATCGCTCCGGTGACATCGTGCCGCTTTATACCCGCTACTTCGGCGCCCCAAGCGAGCTGGACCAGACACTCTTCAAGGTGTATTCGCGCCGCTGAATTCGACAGCAAGAGTCGGGATGCGGGCGCTATCCTGCCCGCATACTCTCTGCCATGACCGAACAGCAAGCGGAAAGCGCCATGAAGCCCTCTGCCAGGACCGCCATCGAACAGGACCCCCGCTGGGCCGCCGTGCAGGCCCGCGACCCGGCCGCCGATCGGCAGTTCGTCTACGCGGTGAAAACCACCGGCATCTATTGCCGCCCCAGCAGCCCCACCCGCCTGCCGCGTCCGGAGAATGTGGAGTTCTTCGACAGCGCGGAAGCGGCCGAAGCCGCCGGCTACCGCCCCAGCCGCCGCGCCGCTGCGGACATGACCAGCGTTGCCGCGCAACACGCGGCGCTGGTGTCGGCCGCCTGCCGGCAGATCGAAAGCGCCGAGGAAGCGCCAGGACTGGAGGCCTTGGCCGAGTCGGTGGGCATGAGCGCGTCGCACTTCCATCGGGTGTTCAAGGCAGTCACCGGCGTCACCCCCAAGGCCTATGCCCGCGCTCGCCGCGCCCGCAAGGTGCGCGATCAATTGGGCGCTGGCACCTCGGTGACCGAGGTGATCTACGACGCCGGCTTCAACTCCAACAGCCGCTTCTACGCCGACTCCGCCCAGGTGCTGGGCATGAAGCCCGCCGACTACCGTGCCGGCGGCGTCAACAATGAAATCCGCTTCGCGCTGGGCGAATGTTCCCTGGGCTCCTTCCTGGTGGCGCAGAGCGGCGTTGGCGTATGCGCCATTCTCCTCGGCGATGACCCGGACGCCCTGCTGCGTGACCTGCAGGACAAGTTCCCCCGCGCCCGGCTGATCGGGGGCGACAGCGACTTCGAGCAACTGGTGGCCAAAGTCATTGGCTTCATCGAAGCGCCGCAACTGGGCCTGGACCTGCCGCTGGATGTACGCGGCACGGCCTTTCAGGAGCGGGTCTGGCAGGCGCTGCGGGAAATCCCGCCTGGCAGCACCGCCAGCTATGCGGAGATTGCCGAGCGCATCGGCTCGCCCCGCGCCGTGCGTGCCGTGGCCCAGGCCTGCGCGGCCAACAGCATCGCCGTGGCCATTCCCTGCCACCGGGTTGTACGCAGCGACGGCAACCTCTCCGGCTACCGCTGGGGCGTGGAGCGCAAGCGCCGCCTGCTGGAGCGCGAGGCCGAAGGGTGAAACGCTGGACCCTGCTGGGGGCGGACGGCAAGCCGTACGCCAGCCCGGTGCCCGGCACCCTGGGCGGGCATCGCCGGACACGTATCTACGGCCGCCTCGCCTGCCCCACTGCCCTGCGCGCCATTGCGCGTGGCGGGTATGTATCGGCGCGGGTGTTCTTCCTTGATGCAGCCACGGCACAGGCGGCCGGGTATCGGCCTTGTGCGCGGTGCATGAAGGGCGCCTACCGGGAATGGCAGGCCCGGTGGGGGCGAATTCATTCGCCACGTCTGCGTTAGCTGTTGCGAGAGATTTACCATCGGACCAAGAGCCAGCGCCTACAAGTGATTCCAGCGCATTACGCAGACATAGCTGATTCATTCGCCCCGGCCCTCCCAGAGGGCGCGGGGCTAACCGCGCTGGCGAAACCTGCCGGGCTAACGCGTGTAATCGCTCTCCATCACGTCCCGGTACACCGTCGCAAAGGCTTTCCAGTCCTCATCCGGCATGGGCTTTCGATGCTGCTTGAACTGCTCGTAGTCGTGCTTCGATGCACTGTAGGCGGTCAGGCGATGATTGGCCTTGGCCAGGCCAAGCAGGGCGACCTCCACATGCGGCTCCCGTTCACCGGTGACTTTGACGAAGATGTTCTTCGGATAGAGCCGACCGTGCTCCCAGCCGGCACGGTGCATGCGCGCTATGTTGTTGGCCAGTTGCTGGATCATCTGCTGGCGCAGACTGGCCGGCATTGGCTGCGCATACCACGCTTCGAGACTGATGAAGCCGTCGAGGCTTTCGGTGATGAGCAACGCCTGCCATTCGGTTTCGGTCTTGCGTGCGGCGCTGAACACCACCTTGGGCACGCGTACCCCCAGCTTGGCCAGGGCCTGCAGGGCTCTCATTTCATGGAGGATGGTCGGCTCGCCGAACGGGTGGACCAGGTCGTGGTGGAAGTGGTTGATCTGCCGCTTGCTGTAGAGCAACCGACCATCCTGGGTATGCAGGCGCTGGATGCCGCTTTCGCCACTGAGCAACTGATCCTCGGAGTCGAACCATTCGCCATAGGTGTCCCACCACTTGTCGAAGCTGCCCTCCGAGGCGGCGTTGTCATGGCTGAACCACTGGGTGTTCATGAGAGCACCTCCTCGTGGAGCGCCCCCGCCCCACCGGCTACTGCCGAGGCAACCCGACACGGGCCGCCGCCTGAGACCGGAAGAATCGGCCCCCTGGATTCACGTTAGCGCCCTTTTGCCCATTTTGCCGGCGCGTTCATAGACACCTGGGGGTCGAATCCAGACAACTCCCGGCAGATCATTAGACCTATGGTGACGGGCCTTTCATCAGATTGTCTGGAGCTGAAATGTCCGACTTCATCACCGTCCTGCGCGAGACCTGCCCTACCCCCGTCCTGGACGCCACCAAGTGGAAGCGCATCGGCGGCGATCCGCACACCGTGAACCTCAACGCCTACCTGTCCAAGGACGGCAGCAAGATCATGGGCACCTGGATCTGCACACCCGGCAAGTTCGAGGTCAACTACGAGAAGTGGGAGTACTGCCACTTCCTGGATGGCTACTGCATCATCACCCCGGAAGGCGAGCAGCCGAAGCACCTGAAGGCCGGCGACGTGTTCGTGATCGAACCCGGCATGAAAGGCACCTGGGAAGTGGTGGAGACGGTGCGCAAGTACTTCGTTTTCGCCTGATTCCCTTCCCTCTTGCGGGAACGAACTCACTCGCGAAGCAAGAGGCCGGGCATTCGCCCGGCCTTTTGCATTGGAGAGCCAATCAGGCCTTGTAGCGATCCGCCGCCGACGAACGCGACAGGTTCGGTGCCATGTGGAAGCGGGCCGCCGTGAAGCGCTCCCAGTCGCCTTGCTCCGGCAGCGAGGGGATAGTCACCAGTTCGCCCTGATCCAGACCGGCCAGCGCGGCATCCACCATCTCGACCACGTCCATCAGGATTTCCTGCGGGATGTTCTCGATACCGGTGCCCGAGCGCTCCCAGATTTCGGTACGGGTCGCCCCCGGCAGTACTACCTGCACACGCACGCCCTTGTCCTTCACTTCCGAATTCAACGACTGGCTGAGGTTGAGCACGAAAGCCTTGGTGCCGCTGTAGGTGCCGTTGAACATTTCCGGCGCCAGGGCCAGCACGGAGGCTATGTTGATGATGGTGCCGCGTCCCTGGGCGACGAAGTTGGCGGCAGCGGCGGCGGCCAGGTGGGTCACGGCTACCACGTTGAGCTGGATCATCGCGTCGAAGCGGTCGAGGTCGGTATCCAGCAGGCTGCCGCTGACGGCCACGCCGGCATTGTTCACTAGCACGCTGATGGCGGAGTCGCTGCGCAAGCGCTGGGCAACGCGGGTCAGATCGGCCTTGTCGGTCAGGTCGGCCTTCAGCACTTCCACCTTCACGCCGGCCTGCTGGCGCAGTTCGGCTGCCAGGGCTTCCAGGCGGTTCTGGTCACGGGCGACCAGCAGCAGGTCATGACCCCGCTCGGCCAGGCGCTTGGCATAGGTGGCACCGATGCCGGTGGACGCGCCAGTGATCAGGGCCACGCCTTGATGCTTGTGTTCGCTCATGGTTCAGTCTCCAGGGGAAGGGCTCGGGGGTGAGCAGTGCGCTTAAATTACACTCATAATATTACGACCGCAATATACCTTCTCAAACCGTTCGTCGCGGGGAGGACCCATAAATCCTTGAGCGTTTGCTCGTGTAGGGGGAATTCATCCGCCAAGGGTTGCGAAGCGACCCATTGGAATTCCGGGGGCAGACCTTCGGCCTGCTTGGCGAATGAATTCGCCCCTGCAAAGGATCTATACGACACCTGAATTCCGACAGAAAAAAACGGCGCGCGGGCAGCAATCCCGGGCGCCGTAACACTGCCTAGCAGCTGTGGTGGCGGACCGCCGGCCCTGGTCGCCGGTGGTCCGTAGCGGGACTAGAGACGTCCCAGCTCCTGCGCGGTGCGATCCACCGCGATCTTCGTCTTGCTGACCAGCTCGTCGATCTCGGCACGGGTGGCCACGAGGGCCGGCGCCATGATCATGCGACCGAGGGTGGAGCGTATGATCAGTCCCTCCTCGAAGCCGATGGTGCGGCAACGCCAGGCGATGTCGTTCTCGTTGGCGAAGCGCTTGCGGGTGGCCTTGTCTTCGGCGAACTGCAGCGCGGCAACCAGACCAGCGCCCTGGATATCGCCTACCAGCGGGTGGTTGCCGAACACTTCGCGCAGGCATTGCTGCAGGTAAGGGCCGGTGTCGGTCTTCACCTGGGTCACCACACCTTCGTCGCGCAGTGCCTTGAGGTTCGCCAGGGCCACCGCCGCGGCCACCGGGTGGCCGGAGTAGGTCAGGCCGTGGGCGAACACACCGCCCTGCTCGACCAGCACTTCGGCCATGCGCTTGCTGAGGATCAGGCCGCCCATGGGGATGTAGCCGGAGGTCAGGCCCTTGGCGATGGACAGGGTGTCCGGCTCGAAGCCGAAGTGCTGGTGGGCGAACCATTCGCCGGTACGGCCGAAGCCGCCAATCACTTCATCGGCACACAGCAGCACGTCGTACTTGCGGCAGATGCGCTGGATTTCCGGCCAGTAGGTTTCCGGCGGGAAGATCATGCCGCCGGCCCCCTGGAAAGGTTCGGCAACGAAGGCGGCAACCTTGTCGGCGCCCAGTTCGAGGATTTTCTCTTCCAACTGGCGCGCCGCACGCAGGCCGAACTCCTCAGGAGTCAGGTCGCCGCCGTTGGCGAAGTAGTAAGGCTCATCGATGTGGGCGATGTCCGGCAGCATGCCGCCCATCTCGTGCATGAATTTCATGCCGCCCAGCGCCGTAGCGCCCAGGGTGGAGCCGTGGTAGCCGTTCCAGCGACCGATCATGATCTTCTTCTCGGGCTTGCCGAGGATCTGCCAATAGCGGCGTACGGTGCGGATCAGCACCTCGTTGGCCTCGGAGCCGGAGTTGGTGTAGATGGCGTGGCTGTAGTGGCCCGGCAGCAGGCTGAACAGCAGCTCCGACAGTTCCACCACCGCCGGGTGGGTGGTGTGGAAGAACATGTTGTAGTACGGCAGTTGCTCCAACTGGCGGGTAGCAGCAGCGGTGAGGTCCTTGCGGCCGTAGCCGAGGTTGGTGCACCACAGGCCGGACATGCCGTCGAGGTAGCGCTTGCCGTCGTTGTCCCAGAGGTGGAGGCGCTCGCCACCGACGATCACTCGCGGCCCTTCGGCGTTCAGCGCCTTCTGGTCGAGGAAGGCATGGATGTGGTGGGCCGCATCCGCTGCCTGGTAATCACGGGTTTCGCGTTGTGCCTGGAATTGAGCGTTCATCTTTGGGGGTCTCCTCTTCCCGCTATTCAGCTGTACCGATGCTGGCCGAAGCCGATGGGCAGGGAAAATACTAAATATGTCTTCGAGCTATACGAAAAAGCTGCCCTACCCGCCGAGCGCCCAGGCGCCCGATGCCCGGCCGGGTGCCGGGCTTGCGGGCAGGTATCCGGGCGACGAACTGCATGTCGCCCGACCCTGCATTCAGTCGCGGTGAGTCACTGGGTCTGCTCCAGCGGCTCAGGGCGGAACAGGTCCTTGCGCATCACGACCTTGATCCAGACCACGGCAATCAGCGACACCAGCGCCAGCACCACACCGGCAATGCCGAAAATCTTGCCGGTCATGTCCGGGCTGGGCGAGGCGTACCAGATGGCGTAGAGCATGCCGACGATGCCGAACAGCTGCGGCAGCGGGTAGAACGGCGTGCTGAACGGTCGGGCGATAGCCGGGTAACGGCGACGCAGGGCGATCACATCCAGGTGCACGATGATGTAGGCCAGCAGCCAGGCCAGGGCCGCGGCGAGCAGCAGCAGGTTGATGGAGGCGGCATCCTGGCCCATGACCAGAATCGGCAGGCCGGTAATGGCGGCCACGAACAGTACCGCCACCCAGGGCGTGCGGGCGCGCGGGCTGAGCAGCTTGAACTGCGGGAAAGCCTGGCCGTTCTGTGCCATGCCATAGAGCATGCGCGGGATGGCCGCCAGCGAGGTGTTCAGGGTGCTGCAGGTGGCGGTGACCGCGGCGATCACCAGGAACACTTCACCCGCCTTGCCGAACACCGTGGTGGCGAACAGGTAGTGCGGCAGTGCGTCGGTGGTCAGGGCCTCGGTGGGCACCATGAACAGTGCACCCAGGCAGTAGAGCGCAATGGTGATGAAAATGACGGTCAGGCCGATGATCATCGAACGCGGGATGTTGCGCGCGGGACGCTTGGTTTCCTCCACCAGCGGGCAGACGAACTCGGCGCCGACGAAGCCCCACACGGCCAGTGCGGTAAGGGTCAGCACACCCGCCCCCATGGGGTTCCAGTCACCGTGCAGCACCGTGCTGGCGGTTTCGCTGGGCGCGCCTTCAACGACAGCGGCCAAGCCCAGCACCAGCAGCACGATCACCATCACCACCGCCAAGGCGGTCTGCAGCTTGGCGAAGATGTCGATGCCCATCAGGTTGAGCACGGTGAACAGGCCGAGCACGCCGAAGGCGACGCTGAAGGGCGGGAACACACCCGGATAGACCTTGCCGACGATCAGGTCGAGCAGCAGCAGTTCGGCCGACAAGGCGAACATCGCCACCACCACATAGCCGGAGAAGGTCGCCAGGATGGCCGGGAAATGCCCCAGGGCAACCTCGGTGTAGCTGGAAAGGCCGCCGGCACGGGGAATCATCAGCGACAGTTCGGAGAAGGAAAACGCGTAACTCAGGGCCAGCAGGTAGGCCAGCCCCAGCGGGACGATGAAGCCCAACCCGGAGAAACCGGCGCCCTGCAGCATCAGCACCATCACACCCTGGGACACCACCAAGCCGATGGCCACCGCCAATAGCGCGCCAAGGCCCAGCACGCGGCGGAATCCGCCCTCTTCCACCTGCCCATGGGCAGGAACGGACACACTTGCACTCATGACATTCTCCCGATCTTGTACTTGTTATTGGCCCGCCCGGCCGTAACCACCGACGAGCACTGGTAGTGCAGGGCGCGGTAAGGTCCGGCCCCGCCAGTCACGCCCCGCCCGCTCGCCGCACTTCCGGCGTCTGCGGGGCGCAATGTTCAACGTGCCGCCCAGGCGTTGAAGCGCTCCTCCAGCTCCTCGCCGTGGTTGACCCAGAACTCCGCGCTGACCAATTGCGCATCGGCCAGGTTCGCCGGCGCGGTGGGCAGTTGCATCTGGGTGGCGGCGGGCAGTGCGGCCAAGGCGTCCTTGTGGACCGGACCGTAGGGGATCTGGCTGGAGAAGGTTTTCTGCGTATCCGCCTGGCTGGCGAAGGCAATGAAGCGTTCGGCCAGGGCCTTGTTCGGGCTGCCGCGGACAATGGCCCAGTGGTCCGGGTCGTAGAGATTGCCGTTCCAGACGATGGCAAGCCTGGAACCCTCCTTCTGCGCAGCGGCGATGCGACCGTTGTAGGCGGCCGACATCACCACATCACCCGCCACCAGCCACTGCGGGGGCTGGGCGCCGGCTTCCCACCACTGGATATGGGGCTTGATCTGATCCAGCTTGCGGAAGGCACGGGTCACACCATCCGGGGTTTCCAGCACCTTGTAGAGGTCTTCGCGTTTAACCCCGTCGGCCAGCAGCGCGGCTTCCAGGGTGTACTTGGCGCCCTTGCGCAGGCCGCGCTTGCCGGGGAAACGCTGGGTATCCCAGAAGTCCGCCCAGGAGGCAGGTGCGGCGGCCAGCTTGTCGGCGTTGTAGGCCAGCACCATGGACCAGACGTAGCTGGCCACGCCGCACTCGCTGACGGTGCCGGGCATGTAACTGGCCGACTCGCCGAGCAGAGCCGGGTCGATACGCTCGAACAACCCTTCCTCGCAGCCGCGCAACAGCTCGGGGCTTTCCACTTCCACCACGTCCCAGGTGACTTGGCCGATGTCGACCATCGCCTTCACCTTGGACAATTCGCCGTTGTACTCACCAGCGACCACCTTGCCGGCGCCGCTCTGTTCGAAGGGTTTGAAATAGGCCGCATCCTGGGCGGCCTTGGTAGCGCCGCCGAAAGAGATCACGGTGAGGCTGGAGGACTGGGCCTGGGCGGGTACACCGGCGGCGGCCAGCAGGGCGACGCCAAAGGCGACACGGATGCACGGTAAGGACTTGAGCATGAAAACTCCCTCACTACTTGTAAGTTGTGGTCAGTTGCTGAGGCAGTCGTGGCCAGGAAGCCGTGAACCCGCGCGTGCACCACGCGACAGGAAGGTGTTTCTCGTTATGGGCGGCCGCGCACCGAAGGAGCACGCGGCCGGGTCGTCATGGCGACCTCAGCGCAGCTGGAACCAGGTGGTTTTCAGTTGGCTGTACTTGTCGAAGGAATGCAGCGAGAGGTCGCGGCCGAAACCGGACTGCTTGCCACCACCGAAGGGCACGGTGACGTCCAGGGCGTCCACCGTGTTGACCGATACCGTGCCCGCCTTGAGCGCGCGGGCGACGCGGTGGGCACGGTGCAGGTCATCGCTCCACACCGAGGCAGCCAGGCCATAGATGCTGTCGTTGGCCAGGCGCAACGCCTCTTCCTCGGTATCGAACGTGCTGACGGCCAGTACAGGGCCGAACACCTCTTCACGCGCCAACTGCATGTCGCTGCTCACATCGGCGAAGACAGTGGGTTCGACAAAGTTGCTGGAACCATTGAAGGACAGGCGACCCCCCCCGGTGAGCAACCGAGCGCCCTCCCCTTGCGCGCCTTCGATGAAGGACATGATGCGCGCAGTCTGCCCGGCGTCGACGATGGCACCGGCACGGCTGGCCGGGTCCAGCGGGTCGCCGGGCATCCAGTCGCGGGCCTTGGCCAGCAGGCGTTCGATGAACTCGTCGCGGATCGAGCGCTGTACATACAGGCGCGAGTTGGCCGAGCAGACCTCGCCCTGGTTGAAGAAGATGCCGAAGGCCGCCTTCTCAGCGGCCAGGTCCAGGTCGCGGCAGTCGTCGAAGATCAGGTTCGGGCTCTTGCCGCCACACTCCAGCCAGACCTGCTTGAGGTTGGACTGCGCCGAGTACTGCATGAAGTACTTGCCCACCTGGGTGGAGCCGGTGAACACCAGGCAATCCACATCCGGGTGCAGGCCCAAGGCCTTGCCGGCGCTTTCGCCCAGGCCCGGCACCACGTTCAGCACGCCTTCCGGCAGCCCGGCTTCCAGCGCCAGTTCGGCCAGGCGCAGGGCGGAGAACGGCGACTGCTCGGCAGGCTTGAGCACCACGCTGTTGCCGGCGGCCAGGGCTGGAGCCAGCTTCCAGGCGGCCATGTCGAGGGGGAAGTTCCAGGGCACCACGGCGGCCACGACGCCCAGCGCTTCGCGGGTGATGGTGGCCAGGGCGTTCGGCGCAGTGGGCGCCACCTGATCATAGAGCTTGTCCAGGGCCTCGCCGTACCAGGCGAACACATGGGCGGCGCCGGGCACGTCGATGTTCCAGGCATCCATCACCGGCTTGCCCATGTTCAGCGAGTCCAGCAGGGCCAGCTCTTCGCGATGGGCCATCATCAGTTCGGAAAGGCGCAGCAGCACCTTCTTGCGCTCCACCGGTGCCATGCGCGCCCAAGGGCCTTCGTTGTAGGCGCGGCGCGCAGTGCGCACGGCGAGGTCGACCTCAGCCTCGCCGCAGGCGGCGACGCGGGCCAGCAGCTCATTGGTGGCCGGGTTGATGGAGTCGAAGGTGGCACCGGAGGCGGCGGCCACCTGGCGGCCGCCGATCAGCGCCTTGTCAGTGAATGCTTGCCGGGCAGCTTTCTGCTGCCAATAGCCGAGATCTAACACGCTGCACTCCCAGATCGACCGTCGTCGCGGTCATGTTGTTATTCGGGTCGAGGCAGATGGTGCGCCAGCTATCGGCAGAGGAAAATTATTAAAAATATGCTCGAGTCATATGAAAAAGCTCGGCAGCCCATCAGGCCTGGCACGGCGCGTCTGGGGTAAGGTGCCACTCACGACTACGAGAAGAATGAGCCGCCCGCAAAGCGCCAGCGGCCGACAAGAAGCGGAGGTGCCAGTGGCTACCTATACCTTGCGACAACTCAAGTATTTCGTGACGACAGTGGAGGCCGGCAGCGTGGCCGAAGCGTCGCGCAAGCTGTACATCGCCCAGCCGTCCATCTCCACCGCCATCAAGGGCCTGGAAGAGAGCTTCGGTGTGCAGCTGTTCATCCGCCACCACGCCCAGGGCGTATCCCTCACGCCCAGCGGCGCGCGCTTCTACGAGAAAGCCCAGGAGTTGCTGCGGGTGGCGCGCGAATTCGAACAGAACGCCCTGGCCGACAACGACATCGTCGCCGGGCAGATCGACATCGGCTGCTTCGAGACCGTCGCACCGCTCTATCTGCCGCAACTGATCGCGGGCTTCCGCGAGCGCTACCCCGGCGTGGACATCCGCATCCGCGACGGCGAGCAGCAGGAACTGGTGCAGGGCCTGACCGCCGGCACCTTCGACCTGGCCTTCCTCTACGAGCACGACCTGGACAGCACCATCGCCACCGAACCGCTGATGCCGCCGCAGAAGCCCTACGCGCTGCTGCCGGAGAATCATCGCTTCGCCAGCCAGCCCCAGGTCTCCCTGCGCGACCTCTGCCTGGAGCCAATGATCCTGCTCGACGTGCAGCCGAGCCGCACCTACTTCGTCAGCCTGTTCCATGAACTGGGCCTGACGCCCAACATCGTCTTCAGCTCACCGTCGATCGAGATGGTGCGCGGCATGGTCGGCCAGGGCTTCGGCTTCTCCCTGCTGGTCACCCGCCCCCACTCCGAATGCACCTACGACGGCAAGAAGGTGGTCACCGTCGACATCACCGAACCCGTCGCCACCTCCGGCCTGGTGGCCGCCCGCCTCAAGCGCGGCCAGCTCACCAAGCCTGCGCAACTGTTCGTCGACTTCTGCCGCGAACGACTCGCCCAGAAGGCAGAAGCTCCGTAGGTTGGCGTAGAGCGCAGCGAAACCCAACGATCCGTGCGCCCTGCCACTCCGCCCGATGGGTTTCGTGCCCCAACCCATCCTACAGACCCGTAGGTTG
>NZ_KE384031.1:93491-197842 GCF_000423545.1 Metapseudomonas resinovorans DSM 21078
CCCCTGCCACTCCGCCCGATGGGTTTCGTGCCTCAACCCATCCTACAGACCCGTAGGTTGGCGTAGAGCGCAGCGAAACCCAACGATCCACGTGCCATCGGTCCACCATCGCCGGGGCGACTCCAGTAGCATGGCGGCAGCATTTCCAGGACGGGTAGCGCGAACGTGATCAGAGAACTCAGGACATTCGTGGCAGTGGCCAGGCTTGGTAGTTTCTCCGCTGCCGCCCGCCAGGTCAGCCTGACCCAGGCCGCGGTCAGCGCGCAGATGAAGAGCCTGGAAGATGCACTCGGTATGCCGCTATTCGACCGCACGGCCAAGTCGGTCACCCTCAATGCCAACGGGCTGCGAGTTCTGCCGATGGCGGAAGAGATGCTGGCGCTGTACGCCCGCATGTGCCTGCCGGAAACCCTGGAGGGCTATCGTGGCAGCCTGAACATAGGCGCCATCGGTACGGTGCAGACCGGTGTATTGCCGGAAACCCTCAAGCGCCTCAAAGAGGCCGCGCCGCTGCTGGAAGCCCGGCTGATTCCCGGCGTTTCGCTGGACCTCGTGGGCCAGGTGGAGGCCGGTGACCTGGACCTGGCGCTGATCATCGAGCCGCCCTTCCCGCTCGCCAAGGAAATCCATATGGAGCGAGTGCTGGAGGAGCCCTTCGTACTGATCCACCCGCCGGGAACGCGCTTCGACAGCATCGCCGAAATGCTCGAGTGCCACCCCTTCATCCGTTACGACAGCAAGTCGTTCGGCGGGCGGCTGGTGGGCAAGTTCCTCAAGGACCGCAAGCTGCACGTGGACCAGGTCATGGAGCTGGATGACCTGGACGCCATCGTGCGCATGGTGGAAACCGGCCTGGGCGTGGCCATCATTCCCTTTGCCGGGGTCTGGTTGCGGAGCGCATCCACGGTTCAGGTACGTGCCCTGGGTGAGTGGGCGTTCACGCGGGAGATTGTGCTGGTGTGCCGCTACGGCAACAAGGCACTGCCACAGGTCGACCTGTTCCGCAGGGTACTGCAGCAGTCAGCGCTCGGTTACATGGAGGAGCTGAGCGTCCGCTTCGCCCAGCGAAATTGACGGCGACACCAAGCATAAAGATCCTTTGGGCTGAGCGATGCGCATATTCGCTTTCGCCCCGAAGGGTTAGAATCGAACATTGAAGCCTCCAATTACAGGCAACCGCTCGGAGACTTCGATGAGCCTCTCCCCCTTCCACCTGGCGATTCCCGTTTACGACCTCCCCGCCGCCCGTGCCTTCTACGGCGAAGTGTTCGGCCTGGAGGAAGGCCGTTCCAGCACCCAGTGGGTGGACTTCAACTTCTTCGGTCACCAGTTGGTGATTCACGAACATCCCAAGACCGACTCGCAGAGCCACGCCCACACCAACGCGGTAGACGGCCACGATGTGCCCGTGCCGCATTTCGGCGTGGTGCTGGAATGGTCCCAGTGGGAAGCCCTAGCCGAGCGCCTGGCGTCACTCGGCACCCGGTTCGTGATCGAACCCCACATCCGCTTCAAGGGCCAAGTCGGCGAGCAGGCCACCATGTTCCTCTTCGACCCGTGCGGAAACGCCCTGGAGTTCAAGGCCTTCAAGGACATCGGCCAGCTGTTCGCCAAGTAAGCCCTTTGATCCGCGTCCCACCTTGTGAGCGCACGGGGTGGATCGCGGCAGGGGTTTCCTGCCGGACATTTCAGGGAGGCGGGCCTGCCAGCAGCCACGGCCGACGGTGGCGTCCGACAAACGCGCCCGGTGCCTTTCACGCGCTGGCGCCGTGCTCCTGCCAGTACGTCTTCAGGTACTCGATGAACACCTTCACCTTGCGCGTGTTGCGCCGGTGGGTGAGGTAGAGCACGTAGATCTGCGGGCCGAAGCCACTCGGTTCGCGCCAGCACTCGGGCATCACCTCAACCAGTTCGCCTCGCGCCAGATAAGGTGCCGCGCTCCACTGCGGGATGAACTGCAGGCCCTGGCCGTCCAGCAGGCAGGCGAGCAGGAAGTCGTAGTTGTCGCTCGACACACGCGGCGCGGGCTGGTTCAGGCGGATGCGCTGATCGTCCTTGGTCACCCACCAGAAATGCCGGTTGAGCAAGGGATGCCGGAGGATCAGCCAGTCGTGCTGTAGGTAATTGTCCAGGGTCACCTCCCCGCCCCGACTCGCCAGGTAGGCAGGGCTGGCGCAGAGGGTGATGCGGTTCTCCACCAGCGGCTGGGCGATCACGCCGGGCAGGTCGGTGGGACCATCGCGCAAGGCCAGGTCATAGCCACCGTCCACCAGGTCGACGTAGGTGTCAGAGAGGTCCACCTCCAGGTGCACGTGAGGATGCTCGCGCAGGAAGCGGCAGCAGACGGCATTGAGGAAGGCCGGGGCGAATGACGGCGGCGCGGTGATGCGCAGGCTGCCGCGCAGTTCGTGCTGCAACTGTTCGACCCCCTCGCCAGCGAGCTGCAACTGCATCAGCGCCTGACGAGCGCCTTCCAGGTAGATGTGCCCAGCCTCGGTGAGTGACATCCGACGGGTGGTGCGCTCGAACAGCTTGGCGCCAAGGCCCTCTTCCAGTTGCGCGATGGCCTTGGTCAACGAGGACGGCGTAGTGCCGAGCTGCTCGGCGGCGCGGCTGAAATTACCCTGTTCGGCGGCGGCCACGAACATGCCCAGCGCGGTCAATCGGTCCATTTTTATTTCCACTTCAGAAAAGAAGTTATGCCGAGCCCGGCGTTATTCCAGGCTGGCCGACTGGTTAGTCTTTGCCCACAGACCAACAAGAATCAAGGCCACCCACCCATGAAGCCGATTGTCTCCCTGGCACTCTCCGTCGCCCTCGCCTTTTCTTCCATGGAAACTATGGCAGCCGCCGATCTCATCCTGCACAACGGCAAGGTCTACACCGCCGAACCGGGCCACCCCCTGCAACAGGCAGTCGCCATCGAGAACGGCAAGATCTTGGCCGTCGGCTCCGACGCCGAGGTCCTGAAGCTCAAGCAGGCGGAGACACACGTGCTGGATCTCGGCGGCAAGGTGCTGATGCCGGGCTTCATCGACTCCCACGCCCATGTGATCAAGGGTGGGCTGCAGATGCGCCAGGCCAACCTCAATGGCGAGGAGATTCCGCTGGATGAGCTGGAGCAACGCCTGCGCCAATGGCGTGAAGACGGCAAGGCCAAGCGTGGCGAGTTCCTGGTAGTCGGCGGTCTGCCCTCCAGCTACTGGGACCAGCTCGACGCTTTCGGACAGCGCTTCAACCACGGCGAATGGACCGATACGCCAATCCTCTTCGCCGGCTGGGATTACCACACCGGCTGGGCCAACCAGGCCATGCTGAAGCGCGCGGGTATCGACGCCGCCAAGGTGAAGCGCCTGACGGGCGAAGCGCTGGCCACCATCGGTCACAGCAAAGACGGCCAGCCAAACGGTTTTCTGGTTGACGCAGGCCTTTATGCAGCGCAGGAGCTGATCCCCCTGCCCTCCGACCGCGACCTGCTGGCCGGCGGCCGCGACGCGCTGAAGTACTACAACAGCCTGGGGATTACCGCCTGGATGGACCCGCTGGCCAACGAGATTCCCGGCGGGCCACTAGACAACAGCTCGGTTGGCGTACTGCCCACCTACAAGGCGCTGGCCGAGTCCGGCGAGCTCACCGCCCATGTCGCCGCCCTGCTGATGGCCGACTCCAAGGCCACGCCCAAGGACCTCGACGAACTCGATAAGGTGCGCCAGCAATTCCACGGCGTGCCGAACCTGAGCTTGCCCGGCATCAAGGTCTTCGCCGATGGCGTGGCGGAGCACCCGGCGCAGAGCGCGGCGATGCTGGAGCCCTACAAGAACTCCAACAAGAGCGGTGAGCTGCTGATCGACCCGGCGCATTTCGGCGAGCTGGTGGATGCCGCCGACGCCCGTGGCTGGCTGGTGCATGTGCACGCCATCGGTGACCGCGCCGTGCGCGAGTCCCTCAATGGCATCGAGCAGGCGCGCAAGACCCGCAACAGTGGAATCCCCCACTCCATCACGCACCTGCAGATGGTCAACCCGAAGGAGTTCGCCCGTTTCAAGCCGCTGGATGTGATCGCCTCCATGCAGCTCTACTGGGCCAGCGCCGACGAGCTGAGCGTCGACCTGGTCCAGCCCTATGTCAGCGCCATGGCCTTCCAGTACCAGTACCCGGCCCGCTCGCTGCTGAAGCGCGGCGCCATCATCGCCGGGGCCAGCGACTGGCCGATCACCACGCCCGAGCCGTGGAAGGCCATCTACCAGGCCGTCAGCCGCAAGGGCCCGAAAGGCGTGCTGAACGCCGCCGAGGAAATCGACCGGGAAACGATGTTCCAGGCCTACACCCTGAACGCCGCCCGCGCCATTCGCCTCGACGACCGGATCGGCTCGCTGAAACCGGGCAAACAGGCCGACCTGGTCCTGCTGGACCGCGACGTGTTCCAGGTCGAGCCCGAGGCCCTGCGCGATACCCAGGTGTTGAAAACCTGGTTCGCCGGGCGCGATGTCTTCACCCGCAATCGCTGACCTATTTCTTCCCGCCACAGGGCACCGCTCCGGTGTGCTGCCCCGAAACAATCCAACGTTCAACAGGTAACTTGCAGTGAAAGTCCATACCTTCGTCACCGACACCCAGAACCCACAGATCCGTGGCCGGCAGATCGGTGAACGGTGGGCGGAGCAGATCCGGCAAACGGTATCGCTCTACCTCGATTTCTTCTCCCAGGTGGATGTCGATCCTGCCCAGGTCCGCCAGCTGGGCGAAGCCAGCCTCGGCGCCCTGGAAGCCTGGAGCCCGGCACTGGCCCAGGAAGTGGCGGCCACCGCAGAAGGTGCCGGGCTGCCGGTCTGGCAACTGGCGGCACTGAACGCCCGCACCGAAATCCTCGCGGTGATGCCGACACCGCCCGAAGGCGAATGCTCCACCGCCGTGTTCGCCCCGCGCGGCGCCAAGGCCCCGCGCACCATCCAGACCTGGGACTGGCACGACGCCCTGGTGCCCAATGGCCTGATGCTGCAGCTCACGGGCAGCACCGGCCTTGGTGTCAAGCTGTTCACCGAGTTCGGCATGCTCGGCAAGATCGGCGTGAACAGCGCAGGCCTCGGCCTGCACTTCAACATCCTCCACCACCGCAGCGACAACGACAGCGCCGGCGTGCCGGTGCACGCCATCGCCCGGCGCCTGCTGGAAGAAGCCCGCAGCGTGGACGAAGCCATTGCCCTCGCCCGCTCGGCGCGGGTCAGCGCGTCCACCGTGCTGACGGTGTTCTCGCGCCACGATGCATCGCCCCGCGCAGCGAGCATCGAACTCTCCCGCGAAGCCACCGCCGTGGTACTCCCTCGCGAGGACGGCTGGATCACCCACACCAACCACTTCCTCGCCCCGGAGCTGGTGCCCGGCGAACGCACCCTGGACGTGTCAACCACCTACGCCCGCCTGGACCACGTGAACGGCAATCTGGACGCCATGACCGGCAGAACCCTGGCCTCCCGCGCCAGCGCCATGTGCGGCGACCTGGGCGAGCAGGCGCCGATCTGCTTCCACCCGGACCTGGCCCTGGCGCCCAAGGAGCGCTGGGAAACCCTGCTCACCATCGGCATCGACACCGAGCAGTTCGAGCTGGAATACGCCGCGGGCAACCCAGTGGTACTGGCCCGCTCGGGCAGCGTGCGTTTCTGACCCTGATCGGCGGCCGGCGCCACCGGCCGCCAACAGCTCCCCTCAACAACGACAAGACGAGCAAAGGCACATGGCCAATCAACCCTCCCCGGCAACGGGTTCGCAATCGGTGCTCCGGACGTTCTTCGTCTCGGGCATGGGCACCGCCCTGGAGTTCTACGACTTCGTCATCTACGGCATCGCCGCCGCCCTGGTCTTTCCACAGGTGTTCTTCCCCGACCTGGACCCGCTCACCGCAACGCTGGTGGCGTTCGGCGCCTTCGGTGCCGGCTTCTTCGCCCGCCCCCTGGGCGGCATGGTGTTCGGCCACCTCGGCGACAAGGCCGGCCGCCAGAAAGCCCTGGTGATCACCCTGCTGCTGATGGGCTTTTCCACCCTGGCCATCGGCTGCCTGCCCTCCCACGAGAGCATCGGCGCCGCGGCCCCCGTGCTGCTGGTGCTGCTGCGCCTTGTGCAAGGTTTTGCCGCGGGCGGCGAGTGGGGCGGCGCAGCGTTGTTCGGCATCGAGTCGGCACCCCGCGGCAAGCGCGGCCTGTGGGGCAGCTTCACCAGCATGGGCATCGGCATCGGCGGCATCCTGGGTTCTGCGGTGTTCGCCATCGTCAGCACCGCATACGATGACAACCTGGCCGACTTCGCCTGGCGCATCCCCTTCTGGCTCGGCGGTATCCTGGTACTGATCGGCCTCTACGCACGCCTGTCCAACCCCGCCAGCAAGCCGCTGCAACGCAACGAAAGCCCCCGCCTGCCCCTGGTCGCCGCCCTGCGCTCGCGCCCCCGGGAAATGTTGCTGTGCACCGGCATCGCCTTCGGCTACGTGACCATCGCCTACATAGGCAGCACCTTCTTCCTCGCCTACGCCACGCAACTGGGCTACGGCAGCACCGAAGCCTTGCTGTTCGACGTTTGCCTGTCGGTGGCCATCGTCATCAGCGCACCGCTATTCGCCAGCCTCTCCGACCGAATCGGCCGCCGCACCGTGATGATCCTCGGCGCCGCCCTGATGGCCGCCGGCTTCTTCGCCTTCTTCGCCCTGGTGGGTCGCCACAGCCTGCCCATCGCCTGCATGGCGTACATCGTGATCGGTGCACTGATGGGCGCAACCCAGGGCCCGATCCCGGCCTTCCTCGCCGAACAATTCCCCCGCGACATGCGCTACTCCGGCATGTCCGCCGCCTACCAGATCGGCGCAGCCTTCGGCGGCGGTACCGCCTCCAGCCTGGCCACCGCCATCCTGATCACCACCGGCAGCCCCTTTGGTGTGGCGGCGTACGGCGCAGCGGCGTTGGCCCTGGTGGCGCTGTGTTCGTTCCTGCTACGGGAGACGGCGCATCTGAGCATGGAAGCGATTGATGCGGAGGCAGGGACTGGAGTGGGTGCGGGAATGGTGCAGTCGGCATGAGCGGCCAGTAGGAACCGCCCTTTCACTCACACGCCAAGGTAACTCCTGTTCAAATGAAGAACGGGCCCAGCAGGGCCCGTTTTCTTTTGGGTGTTGTACTCGCCGATATGAACGCGCCGACCAACCACCGCTTCATCCTCGCAGAATGCAGCCCAGCCGGTTTTAGCGAATGCAGTTCTGTCCATGAACGTTGAAGGCCGCGTGAGTGAAGCGGGCGGCTATTCGCTGGACTTACTCACTGACCCTTCGACCACATCGCGGCAGTAGCCGCTTCCGCAGCCTGGTCCCGCTCCAGAAGCTGGATTTCTCCCTGAACCTCCGGGTAGATGGGGTAGACGGCGGTCAGCACGTCTTTGTACTGGGGATGCCCGGCGTGACGAAAGTGGAGGTCACGGGCGAGATCTGCGGCGGAGTTGAACGAGAGGTCCGAGTTTGCCTTGATGAAGTCCCACCCACCCACCGCCTGTAACGCCAACTCCCGGGCTGCCAAGGTGGCTCCAGCCCCAACCAGGGCAGCGCCTCCGTTCTGGCTCGCCGCCGCAAGGTTGCCCACGGCACTGCCGGTACTCATACCGGCGGATACGGTCAACCCTTTCTCGACCCAGGGCGCCACAGTATCGTCTTCGGTAAAAGGACTCATGTATTTCCCGCCGCTGCCCAGGATGGGTTGCGGCAGGCGGAGGATGTCCTGCGCAGGGGCTGCGCCGGATACCAGGCTCAGGGAGTATGCCCCTCCCGCCTGGGGCATCGCGCCATTCTTCGGCATCGAATGCACAAGAATGAAGTAGGTCTTGTCGTCATCCGGCGGCAGGGTGATCACGACTTCCGAGTTGGGGCCATTAATGTCGAAGCTCCGGCCATATGACTGGTCCAATGCGATCGGCTTTTCTACCATCGCCTTGGTCACGTGATGCAGGGAGAGCGAGGTGTCCGATACTTCCGAACGAACCGTAACGGTCACCTGCGAGCCCGGTTCCGCCTGGAAGCTGTAAATCTCCGATGCGATGGAAAGCTGGCCCTGCAGCGTTTGCCCCGGCTGGATCTGCTTTATCCGTGCGGCCATGGAACTCTCCATCATCGCGCGCACATCGGGGGGTGTCTCCGCCTCGATGCGGGCCAACTCGGCCATGATCTCTTCGGTGCTCGGGCGGTGAACGCAGCCCGTGAGCATTGCGCAACCCAGAATGGCGGTGGTGAGGAGCTTCACGATCGCGTCTCTACCTTGTTCGTTGTAAGTGTTCGCGTCCATGGCCTAACCGGCCGGCCGCGTCAGGATCTGTTGCCTATCTGCTGCGACAGGGAGCGCATGAGCTTCAGCGTCAGCGCCCGCGAGATGCCTTCCACGGTCATCTCCGGGCTTTCCTCTTGCCGCTCGTAACCCTTGTTGGTGGCGACGAAGCGAGATTTACGCGCGCCTTCGACGTCCGAGCCATTGACCAGGGCCGTGCCGAGAATGCGTCCGGTCCGGATGTCCTTCGCAGTGGCGCGGAAGTCGTAGCCAGGCTCAGAGCCGGAGCGGGTCACGCTGGTTTCCACCAGGATGTCGGCGTACCGGTCGAGGGCCGATATCTCGTTCAGGCTGGTGGAGTCGGCCGAGAGGTTCTGCCGCGCCATCTGCCGCAGGATGACCGAGCGATCCACGACCTTGACGTTCGCCTCCAGGAACAGGCGGGTGATGGCATCCTCGAAACGCCATTTCCAGGCCTCACTGGGGTCTTCACGCTTACCGCTGGCGCCGTGGTGCAGCTCGTCAGTGCTCTCCACCTGCAGGGTAGCCGTCCCATGCGCCGCGAACTGACCTGCGTCCTGGCTGTAGCCGGCTGCTGACTGGGTGGATTGCAGGGTGACCTGTTGCCGCTGGACAGGAATCCACTCGCGTATCTCGTCGCTGAGTTCGCGATTGAAGTAGATCGCAAGCCGTGGCGAGCGCGCCTGCCGGTAGGCAGCGTCGAACTCGGCCAGGGTGGCGCCAGAGGCTTCTTCCGTTGGCGGGGCAGCTTTGGTGATGTAGGGCTGCTCGTCGGGCAAGGCCGCTGCGCCTGGCTGGCTGCTCGGCGGGGGCACTCGTCCGGCCGGAGTTGCCTGCTCCAGGCGACTCTCCAGGACGGACGAGTCGAAGGGCTGTTCCTCGGCATGGGCCAATGGCCCGCCCGCGAGCAGGGCCGTCAGCACCGCCAGGGGGAAATGGCCCTTACCCATCAGCGCCCCTCCCGTACTTCGATGTAGTAGTGGGCAATGCCCTGGGCGCGGGTCGAGAATTCCCGGTAGGCACCGACCGACTGCGGGTCGAGGTAGACCCGCTGCCATTGCGTCGGGCCCTCGACGGGCACCGGTAGGTCGTCGAAGAACTGCGTCCTGGCCTCGATCTGCAGCGGATGGTCAGTACGATTGCGAATCACCGCGAAGACTTCGAGGGTGCCGGTGGCAGTGCGCCGGGCGCCACTGTTCTCGATGGCGAGCTTGCCGGAACGGCGGTCCTGCAGGGCCTTGTCGAGAATGACTACGGTGTCGAGGTTGATCCCGGCGTTGGGCGCGCGCTCGTCGGCCACGCGAACGCCAGGCCTGGCGCCCTCGTTAGGGTCGACGGCACTGCAGCCACTCAGCGCCAGGGCGGCGCCGACCAACAGGCAAGTCAGTTTGGAGTTCATTGGCTGATGCTTCCTTATCGGCTGTCCACGTCCGTCGCCCGGCGAGCGCGCACCCAGAGGATGCCCCGCCCCTTGTCGTCGACCTGAATGCGGCGGGTCTGGGTGAGCTCGGGAATCACAGTCCCCGAGGCATCTAGGAATTCGAAGGTGAGTTCGCCGGGGGTCGTCGGCATGGGCAAGGTATAGAGATGCACCTGGTCCGGCAGGTTGTTCCAGAAGCGGTTATCGGCGCGTCCCTTCATGTTGGTGGAGACCAGGGCTGCCACGCTGGCCACCAGCGCAACGCCGACGGCTGCGCTGCCCGCGCTGCCGCTCTGGGCGGAAAGTTGGGGCGCGATCTGGGCGACGGCGCCGGCGGTGTTGGCAGCGACCCGTTCGCTGCCCTGCTTGAACTGGACCTTGCCTTCGAGGATGCCGTCGATGGGCCTGCCGCCACGGGTCGACGCCTGCCAGAAGATGTCCTCGGCTGGGCTCATGCGCACGACCTGCCCGTTGATCCGGATCTGAGCCCCTTGCTCGGTGAAGCGCTTTCCACGGCGATACACCAGCAGGTTGCCGCCCACGCCATCCTGCAGCTTGCGTGGCGCCTTTCCGGTCTCGGCGATGATGAGCAGCCTATGGTCGGCCCCGGGACGTGGAATTTCTGGCCTTAGCGACGCCAGTTCGGCATAGCGCTCCTCGGCCAGCGAAGTGGCGCCGAGCACCTGCGAAGACCAGGCCTCGAGAAACAGCAACAGTGCGAAGTCGGCACGATTCTGCGCCTCCTCAGCGAACGCGTCCTGCAACAGGCCGCTCTTGAAACTGGCTCTGGCGTTCTCGTAATCCCCGGCCTGCATGTCGAGCAGGCCGCGGTAATAGAACGCCATGGCGCGCTCATAAGGCTCGCCCTTGTAGTCCTTGCTCCCCTCGTTGCGCCACAGGCCACGGGCGGCGGCGGCTTGCGGCGAGTCCGCATAGACGGCGGTGACGCCCGTGAGGGCTTCATCGAATAGTCGACCTGCGTCGTCATCACGTCCGAGGTCGAGCGCCAGCGTTGCCGCCTGCAGCTGGTTCAGGACCTGGTTGGCGGGAGCGTCGGTTTCGACCTTTTCCAAGGCCGCGGTGAGCGCTGGTGGCGCCGGAGCGGCAATGACCGCCGACGCCAGGAGCAGCAGCGGAGCTAGCAGTACGCGCATGGCACCCATCCTCTGGCGGGACTTTTCCTTAGCGGTAAATCACATCGTCTTGCGCGGTTTTCTTGAACTCGTAGATGCCGCCCCAGACGACGGTGCCATATTCGAGATCGATCATTTCGAAAGTGATCTGCTGATAGCGCGAGGTGGTGCTGGTAGCGGTATCGACCGCGTCCAGGGAAGTGATCCGCCCCACCAGACGGAAGTCCGCGCCCGCCGTACCCTGGGTTTTGCGGATGGTGCCGCCATCGGTCACACCGGCGCGCTTGAGTTCGCGCTCGTTCTCGACCATTGCTGCGTACTGGCGGCCGACGAAGACCATGCGACCTTGAGCGGCACGCTGCAGTTCGATGCGCAGACGATCGGTGATGGAGTTCTTGTTGATGCGCGAAGAACTTTCGTTGGTGAAGTACTCGGAGTCGATGATGATGCGTGGCGGCGGGTTGCGGCCGGCCAGGACCGGAGTGGCCAGCATGTCCCGCATCATCTTGTCCGTCACGCCGACGATATCCTGCGACTCGATGCCAACGCCTTGGACGACGGTACTGCTGCTTCGGACATCTTCGTAGACCGTTTTCCGGCCCGAGGTGTTGTTCACTCCCGTGCTGGCGCAGCCGGCCAGCATAGTACCGGCAGCGGCTACCAGAACAAGCCGCGAAACATGGCTACGTACGACGTTCATCCCTGGTTGTTTTCTTACCATCTGTGGCGGGCTCTGACGTGATGATATGTGGGAGTTTCTGATGTATCGAATTCTGAGGGCGAAGATTAGCCTTGATGTCAATGCAATGGCAATGTGCTACAGAATCGAAAACAAACCGGGGCTACGTTGCTCGTTCTTCACCGCGAACCCATGAATTGCCGTGATGGCAAAAGCGAAGACTGGCAGGTCAGGAAGCGCCGCATTCGGAATAACGAGGCGCATGCACAGGTCGAGACTGATCGGCTCGAGCAACTGACGTCTTGATCCGTTACCGGAACATCAATCCGTACTAACAGTGACCTGGTCTCTAACGGCCTCAGTTCCTTCGCATCCGGCTCCAGATTGAGAGAAGTGCTTGCTCCGCAGCCTGAAGTCGGAGTGGACGCCAGCGACTGGTTACCTGACTGGTCGGGAGGCCCAGCGGGACATCAGTCATTACCTGATGCACCGCTACAACCGGATCAGGCCGCATCAATTCAACAACGGGTTGTCACCTGCAGTGGCCGAAGAAAAACTTAACCCACTGTCCCGGATGGATTGACCACTACCGATTTTAACGCAGCACCACGCGCGAAGCCCGCAGCCACTTTTCGCACCGAGCCTAATAAGACTTGCGAAATCTGATATCCAACGGAGCGGCGTGTCCGCCGTGCTAAAGGGCCGTCAGTCCAACCCGCACTGTCCTGCCCTTCCGGAGCATGCAAGCGATCGATCTAGCATTGCGCGCAGCTTGGCGGTGACTTCCTTAGCGTCTTCGTCGCTTTCCAGCACATATGGCTGGATCAGCAGGATGACCTCTTCGCGGCTTTTGACGACCTCCTGGTTACCGAAGAGCGCTCCCAACCAAGGTATATCCTTAAGCAAAGGCACGCCGGTACTGGCGTCCGTGACGTTGTCCCGGATCAATCCGCCCATCAGCACGGAACCACCGCTCTTCAGGGTCAAGGCCGTCTCCAGGGAAGTCCGAGTAATAGTCGGGGCCGCTAGGCTGCTCCCTTTCCCCTCGCCGCCACTTCCACCACTGTCGCTCAGCTCCTGGCTCACGGTGAGATCGACTCGATTGTTGGAATAGACCACCGGTGCGACGTTCAGAATGGTACCCGTGGAGCGATAAGCGATCTCGTTGCGTAAGTTGGTGGTTCCGCCGGTCGTACTATCATCGTTGATCTGTGCAGTGGGCACAGGAATATCGCTACCCACGTTGATATTGGCCTGTTCACCACTCTTGACCAATATGCGCGGGGTAGCTAGCACCCGGACACGCTGATCCTTGGCCATGGCGGAAATGGTCGCCATATTGCCCCCTGCAGTGTTGACCACGTAGTTGAATCCCCCGCCCCCCATGGTGCCGCTCAGCTTGGCATTGCTGAAGTCTCCGTTCAGGATCTTCCACTCCATCCCCAAGGACTTTGCATCACTGAGATTCACGCTCGCGATCGTGACTTCGATGAGTACCTGACGCGCAGGCTTGTCCATCTGACGGATAAGCCCCTGCATCTGCTGCCAAGTCCTGGCTGAGCCCCGGAACAGTATGGCGTTTCGGTTCTCGTCCTCCACTATCGTCCCACTGCCGGTGATGTCCGACGCCAGACTACCCAGCAAGCGGTCCTGCCCTCCCCCCATAAGAGCGGCAGCTCCGGCAGCCTGCAGCAAGGGAGAAACGGGAGCCTTAGCTCCTTCCTCGCTTGGTTTCCGGCCGCCGGTGGCCATCCCCGCGCGCGCTGAAGCACTGTTTCTCAGTCCGGACGTGATGCCGTAGGCCCCCTCCCCAGCAAGCCCAGATATCAGCGACCTCAGCGATCGGGCGAGCTCCGTGACCCGTGTATTGCGTGCTTCGTAATAGAACAACCCTTCTTTTTCGCTTCCTTCGCCCTGCCCTACGACCGCCGCGGCAACGGGAACTCGATCCACCTGCTGCGCCCACTCACGCACCAGACCAAGAAGGCTCTCGTCATTGGCAAAAACGATGAGACCGTTGGAGCTGTCCAGCGGCACAAGGACAATGGTGCCGGAGGCTTGACCAATACTCACGCTGTAACCCTGAGCCGAAATCAGAGTCTTGAGTTGCTCAGCCATGTCAGCAGCAGTTACGAACGCCGGATCAACCCTCAGGCTATGACGACCACGCATGAAGGGCTGATCGAGCAGGCGAACCGCTTCAGAGGCCTGCCGAACGATGGACGACATGCCCTTCAGCATCAATCCGCTTCGCGCCGCGTCAGCCGACACACTGAGCCCAGACTTTTCATAGGCACTGTTGAGCCAGGGAATGACGTCCCGCGTATCGACATTTTTCAGGGGCATGAACTGGAACACGGGTCGATATGCGATGGGCACCTCCGGCCGGGCATCCCCGCTAATCAGGATCGGTGGTTCGTCGGGACTCAACCCAACCTGTTTAATCTGGAATCGAAACACATCGCCCTGCCGAACGATCTCGACGCCATAGTTAGCCAGGATCTGCCTAGCCACTTCATAGACCATCTGCGGGGTTTGGGGTTGCTCCAGCCGGACCGTGACCCGATCAACCTTGCCCTTCAGGGCGCTTTCGATCTCGAATGGCAATTCGAGGATATTGCCGAACACCTCGTTTATGAATGCCGGCAACTGGATATCCTCAATGTTGAGCCGGATATCGGCGGTCTTGTCATCAAGCACAACCTTGTCACCACGATCTACGATGCCCACGCGCTCCACCGCTAAACCGCTGGGCGTCCGGCTGAAATGGGTCTCCAACTGAGCTGTCGCGACCTGTTTATCATCGCTCTCGGTAGTGGCGCTGGCGCCTGGCTCCTCATCGCCACGAGCACTCTCAACCTCCAGCAAGGGGTGAGGAATCTGCATGGGAGTGGTGCTGCAACCCGCTGATAGAGCCAGGCATGTTGCGATGAACAATGGACCGCACGAGAATCGCTCGGTGGGGTTATTGCTGTGGTGCATATAGTTCCCTGTCAAAACCTTGAATCTCGCCGTCTTCGGCGAGAGAGAATCGAATACCTTGCGTCGAGATCAGCTCCAGACGCTCACCTCCCGGCAAGATGGCGCCCCGGGAAAATCGCAAAGGCGGCGTAGTAGCGCCCTTTGAAATCAGCGCGAAGGTCCCTTGGTGATCCCGAACGATGCCGTGAAAACGCCAGGCAACTTCAACCCTGGCAACGCCGTCCTCTCCTGTCGAAACCCGCTTTTCTTTGTCGCGAGTTTCCGATGACGAACGCTCGCCCCCCCACCACAGCATCTCGGCCAATCGCTTGGCCCCAGCCGGATCGACAGAATGAGGTTGGAGGCTCACAGGCACCCAGTCATCCTGGTTCGAGATGCTCGCACCGGGGGGTTCCGTATCAGGTGCGATCAACCATCCGAAAGAAACAGTGAGTGCGGGGAACAGCAGGTACCAGCGCAGGGTTGATTGGTGGTCCATGAATGTCACGCGAGTCGGGCAATGGGATGCGGGCGCAAAGGCGAAGAAGTCTCGCATTTGCGGCCACCGCCAAACGCCGAGTTAGTGGTAGGAAACGTCCCAACCTTTCCCACTCATTTGGACCATGCGCCGCTATAGCGCAGCCTGGGACGGCTGAAGGAACAGAAAAGAGAGCTGGAGGTTAATCGCAGGAGATATCTGGTTGTTAAGCTCGAGGTAGTCCACCACGATTTGCCGTGGCTCTCCCTCGATCGCATGTAGCAGCCGGCTGAACGATTCGGGGTGAAACACACCCCGAACCTCAGCCTCGATGCGTGCTACGGAGTCCTCGCGATCAAATCCCGTCGGTGCCAGAACAGTAATCTTCGCGTCATCCACGCCAGCCATCGTGACCTGATCGTCCAACCAGGCCTGAACATCCGCGCGCGCCTGAGATGCATTGGTGGACAACCAGAATCGCTCGCGCACGCGAAGCAAGACATCATCCGCCTGCTTCGAACGTTCCGGCCACGACGTCTGACGGGAAATCGCTTGCAGCTTGAGCCAATCCTTAGCCAACCTCCGATAGTGTTCCTCACGTTCGACACGCCAATCCTGGCAAAGCAGAATCAGATGCACGACTAACAGCATTACTGCCAACCAAAGCGACATTCGCAGGGGGAGACTTTCCTGATACTGCCGTCGGAGCTGATTCCAGTGAGCGCGGAAGGGAATTCGGTTGTTCAACATCATCCTTCCCCTCCTGTGTGCGACAAGCTCAGGCTCAGTATTACTCCCCCATCACGCGGCACAGGCTCCACTCGCACATTCTCGAAGTTTCCGGCCTCCATGAAGCGATTGACATAGAAGCGAGGATCAACCTTGCGGGTGTCCAGTTGGAGCTCCAGCTCTTGCCCTCCAAAGCGCCAAGCGAGCAAGCGGCTATCGCGGTCCAACAGTGCGGCAACCTGGCTGAGCAATTTGCTTTGTGACGTGGCCCGCGAGGCTTGAACCAGATTGACACTTGTTTCATTGGCCCTGAGCGCTGTACTGCGAGCTATTAACACAGGCTCGACCTGACGGCTCAACTCATCGTACTGGGCCTGCAAGGCGCGCCCTGCCCACCACCAGGAAAATCCGATTCCCATGTTCAGTCCTCCCCCCAGCGCCAAGGAAGCCGCCAATACATGCGGAAGCCACCGTTCCCAGTGAGATGAAGCACCGACGACTGCGGAATTGGCCCATGGGCGATTGAGCGAAGAGATACAAGTAGCCTCGACAGCAAAAGACACCTCTACTCCTGTCAATCCTCGCAGCAGTGGGAGGTACTTCTCGGGGTCAGGCAACATGGGAAAACAATGACTCATGACCAAGGTATTTCCTTGCCACACCTGCAGATCCACTCCCGATCCGAGTCGCACCATACGTACCGTCGCCCCCTCGGACTTGGGTAGCGCCTGGAGCAACGGTTCAGGAATGCAGCGATAACGCTTCGGCGCATCGCTCAGGGTCGCAGCCGCTTCCTCACGTTCGCGCTCATCCCACGACCACACCATCGCTCGCCCGCCTCGCCAGACCACATAATGTCCGGCATGGCGGAATGGAGAGACTGATAAGAGCTTCAACGCCAGCGCCCGGGGACGATCGGATCGAGGAACATGTTCAAGGTCCAAGCAATGGAAGATGCACAGGGAGCGATCAATGACCCATTGCACCGGCCAGCCACTAAACACACCTACACTACGACGCGTCCACTTCAGCGCGACTTGCCCGTCCTCACCACGGGCCTGCCATAAGCGGGGCGGAGAGAATTCCGGGAACGTCTCCAGACGCATGGATCGAGTCAGCTTCATTTCGCTTCACGGACCTTTTCAGTTGGAGCTGCCAAGGTGGCAGCATTCGATGGTCGGAGCTGAAGCTGACTTCGTACTCCGTCGCTCGCTCCACTCCAGTGGGATGCAAACGGATCGACAGCGTGGAGCTAGCGAGGCGGGTCCAGCCATCGTCGGGAACAAGGTTTGCGTGTGCACCCAACAGGGCACGCAAATCGGTGGACCGTGCGAGTGACTGCTGCTCGCGAGCCGCCACTAGTCGACTTACTTGCTCCACCGGCAAGCCCCATGCCAGATTCAAGACACGAGGATCTGCAGTATTGATGTTCAACGGCGTCGCGCTGGTCGTCACCAACTCGGTCCAGTCGGCATTCAGCAAGTGCTCCTCCCAGGGCTGCCAGCGATCGAGAAGGAAAACCTCCAACACCGAACGTGGAGTGCGACGCGAGTCTTGGCTGCCGCCCCTCCAGGTGGCGCGACCACCGGCGCTACCCAGGCGCGGAGCCCCCTCTGGCATGAGGTAGTCGGACCACTGCGCCAACATGGCCGGTACCTCTTCCGGCGTTACGCCCAGGCCGAGCAGCAGGTTACCTAAAAGACGAGGATCCACAGCTGAGAGGCTGAGCCGTGCTGCATCATCCGTCAGCCCCAGGCACCAGCCGTTTGCCATGCAAAGTGGACGGCCATCCAAAGGCAGCTCACCGCCCACCGGCATGACCGACGAATCCAGCTGCGGAACCTGGGCTACCCCGTCACTCGGAATCGTCAGCCCGGCGATGGTGTACCCCTGTGTCGCGATCAGCCACTGCACGCGCGCCAACAATGTACTTTCCTCGATCTCCCTCAACATGGCCGCACGCCGGTTCTCCATAACGTTCACGGAGCGCTCGACCCAGAGCACGGCTGCTGCTGCCAGTAAAGTCATGACGGCCAGGAACCAGACCACGCCGACCAGCACGAAACCACGACTGCGATGTTGTTCAGTGCTCATGTACCGACGGCCTGACTTTAGGTAGCTGTACAACGGCCAGGACGTAGAGATTGTCCTCTAATGCTTCGAGCACGATGGCCTCAGGTAGCTGGTCTACGTTCATTGAGGATGGTGGCCATGTTTGATGCCACGCCCCCCTGGCATCCAGGTAACTAAAATGGGCATCCGCTGGCAGCGACGAAACTGACCAACGGCTGTCCAACAGCGGACGCACGTATATCAGCTCCGCATCTCGCCCTTGGCCCCGCGCTTCGATACGAAACGCAAACGGCTGGGGAATACCCTGTCGACGGTCCACGGTGCCCAGAGAGACAGCTTCGAAACTGAGCTCGTCCCCACGTAAACGCATCGCAACATCCCCCTGTTCAGGAGCGACGAGGTTCCGCACGGCATCCAGGAACCAGCCATGGGCAAGCGTCTCCACTCGTTTGCTGCCCGCATGCAGGTGAAACGTACTATTGACCTTGCCGATGTAGGTCAGCGCCTGCATGAGAAGTGCGCTGACGAGCGAGACCAGCATGAGGACCACCAACACCTCAAGTAGCGTGAACGCAGACTGTTTGCAGACCCGTCGTTCCATCATCCGTCTCCAGAACGGCTGGCTACCCGCACATGGCCGACCTTTTCAAGGCGAAAGCGAAAAAGAAGCTCGTCCCGCGCTCGCACTTGCGTTTCGACGCGAAACAGCTGGGCGTCGTAGATGCCGGGCTGGGCACCATGACGACTAACTACGGGTTTGGGCGTTGAACGAGGCGAACTTTGCCAACTCAGCAGGTAGTGCCCCAACCGAACTTCTCCATTGGGGTCTTGCATCGGATTCAGCGTTTCCAGGTACGCCATTGCAACCTGGGCAGCCTCAATCCGTTCCTCGGCGGCCTCGACTCGCTGCAAGCTTCTGAAACCGGAGTTGAGCCATGCCAGCAACGCGCCGCCCACTACAGCCAGCAATGTCATCGCCACGACGGCCTCAAGAAGTGTGAATCCCGCCTGGTGCGAAGCTCTCATGGAAGCCCTTGCGGAGCGCAGAATGGCGGGTCCAACCGGACATCACGTGGCAGGCCATCGTGAATGATCCGCAAACTGCCGCCGAGACAGACCCCATTGGCCAGATAGCGCACGGGAGGTTCCGCGACGATCAACCAACCGGTAGGCACCTGCAACATCTCCGCGCGCGACGCGCCATCTGCATCGATGGTCAGCTCCCTCCCGTCGTTGCGTACTCGGAGGCCCAGGCTTTGAAGTTGCTCCTGAATATCCTGCAGAGCCACCCGACGAGACCAGGCCGACTGCATGTTTGCCAACCCTGGCAGCACGACCGCAGCGATAGCCGCGACCAAGGCGAGCACGACCAGCAGCTCAAGCAAGGTAAACCCTCGCACCCGATCAGCGCTGCGGCAGGTAGCCAACATCGGCATCCAGCCCGTCACCACCAGGCTGCCCATCTGCTCCCAGACTGAACAGAGTGAACGGTTGCTCGGTACTTGATCTATCGCTGTAAACGTAGGGGCGGTTCCACGGATCCAGCGGCACGCCCCCCTCCAGGTAGGGGCCTTTCCAAAATGCCTTGATGCGCTCATCGGCCGGTGGAGCATTGAGCAGTCCAAGCCCTTCCTGCTCGCTCGGAAGGCGACCGATATCCAGGCGCATGGTTAGCAACGCCCCCTTGAGCATCTTTACCTGGGTATCGGCGGTCTGCGCCTTGGCCTTGTCCGCCTGACTGAACAGACGCGGCCCCACAAGCCCCATCAATAGACCGATGATCACTAGCACCACGATCATCTCGAGAAGGGTAAAACCTCGTTGTGCCACTTTGCTCATACCGATTCCGCAGATGTTTCCGCCTTCCGACGGGATTCAAATTGCCGGTCGCTCCCGCGAACGAAGCGGGGCAGCTTGCAATCGATACCTAGAGCGCCATGTCATTGGCGCTAGTGATGGCCAAGACAACACCAGTGATGATCAAACCAAACACGGAGCCAATCAGCAGAATGGCCAGCGGCTCGATCAGCACCAGGGTCTTCTTCATCCGGCCCCGACCGGCTTCTTCATACAGCGTTGCCAGACTCAGCAGCATCTCAGCGAGTTGCCCGGAAGCCTCTCCAACACGAACCAGGTTTGCGCCAATGGCCGTGATAGCCTGGCGCTCTTCAAGCGCCACAGACAGAGCAGTGCCGCCCCTCACATCCTGGGTAACACGCTCCAGCACCTGGCGCTGTCGAGCGATGCGCATCCCTCCACCAGCCAATTCCAGGGCATCGACCAGCGCGACGCGGTTTCCCAGAAGCGTTCCAAGCACCTTGGACCATTGCGCGATCTCTGCCTGGAGCAGCCACTCACCAACCAGTGGCACCCTCGCCAGTTGATCGAAGGCCCAGTCCCGCAATCGCTCGTTACTCAGGCCCATCGCGACTCCGACGCACAAGCCCAGGACGATTAACATCAACAGGCCGGCATTCCCGTTGCTCCATACCCCAGTGCTCAGCACTATCCAAGCCAACCAGGGAAGTTCGACCACTTCATCGAGCAGGTTGGCAAACTTGGGAACGACAAATACGAACAAGGTCGCTATCGCAAGCAAACCGCTCAAGACCAGGATGCTCGGATACACCAATGCCCCAGTGATCTCCGCACGAGTACGCCTTTCGTACTCCAGCTGCTGGGCGCAGTCGCGTAGCGCCCCGGCCAGGTCGCCAGTCAGTTCGCCAGCGGCCACGAGCTGGTAGACGTACTTAGGCAAGGGCAGTCCGGATGCCTCTAGTACAGCGGGAAACGATTGCCCACTTCGCAAGCCGCTTCCGATGACCTCCAACGCAGCCGCCAGGACGGGATGGTGTGCAGTCCGCTCCTGAGCCGCCACAGCTTCCGCTAGCGTCACTCCTGCAGCGAGCAGAGTCGCAAGTTCATGGAAGGCCATGTTCAACTCCTCAGCACGCAGATGGCGACGACGGCCAAGCGCCCGCCTCTTCTGCTCCAGGCGGAGTGGTGTCAATCCCTGGTTCTGCAATTGCCGCAGCGCGTCCTGCCGAGAGGGAAGATTGAGTTCGCCGGTGAATCGCCGACCGTTCCGATCGATGGCCTCATAGATGAAGGTCATGAGATCAACCACTGGTTACACGACGAACTTCATCGAGACAGGTTTCGCCGAGCCAGGCCTTCAAGAGGCCGTCGCCTCGAAGATTTCGCATGCCCTGCTCGTAGGCCAAACGCCGCAGTTGCTCGGCAGTTGCTCGCTGTACGATCAGTTCGCGCATTTCCGGAGTCAGATCAACCAACTCATAGATTCCAAGGCGCCCACGGTAGCCGGTACCTTCGCAACGCTCACAACCACGAGCCCGTTTCCACCGCGCCGATTGCCCTGGAAATAATCGGGCAGCGACCACGCGAGTGTCTTCCAGCTCCGCGTCGCCAATGCTCGGAGCGCACGTTTCCGCGCAGTACTGGCAGAGCCTGCGGACGAGGCGCTGGGCCTGAACCCCGCGCACCGGAGAGGCTACGAGAAATGGCTCGACACCCATGTCCACGAGGCGGGTGAAGGCACTTACCGAGTCGTTGGTGTGGAGGGTCGAGAACACCAGATGGCCGGTCAGGGAAGACTGCACAGCAATCTCTGCGGTTTCCAGGTCACGAATCTCACCGATCATGATGACGTCCGGGTCCTGACGGAGAATCGAACGTAGCGCTGCGGCGAAGGTCAGGCCAATATCGGCGTGGGCCTGTACCTGGGTGATGTTGGGTACCTGGTACTCGACCGGATCTTCCACCGTGATGATCTTGCGCACACCATCGTTGATCTCCTCAAGGGTACCGTAGAGGGTGGTCGACTTGCCGGATCCGGTAGGTCCGGTAACCAGGATGATGCCGTGGGGCTCCGCTATCCATTCGCGCAGGATGCCCAGATGATCTGGCAACATGCCCAAACGATCTAGTCGCAAGGATTCACGTTCCTTGGGCAGCAACCGCATCACGACTGATTCCCCATGGACACCGGGCAATGTCGAGACGCGCACATCCAGTTCGGTGCCGCTGACGCGAATGCTCATGCGCCCATCCTGCGGAAGTCGACGCTCGGCAATATCGATGGCGGAAATCAGCTTGATCCGCGAAACCACGGCAGCAAATCGCTCGCGCGGCAAGTTGAGTTGTTCCTGCAACACGCCATCAATCCGGAATCGAATGCGGAAATCGAATTCACGCGGCTCGATATGGATATCCGACGAGCGTTTCTCGATAGCCTGCCCCATCACGTTGTTGACCAGCTCGACTATCGGAGCCTCCTCAGCCATTTCGCGCAAATGGCGCACGTCGTCACGGCCGTCCCCCCCCTGGATAGCCCCTTGGCGGGCGAGATCGAGACAGCGTTCAAGCCAGGCGTCCATATCCTGGGCTCGACACAGCACCGGTCGTATGGCCCGTCCCGGATAGAAATACTGGAGGGTTTCCGGGATCGAAGGCGAAAGCGGATCTCGGGCGGCGAACAGCAGTTGTTCACCGTCCTCCCACACCACCACTTGCTCCTCCACGAACCAATCGGAGTTGATCGGGGAGGTTTGCAGGAACGCCGTAATCACTTGTTCCGAAGGCGGCTCGAGGTGCTCCCCCACCAACGGCATCTGCAATTGCTCGGCCAGAACTTGAAGCAACGCGCTTTCCGCAAGCGCACCGGAACGCACCAGTATGCCTCCCAATCGCCCACCGACCTTGCGCTGCATGGCCAGGGCACGGTCGAGCTCTTGCTGGTTCACCAGCCCACGTTCGAGTAGCCGCTGCCCAAGCGACCGCCACTGCAAAAGCGCCTGCTGGGAATCAAAGGACATCGGCAAAACCTTCCTGGACACGACGGAACCAGGTCAAACCAAGCAGGAACACCAGCGTCGACACAGCACAGTAGAGCGCAATGACACCGAGCTCTGGCAGCGGCGAGTCGAACAACACGGCACGAACCATTTCCACCGGGACAGTCAGCGGGTTCATGTACAGGTATGGCTGCACAGCAGGCGGCAGCGAGCTGAGCGGATAGAAGACAGGGCTGATGAACAGCAGGAGGATCAGGAGGAACTGGACGAACTGGCCAGTATCGCGAACGTAGACGCCGAGTCCGGATAGGAACCAGGCCAGCCCCGTTACGCAAAGCAGGAATGGCAGGAGCATCAGCGGCAGCAGGATAACCGGCCACCCCGGCGCGACGCCCTTGATGACGAGAAAGACGATAAGTACCAGGTAGCCCAGCGCCGAATTGATGAAGGCAGCCAGTATGGGGGTGACGGGAAGGATCTCAAGCGGGAAGACCAGTTTCTTCACCAGGTTGACGTTACCTGGAATGATGCCTGGGGCCCTGGAAAGACCCTCGGCGAGAATGCCGTTGAGCAGGAGCCCAGCGAAAAGCGTCAGCGCAAAGGAAAAGGTGTCCTGGTCGCTTCCCCAGCGCGACTTGAGCACCACGCCGAAGACGAAAGTGTAGATCAGGAGCAGTAGAACGGGCGAAACGATGATCCAGATGCGCCCCATTACTGCATCCCGATAGCGCGACTCAACTTCACGCCTCGTCATGGCGAGCAAGAGCTCCATGCGAAGTGCAAGCACGTCTGGCAGCGGGGGAAGCAGGTTCAAGGCGCAGATCTCCTGGCCACCCGTCACAGGTAGCGGCTCTTTTGAGGCCAGGGAATATGCGAAATTCGCGCATCCGACACCATCGGCAGCCGCCCCTGACGATTGGCGACTTTTCCGACTACGTCGACGGAACGTTCCAAGGAGCACCTATTCGATGCGCTGCCACCCCGAATGATTCAGTTGCATGGAAACGCTGAAGGCATGGAACCTGTCCAATTACCCAGTCCGGCCATCCCCGTGCGGTGATGCTGCGAAACCCAAGAAGCGAATCAAGCGCACGGTCCCGCCCAAACACCTCAGTAATCCACCTTGCCCCGCCCTGCCTTGACCGCTCCGCGCTTGGCCTTGCCTTCCAGGCGCCGTTTCTTCGAACCCAGCGTGGGCTTGGTCGGCCGCCGCGCCTTTTCCACTTTGGCCACGCTGCGGATCAGTTCCGCCAGGCGCTCCAGGGCGTCCGCGCGATTCTGTTCCTGGGTGCGGTATTGCTGCGCCTTGATGACGATGACGCCTTCGCTGGTGATGCGATTGTCACGCAGCGCCAGCAGCCGTTCCTTGTAGAAGGGCGGCAAGGACGAGGCATTGATATCGAAGCGCAGGTGCATTGCGCTGGACACCTTGTTGACGTTCTGCCCACCCGCGCCCTGGGCGCGGATGGCGGTCAGCTCGATTTCGTCGTCGGGCAGGTGAACGGTATTGGAGATAAGCAGCATGGCAAAGGCAGTCGCAGGACAATCCGCAGGATGGGTGGACTCCATCCTACAGGTCCTCAGGCGGTGCGGCTGCCTTCCAGCACCATCTCCTGCTCAGCGCCGCGCTTGAGCAACGCATAGAGCACGCCAGTTACCAGGCTGCCGGCGACTATCGCCAGCAGGTAGAGCAGCGCGTGGTTGATGGCATTGGGGATCAGCAGCACGAACAGGCCGCCGTGGGGCGCCATCAGCTTGCAGCCGAAGTACATGGACAGCGCCCCGGTCAGGGCACCGCCGGCGATGCTGGCGGGGATCACCCGCAGCGGGTCCTTGGCGGCGAAGGGGATGGCACCCTCGGAGATGAAACAGAGCCCCAGTACCAATGCCGCCTTGCCCGCCTCACGCTCGCTCTGGGCGAACTTGCGGCGCATCAGCAGGGTGGCAATGCCCATGCCGATGGGCGGCACCATGCCGGCCGCCATGGTGGCCGCCATCGGCGCGTAGCTCTGGGATGCCAGCAGGCCCACTGAGAACGCGTACGCGGCCTTGTTGATCGGGCCGCCGAGGTCCACGCACATCATCCCGCCCAGCAACAGGCCGAGGAGAATCGCGTTGGAGGTGCCCATGTTGTCGAGGAAATGGGTGAGGCTGGTGAGCATGCCGGCTACCGGCTTGCCGACGACGTAGATCATCACCAGACCGGTGAACAGGCTGGCAAGCAGCGGGATGATCAGGATCGGCTTCAGCGCCTCGACGCTCTGCGGCAACCTCAGATGGCGATTGATGGCCCGCGCCGAATAGCCAGCCAGGAAACCCGCGATGATGCCGCCGATGAACCCCGCGCCCAGGGTGCTGGCCAAAAGCCCGCCGATCATGCCCGGAGCCAGGCCCGGTCGGTCGGCGATGGAGTAAGCGATATAGCCCGCCAACAACGGCACCATCAGCTTGAACGCCGCCTCGCCGCCGATCTGCATCAACGAGGCCGCCAAGGTGCCCTCCTCCTTGAACGCCTCGATGCCGAAGACGAAAGACAACGCGATCAGCAAGCCCCCCGCCACCACCATCGGCAGCATGTAGGAGACTCCGGTAAGCAGATGCTTGTAGGCCCCCTTGGGCTCGGCCTTGGCCTTGCCCGCCTGGGCTTCCCGACCCGCCTTGCCTTCCAGCAGCTGCCCTTCGCTTACAGCGCGCTTCAGGGTGGCTTCGGACTGTTTGAGCGCGACGCCGGTGCTGCAGCGAAACACCTTCTTGCCGACGAAACGACCGGTGTCGACTTCGATATCAGTGGCCAGCAGAACAGCGTCGGCAGCAGCGATGGCTTCCGGGCTCAACGGATCGCGCGCGCCCACCGAACCCTGGGTTTCCACCTGGAGTTCATAGCCCAGGCGCTGGGCCGCCTGCTTCAGCGCCTCTGCCGCCATGAAGGTGTGCGCCACGCCCGTGGGGCAAGCCGTCACAGCGACGATGCGCGGGCGCGCGTTGGCGTCGGGTGCGGCAGCCGCAGCTTCGAGTTCCTGCTCCCGCGCTTCGACAGCGCCGCGCAGGAGGAACGCTTCACTGTCGCGCAGGGCTTCGCTCGGGCTGGCGAGAAAAATGCGCTTACCGGCGAAGCGGCTGAGGTCCAACGGACCACTGCGCACCACCAGCACCCAGTCGGCGGCGTCGAGCGTGGCAGCGGACAGCTGGTTCTCCGGATGCTGCGGGTCGACCACCTCGACGCTGGTACTCCAACCCAGACGCTGCGCGGCGGCATCCAGCAGGCGCGCACACAGCACGCTGGTGACCATGCCATTGGGGCAGGCGGTGACTATGGCGAGTTTCATCGGGACACCTCTTGTTGTTCTGGCAGCGCCTGGACGTCGACGGCGCCTTCGAGCTGTTGCAGTTGCGCGGCATCGCTGATGCCGAAACCGACCTGGGTTACGGCCTGGGCGGCGATGGCGGTGGCATGGCGCAAGGTGCGCGCCGCCGGCCAGCCACTGAGCAGGCCATGGATCATGCCGGCCAGCAGGGAATCGCCCGCGCCCACGGTGCTGGCCACGGTGACCCGTGGCGGCTGGGCATGGAGAGCCACGCCGGGGCCGAACCAGTTCACGCCATCGGCGCCTTGGGAGATGACGATGTGCTCGATGCCCATCGCCTGCAGTTGACGGGCTTCCTGCCGCTGGGCCTCCACCCCGGTCAGGTCTCGACGGCCAACTTCAGCGAGCTCGTCCGTATTCGGCTTGATCAGCCAGGGCACGGCAAGCAGACCGGCACGCAGGGCTTCGCCGCTGGTGTCCAGGGCGACCTTCAGCCCATGGCGCTGGAGCCGCACAATCAAGTCAGTCAGGAAATGTGGCTCCACGCCACGAGGCAGGCTGCCGGCCACCACGACCAGGTCATGGCCAGGCGCGAGGCTATCCAGTTGGAGCAACAGTTCGACCTGGGCCATCGCATCCACCCGCGGACCGGGCCCGTTGATATCGGTGATGCGGCCGTCGACTTCCGCCAGCTTGACATTGCTGCGGGTCTCCCCCGGTACGCGGATGAAGGCATCGGTGAAGCCACGCCGAGCAAACAGCGCCTCGAAGGCGTCGGCATTGTCCGCTCCAAGAAAGCCCGAGACGGTCAGGCTGTGGCCGAGATCGGCCAGTACCTGGGCCACATTCACGCCCTTGCCGGCGGCGTGGCTGGCCTGCTCCAGGCTGCGATTGACCTGGCCGGGTTCCAGTCGCTCCAGGCGCAGGGTCAGATCGAGGGCGGGATTCAGGGTCAGGGTCAGGATGCGTGCCATCAGAAGCGCTCCGCCAATTCGCGCACCGCCGCTGCGCTTTCCATCGTGAGCGCGCCCTCGGCCAGTTCGCGGGCCGCCGACAGGCTGAACTCGCGCACGCGCGCCTTGACCTCGGCAATGCCTCCGGCAGACAGGCTCAGTTCGTCCACCCCGAGGCCGACCAGCAGCGGCACCGCCAGCGGATCGCCGGCCAGCTCGCCGCACACGCCTACCCACTTGCCCTGGGCATGGGCCGCACGCACGGTGAGGTCGATCAGTTGCAGCACCGCCGGATGCAGGCCGTCGGCCTGGGCGGAGAGCGTCGGATGGCCACGATCGATGGCCAGGCAGTACTGGGTCAGGTCATTGGTGCCGATGCTGAAGAAATCGACTTCCCTGGCCAGCACCGGCGCGATCAGCGCCGCCGATGGCACCTCGACCATGATCCCAAGTTGCAGATCGGCCTGGGGAATCTCGGCGGCCAGGCGCAGGCTCATGTCGCGGGCCTGGCGCCATTCATCGACGCTGCCAACCATGGGGAACATGATGCGCAATGGGCGACCGTCGCTGGCACGCAGCAGCGCACGCAACTGGGTTTCCATCAGGTGCGGACGTTGCAGGGTCAGGCGCACGCCACGCACGCCGAGGAAGGGGTTTTCCTCTTCCGGCACGGGCCAGTAAGGCAAAGGTTTGTCGCCGCCGACGTCGAGGGTTCGCGCCACCAGCGGGCGCCCGTCAAGAGCATCGAACACGCGGCGATACTCGGCTTCCTGGGTGGCCAGATCCGGCGCTTGGGGATGAGCCATGAAGATGAATTCGGTACGCAGCAGGCCCACGCCCTCGGCGCCCTGGGCCACCGCCTTGGCCGCACCGGCGCTCTCGCCCAGGTTGGCGCAGATTTCCACGCGATGACCGTCACGGGTCAGGGCCGGTTCCAGCTTGTGCGCATCGGCCAGTTGCAGGCGACGCTGGCGACCTTCCTGTTCCTGGCGCGCACGCTCCAGTTGCTCGGCATTCGGGTTCACGATCAGGCGACCACGCTGGCCATCCAGCAGCAGTGGCGTGCACGCCGCCAGCAGCAGGACACCCGCCCCGGCGCCGACCAGCGCAGGAATGCCCATGGCACGGGCGACGATGGCGCTGTGGGACGTGGCGCCACCACGGGCGGTGAGGATACCTGCCACGCGGTTGCGGTCCAGGCGCGCCACATCCGACGGCGCCATTTCGTCCATCACCAGGATGTACGGCTCTTGCGGTTCAGGCGCCTCCTCGGCCCCACAAAGCTGGGCCAGCACGCGGCGGCCAATGTCGCGCAAGTCGGCGGCGCGCTCTGCCAGCAGCGCATCGTGCAGGCTTTCCTGTTGAGCGGCAGCGCTTTCGATCACCGTCATCCAGGCGGCGGCGGCGCTTTCGCCCTGCTTGAGGCGGGCGTCCACTTCATCGCCCAACTCCGGGTCGGCGAGCATCTCCAGGTGGGTGATGAAAATCTCGCGGATGGCCTTGGCCTCGCTGCGCAGCACCAGCGCCTCGATTTCGCCGCGTACATGGCCGATGGCCTGGAGCAGGCGCTCGCGCTCGAAGTCGGGGGACTCGCCACGCAGCGGATAGTCGAACTCCTTGTGCAAGTGGATGTGCGCCGGGCCAACGGCAATGCCGGGGGCAGCGGGCACCGCCAGGAGCTGGCTACCCGGCAACGGGGCGGCGATGGGCAGGGCTTCTGGCTCTTCCTCTTGCACGGGCTCTACACAGATCGGTAACGGTTCGATCTCTTCGCCCAGTCCCTGTTCGATGGCGGTTTTCAGGACCGGCAACACGGCGTCGGCGATGGCCGGCTCGGCCATGATCTCAATGACCTGGCCACGGCGGATGCCGAGGCTCAGCAGCTTGCTCAAACTCTTGGCGGACACGGCAGCAGCACCGCTGTCGGCTACCCGCAGCCGGATCTCGCCGTCGAAGGTCTTGGCCAGTTGCACCAGCTCCTTGGCCGGACGCGCATGCAGGCCATGGGCGTTGGCCAGGGGTAGACGCAGGCAGGGCCAGTCGGGCTGGCTTTCGCCCCCCAATGCTTCCAGCACGGCGCGGCGCTGGGTAGCACGGGCCAACTCGCGCCCCCGGCCCTCGATCAGCAAGGCGCACAGCCGTTCCAGCAGGGCCAGATGGGCGTCACCCAGGCTCGCCAGGCAGAACAGGCCATTGAGCGGTTGATCGAGATAGCGCAGTGGCTTTTCCGGCGTGAGGTACGCCAGGCCCGGCCGTTGTACCGCCTGGTCGCTGTGCAACCACCAGAGGCCATCACCCAGCGGCAGCGGTTCACCCTGCAGCAGCGCGGCGGCGAATCCGCTGCCCACGCAATCGGCACGGCGCAGCAGGCGGGCGCCTTGCAGCACCAGCTCGTCGTAGTCTTGCGCCGCGACACCAAGGCCAATCAGTTGATCGTCCAGGGCCAGCTCCTGGGGCGCGCTCTGCAACAGCTTGAGGATGTCTTCCGGGGTTTCGGCGCGCCGCAGCTCGCTGCCCAGATCCGCCTCGCCCAACGCGCGGGTGAGTATCTGCAGCAAGCGCAGGTGTTCGTCGGACTTGGCGGCAATGCCGATGGCGAGATAGACCCGCTGGCCATCGCCCCACTCCACGCCATCGGGAAACTGCATCAGGCGCACGCCGGTGGTGAACACCAGCTCGCGGGTTTGCGGGGTGCCGTGGGGAATGGCGATGCCCTGGCCGAGGTAGGTGGCACCCTGGGCTTCACGCGCCTCCAGCCCGGCAAGATAACCCGGCGCGACCAGGCCTTCGCCCTCCAGCAACTCGGCGAGCATCCGCAATGCGGCGGCTTTATCCGTCGCGACCAGGCCCATGGAAATCTGCCCTGCGGTCAGTTCGAGCATTGCGTCACCTCTCACGGGCGTTGCGCCCTTCTTGTATTTGTCACCTGCCATCAACCTGCGCTACCAGCCGTCGAATTGGTTGGCTAAAGAGTAGACAGAGCGCCTGCTGAATCGTTTCACTAAACTGAGCTGGCACGTTACTCGATAATCTTCGATTCTTGAAGCCCGTCCGATGAAACACATCCGCATAACAGGAGTCGCCAACTTGAAACTCAGTGATATCGCCCGCCTGGCCGGTGTCTCGGTGACCACGGCCAGTTACGTGATCAACGGCAAGGCCGAGCAGAAGCGCATCAGCCCGGCGACCGTGGAGCGCGTGCAGGCGGTGGTGGACGAGCATGGTTTCAAGCCTAACCCCCAGGCCGCGGGGCTACGCAGCCGGCAAACGCGGACCCTCGGCTTCATCCTTCCGGACCTGGAAAACCCCAGCTACGCCCGCTTGGCCAAGCTGCTGGAACAAGGCGCGCGGGCACGGGGTTATCAGTTGTTGATCGCCAGCTCAGACGACGAACCGGACAGCGAGCGGCAACTGCTCAAGCTGTTCCGTGCGCGGCGCTGCGACGCCCTGATCGTCGCCAGTTGCCTGCCGAAGGAAGACGACAGTCTCGGGCAACTGCTGGATGAGGGCCTGCCGGTGATCGCCGTGGACCGGGTACGCGACCCCCGGCGATTCTGCTCGGTGGTCAGCGACGACCGCCTGGCTTGCCAGCAACTCACCCGCAGCCTGCTGCAACCGGCGCCCCGCCGTATTGCCTTGCTCGGCGCCCGGCCAGACCTGCCCATCAGCGCCGAGCGCAGCTCCGGCTTCCATGACGCACTGAAGGGGCACACGTGCGAAGTACTGGAACTCCAGGGCGAAGACTTCAGCCGCGAGTGCGGCCAGCGCCTGATGGCCGACCTGCTGCAACAGGGCGAGTTGCCAGATGTATTGATCACCACCGCCTACGTGCTGCTGGCCGGCGTGCTGGACGCCCTGCGCGAACACGGCGCCTGGCCTGAGCGGTTGCGCGTGGGCACCTTCGGCGATACCCAATTGCTGGACTTCCTGCCACTGCCGGTGAATTCCATGTATCAGCAGCATGAGTTGATTGCCGAACAAGTGCTGGGGCTGGCGTTGGCGGCGGTGGAGCGGGACGTCTACGAGCCGGGGGTGCGCGGCGTAGTGCGGAAGTTGAAACAGAGGATCGCCCTGTAGGAGCGAGCTTGCTCGCGAAAACGGCGCCAGAAGAGCTTCGCGGGCAAGCCCGCTCCTACAAACCCGCACCCTCAACCGATGAACGCGTTTGCGCGATATTCCCTCGGTGACTGCTCGAAGTGCTTCTTGAATGTGCGGCTGAAATGCGCGGAATCGGTAAAGCCCCAGCGAAAGGCGATATCCGTGATCGAGTCATTGCGCAGGCGCGGGTTAGCGAGGTCGGCGGCGCTGCGCTTCAGGCGCGCACGCTGGATGAAGCGGCAGACGCTGTCGCCCTGGTCCTCGAATAGCCGATAGAGCTGTCGCACCGAGATATTCAGTTGCTTGGCCAGGGCCAGCGGCGTCAAGCCGGGTTCCGACAGGGACTGGTCGATCAATTGCTGGGCCAGGCTGCGCAGGCCGGCATTGTGGGAGCCGTCCAGTTCGCTGGTGGTTTGTCCGGCTTGCTGCTTGAGGGTCGGCGCCAGCAGGGCGATCAGCGCTTCCTGCAGGGCATCGCCCTCCTCCAGGCCGGCGTAATGGTCCAGTTCACCGCCGCAGATCTGCTCCACCAGGGTGCGCAGCACACGGCCGCTGGCGCAGTGCTGGGAGAGTTTGCCAAAGGTCGGCCGGCCCTCCGGCAAATGGCGGCAGACGTCCTCGCGGGACAAATGGAAAGAAGCGTGCTCGATCAGCCCGCGGGGCAGGATCTCGCAAGCGCGCGCCGAATCCATCAGGGCCATTTCGCCGGGTGCCAGTTCGACGCTTTCGCCGTTCTGGCGCAACTGGGCGCGGCCGCTGCGCTGGACGACCAGGAAGCAGTGGCGATCGTCGTCGTGATCGATGGAGGTACGCTGGCGGCTGATCATCCCGGCATTGGTGCGAATCTGCGCGACCTCCAGGCCGGAGATATCCTGGCGGGCGATCTCGCCGATGAACAGGCCTTGGCTGAGCGCCGGCCGCGACTCGAAGCGCCCGCAAACACCTTGTAGGGCACGGAGCCAGGAATCGAAATCATGGGAGCGGACAGCTGGGGTAACCATCGGACACCTCCGGAGCGGGCTGAAGCCGGCCTTGTCGTTATGGCCACATAATTAACATGTTAATAATGTATCAGCAAGCCATCATCGCCGCTGACTCACTCGCCCACGGGCGCACATGAAAAAGGGCCGCATTGCGGCCCTTGAATCGCCCTGGCGAACCTCAGATATCCGGTTCGAAGAGTTTGCGTTTCATCACCAGCTTGACCCACGCCAAGGCAATCAGGCCCACCAGCCCCAGTACCGCGCCAGTCAGCAGGTACACCGTCTGAGTCATCTCCGGCGACGGGGAATTGTTCAGCGCGATGTAGCCCATGCCGAGGATGCCGACGATCTGCGGCAGCGGGTAGAAGGCTGACTTGTAGGGGCGCGGCAGGTCCGGCTGGCGTCGACGCAGCACCATCACGTTGACGTGGGCGATGATGTAGGCCAGCAGCCAACTGGTGGACGCCGCGATCAGCAGCGTGATGATGGAATCCGGCCCCATCAGCAAGAACGGCAGGGCGATGATGATCGCCACGAAGACGATGGCCATCCACGGCGTGCCGAAGCGCTTGTGCAGCACCTGCATCTGCGGGAAGGCCTGGCCGTTCTCGGCCATGCCGCAGAGCATGCGGGGTACCGCTGCCAGCACCGTGTTGACGGTCGAACAGGTGGCGGTCAGCGCCATGACCGTGGCGATGATCACCGCGCCCTTGCCAAACACCGCGAACACATAGTCCAGATACGGCAACGGCGAGGTCGTCAGGGTTTCCACCGACAGGTAGCGGCTGGCGCCGACGCAGAAAATCACGAACAGGGTGAAGGTGATGGTCAGCGACAGCGTCATCGAGCGCGGGATGTTGCGCTCCGGCTGGCGTACCTCGCCAATCAGCGGGCAGATGAACTCGGCCCCCACCAGCAGCCACATGGCAAGGGCCACCAGGCCGATGAAGCTGCCATCGAGAATGCCATCCCAGCCCCAGTTAACGTCAGGCACGAAGCCTGCCGCCGGTGCTTCGGCCAGCCCGCCCACCGCGCTCAGGCCCACCAGCAACAGAGCCGCCACCATGGCGAAGGTGAAGACGTTCTGCAGCTTGGCGAACACATCCGTGCCGAGGATGTTCAGCACCGTGAGAACGACCAGGATGGACAGCGGCACCAGGGTGGCGGGGAAGACGCCGGGGAATAGCTTGTCGAGGATCGCATCCACCAGTAGCAGCTCGGCGGAAAGCCCGAACATCGCCACGATCACGTAGCCGGCGAACACCGCAACGATGGCGGGGAAGTGACCGATGGCCTTCTGCGTGTAGGTCGCCAGGGTCCCCGCCTGGGGAAACATCAGCGACAGCTCGGCAAAGCTCTGCACGTAGCACTGCGCCAGGATGAAGGCCACGGCGAAGGCGGCGATGAAGCCGAGGCCGCCAAAGCCCAGTCCCTGCAACGCCGACATCATCGCGCCCTGAACCACCACGACGCCGATACAGATGGCGATCATGGTGGTGAAGCCCAGGGCTTTCTTTGCCGGCCGGGCGGACGCAACGGGCGCAGCCGGTGCCGTCACGTCCAGGCCATTGGTGGAGGTCTTGTTCATTCTTGTGTTCCTCACGGGTGGATGCGGGGGAGCGTCGCTCAGTAGGCGATGCACACGGATTTGTTCTCGGTGAAGGCCTCGATCGCCGCATGGCCCATCTCGCGGCCGATGCCGGACTGCTTGAAGCCGCCGAAGGGCATGGAGGGGTCCAGCAGGTTGTGGGCGTTGACCCACACGGTGCCGGCCTTCAGGCGCGGGATCAGGCCCATCACCTGCTTCAGGTCGTTGGACCAGATGCTCGCGGCGAGGCCGTAGGGGCTGTCGTTGGCCAGGCGAACCACTTCGTCGATTTCGTCGAAGGGCGTGGCCACCAGCACCGGGCCGAAGATTTCCTCGCGCACCACCTGCATGTCCGGGCGCACGTTGGCAATCACCGTCGGCTTGACGAAGAAGCCTTGCTCGCCGTGGGCCTCGCCGCCGCAGATGACGCTGGCGCCCTGGGCGCGGCCGCTGTCGATCATGCCCAGCACGCGGCGCTGCTGCTTGGCGGAGATCAGCGGGTTGATCTGCGCGCTCGGGTCCAGGCCCGCGCCGATGCTGAGGGAGGTGGCAATGCCGTGCAGGCGCTCCAGAACCTGGTCGAACGACTTGCGCTGCACATAGAGGCGCGAGCCGGCGGTGCAGACCTGGCCATTGTTGAAGAAGATCGCCCCGGCAGCACCTGCGGCAGCGTTGTCCAGGGCGGTGTCGTCGAGCACGATCACCGGCGACTTGCCCCCCAGCTCCAGGGTGAAGCGGGTCATGTTCTCCACCGCGGAGTGGGCGATCAGCTTGCCCACCGGGGTCGAGCCGGTGAAGGCCAGCTTGTCGATACCCGGATGCGCCGCCAGTGCCGCGCCGGCCTCGGCACCGACGCCGGTGACGATGTTCACCACACCGGCGGGGATGCCGGCGTCCAGGCACAGCTGGCCGAGTCGCAGGGCGGTCAGCGGGGTCTCGTCAGCGGGTTTGAGCACCACGGTACAGCCGCAAGCCAGCGCCGGGACGACCTTCCACAGGGCCATCAACAGCGGGAAGTTCCACGGCACGATGGCGCCGACCACGCCAACCGGCTCGGGCACGGTGTAAGCGCGGAATTTGCCGCCGGGAATGGCACCGATGGACAGGTCCAGGCTCTTGCCTTCGATCTTGGTGGCCCAGCCGGCCATGTAGCGCACGTACTCGACGCCGGCGCCGACCTCGATGGCCCGCGACAGGTTGATCGACTTGCCGTTGTTCAGGGTTTCCAGCTGCGCGAGCTCTTCGCCATGGGCCTCCAGCAGGTCGGCCAACTTCAGCAGCAGGCGTTCGCGGTCGGCCGGGCGCTGGGCCGCCCAGCTGCCTTCGAAGGCACGCCGCGCCGCGGCCACAGCCAGATCCACATCGGCCTTGCCGGCCACGGCGACACGGGCCAGTTCCTCGCCCGTGGCCGGGTTGTGCACGGGCATCTCGGCGCCGGACAGCGCAGACCGTGACTGGCCGTCGATCAACAGGCCGTGGTGGGCGTGGACGAAGGCCGTCACGCGGGGGTCAAGGGCAATGCTCATCTCGATTCCTCTTCTCGCTCGGCCGTCATGGCGACCGGGTCACTCGGATAGTCGAGAGAAACTGTGCGCCAAGCCCTGGGCGCGATCTTGATCCTGGCTGCCGCCGAACTTGCCAATGGCTGCCAGCCGCTCTGGCAGAAAAAGGCAAACCCCGTGGCAGGCAGATGCAAGTATTCGTCGACCGTTTGAGGCACAAATGCAGCCACGCAGCTTGCACCGCTGCCCTAGAGGAGATTTCACATGAGTACCCGCGACAGCGCCTTCTGGCACCCCATGCTGCACCCCAACGAGATGAAGCAGCGCGAACCCATCCGTATCCTCCGCGGCGAGGGCTGCTTCGTCATCGATGACAAGGGCAATCGCCTGGTGGATGGCGTGGCAGGCCTGTGGAACGTCAACGTCGGCCACGGCCGGGCGGAGATCAAAGCGGCCATTACCGCCCAGTTGGATGAACTGGAATACTTCCAGCTGTTCGACGGCATCAGCCACCCGCGCGCCGAAGAGCTGTCTCGCCTGGTGATCGACATGCTGGAACCGGAGGGCATGCGCCGCGTGGCCTTCAGCTCCGGTGGCTCGGACGCCGTGGAAACCGCCCTGAAGCTGGCTCGCCAGTACTGGAAGCTGCAAGGGCAGGCCGACCGCACCAAGTTCATTTCCCTGCGCCAGGGCTACCACGGCACCCACTTCGGCGGGGCGTCGGTCAACGGCAACACCGTGTTCCGCCGCAACTACGAGCCGCTGCTGCCGGGCTGCTTCCACGTCGACACGCCCTGGCTCTACCGCAACCCCTACAGCCAGGACCCGGAAGAACTCGGGCAGATCTGCGCTGACCTGCTGGAGCGCGAAATCCAGTTCCAGAGCCCGGACACCGTGGCCGCCTTCATCGCCGAACCGATCCAGGGCGCTGGCGGCGTGATCGTGCCGCCGGAGAACTACTGGCCGCTGATCCGCAAGGTCTGCGACAAATACGGCGTGCTGCTGATCGCCGACGAAATCGTCACCGGCTTCGGCCGCTCCGGCTCCATGTTCGGCAGCCGCCTGTGGGGCGTGAAGCCGGACATCATGTGCCTGGCCAAAGGCATCTCCTCCGGCTACATCCCGCTGGGTGCCACCGTGGTCAACGAGCGCATCGAGCAGGCCTTCGCCGGCAATGGCAACTTCACCGGCGCCATCATGCATGGCTACACCTATTCCGGGCACCCGGTGGCCTGCGCCGCCGCACTGGCCAACCTCGACATCGTGCAGAAGGAAAACCTGCCGGCCAACGCCGCGAAACAGGGCGACTACCTGCTCAAGAGTCTGGCCACCTTCCCGGAACGCTTCGCCGCCGTGGGCGAAGTGCGTGGCAAGGGCCTGATGGTCGCGCTGGACCTGGTGAGCGACAAGACCAGCCGCGAGCCCATCGACCCCATGGGTGGCTACGCCAACCGCGTGGCCGAGATCGCCCGCGCCAACGGCGTGATGGTGCGTCCGGTGGGCACCAAGATCATCCTCTCGCCGCCGCTGGTGATCGAGAAGGAGCAGATCGACACCATCGTCAACGCACTGGCGATCGGCTTCCAGGAAGCCCGGTAAGGATCAGCTGCGCGTCGGCGACACCTAAAGGCGCCAGGCCCATTCAAGAGCGCGGCCATGCCGCGCTCTTCCGTTCAGGAGGATGCGCCATGCACGATGACTTCGGCCTGCACTGCCTGCACGCCGTCAGCCGGGTGGTCCCGGCTTCCTGCTTCGCCTTCTACCGGGTCGATCCACAGCTTCGCGCCCGCGACTTCCAGCTGTTGCGCATGGACGCCCGCCCCCACCGCGACTACCTCGACCATTACCGCGATTTCGACCCACTGCAACCGGCTCTGTGCCAGGACGAACGCCGCGTCGTGGAGCTGCTGACCTGCAGCGCCTCGACGGCCTGTCCAACAAGGACCTCGCTCGCCAGCTCGACCTCGGCATGGGTTCGAACTCGTTCGCCCACACGATGGCGCGGCGTTCCGTGAGCATGCGAAACCTATCAACTCGGTGACGATGGGTTTCGTACCTCAACCCATCCTACGGTCTACAGGCACAGGCGCCTGCCAGTGGCTGTGCGGCCATAAACAAAAAGCCCGGCGTCCGCCGGGCTTCGAGGGGTTGCAGCGCGTTGGAATCAGCTGACGCGTTGAGCCTGCAGCAGACGATCCGAACCACCTTCAGCGACGCGGAAGGCATGGGTACGGTCGGAGCCACTTTCGGCTACACGGAAACCTTGAGTACGGTCGGAACCGCCTTCAGCGACGCGGTCCAGCACCATGAAGCCACCTTCAGCAGCCACTGGCTCGATGACCTGGAGAGTGGTGGCTTCCCGGGACTCACCCAGCACCGGCTGATAGTCGGACGGCAGGGCGAAGGCGGAGGTGCTCAGGGCGGCGATGAACAGGGCAGCGAAGGCTTGGGTTTTCATGATCGTGGGCTCCTCGAGGGGGCTGGTAACTGGGTACGGAGCCAATCTTACGGATGGGGCGTTGATTAAGAAGTGATCACTCCAGATAGAGAACATCAACGTCGTTGATGTTGAATCGATCCCTTTAAGATCAACGAGCAGGCACAGGGGCAACTGGTTCAAGTTAATATATTAACTTTCATCCTTCGCCGCTTTCCGTGCTCACTCGAATGCCTGATCCTCGCCCTTGGCCAACCGCAATCCGCGCCCTGCGCCACCGTAATTTCCGCCTGTATTTCGCCGGCCAGGCCGTTTCCACTCTGGGCAGTTGGCTGCAGCAGGTGGCGCTGGCCTGGTTGATCTATCGCCTCACCGGTTCGGCCGCGTTGCTGGGCGTCACGACCTTTGCGTCTCTGTTGCCGCAATTGCTCGTCGGTCCACTGGCCGGCGCCTGGATCGACCGCCACGACAAACGCCGCCTGCTGATCGGCGTGCAAGGCCTGCTCGGTTTGCAGGCCATCGCCCTCGCACTGCTCACGGCCACTGACCTGATCAGCCCCACGCTGATCGTCACCATGGCGGCGCTGCTGGGCATCCTCAACGCCTTCGACACACCTTTGCGCCAGTCCCTCCTGAGCCAGTTCGTCAGCGGCAAGGAGGACTTGCCCAACGCCCTGGCGCTCAACGCCATGCTGTTCAACAGCTCGCGCTTCGTCGGCCCGCCGCTGGCCGGCCTGCTGCTGGGCTTCACCAGCGAGGCGACCTGTTTTGCGCTCAATGCCCTGTCCTACCTGGGCCTGGCGACCGGTCTGCTGGTGATCCGCATGGCCCCGACGCCACGCGCCGCCGGCTCCACTGGGGATGTCTTTCGCGAGGGCCTTGCCTATGTCGCCAGCCGGCCGACCATCCGCCTGATGATGCTCAGCGTGCTGGTGGTCAATCTCACCGCGTCCAGCTACGCCGTGCTGCTACCGGTGTTCGCAAAGGACATCTTCGTTGGCGACGCACGCACCCTGGGCTGGCTCTGGGGCGCCGCTGGACTGGGCTCGTTGCTGGGCACGCTGTTCCTCGCCAATCGCCACGCGCTGCCAAGTCTGGTCAACAGCATCATGGCGTGTGCGCTGGCGGGCGGCGCGGGCTTGCTGGCCTTCGCCGCGAGCGAACAACTGATTGTTTCACTGCTGGCCATGGCCGTACTCGGCTTCGCCATCACCAACTGCAACGTCGGCACCAACATCCTTCTGCAGAGCCTCGCCCCGGAACGCCTGCGCGGCCGCGTGGTATCGCTCTACACCTCGACGCGCTTCGGTTTCGACGCCATCGGCGGACTGCTGGTGGGCGTGCTGGCCGAGTACGTCGGCGCCCCCTGGGCCATGGCCTGCGCCGGCGTCTTGCTGCTGGGCTATTGCGCCTGGTTGTTGCCTCGACAGCGCCAATTGGGGCGAGACATCGCCAGCGCCCCGAAGGAGGACCAGTGAGCCTCATCCTGCATCTGTAGGATGGCGACGCCGTCGGAACACCGCCAGCGCACAGCCGTAGGGTGGGTCGCGCTTTATCGACCTACCGGCGGGGCCGGGCCTTGGCTCCGTCCGTTGGGTTTCGCTTCGCTCTACGCCAACCTACCGGTCAGCACGCGGGCCAAGGGTGGGTCGCGCTTTATCGACCCACCAGCGGAGCCGGGCCGTGGCTCCGCCCGTTGGGTTTCGCTTCGCTCTACGCCAACCGGTCAGCGCGCATCGGGATCAGAGGCTGAGCAGCCAGAGGCAGATGCCGGGGAAGGCCACCAGCAGGACGATGCGCAACAGATCGGAGGCGAGGAACGGCAGCACGCCCCTCGCGGTTTCCAGGTAGGGCACGTCGCGCGCCACCTTGTTGACGATGAACAGGTTCATCCCCAGCGGCGGGTGGATCAGGCCGATTTCCACCACCATCAGGGCGAGGATGCCGAACCAGATGGACTTCTCCACCTCGGTCATGCCGAAGAACTCCAGGCCCATGATCACCGGGTAGAAGATCGGGATGGTCAACAGGATCATCGCCAGGGAGTCCATCACGCAGCCCAGCAGCAGGTAGAGCAGCAGGATGGCGCTGAGCACCAGGATCGGCGCCAGGCCACTGGCTTTGACCCACTCGGCCAGTTCGGTAGGCATCTGCGTCAGGGCGAGGCCGGCATTGAGCAGGTCGGCGCCGAGCAGCACCAGGAAGATCATTCCCGAGGTTTCGGCCGTGCCCAGCAGGCAGCGTTGCAGACCTTCCCAACGCAGGCCGCCCTGCGTCAGCGCCAGCAGGCCACAGGCGGCAGCGCCGATGGAGGCGGCTTCGGTGGGGTTGGTCCAACCGCCGTAGATCCCGACGATCACCACGAGGAACACGCCGAGAACCGGCACTACCTGCAGCAACGCCTTGATTCGCTCGGCCGCGCTGGCCGGCTCGCTGTGCTGGTGACCCTCTGGCTCGCGGGCGACCATCAGGCGCACCACGATCAGGTAGCCCACAGCGGCCAGCAGACCCGGTACCACTGCCGCGACGAACAGCTTGGCGATGGATTCCTGGGTCAGCACCGCGTAGATGATCAGCGGCACCGATGGCGGGATCAGGATGCCCAGCGTACCTCCGGCAGCCACGGTGGCGGTGGCCAGGCGACCGGAATAGTTGTGCCGGCGCAGCTCCGGCAGCGCCACTTGGCTCATGGTGGCCGAGGTGGCCAGTGAGGAACCGCAGATGGCGCCGAAACCGGCGCAAGCACCAATGGCGGACATCCCCAGGCCGCCGCGCAAGTGACCGACGAAGGCTGCAGCGCAACGGAAGATGGCCTTGGACAGGCCACCGTGGGTGGCGAACTGGCCCATCAGTACGAACAGCGGGATCACCGCCAGGTCGTAGTTGGACAGACGCGACCAGGCCAGGTTGTTCAGGCTGAACAGCAGCGCCGAGAAGTCCCCATCGTTTACCGCTAGGAAGCACAAGGCGCCGCCCACCAGCATGGTCAGGCCGATGTGCACGCGCAGCACCAACAGGGTGAAGGTGGCGGCCAGCGCCAGCAGGCCAAGACTGAGTCCGCTCATGCGTGTTGCTCCCGGGCAAGGCAATGGAGGGTTCGGGCAGCGGCGGCGACGGCCAGCAACAGCAGGCTCGGCACGATCAACAGCAGGGGTATCCACAGGGGGACCGAGAGCAGGGTCGAAACTTCGCCGTACTCTCGGCTCTCCAGCACCTGCAGGCCGGTGCGCCAGGCCAGCACCAGGGCGGCAATCACACAGAGGGTATGTGCGAAGGCATCCAGCCAGGCCTGGGCCCGCGCCGGCAGTTTCAGGGTGAAGGCATCCACCTTGATGTGCTGGCCACGCAGTTCACAAAGCGGCAGGAAGGCGGCGATGGCCACGGCTGCGCCAATCTCCATCAGTTCGATATCACCATGGACCGGCGTGGCGAACAGCTTGCGGCCGATAACCGACAGCAAGGACATGGCCACGAGCGCCAGCAGAATCAACCCGCCACCCAGGGCGAACCCCTGGGTCACGCGGTACAACAGGCGGCCCGCGGTGCCGCGCCCCGTTTCGGGCGCGGCGTCATAGGAAAGGGACTCGTTCATCGCGGGTCACCGGGCCTGGGTCGACAGGCTGCGGGCGCCTTCCAGCAGGGCCTTGCCATCCAGCCCCTTGTCGCTGGCCTCACTCGCCCAGGCCTCGGCCACTGGGGCGGCAGCCTGGCGCATGGCCGCGTAGGCGGACTCGTCGATGGCCACCATCTGCGCGGCCGGCGTCGCATTGCGGGCCTTGTCGAGGAAGCTGTCCCAGGCCGTGGCGAAGCGCTCGTTCAAGGTCGGGCCACTGTTGCGCTCGATGATGGCACGCAGGTCCTCGGGCAGGCTGTTGAACTTGCGCTCGTTCATCAGCATGGCGAGCACGGTGTAGGAGAACGCGGGCTGGCCGGCTGGGATGGAGGAATGGTGGTCGGTTACCTCGTCCAGTTTGGTCGGCGGCACCACTTCCCAAGAGGCGAGAGCACCGTCGACCACGCCCTTGGAGATGGACTCGGTCATCTGCGCCGGCGGCATGCTCACCGGGGCGGCGCCAAGGGCTTCCACCAGTTTCGCAGCGGTGCGGCTGGAAGCACGCAACTTGAGATTCTTCAGGTCATCGAGGCTGGCCACGGCCTTGCCACGGGTGTGGATGTCCATGCCGCCGTCACCATGGATGGACAGCACCTTGTAGCCCTTGAAGTCGTCCCTGGCGTACTGCTCGTAGTACTGCCAGATGATCGGGTTACTTGCCTTGGCCCCCGCCGGCAGCATGAAGGGCAGTTCCATGGCCTCGATGCGCGGGAACTTGCCTGCCGAGTAGGCCGGCGCCGTCCAGACGATGTCGGCCACGCCATTGCGCGCCATGTCGGCCAGCTTGGCCGGGGTGCCCCCCAACTGCATCGAGGGATAGAGCTGGCATTTCAGGCGGCCGGCCGATTCGCTGGCGAGCTGCTGGCACCAAGGTTCGATGATGTTGCGCTGGGCATTGGAATTGGCGGGCAGGAAGTGCGCGACCTTGAGGGTGTAGACCGGTTCCGCCAAGGCAGCGGAGGAAACGCAGGCAGCAGCCAGCAGGACGGCAAGCTTGGACATCTTCATGGGGGTGAGCCTCGTTGTTCTTGTACTCGCGTGTGTGCCTGCCAAGCCCGCAATGCAGCATCGGCAGCGCCGATCTCGTTAACAGATTCAAGATCTCGTTAACACATTAACCTTTATAATGACACTGTCAACCACAGACAACTCTTTGCCAGAAGCCATGTTCGTCACACCCATTCCACGAACAGAATAAAAAACCTTATTACTCAATTACTTAATAAATTCACACATCATTACCGGCAAAGCCCTGACGCCGGAAGCCTGGCAGGGAAACACAAAAATATTGATTGTTAAGATATTAATCAGATGCTAGTAATCTGCGTCGCCGCCACTTGGCCCCACCTGGTGTCGGCGCCATCGCAACGGCCTCTGGAGACAAGAACAATGATCAGGCCCCACCTGCAACGCACTCGTGAAGCAACCGTCCTCACCCTGCTGGCGCTCGCCTGCAGCACGCCCGCCGTCGCCGACCTGGCCGGCGACAGCAAGGCCAGCCTCGAGCTGCGCAACGTCTACCTCAACCGCGATTTCCGCCAGGATGGCGCGCCCCAGTCGAAGGCAGCCGAATGGGGCCAGGGCTTCATCGCCCGCTTCGAGTCCGGCTTCACTGAGGGGAGCATCGGCGTCGGCCTGGATGCCCTGGGCGAGCTGGGGGTGAAGCTCGACTCCAGTCGCGACCGCCGAGGCACTGGCCTACTGCCTTTCGGCCCCTCCAGCAAGGAACCGGTGGACGACTACAGCGAGCTGGGCCTGACCGCCAAGCTGCGCGCCTCGAAGAGCGTGCTGCGCCTGGGTACCCTGCAGCCGACCCTGCCGGTGGCGATGTACAACGACACCCGCCTGCTGCCTTCGACCTTCACCGGCGGCCTGCTCACCAGCCAGGAGCTGGATGGCCTGACCCTGAATGCCGGGCGCTTGACCGAGACCAACCTGCGGGACTCCTCCAGCCGAGACGACATCGGCTACGCCGGCCAGACCAGCGAGCACTTCGACTTCGCCGGTGGCACCTATGCGCTAACGCCTAGCCTCGCGCTGACGGCGTACACCTCAGAGCTGGAAGACATCTACCGCCAGCACTTCGCCGGCCTGGTGCACACCCTGCCCCTGGGCGAGGGCCTCAGCCTGCGCAGCGACCTGCGCTACTTCGACAGCCGCGATACGGGGGCAGGCAAGGCCGGGCGCGTCGACAACCGCAACTTCAACGGCATGTTCAGCCTGACCGCCGGCGCCCAGCGCTTCTCTGCCGCCTGGCAGCGCCTGTCCGGCGATAGCGCCTTCCCCTTCCTCACCGGTGGAGATCCCTTCGTGGTCAACCTGGTGACCTACAACACCTTCACCAAGCCCGAGGAAGACTCCTGGCAACTGCGCTATGACTACGACTTCGCCAGCCTGGGTATTCCGGGGTTGAGCTTCATGACCCGATACGTCAGCGGCGATGGCGTGGAACAGGGCGCAGTGCGTGACGGCCGCGAATGGGAACGCGACACCGACCTCGCCTATGTGGTGCAGAGCGGCAGCCTGCGCGGCTTCAATATCCGCCTGCGCAACGTCACCTTCCGCTCAGGCGACGGCCTGACCCAGGACATCGACGAGAACCGCATCATCCTCGGCTACACCCTGGCGCTCTGGTAGACCGCCCGCCCCCTCTCCCAAGGGGAAAGGGGTGATTCCCGGCTTCCCTCCGGCACGGTCCTGCAGGGGCGAATTCATTCGCCAGGCGGGACGCAGTCCTGCCGCAGGTTGGCGCCGAGGAAGGAGGCCCAACGTCCGGGCCATGAGCGGATCAGCGCCAGGCCTCTTCCTTGTCCCCGGCCCGGCGATGGCGATACTCCCCGGGGCTCATGCCGGCGTTGCGGGCGAAGAAGCGGCTGAAGTAGGCCGGGTCCTTGAAGCCCAGCTGGTAGCAGATCTCGTTGGCCGAGTTGCCGGTGAACAGCAGCAGGCGCTTGGCCTCCTGCATCACCCGGTCGTGGATCAGGCGCTTGGATGGCAGGTCGGCGATGCGTCGGCAGATGTCGTTCAGGCGCGCCTCGGTCACCCCCATCTGGCTGGCGTACTGCACGAGGGGCCAGTGCTCGCGGTAGTGCGCCTCGATCAGCCCGTTGAAGCGGTGGAACACCTGCAGGTCTTCGTGACGCGCCGGCTGCGCCTTGAGCGAACGGGCCGACAAACGCAGCAGGCTGATGAAGATCAGCCGCGTCAGCGCCGACAGGCTCGCCTCGCGCCCCGGACGCTGGGCACCGAACTCGCTGCGCAACTGGTCGAAGAGTAAATCCAGGCGTTGCACTTCCTCGCGGTATTCCTCCCCCAGCTCCGAAAAGGCGACGCACACCGGCGCAATCTGCGGACCGTCAGCCAGGCCCTGCTCGGCCTCCAGCAGCGGCCAGACCAGTTGCTGACGAACCGTGAGTACGTGGCCATCGGCGTCCTGCTCGGTGACGAAGGCATGCGGGATGGTCGGTGGCGTGAGGAAGAACAGCGGGCCTTCCTGGCGGTACTGCTGCTCATCCAGGTACACCCGCACCGCACCGCTCTTCACGTAGTGCACCTGGAAGAACCGGTCGTGGCGATGCACCGGCATGTTGCGGCCGAAGAAGTCCGCCAGCTTGCCCAGGGCCTCGTAATGCACCTCGGAGTCGGCGTAACGCTGGTCGTAGACCTGGCCGATGTTGATGTTGGGAATGGGCTGGCGCTCTGACATGGCGACCTTTCTCCGCTGCCTTTGCACACCTTCGATGACGAAAGGCGAAGACGCAAGGCTTGACGATCATTAACATGTTAAATATAACGTTAACACATTAATGAAAACCTCGTTACGGGTGGCGCCCCTGTCACGGTCCACCCGCTTTTTATCCACAGGAGACCACCATGCGCCCTGCACTCGACCACGTCGCCACCGGCACCCTGTTCGGCGTCGCGCTGAACTACCAGGGCCTGCTGGAGAGCCGTCTGGACGAATTCCAGCAGCCCCCCTACCAGAAGCCGCCGGTCAAGCCGGTGCTGTTCATCAAGACCCCAAATACCCGCAACGGCCACGGCCAACCGGTGGTGTATCCGAAGGGCGTCGAGCACCTGCAACCCGGCCCGGCGCTGGGTGTGGTGATCGGCAAGAGCGCCAGCCGTGTGCGTGCCGAAGACGCCATGGCCCATGTGGCCGGCTACGTGATCGTCAACGAGTTCAGCCTGCCGGAAGAGAGCTACTACCGCCCGGCAGTGAAGGCCAAGTGCCGCGACGGCTTCTGCCCCATCGGCCCGGAATTCGTCCCCGCCGCGCAGATTCAGGACCCGCACACCCTAACGCTCAAGCTCTTCGTCAACGGTGAACTGCGCCAGGAAAACACTACCGCCAACCTGGTGCGCGGTATTCCCCAGTTGATCGAGGAGATCAGCGACTTCATGACCCTGCACGAAGGTGACGTGCTGATCACCGGCACCCCGGAAGGCCGCGTCGACGTGCAGCCCGGTGACCTCGTGGAAGTGGAAATCAGCGGCCTCGGCCGCCTCGCCAACACCGTGGTTGCGGAATAAGGAGCCCGAGATGAAACACGCACGCATCCGTTACCAGGGCGAAGTCCACGCCGTGACCGTGGAAGCAGGCAATGCTGTCCGCCTTGCCGATGGCCGCCTGCTCGCCGAAGACCAGGTCCTGTGGCTGCCGCCCGCTACCGGCAGCATGTTCGCCTTGGGGCTGAACTACGCCGACCACGCCGCCGAACTGTCCTTCAAGGCGCCCACCGAGCCGCTGGCCTTCATCAAGTCGCCGGGTACCTACACCGGCCACAACCAGGCCACCTGGCGCCCGGACAACGTCGCCTACATGCACTACGAGTGCGAACTGGTGGCGGTGATCGGCAAGCCGGCGCGCAACGTCAAGCGCGAGGACGCCCTCGCCTACCTGGCCGGCTACACCGTCTGCAACGACTACGCCATCCGCGACTACCTGGAGAATTACTACCGGCCCAACCTGCGGGTGAAGAACCGCGATGCCACCACCCCGGTCGGCCCCTGGATTGTCGACGCCGCCGACGTGCCCGATCCCTCGAAATTGAAGCTGCGCACCTGGGTGAACGGCGAGCTGAAACAGGAAGGCACCACCGCGGACATGATCTTCGACATCCCTTACCTGATCGAATACTTCTCCAGCTTCATGACCCTGCAGCCGGGCGACATGATCGCCACCGGCACGCCGGAAGGCCTGGCCGACGTGGTGCCCGGCGATGAAGTGGTGGTGGAAGTGGAAGGCGTGGGCCGCCTGGTCAACCGAATCGTCAGCGAAGAGGCCTTCTTCGCCAGCAAGCAACAAGAGGCATGAGCAACATGATCAAGCACTGGATCAACGGCCAGGAAGTCGAGAGCAAAGAGGTCTTCGTCAATTACAACCCGGCCACCGGCGATGCCATCGGCGAAGTCGCCAGCGGCGGGGCCGAAGAAATCGCCGCCGCCGTGGCCGCCGCCAAGGACGCCTTCCCCAAGTGGGCCAACACCCCGGCCAAGGAACGCGCCAAGCTGATGCGCAAGCTGGGTGAGCTGATCGACCAGAACGTGCCGCACCTGGCCGAGCTGGAAACCCTGGATACCGGCCTGCCGATCCATCAGACGAAGAATGTGCTGATCCCCCGCGCCTCGCACAACTTCGAGTTCTTCGCCGAGGTCTGCACCCGCATGGACGGCCACAGCTACCCGGTGGACGATCAGATGCTCAACTACACCCTCTACCAGCCCGTGGGTGTCTGTGGCCTGGTCTCACCCTGGAACGTGCCGTTCATGACCGCCACCTGGAAGACCGCGCCCTGCCTCGCGCTGGGCAACACCGCGGTGCTGAAGATGAGCGAGCTGTCGCCGCTGACCGCCAACGAACTGGGCCGTCTGGCGCTGGAAGCCGGCATCCCGAAAGGCGTGCTCAACGTGGTGCAGGGCTACGGTGGCACCGCTGGCGACGCCCTGGTCCGCCACCCGGACGTGCGCGCGATTTCCTTCACCGGCGGCACCGCCACTGGGCGCAAGATCATGCAGACCGCCGGCCTGAAGAAGTACTCCATGGAGCTGGGCGGCAAGAGCCCGGTGCTGATCTTCGATGATGCCGACCTCGACCGCGCCCTGGATGCCGCGCTGTTCACCATCTTCTCGCTGAACGGCGAGCGCTGCACCGCGGGCTCGCGGATCTTCATCCAGGAAGGCGTCTACGACCAGTTCGTCGCCGAGTTCGCCGCCCGTGCCAAGCGCCTGATCGTCGGCGACCCGCAGGACCCGAAAACCCAGGTTGGCTCGATGATCACCCAGGCCCACTACGACAAGGTCACCGGCTACATCCGCATCGGCATCGAAGAAGGCGCCACCCTGCTGGCGGGCGGCCTGGAGCGCCCGGCGAACCTGCCGGCGCACCTGGCTCGCGGCCAGTTCATCCAGCCCACCGTGTTCGCCGACGTCGATAACCGCATGCGCATCGCCCAGGAAGAGATCTTCGGACCGGTGGTCTGCCTGATGAAGTTCAAGGACGAAGCCGAAGCGCTGCGCCTGGCCAACGACACCGAATACGGCCTGGCCTCGTACATCTGGACCCAGGACATCGGCAAGGCCCACCGCCTGGCCCGTGGCATCGAGGCCGGCATGGTGTTCATCAACAGCCAGAACGTACGCGACCTGCGCCAGCCGTTCGGCGGCGTGAAGGGCTCGGGCACTGGCCGCGAAGGCGGCCAGTACAGCTTCGAGGTCTTTGCCGAGATCAAGAACGTGTGCGTTTCCATGGGCAGTCACCACATCCCGCGATGGGGCCTGTGAGATAACTGCTACTCCATAAAGAGGGGAGTACCGCTCCCCTCCCCGTGCCGGCGTGCAACCGACCGACAACAAGACCAGGAGTTACCGTCATGGGCAAACTTGCTCTGGCTGCCAAGATCACCCACGTCCCCTCCATGTACCTGTCCGAACTGCCGGGCCCGCGCCAGGGCTTCCGCCAGGCCGCCATCGACGGGCACATCGAGATCAGCCGCCGCTGCCGCGAGCTGAACGTCGATACCATCGTCGTGTTCGACACCCACTGGCTGGTCAACGCCAACTACCACATCAACTGCGCGCCGAACTTCGAAGGCCTGTACACCAGCAACGAGCTGCCGCACTTCATCGCCAACATGGAATACGGCTTCCCGGGTAACCCCGAACTGGGCCGCCTGCTGGCCGAGGAGTGCAACCGCCTCGGCGTGGAAACCATGGCCCACGACGCCACCACCCTGGGTCCTGAGTACGGCACCCTGGTGCCCATGCGCTACATGAACACGGACCGCCACTTCAAGGTGGTTTCGGTTTCGGCGCTGTGCACCTCCCATTACCTGAACGACAGCGCCCGCCTCGGCTGGGCCATGCGCAAGGCGGTGGAAGAACACTACGACGGCACCGTCGCCTTCCTCGCCAGCGGCTCGCTGTCCCACCGCTTCGCCCAGAACGGACAAGCACCGGAATTCGCTACCAAAGTCTGGAGCCCCTTCCTGGAAACCCTCGACCACCGTGTGGTGCAGATGTGGGAAGACGGTGAGTGGGAAGACTTCTGCGGCATGCTCCCGGAGTACGCGGTCAAGGGCCACGGCGAAGGCTTCATGCACGACACCGCCATGCTGCTGGGCGCGCTGGGCTGGTCGAAGTACGACGGCAAGGCGGAGGTAGTCACCCCCTACTTCGGCTCGTCCGGTACCGGCCAGATCAACGCCATCTTCCCGGTCACCCCGCAGGATGGCTCGGCCATTCCCGCCGCGCAGGCCTCCAACCCGGCCGGCGTCGTCTCCACCAGCCGCCTGTAAGGAGCGTCGCCATGCCCCATCTGGTCCTGCTCTACACCCCCGACCTGGAGCGCGAAACGGACATCGGCGGCCTGTGCCGCGCGCTGGCCGACCGCATGCTGGAACAGCGCGACGAGGCTGACCGCCAGGTGTTCCCCACCGGCGGCACTCGCGTGCTGGCCTACCCCGCGGCACACGCCGCCGTGGCCGATGGCCAGGGCGACTACGGCTTCCTCTACGCCAACTTGCGCATGGGTGCCGGGCGCAGTCCGGCCGTGCACAAGCAGGTCGGTGACGCCCTGCTGGCAGTGCTGCGCGGGCACCTCGATGAGCTGCTGGAACGCCGCCCCATCGGTGTCACCCTGCAGATCGATGAAAGCCCCGGCCAGGTCTTTGATGCCAAGCACAGCAGCCTGCATCCCCTGTTCAACAAGAGTTCCTGAGGTTTCCATGCTCGACGCCAGCATCATCCAGCAAGCCGCCGCCCGCCTCGACACCGCCGAGCGCTCCCGCGAGCAGGTGCGCCAGTTCTCCCTCGACTACCCGGCCATCAGAATCGACGACGCCTACGCGATCCAGCGCGCCTGGGTGGCGCAGAAGATCAAGGACGGTCGCAAGCTGGTGGGTCACAAGATCGGCCTCACCTCCCGCGCCATGCAGGTGTCCTCCAACATCACCGAGCCGGATTACGGCGCGTTGCTGGACGACATGTTCTTCGACGAAGGCAGCGACATCCCCTTCGACCGCTTCATCGTCCCGCGCGTGGAAGTGGAGTTGGCCTTCATCCTCGGCAAGCCCCTGCGCGGCCCGAACTGCACCGTCTTCGACGTGCTGGAGGCCACCGAGTGGGTGATCCCGGCGTTGGAGATCATCGACGCGCGCATCCACCAGGTCGACCCGGACACCAAGGTCACCCGCAAGGTCTTCGACACCATCTCCGACAACGCCGCCAACGCCGGCGTGGTGATGGGCGGCCGCGCCGTGCGCCCGACCGAGATCGACCTGCGCCGCGTCCCGGCGATCCTTTACCGCAACGGTGTGATCGAGGAGTCCGGCGTTTCCGCCGCCGTGCTCAACCACCCCGCCAAGGGCGTGGCTTGGTTGGCCAACAAGCTGGCGCCCTACGACGTCACCCTGGAAGCCGGCCAGATCATCCTCGGCGGCTCCTTCACCCGCCCGGTGGCCGCCAACCCCGGTGACACCTTCCACGTCGACTACGACCAACTGGGCTCCATTGCCTGCCGTTTCGTCTGAGCCTCTCCTGTAGGAGCGAGCTTGCTAGCGAAGCTTTTGGCCAGCAGAGCTGGCTCCTACAGTCAGCGCCTTCCAAGGAGTCCCCATGGACCTGCCGATCAACACCTTCAAACAGCGCCTGCAATCCGGCCAGCCGCAAATTGGCCTCTGGCTGGGTCTGGCCGATGCCTACTGCGCCGAGCTGGCGGCCAATGCTGGTTTCGACTGGCTGCTGCTGGACGGCGAGCACGCGCCCAACGACCTGCGCAGCCTGCTGGCCCAGCTCCAGGCCATTGCGCCCTACCCTTCGCAGCCGATCATCCGCCCACCGGTCGGCGACGCGGTGCTGATCAAGCAACTGCTGGATATCGGCGCCCAGACCCTGCTGGTGCCCATGGTGGAGTCCGCCGAGCAAGCCGCCGAGCTCGTCCGCGCCATGCGCTACCCGCCATTCGGCATCCGTGGCGTAGGTAGCGCCCTGGCGCGTGCCTCGCGCTGGAACAGCATCCCCGGCTACCTGGATAACGCTGACGAGCAGATGTGCCTGCTGGTGCAGATCGAGAACCTCGAAGGCCTGGCCAACCTGGACGTGATCGCCGCCGTGGACGGCGTCGATGGCGTGTTCATCGGCCCGGCCGACCTTTCGGCCGCCATGGGCCACCGCGGCAACCCCAGCCACCCGGAGGTACAGGCCGCCATCGAAGACGCCATCGTCCGCATCCGCAATGCCGGCAAGGCCGCTGGCATCCTCTCCGCCGACCAGACCCTGGCGCGGCGCTACATCGAGCTGGGCGCCGCCTTCGTCGCCGTGGGCGTGGACACCACGGTGCTGATGCGTGGGCTGCAGAGCCTGGCGGCGGCGTTCAAAGGGACGCAGGCTCCGGTGAGTGGTGGTGGAGTGTATTGAATCGTCCGGGTAGAAACGGCAAGCCGGCGGATTGCGCCGGCTTTTTTGTGCCAGCGAATTGCCTGCAGCGATGGGCAGAGCGAAGCGAAACCCAGGTTTGATGGGTTTCGCAAGCTCCACCCATCCTACGGCGGCGCGCTGAACATGCCTTGCGGGATGGGATCGGCAGCGAACCCCATACCCGCAAAATGGCGCCCACTCTGGGCGCCATTTTCATTGCCAGGCAGGGCTTCAACCCAGCGCAATCACCGCCTTGAGCATCTGTTTGAAGGTCTCCACCTGCTCCTCGCTGAACTGCGCAAAAACCTTCTCCTGTTGCTCACGGGCGATGCGCCAGAGTTCCTCGGCCTGGTCCACACCAACGGGTGTCAGCACGTAGCGCTCCTCGGCGTCGGCCACCATGCCCTTGCGTTTGAGGATGGCCACGGCTTCCTCGATTTCGCGCATCGGCATGGCCACTTCGCGCTGCAAGTCGCACAGGCTGAGGCCGGCGTCGTTCTCCAGCACCATCAGCATGCGCGCTTCGCTGGTGCGCAGGCCGGTGGCCAGCTGTTTCGGCTGGTAGTTGGCCTGGTAGCCGCGAACCGCCTGGGTCATCAGGTAGTAGAGGTTGTGCGACAGGCGTCCCTGAAAGGCGCTGGACGCTGGCTGGCCTTCAGCCTTCTGGGTCATGCGGGTGTGCGGCAGGACCATGGAATAGGCGCCCTGGTGATAGAGCAACGGCGAGCGGCCAAAGTCGTCGAAGGCCATTACCTTGCCGATCAGGATGACGTGGTCGCCACCATCGACCTGCTGGTGCAACTCGCACTGGAAACGTGCGGCGCAATCGGGAAACAGAGGCGCACCACCGATGCCCCTGTCGAACGCCACGCCCTCGAACTTGTCATCGCGCGGGCGGGCGAACTGGTTGGATAGCTCGATCTGGTCGGCGGCCAGAATGTTCACCGCGAAATGACTGGCCTGCTCGAACACCGCCAGGCTGCTGGAGCGCTTGTCGATGCTCCAGAGGATCAGCGGTGGGTCGAGCGAAACCGAGTTGAAGCTGTTGGCGGTGACGCCGGCACGCGTGCCATCGGGTGCGGTGGCGGTGACGATGGTGACCCCGGTGGCGAAGTTGCCCAGGGCGCGGCGGAAGGCACGGGAGTCGAAAGCATTCTCTTGAGACGACATGACGCAGCTCCTGGCGGCCGCCCCATGGGACGGCCGCGCGATGGTTCGAACAAGTAGCACGCAGGTGGGAATGGTGGCGCGACGGCTCACACCATGGAGGGGTTCGGCTCCAGCCCCATCAGCTCGCGGCCGAGGATCTGCGCACAAACGTCGTAGTCGGTGTAGGCATGGGCACCGGTCATGTGGGAGTCGCGGAACAGCCGCTGCATCTCGTTGCTCTCGAACCAGCTGGTGCCGCCGGCAGCCTCGAACAGGCGGTCCACCGACTGGATGCACATCTTCACCGCGTAGGCCTGATTGGTGCGCCAGAAGGCCAGGGTCTCGCGGCTCGGGTACTGGTGGCGCTCGCCGTGCTCGGCATGCTCCTGCCAGGTCTTCTCAAGGAAGGAACGGGCGGCGGCCACTTGATGGGTGGACTCCGCCAGACGCATCAGCGCTGGCGTGGCGGTGCCCACGCTGACGCCGGTGTAGGCCCGCACGCGGTTCCGGGTCTTTTCCTTGTAGGCCTCCAGCATGCGCTCGGCGATGCCCAGACTGATCGCCGCAAAACCGCTGGCGAAGTAGGGGCGGTAAGGCGCGTAGAAAATCTTGCTGTCCGGATAGAGGCCGAAGCCATCGGAGCGGCCCTCCATCATGTCCTTGGCGGCCTGGATGCGGTAGTTGGGGACGAAGGCGTCCTTGATGACCAGGGTCTTGGTGCCGCTGCCCTTCATCCCGGCGGCGTACCAGTCGTCACGGATCTCGTAGTCGCTGCGCGGCAGCACGGCGAAGCAGTAGACCGGCTCGCCTTCGGCATTCTTGCGACGGCAGCCGACGATGGCCCATTCGGCATGGTCGCTACCGCTGCTCCAGCCCATTTCGCCGTTGAACAGAACCCCGCCCTCGACTTCCTCGACCTTGCCGAACGGTGCAATGGAGCTGCTGGCCGTGGCGTCGGAATCCTCGCCCCAGACTTCCTCCTGCAGGCGTGCAGAGAACATCGCCAGTTGGTGGCTGTGGGTGCACAGCAGGCTGAAGGCCCAGGCGGTGCTGGCGCAGGCGCCGGCCAGGGCAACCACGCAATCGGCGAACTCCGGCAGGGAGATTTCCATGCCGCCGTACTTCTTCGGCTGCAGCGCGCGGTGCAGGCCGATGCCCTTGAGCATGGCGATGTTCTCGTCCGGCACCTGGCGCAGTTGCTCGGCCTTCGCGGCATTGGCGGCGATGGCCGGCAGGATGGCCTTGAGGTCGTCGAGAAGGGGGTTTGGCTTTTTCATGTCGGGCCCTGCTTATTGTTAGAGGTGGCGCCGTTGGGCCGAAGCGGTCCGGATAGCCGGATCAGGCCGCTGCCGCAGGCGGTAACCCAAGTGGGGTGCAGGGCGATTATGGAAGCGAGGCCCGGGCCTCAGAATGGACGTTACGAAGTCTCGATTGCACTTTTCATAGCGACTTGCTGTGGGGGCGAATTCATTCGCCAAGGGCAACGCAGTTGCCCCCATGAAATCCGTCAGGCAGACCTTCGGCCTGCTTGGCGAATGAATTCACCCCCACAAGGTCACCCGTCAGGGCTTGATCTGCTTGAGTTCGTTGAGCAATTCGAAGAGCTGCTTGAGCTTCGCCTCGCCGAACTGATCCTGGATCTTCTGGTAGTTGGCTTCCATGCCCGAGCTCATGGACACGAAGCACTGCTGGCCTTTTTCAGTCAGGTTCACCAACACGCGGCGCTGGTCCTGCGGGGCCTTGCGGCGCACCAACATGCCATCGCGCTCCAGGCGCGCCAGCACGCCGGTCATGCTCGGCTTGAGAATGCAGGCGAGGTCAGCCAGTTGGTAGCTTTCCAGTTCGCCGTGCTGTCGCAATAGGCGAATCACCCGCCATTGCTGTTCGGTCAGGTCGTGCTGGTTGAGCAACGGGCGGAAGAAACTCATGGCCGCTTCACGGGCCTGCAACAGGGTGAGGGTCAGGGAGGGTCTGGTTTCGGGCATGGTGGCTGTGGTCCGGGACGTATCGTGAAGATTTTAACGAAAATAGCCGGACCACCACAGTTCCCGCAAGATGAAGGGGCGAAACCGTCGGGCCCGCCCCCGCTGCATCAGGCCTCCTCGAAGCTCAGTTCCGGCGGCTGGCGGCGGAAACCGCCGGTGAGCCAGCCAAGGTAGATCAACCCCAGCGCCAGCCAGGACAGGCCGAGGATGATCGCCAAGTGGTCGAGACTGACCATCAGCCAGAGCGTCGCGAGCATTCCGATCAGCGGAAATATCAGGAACTGCACCAGCTCGCGCGGGCCACGGCGCTCGCCGTTCAACCAGTAATGGAAGATCACCGACAGATTCACCAGGGTGAAGGCCAGGAAGGCGCCGAAGTTGATGAACGAAGTCGAAGTGGTCACGTCCATTTGCAGCGCCAGCAGGGCCACGACGCCGCACAGCACGATGCTGCCCACCGGGGTGCCAAAGCGCTCGCTCAGGCGGCCGAACAGGGAGTGCGGCAGCACGCCATCGCGCCCCATGGCGAACAGCAGGCGCGAGGCGCTGGCCTGCGCGGAAAGACCTGAAGTGAATTGGCCGACGACCAGGCCGATGAGGAAGATCGACACGAATAAGTCGCCACCGATGTTGCGGGCGATCTCGTAGGCGGCCGAGTCGGCGCTATGGAACTCGGTGGATGGATGGGCCAGTTGCACGAAGTAGGAAGTGACGATGAAGATCAGGCCGCCGATCAGCGTGATCAGCAATATGGCGCGGGGAATGGTGCGGCGCGGATCGCGCGTTTCTTCCGTCAGGGTGCTGACCGCGTCGAAGCCGAGGAAGGAATAGCAGGCGATAGCCGCACCACTCATGATCAGCGGCAGTTGCATACCCTCCTTGAGGAAGGGTTCCAGCGACCACAACGGCTTGCTCGCATCGCCTAGCACGTAGTGCACGCAGAGCACGACGAAAGCGACCAATACCAGGAACTGCACCAGCATCAGCGCGCCGTTGATGTTCTTCGCCAGGCGCAGGCCGACCACGTTGATGGCAGTGGTCACACCGATGAAGGCCAGCACCCAAACCGCCTGGGGCACGGCGGGAAAGGCCGAGTGCAAGTAGGCCGCGCCGATCAGCCAGATGGCCATGGGCAGGAAGAGGTAGTCCAGCAGCACTGCCCAGCCGGCGAGGAAGCCCAGCTTGGGGTTGATCGCTTTGCGCACGTAGCTGTACGCCGAACCCGCCACGGGGAAGGCGGCGGCCATTCGCGCATAGCTCAGGGCGGTGAAGAGCATGGCCACGGAGGCTGCGACATAGGCGGCCGGTACCAGGCCGCCAGTGGTGTCGGCGAGGATGCCGAAGGTGCCCAGGACGATGATCGGGGTCATGTAGGCGATGCCGAAAAGCACCACCGACCCCAGCGACAGGGTGCGCTGAAGATGAGCCATTACCGCTACTCCGAATTGTTGATTGTTGTGGCAGAGCCGATGTCGGCAGGAAGCGGCCACCCTGCGATAGGCGGCCGAAAAGGAATCAGGTGATCAGCAGTTCGCGACGGCCGTCGGCGTGGTCGATGCGCTCACCCGGCAGCACGAACCGCCGCTCGTCCAGGTAGCGGTAGTCGCGACGGGCAGCCGCGAGTCGGGACATGTCCAGCTCGACGATCTGCCGGCACTCGTCGCGTCCGGCCTCGCAAAGCATTTGGCCGAAGGGGTCGACCACCGCGCTGCCGCCAGCGAACACCAGGTCGCCGTCGCCCTCGCCCACACGGTTCACCATCACCGCATAAGCCTGGTTCTCCATGGCGCGGGCCATGATGGCGGTGCGGTGGGTAGGGCCATAGGGGTCCATGTTGCCGTTGGTCACCAGGATCAGTTCGGCACCCAACTGGCCGAGGGCGCGGGCACTCTCCGGGAACTCGATATCGAAGCAGATCAGGATTCCGACGCGGACGCCCTTCCACAGCGCCGTGGCGTAACGATCGCCGGGCGTGAAAATGCCGCGATCCGAGGCCCAGAGGTGGGTCTTGCGGTAACGCAGGGCGATGCCTTCCGGGGTGATCAGCAGCGTGGTGTTGTAGAAGGCACCCGCGTCGTTCTCGGCTACGCCGACGACCACCGCGACATTGCGCTCGCGCGCCGCACGCTGCACCGCCTGGACACTGGGGCCGTCCAGTGGCTCGGCAACGGCAGCGACGCTCTCTTCTGTGGGGAAGCCCATCAGCTGGGTTTCCGGGAAGACCACGAGGTCGGTATTCGGCGCGCAGGCGGCGATGGCCTGGAGGGTGCGTTCGAGGTTGTAGGCAGTGTCGCCGTCACGGCCGGCGAGTTGGACGAGTTCGACCTTCATGGGTACTCCTGGTTCTTGTCAGCGGGCGAGCAACGGTCACAATGCTCGGCACCCGCACTGGCATGTCCGGAGTATGGAACGCGTCGGGGCCGGGAGTAATTACGCGGGCGTGGTAACCCATCGGGGGTAGAAACATGAATCCAACCTTGCAGGACATTGCCTGGCACCAGGCCATCGGCCGGCTGGTCGAACAGCTCGACCGTCCTGGTTTCTGGCTCGCACTGGTGCGCCTGCTGGAGCAGTATGTGCCCTTCGACAGCTGGGTCGCCCTGCTCTTCAGCGATGGCCGGCCGCAGGTGTTCGCCGAATGCCCCGGTGCCGATGGCGGGCCCGACTCGCTGTTCCAGGACTACCTGCACGGCCTCTACCAGCTCGACCCCTTCTATATCGCCAGCCGCGAGCAGCACGCCAGCGGGCTGTTCCGTCTGGCCGACGTGGCACCGGAATGCTTTGAACAGACCGATTACTACCAGCGCTACTTTCGCCTCAATGTGGTGGCTGACGAGGTGCAACTGAACGTGGCCCTGGACGGCGGTAGGGCCCTCTGCCTATCCCTCGGCTCACGCCAACCCTTCTCCCCGGAGCAACTTGCCCTGCTCAGCCTGATCCAGCCCTGGGTTGCCGGATTGATGCGCCAGCGCCTGACCTTCGAGAAGGAACTCATGGCCAGCCCTCCGCCACCGGCACCAGCCTGGGAAGCGCAGCTGGAAGCGGCTGGGCAGAAGGTGGAAACCGCCCTCACCACGCGCGAGCTGGAAGTCGGCCGGCTGATGCTGAGTGGCTGCTCCAGCAAGGAGATCGCCCGCAAGCTGGATATCTCGGCAGAGACGGTGAAGGTCCACCGCAAGCACATCTACAGCAAGCTGGGGATCAAGTCGCAGTCGGAGCTGTTCAGCCTGTTCCTGAAGGCACAGAAGGGGTGAGGGAGTAGCGCTTCTGTGGGGGCGAACTCATTGGCTATGTCTGCGTTAAATGCCGAAAGCAGCTGCATTGCCCGTAGGAGCTGGCTTGCCAGCGAATGGCCCTGTTTCGCTGGCAAGCCAGCTCCTACAAGGCTCTTGGCCCGAGGGTAAATTCTCGCAACAGCCAACGCAGATATAGCGAATTCATTCGCCAAGCAAACCGATAGTTCGGCTCAAACAATTACTTCCTGCGAATCAACCACTACCGCAACCCTGGCCGAAAACCACATATTCCAGGCGATGAATTTTGCCTTGATGGTCTTCGTAAGTCATATAAGCCGGAACAACGCCACAAACGTCGGGGATTTCACTTTTTGAAATAACCCTGGCGATATCGAGCTCCATCCCATAGTGATACTGCTCGATAGCGATTTCTCCGGCGACAGCGGTCTCCTCCGGTTCTTCAGCCAAGGCGAAGGCAGACATGCCGGCAAGCGCCAGCAAGGCAAGAGTTTTCATTGGATAGTTTCCGAGTGCTTGGAAGTTTGAAACTTCGACCAGCTCTCCACGAACTGGCCGAAGGTACAGCGCAACACCTTTCGGTGATGTTTACGGCAGCAAGCGCCTCATCGTGGGAGGCGGGTTAATTTTAATAGTCGGGAAACTTCACAAACAGCGCCGGATACAACAAGGACTGTTTACTGGGTGAACAACAATCCATCGAGCCAGCCGGAAGTTTCCGGCCTGGCGCCCTTCTCCCCTATCACCACGGTGCAGGTCATGCCGGCAGCCAGCAGCACGCCTTCGGGAACCTCGTCCAGTTGGATACGCACCGGTACCCGCTGGGCCAGGCGCACCCAGTTGAAGGTGGGGTTCACGTCGGCGATCAGCTCGCGGCTTTCCGGGTTGTCACGGTCGTAGATGCCCCGGGCGATGCTGTCCACGCGCCCGGTGAGGCGCTCGCCGCTCATCAGCCTGAGTTCGGCGAGATCCCCTACCTTGATGCGCGGCAGGCGGGTTTCCTCGAAGTAGCCGTTTACGTAGAAGGAGCGGTCATCCACCAGGGCCATGGTGGCTTCGCCGCGCTCGGCATAGTCGCCCTTGTAGACGTTGAGGTTGGTGATGTGCCCGGCCACCGGCGCACGGACTTCGGTGCGTGCCAGATTGAGCCGGGCGGCATCCAGGGCGGAGACCGCCTCCTGGTACTCGGCCAGGGCGGCGGCGGCCAGGTGCCCAGCGTCCTCGCGGCTTTCACGGGAGACCACCAGGTCGTCCATGTCGGCCCGGCGGTCGGCGTTGACCTTACGCATGTCCAGCGCGGCCTTGCGCGCCGCCACCAGGGCTTCGGCCTGCTTTACGACCACCTCATAGTGGGAAGGGTCGATACGCAGTAGCAGGTCACCGGCTTTCACCTGCTGGTTGTCCCGCACCCTGACATCCACCACCAGACCGGCCACATCCGGGGCAATGTTGATCACGTCGGCGCGCACACGGCCGTCGCGAGTCCAGGGCGAGTCCATGTAGTGCGACCAGAGCGTGCGCACCAGCACGATCGCCAGGGCGAGGATGAGCAGGGTCGCGCCGACGCTGATGATTCGTTTCAGGGACATGAGGGCCTCAACGGTAGATGGTCAGCGCCAGGGCGCCATACAGGCAGGTGAACAGGCCGACGCGCAGCAGCGCCGGGTGCCAGGCGTGGCGATACAGGCCGCACCAGGCGAAGAAGCGGTCCAGCCCCCAGCCCAACAGGAAGGTGACCAGGAACAGGACGGTCAGGCTCGGCATGTAGACGCCGTGCAGGGCAATCTCACGCGGCATGGGCGACTCCTTGCAAACGGACCGGGGCTTCATCACCGGCCAGGGGGTTCTGCGGGTCCAGCAGCGAGCTGCGGATGAAATGCAGGTAGCTTTGCAGCCGCCGCAGGGGCGAGGTGTCGAACTGCGGCGCACAGGGCTCGGCGGTAGTGCGCACGCTGTCGATGGCCTGTTCCACGGCAGCCAAGGCGCGCTGGCGATTCGCTTGCGAAGGCTGGATGAACAGGCGCACCAGGGCGCGCCCCATGGCACGGATGGCGTTGCGCCAGGGCATGGATTCGGCATAGCAGGACAGCGCCGGTAGACGCGCCTGTTCCAGGCGCAGTTCGATCACCGCGTGCCCCACTTCCTGCACCAGGAACATCCAGCGCAGCAGCTGGCGCTGCACGTCCGGACGGCCGGCGGAATACAGGTAGGCCTGGTTCAGCAGATCACGGGTGCCGCTCTCGAAGCCGGACACCAGCCCCTTCAAACGGCCGCTTACCGCGCGCACCACGCACATGCGCAGGTCGCGCTCCAGGCGACGCCAGAGCCAGGGCCGGTTGGGCGGCAGGAGCACGGCGGCAGCGGCGGTGGCCAACGCCATGGAGAGCACCGAGGCAAGGTATTCGTTGAGCAGCCGATGGGGGTCGAACAGGGTCTGGTTGGCCGGCATCGAGGTCATGCTGAACCACACCAGCAGACCCAGGCCGGCGCCAGCCGGCTGCGGCCGCGCCAGCAGGTAGGCACCCAGGGCGACCACCGGCGCCAGGGCGCAGCAGAGCAGCGCGAATCCGTCGATTTCGGGCAACACGCAGAAGGTCAGAACGATGCCCAGGCAAGCGCCGGCAGTCGCACCCAGGGTGAGTTGCAGAGACAGCCGCCTGGGGTTGGACGAGGAAGACGCCAGCGCGGAAACCATGCCGATGGTCATGGCGAAGGTGCCGCCGCTGGGCCAGGCAGTAGCCATCCAGAACACGCTGAGCGACAGGATCAGCAGGCTGCTGCGCAGGCCCGCCACAGCGGCGGCCACGGCGTTGGCGCGGGGCCGGAAGTTCTCCTTCCACTGTTCGCGGACGTGGTGATCGTCCAGCAACGAAGCGTGGGTCTGGGCGTAGTTGTGCAGGTCGTCGGCGAAGCGGTAGAGCAGCTCAGCAGCGGTGTCGTAGTCCAGCGTCTGGGCTTCACTGGGCCGCTGCATGGCAAGCTGCGCGCGGCCGCTGCGGATCAACTGCATCAGTTCCTGCTTGCAGGCCTCGAGGCGGATGGCGAGCTGCGCCGCGTCGGCCTCGCTGCTCAGGCGGTCGCGCAACGGCATGAGCAACCGCGACACTTCGGCGAGGCAAGGCTGCAAGGCCTGCAGCACCGCGTCTCCGTAGGAGCCAGCTCTGCTGGCGAACTCCATCGGCTCCGTGCCTTCGCGAGCAAAGCTCACTCCTACAGCCAGGCGCCGCAGCAACTGGTGCAGGCCGTGAAAACGGGTGGAAAGCACCATGAACTCGTTGTTCAGGCGTGCCAGGCGGCCGCTGCGCATGCGCATGTGCGGGTCTTCGAAGGCGGTGGCGCTGCGCATGTTTTCCAGGCTCACGGCGGCCGCCGCGAAGCGCGCATTGCTGGCATCGAAACGCGTGCTGTCCAGTCCACCAGCCAACCCTTCGCAGGCAAAAATGGCGAAGTCGCGGAAGCGCCCGTGCAGGGTGTTGCGCAGGTCGGTGCGGGTGCTCTGCGGCAGGATCAGGCCATTGACCAGGCCGGTGCAAAGGATGCCCAGGCTGATCTCAAGCACGCGCCAGAGGGCGAGCATGAAGGCGTCGTCCGGGTGGGTGGTGGCCGGCAGGCCGATCATCACCGCCGTGTAGCCGGCCAGCACGCAGGCGTAGCCACGGAAGTCGCGATAGCGTGCGGCGCCAGCGGTGCACAGGCCGATCCAGATGGCCAGGCAGAGCATGAACAGCACCCGCTCCTGATTGAACAGGGCGATCAGCGCCACCATCACGGTCAGCCCCAGGAGGGTGCCGATGATCCGGTAGAAACTCTTGGCCAGGACTTGTCCACTCTGCGGCTGCATGACGATGAACACGGTCACCAGCACGGTGCCCGGTTGTGGCAGCTCCAGGCGATAGGCGAGCCAGAGGGCGAGGAAGACGGTGAGCAGGGCCTTGAAGATGAAGGCCCAGGTCAGGCCGTCACTGCGTGCCCAATCGGCCAGCGCGCGGTTGAAGGATTGCACCATGAAGGGTCCTCAGGGCTTGGGAAGAAAGCGCAGGCGCGGTTCCCGCGGCGCCAGGCTGGCGTCGCTCGGACCGACCGGCTCGGGCAGCGCGCCGCCGCCCAGGGCCAGCAGCAGGTCGGCCTGGGCATTGAGCAAGGCCGCGCGCACCTGCTGTTGCTGGAGCTGACGCTGGAACAGGGTGGGTTGGGTTTCCAGCACGGCGTCGAAGCCGGTGAGGCCGCGCTGCTGAGCCAGCAAGGCGAGGTCGCAGGTTTTCTGTGCGGCAACCACTGCCTCGGCGGCGAGTGCCTGCTGCTGGCGCAGCGACTTGATGCGCACCAGCGCATCGGCCACCTGTTGCAGGGCGCCGACCAGCGTCTGGTTGTAGTGCTCCACCGCCAGGTCGTACTCGGCGGCAGCGGCGCCCAGTTGGCCACGGCGCAGGCCACCGTCGAACATCGGCAGGCTGAGGGCCGGGCCGAGGTTGTAGGTGAGCTTGTCGTAACGCAGGAAGTCCAGCACGCCGCCCTGGGTGGCGCTGGAACCGATGCCGCCCAGCAGATTGACGTTAGGGTAGAAGCCGGCCTTGGCGACCTCGATGCCCCGGGCCTGCGCCGCCACTTGCCAGCGGCTGGCGACCAGATCCGGCCGGCGACCGAGCAATTCCAGCGGCAGCTGCGCCGGCAGGCTGGGCAGGCGTTGCAGGTCGAGGGTCGGACGTTGCAGGCGCTCGCCCTCCCCCGGCCCCTTGCCGGCCAGGGCGGCGAGCTGGTTGCGGGTGAGCGCGATGGATTCGTTCAGCGCATCGATCTGCCGATGGGTTTCCGGCAAGGGCGCCTCGGCGCGGCTGATTTCCAACCGCGTGCCGATGCCGTCCCGCAAACGCTGCTCAGCCAGGCGCAGGATGTGTTCCTGCTGTGCAAGGCTGGCCTGGGCAACGTCCTTTTCCCCATGCAGCAGCGCCAGGCGGATGTAGCTGCGTACCAGGTTGCCCTGCAACTCCAGCGCGGCCAGGCGCGCTTCGGCCACCGCCACCCGGGCCTGGTCCAACGCCTGGTGACTGCGGCTGCGCTCGCGTCCCCAGAGGTCGAGATCATAGGAAAAGCCCAGCAGGCTGGTGTTGTTCCAACTGGTGGTGCGGGCGAGCTCGCCGGGGCCGTAGAAGTAGTCGTCGGGCCAGCGCTTGCGCTGCAGGTCGGCGTCGAGGTTCACCTGCGGCTGCTCGGCCGACTCCACCACCCCGGCCAGGGCACGGGCCTGGCGCACGCGGGCAGCGGCCATCGCCAGGCTGGGGCTGTCGGCCAGGGCCTGGTCCATCCAGGCGTTCAATTGCGGGTCGCCATAGGCGCGCCACCACTGGGCATGGGGCCAGGCGGCCTCTTGCTCGGCGCGGCGAATGGTCGAACCGGGGTCCAGTTGGGCAACGTCCAGGCGTTCGGCCTGGGGGGCTATGCCCTGACTATCGATACAAGCGGATAGGAGAGAAATGACGGCGAACAGACTGGCGCGGGCGACGCCGGGCCAAGGATTGCGGTGCACTGCGGCATATCCTGAATGCTGGGTAGCCAGACACGGGGCCTGGATCGGCGGCGATTCTAGAGATGGGCCAAGCGAAGGATAAGGCGACGGATAGATGAAGGATTGTGTACTGAATCAGCCATAATCCACCGACACACTTCGTGACAAAATTCGCCCTCCCTTCCGGGCCAGGACCCTCCATGGACATCCTCTTCAACATGCGCGCCTTCGTCTGTGTGGCGGAGACCGGCAGCTTTACCGCCGCTGCCCAGCGCATGGATCTCACCACCTCGTATATTTCCCGCGCGGTGGCGACCCTCGAAACCCACCTGCGCACCCGCCTGCTGCACCGCACCACCCGCCGCATCGCCCTGACCGAAGCCGGCCAGCGCTACCTGCTGCGCTGCGAGCAGATCCTCGGCTACATCGAGGAAGCCGAAGCGGAAGCCAGCGAGGCCCATGCGCGGCCAGTGGGCAACCTGAAGGTGCATGCCATGACCGGCATCGGCCAGCACTACCTGATCAAGGCCATCGCCCAGTACAGCGAGAAGTACCCGGACGTGAGCTTCGACCTGACCCTGGCCAACCGCACCACCGATATCCTCGACGAGGGCTACGACATTTCCGTGGTGATCGCCCAGGAGCTGCCGGATTCGGGCTTCATCTCCAAGCAGCTGGGCACTACCTACAGCGTGCTCTGCGCCTCCCCTGGCTACATCGAGAAGCACGGCGCGCCGCGCCTACCCTCAGAGCTGTCGAAGCACCGCTGCCTGCGCTTGGTGAACAACGTGATGTCCCTGGACAAGTGGCTGTTCGAAGGCCCGGACGGCCAGGAGATGGTCAGCGTCAACCAGACGCCCTTCCAGGTGAATACAGCGGACGCCATGACCGAAGCCATCAAGGCCGGGATAGGCATGGGCGTGGTGCCGGTGTACTCGGCCATCAGCGGCCTGAAGGACGGCAGCCTGGTGCGCGTGCTGCCCAACCACAATCTGTTCCCGCTGGGCATCTACGCCCTCTACCCGTCGCGGCAGTTCCTCGACGCGAAGATCCGCACCTGGGTGGAGTTTCTCCGCGAGTTCGTCCCGGAACGGGTCGAGGCCGATGAGAGAGCCGTAGCGGAGTTCAGCCTGAGGTTGGGTGCGCGCGGGTAGCCCCTACAGATTCCCCGCCTGGTCCAGCATCCGGCGGCTGCGTTCGAACCAGGCCAGCAGGTAGTCCGCCAGTACCTGCGTGCGCCGAGGCAGGCCGCCCTGCCAGGGGTGGACCAGGAACACCGGGGTCTGCCGCGTCTGGCAGTCGCGCAACAGCCACACCAGTCGGCCGTCGGCCAGTTCGTCGTAGATCATGTAGGACGGCAGCCGCGCGATACCGGCCGACGACATGGCCGCCTTTTTCAGCAGGCTGTAGTGGTTGCTGGCCAGCGCCCCGGCCACCTTGACCCGCTCCAGTTGGTGCTGGCGGTGGTAGAGCCATTCCTCGAAGCCGCTGTAGTGGGTATTCAAAAGGCACTGATGACGAGCGAGGTCCGCCGGCTGTTGGGGCTCCCCGTGGGCCGCGAGGTAAGCCGGTGTGGCGCAGGTGATTTCCTGCAGGGAGAACAGCGGCTTGGCCACCAGTCGCTCGTCCACGTCCATGCCGGAACGGATGGCCAGATCGAAGCCGTCGGCCACCAGATCGCGATAACCGTTGTGCAGGTCCAGCTCGATGCGGATCTGCTGGTACTGGCGGGTGAAATCCAGCAGCAACGCATCGAAGAAGGTTTCGCCAAGGGACACCGGCAACGTCAGCCTCACGCAGCCGGCCAGGTCCTCCTGCAGGCGACGTACCGACTGCCGTGCGCGCTCGGCCTGGGCGGCCAGGGCCTGCGCTTCCGGCAATAACGCAGCGCCGGCAGCGGTCAGGTCCAGGCGCCGGGTGGTGCGATACAACAGCGCGGCGCCCAGCCCTTGCTCCAGCAGACGAATGCGCTTGGACAACTGGCCCTTGCTGCAGCCCAGGCGCTCCGATGCCGCCGTGAAACTACCTGCGTCCATCAGCACTGCGAAGGCAGCCAGATCGTCCAGTTCGCTCATGGGAAATACCGTTCCATTGTTTCCATTTGAAAACCAAAGTTTTCCAATTGCATGGATTATCAACCAAAGTCGGCACTCTACACTGAACCGGTCATCCCTTCCCTCACACAGGAACCGGTCCTATGAAAATCATCCTCGTCGGTGCCAGCGGCACCATCGGCCAAGCCATCGAGCAGGAACTCAAGGAACGCCACGAGATCATCCGCGTCGGCCGCAGCAGCGGTGACCAGCAGGCGGATATCACCGACCCGGCGTCGATCCGCCACCTGTTCGAGCAGGTCGGCCCCTTCGATGCGCTGATCAGCGCCGCCGGCAAGGTGCATTTCGGTGCCCTGGCGGAGATGGGCGAAGCCGAGTTCGCCGTCGGCCTGAAAGACAAACTGATGGGCCAGGTCAATCTGGTGCTGATCGGTCGCGAGTTCGCCAACGACGGCGCCTCGTTCACCCTCACTTCCGGGGTGCTGAGTCACGATCCGATCCGCTACGGCGCTTCGGCCAGCATGGTCAACGGCGCCATCGATTCCTTCGTGCGCAGCGCAGCACTGGAACTGCCGCGCGGCATGCGCATCAACAGCGTCAGCCCCACAGTGGTCGAGGAAGCCCTGCCGGGCTACGGGCCCTACTTCCGGGGCTACAAGGCGGTACCGGCCGCCGACGCGGCGCTGGCCTATGCCAAGAGCACGGAAGGCGCGCAAACGGGTCAGACCTATCGCGTGTGGTAAGCACGCCTCTCAGCTACCTCCTCCAACCATGCCGCCAGCCCCAGGGCCTCCTTGCAACAGCCACGGGGCCAACGGCGATCAACCTATACCCGCTGTCGCTGGTGTAGGCAGCTTCATAGACGCGCTTGCACTGGATCATTCGCCCTCTCCACCCTTGAGCTGGGCGTCCTGCACCGGTAACGTGGCCGCTCCCTGAAGGAGACCCGTGATGCGCTTTGCCCGCCCCTTGCTATTCAGCCTCTTGCCTCTCTTCGGCGCTTGCCAGATGTTCGCCGAGAAAGCCCCCGCCCCCGCCACTAATCTGGTGCGCTTACAGGGTGAGCTGAGCGTAGACGCGGGCCAGGTGATGTTCAGCCCCTGTGGCGAGAAACGCCGCTTTACCCTGGTGGACAGCGGTGCCACCGGTCTGCTGCCTGAGGCGGCCAACCTCTCTGCGGACGGCCCAGGCACACTGTTCGCGGACATTCGCGCCAGCATGGGATCGACCAGCGTGCAAGGCGCCGACGGCCAGTTGGCCCTGCATACCCTCTACCGCCTGCAGCGCGAAGGGCATGGCTGCGAAGACCTCAACTTCAAGCGCCTGCTGTTGCGCGCCAGCGGTCATGAGCCGGACTGGAGTGTCAGCGTCAGCGGCAAGGGCCTGGTGCTCGACCGCCCCGGCCAACCCTCCCTGGCACTGCCCTACATGGAAGAACAGTTGCCAGACGGTCGCTTCAACCTGTCCAGCGAGGCCAACGGCCAGCGCCTGGAGCTCTGGGTGGCGCCGCAACGCTGCGTCGACAGCATGAGCGGCGCGGTCCAGCACCTGGCCGCCGAGTTGCGCCTGGACGGCGAACCGCAGCGTGGCTGTGCGTCTTTCGGCGGCGCCCGCAACGACTGAGGCCCTGCAGCGACTGCTCGCTTGTCCTTCATCGCTAAGCTGAGTGAAGGACAACCGGAAAGGAGAGCACCATGCTGCGAATCGCCCTGAATGGATATGGGCGCATCGGTCGCGCGCTGGTTCGTGCGCTGTTCGAGCGGGGTCTCGACCAGCGCCTGCGCATCGAAGCCATCAACGACCTCGGTGACTTCGAGTCACTCGCCCACCTCACCCGCTTCGACTCCACGTTCGGCCGCTTTCCCGGCCATGTCGCACTGCACGACGAACGCCTGCAAGTGAACAACCAGATCATCCACCTGCTGCGCGAACGCGACCCGGTGAACCTGCCATGGGACCAACTGGGCGTAGACCTTGTGCTGGAATGCTCGGGCAAGATGAAGAAGCGCGCGCAGGTGGAGCAGCACCTGACCGCCGGCGCGCCGCGGGTACTGTTGTCCCACCCGCTGGACACCGCTGACCTGACGGTGGTCTACGGGGTCAACCATGAGCAGTTGGGCAGCCAGCAGATCGTCTCGAACGCCTCCTGCACGACCAATTGCCTGGCACCGCTGGCCATGCTGCTGCATCGCGAGGTGGGTATCCGCAGCGGCCTGGTGACCACGGTGCACGCCTACACCAACGACCAGAGCCTGCTCGATAAAAGCCACGGCGACCTGTACCGGGCGCGCGCGGCGGCCGTGTCGATGATTCCCACCAGCACCGGCGCGGCCAAGGCCATCGGCCTGGTCCTGCCGGAACTGGCCGGCCGCCTGGATGGCCTGGCGGTGCGTGTGCCGACGCCCAACGTGTCGCTGCTGGACCTTACGTTCATTGCCGAACGCCTAACCAGCCGCGAGGCAATCAATGCCACCCTGGAGGCCGGTGCGCGCGAGTTGCTGCCAGGGGTGATGGAGTGCAACGCGCTGCCACTGGTGTCCAGCGACTTCAATGGCTACCCGACTTCCTGCGTGGTGGACCTCAATCACACCCGCGTACAGGGTGACCTGGTGAAAGTGCTGGCCTGGTACGACAACGAATGGGCCTTCGCCAACCGGATGCTGGATGTAGTGCTGGCCTGGCTGAATCCCTAGCCTGGGCTCCAGAAACAGAGCGTGGCGACGCGTGAGCCGTTGGGTCGCCGGGCCGGATGGTCAACGGTCGACACCCCGCAAAGGCCAGCCGTGCGCTTGCGGCTGTTCAAGGCCATCAATCCAGCACCCCGGCCGGCGCCGGGGATGCGCTTCTCCATTGGCTCAGTGCCACCCCGACAAAGACCAGGCCGGCGGCGAGCATCTGCAGGCTGGTCAGGCGCTCACCGAGCAGACCCCAGGCGAAGACCAGGGTGAACACCGGGATCAGGTTGATGAATCCCGTGGCCTGGCTGGCCGGCAGGCGCGATACGCCGAAGTTGTAGAGGCCGTAGGCGCCCACCGTGACCACGGTGCCGAGGTAGATCATGGCGCCGATACCCAACGGGCTGACGGACTCCGGCAACGGCGAGGTGATCCAGGCCAGGGGCAGGAAGAAAACGCTGCCGATGAACGCCTGCAGGGCGGTAAGCAGGAATGCCGAATAACGCGAGGACAGGTGCTTGAGCAGCAGGGTGTAGCCGGTGGCGCAAAGCATCGCGAGGAACTCATAGAAGTTGCCCAGCAGTGGCTGAGGCGCATGGCCGTCGGACTCACTGGCCAGGCTCAGCCAGACCGCGCCGACCACTGCGAGGAGGAAACCGGCCAGGGTGCTGCGGGTGATGCGTTCATGCAGCAGCGCGTAGGCACCCACCGCCACCAGCAGCGGCAATAGCGCGGTAATCATCCCGGCCTGGGAAGCGCTGGTGTGCTGCAGCGCCAGGGCTTCGAAGATGAAGTAGAGGCAGGGCTCGCAAGCGGCCAGGCCGAGCAGGTACTTCCAGTCACCGGGACGGTAATCGAGGGCTCCGCGCCAACGCCAGGCCGCCAGGAAGACCAGACTCCCCAGGGCCATTCGGGCAAAGATCACCCAGTGCGGGGCGACTTCCTGGAACGCCAGCTTGAGGGCGATGAAGGAGCTGCCCCAGAGCGCCATGGCCAGCACCAGGCAGGCCACCGCCACCAGTCGACCTTGCTGCGCCATGCTTCACCTCCGGAAGAAAAGCGTCAGTCTAGGCGGCCGCTCGCAAGGCCAGACAGGCACAGCAAGCGGGAAAAACTGTAGCACTTACTGGTTCCAGGGTTTGCCACGGGTCTTCTGGTCCAGGGGCAACTGCTGCAGGACCGCGGCCTTGGCCAGCATGTAGGCGCTGACCGGGGCGCTGATGAAGAGGAACAGGCTGATCAGCAGTTCGTGCAGGCTGAGTCCGTCGGTATCGGCAGAGAAGAACACCAGCGACGCAACCACCACGCCGCCCACCCCCAGGGTGGTGGCCTTGGTCGGGCCATGCAGACGCATGAAGAAGTCCGGCAGGCGATACAGGCCGAAGGCGCCAATCAGCACGAAGGCACTGCCGAGCAGCAACAGCGCCGATACGAGTATTTCCGCCCAGAGGGACAAGGGTTCGCCACTCATTCGATGATGTCTCCGCGCAGCATGTACTTGGCCACTGCCACGGTGCTGACGAAGCCGAGCACCGCGATCAGCAGCGCCACCTCGAAGAACAGGTCGCTGCCCTTCCAGATGCCATAGAGCATCAGCAAGGCAATGGCGTTGATGTAGAGGGTGTCCAGTGCCAGCACGCGATCGGGCAGGCAGGGTCCCTTGATGAGCCGGGCCAGGGCCAGCAACAGCGCCAGGCCAAGCATGGCCAGGCAAAGCGGTATCACGTAGGCGAGCATGGGAAGATCTCCTTCAGCGGCGCCTCGTAGCGCGACTTGATCCCGGCCACCATGGCGGCCTTGTCCGGCACGTCGAGGCCGTGCACCAGCAGGGTGCGGCGATCGGCGCTGAGGTCGGCCGCCAGCGAACCCGGCGTCAGGGACACCACGCTCACCAGCACACTGATGGCCACCTCGTTGTCCAGCTCGATGGGCACCTCGACGAAAGCCGGACGCAGTGTCTCGACGCGCCCCAGTGTCAGCCGCGCCACCTGGAAGTTGGCCACCAGCACGTCACCCATCACCATCAGCAGGAAACGCATCAGCTTGAGCGGGTGCCAGCGCTTGGGCCGCTCGATCAGCAGCGGCTGGAAACAGAACGGAATCAGCCAACCGAGGAAGGCGCCCAGCAGCCAGTGGCCGAAGGCGAAGGAATCCACCAGCAGCAGCCACACGACCAGCAGCAACAGGCTCTCGGCGGGATGGGGGAAGAGTCGACGCATCATGCTCCGGCCTCCTCGAGAATCGCGCGATAGAGGTCCAGGTCGTGCAACTGCAAAGCGCTGGCCTGAACGTAATCCATCAGCGGCTGGGCAAAGGCGACCAGTATGAGGCTGCCAGCCAGCAGCAACAGGGTGGCGAACAGCCGGCCGCTATCCAGTTCGGCACTGCCGAGCACCTGATGGCCGGTGCGCCAGAACAGGGTGCTACCCGCGCGGCTCAAAGCCACCAGGCTGACGAATCCACCGATCAGCAGGACGCTCCAAAACGGCAGCGCCCCGCTGCCCGGCAGTACGGCCTGGAGCAGCAAGAGCTTGGCGAAGAAACCCGACAACGGCGGCAGGCCGGCTACGGCGATGGCGCCGAAGAAGAAGGCCGCCCCCAGGATCCCCGGATTCTGCAGCGCCGGGCCCTGGACGAGGTTGCCGGCCTTGTCGCCACGCTGGCGACTGACCAGGTCGGCGAGCAGGAACAGCGCCCCCGCTACCCAGGTGCTGTGCAGCAGATAGAAGAGTGCCGCGCCCTGCGCCTCGGGCGTGCCCAGGGCAATGGCCGCCAGCAGGGTACCGGCGGACACCACCACCAGGTAGGCCAGCAGTCCTTGCAGGGTGGTAGCGGCAAGCGCCCCCAGGGCGCCGAGGATCACCGTGGCCAGCGCCAGCGGCCAAATCCAGGGCTGGGCCAGGTTGGCCAGCTCGCCGGCACCGGTGCCGAATACCAGGCTGTAGACGCGCAGGATGGAGTAGATGCCGACCTTGGTCATGATCGCGAACAGTGCAGCCACCGGCGCGCTGGCCGCGGCATAAGCGCGTGGTAGCCAGAAATACAGCGGCAGCAGCGCCGCCTTGAGAGCAAAGACCAGCAGCAGTACCAGCCCGGCGGCGGCCAGGACCGGGGTGTTCTCCGGCCCGGCAGCGGCCACTTGGCGAGCCATGTCGGCCATGTTCAGGGTGCCGGTGATGCCATAGAGGGCGCCCACCGCAATCAGGAACAGCGCCGAGCCGGCGAGGTTGAGGATCACGTAGTGCATCCCTGCCCTCACCCGCTCGCCACCGCCGCCATGCAGCAGCAGCGAGTAAGAGGCAATCAGCAGGATCTCGAAGAATACGAACAGGTTGAACAGATCGCCGGTCAGGAAGGCTCCGTTGATCCCCAGCAGTTGGAACTGGAACAGTGCATGAAAGCGCAGGCCGATGCGGTCGTCGCCACGCACGGCGTAGAGCACCGCGGCGCTGGCCAGCACGGCGGTGGCCAGCAGCATCAGCGCGGCCAGGCGGTCGAGCATCAACACGATGCCGAACGGCGGCTGCCAACTGCCGAGCGCGTAGACGCGCAATTGACCATCGTCGGCCTGTTGCATCAGCAGCAACGCCAGCGGCACCAGGGCCAGGGTGGCGAGTGCGGAGAGGCTTCGCTTCAAACGCTCATTGGACGGCAGCACCAGCAGCAGCGCGCCGGTGAACAGGGGAATCAGGATGGGCAGGATCGTCAGGTGAATCATGGCGCCGACTCCTCGTCGGTGCGACCGTCGACGTGATCGCTGCCCAGATCGCCAACACCGCGCAGGGCCAGCACCACCACGAAGGCAGTCATGGCGAAGCCGATGACGATTGCGGTTAGCACCAGGGCCTGGGGGACCGGGTCGGCGTACTGCACGTCACGCCCAAGCACCGCGGCCTCACCGACCAGGCGCCCCATCGCGAAGAGGAACAGGTTGACGGCATAGGACAGCAGGGTCAGCCCCAGGACCACGGGAAAGGTCCGGCCCCGCAGCAGCAGGTAGACACCACTGGTGGTAAGCAGGCCGAGGGTTACGGCGAACAGCGCCTCCATCAGTGAATCTCCTTGATCGCTGCGGGAGCCAGGCTCACCCGCCCCAGGTTGACCAGCACCAGCAGGGTGGCACCGACAACGGTCAGATAGACACCCAGGTCGAACAGCATGGCGGTGGCCAGTTCGAATTCTCCAACCAGCGGCAATTCGAAATGACCGAAGGCGGACGTGAGGAAATTACGCCCGAAGAACCAGCTGCCGAGGCCCGTGAGGGCGGCGATCAGTACACCTGCGCCAGCCATGCGCTGGTAATCCAGTGGCATGCGTTGTTCCACCCAGGCGATGCCGCTGGCGATGTACTGCAGCACCAACGCCACGGCGGTCACCAGCCCGGCGATGAATCCACCGCCTGGCAGGTTGTGCCCGCGCAGGAAGATGAACACCGAGATCAGCAGTGCCAGCGGCAGCAGGAGGCGCGACAGGGTTTCGAGGATCAGCGGGTGCTTGGCGTGAGCCCATCGGCGTCCCTGGGGATCACAGGTGGGATTGGTCAGGCGCAAGCCCGAGAGCATGGCGAAGATGCCGACGGCGGCAATGGCCAGGACGGTGATCTCGCCCAGCGTGTCGAAGCCGCGGAAATCCACCAGTATCACGTTGACGACGTTGGTGCCGCCTCCGCCGGACACACTGTTGGCCAGGAAGAACCCGGCAATACCGTCATAGGGACGAGTCAGCACGGCGTAGGCCAGCAACGCCACCATTACCCCAACGCCGCAGGCCAGAGCGAAGTCGCGCAGGCCGCGCAGGCTGGAGCTTTCGCCCGGTGTTCGGGATGGCAGGTAATAGAGCGCCAATATCAGCAGTACAAGTGTCACAACTTCTACGACCAACTGGGTCAGGGCCAGATCCGGGGCCGAGAAGCGGGCGAAAGCCAAGGCGACCAGCAGACCGGCCACGCCGAGAACCATCAGCGAAATCAGTCGCTGGCGATGGAAGATCGCCGTCAACACGCCCGAGGCGGCCAGCACCACAAGCCCCAGGGCAGTGATGCCATCCAGCGGAGTCAGTGGGCGCTCGCCGGCTATCTGCGGCAGCGGCGCCAGGGACAGCGCCACCAGCACCACCGCACTGCCCAGCAACCAGGCCAGGTAGCGTTGCAGGGAACCGTTTTCCAGATATCCGGTAATCCAGCGGGCGGCCTGGGTGGCGCGCTGCACCTGCTGTTCGAACACTTCCTTGGCGTCGGTGTCGGGCAAATCGGCATACCAACGAAACAACGGTTTGCGCATTACATAGACGAGCACTCCACCGACCAGCGCCACGAGGCTCATGGCCAACGGCAGGTTGAAGCCATGCCAGATCGCCAGGTCGTACTCCGGCAGCGTGCCACCGAGACTCGCGGAGGCTGCGGCGGCCAGCAACGGCGCCACTGTGTAGCCCGGCAGCATGCCAACCACCAGGCAGAGAAACACCAGGATCTCCACCGGCACCTTCATGTAGCGCGGAGGTTCGTGGGGTGGGAACTTGGGCAGGGCCACCGGCTCGCCATTGAAGAACACGTCATGGACGAAGCGCAGCGAATAGGCCACCGAGAATACCCCGGCCAGGGTCGCTGCCGCTGGCACCACCCAACTGAAGCTACCCAACAGGTCCTGCTGCAAGGTTTCGCCGAAGAACATTTCCTTGCTGAGGAAGCCGTTGAGCAACGGCACACCGGCCATTGCGAGCGACGCCACCATCGCCAGCACGGCCGTGTGCGGAAGGTACTTCCACAGCCCGTTTATCAGGCGCATGTCACGGCTGCCGGTTTCGTGATCGATGATCCCTGCCGCCATGAAGAGCGAGGCCTTGAACGTGGCATGGTTGATGATGTGGAACACCGCAGCGACGTTGGACAACGGCGAGTCGAGGCCGAACAACAGGGTGATCAGGCCCAGGTGGCTGATGGTCGAGTAGGCCAGCAAGCCCTTGAGGTCATGCTGGAACAGGGCCATGCCGGCACCGAACAGCAACGTCGCCAGGCCGCTCAGGCTGACCAGATAGAACCAGAGGTCGGAGCCGGCCAATGCGGGGTAGAGGCGCGCCAGGAGGAACACCCCGGCCTTCACCATGGTGGCCGAGTGCAGATAGGCCGACACCGGCGTGGGTGCCGCCATGGCGTGGGGCAGCCAGAAATGGAACGGGAACTGCGCGGACTTGGTAAACACACCCAGCAGCACCAATACCAGGGCCACCGGGTAGAGGCTGTGGGCGCGGATCTGCTCGCCCGCGGCGAGCACCTGAGTCAGTTCGAAGCTACCTGCGATGTACCCCACCAGCAGCACCCCGGCGAACAACGCCAGGCCACCGCCGCCTGTCACCGCCAGGGCCATACGCGCGCCTTTGCGCGCGTCGGAGCGATAGCCCCAGAAGCCGATCAGCAGGAACGACGACAAGCTGGTCAGCTCCCAGAACACCAGCATCAGCAGCAGGTTCTCGGACAGCACCACGCCGAGCATCGCGCCCATGAACAGCAACAGGAACGCGAAGAAGCGCCCCATGGGCTCTTCCTTCGACAGGTAATAGCGGGCGTAGAGGATGACCAGCAGGCCGATGCCGAGAATCAGCAGGGCGAACAGGTAGCCCAGCCCGTCAAGGCGCAAGCTGAAACTGAGGCCGAACCCCGGCAGCCAGGGCTGGACGAATGTCAGTGTATGGCCAGCGAAGACGCTGTCGGTCTGGGCCAGCAGCAGGATGAGGCCGGTCAGCGGCACCAGCGCGGCAACACCCGCGCATACGGAACGACCAAGGCGCTCGGCCAGTGGCGGAAATAGCGCCCCGAGAAAAGGCAGCGCGACAATGAGCGCCAGGATCATCCATATCTCCCCTAGGTCAGCGCCATTTCCTTCCAAGTCACGGAAATGGCAAGCGAAAAACCCAGCGATTATCCATTACTATCGATTCATCGCGATAGATTGAATTATTTCAAAACGCTAGTAACGCCGAATAGCGCCCAGACCAGAAGGCGACAGGCCAATGGCGCTGTCGCCTTCTTTTCGGGACTGGACGGGAACGAACAAGCTGTCCCGATTGGGGCAGCTTAGCTTCAGTGGGCGACGCGGCTGGTGCCGTTGACCGTCAGAATGCGCACGCGCTCGCCAACGCGGAAGATTTCGTTGGGCTGGACTTCCTGGACATAGGCGCGCATCGAGCCATCGTCCTCACGTACGGTGATTTCTACACCCTGGGTACGGGTAATGCCCTCTTCAGCCGCAGCACCCAACAGGCCACCCGCGACCGCGCCAATCACCGCTGCAACCGCGCTGCCGCGGCCACCGCCGATGGTGCTGCCGCCAATACCGCCGACCACCGCACCGGCACCGGCGCCGATTGGCGTCTTGGTACCCTCGATCTTCACCGGGCGCAGGGATTCGATCATGCCCATGCGCACGGTCTGCACTTGCCGAGCCTCGTCACGGGAATAGGTGTCACCGGTCAGGCTCGACTGACAGCCACCCAATGCCAGTGCCACTGCCGTGAAAGAGGCGACCAGCAGGACGGGTTTACGCATAGCATTTCCTCCAGGATTGAGTACCTATCCATTAGACTCCGCGCCGCGGAGGCTGTCACTCGAACAGGCGAACTACTCAGGGTTCGTTCAGCCGGAATTCAGTTTTCTGACAGCAGCCTGGGAAATTTCCCACGCCCCATGTAACCCAAGGTTAGCCCATGGACTACTTCATCATCGTAATCACCACCGCCGCCGGGCTGTACTTCCATTGGTGGCTCTATGTACGCATCAAGCGCTGGATGGATCGCGACCTCGCATTGTCCCTGGCTGAAGGCGACAAGGCCAAGCAGGCCTTCATGCTGGAGCAACTGGCGCTGGCGCGTGAGGCCGGCATCAAGCGGCGCCAGCTTCCGGATTGGCTGCGCCAGGCAGCCGATCGCTACCAGGCGCAGGGCTGAGCCTGTTCAGGGGGCCAGGCGCTCACGCACCCAGGCACCGTCGACAAGTCGATAGTTGAGGCGGTCGTGCAGGCGACTTGGCCGCCCCTGCCAGAACTCGATGCGCTCGGGTAGCAGGCGATAGCCGCCCCAATGCGGCGGACAACTGGGCGCCGTGTCGAGGAAACGTTGTTCAGTCTGCGCCAGCAGGGACTCAAGCTCGACACGATCTCTGATCACCCGGCTCTGCGGCGAAGCCCAGGCCCCCAGGCGGCTACCCAGCGGGCGCACCTGGTAATAGGCGTCGGATTCAGCTGGCGTCACTCGCTCTACCCTTCCCTCGATGCGCACCTGGCGCTCCAGGGCCGGCCAGAAAAAGGTCATGGCCGCAAAGGGATTGGCCGAGAGCTGCTCGCCCTTGGCGCTGTCGTAATTGCTGAAGAAGGTGAAGCCGCGCTCATCCAGGCCCTTGAGCAGCAGCACCCGGCAATGGGGTCGGGCTTCGGCATCCACCGTGGCGAGGGTCATGGCGTTGGGCTCGACTGGCAGTTGCTCGGTCTTCACCGCATCGCCGAACCAGCTCTGGAACAGGCTGAAAGGCTCGGCGGGAGCCTGCTCCTCGCTGAGCCCGTCACGGGTGTAGTCACGGCGCATATCGGCCAGGGTCTGGGTCATGATTGGCGGTCCTGTGGTCGGAAAGCCAATAGCTTACCCAAGCCCGGCCTACTTGGTTTGATCTGCCGCAACCACCTGCTCGGCCTTGCCCGACTGCTGCGGCTTGGCCGGCGTGTTGTACTGGGCGAGCAGCGCAACCAGTGTGGCTTGCGGCGTCAGGACCATCTCGACACGACGATTGAGCGAACGGCCTTGCTGGCTGTCATTGGCCGCGCGCGGCATATCCGAACCCAGTCCCTTGAGGGAGAGGCGATCACGCTGCAGGCCGCTCAGGCGGAAGATGGCGGCCACGGACTGGGCACGCTCCTGGCTGATCTTGCGGTTGGTCTCATCCTTGCCGGAGGTATCGGCGTGGCCGAGCACCAGCACCGCGGTCTTGGGATCGCCTTCCACCAGCTTGGCCACCCGGGTAATCGGGCCCAGGGTAACGGGCAGGAGCATGCTCGGGCGATCCGGATTGAACGATGGGTCAACCGGCAGGATCACCACCAGCACGTTCTCGCGGCGCTCCACTTCCAGCTTGCTGTCTTTCGCGGCTTCACGCAGGCGCGGTTCGTACTGGTCGAGCCATGCCTGGGTGGCCTTGACGTCCACCTTGGCCACCTTCGGTGCCTTGGCTTTTGCTTCACCGCCAAACGGCCACCACCCGTGGCTGCCAGAAGCAACCTTCTCGGGTTGGGCGGGGGCTTCGGCCTTCTGGTGGCCAAGCATGCTGCAGCCGGACGCAGACATGCAGAGGATCAAGGTGGATATCTTGAACAGCTTCATGGGCAGGATTCCGTAGTCGCTGAAGGCCGCACGCCAACATCGGGATGATGGCGATTTAATTTCACAATCTGGCTTAAATTCTGGCGGCAAGCCTTTAATCAGCAAAGAAAAAAACAGTCTATCTGACGAGTGGCTCAGCCCAGGCAGTCCTTGACCACTCGCGCCAGCTTCTGTGCGCGAGGGTCCATCAGCACATAGGGGCCGAGGGTGTTGGTGACGAAGCCGAACGCCAGCTCGCGCTCCGGATCAGCGAAGCCGGTGGAGCCACCAGCACCGGGATGGCCGAAGGCGTAACGGCCCAGGCCGTAAGTGGCGTTGGCCACGTCCGGTTGGTCGAGCATGCAGCCGAGGCCGAAACGGGTGGCAGTCAGCAGGGTAAGGTCTTCGCCCTGACTGTGTTCCCGGGTCAGTTCGGAGAGCAGTTCCGAGTCCAGCAACTGGCCGTCCAGCAAGGCGGCATAGAAGCCAGCCAAGCTGCGCGCGTTGCCGTGGCCATTGGCCGCCGGCTGCTGCATGCGCCGCCATTCCGGCTTGTTGGTGCTGGTCATGATGGACGGGGGATTGGTAAAGGCGCGGGTACTAAGTGAATTCGGCTCGGTCATCATGCACTTGAGCAGCCGCTGCGCTGCCGCGTCGCCCATGTTGCCCTTGGCGCGGGCGATGTGGGCCACGCGGTGGAATTCCTCATCCGCCAGGCCGACGTGGAAATCCAGTCCCAAGGGTTTGGCGACACGCGCCACGATGGATTCCCCCGGACCACGGCCATCGGCACGACGAATCAGCTCGCCTACCAGCCAACCGTAGGTGATGGGTGCATAACCGTGGGCTTTTCCCGGCGTCCACCAGGGCGCTTCGGCGGCCAGTGCAGCGGTCATCGCGTCCCAGTCGTAGAGCGCTTCAGCCGGCAGCGCCGTTCGAATCGCCGGCAAGCCGGAGCGATGACAGAGCAACTGACGCACACTGATGCCTTCCTTTCCGGCGGCGGCGAACTCGGGCCAATAGCGCGCCACGGGGGCGTCCAGGTTGAGCTTGCCCTCCCCTACCAACTGCAGCAGGGTCACTGACGCAAAGGTCTTGGTGCAAGAGAACAGATTGAGGATTGTGTCGCTGTGCCAGGCTTCCTGGCCATCCTTGTCGGACACACCTGCCCAGACGTCGAGCACCGTCTCCCCACCCACCTGCACACAAAGGGCGGCCCCGCGCTCCTGCGGGTCAGCGAAGAGTTCGGCGAACGCGTCTCTCGCCGCCTCGAAGCGCAAGTCGAAATAGCCCTGGGTCTGCACCGGGTTGCTCCTGAAAAATGAATGGAGGCGGCATTGTTCCAGCCTTGCCGCCCCTTGTGAACCGTGCCGAAGACGGGTCGCCCATCAGGGCTTCCCGGCTTCCTCCTGCTGGGGCGCCGCCGGCTGGGCGGGCTCCTCGGCCTTGGTTTGCTCCGCCGGTGCGTCCTTGGGTTGACTGGCCTCTTTCACTGGCGCGGCCGGTTTCTGCGCTGCCGCAGGCTTGGCCGGCGCCTTCGGCTCCACCTGCTTGTTGATACCGGCTGCCAGGCCCAGGTTGGCCTTGCGCACGACATCGACAAAGCCCTGCCAGGGACGGTCGGTGATAGCGACGAGCCCCAGGTGGCCGTTCTCGCCATCGAGCAGGCGACCTGTCGCCGGCTGATCGAGGTACTGGAACCAGTGTGCGCCGACAATCAGCGGTTCCTCGGCGGCCTTTTTCAGGTAGTTGGCATAGGCCGCGCCGCGCTCCTCTTCCTTGTAGACCTCCGCAACGCCACCCCAGAACGGGCCACGGTCACGGGAGCCGAAGTGGAATTCGGTGATCATCAGCGGCTTGTCCAGACGACGCAGCAGGTCCATGTCCAGTCCATGCTGCGGCTCGCGGGTGTAGCGGTTGAAGCTGATGACATCGCAGTACTGCGCGCAGGACTCGATGGCCTCGGGCACGGTGGCAGCGAAGCGTCCCCCCAGCAGCATGTGATTGGGCGCGTGCCACTTCATCGAGTCAGCGATGGTCTTGAAGTAGGTGTCGGCATAGAAGCGCTGGAAGCGCTGGAAGTCTTCCTCGATAGCCGGGTGTTCGGGATTCGGCAACGGCGGTTCGAAACCCGGGTCCTCCATCAGCTCCCATGCTTGCAGCTCGATGCCCCAGGCCTTGGAGAGGCCCGCCTGATTGCGGTACTTGTCGCGCAGTTGCTTGAGGAAGGCACGCTTGGCGGGCACGTCGGTGGTCAGGCGCAGGGTGCCATAGGCCAAGGCGTAGCGCGCTTTCGGGTCTTCACCGTGGCCGCCCCAGGCCAGTTCGTTATCGGCAAAGAAGCCAAGCAGCCAGGGGTCGTCACGGTGGTCGCGGGCGGCAATGGCAATGGCTCGCTCCGCCGCCATGGCAAAGCGCGGATCGAAGGGATCGGGCATGCCGCCCCACCAATCGAAGCCGGTCTTGATGGTGGCGTAGTCACCATGGATGGAGAGCGGCAAGGTGTAGGGCATGCGCTGGCTGTTGTTGAAGGCCGGATCACTCCAGTTGCCGACGGTATTGAAGCCCCAGGCCTTGAGACGGTCGAGACTGTGGCTGATCCAACGCTGAGGATCATTGCCGCCGTAGGTGCGCTCGACGTTCGCGCCATAGAAGTCGTACCAACGACCCTGGTTGAAGGCGCGGCCCTTGTTGGCGTCGGTCTCGGCGCGGTCGTCGCCCTTGCCGAAGTGAGTGGCGAGGGGCTCGTTGTCCTTGGGCAGCGCCTTGAACATGGCTTCGCGGCCCTCGACGTAGGTCTGACTCAGGCCGGGGGTCACTGCGTTCACGCCCAGAGAGAAGAACGGATGGCCTTCCGGCGTCACCAGGAACCAACGGCCATTGCGCTTCTCCGTCCGGAAGAAGCCGCTGGCTTCGAAGGTTTCACCGCCTAGCCAACCGCCATAGACATCCTGCTGCGGCAGCTTGGCCGTCCAGCCGGCAAGCTGCTTCGCTTCATCCTCGGCGCCCTTCTTCAGTTGCTCGTCATTCTTCACCTTGCCCGGCCAATCAGCGCGGGCGTACTGGCCATAGGCGTCCATCAGGCCGTCATAGAGGGCATCCTGCTGGTCGTCCTCCACCGTGCCGAAGCGTCCAAGCAGCACGTTCTGGGCGGCGTTCGGCTGGTTCAGGGAAAGCGTCACGGACGCGACCTTGCTGCGGTCCAACTCACCATTGACCAACGTGGCAGGCAGCGAGCGCTGGCCGTCCCGAGTCCAGGGCACTGGAGGTGCCGCACGCATGCCATGGGCATTGGGCGAAGTGGCAGCCAGGGGCACCAGCAGGGTCTGCGCCGGGCCGGCCGGCAGCGCCACCTGGGTGGTCAGGACCTTGCCGTCGGTGCTCTCGATGGCAACGTCCAGGGTGATCGCCCAGTCTTGCGCACTCTGGATACGCAGGCTCATGGCCTCAGCCTTGGACCAGTCCCAGCTGCCGCTCTGCGGGGTCAGGCGCAGGCTGGGCTTCTCGGCGACGTTGAAGGTGAGCCGGCGCAGGATCTCACCCTCGGCAGTCGATTCGGCAGTCACGCTCGGCAGGCTGGCGTCCTGGGTGGTCACCTGCACGGCGTCCAGCGGACGGACAAAATTGAACAGGGTCTCTGCCTGGGCAGCCAGGGGGATTCCCGACAGCCCGAGAAGGATGGCCAGGAGAAGGGGGTGTTTGGATGTCGAAAGCATCGGACCGGAGTTCCCAAGAGAATGCAGTGCATAGACCGCAGTAAGTTCGTCTCTCGCCATGGGTGCGACAGAACGAAGCGGGCGAGGCGGATGCCACGGGGCACCCGCAAAACCCCGGCATCATCGCAGATGGGGGGAGCACAGCGTCAAGGGCGGGCTGTCGAGCTCAGGGCGCTCAGGCGATCTCGCGACGAAACGGCGGCAAGGCATCCAGGATGGCGCGACCGTAACGCTGGGTGACCACTCGTCGATCCAGCAGGGTGATGGTGCCGCGGTCTGCCTCGGTACGCAGCAGTCGACCGCATGCCTGTACCAGGCGCAGCGAGGCATCGGGCACGGCGATCTCCATGAAGGGATTGCCGCCTCTAGCCTCGATCCAGTCGGAAAGCGCCGCTTCCACCGGGTCGTCCGGCACGGCGAAGGGAATCTTGGCGATCACCACGTGCTCGCAATAGGCGCCCGGCAAGTCGACGCCCTCGGCGAAGCTGGCCAGGCCGAAAAGCACGCTGGACTCGCCATCGTCCACCCGCGCCTTGTGTTTGTTCAGCGTTTCCTGCTTGGACAGGTTGCCCTGGATCAGCACGCGCTTGCGCCAGTCGCGCTCAAGGCCTTCGAACACGTCCTGCATCTGCCGGCGCGAGGCGAAGAGCACCAGGGTGCCGCGCGCTCCCTCTACCAGGTCAGGCAGCTCACGGACGATAGCCGCGGTGTGGGCAGCCGCATCGCGGGGGTCGGCCTTGAGATCAGGCACCCGCAGCAGACCGGCATCGGCGTGATGGAACGGGCTCGGCACAACGGCGGTAACGGCAACCTTGGGCAGGCCGGCGCGCATGCGGAAGCGGTCGAATTTGCCCAGGGCGGTCAGGGTGGCGGAGGTTACCAGGGCACCGTAGGCCACGTTCCACAGGTTGCGACGCAGGGTCTCCGCCGCCAGGATCGGGCTGGCGTTGACCTCGATGTCATGCAAGGCACCGCTCTCGGCCAGAGTCAGCCAGCGCGCCATCGGCGGGCTGTCTTCCGGGTCTTCGGCGGTGAACGCGGTCCACAGCTCCCAATTGCCCTGGGCGCGGGACAGCAAGCTGCCGAACAGCGGATACCACTCCTCGGCCTGGTGGCTGGCGATGCCGATGCTGGCTTCACCGTCCATGGCTTCCTTGAGCAGTTCGGTGAGCCGCGTAAAGACGTCATGCAGCCTGGAGAAGCCCTTCTTCAACTCGATGCCCAGTTCCCGCAGGTGCTCGGGTACGACGCCGGCCTCGAATCGGTGCCGCGGGCGGTCGCGACCTTCCATGTCCTCGCCGGCACGGAAGTCGGCGATTTCCTCACAGGCGTTGAACATGAACTGCTGGTGGGTACGGATCTCCCGCGCCAGTTCCGGCACGCCTTCCATCAGGCGGCCGAAGTCACCCGGCAAGGGGTTCTGCGCCAACAGCTTGGTCAGGTTCTTGGCTACTTGCTCCAGCCAGTCGGCGGTTGAGCGCAGGCGGGTGTAATGGGCGAAGTGGCCAATGGCCTTGTCCGGCAGGTGGTGGCCTTCGTCGAATACATAAAGCGTGTCGCGCGGGTCCGGCAGCACGGCACCGCCGCCCAGGGCCAGGTCGGCCAGCACCATGTCGTGGTTGGTGACGATCACATCCACCTTGGTCATGCCTTCCCGCGCCTTATAGAAGGCGCATTGCTGGAAGTTCGGGCAATGGCGCTTGGTGCATTGGCTGTGGTCGGTGGTGACACGGGCCCAATCCGGGTCCTCGATGGCTTCGGGCCAGGAATCGCGATCACCGTCCCAACGATTGCCGGCGAGGCGCTCGATCATCTGGTTGAGCAGCTTCTGGCCCTTCTCATCGACGTCGATCCTGAAACCTTCGTCTTCGAACAACTGCGCCGTGGCGCTCTGCGCCTGGCCTTCCTGGAGCAGCATGTCGAGTTTGGACAGGCAGAGGTAGCGACCACGGCCCTTGGCCAGGGCGAAGCTGAAGTTGAGGCCGCTGTTGCGCATCAGGTCGGGCAGGTCCTTGTGGACGATCTGCTCCTGCAGGGCCACGGTGGCGGTGGCAATCACCAGACGCTTGCCCGCGGCCTTGGCGGCAGGAATGGTCGCCAGGCTGTAGGCCACCGTCTTGCCGGTACCCGTCCCCGCTTCCACCGCTACCACCGCGGGCTCGCCCTCGCGATGCCCTTCGTCGTCGACAGGGATAGCGCCCAGGACCTTGGCCACTTCGGCGATCATCAGGCGCTGGCCATAGCGGGCCTTGAGCCCCTTGGCTTCGAGAAAACGGCTGTAGGCGCCCTGGATCTGGGACTTGAGTTCGGTGCTGAGCATGGACAGTAATGAAGGCGGGAGCTGGATAAATTTTCAGTACTTTAACAGGGCGGCTATGATAGCGCGCCTTATTTTGCCCGCCGAATGGAGTTCACCGGATGACTGCCCACGCTGCCCTTTACGCCCTGCACCTGCTGGCCGCCCTTATCTGGGTCGGCGGCATGTTTTTCGCCTGGATGATCTTGCGGCCGGCCGCCGTCACCACCCTGGAACCCCCGGCCCGACTACGCCTGTGGCTGGACGTGTTCCGCCGTTTCTTCCAATGGGTATGGCCGGCGGTGCTGGTACTGCCCTTTACCGGGGTCGGTATGCTGCACCTGTCGTACGCCAGCATGGAAGCGGCGCCGCGCTACGTGCACATGATGATCGGCTTGTACGTGGCGATGCTGGCGCTGTTCCTGCGGGTCAGCGCCCTGCTGCTGCCGCAGCTGCGCACGGCGGTGAATGCCGAGAACTGGCCGGAGGGTGGTGCGGTGCTGGGTCGCATCCGCCGGGTGGTGGGGTTCAATCTGCTGATCGGGCTGGCACTGGTGACGATTGTCGCCATCCGCCCCAGTTTCTGAATTCAGGCGCACGTCCCTGTGCGCCATCTCTCGTTCAGAAACGTACGACCTTGAGGCTGCCGGTAGCGCCGGCAGCACCGGGGTGGCCGGGCTGCCCGGCGCGTCCACCCCTGGCGCCGTCAGCCTTGTAGAGCAGACAGCCCTTGCTGGCTCCGCCATGCCCACCCGCGCCCCCCTCGCCCGGCGCACCACCGGCACCGCCTTCCAGGCGGACGCGCACCTGCGCCACCGGGAAGGTTGCAGGCACTTCCAGGCGCACCTGGCCACCGGCGCCACCCGTTTCGCCATTCTCGCCGGGCTGGCCATCCCAGCCCCGCTCTGCCTGGCCCCACAGGCATCCAGCCGCGTCACCATCGGCACCATCCAGCCCCGGACGACCGGGCGCGCCGATGCCGCCACGCACGTCCAGAGTGATCTCGTCCACACGGACATCCACCAGGCGCAGATCGAGGTTACGGCCGGCGCTGGCCGGCCTGTTCATGCTGCCGGCCGCACCCGATGCCGTGATATGGCTACCGGTGCCGATCTCTCCTCGCTGCACTTCCAGGCGGAACGCCTGCGCGGATGGCGCGATGCCCAGACGCGCGTCGCGCCCCATGCGCAGTTCACCGATCTTCAGCTCGGTGACACCCGCCGGGATCAGCAGCGTAGCGTGGTCGGCAACCTCGACCTGATCGAGGCTGAGACTGCCTACTCTCTGCGGTAGCTTGAGGAAGTTGTGGGCATCCACTTTCACCTGACCCTGGGCCAAGGCCATCGGCGCGACAAGAACCGCCAGCAAGCAAAACTTACGCATGACCGGCCTCCTTGGCGGCGTGACGTGGAATGCTGAGCAGGTGAAAAACGCCGAACAGGAGCAGTTGCATGCGATCCAGCCAGGGACTGGCACGGCCGCGAAGCAGCGAATTGAACAGCATGATTTCGAACAGGTGCACCAGGATCAGCAACAACCCGGCACCGTTCAGCAGCATCTCGAATGGCCTGGCGAAAGGTGAGATCAGATTGGCGATCACCACCAGCCAGAACAACAGGGCAACCAGCTTGCCCAGCCCCATGATTAGACGCATGCCTTCCCCCTAGCATTGTTTTAGTTTTGCGGAACATACGCCGAAGGCCGGCGGCGCACCAGAGCGTCGCCGGGATAAGCGTGGGGCTGGGGCCGGCCCCTAGGTTTCGGGTGTAAGCGTCATTCAGCGATCAACATGGATTTCTACCCGGCGATTCTGCGCACGTCCGGCATCCGTTCCGTTGTCCGCCACGGGCCGGCTTTCGCCCATGCCCTCAGCCGTCAACTTGCCGGCCGGCACGCCCTCGCTCGCCAGGAAATCCGCCACACTCTGCGCCCGGCGTTCGGACAATCCCTGGTTGTAAGCGTCGGCCCCGGTGCTGTCGGTGTGGCCTACCACCTTGACGCTGACCAGATTGGCACCGGTCAGGCGGTTGGCAATAGCCACCAGCTGCTCCTTGGCCGTGGAGGTCAGCTCGGCGGAATCGAAGGCGAAGAGCACATTGCCCATGTCGCTGAGTACGATCACTTCATCCTGGGGTGGCGGAGCTTCGACAGGCGCTTGCGGGTAGGTCCGCTCCGGGCAGCCACGAGAGTCGACAGTCAAACCGGATGGTGTATTCGGGCAATTGTCACGGCGATCGAAAACGCCGTCGCCATCGGCATCGCCATCCTGGGCATAACAGATGAGTCCACCGGCAATCGCGCCGGCTGCGGCACCGCCGGCCGCCCACGCGGAACTCTCGATGGCACCCAGGCCACCGCCCACCAGACCACCGATCAGACTGCAGATTGGCCAATTCCCCTGATTCAACGCCGCACTGCCGTCACTGGACGTGGAGGCGCAACCAGACAGGAAACTGCTGACCAGAAGAAGGGAAATCGCAACCCGGGGAAGCTGCTTGCCCATGATGATTCTCCTGTGCCACCGGCCAAACCGGTAACACAGGAGTTAAGACCCGGAGACCACGGCGCACAAGGCGTACGCCGTGGATTTCCCTGGGGTTTAGCGGTCGATCTGGATTTCCACTCGACGGTTCATCGCACGACCGTCCTTAGTGGCGTTGTCGGCCAACGGCTGGCTTTCACCCGCACCACCCACACTGAGAATGTTGGAAGCCGGGATACCACTGCTCACCAGATAGTCGGCAACCGATTGAGCACGGCGCTCCGAGAGTTTCTGGTTGTAGGCATCGGAGCCAACGCTGTCGGTGTGACCAGTGATGGTCAGCTTGGCGTCGGGGGCTTCGTTCTTCAGGCGACTGGCAACGGTGTCCAGCTTGGCTTCGTCGGCCGGGTCAAGCTTGGCGGAGTCGAATGCGAACAGCAGGTCGCGGACAACAATGGTTTCATGCTCGACGACCTCTTCGACCACCGGCTCTTCTACCTTGAGCGGGCAGCCATCGGCGTCCACTTGGGTACCGGGCGGAGTGCCAGGGCACTTGTCGCGGCTATCAAGCACACCATCGCCATCTTCGTCGCCATCGCCATGAACCCAGCAATAGGCGGCTGCAGTACCCGCGCCGATCAGGGCGCCCCAGCCAGCATAGGTACTGCTTTCAATCGCACCCAGTCCCGCACCTACCACACCCCCTACTGCAGCGCACTTGGGCCAGTCGGTTTTCTGCAAGCCGGCGCAGCCGGTCAGCAAGCTGGTCACAAGAAGAAGGGGTAAAGCTGTCCGTGTAATGCTCATAAGCGAGTCTCCTCTTAGAATCGGCCCATACCGACAAATAGGGAGTAAAGACGCCAGCCCCGGAAACCGCCAGCACTAGGCCATGTCTTGCCTTCAGGCTAGTCTTGCCCCACTGGTTCGAGGATTTTCAATGACTGACAGCTTCTCTTCCCGCACGCCCCAGCAAGCCCTCGCGGCTCTGCTCGAACGTTATGCCCCGCGCAGCCTGCTTCTGGTAGGCAACAGCCCCCTCCCTGCACTGGAAGCCTTTGCTGCCGCCCACCCGGACAGCCAGGTGATGCAGGTCCCCGCCGGCCCGTTGCCGCCGGAGCAGGCGGGGTGTCGTTTCGACCTTGCGCTGCTGGCGGACTGCCTGGAACACCTGCCCAAACGCACCGGCCTGCAACTGCTGGGTGGCATTCGCAACCTGAATGCCAGCCGGGTAGCCGTGCTCGCGGACCTCAACGCCTGTGGCTGGCAGGACACCGACTTCTTCTCCCTGGCGCTGCAGGCCAGCGAACGCTTCCGCCGCGACCAGCAGACCCTGACCCTTTTCACCTACGACCTGCGCGAGTACAAGCAGGTCCCCGACTGGCTGAACGCCAAGTTCTGGGCCAACCCGGAAAACTTCGGCAAGTACTGGTGGTAAGCCATGAGCACTGCGATCTGTCCCTGTGGTAGCGGCAACCTCCTCGATGTCTGCTGCGGCCGCCATCACGCCGGCCACCCCGCCGCCAGCGCCGAGGCACTGATGCGTTCTCGCTACAGCGCCTATGTGTTGGGGCTGGTGGACTACCTGGTGGAAACTACACTGCCCGCCCAGCGCGCGGACCTGAACGTCGATGCAATTCGCGCCTGGAGCCTTTCCAGTACCTGGCTCGGCCTGGAGGTGGAAGGCCATGAGCTCCTTGGCGGCCAGCCCGAGCACGCCTTCGTCACCTTCACCGCGCGCTGGCATGACCAGTCGGGTGAACACAGCCACCGTGAAAAGTCCGCCTTCGTCCAAACGGATGGCCGCTGGTACTTCCTCGACCCGACCGTCGTGGTCAAGGCAGGGCGAAACGACCCCTGTCCCTGCGGCAGTGGCCAGAAATTCAAGAAGTGCTGTTCGAGTTACTTCTGAACCACCAACGAAGAGGCCCGCGAACTGCGGGCCTCTTGCACTCTATTTGCGCTCTTCCAGGCGCAGATGGGAGGTATCTGGCGGAGGGGCAGCCGGAGGCGACTTCTCCTGGCCCATATCGCTACCGACTGGCGCCAAGCTCAGGGCCGACAGGTCGAAACGCGGGGCCGTTGCCTGCGGCTTGGCGTCCTGCAGGTCCGCGCCGACCGGGGCGATACCAAAGTCCGGTGCATCCACTCCGACAAAGGCGGCCATGTACTCATCGCGCGGCGCCACCTTCAAACGGCCCGGCGCGGCGGACTGGACCCGGGAAACTGCCGGCGCGGACTGGACCTGGGGTTCGGGCGGCGGGGCCAGTTCGACTTCCTCGATTTCAGGCTCCATGAACACCACCTCGACCAGCGCGCCTGCGCGCTCCAGGGTCGAGCGGTATTTCTCTGCGGCGGCTTCATCCAGGTTGTTCTTCAGGACTACGCGCCGCCCGGAGAACAGCATGGCAATCCGCTGGGCATCCGCCTGGAACAATTTGGCGAGGTTGGCCTGCACCAGTTCCAGTCGAGCACCGGATACCAGCTTCCCGGAAAAGGCGATCTCGTAACGCCCCATTGGTCACACTCCTGTCCGAATTGCCCTGCAGTATGGCGCAGGTTTTTTTCGGCCCACAACAGGTTGCGGCCAAGCAGTTGCTTGTTACACTGGAGCGTCACTTGGAGTATTGCAATGTTTTCCCAGGCGCAAATGATAAGAATTCTCAGCCTATTGTTTTTCTTGGCCCTCCCTTTTTCGGGCCTCAGCGGATGTTCCACCTGGATCAGCGACAGCTTCCAGGACCCCGACGTGCGCCTGCTCAAGGTGGACGTGGTGCGTGCCAAGCTGCTGGAACAACAGTTCGTGCTGCGCTTTCGCATCGACAATCCCAACGATGTCAGCCTGCCAGTGCGCGGGCTCGTCTACACCGTTCACCTCAATGACGTGAAGCTCGCTTCAGGCGAATCCAGCACCTGGTTCACCGTGCCTGCCCATGGCAGCCAGACGTTCGATGTCCCGGTGCGCACCAACCTGTGGCGCCACATGAAGTACATCGTCAAGCTCCTGGAAAAACCCGACGAGCCCATCAAGTACCGCCTCCAGGGCGAAGTGAAGACCGGGTTGATGTTCGGCAAGAGCGTGCACCTCAGCCGCAATGGCGAGATAATCCCCGGCAGTTTCATCCCGGAGTAGAACTTTCATGAGTCAAGAACCCCACGTCCATGGTCCGAACTGCAACCACGACCATGACCATGACCACGATCATCAGCACCACGTCCATGGCCCGCATTGCAACCACGGCCACCAGGAGCCGGTGCGCAACCCGCTGAAAGAAGTGGGCCGCAACGATCCCTGCCCCTGCGGCAGTCAAAAGAAATTCAAGAAGTGCCACGGCGCCTGACGCCCGCGCACTTTCCCAGGCCCGCCTAGTGCGGGCCTGTTCGTTTCAGGACCGAGCAAATACCCCTTGGAGACTTCCAGATGATCGACCTGTACTACTGGACCACCCCCAACGGCCACAAGATCAGCCTGTTCCTCGAAGAAACCGGCCTGCCCTACCGCGTCCACCCGATCAACATCGGCAAGGACGAGCAGTTCCAGCCGCACTTCCTGAAAATCTCGCCGAACAATCGCATCCCCGCCATCGTCGACCACGAGCCGGCGGACGGTGGTGAGCCGCTGTCGCTGTTCGAGTCCGGCGCCATCCTGCTCTACCTGGCCGAGAAGACCGGCCGCTTCATCCCCGAGGACCTGCGCAGCCGCCAGGAATGCCTGCAGTGGCTGTTCTGGCAAATGGGCGGACTTGGCCCGATGGCCGGGCAGAACCACCACTTCAACCGCTTCGCTCCGGAGAAGCTGCCTTACGCCATCCAGCGCTACGTGAAAGAGACCGCGCGCCTCTACGGCGTACTCGACAAGCGCCTGGCAGACCGCAGCTATGTTGCCGGCAGCGAATACAGCATCGCCGACATGGCCATCTACCCCTGGATCGACCGCCACCCGTGGCAGGAGCAGAACCTGGACGAGTTCCCCAACCTCAAGCGCTGGTACCTGGACATCCAGGCCCGTCCGGCTACTGTTCGCGCCTACGCGCTGGTGGAACAGGTGAATCCGGCTGCCGTGAAAAAGTAGGCTGGACGGCGCTTGCACGGCGCGGGGCGGCTCACTAACGTAGCGCGTTTGATCAGATGCCCCTCTCAGGAGAGCCCGTTCCATGGCTTTGCCAGCCTTCAAGCGCTTCCTTCCCCGGTTCTGCGTTGCCGCCGCCGCTGGCGCCATGATCGGCCTCAGCGGCTGCCAATCCTGGCTGGACAATCGCTACTCCAGCAGCCTGCCGCCCACCTCCGGTTTCCAACCGGTCAAGGGCCTGGCTCAGAGCGTCTCGATCCGCCGCAACCCGCTGGGCATGCCGCTGATCGAAACCACCACCTTCCACGACGCCCTGTTCACCCTTGGCTACGTCCACGCCTCCGACCGCCTCAGCCAGATGGTCGGCCTGCGTCTGATGGCCGAGGGCCGCCTGGCCGAAATGGCCGGCCCCGGTGTGCTGGAAATCGACCGTTTCATGCGCGCGGTGAACCTGCGCAAGAGCGCCGACATCCTTTACAAGAACGCCTCGCCGCGCCTGAAGGAGTTCTTCGCAGTCTACGCCCGCGGTGTCAACGCCTACCTGTACCGCTACCGCGACAAACTGCCGATGGACCTGGCCGAGTCCGGCTACAAGCCGGCGTACTGGAAGCCGGAAGACTCGGTGCTGGTGTTCAGCCTGCTGAACTTCGGCCTGGCGGTGAACCTGCAGGAAGAAATCGCCTCCCTGGTCATGGCGCAGAAGGTCGGCGCCGACAAGCTGGCCTGGCTGACCCCAATCTACCCGGATGAGCCGCTGCCCTTCGAAGAAGCCGAGAAGCTCAAGGGCCTGCAGCTCGGTGGCCAGATTCCCGGCCTGACCGCGTTGAACGACGCCGCCGGCCAGATCGCTGCGCTGAACATGCTCGGCGTCGCGGCCTCCAATAACTGGGCCATCGCACCGCAGAAGAGTCGAACCGGCCGCAGCATCCTGGCCAACGACACCCACCTGCCGCTGTCCATGCCCTCGGTGTGGAACTTCGTGCAGATCCGCTCGCCGAAATTCCAGGCAGCGGGCGTTTCCATTGCCGGCGTGCCGGCCGTAGTCGCCGGCTACAACGGCAAACTGGCCTGGGGCATGACCATGGTCATGGGCGACAACCAGGACCTGTTCCTGGAAAAGATCAAGCGCGAGGGCAGCCGTCTCTATTACCAGGCCAACGGCAAATGGATACCTGCCAGCGAGCGCAGGGAAACCTTCTTCATCAAGGGCGAGCGCCCAGTGCGTGAGGTGATCTACGAAACCCGCCACGGCCCGCTGCTGAACTCCGTCCTGGGGCAGCGCAAGCACCCGTTGCAGCCACTGGAGATCAAGAGCGGCTACGGCATCGCCCTGCAGACCAGCCAGTTCGAGGCCGACCAGTCCCTGGACGCCTTCTTCGCCCTGTCGCGCGCACAATCGGTGGAAGCAGCCCATGAAGCGACCCGGAACATCCGCGCCGGGGCCCTGAATATCCTCTATGCCGACGCCCAGCACATCGCCTGGCAGGTCACCGGCCGCTATCCGAACCGCCGCGAAGGCCGCGGATTGCTGCCCTCCCCCGGCTGGGATGGCCGCTACGATTGGGACGGCTACGCCGACCCCATGCTCCACCCCTACGACCAGGACCCGGCCCAGGGCTGGCTCGGCACCGCCAACCACCGCACCGTACAGGGCGGCTACGGTGTGCAGCTGTCCAACTCCTGGTACTACCCGGAGCGCGCCGAGCGCATTGCCGAACTCGCCGGCAGTGGCAAGCACGACTGGCAGAGCATGATCGCCATGCAGTACGACCAGACCAGCCCCTTCCCGGCCAAGCTCAAGACCATGCTGCAGGAGCCGGGCATGGCCCAGCCGCTCAAGCAGGCCATCAACGCCCTGCCGGCCGCCGACCGCGCCAAGGCCCAGGAAGGACTCGACCGCCTGCTGGCCTTCGACGGCCGTCTCAGCCCCACGTCGGCCGACGCCGCCTACTACGGCGCCTTCCTCCACGAAAGCGCGCGGCAGATCTTCCTCGACGAACTCGGCCCGGAAACCAGCCCGGCCTGGCGCGCCCTGGTGCAGACCGCCGACCTCTCCTACTCGGCCCAGGCCGACCACCTGCTGGGCCGCGTCGACAGCCCGTTCTGGGACGACGTCAGCACCCCGCAGACGGAAGACAAACCGGCCATCCTCGCGCGCAGCCTGGCTGCCGCCGTCAGCTACGCCGAAAGCCGACTGGGCGCAGACCGCAAGGCCTGGCAATGGGGCAAGCTGCACACCTATGAATGGGTGACCGAGAGCACCCAACTGGCGCCGCACATGAGCGCCAGCCAGCGCACCGGCCTGAATGCCCTGAAGGGCTATCTGGATCGCGGCCCCTACCCGGCCGGCGGCGACCACAGCACCCTCAACGTCTCGGCCTACCACTGGGGGCAGGACTTCAACACCTGGCTCATCCCGGCCATGCGCATCATCGTCGACTTCGGCCAGCCCGAACCCATGCTCGGCATGAACAGCTCAGGCCAGTCCGGCAACCCGGCCAGCCCGCACTACGCCGACGGCATTGATGCCTGGCTCAAGGCGCGCTACATGAAGTTCCCCTTCCAGCCGCAGAACCTCGATGCCGTCTACGGCACCAAACGCCTGATGCTGACCCCGCAAAAATGATCGGGCGCTGGCGGAACTTCCCACCGCCCAGTCGCTCTGATCCAGTGGACTTACTCCATAGATCACATTTCAAGGCGCCCCCGGGCGCCTTTTCTTTTGCCTGCCGCCGGCAGGGAGCCGCTTTTCCTGTGGAGGCGAATTCGTTTGCCAAGGGATGCACCGCATCCCCCTTCGATGCCGCTGGCCGGAACTGCATTCCGGTTGGCGAATGAATTGGCCCCTACAAGGCTTGGCCGATTCCAGCCGTCTTGCACATCGCCGGGACCTTGCCGCATCCTGCGCCCTGCCCCTTTCCGGCTGCCCGGAGCTTCGAGACCCGACCATGGCTGACAGCGCCTTTTCCGGCCGCATCGTTCAGAACCTGCTGGACACCGACTTCTACAAGCTGACGATGATGCAGGCGGTGCTGCACAACTACCCCAACGCGGAAGTCGAGTGGGAGTTCCGTTGCCGCAACGATGAAGACCTGACGCCCCACCTGGCGGAAATTCGCTACCAGATCGAGCAGCTGGCGGACATCTCCATCACCCCGGACCAGTTGAACTTCCTCGAACGCATTCCCTTCATCAAGCCGGATTTCACCCGTTTCCTCAGCCTCTTTCGCTTCAACCTGCGCTACCTGCAACTGGGCATCGAGGACGGACAGCTCTGCGTGCGCCTGCGCGGCCCGTGGCTGCACGTGATCCTCTTCGAGATCCCGCTACTGGCGATCATCAGCGAGGTGCGCAACCGCTACCGTTATCGAGATGTCCGGCTGGTCCAGGCCCGCGAGCAGCTCTACCGCAAGCTCGACTGGCTCAAGGCCAACGCCACCGACGACGAACTGGAAGGCTTCCAACTGGCCGATTTCGGCACTCGCCGGCGCTTCTCCTACCGGGTCCAGGAGGAAGTGGTGCACATCCTCAAGCGTGACTTTCCCGGGCGTTTCGTCGGCACCAGCAACGTGCACCTGGCTCGCGAGTACGACCTCAAGCCCATCGGTACCATGGCCCACGAATGGTTGATGGCCCACCAGCAACTCGGCCCGCGCCTGATCGACAGCCAGATCGCCGCCCTCGACTGCTGGGTGCGCGAATACCGAGGCCTGCTTGGCATCGCCCTGACCGATTGCATCAACATGCAGGCCTTCCTCACCGACTTCGACCTGTACTTCGCCAAGCTTTTCGATGGCCTGCGCCACGACTCCGGCGATCCGTTGGAGTGGGCGGAAAAAGCGATTCGGCATTACGAGAAGCTCGGCATAGACCCGCTGACCAAGACCCTCGTATTCTCCGACGGCCTCGACCTGCCGAGAGCGCTGGCGCTCTACCGTGCCCTGCGCGGGCGGATTCACGTCAGCTTCGGCATCGGTACCAACCTGACCTGCGACATCCCCGGCGTCGAGCCCATGAACATCGTGATCAAGATGACCGGCTGCAACGGCCAGCCGGTGGCGAAGATTTCTGATGCGCAGGGCAAGACCCAATGCCGTGACGAGAACTTCGTCACCTACCTGAAACACGTTTTCCGCGTCACCGACGCCCAGTAAGGACTCCGCACATGAGCAGCAACCGCCAGCAAGAAATCGCCAAAGCCCTGGACGTTGTTCCGCCCTTCGCCAACGAAGCCGCCCTGGTGGCCGAAATCGAACGCCGCAAGGCCTTCATCAAGAACTGCCTGCGCACGTCCGGCCTCAAGGTCCTGGTGCTGGGCATCAGCGGCGGCGTCGACTCCACCACCGCTGGGCGCCTGGCCCAGCTAAGCGTCGAGGAACTGCGCGCCGAAACCGGCGATGCAGGCTACCGCTTCATCGCCGTGCGCCTGCCCTACAACGTCCAGCACGACGAGTCGGACGCCCAGGTAGCGATGAACTTCATCCGCGCCGATGAAGAAGAGACCGTCAACATCGCCGACAGCGTGATCGGCCTGGCCGAACAGGTCACGCACCTGAACCACCTCACCGATGCCCGCCGCGACTTCGTCACCGGCAACATCAAGGCGCGCATCCGCATGGTCGCCCAGTTCGCCATCGCTAACGCCAACAACGGCCTGGTGATCGGTACCGACCACGCCGCCGAGGCCGTGATGGGCTTCTTCACCAAGTTCGGCGACGGTGCCTGCGACCTCGCTCCGCTCTCCGGCCTGGTGAAGAACCAGGTGCGCAGCATCGCCGATTACCTCGGCGCGCCGGACTCCCTGGTACACAAGGTGCCCACCGCCGACCTGGAAGAACTGCGTCCTGGCAAGCCGGACGAAGAGGCCCATGGCGTGACTTACGAGGAAATCGACGCCTTCCTCCACGGCCAGGAAGTCAGCCCCGAGGCGTACGCCACCATCGTCCGCACCTACGACAACACCCAGCACAAGCGCATCCTGCCGCTGGTGCCCTGATGCGGCGAAGGGTGGCTCGCGCCTGATGCTCTTCGCTTACCTTTAGAAGGGGCAGGCCGAAGGCCTGCCCCGTCAGAGTGCGCGGTGATGGGCAGGGACACGTTGGGTTTCGTTCCTCTACGCAACCTACGAAACCGGGCCTGAGATCAGGCTCAGCTCGCGCATCTCCCCCTGAGTGGAAGTGCAGCCAGCGCAGTTGAACGTCTATCGCAGGCACTAAAAAGCCGGGCATTGCCCGGCTTCTTCGTTGCGGATCGGCCTCAAGCCTTGGGCAGGGTTACCCCGGTCTGGCCCTGGTACTTGCCGCCACGGTCCCTGTAGGACACTTCACAGGCTTCGTCCGACTGCAGGAAGAGCATCTGCGCCACGCCTTCGTGGGCATAGATCTTCGCCGGCAGGTTGGTGGTGTTGGAGAACTCCAGGGTCACGTGGCCTTCCCACTCGGGCTCCAGCGGGGTCACGTTGACGATGATGCCGCAACGGGCATAGGTGCTCTTGCCCAGGCAGATGGTCAGCACATCGCGGGGAATGCGGAAGTACTCGACCGTGCGCGCCAGGGCGAAGGAGTTCGGCGGGATGATGCAGACGTCGCTGTTGATGTCCACGAAGCTCTTCTCATCGAAGTTCTTCGGGTCCACCACGGCGGAATGGATGTTGGTGAACACCTTGAATTCCGCGGCGCAGCGCACGTCGTAGCCGTAGCTGGAAACGCCGTAGGAAATCACCCGGCTATCGTCCGCGCCGCGCACCTGGCGCTCGACGAACGGCTCGATCATGCCGTGCTCCAGCGCCATGCGGCGAATCCACTTATCCGATTTGATGGTCATGGCGGGCGTCCTGTCAGGGGCTGAAAAATTGACCGCGAATCTTACAGTCCGGCGCTGGCCTGGGCAAAGGCCCCGCCGGATGGCCGGAACGTCAGTCGTCGCTGATCGTAATGTTCGGCATGGCGGTGGCCGCCTGGTCGGACAGCGCGATGCGCGCCCCGACGCAGCGGGCCATCTGCTGGTAGATCATGGCGATCTGGCTTTCCGGGTCGGCGATGGTGGTGGGCTTGCCGCCATCGGACTGCATGCGGATGGCGATGGACAGCGGCAGTGACGCCAGCAGTTCCACGCCGTACTGCGCGGCCAGTTTCTCGCCGCCGCCCTCGCCGAACAGGTGCTCGGCGTGACCGCAGTTGGAGCAGATGTGCACGGCCATGTTCTCCACCACGCCCAGTACCGGGATGTTCACCTTGCGGAACATCTCCACGCCCTTCTTGGCGTCCAGCAGGGCCAGGTCCTGCGGGGTGGTGACGATCACGCTGCCGGCCACCGGCACCTTCTGCGCCAGGGTCAACTGGATGTCGCCAGTGCCCGGCGGCATATCCACCACCAGGTAGTCGAGGTCTTCCCAGGCGGTCTGGGTGATCAGCTGGATCAGTGCGCCGGAAACCATCGGGCCGCGCCACACCACCGGGGTGCTGTCGTCGGTGAGGAACGCCATGGACATCACCTGCACGCCATGGGCCTCAATGGGCACGAAGAACTTCTGGTCACGCACCTTCGGCCGGGTGCCTTCGGGGATGCCGAACATGATGCCCTGGCTGGGGCCGTAGATATCGGCATCGAGGATGCCCACCCGCGCGCCTTCGCGGGCCAGCGCCAGGGCCAGGTTGGCGGCGGTGGTGGACTTGCCCACGCCGCCCTTGCCGGAGGCCACGGCGATGATGTTCTTCACGTTGGCCAGGGCCGGCACCTGCTCCTGCGCCTTGTGCGCCTCGATCACGCAATCCACCTGCACGTCCGCGCTGTCCACGCCGTCCAGGTTCTCCAGGGCCATCTTCAGCATCTGCGCCCAGCCGGACTTGAACAGCCCGGCGGCGTAACCCAGCTCCAGGCGCACACGGACCTTGCCGCCCTGGATATCGATTTCGCGCAGGCAACCGGCGCTGACCGGGTCCTGGTCGAGGTGGGGATCGGTGAACTGGCGCAGGGTCGCTTCGACTTGGGCGCGGGAAACGGTGCTCATGGCAGGACTCCAAATAAAGACCGAGCAAATCAGGCGGCTATCCTACCCGACCACCCGCCCGCTTGGTCCTCCAGGCGTGAAAAAATCGCGCCGGGCCTATATAGTTGCCGACTTCCCTTTTGTTTCGTATCCGGTAGCCGAGCACCATGACCGAGCCCCGCAAAATCCTTGTGACAAGCGCCCTCCCCTATGCCAACGGGTCCATCCACCTCGGGCATATGGTCGAGTACATCCAGACCGACATCTGGGTGCGCTTCCAGAAGATGCGTGGCAACCAGGCAGTTTACGTCTGCGCCGACGACGCCCACGGCTCCGCCATCATGCTGCGCGCCGAGAAGGAGGGCATCACCTCCGAGCAGTTGATCGACAACGTCCGCGCCGAGCACACCACCGACTTCGCCGACTTCCTGGTGGACTTCGACAACTACCACTCCACCCATTCCGAAGAAAACCGCGCGCTCTCCAGCAGCATCTACACCAAGCTGCGCGACGCCGGCCACATCGGCACCCGCCCGGTGACCCAGTACTACGACCCGGAAAAGCAGATGTTCCTGGCCGACCGCTTCATCAAGGGCAGCTGCCCGAAGTGCGGCACCGAAGACCAGTACGGCGACAACTGCGAATCCTGCGGCGCCACCTACTCCCCCACCGAGCTGAAGAACCCGAAGTCCGCCATCTCCGGCGCCACCCCGGTGCTCAAGGAATCCCTGCACTACTTCTTCAAGCTGCCGAACTTCGACGCCATGCTGAAGGAATGGACCCGCAGCGGCGCCCTGCAGGAGTCGGTGGCCAACAAGATCGCCGAGTGGCTGGACGCCGGCCTGCAGGAATGGGACATCAGCCGTGACGCGCCCTACTTCGGCTTCGAGATCCCCGACGCCCCCGGCAAGTACTTCTACGTCTGGCTGGACGCCCCCATCGGCTACATGGCCAGCTTCCAGAACCTCTGTGCGCGCCGTCCCGAGCTGGACTTCGACGCCTTCTGGAACAAGGACTCCAACGCCGAGCTGTACCATTTCATCGGCAAGGACATCGTCAATTTCCACGCCCTGTTCTGGCCCGCCATGCTCGAAGGCGCCGGCTACCGCAAGCCGACCGCGCTGAACGTACACGGCTACCTGACCGTGAACGGGCAGAAGATGTCCAAGTCCCGCGGCACCTTCATCAAGGCGCGCACCTACCTGGACCACCTGCAGCCGGAGTACCTGCGCTACTACTACGCGTCCAAGCTGAGCCGCAGCGTCGACGACCTCGACCTGAACCTCGACGACTTCGTGCAGAAGGTGAACTCCGACCTGGTGGGCAAGGTAGTCAACATCGCCAGCCGCTGCGCCGGGTTCATCCACAAGGGCAACGCCGGCAAGCTGGTGGCTGAAAACGCCGCACCGGAACTGTTCGCCGACTTCAAGGCCGCCGTGCCGAGCATCGCCGAAGCCTATGAGAACCGTGACTTCGCCCGCGCCATGCGCGAGATCATGGCGCTCGCCGACCGTGCCAACGCCTGGATCGCCGACAAGGCGCCCTGGGCCCTGGCCAAGCAGGAAGGCAAGCAGGCCGAGGTGCAGGCCGTCTGCGCAGCGGGTGTCAACCTGTTCCGCCAGCTGGTGACTTTCCTCAAGCCGGTACTGCCGCAACTGGCCGCCGCCGCTGAGCAGTTCCTCAATGTCGCCCCGCTGACCTGGGACGACCACGAGACACTGCTCGCCGACCATCAGTTGAATGCCTTCAACCCCCTGATGACCCGCATCGAGCCGGCGAAGATCGAAGCCATGGTCGCCGCCTCCAAGGAAGACCTGGCTGCCGCCTCAGCCCCTAAAGGCAATGGCGAGTTGGAGAAAGACCCCCTGGCGGCGGAAATCGCCTTCGACACCTTCGCCGCCGTCGACCTGCGCATCGCGCTGATCGAGAAGGCCGAGTTCGTCGAGGGCGCCGACAAGCTGCTGCGCCTGAGCCTGGATATCGGTGATGCCAAGCGCAACGTCTTCTCCGGCATCAAGAGCGCCTACCCGGACCCGAGCAAGCTGGAAGGCCGCCTCACCCTGTACGTCGCCAACCTGGCGGCGCGCAAGATGAAGTTCGGCATCTCCGAAGGCATGGTCCTGGCTGCCGGCCCCGGCGGCGAGGAAATCTACCTGCTCAGCCCCGACAGCGGCGCCAAGCCGGGTCAGCGCGTCAAGTAACACCACTCGCTCCAGCAAAAATGCCCGCTCCTGCGGGCATTTTTGTTCAGGAGCACCGGATACGTAGGCTGTGGTGGAGCGAAGCGAGACCGATCGCTGGCTTAAGCCCGCCAACCGAATCCGCATGGACCTGAGCTAGCCTTGTATCAGGACACTGGCCACCGCGGCCGCGCCCCTGTACCGCTGCGGCAGCATTCCGGATAATACGCGGCCCTTTTTCAGCCCGGCGACGCCACGCCTTATGACCGACTTCATCTTTGCCCTGCTCGGTGCAGCGCTGGTCAACAACCTCATTCTCGGCCTGCCCCTGGGTGCCGACAGTCTGCGCCAGCCGCGCAGCCGGGCACTGGCCCTGGCGGGTGGTGCACTGATCGCCCTCGCCACGCCGCTTGCCTGGCTGCTCGACCAGCTCATGCTGGCGCCATTGGGTCTCGATTCGTTGCGACTGTTCCTCTTCCTGCCATTGCTGGCACCGCTCGCCTGGCTTTGCCTGCGCCTGCTCGCACGCCTGCGCCCAGCGCTCACTCAGGACGGCCTCTGGCCGCTGCTGCTGGCCAACGGTGCGGCGCTGGGTGCCATGCTGATCGGCAGCGCTGGCAGCTTCAGCGCAGCCCTCGGCCTTGGCCTTGGCGGTGGCCTGGGCTTCTGGCTGGTATTGACCCTGTTCGACGACCTGCTCGGGCAAGTGGACGAGTCCAGGGTGCCCGCCGCCTTTCGCGGCACGCCCATGCTGCTGGTCTGCGCCGGCCTGATGGGCCTGGCCTTCCTCGGTTTCAACGGCATGGGGGCGCAATGAACCAGGCCAGCCTGATCCAGCGCATCGACGCCCTGCTGCCACAGACCCAATGCGGCAAGTGCGGCCACCCCGGCTGCAAGCCCTACGCCGAAGGCATCGCCCAGGGCGAAGCGATCAACAAGTGCCCGCCCGGCGGCACCGCGACCATCATCGCGCTGGCCGACCTGCTCAGCGTTCAGCCGCTGCCCCTGGAAGCCCCCAATGGCCCGGTTCCGCCGCAGATCGCCTTCATCCGAGAGGCCGAATGCATCGGCTGCACCAAATGCATCCAGGCCTGCCCGGTGGATGCCATCGTCGGCGCCGCCAAGCAGATGCACACCGTCATCACTGATGAGTGCACCGGCTGCGAGCTTTGCGTCGTGCCCTGCCCGGTCGACTGCATCGACATCCTGCCACTGGCTGAACCGGCCGCCAGCGCCCAGCGCCATCGCGCCGACCAGTTCCGTCAGCGCTTCGAATTCCGCAATACCCGTCTGGCCCGGGAAGAAGCACGCCGCCAGGCCGAACGCGAAGCCCGTGCGGCCCGCGCAGCACAGGCCCAGCAAAGCAGCGCTGCGGCTCCAACGGACGCGGTGCAGGCCGCCATCGAACGGGTGAAGGCGCAGAAAGCCGCTACCCCGAGCCTGAGCGACCAGCAGAAGCGCCTGAAGATCGAAGCGGCCATGGCCCAGGTGGCGCTGAAGAAGGCCGAGGCCCAGTACGAGGTCTATGGCACCTCCGACTTGCTGGCCCAGGTCACCGAGTTGCGCGCCGCCAATGACCAGGCCCAGGCTGCCCTCAAAGCCGCCATGGAAGCACCGACCCCACAGGTGGACGAAGCGGCCCTCAAGCAAGCGAAGATCGCCGCGGCGATGAGTCGGGCCCAACTGAGCAAGGCCGAAAAAGCCTTCGGTGAATCCCCCACAGCGGAACAACAAGCCCAACTGGCCGAACTGCGCGATGCCGTGGACCAAGCCCAGCAGCACCTGGATGGCCTCCAGGGTACCCCTACCGCGCCTGCCGCCAGTGAAGGAGAGGCACGACTCAAGCAGGCCAAGATCGCCCTCGCCAGCCGTCGCGCCGAGCTGAAAAGCGCCGAGCTGAGCGGTGCCGATGAGGCCCAACTGGCGACGTTGCACCAAGCCCTGGTCGACGCCGAAGCGGCCCTGCATGCCGCCGAAGACGCCTCGGGCAAGCAGCCACCCAACCTGCAGCGCATCGACAAGCGCCCGGTGGACCCGGCCGTGCGTGCCATGAAGACCGAACTGGCCTTTGCCCGCGCCGACGTCAGCAAGCTGGAGCGCCAGGCCGAAGCCGATCCGGCGGCACTGGCCCAGGCCCGCGAGCGTCTGGCCAAGGCTGAACGGGCCCTCGCCGAACAGTCGCCGTCGCCATGACCACGCGCCCGGCCTTCGACCCACGCCCCAGCATGCAGCTGGTGCTGGTCGCCTGCCTGCCGGGCCTGCTCGCACTGTTCTGGCAATACGGCTGGGGCAGTGTGCTGCAACTGCTGGTGGCTGTTTCGGTCGCCCTGCTGTGCGAGGCCCTGGTGCGCCGCCAGCCGGGGCAGGCCGTCACCGCCGAAGCCTCCCTGTTCAACCTGCCGCTGCTGGGTGAAGGCAGCGCACTGGTCAGCGCTACCCTGCTGGCCCTGGCCCTGCCGCCCTACTCGCCCTGGTGGCTGACCGCCAGCGCCTGCGCCTTCGCCCTGCTGTTCGGCAAGGCGCTGTTCGGCGGCTTCGGGCAGAACCCTTTCAACCCGGCCATGCTCGGCTACGCGCTGGTATTGGTGGCCTTCCCCGCCCACCTCAACCAGTGGCCCACACCCGGTCAGCACCCTGGCCTGAGTGAGTCCCTGCTACAGGTACTGGGCCTTGGCGGCGGACTGGTGGATGGCTGGAGCCAGGCCACCGCCCTGGACAGCCTCAAGCACAACGATCGCCTGACCATCGACGAACTCTTCGCCAGCCACTCCGCCTTCGGCGGCTTTGGCGGGCGTGGCGCGGAATGGGTCAACCTGGCGTTCCTGCTGGGTGGCCTGTTCCTGCTGCAACGCAAGGTCATCCGCTGGCACGCACCCGTCGGTTTGCTGGCGGGGCTCTTCATCGCCAGCCTGCTGTGCTGGAACGGCTCCGGCTCGGACTCCAACGGCTCGCCGCTGTTCCACCTGCTCAGCGGCGCCACCATGCTCGGCGCCTTCTTCATCGCCACCGAGCCGGTCTCCGGCGCCGCCAGCGACCGCGGCCGCCTGCTGTTCGGCGTCGGCGCCGGCCTGCTGGTCTACGTGATCCGCACCTGGAGCGGCTACGCAGACGGCATGACCTTCGCCATCCTGCTAATGAACCTGCTGGTCCCCACCCTCGACCGCTACGCTCCGCGCAGCCAGGAAGCGCAGCCGTGAACGGCCGCAGCCTGGCGCTCCTCCTCCTGCTGGCCGTGACTGGCCTGATCGTATTGATCGCTACCGACCGGCTGCTGGCCGGCCGCATCGACGCCGAGCGCCAGACTGCCGACGAGCGCGCCCTGCTCGATCTGCTGCCCCCCGGCAGCTATGACAACCATCCCCTTGCCCACCCCATCGCCCTGCCCGCCAGCGAGCTGCTGGGCATTCCGGCACCCACGCAAGCCTGGCTGGCCACACGCGAAGGGACCCCGGTCGCGGTGTTACTGCCGGCCACCGCCAAGGGCTACAAAGGTCCGATCCGCCTTTTGCTCGCCATCCGCCCGGACGGCCGACTGCTGGCCACCAAGGTACTCGGCCACCGCGAAACGCCGGGCATTGGTGACCGCATCGAGCCATCCCGCAGTGCCTGGTTGCAGGTATTCACCGACGCCTCGCTCGCCAACCATCCGGAAGCGGAATGGCGAGTGAAGGCCGACAAGGGTCAGTTCGACCAGATCGCCGGCGCCACCATCACTTCCCGCGCGGTGGTCAGCGCCACCCAGCACGCCTTGCAGTTCTTCGACGGCCATCGTCCGTTGCTGCTTGGAGGCACGTCGCCATGAAAGCCAGCCACATTGGCCTGATGGGCGTGGCCCTGCTGGTAGGAGCCACCGACCTGCTGATCAAGGGCGTTGGCCTGGCACTCGCCAACCTGCCCATGTTGCTGCTCTTCGGCCTGGCGCTACCGACGTTGCGGCGGCAACTGGGCGGTGCCGCTTACTGGCTCGGCGCCCTCCTGCTGGCCGCACTGCTGGCCAGCCTGGCCAACCTGTTGCTGCAAGCCGGCGCCTTTGAACTGCACCGCGCCCTCGGCCCTTACGTCTACCTGTTGGTACTGCCCTGCCTGCAGCTCGCGGCAAAAGAATCCACAGACGCCCTCGACGGCCTGCGCACGGGGCTGGCGTTCAGCCTGCTCGCCCTGCTTATGGGCACGCTGCGGGAAGTCCTGGGCCACGCCAGCCTGTTCGCCCACTTCGACTGGCTGCTGGGCCCCACCGCCCTGGGCTGGCGCCTGCAGTTCGGCGCCGATGGCATTCCCCTGTTCGCCCTCGCGCCCGGAGCCTTTATCCTGCTCGGTACGCTACTGGCACTGTCGCGCCGCCTGACCAACCGGACCGCTGATTCCTGATGAACGCCGCAAAACGCTACGAAATCTTCCGCCGCCTTCACGACGACGACCCCAACCCCACCACCGAGTTGGCCTACAGCACGCCCTTCGAGCTGCTGATCGCGGTCATCCTCTCCGCCCAGGCCACCGATGTCGGGGTGAACAAGGCCACAGCCAAGCTCTACCCGGTGGCCAACACGCCGGAAGCCATCCATGCCCTGGGCGTCGAAGGCCTGTCCGAGTACATCAAGACCATCGGCCTGTACAACAGCAAGGCGAAGAACGTCATCGAAACCTGCCGCATCCTCATCGAGAAGCACGGCAGCGTCGTCCCGGACAACCGCGAAGACCTCGAAGCCCTGCCCGGCGTCGGCCGCAAGACAGCCAACGTGGTGCTCAACACGGCCTTCCGCCAGCCGACCATGGCGGTGGACACGCACATCTTCCGGGTCAGCAACCGCACCGGCATCGCCCCCGGCAAGAACGTGCTGGAGGTGGAGAAGAAGCTGGTGAAATTCGTTCCAAAAGAATTCCTGCTGGACGCCCACCACTGGCTGATCCTGCACGGGCGCTATGTGTGCGTGGCCCGCAAACCCCGCTGTGGCGCGTGCCGCATCGAAGATCTGTGCGAGTACAAGGCGAAGACCTCTGACGATTGAAAACCTATTGATTCACTCAAGTATCCGATTGAAAAAATCTTTTTTACCGGCCTCTGCTTTGCGTTTATAAGGTGCGCCAATAGCGCCCCGCTTTGTGGAGTGACCTTATGAGCACAGCCAAAGACGATATCGAGCTCGAAGAAGAATTCGTTTCCGAGGATGCCGAAGACTCGGAAGCCCCGGCAGAAACCGCGAAAACCAACCTCACCAAGCGCCGCATCATCGACAACTACCTCGAAGAACGACGTTTGCAGAAGCAACTTTCCGATTACGACTTCGACCTGTAATCGGCTACTTCCAAAGCCCCGCCGACCAGACTGTGTGAAAACCTAGCCGTCTGAGTCGAAGCTGAAGACAATGCCCGTATCGATCGATACGGGCATTGTCGTTTATGGGCTACATCCAGGGAGAGGCGCGCGGTCAGGACAGCCTGTTTCCGCCGTCGTTGGACGAGCTGGTTCCCGAAGACCACCTGGTGCGGGTGATCGAGGTCTACGTGGCGCGGCTGGATCTGCAGGCGCTGGGTTTCAGCAAGGCGCAGCCGGGTCGAACCGGGCGTCCGCCCTACGACCCGGCGGACCTGCTCAAGCTCTACCTGTACGGCTACTTCCAGCGCATCCGCTCTTCCCGTCGCCTGGAGGCCGAGTGCCGGCGCAATGTCGAGG
>NZ_AUIE01000013.1 GCF_000423545.1 Metapseudomonas resinovorans DSM 21078
ATGCGCTGGAAGTAGCCGTACAGGTAGAGCTTGAGCAGGTCCGCCGGCTCGTAGGGCGGACGCCCGGTTCGTCCCGGCTGCGCCTTGCTGAAACCCAGCGCCTGCAGATCCAGCCGCGCCACGTAGACCTCGATCACCCGCACCAGGTGGTCTTCGGGAACCAGCTCGTCCAACGACGGCGGAAACAGGCTGTCCTGACCGCGCGCCTCTCCCTGGATGTAGCCCATAAACGACAATGCCCGTATCGATCGATACGGGCATTGTCTTCAGCTTCGACTCAGACGGCTAGGTTTTCACACAGTCTGACTAGGCGGGGCTTTTTCGGACCGGATGGCCGGGTGGCTTACATCATGCCGCCCATGCCGCCCATGCCGCCCATGTCCGGCATGGCCGGGGCGCCCTTGTCGTCAGCCACTTCGGCAACCATAGCCTCGGTGGTGACCATCAGGCCGCCGATGGAGGCAGCAGCTTGCAGAGCGGAACGGGTGACCTTGGCCGGGTCCAGGATGCCCATCTCGATCATGTCGCCGTACACGCCGGTAGCGGCGTTGAAGCCGTAGTTGCCGGAACCTTGCTTGACCTTGTCAACCACCACGCTCGGCTCGTCACCGGAGTTGGCGACGATCTGGCGCAGCGGAGCTTCAACAGCGCGACGCAGCAGGGCGATACCGACGTTCTGGTCTTCGTTGTCGCCTTTCAGACCTTCGATGGCCTGCAGGGCGCGCACGAGGGCAACGCCGCCGCCAGGAACCACGCCTTCTTCGACGGCAGCACGGGTAGCGTGCAGAGCGTCTTCAACGCGAGCCTTCTTCTCTTTCATCTCGACTTCGGTAGCCGCACCGACCTTGATCACGGCAACACCGCCGGCCAGCTTGGCCAGACGCTCTTGCAGTTTCTCCTTGTCGTAGTCGGAGGTGGTTTCCTCGACTTGCTTGCGGATCTGGGCAACGCGGGCTTCGATGTCAGCCTGGGCGCCAGCGCCGTCGATGATGGTGGTGTTTTCCTTGCTCAGCACAACGCGCTTGGCGTTACCCAGGTGCTCCAGGGAAGCGCTTTCCAGGGACAGGCCAACTTCTTCGGAAATCACGGTGCCGCCGGTCAGGATGGCGATGTCCTGCAGCATGGCCTTGCGGCGGTCGCCGAAGCCCGGAGCCTTGACGGCTGCGACTTTGACGATGCCACGCATGTTGTTCACAACCAGGGTAGCCAGGGCTTCGCCTTCAACGTCTTCAGCGACGATCAGCAGCGGGCGGCCAGCTTTGGCGACTGCTTCCAGGACCGGCAGCATTTCGCGGATGTTGGAGATCTTCTTGTCCACCAGCAGGATCAGCGGGCCTTCCAGCTCGGCGACCATGGTGTCCGGCTTGTTGATGAAGTAGGGGGACAGGTAGCCGCGGTCGAACTGCATGCCTTCAACAACGGACAGTTCGTTTTCCAGGCCCGAGCCTTCTTCAACGGTGATCACGCCTTCCTTGCCCACTTTCTCCATGGCTTCGGCAATGATGTTGCCGATGGAGTCGTCGGAGTTGGCGGAGATGGTGCCTACCTGGGCGATGGCCTTGGTGTCGGCGCAGGGCTTGGCCAGCTCTTTCAGCTGGGCAACGATGGCGATGGTGGCCTTGTCGATGCCGCGCTTCAGGTCCATCGGGTTCATGCCGGCAGCGACGGCCTTCAGGCCTTCGTTGACGATGGCCTGAGCCAGAACGGTAGCGGTGGTGGTGCCGTCACCGGCAGCGTCGTTGGCCTTGGAGGCCACGTCTTTCACCAGTTGGGCGCCCATGTTTTCGAACTTGTCTTTCAGTTCGATTTCCTTGGCAACGGAAACGCCATCCTTGGTGATGGTCGGAGCGCCGAAGGATTTGTCCAGAACAACGTTACGACCTTTCGGGCCGAGGGTCGCTTTAACGGCATCGGCCAGAACGTTTACGCCGACCAGCATTTTCTTGCGGGCGGAATCGCCGAATTTGACTTCTTTAGCAGCCATGTTGATTGATCCTCAATTCTTTGGTGTGTAGGCGGAGATTCGCGAGACTCAGGCTTCGACGACGGCGAGGATTTCGCTCTCGCCCATCACCAGCAGTTCTTCGCCATCAACCTTGATGGTGTTGCTGCCCGAATAAGGGCCAAACACAACCTGATCACCGACCTTGACGGCCAGCGGACGCACTTCGCCGTTGTCCAGCAGGCGACCGGTGCCGACAGCGACGACTTCGCCACGGTTCGGCTTTTCGGCAGCCGAGCCCGGCAGCACGATGCCGCCAGCGGTTTTGGTCTCTTCTTCGCTGCGACGGATGACGACGCGGTCATGCAGAGGACGAAGCTTCATTGTCGATCTCTCCCAATAGTGTTGTTACTTCGACCGGTGCGAACACCGGCGGGTTGGTAATGTCCGGCGGGGCCGGGTGCAGCGCGACAGGCGCGCCGCTGAATTCAGACCTGCTGATCAGCAGGAACCTTGCGGTGACGGATACATAGGGGCGCCGGGAGGCATTTCAAGGGCGACGCGCAAAAAAAATGCACTTTATTGGTCGCGACGCTCGTACTCGCCTTCGATCACGTGGGGGCGCACCTGGCCGCTGCGCGCGGCCAGGTCATCGGCGAAGGCACGCTGGCGCATGGCCTGGGCGGCCGCCCGCTGGCGCAGGTTGCGGATGAACAGGCGACGCGTGAAGGGAATCAGGCAGAGCAGGCCGAAGATGTCGCTGATGAAGCCTGGCAACAGCAGCAGGCCACCGCCGACGGCAATCAACAGGCCCTCAAGCATTTCCTGCTCGGGCACTTCGCCACGGGCCAGACGTTCACGGGCGCGCCAGGCAGTGGCAACGCCGGCCACCCGCAGCAACACGCTACCGAGCACGGCGGTACCGACCACCAGCAGCAGGGTGGGCAGGACGCCGATCACGCTACCGACCTGGATCAATACAGCCAGCTCGATCAGCGGAAAGAGCAGGAACAGAAAGAGAAAAGCGCGCATCACGAGTTTCCTTGGCGGAAGAACAGCTTCCGATAATCCGCTAGATGAAGCCGCCGCCCACCCAATTCAAGCCACCGCCTCTCCGCTGGTCGGCCAGATTTCAGCGCGAGCCAGCTGTACCAAGGCCTGCCGGACCGCACCTGGGTTGTTACAGGATGTTGGGAAGGGCAGCCAGTGAAGCGTCTGACCAATGCGTAGGTGAAATCCTTCCGTATCGATCCCAACCATCTCCGCTGCTGGGTCCTTCGGCAGCCCGGCCAGTTCCACGTAGTGGGTGATGGCGTTGGCGTGGTCGCTGTTCATGTGCTCCAGCATGCCGATTTCAGCCGCCCCGGCGAAGGCGTTGGCCAGCACCAGATGGTCCACCCAGTGGATGGCACCGAAGCCACCAATGAAGCGGGCGCGCACCGGCTCCAGGCGCCAGAAGTCGAAATCGTGGGTGCGGTGGTAGTCCACTGCCTGGGGGAAGTAACGGTAGTAGCGGGTAGCAGCAGCCTCGGTCTCGGCCGCATCGGTAATCTGCCGCGCTTCGGCCAGCAGGGTCAGACGCCCCGCGGCCTGAACATCGTCGGCGCCGCGCTCGCCCACCAGCAGCGAACACTTGGTGTCCTTCTGCAGGTTATGGGTGTGCTGGGCGATACGGCTGATCAGGATCAGCGGCCGGCCTTCGGCGTCCAGGCAGTACGGCACCACTGATCCGAAAGGGAAGCCCGGCATGGCCTTGGAATGGGTGGACAGTACCCCACGGTATTCCTTGAGCAGCAATTCTCGTGCATGCTTTGCGGCTTTCACGCTCACCTTATGACTCCTCGCAGAGAATCCGTCGAAAACGGACGAGCGCCCAGAATAGCGGTTTAACGGCGCCAGCGGGGGCAAAGCGACAGTTATTCGAGGGGATTCTCATGCAACTCAAAGACAAGGTCATCATCATTACCGGTGGTTGCCAGGGCCTCGGCCGCGCCATGGGTGAGTACCTGGCGGCCAAGGGCGCAAAGCTCGCCCTGGTGGACCTGAACCAGGAAAAACTGGATGACGCCGTGGCGGCCTGCAAGGCCGCCGGTGGTGATGCCCGTGCCTATATCTGCAACGTGGCCAACGAAGAGCAGGTGACCCACATGGTCGCCCAGGTGGCCGAGGACTTCGGCGCTATCAACGGCCTGGTGAATAACGCCGGCATCCTGCGCGACGGCCTGACCATCAAGGTCAAGGACGGCGAAATGACCAAGATGAGCCTGGCCCAGTGGCAGTCGGTCATCGACGTCAACCTGACCGGTGTCTTCCTCTGCACCCGCGAAGTCGCCGCCAAGATGATCGAGCTGAATAACGAAGGCGCGATCATCAATATCTCGTCCATTTCCCGCGCCGGCAACATGGGCCAGGCCAACTACTCCGCGGCCAAGGCCGGCGTCGCCGCCGACACCGTGGTCTGGGCGAAGGAACTGGCCCGCTACGGCATCCGCGTGGCTGGCGTGGCACCGGGCTTCATCGAGACCGACATGGTGGCCAGCATGAAGCCGGAAGCCCTGGAGAAGATGACCTCCGGCATTCCGCTCCGCCGCCTGGGCAAGCCGATGGAAATCGCCCATTCGGTGGCCTATATCCTGGAAAACGACTACTACACCGGTCGTGTCCTGGAACTGGACGGCGGTCTGCGCCTGTAAGCCCCCGCTCCAACAGAAAGCCCCGCGATGCGGGGCTTTTTTGTTTGCTTCGGCGGTTTGTCAGCCCGCGCGCCGTAGAAGCCAGAAGCCTGCCAGCGCGCAGATACCTGCCGGCACCAGCACAGCGAACAGCGGCGAGAAACCAAACACCAGGCTCGACGGCCCGAGCAGGTCCTGGCTGATTCGAACCACGAAGCCAATCACCACGCCGGTAAACACTCGCTGGCCGAGAGTGACGGAGCGCAACGGGCCGAAAATGAAGGAAATCGCCATCAGTACCAGTGCAGCGGTGACCAGGGGTTGCAGCACCTTGGTCCAGAACGCCAACCAGTAACGACCGTTGTTAAGCCCCTGCTCCGCCAGATAGTGGGTGTAGCGCCACAGGCCGGAAATCGACAGTGCCTCAGGCTCCATCACCACGGTGCCGAGCAGCTCCGGCTTGAGCTCCACATCCCAGCGTTCAGTGACGTTATTGACCACCTCAGTGTGATCGCCACGAAAATGGGTAGTGGACACATCTTCCAGCTGCCAGTGGTCGCCCTGGAACAGTGCGCGCTTGGCAAAGCTGGCGGACTGCATGTGGCGCTCACCATCAAAGCGGTAGCGAGTCACGCCATAGAGCACTCCATTGGGCTGCACGGCGTTGATGTGGACGAATTCTTCTCCCTGACGGTGCCAGAGGCCGCGTTTGGAGCTCTGCGCGTCACCACCGCCCTGCGCCAGGGACCGATTGGCCTGGGCCAGGTTCTCGCTCCAGGGGGCTGCGTACTCGCCAATCAATACGCCCACCACCATCAGTACCACCATGGGCTTCATCACCGCCCAGACGATTCGGCCGATTGAGACACCCGCGGCGCGCATCACCGTCAGCTCGCTGCTACTGGCCAGGGAACCCAGGCCAATCAGGCTGCCGATCAGCGCCGCCATCGGCAGCATGTCGTAGATCCGGCGCGGCAGGGTGAGGAAGACGTACCAGGCGGCAGCGAACACATCGTAGTCACCGCCAATGTCACCCAGCTCATCGATGAAGGCGAACAGGGCCGCGAGGCTGACGATGATCCCCAGCACCGCGAGGATGCCGAAGAACACACTGGTGCCGATGTAACGATCCAACCTAACCATGGGCCACCTCTCGGGCATCACGACGAGCCGCCCACTTCAGTCGCAGTGGCTCCCAGTACAACAACAGCAGGCCGACCGCGATGAACAGTCCATGCACCCACCAAAGACCGATGGCCATGGGAATGCGCCCCTTGTCCAGCTGGCCGCGCGCAGCAATCAGCAGGGCCAGGTACGCCATGTACAGCAGGATCGCCGGAAGCAACTTGAGGAAGCGCCCCTGGCGCGGATTGACCTTGGACAAGGGAACCGCCAACAGCGTGACCACGAATACCAGCAGCGGAATCGATAGGCGCCACTGCAGCTCCGCCTGGAAGCGAGGATCAGTGCTACCGATCAGCTCGGACGTAGGCACCGCTTCACGCTCGCCAATCTCGGAGCTGATTTCCGGTTTGGGCAGCAACACACCGTAGGTTTCGTACTGGATGATCCGGTAATCCGCCTTGCCCGGGTTGCCGTCATAGCGGTAGCCGTTATTGAGGATCAGGTAACGACTGCCATCAGGCTGGATCTCCTGGTGGCCCTTCTCCGCCACCAGCACGCCGATACCGCGGTCCTTGCCGTCCTGGCGCGAAATCCGCTTCTCGGAAATGAACACACCACCCAACTCGCCGCGATCGGAGGACAGGGTCTCGGTATAGGTCACCCGTCCCCCCCCCTTGAGCGCCTGGAAGCGCCCGGGAACCAGGGTATCGAGTTCGGTCAGGGCATCCTGCTCGTTGAGAATTCGCGCCACCTGGCCGACGCCCTGAGGCGCCAGGCCCAGGCTCAGCCAGGCCACGATCAGGGCCACCAGCAGTGCCGGCGCCAGGCTGTAGACCATCAACCGTTGTTGGCTCATGCCGGTGGCGCTGAGCACCGTCATTTCGCTTTCAAGATAGAGCCGGCCATAGGCCAGCAGGAAGCCAAGGAACAATCCCAGGGGCAGGATCAGTTGAAGAAAGCCGGGAATCCGGAAACCCATGATCAGGAACAGTACGCCGGGGTCCAGGGCCCCTTGCGCGGCCTGCGCCAGGTACTTGATGAAGCGGCCGCTCATGATGATCACCAGCAGCACGGCACTGACCGCACTCAGGGTGACCAGCACCTCGCGGGAGAGATAACGGAAGACAATCAAACCAGACACTCCAGGGTTGTCAGGCTCAGGCGGCTACGCTCAAACTAGCCGCTTTATGGCCAGCCCGCCGCAAAGACGGGCCACTGAAAAAATAGCCGGCATTATCCGTTAATACCGGCTCTTTGTCTTGGGGACACATGTCATGGAATTCCTCGTCAAAAGCGCCCGTCTGGAAACTCTGAAAACCGCCACCCTGGTCGTCGCAGTCGGTGAAGGGCGCAAGCTGGGCGACGCAGCCAAAGCCATCGACGCAGCTGCCGACGGCGCCATCACCACCCTCCTCAAGCGCGGCGACCTGGCCGGCAAGGTCGGCCAGACCCTGCTCCTGCACAGCCTCCCCAACCTCAAGGCCGAGCGCGTGCTGCTGGTCGGCTGCGGCAAGGAGCGCGAGCTCTCTGACCGCCAGTTCCGCAAAATGATCGCAGCAGCGAACGGCGTGCTGAAGGGCCTGGGCGGCAGCGACGCCAGCCTGGCCCTGGGTGAGCTGGCCGTGAAAGGTCGCGACGCCTATGGCAAGGCCCGCCTGATGGTGGAAACCCTCGCCGATGGCGGCTACGTCTTCGACCGTTTCAAGAGCCAGAAAGCAGACCCCAAGGCCCTGAAAAAAATCATCCTGCTGGTGGAAAAGGCCGAACAGGCCGAGGTCGAGCGCGGCAGCCTGCACGCCCAGGCAATCGCCAACGGCATGGCCTTCACCCGTGATCTCGGCAACCTGCCACCGAACCTGTGCCACCCCAGCTACATCGCCGAAGAAGCCAAAGCCCTGGCCAAGGCCCACAAGAACCTCAAGGTCGATGTGCTGGACGAGAAAAAGCTCAAGGAGCTGGGCGCCGGTGCCTTCCTCGCCGTGGCCCAGGGCAGCGAGCAACCGCCGCGGATGATCGTGCTCAACTACCAGGGCGGCAAGAAGGAAGACAAACCCTTCGCCCTGGTGGGCAAGGGCATCACTTTCGACACCGGCGGCATCAGCATCAAGCCGGCCGCCGGCATGGACGAGATGAAGTACGACATGTGCGGCGCAGCCAGTGTGCTCGGCACCTTCCGCGCCGTGCTGGAACTGCAACTGCCGATCAACCTGGTGGGCCTACTGGCCTGCGCCGAGAACATGCCCAGCGGCGGCGCCACCCGTCCCGGCGACATCGTCACCACCATGAGCGGCCAGACCGTCGAGATCCTCAACACGGATGCCGAAGGCCGTCTGGTGCTGTGTGACACGCTGACCTACGCCGAGCGCTTCAATCCGCAAGCGGTGATCGACATCGCCACCCTCACCGGCGCCTGCATCGTCGCCCTGGGCAGCAACACCTCGGGCTTGATGGGGAACAACGACGGGCTGATCAAGCAGATCCTCAAGGCCGGCGAGTACGCCGACGACCGCGCCTGGCAACTGCCGCTGTTCGACGAGTACCAGGAGCAGCTGGACAGCCCCTTCGCCGACATCGCCAACATCGGCGGCCCGAAGGCCGGCACCATCACCGCCGGCTGCTTCCTGTCGCGCTTTGCCAAGAAGTACCACTGGGCGCACCTGGATATCGCGGGTACCGCTTGGGTCAGCGGCGGCAAGGATAAAGGCGCCACTGGCCGCCCCGTGCCCCTGCTCACCCAGTACCTGCTGGACCGCATCAAGTGAGAGTAGAGTTCTACGTGCTCTCTTCAGCCAATCCGGCAGACCGCCTGCGTGCGGCCTGCCAGTTGGCCGCCAAGGGCTGGCGCCACGGGTTGCCGGTCCTGCTGCGCTGCACCGACGCCGCCCAGCGTGATGAACTGGACGCGCTGCTCTGGCGCTTTCGCACCGAAAGCTTCATTCCCCATAGCCTCATCGACGACGATGCCAACGCTCCGGTAGTCCTGGCCCTGGACGAGGAACCATCCGTCCAGCAAGGCCTGCTGATCAACCTCGCCGCGACCATTTCCCCCCACGTCGAACGTTTCAGTCGGGTCATCGAGATCGTCAATCAGGAACCCGACCTGCTTGCCGCCTGCCGGGAGAATTTCCGCACCTACCGGCAGCGGGGCTATGATCCGAAACGAGTCGAACTCTAGCCGTATTCCCATGGACACCCCCAAGCTTCCCCCCAAGCCGGCACACCTGCTGGACGACCTCGAATCCATCCGTGCCCTGCTCGGCGACGAGCCGAACGGAGCTGAGCCGCCTTTGCTCACGGACGCGCTGGATGCTGACCGCATTCCGCTGCTGTCAGAAATAGTCGAGCCCGCCCCGGCCCCCGTGGTGCCATCGACTCCAGCGCAGCCCCTGGCCCAGGAGCCTACCGTCGCACCGCTTCCCGCAGCCACGGCGGCCCCAGCAGCGGAGCTCGCACCTACGCTGCCCATGGCCGAAGCCATCCGCCAGCGCATGACGCCGGCGGGCAACCCGGAACTGGCGCGCCTGGACAGCGAACTGCGCGCCGCCGCGCAACTGATCCTGCAGGACGTGATCGACGATTTCGTGCCGCAGATCGAGGCCGAGCTCAAACGCCGCCTCGAAGCCCGCCTGACTCGCCTGCTGCCCCCGCGCCGGCAGTGATCCACCGCGCCCGGTAACGACCGGGCGCCGCCCACGACGCGCGCCAATTCTTTCGACGGCCCGTTGCCGCTATACTCTCCGGTTTTCCCGTTCAGTTGCCTCTAGGGTCCCCGCCGAACCATGGACAAGACCTACCAGCCCCACGCTATCGAAACTTCCTGGTACCAGACCTGGGAGAAGAACAACTACTTCGCCCCGCAAGGTTCCGGCGACCCGTACACCATCATGATCCCGCCGCCGAACGTCACCGGCAGCCTGCACATGGGTCATGGCTTCAACAACGCCATCATGGACGCCCTGATCCGCTTCCGCCGCATGCAGGGTCGCAACACCCTGTGGCAGCCCGGCACCGACCATGCCGGCATCGCCACCCAGATGGTGGTTGAGCGTCAGCTCGCCGCCCAGGGCGTCAGCCGCCATGACCTCGGTCGCGAGAAGTTCCTCGACAAGGTCTGGGAATGGAAGGAACAGTCCGGCGGCACCATCACCCGCCAGATCCGCCGTCTCGGCTCCTCCGTGGACTGGACGCGCGAGCGCTTCACCATGGACGACGGCCTGTCCGAGGCGGTCAAGGAAGCCTTCGTGCGCCTGCATGAAGACGGCCTGATCTACCGCGGCAAGCGCCTGGTCAACTGGGACACCAAGTTCCACACCGCCATCTCCGACCTCGAAGTGGAAAACCATGACGAGAAGGGCAGCCTGTGGAACCTGCGCTACCCGCTGGCCGACGGCCACAAGACCGCTGACGGCAAGGACTACCTGATTGTCGCCACCACCCGCCCGGAAACCATGCTGGGCGACAGCGCCGTTGCCGTGCACCCGGAAGACGAGCGCTACAAGAACCTGATCGGCACCTTCGTCGAGCTGCCCCTGGTGGGACGCCGCATCCCGATCATCGCCGACGAGTACTGCGACCCCGAGTTCGGCACCGGCTGCGTGAAGATCACCCCGGCCCATGACTTCAACGACTATGAAGTCGGCAAGCGCCACAACCTGCCGCTGATCAACATCTTCGACAAGGACGCCGCGGTACTCGCCACCGCCCAGGTGTTCAACCTTGACGGCAGCGTCAACGACCAGCTCGACGGCAGCCTGCCCGAGCAATACGCCGGCCTGGACCGTTTCGACGCACGCAAGCGCATCGTCGAGGCCTTCGAGCAACTCGGCCTGCTGGAAAAGATCGAAGACCACGCGCTGAAGGTGCCCAAGGGCGACCGTTCCGGCACCGTCATCGAACCCTGGTTGACCGACCAGTGGTACGTCTCCACCAAGCCGCTGGCGGAACCTGCCATCGCCGCCGTGGAAGATGGCCGCATCCAGTTCGTGCCCAAGCAGTACGAAAACATGTACTTCTCCTGGATGCGTGACATCCAGGACTGGTGCATCAGCCGCCAGCTCTGGTGGGGCCACCGCATCCCGGCCTGGTACGACGAAGCCGGCAACGTCTACGTCGGCCGCGACGAGGCCGAGGTTCGCGCCAAGCACAACCTGGGCGACATCGCCCTGCGCCAGGACGAAGACGTACTGGACACCTGGTTCAGCTCCGGCCTGTGGACCTTCTCCACCCTGGGTTGGCCGGAACAGACCGAGTTCCTCAAGACCTTCCACCCCACCAATGTGCTGGTCACCGGCTTCGACATCATCTTCTTCTGGGTCGCCCGGATGATCATGCTGACCATGCACCTGGTGAAGAACGAGGACGGCACCCCGCAGGTTCCGTTCAAGACCGTGTACGTGCATGGCCTGGTACGCGACTCCCAGGGCCACAAGATGTCCAAGTCCAAGGGCAACGTCCTGGACCCGCTGGACATCGTCGACGGCATCGACCTCGACACCCTGTTGGAAAAACGCACCAGCGGCATGATGCAGCCCAAGCTGGCCGAGAAGATCGCCAAGCAGACCAAGGCCGAGTTCCCCGAAGGCATCAACAGCTACGGCACCGACGCCCTGCGCTTCACCTTCCTCTCGCTGGCCTCCACCGGCCGCGACGTGAAGTTCGACATGGGCCGCGTCGAGGGCTACCGCAACTTCTGCAACAAGCTGTGGAACGCCGCCAACTTCGTCATCGAGAACACCGATGGCCAGGACACCGGCGTGAATGACGAGCCGGTCGAGCTGTCCTCGGTCGACCGCTGGATCATCTCCGCCCTGCAACGTACCGAAGCCGAAGTGACCCGACACCTCGATGCCTTCCGCTTCGACCTGGCCGCCCAAACCCTCTACGAGTTCATCTGGGACCAGTACTGCGCCTGGTATCTGGAACTGGTCAAGCCGGTGCTGTGGGACGAGAACGCCCCCATCGAGCGTCAGCGCGGAACCCGCCGCACCCTGATCCGCGTGCTGGAAGTGGCCCTGCGCCTGGCGCATCCGTTCATGCCCTTCATCACCGAAGAAATCTGGCAGCGCATCAAGGGCCAGGCCGGCAAGGGCGGCGACACCCTGATGCTGCAACCCTGGCCGGTGGCCGCGGAAGAGCGCATAGACGCCGCCGCCGAAGGCGACATCGAGTGGGTCAAGGCGCTGATGCTCGGCGTTCGGCAGATCCGCGGCGAGATGAACATCTCCATGGCCAAGCGCATCGACCTGCTGCTGGCCAACGCCAACGAGGAAGATCGTCGTCGCCTGGCCGAAAACGAGCCCCTGCTGAAGAAACTGGCCAAGCTGGAAACCATCCGCGTGCTGGCCGCAGGCGAAGAAGCACCGATGTCCGCCACTGCCCTGGTGGGTGACATGCAGGTGCTGGTGCCCATGGCCGGCCTGATCGACAAGGACGCGGAACTCGCCCGCCTGGACAAGGAAATCCAGCGCCTGGACGGCGAGGTGAAGCGTGTCGGCGGCAAGCTGGGCAATGAAGGCTTCGTCGCCAAGGCCCCGGCCGAGGTGATTGAGAAGGAACGCGCCAAGCTGGCCGAGGCCGAACAGGCCCTGACCAATCTGACCGAACAGCGCAGCCGAATCGCCAGCCTGTAACCCCAACGAGGCCCGCTATTGCGGGCCTCGTTCATTGCACCGTCCGCCACGCAGGGCATGCCCATGGAAATCAGCAAAACCAAGTCCAGCTTCTACCGCCGCCTTTATGTTGCCTGGCTGATCGACAGCGGCACCGCCACCAGCATCCCGGCCCTCATGGACGCCACCGGCATGCCGCGCCGCACCGCCCAGGACACCCTGCTGGCCCTGGCGGAACTGGATATCGACTGCCATTTCGAACAGGCCGAAGGCGAGCGCAACAACGCCGGACACTACGTGATCCGCAGCTGGGGCCCCATCGACAAGCGCTGGATCGCCGCTAACCTGCAACAGATCAAGGCCGTCCTGGATTACCCCTGACAGACTGCCGCTCCCCGCCAAGGAACCTTCGGGAGTACCGATTGAACCTCGATCTGCTGATGGTGCTGGGCCTGCTCATGGCCGCCATCACCCTGTTCGTCCTCAACAAGCCACGCATGGACGTGGTCGCCTTGCTGGTCATAGTCGCGCTGCCACTGACCGGCATCCTCGATATCCAGCACACCCTGGCCGGTTTCAGCGACCCCAGCGTGGTGCTGATCGCCGCCCTCTTCGTCATCGGTGACGGCCTGGTCCGCACCGGCATCGCCTACCGCCTGGGCGACTGGCTGGTGGCCCGGGCCGGCAGCAGCGAGACGCGCCTGCTGGTGCTGCTGATGCTGGCCGCTGCGGGCCTGGGGTCTGTAATGAGTTCCACAGGCGTAGTGGCCATCTTTATTCCGGTCGCCCTGGGCGTCGCCGCGCGGCTGAAGATCGCCCCGGCACGGCTGATGATGCCGCTGGCCTTCGCCGGATTGATCAGCGGCATGCTCACCCTGGTGGCCACCGCACCCAACCTGGTGGTGCACAGCGAACTGCGCCGCGCCGGCCTGGACGGATTCGGCTTCTTCAGCCTCACACCGATCGGCCTGGCCGTACTGGCCCTGGGCATCGTCTACATGCTGTTGACGCGTCATTGGTTGACGCCCAGAGGCAACGACGAAGCCGCCGCTGCGCCCCGCCTCACCCTCGCAGACCTGGCCACGGCTTACGACCTCAACGAACGGGAACGTCGCCTGAAGGTTCGCGCCGACTCGCCACTGGCGCGCCAAGCCCTCAACGAACTGGAGCTGCGCAAGCAGTACGGCATCAATGTGATCGCCGTCGAGCGCCAGCGCCGCTTCCGTACCCTGCTGCTGATGGCCACCGGCAATACCCTGCTGGAGCCCGGCGACGTGCTGCTGGTGGACCTCGTCAGTCCGGCCATCGGCCTGCTCGGTGCCTATCAGGAGCTGGGCCTGGAACCCCTGCCGCTGCAAGCTTCCTACTACAGCCTGCATGCCCACCAGTTGGGGCTGGCCGAAGTGGCCCTGCCGCCGGAGTCGAAACTGCCGGGCAAGACCATCCAGGAACTCGGCTTTCGATCGCGCCACCAGCTCAACGTGGTGGGCCTGCGCCGCCACGGCCAAGCGCTGGAAGGCGTCCTGGTGGACGAGAAGCTCAAGGCCTCCGACACCCTGCTGGTGGCCGGCGAGTGGAAGTGCATTCATCAGTTGCAGGGCCAGAGCCGCGACTTCCTGGTGCTGAGCCTGCCCGCAGAGGTGAACGAAGTAGCCCCCACCGCGCGCAAGGCCCCCTACGCCCTGCTCAGCCTGGCGGTGATGATCTTCCTGATGGTCAGTGGCCTGGTGCCCAACGTGATGGCCGCGCTGATCGGCTGCCTGTTAATGGGCGCCTTCCGCTGCATCGACCTGGACAGCGCCTACCGCGCCATCCACTGGCCGACCCTGATCCTCATCGTCGGCATGTTGCCCTTCGCCCAGGCCCTGCAGCAGACCGGCGGTATCGACCTGGCCGTGAAAGGGCTGGTTGCGCTGCTGGGCAATGCCGGCCCCTACGCCATGCTCGCCAGCCTGTTCATCGTCACCGCACTGATCGGCCTGTTCATCTCCAACACCGCCACGGCCGTGCTCATGGCGCCGGTGGCCATCGCCACAGCCCAGCAACTGGGGATGTCACCCTACCCCTTCGCGATGATCGTCGCCCTGGCGGCATCGGCTGCCTTCATGACGCCCATCTCCTCGCCCGTGAATACCCTCGTACTGGGCCCCGGCCAATACCGATTCGGTGACTTCGTGAGGGTAGGTGTGCCCTTCACTGTGCTGGTAATGATCGTCAGCGTCTTTCTGGTGCCACTGGTGTTCCCGCTCTGAGCTTCAATGATGGGAACTCCCCCAAGGGCTGGGACAATGCACAAGTACCGTCGCCTGCTGCTGGTAGCCCTTTTCCTCGGGTTATTGCTGGCAGCCTTCCAGTTCAGCGGAATGCGCGAGCACCTCAGTCTGCAGTACCTGCACGACACGCTGCTGGCCCACAAGGGCTGGGGCCTGGTGCTCTTTGCGCTGCTATTCGCACTGGGTAACCTGATCCAGATTCCCGGCTGGATTTTCCTCGCCGCCGCAGTGCTGGCCCTGGGGCGCCTCTGGGGCGGGCTGGCCACTTACCTGGCGGCGACCTTCTCCTGCTGTTTCACCTTTCTGCTCATCCGTTGGCTGGGCGGCAGCGCCCTGCGCGAGATGGACAACCGGCTGGCGAAGCGCATCTTCGCTCACCTCGACGAACGCCCGGTGGCTGTCATCACGCTGTTGCGAATGCTGTTCCAGACGGTTCCGGCGCTCAACTACGCCCTCAGCCTCAGCGGCGTGCGCTTCCGCCACTACCTCATCGGAACCCTCCTCGGCCTGCCACTGCCGATTGCCCTCTATTGCCTGTTCTTCGATTACCTGGGCCGCGCCCTTCACCTTTCCTGACGTGAAGTGCCCGCTTGTGGGAAAATTCCGCGTTTTCCTCTGCCGATACCGCCACCATGCCGCAAATGCCAAAGCGTCCCCGCCCCGCCACTGCCAAATCGACTGCAGCGCCTGCCAAGGGCCAGTTGCATCCGCGCAATCGCCACCAGGGCCGCTATGACTTTCCCCAGCTGATCCAGGGCAGCCCGGAACTGGCGCGCTTCGTCATCACCAACCCCTACGGCAAGGAAAGCATCGACTTTGCCGACCCGGAGGCGGTCAAGGTGTTCAACCGTGCCCTGCTGCGGCAGTTCTACGGCATTCGTCACTGGGACATTCCTGCTGGCTACCTCTGCCCGCCCATACCCGGCCGCGCCGACTACCTGCACGGCCTCGCCGACCTGCTGGCCGCTGGCAATGGCGGGCAGATCCCGCGCGGCAAAGGCATCCAGGCGCTGGACATCGGTATCGGCGCCAACTGCATCTACCCGCTGATCGGCCACAGCGAGTATGGCTGGCACTTCACCGGCACCGACATCGACCGCACGGCCCTGGGCTCGGCCCAGGCCATCATCCAGTCCAACCAACTCGGCGACGCCATCGACCTGCGCCAGCAGGCCGAGCCGCGCAACATCTTCAAGGGCCTGATCGCCCCGGGCGAGCGCTTCGACCTGGCCCTGTGCAACCCGCCCTTCCACAGCTCCCTGGAAGAAGCCACCCGCGGTAGCCAGCGCAAGTGGAAGAACCTCGGCAAGCTCGACCCCAAGCGCAAGCTGCCGGTGCTGAACTTCGGCGGTCAGGGCGCGGAACTCTGGTGCGACGGTGGCGAAGTTGGCTTCCTGCAGCGGATGGTGGACGAGAGCCTGCAATTCAAGGATCAGGTGCTCTGGTTCAGCAGCCTGGTTTCCAAGGGTGGCAACCTGCCCGGCATGGAAGCCCGCCTGCGCCGCAGCGACGCCGTGGAGGTGCAGGTGGTGGAAATGGCCCAGGGCCAGAAGCAGAGCCGCTTCGTCGCCTGGACCTTCCTCGACGCCGCACAGCGCGAGGCCTGGCGCAAAGCGCGCTGGTAACCCGGATGCAGTCCGCGAACTGACTGCGCCCTTCCCGGATTCCCGGGCTACGGAGCCGTAGGAGCGAGCTTGCTCGCGAACGCAGGCCGCAGGCCTGCCACCACTAGCCAACCGCGAAACGCGCATCCAGCCGGCTGTACCCCATCCCGACGCCCTTGTGCACCTTGAGCTGCACCGGGATGCGCTCCTTCAGCGCTTCCACGTGGCTGATCACGCCGATCATCTTGCCGCTGGCATTCAGTGCATCCAGGGCGTCGAGGGCAACCTCCAGGGTCTCGCCGTCCAGGGTGCCGAAGCCTTCGTCGAGGAAAAGCGAATCGATGCTGGTCTTGTGGCTGACCAGGTCGGACAGCGCCAACGCCAGCGCCAGGCTGACCAGGAAGCTCTCGCCGCCAGACAGCGTCTTGCAGTCGCGGACGACGTCGGCCTGCCAGGTATCCACCACCTCAAGCTCCAGCTCGCCCCCCTGACGACGCGCCAACTGGTAGCGGCCATGGAGACGTTGCAGTTGCAAGTTGGCCAGGTGCACCAAGTGATCCAGGGTCAAGCCTTGGGCGAACTTGCGGTACTTGGCGCCGTCGGCTGACCCCACCAGGCTGTTGAAACGCTGCCAGAGGTCGTACTCGGCCTCCTGGCGGGCGATGTCGGCGAACAGCGCCTGCTGGTTCTGTCGGCGCTGCTCGTCACCGCTGAGTTGGGCACGGATTTCGCCCTGGCGCTGGCTCGACTCGCGCATACGGTCGCCCAGCGCCTGCCATTCCCCTTCCAGCCGCTCCCGATCCAGTTCGCTCTGGGGCGCTGCCTGGAGACGTTCGGCCTGGATGCGGGCATCTGCCAGCAAGACTTCGGCATCCCCCAACTCACGGCTCAGGCGCTGCTGCAGCTCCTGCAGGGCGCTGCGTTCTGCCTCATCCAGCACGGCGGCGAGGAAGGCTGCCTCGTCCGGGAAGGGGCTGACGCCCAGTCCTTGGTGCCAGGCATCCAGCTGCAGATGCAACTGGTGACGGGCCTCGTGGACCCGCTGGTCCTGACTTCGCTCCGTGCCCTTGAGCTGATTGAGCCGTTGCTGGGCCGCGTCCATCTCGGTCTGCACTGCCGCCAGTGCGTTCTGGGGATCGTCCACCGGCGCCAGAGGCGCTTGCCCGGTGTGCCCGGAGGCCTGCCAGCGCCCCAGCCACAGGCGAGCCTGTTCGCGGGCAATCTCCAGTGCGTGTTGCTGATCGCGCAGTTGGCCTTCCAGCCTCTGGCTGGCGGCCTGGTCCTGCTGCCACTGTTGCCACTCGGCTTCGCGCTCGACCAGCCAGGCCTCCCCCGCCGTCGGCAGGCTGTAGCCCAACGGCGCCAGACTGGCGGCCAACTGCTCGCGGGCTTCCTGCTGCTGGCTATCCAATTGTTCCAGCCGCAGGGCGATGGCCTGCTCCTGCTGGCGCAAGCCGATCTGGTCTTTTTCCAGCAAAGCGAGCTGGCTGGTGCATTCTTGCAGGGTCGTGTCGCGTTGCTGGCGCAGGTCGCGGGCGCGAGCGAGGGCTGCCTTGAATTGATCCAGCTGCGCCAGGCGTTCCTGCAGCGCCTGTAGCCCCTCGGCATGGCGCTGCAGTTCGGCCTGCAGGGCTGTCAGGTCGGGCAGTTGCAGCGCCAGGGACTGGCACAGCTCACGCCAGCGCTCGACGAACTCGCGCAGCTCCGCCTCGCCCCCCTGCAGGGATTCATTGAGCTGCGCGATCTGCGCCTCCAGGGCGGCCAGGCGATTGCTCAGGTGTTCCCCCTGCTGACGCACCTCGTCCTGGGCCACCTTGCAGTCCTGCAGCCCCTGTTGGGTGGCGGAAAGATTGAGTGCCTGGTACTCGGCTATGGCCGGATGGTCATGGGAACCGCACAAGGGGCAGGCTTCGCCCGGCTGCAGGGCTGCGCGATAGGCCTCCAGTTGCTGGATACGCTGCTCCTGTTCGAGGAGCTTTTCCTTGTCGGCGATCTGCTGCTTGAGTTCGGCGAAGCGGCGGCGCAGGCCGTCGCGCTGTTCGCTGAGGGCTTTCTGCTCCTCCTGCAGTGGCTGCATCTGCTCGCGGGCGCGGGACTGCCGCTCAGCCAGCTGCCTGCGCTGCTGGGACAACTGCTCCAGACGTTCCAACTGGCGCCCACGCTCCAGCAATTGCTGCCACTGCGCACGCAGCGCCGCGTCGTCCTGCCCGCCTAGAAGCCCATCGAGCTGCACCTGCGCCTCAGCCTCTTCCTGCTGGGCCTGACCTTGTTCGACTCGGGCATTCTCCAGGGCCGTGCGAGCCTGCTCGAAGCGAGCCTCCAGCGCGCCACCCTGATGCTTGAGTTCGGTCTGGACGCGACGCAACTCGGCCCATTCATCCTGGCGTCTGCTCAGCGCGCCGAGTTCAACCCGCCAAGCGCCCAGGTGCTCGCCCAAGCGCGCCCGCTGGGGCTGCTCGGACAGTCGTTTCTCCAGGGCCTCACGCTCAGCCTGGAGCCCCTCAAGCGCACCCTGGCGCGCCTGCACCCATTGCTCGCCGAACTGGGCGCCCTGCCAGAGCTGGTCGAGGATGCGTTCGGCCAGCGTCTGCAGTTCATGGCGAGTCACCCGCAACTCGCTTTCGCCCTGATTCAATTGCTGCTGGGCCCGCTGCCAGTCGCGGTGCAGCGGCAACAGCCGGTTGGCCGGCTCGCTGGCGGCCAGCCGTGCCAGTTGTGGCTGAGCCTGTTCCAATGCTGCCTGGGCGACACGGCCCTGTTGCTCGGCAAGCTGTTTGCGGGTCAATGCTTTGTCCAGTTCATCGTGCCACTGTCGCTGGTGTTGCAGGTCCACCTGGCGGGCCTGCAAATGCTGCGCTTCGTTCGCAAGGGTTTGTGCCTCCTGCTGCAGAGCAACGCGGCGCTCGTCGCTCAGCAGTTCCACGCCTTCAGCACGGGCGCGCAACTGGTCCAGCCCAGCCTTCACTTCACGGGTTCTTTCGAAAACCCGCTGGGAAATAAGCCCGTAGATTTCAGTACCGGTCAGCTCTTCCAGCAGCTCCGCACGCTGGTTGGCATTGGCTTCGAGAAAGGCGGCAAAACCGCCCTGGGCCAGCAGCATGGATTTGGTGAAACGCTCGAAATCGAGACCGGTCAGGCTCTCGGTCAGCTTGAGCTTGTCGTTGATCTTGTCGGTGAGGATGTCCCCGTCCTGCACCCGCGCCAACTCGACTTTGGGTGGCTGCAGGCCGCCATCGGCCTTGTCGCGAGCGCGGCGCTGGCTCCAGAAGGCGCGGTAGGCCACGCCCTTCACCTCGAATTCCACCTCGGCCAGACAGTCGGCGGTGTGTCGGGTCATCAGCTCGTTGATGCTGGCCGACACCGTGCCCATGCGCGGCGTGCGGTGGTAAAGGGCCAGACAGATGGCGTCGAGCAGCGTGGTCTTGCCGGCGCCGGTGGGGCCGGTAATGGCGAACAGACCGTTGCCGGCGAAGGGTTCACCGGTGAAGTCGATCTTCCATTCGCCCTTGAGCGAGTTGAGGTTCTTCAGGCGCAGGCTGAGGATTTTCATGCCTGTCCCTCCCGCAGATCGGCCAACACCTCCCGGTGCATTCCCAACAGATTGCCTCGCAAGGCGTCGTCCAGCTCTTCAGTCGCCAGGCGCTTGTGGAACACCTCTTCCGGATTGAGCTCATCGAGGGTTTCCCGCGCTTCTCGCTGCAGGCCAGACAGGGCTGTGCCGCGCTCGCGGCGGATGCGCAGCACCTCCACGGGCAAGCCTTCACAGAGCGCAAGCAAACGCGCCTGCAGGTCGTTGAGGTAGTCGTCCGTGCTCACCAGCACTTCCACCCAGACCGGCAGTTCCGGGGTGCCTTCGCGCGCCACCTCGGCCAGCTGCGCAGGCAGTTCCGCCAGGGAGCCACGCAGGGAATGCAGGGCCTGGAAACGTGGTACCGGCAGGGCCTCGACCTTGTGCAGCCCGATGCTGTCCATCTCCACCAACAGCACCTCCTTCTGCTGGGAGGCCTCGTCGAAGGCCAGCGCGATGGGCGAGCCGCAATAGCGGATGTGCTCCAGGCCGCCGACCTTCTGCGGCCTGTGGATATGTCCGAGGGCGATGTAGTCCACCGCCGGGAAGGCGCTGGTGGGGAAGGCTTCCAGGGCGCCGACGTAGATTTCCCGCACCGACTCGCTGGCGCTGGCGCCCACGGTGGTCAGGTGGCCGGTGGCAATGATAGGCAGGCCGCCGCCCAGCTCGGCACGACGCTGCTGGGCCAGGGAAAAGAGCTGCTGGTAGTGGTCCTGGATCGCCTGCTGCAATGACAGTTGCTTGTCCGCCGCGCTCTGCCCGGCCTGACTCTGCAGCACGTCGCGCGGACGGATGAAGGGAATGGCACAGAGAATTGCCCCCGGTACGCCGGAGCGGCGTTTCAGCACCAGCAGTTGCTGATCGAGATCAACGCCTACGGCCGGCACCACCCGGGTACCCAGCTGCGCCAGCAGGGTGCGGCTTTCGCCGAGCATGGCCACCGAGTCGTGGTTACCGCCGAGCACCACCAGGCTGGCGCCGGCGTCGCGCAGCTCGACGATGAACTGGTTGTACTGCTCGCGGGCATAGCTCGGCGGCGCGCCGGTGTCGAACACATCCCCGGCGATCAGCACGGCATCCACCTGGCGCTCGCGCACCTGTTCGATCAGCCACTGGCAAAAAGCCTGGTGCTCGGCTTGCCGGGTCTTGCCCATGAAGTGCTGGCCCAGGTGCCAGTCGGACGTGTGGAGGATGCGCATCGGGAATCACTGTGACGGAACGGAACTGCCGGCCACCCTGTCATTTCCTTCGCGGCCTGGCAACCGCAGAGCCGCTATCCTTCCCAGCATTCGCTGCAGACAAGGACTTCCATGCAACGCATCCTTCGCGACATCAAGATCATGCTCCTGGCCAACCTCTGGCTGATCCCGGTGATGGCGGCCCTGGTGGGCGCCCTCTTCTACTTCGTCGCGCCGCCGCCACCCATGCACGCGCGACTGGCCACCGGCAGCCCCGCGGGCGGTTACAACGCTTTCGGCGAGAAGCTCAAGGAAGAACTGGCCAAGCAGGGCTTCGAGCTGGAGCTGGTGCGCAGCACCGGCTCGCTGGACAACCTGGCCAAACTGCGGAGCGGCGAGGTGGAAATCGCCCTGGTGCAGAGTGGCCAGGAACTCACCCTGAGCGCGAAGGAACGCGAACACCTGCATGGCCTTGGCGTGATGTACCAGGAGCCGCTCTGGCTGTTCAAACGCAAGGAACTGGAGATCGACAGCATGGCCGACCTGCTGCAGCTGCGGGTGGCCATCGGCGCACCGAACAGCGGCACCCGCTCGGTCAGCGATGCGCTCCTCGCCGCCAACCAGATCAGCCCGGAAGGCTACCCGCCACAATGGCAGTCCATCAGCGGCAGCCCGGCGGCCAGCGCCCTGCTGGGCGGCGAACTGGACGCCGGTTTCTTCCTCGGCCCGGCGGAAAGCGCCGTGGTGCAACGCCTGGCCGCCAGTCCCGAGCTGGATCTGGTGAGCCTGCGCCGCAGTGCAGCCTATCGCGCGCGCCTGCCTTACCTGACCAAGCTGGAAGTAGGCGAAGGCCTGCTCAACCTGGCCAGCAACAGCCCCTCGCGGGACATGCGCACCCTGGCGCCGGTGGCCACCCTGGTGGCGAATGATGAATTCCATCCCTCGCTCACCCCGTTGATCCTCGAAGCCGCTCGTGAGGTGATGCAGAGCGGTACCCTGCTCGACCCGCCCGGCACCTACCCCAGCGCCAAGCCGCAAACCCTCTCCAGCCTGAGCGAGGCCGATTACTACTACGAGAAAGGCCTGCCGATCCTGCAGCGCTACCTGCCGTTCCGCATCGCCTCCCTGGCCGACCGCTACATCATCCTGCTGATCCCACTGCTGGTGATCATGATCCCGCTGACCAAGGCCGTAGGCCCCATCTACCGCTGGCGCATCCGCGCACGCATCTACCGTTGGTACAAGTACCTGCGCGAGATCGACCGCAAACTGGACAGCGGCACCCCGCCGGAACAACTCGCCGCCGAGATCGAGCACCTGGAAACGCTGGAACAGCGCCTGGCCAAGGTGGAAGTGCCGCTGTCCTACTCCAATGAGCTCTACGACCTGCATGTGCACCTGCGCTACGTGATCGCACGGCTGCAGGCCGTGCAGAGTCGGCAGGCAGACGTGGATCAGGTCGGGTAAACTGGCGCACTTTTACTGCCGGCGCTTCCTCGCGCCGGATGTGCCCCTGAGAGCGAAGATCCATGCCCATCCGCCACTGCATCGTTCACTTCATCGACAAGAAGCCCGACGGCAGCGCCGCCGTGCTGCATGCCCGGGATAGCGAGCTGGGCGAATCCCAGGCCATGGAAAACCTCCTGGCCGATCTCAACGAGAGCTACAACGCCAAGCAAGGCAAGGCGTGGGGCTTCTTCCATGAGGAATCCGGTGCCTATCCCTTCAGCGGCTGGCTGAAGGAGTACCAGGAAGGCACGCGCGACTTCACTGCCTTCAGCCGCCAGGCGGTCGAGCACCTGCAGAAACTGATGGAAGAGTCCAATCTCTCCACCGGTGGCCATGTGCTGTTCGCCCACTACCAGCAAGGCATGACCGATTACCTGGCCATCGCCCTGTTGCACCACAGCGAAGGCGTGGCGGTGACCGACTCGCTGGAAGTGGCACCGGCCAAGCACCTGGACCTGAGCCAGTTGCACCTGGCTGCGCGCATCAACATCTCCGAATGGAAGAACAACCAGCAGTCGAAGCAGTACATCTCCTTCATCAAGGGCAAGAACGGCAAGAAGGTCTCGGACTACTTCCGCGACTTCATCGGCTGCCAGGAAGGCGTCGACCCGCCGAGCGAAACCCGCACCCTGCTCAAGGCCTTCAGCGATTTCGTGGAAAGCGAGGACCTTGCAGAAGAGCAGGCCCGCGAGAAGACCAAGACCCTGGTCGACTACGCCACGACGCAGGCAAAGATGGGCGAGCCAATCACCCTGGACGAGCTTTCCGGCCTGATCGACGAAGACCGCCCGCGCGCCTTCTACGAACACATCCGCAACAAGGATTACGGCCTGTCCCCGGAGATCCCGCCGGACAAGCGTACCCTCAGCCAGTTCCAGCGTTTCACTGGCCGCGCCGAGGGCCTGTCGATCAGCTTCGAAGCCCACCTGCTGGGCTCGAAGATCGAGTACGACGAAAGCCGCGACATGCTGATCATCCGGCAGTTGCCGACGCAGCTGAAAGATCAGCTGAAACGGCGTAAGGATTGACCTGATGCCACGCGGTGTGCGCAGCGCACCCTACGAAAAGGCCCGGCGCGATTGCCGGGCTTTTTTTGTTCCAGAGGTGAACCTGTAGGGGTAAATGAATTCGCCTCTACAAGAAAGATCAGCGCGCTTCGATACGGAACCCGAGCCGCGGGAAGTGCACATGCACCACCCCGGCGCGTTCGTCCTGGCGACGCAGGATGATTTCCTCGCGACCCACGAACACCAGCTCGCCCTCCACCGGGTCGACGCCATAGTCGGTGGCCGCCACCGCCACCTTCTGCCCGGGCGCGAAACCGTTGGGGTCGACGAAATCCTCCACCGGCAGCGCCGCGGGCGTGGCGTTGCGGGCGATATCCACAGCCTCGGCGGCGGACAACGGGCTGCTGGCACCCTCGCCGAAGCCCAGTACCCGGCCAAACCAGGCCGCCACCTCCGGGTAGTCGTCCACCAGTGGCGCGGTGACCGGGGTGCCCTTGAGGAACCAACAGCAGTGTGCCAGGGAGAAGTCGGCCACCGAGGGTTCGCCGAAGAGGAAGTCGCCTTCGCTGCGTTCCAGTTGCTGTTGCAGTCGCCCCATCAGCACCGGCCAGTTGCTGCGGGCTTGCTCCAGCGGCAAGCGGGTGCTGCTGCCGCCGGAGAACAGCTTGGCCCGGTCGGCGAGGAAGGCCTGCTGCACGGCTGGCGGCAGCTGGCCCATGCGCACGGCGATGGATTCGGGCTGGAACACCAGGGTCACGGTGTGCTGGAAGATCACCGAGTCCACCCACAGGGCAAAACTGGCGACATTGAATTCCTGGCCTTCCGGGAACAGCGCCGGACCGGACTTTTCCGCTTCCAGGCGGCGTGCGATCAGTGCAGTGTCGCAGTAGATGTCGGCGCCCACCTGCAGCACCGGGGTCTTGCGATAGCCGCCGGTCAACGGCATCAGGTCAGGCTTGGGCATGATCCGGGGGATTTCCACCGAGCGCCACGACAGCTGTTTGAAGCCGAGCATCAGCCGCGCCTTCTTGGCGAAGGGGGATTGCTCGTACTGGTGCAGGATGAGTTCGGACATGGCAGGGCTCCGCTGCTGTTGGGATAGTGCGGCAGCTTAGCCGCTCACTTCGGCGAGGCGTACCTTTTCGGCGCACTCCCAGCCCTGTATCAACGCCTCTTTGACCGCCTTCTTCATGCGCTTGATGGCGATCTCCCGGCGAAGGGCTTCGCCCTTGTCGGCGCAGGCCTCGACGAACACCAGGGCCTGCGCCGGGCTGGAATGGAAGAAGCGCGCGCCCTTGCCGCTCTGATGCTGGGCGAAACGCCGCTGCGGGTCGTCGCTGATACCGCAGTAGAGGGCTCCGTTTTCGGCACGCACCAGGTAGACGAACCAGGGCTTGGCAGCAGGGACGGCGTCGACGTGTTCGGGCATTGCGGGGTCCTGTTGGAAGGCCGCCGCATTAGGCAATGCCATACCACCTCAAGACAAGTCCTTCAGCGCCCCCGTGCGGTAGGCAGCCAGCCCCCGCGCGGCCTGCTTGCGGATGGCGTTCTGTACCGGCGGCAACCAGCCCAGCAGCGTCCCCTTGGCCCCCAGGGCCTGCCGGGCCCAGCGCCAGAGGTCGAAGCTGTCGTGGTGCTCGATGATCTTGCCGTCGGAGAAAAGGAAGCGGGCCTGGATACGGTTCTCCACCATGCGCCCGGTCTGGCTGAACAGGTAAGTGGCCACCCAGTTGGCACGACCGCTGAGGTCGTCGGCCTCGACGCTGTCGAAGGTGAGGCTGAACTGCTGGGCGCGGCTGGCGAGCATGCGCCACATATCGACGGCCTCCTGGCCGTTCAGGTCAGTGAACACGGGATCGCTGAAGTGCACATCAGGGCTGTAGCAGGCCGCCATGGTCTCGGCGTCAAGCTGCTGAAAGGCCTGATAGAAGCGGGTGATGAGTTCGGCATTGGGGTGAGCCATGGGCAACTCCGGTAGGCGGATATGCATTGAAGTATTGACCCGGATGGGCCAGACGGCGATTGGCTGCATCGCCAACTTTGTGTCAATAATCGCCAACCCCATCGTGAGCCCTGCCCATGATCCGCGTCGCCCTCTTCGTCTGCCCGCAGACTGTCTGCTCCAGCCTGGCCACTGCCGATGATGCCTTTCGCCTGGCGAACCAATTGGCTGGGGAACCCCTGTTCCAGGTGCAGCGTTTCAGTCGCGACGGCCGACCTGTGGATATCGGCATGGCCGAGGTGCGGGTTGACGGTGACCTGGCCCTGGCGGAGTCGGCTGACCTGGTGCTGCTGACCGCCACCGGCCCCGCGGTGGAGAAGACGCTGGCCGCCAACCATGAGCTGCTGCCCTGGCTGGCCGCGCGGCCAGATACGCAGCAACTCGCCAGCCTCTGCAGCAGCGCCTTCCTGCTGGCCGCTTCGGGACGGCTCGACGGCCGCCGCGCTACGACTCACTGGGCCCTGGCGCCGGCCTTTCGCAAACGTTATCCACAGGTGCGCCTGGAATCGGACGCTCTGCTGACCGAAGACGGCAACCTGTTCTGTTCGGGCGGCGCCCAGGCCGGACTGGACCTCTGCCTGCACCTGATCGGTTGGCATGGAGGCGACTGGCTCGCGCAACGGGTAGCCGGCGCCATGGTGTTCGATAGGGAACGCGGACGCCAATCACGTTTCGCCCCGTTGCTGCCGACCGCCGGCAGCGACGACCCGCAGATCGGCCCCTTGCTGCTCTGGTTGCAACGCAACCTGTCCGAGCCTCTTGATCTGGACGCCCTGGCGCAGCGCGCCCACTGCTCGAGCCGCACCCTGCTGCGGCGCTTCAGGGCTGCCACGGGCCTCACCCCGAATGCCTACCTGCAGCGCCTGCGCATCAGCGCTGCACAGACGGCCATGCGCAACCCGGCGCGCTCCCTGGAACAGGTAGCGTCCCAGGTGGGCTACGCCGACAGGGCGACCTTCGCCAAGTTGTTCAAGCAGCTATGCGGGGAAACGCCGGGGGCCTTCAGGCGGCGGTTGCGAGGGTGACACATGGACTGGCGGACCTTCGGCCCGCTTGGCGAATGAATTCGCCCCGACAGGGAGCGTTGGGCTAGGCCGACTCTTCCTTCAATTCCTTGAGGTGCTTGTAGACCGTGGCACGCCCCATGTTGAGGACATTGGCCACGTAATTGGCGGCACTCTTGCCCTTGAAGGCACCTTCGGCATGCAGGGCCAGGACCAGCTCGCGCTTGTGTTCGCGGGTCAGCAGGTTGAGGCCGAGTTGGCGCTGGCGCAGCCAGTTGTGCAGGAAGGTGTTGATGCGCTCCTGCCAGTCGTCGCGGAACAGCGCATCGGGCTGGGGGATCAGCTTGCTGGAGGAAAGGAACAGGTCGAGGGCCGCCTTGGCCGCCTCGAACAGGGAGATGTTCAGGTTGATGCAGAGCACGGCGACCGGCGCGCCTTGGGCGTCGCGCAACACGGTGCTCATGGAACGGATCTTCTGGCCGTCCCAGTTGAGCTTCTCGTAAGGGCCGATGGTCCGCTCGTCCACGTCCTCGCTGAGCATGTCCTCCAGTGCGGCATCGTCACCCACACATCGCTTGGAGATGTTGTTGGCGATGTAGTCGATCTTCTGCGTACGCAGGTCGTGCAGCACGACCTCGGCATGGGGGAAGAACAACGTGGCAATGGCGTCGGCGATAGCTCGGTAGTTATCCAGGGCGAGGTCTGGGCGGGGGGTCATGGAGCGGCTCCTGGAGCGGAAAGATCGGCGCCGGGCGCGGGGCCCGGCGCAGCGAGTGTGGCGCAAAGCGCCCGCGTCGTCACCCCAGTCGCGCGGGCGACAGCATGGCTTCGGTCAGGCCGAATTGCGTCAGGTGCTCCGGCAGTGGCTGGCGCAGGATCAGGCAGGCGCTGGCCTCGCCCATGGCGGCGGAGGTCTGGATGCCGTAGCCACCCTGCCCCGCTACCCAGTAGAAGCCCGGCGTGCGTGGGTCGTAGCCGGACACCAGGTCGCCATCGGGGAAGAAGGAACGCAAGCCCGCCCAGACCCGCGCGGGGCGGCGGATGGTCATGCTGGTGTGTTCCTCGATCTGGTAGATGCCGAGGGCAATGTCCAGCTCCTCCGGCTGCACGTCGTGGGGGTCCACCGGGTCGGCGTTGGCCGGCGAGCCCAGCAGCATCCCGGCGTCGGGCTTGAAGTAGAAGGATTCGTCCAGGCTCACCAGGGCTGGCCACTTGTGGGTATCCATGCCTTCCGGTGGAGAGAAGATGAACGCGGCGCGGCGCTTGGGCTGCAAGCCCAGCGGTGGAACCCCGGCAAGTTGCGCGAGCTGGTCGCACCAGGCACCGGCGGCGTTGACCAGGACGGGCGCCTGGACGCTGCCCAGGGAAGTCTCTACCCGCCACTGCTCACCTTCGCGACGAACACCGGTCACTTCACAGTTATGCCGCACCTCACCACCGTTGCGACGAATGCCGCGCAGGTAGCCCTGATGCAGGGCGTCAGTGTCGATATCGGCAGCGCTGGGGTCGAGCATGGCGCCTTGCACCTTGTCGCGGCGCAGCACGGGCACCAAGGCACAGGCCTGGTCCGCTGTCAGCATCTGCATGTCGGGGACATTTTCCAATGCGCTGTCGAACTGGCGCTGCAGCTCCTCGGCATCCCCAGTGAAATCCACCACCATCTCGCCGCGCGGCGTCAGCAGTGGATGTTCGCTGAAGCCCTCGGGCGGTGCATCGAAGAAGGCACGACTGGCGGCGGTCAGGGCTCGCACCTGGGGCGTGCCGTAAGCGACGGTATAGAGCGCGGCGGAACGGCCGGTGGAGTGGTAGCCCGCATGTTCCTCGCGCTCCAGCACCAGCACGCGACCATGGCGCGACAGCCAGAAACCGGTGGAGGCGCCGGCGATACCGGCGCCGATGATGATGTAGTCAACCTGGGTCATCGGGTTCACCTCACTGGCCTTGGCGTTGCAGACGATAGAGGGCGTTGGCCAGAGCCATGTCTTCCAGGCCCAGACCGATGGAGCGGAAGAATACCGGGCGGCGGTAGTCCGGACGCGGCGCCTTGCCACTGACCAGCTCCGGCAGGTCGCCACGGATGGCCTCGCGGCTCCAGCCGTGACGCTCGGCCGCCAGCAGCATCTCTCCGGCAGAACCCGGAGTGGTGGCGCGGTAGTCGCAATAGACCTCCATCTCGCCCAGGGCTTCCGGTGGCACTTCATGGGCACGCGGGGCGTTGGTGCTGATGGAGGTGACCAGAGCCGGCTTGGCCAGGCTGCGCGGATCCAGCACCGGACCGGCGGACGAGGTGCAGAGCATCACCACGTCGGCGTCGGCCACCGCGTCTTCCAGGTTGGCACTGATTTCCACGCGCGAGTCCTGGGCGCGCCATTGCGCCTGGGTATCCGCTTCTCCCGCCAGGGACGGCGAGTAAACCGCGATGCGCTGCCAGTCGCGAAGCCCCTTCACATAGTGGAGGTGGGCGCGGGCCACAGGGCCGCTACCGATCACCGCCAGCCGGCGTGCCTGCTCAGGTGCCAGAGATTCGACCGCCACTGCTGTGGTAGCAGCGGTGCGCGCGGTGGTCAGCTCGCCGGCATCGCAGAGCAGCAAGGGCTGGCCGCTGTCCATGGACATCAACAGGGTCCAGGCGGTGACCAGGGCACCATCGGGATTTTTGATGTAGGGCGAGGTCTTGACCCCGTATACGCCGTCCTTGGCCAGCACGCCCAGGTAATTGATGAAGTCGCCGGTCGCGTTGGGGAACTCCACCAATTGCTGCGCAGGCTGCACGGCTTCGCCAGCGGCGAGGTCGAGGAACATGTGGCGCATTGCCTGATGCACATCCACCTGCTGGAGCAGGTGGCGCGCTTCAGCTTGCTGGAGAACGAGGGGCGGGGTGCTGGACATGGGGACGCTCCCGAAGAGTGGATATAAACAATTTGTCCATATTGGACTTTTAAGTTTACACCAGCAAGGGGACGACGACCCGGATGTAAGAGAATGGCGCGTGTGTGTAAGCAATGCAGCGCCTGTAGGGAGGACACCGCGCGGGAGCGAGATTGCACGCGAGTCAATTCGCCCCCGCAGGTGCTGGTGGAGCCGCCTTTACCAGCCGACGCCGAATCCGACGGTGTAGCGGGTTTCGTCGATTTCACCGTCGGCGCCGCTGACCTGGTCCTTCTCCGCCTTCATGTTGAGTGAGGCCCAGTCGGTCAGCTTGTAGCGCAGGCCCACTTCGGCATCCAGGGAGTAGTCGGCGGTATTGTCCAGGGGGCGACCGATTTCACCGGTGGTGAAGAGTTCCACCGTCTTGCCCACCAGGTAGCGGTTGTAGTCCCACTTGGTACTCAGGGAGTAGAAGTTCTCCTTCTCGCCATTGGAGAACTGATAGTCGCTACGGTTGACCAGGCCGGCCAGGGAGAACGCGCCCAGTTCGTCGTCCCAGAACTGGTAACCGGGGCCGGTACCCAGGGTGCGCTGGCGTTCGAGTTCTTCGATCTTGTCGCGCTTGTACTCGCCACGGCCCTGCCAGAAGAATTTCTCGGTGATGAAGCGATCGAGGGCGTACTCGGTTTCCCAGTTGTCCGTGGTCTTCACGTCGTCGGTGAACTCGCGGTTGTACTCGCCGGAGGCGTTGTGCCGCCATCGGCCGTGGCGGGCCTTGGTGTTGAAGTCGACGTCGTAGTCGTCGGTGTCCTTCTCCGCCCGCTTGTAATCCAGGGACAGATCGACGTTGCCCGTCCAGGTCAGGTCCTCGACCAGGGGCTTGGGCTTCATGATCTGCTCGATGCTGGCCAGCTCTACTTCCTTGGGCGCTTCGCCGTTGGCCAGGATGACCTTGCCTTCGTCGGCGCGCTGCAGGGACTTGGCCCGTTCGCCGTCGATGTCGCCTTGCTTGATCAGCAGCTCACGGTCGCTTTCCAGCGTGGCGACTTTCTTCCAGTCCAACGGGATAGTGCCGCCGTAGTCGGTTTCAAGGACCAACTTGCCGCCGTCGAAGACGCGAATGGTGCCGGTAAGACGGTCGCCGTTCTTCAACCAGACGGTGTCAGCGAAAACGGCGGAGGATGCGGCGGCAAGCGCCACGCAAAGCAGGGTTCTGGACAACATAAAGCGGCTTCTTTGCTCGGGGTCTCAAAAAAAGCCGGGCATTATCCTTATGACCGACGGCAGAGCAAGGACTGACCGACCTGCGCCCGCCGAGTTCCAGAAAATCGATGGACGTGACCGGTTTGAGCCCTACCAGCCGATGCCGACACCAATCAGGTAGTGCCGGTCAGACGACGTGTCGCCCAGGCCCCTCACCTGGTCCAGTTCGTAGAGCAAGGACAATCTCGCCCAGTCATTGAGCCGGTAGCGCAGGCCGAATTCGCTGTCGAGCACATAATCGATCTCCTCGATATGCGGCACCTGGAGCTGGGCCTTGGAATAGAGCTCGAAGCGAGTCCCCCAGATCAGCCGCTTGAAGTCCCACTCGAAGGAATAGGCATTGAAGTCCAGGTCGTCGGCGTCGCTTTCCAGCTGGAAACGCGTGAGCTGGGCAATCAGGTCGAAACGGCCCAGTTCGTTGTCCCAGAAGCGGTAGCCGGGACCAACGCCGTACGCGCGCTGGCGATTGAAGAACTGGAAGTCGTCGTTGTCCTGGTCATAGCTGCCACGTACGAACCAGTGCTGGGTCAGGAAACGGTCGAGGTCGTACTCTATCTCCCAGTTGTCCTCGGTACGCTCTCCGTTCTTGGTTTCCTTCTCGAACTGGCCACTCAGTACATGGCGCCAGCGGCCGTGCTCGACGCGGGTGTCGCCCTTGAGCTTCCACTCGTCCTTGCTGTCCTCGTTGCGTTCCATGTCCAGCTTGGCGTCGAGATTGCCTTCCCAGATGCGGTCCTTGAGAACGGGCCGCGGCGGCACCATCTGGCGGATGCTGGCCAAAGGCACCGTCTCGCTCGTGCCGTTCTCCAACCGCACCATGCCCTTGCCCGCTGCATCCAGGCTGCGGCTATGCTGGCTGTCGAGTCCCTCACGCTTGATCAGCAGCGGTTTCTCCGAACGGAGGGTGTCGATATCCTTCCAGTCGATCAGCACCTGGCCGGCGTATTTGGTCTTCAATGCCAGTTTGCCGCCATCCAGCACGATAATTTCGCCTGTCAGGCGATCACCGTTGTTCAACCAGACGGTGTCCGCCCAAAGGGGCGAGCAGGCCAGACACAGAATCAGAGCACTCAGGCTACGGAGCAGCATGGTCGGTAAGCAGAAGAAGGAAGAGGCGCCAGAGCATGCATGGGCGGACTTGCCAACGGCAAGCGTGGACATCCGCCGCGAGGCGCTTTACCTCACCCTGGCGCAAGTGCCGGAGGGCAAGGTGGTGACTTACGGCCAGTTGGCCGAGCTGGCGGGGCTTGGCCGCGCCGCGCGCTGGGTCGGGCGAACCCTGAGCCAGCTGCCCAGCGGCACCCAGCTGCCCTGGCACCGCGTCCTGGGGGCCGGCGGACGCTTCAGCCTGGCCCTTGGAACGCCATCCGGCAACGAGCAGCGGGCACGTTTGCGGGCTGAAGGGGTCAGTATCCAGAACGATCGGGTGGACATGCGTCGGCACGGCTGGCATCCCATGCCACCCAAGGGTTAGAGTGCGCCCTGCCCTATTGCCCGCCTCTTTCCTGCACGCCATGAGCAACCCAATGCCCAGCACCACGCTTTTCGGATTGCACCGCTAATGCCCCATCGTTCCTGGCGCGACGCCATCGCCGCCTATGCCTCGCCGGCCACCCTTTCGCTGTTGCTGCTGGGCTTCGCCGCCGGCCTGCCTTACATGCTGGTGTTCTCCACCCTCTCTGTCTGGCTTCGCGAGGCTGGCGTATCCCGAGAAACCATCGGCTTCGCCAGCCTCATCGGCCTGGCCTACGCCTTCAAGTGGATCTGGTCGCCGCTGCTCGACCAATGGCGCCTGCCACTGTTGGGCCGCCTCGGTCGCCGTCGTTCCTGGCTGGTGCTGTCCCAGGCGCTGGTGGGCCTGGGGCTGGTGGGCATGGCGCTGTGCGATCCGCAGACCAACCTCACCTGGCTGATCGCTTTGGCGGTGCTGGTGGCTTTCGCCTCGGCGACCCAGGACATCGCCATCGACGCCTACCGCCTGGAAATCGCCGAAGACAGCCGCCAGGCCGCCCTCGCCGCCAGCTACATGACCGGCTATCGCGTCTCCGCGCTGCTGGCGACCGCTGGCGCGCTCTACTTCGCCGAGTGGTTCGGTTCCACCGCCAAGGTCTACGAATACGGTGCCTGGGCCGGTACCTACCTGCTGTTCGCCCTGCTGATGCTGCCCGGACTGATCACCAGCCTGTGGATGCGCGAACCGCCGGTGGACCTGCCGCCGCAGAGCACGACCTCGCGCTTCAAGCTCAAGCACCAGCTGTCATCGGTGCTGATCCTGCTGGTGATGCTGATCTCCCTGCCGGCGATGATCACCGGCCTGCTCGATCGCGCCTGGCCGCGCGCAGCGCTCTACGCAATCTTCCTGATCACCTGCCTGTCACCCTGGGGCATGCGCCAGATCCTGCCGGTGCGCGAACTGCTCAGCCAGCAGCGCCGCCAATTGCTGGTGGCAGCGCGAGGCAAGGTGATGCCCAACTTCGACTTCGTGCACCAGGCGGTGTCGATCATCGTGCTGATCGTGATCCTGGTGACCATCGCTGCCGCGGTGAAGGCCTTCTCGTCAGGCGCCTGGCCGCGCGGCACGCTGTTCCTGCTGATCACCCTGGCCTGCTTCTCCGCCGCTGGCCGTCTGCTGATGGCGCCGGTGCTTACGCCGATCAGCGAGTTCGTCCAGCGCTACCGCTGGCAAGCATTGCTCCTGCTCGGCCTGATCGCCACTTACCGGATGTCGGATACCGTCATGGGCGTGATGGCCAACGTCTTCTACATCGACCAAGGCTTCACCAAAGAACAGATTGCCAGCGTCAGCAAGCTGTTCGGCCTGGTCATGACCCTGCTCGGCGCAGGCGCCGGCGGCTTACTCATCGTGCGTTTCGGCATCCTGCCGATCCTCTTCATCGGCGGCATCAGCTCGGCGGCCACCAATCTGATGTTCGTAGCCCTGAGCGATATGGGCGCGCACCTGAACATGCTGATCCTGACCATCTCCTGCGACAACTTCAGCGCAGGGCTGGCCACCTCGGCGTTCGTCGCCTACCTCTCAAGCCTGACCAACCTGAAGTTCTCGGCCACCCAGTACGCGCTGCTCAGCTCCATCATGCTGCTGTTGCCGCGCCTGATCGGCGGTTACTCGGGTGTGATGGTGGAGAGCGTCGGCTACCACAACTTCTTCCTGCTCACGGCCCTGCTGGGTATACCCACCCTGGTGCTGATCGCGATCCAATGGGGCCGCAACCGCCAGCAGCCGAAGGAAAACGGCTCGTCCAATGCCTCCGCGACGCCCGGTTCCCCCGAGCAGCCCTGATTTGCGCGAGCCATGAAAAAGGCCGGCAAGATTGCCGGCCTTTTTCATTGACGTGTCCTGCTCATGCGCTTTGCACGAGCTTCACGACCCGCTGGGGGAACGGAATGCTGATACCCGCTTCGTCCATCTTCTCCTTGGCACGCTCGATGAAATCGAAATTCACGGCCCAGTAGTCCTCCGTCGCGACCCAGACCCGCAGAGAGACGTTGATGGCGCTTTCGCCCAGCCCGGTAACGAATACCACCGGCTCGGGGTGCCTGAGGACGCGAGAATCACGAGCGATATCCAGCAGCACCTGGCGCGCACGCTTGATGTCGCAGTCGTAGTCAATGCCGATGTTGATATCCACCCGGCGGGTCTTTTCTCGCGAGAAGTTGGTGATGTTGCCATTGGACAGGCTGCCGTTGGGCACGATCACCACCTTGTTATCGCCGGTTTTCAGCGTGGTGTGGAAGATCTGGATGCTGTCCACGGTCCCGGCCACGCCTTGCCCTTCGATCCAGTCACCGACCTTGAACGGGCGGAACAGCAGGATCAGCACGCCACCCGCGAAGTTCGCCAGGCTGCCCTGCAGGGCCAAGCCAATCGCAAGGCCCGCGGCACCGATGGCGGCGACGAAGGATGTGGTCGAAATGCCGATCATCGAGGCCACGCTGACCAGCAACAGCACCTTCAGGATGATGTTGGCCAGGCTGCCGATGAAGCCTTGCAAGGTGCGATCGACCCGGCGGTTCTGCATCATGTTGCCAACCTTGCCGGTCAGCAGGTTGACCAGCCACCAGCCCAGCAACAGGGTGATGAGGGCCAGGGTCAGCTTGCCGCTGTACTCCAGCACGATGGGTAACCAGGCTTCGGATACTTTGACCAACTGGTCGACGTTCATCTCCACGGACATTCTCCTGCGCTATTTCAGTAATGCAAAACCAGGCCGCCATGGACAAGCCATGGCAGCGAAGGTTCAAACGACTCTTGGTTTGCGACGCAGATCGGTCGCGAAGGTTCCGCTCAGTCGCGGAAGTTGTTGAATTGCAGGGGCATGCCGAACTCCTTGGCGCGCAGGGCAGCGATGGCTTCCTGGAGGTCATCGCGCTTCTTGCCGGTGACGCGCACCTGTTCGCCCTGGATGGCGGCCTGGACCTTGAGTTTGCTTTCCTTGATGTGAGCAACGATCTTTTTCGCCAATTCCTTGTCGATACCTTCGCGCAGCACGGCTTCCTGCTTCACGACCTTGCCGGAGGCGTAGGAGTCCTTCACCTCCAGGCACTGGACGTCGATCTTGCGTTTGACCAGGGCCAGCTTGAGGATTTCCAGCATCTGCTCCAGTTGGAAATCGGCATCGGCCGTCAGGGTGACGGTCAGTTCCTTGAACTCGAAACTACCCTTGCCGCGCAGGTCGTAGCGGCGATCGAGTTCCTTGATGGCGTTGTCGACGGCGTTGGTGACTTCGTGTTTGTCCAGTTCGGACACCACGTCGAACGAGGGCATGGGATTCCTCCAGATAGACGGCGCGATCTGCATCACGGATATGAAAGCGCCTGGCTTGACGGTAAAAAATGCGGATCCATTATAACCGAGCGACACGCCGCCTTCTGGAAGCCATCCCTCAGCAGTCCGAAACCGGCAGAACGGTGGGGCGACAAGGCAACCTGAACGAGGCTTGATATCATATCGCCACATCCCGCTGTCCCACTCTCCTTGCGAGCCTGCCAAATGCCCAACCCTCATCTCAGTATCCTGGTGGTGGACGATGCCAAGTTCTCCAGCGCCATGATCGGCCGCACCCTGAGCCAGGCCGGTTACCAGGATCTGCGATTCGCCAGCAGCGCCAGCGAAGCGCTGAAACTGCTGGAAGACAAGCCCGCCAACGTTATCCTCGCCGACTGGCTGATGCCCGAGATCGACGGTCTGGAACTGACCGCACGCGTGCGCCAGCTGGATGAGATGACCGACCACTATAGCTACGTCATCCTGCTTACCGGCAAGGAAGGTGAGAACGTCCTGGGCGAAGCCTTCGACCGCGGAGTGGACGACTTCATCAGCAAGGCGGCCATGAGCGAGCAACTGGTTCCGCGCATCTACGCGGCCGACCGCCTGTGCAACACCCTGCAGCGCCTGCTGCAGGAAAACCACCTGCTCACCCAGAACATCGCCAGCCTGGAACAGCGCAACCTGGTGGACTCCCTCACCGGACTGGGCAACCCTCGCTACCTGCGGCAGAAGCTGACCGACAGCCTGCGCCAGGTGGAGTCACGCGGTGGCGCCCTGTGCTACCTGCTGATCGGCCTGCTGGACGCGCCGAAGCTGCGTCTGCAGTACGGTGACACCTTCTACAACGAACTGCTGCATGGCGTCGCCCGCCGCCTGCAGCAACTGGTACGCCCGCTGGATGTGCTCACCCGCCTGGACGACAACCACTTCGGTCTGATCACCCTGCTCGACGACCTCCATGAGTGCTCGCCGAGCAGCTTCCGCCGTCTGCATGAAGGTCTGAACCTGAAAGCCTTCAAGACCAGCGAAGGCTTCATCACCCTCAAGGCCGGTATCGCCCTGGTCGGTCTGGACACCAAGGCATTACCGCTGGATGTCGAGGAGTTGCTGGACAAGGCCAACGCCATGCTGCCCGAGGCCCACGCCAGCGGTCGCGTCACCGCCCTGCGCCTGCCACAGCCATGACTTGGCACATCCTCGGCGCCGGCAGCCTGGGCAGCCTCTGGGCCACCCGCCTGGCGCGAGCCGGATTGCCGGTGCGCCTGATCCTGCGCGATCGCGCCCGCCTCAGGGCATACGAAGCAGCCGACGGCCTGACCCTGGTGGAACAGGACCAGGCGCGGCAATACGCCATTCCCGCAGAACTGCCCAGCACCGCCAGCCCCATCAGCCGCCTCCTCGTGGCCTGCAAGGCCTACGACGCCGAAGCTGCGGTCCAGCCCCTGCTGCCACACCTGTCTCCGGGCGCCGAACTGATCCTGCTGCAGAACGGCCTGGGCAGCCAGGACGCCGTGGCCCTGCGCCTGCCCCATACGCGCTGCGTGCTTGCCTCCAGCACAGAAGGCGCCTTTCGCGACGGGGACTGGCGCGTAGTCTTCGCCGGCCATGGATTCACCTGGCTCGGCGACCCGCTACAACCCGCCGCGCCCATCTGGCTGAATGAACTGGAACACGCCGGTATCCCCTATGGCTGGACGCCGGACATCCTCTCGCGCCTGTGGCGCAAGCTGGCGCTGAACTGCGCCATCAACCCCCTGACCGTGTTGTACGACTGCCGCAATGGCGGCCTGCTCGAGCACCCTGCAGAGGTCAGCGTGCTCTGCGTCGAGTTGGCCGAACTGCTGCAGCGCTGCGGCCAGCCGGATGCCGCCGATGGGCTGCACGAAGAAGTGCTGCGGGTGATCCAGGCCACCGCGGCCAACTACTCCTCCATGTACCAGGATGTCGCCAACGGCCGCCGCACCGAAATCAGCTACCTGCTCGGCCACGCCTGCGCAACCGCCACTCGCCACCGGCTGAGCCTGCCGCACCTGGACAGGCTGCACACACGCCTCAAGACCTATCTGCAGCAGCGCGGATTGCCCGTCACCTGAGCCCGCGCTAACCTGCCCCTCAGCCCAGCCGCGGATACTTGCCCCCTTGTCCAGCCTGCGTCAGCGCCTCGATAACTTGTCGGTCGGCCGCAAACTGCTCGCCGCTCTGTTGGTTTTGCTCGCCACTGTCCTGCTCATTGCCAATCTGGCCTTCATCAGCGCCGCCTATTGGATCTCCCAGGAAAGCGTCGCGCCCCAGGGCCTGGAAACCCTTGGCCGCCTCTTCGCCACGTCAGCCGTCGGCCCCGAGGCGCTGTCCTCGGAAGAGAACGCCAAGCAGATGCTGCAGCGCCTGGAGGGTTACACACCACTGCGTGCTGCCGCCCTGTACGACAGTGACGGCCGTCTGCTGGCCCAGCTCCAGCGCGGTGCACAACTCGACCTGCCGCTGAAGGCCAGTGACATTCCCACATGGCGCCTGCGCGAGTTCCGCACCAGCCACCTTGCAGAGCTGCCGGTACCCGGCAAGCCAGCTGGCCACCTGTTGCTGGTGGCCTCCAGCGAATTGCCCGGCGTGTTTTACACCGGCACCCTGACCGCAAGCCTGGCGATCCTCGCCTGCAGCGTACTGCTCTGGCTGCTGGTCGCACGGCAGATCCGGCGGATGGTCACCCGGCCCATTCGCCGCCTGGAAGAACTGTCGCGTCAAGTGACCCGCGAGGAGAACTATGCCCTGCGCGCGCCCCGTGGCAATCGTGACGAGATCGGCAGCCTGGCTGACGCCTTCAACACCATGCTTAGCCGTATCGAAGCCCGCGAACAGCAACTCAAACGTGCCCGCGACGACGCCCAGGCCGCCTTCGACCAGGCCCATGAACTGGCCGAAGAAACCCGCCACTCCAACCGCAAGCTGGAGCTGGAAGTGCAGGTGCGCAGCAAGATCGAGAAGAAACTGACCGGTTTCCAGAACTACCTCAACAGCATCATCGACTCCATGCCTTCGGCGCTAATCGCCCTGGACGAACAGCTCTACGTCACCCAGTGGAACCAGGAGGCCAGCGTCCTCTCCGGCACGCCCATGGACGATGCGCTGAACCAGCCCGTATTCCTCGCCTTCCCTTCACTCAAACCGTTCCTACCGCAGATCCGCCTGACCGCCGAGAAGCACAAGGTGGAAAAAGTGGAACGCGTAAGCTGGCTGGTAGACGAGAACGTCCACCACTACGCCCTGACGTTCTACCCGCTGATGGGCGGCACTGGGCGCGGCGTGGTGATCCGCATCGACGACATTACTCAGCGCCTGTCGATGGAAGAGCTGATGGTGCAGTCGGAAAAAATGCTTTCGGTGGGTGGCCTGGCCGCTGGCATGGCCCACGAGATAAACAACCCCCTGGGCGCCATCCTGCACAACGTGCAGAACATCCGCCGGCGCATTTCCCCGGAACTCGACCGCAACCAGGAACAGGCCGCCATCAACGGCATCAGCCTGGAATCCGTCAGCCAGTATCTGGAAGCCCGCGAGGTTCCCAGGCTGCTGGACGACATCCATCAGGCCGGCGCCCGAGCGGCGAAGATCGTGACCCACATGCTTGCCTTCAGCCGGCGCAGCAATCGCCAGCTGGCGCCCTGCCAACTGCCAGTGCTGATCGACCAGGCGCTGGAAATCGCCAGCAACGACTTCGACCTGACCGAAGGCTTTGACTTCAAAGGCCTCAGGATAATCCGTGAATTCGACCCGAAGCTGGGGCCGGTACCCGGCACCGCCAACGAGTTGGAGCAGGTCTTGCTCAACCTGTTGAAGAACGCCGCCCAGGCGATTCACCTGCGCGAGGACGACGAGGAAGGCCGCATCACTTTGCGCACCCGCCTGAGTCCGCCCTGGGCAGAAATCCAGGTGGAGGACACTGGCATGGGTATTCCCGAGAATGTGCGCAAGCGCATCTTCGAGCCCTTCTTCACCACCAAGGAAGTCGGCCAGGGCACGGGACTGGGGCTGTCGGTTTCCTACTTCATCATTACCAACAATCACAAGGGCCAGATGGAAGTGCAGTCCAAACCCGGTCAAGGCACCTGTTTCACCCTGCGCCTGCCGCTCACTTCCAGCGCCACAGACGCAGGAGCCTGAGATGGGCAACCGCCTTTCGAAGATTTACACCCGCACCGGCGACAAGGGAGAAACCGGCCTGTCCGGCGGTCGTCGCGTCCCCAAGGACCACCCACGGATCGAGGCCATTGGCGAAGTGGACACCCTGAACAGCCAGCTCGGCCTGTTGCTGGCTGAGCTGGCCGAGTGTCTGGAGCGCTGGCCTGGGTTGGGCGAGGTAATTGACGCGCTGGCGCCCTGTCAGCACCGCCTGTTCGACCTTGGCGGCGAACTGGCGATGCCAGAGTACCAAGTGGTGCAGAAGCAAGAGATCGAACGGCTGGAAGCCACCATCGACCATTGGAACGATGAGTTGGGGCCGCTGAAGAATTTCATTCTCCCCGGCGGCTCGCGCTTGGTGGCCCAGGCCCATGTCTGCCGTAGCTTCGCCCGCAGCGCCGAACGCCGCACGCAAACCCTGAACGGCGAAGAACCGCTGCGCGAGGAACTGCTGGCCTACCTCAACCGACTTTCCGACCTGCTCTTCGTCGCTGCCCGCCAGATCGCCCGGCGGCAAGGGGTGGACGAAGTGCTGTGGCAGGCGGCCAGCAAGCAGTGACGTCAATCGCCAAGCCGGTCGAAGACCGGCCTCAGGTTGGCGTTGAGCCAAGCGAAACCCGACGCGTCAGCCATCCCCTGGTCGGGTTTCACGGAGCCCGGCCAAACCTACGATTCCGGCCAGAATGCCCGAATTCCCGCCACGCCCTGTGCACCGATCTGCCAGGCGCGCTCCAGGTCCCGAGCGCCAACGCCCCCCAGCAGGAAGGCCGGCTGGTTGAAGCTGCGCAGCAGTTCTTCCGCGCGCTCCCAGCCTAGCGGCAGGGCGTCGGGGTGGGTCTGGGTCGCCTGAACTGGCGAAAGGGTGACGAAATCCACGTCCATGGCCGCGGCCAACTGCAACTCTTCGACGCTGTGACAGGACGCTGCCAACCAACGCTCGCGGGGAAACGGCCGGCCATTGGGCGCGTACTTGCGCAGCTGCTCGGCAGTCAGGTGCCAACCGGCTGCGGGAAAGTCGCCCAGCCACTCCAGCGGGCCCTTGAGCATCAGCTGCGCCTTGCCGGCGCAAAGGCCCTGCACATCGATGGCCAGGTCGCGGTACTGGGCATCGAACATCTTCGGGGCTCGCAGCTGGACCAGGCGCACACCGTCGGCCAGGGCAGTCCGGAGTCCAGCCAGCAGCACCTGGGGCTCGATGTCGTCCGGGGTAATGAGATAGCGCTCCGGTAGACGCGCAGCAGCCACGATGGGCTTGTTGGCGGCCGGGAATTCGAAATCCCCCAGCTCACGGGGAGAGGCCCATGCCAAGGGCTGGCCTTCCGCGCCGTGGGGTTCGCCGGAGAAGGCGCTGACTTCCCAGACATCCAGCAGCACGTGTTTGTCCGGGTAGTCGTGGTGTACCTGGATCAGGGGCCGGAAGGCACTGACGCGAATGCCCAGTTCCTCCTCCAGCTCGCGGGAGAGCGCTGCCTGCACAGCCTCGCCCTCCTCAACCTTGCCTCCGGGGAACTCCCAGAGACCGCCCTGGTGCTTGTCGTCCGGGCGCCTGGCGATCAGCACCCGGCCGTCGGCGCCGCGAATCACAGCGGCCGCCACATGCACTCGTTTCATTCGATGATCTCCGTTTCCTGCAAGGCGGCCTGATACCAGCGCTGGAAAGCAGGCCACCGGTAGATGGTGTCGACATAGGCCGCGGCCACCATCGGCAGCTCCACGGCATAGCTGCGCAGGCGGCTGGCCACCGGCGCGTAAAAGGCGTCGGCGATGCTGGCATGGCCGAACAGGTAGGGGCCGTCCTGACCGAAGCGCGAGCGGCATTCAGCCCAGATGGCGCAGATACGACGGATGTCTTCCGCCACGTCGTCCGGTACCTCGGCAAGCGACTGGTTGCGCTTCATGTCCATGGGCATGTGGCTGCGCAGGGGGACGAAACCACTGTGCATCTCGGCACAGACCGCGCGGGCCATGGCACGGGCCGCCAGGCCGAAGGGCCAGAGATGCGCCTCGGGGAAGCGCTCGGCAAGGTATTCGGCGATGGCCAGGGAATCCCAGATGGTGCCATCTTCGGACTGCAGCACCGGCACCTTGGCGGTGGGCGAGTAGGACAGCAGGCGCTTGCGGCTATCTGCCTGGTAGAGCGGGACGCGCACTTCATCGTAGGGCGAGCCGGTGAGCTCCATGGCCAACCACGCGCGCAACGACCAGGACGAGTAGTTCTTGTTGCCTATTACCAGTGTCAGGGACATGCCTAGCTCCTTTTTTCCAGTTCCTCGGGGTCTCGCTGGATCATGGAAGCTGCCTGTACCCGTGGCAAATTCCCGATTTTCATCGAGGGATGAAAATCAGGAATGCCAGGCCAAGCCCGAGGGGGCCGGTTCATGAGCTGCTGCGCTGAAACGCAGCCGATCATGAACCGGTGCTCAGGTACGGTACTCGGCGTTGATCTTCACGTACTCGTGGGACAGGTCGGTGGTCCAGATGGTCTCGCTGCAATCACCACGACCGAGTTCGATACGGATGGTGATTTCCTCGCGGGCCATTACCGCCGCGCCTTGTGCTTCGGTATAGGTGGCGGCACGACCGCCCTGGCTGGCGATGCACACCTCGCCAAGGAACACGTCGATCTTGCTCACGTCCAGGTTCGGCACGCCGGCATACCCCACGGCAGCCAGGATGCGCCCCCAGTTGGGATCGGAGGCAAACAGCGCAGTCTTGATCAGCGGCGAATGGGCCACTGCATAAGCCACGTCCAGGCACTCCTGGTGATTGCCACCGCCGTTGACCTGCACGGTGACGAACTTGGTGGCGCCTTCGCCGTCACGCACGATGGCCTGGGCAATCTCCATGAACACGTCGAACACGGCCTGCTTGAGCTTGGCGAACAGTTCTCCGCTGGCCGCCGTGATTTCCGGCAGGGCGGCCTGACCGGTGGCGATCAGCATGCAGCAGTCGTTGGTAGAGGTATCCCCGTCGATGGTGATGCGATTGAAAGACTTGTTCGCCGCGTCGCGCACCAAGGCGTGCAACACGTCACGAGCGACCTTGGCGTCGGTCGCAATGTAGCCGAGCATGGTGGCCATGTTCGGACGAATCATGCCGGCACCCTTGCTGATACCCGTGATGGTGATGGTCACCCCATCGTGCTGGAACTGACGGCTGGCACCCTTGGGCTGGGTGTCGGTGGTCATGATGCCTTCGGCAGCCTGGGCCCAGTTGTCCACCTTCAGGTCAGCCAGGGCAGCCGACAGTGCAGCTTCGATCTTCTCGACCGGCAGCGGCTCGCCGATCACGCCCGTGGAGAATGGCAGCACAGCGTCCTCAGCCACACCGGCCAGGTCAGCCAGCTTGGCGCAGGCGCGGCGGGCGCGAGCCAGGCCGTCAGGGCCAGTGCCGGCGTTGGCGTTGCCGGTGTTGGTCAGCAAGTAGCGCACGTCTCCTTCCAGGCGCTCGCGCGTGATCAGCACGGGGGCGGCGCAGAAGGCATTGGTGGTGGTGACGCCGGCGATGGTAGAGCCTTCGGCGCAGCGCATCACGACTACGTCCTTGCGCCCAGGGCGCTTGATGCCAGCAGAGGCAATGCCGAGTTCGAAACCGGGTACCGGGTGCAGGGTAGGCAGAGGGCCAAGACCAACAGCCATGGGAAGCGCTCCTTTTTCAGCAGGCGACCAGCTGCGGTTGGCGCAGGCGGCCAGGGATATCAGGAAAAACGCCGCGAGCGGCAGAGCCGGTCGCGGCGTGGGAACTACTACGGCAAGGCCTTAGCTGATCTGACCGTGGCAGTGCTTGTACTTCTTGCCGGAGCCGCAAGGGCAAGGCTCATTACGGCCTACCTTTTGTTCAGCCCGTACCGGAGCGACCGCGGCAGCGACGGCGACGTCACCTTGCTCCTCGGCCATCTCGGGCTCCTCCAGACTGGGCGCAGCGGCATGCTGGAACTGCATGCGGCGGGCCATTTCCTCGGCCTCGCGGCGCAGGCGCGCCTCTTCTTCGGCCGGGTCCTCGCGACGCACCTGGACATGGGAGAGGACACGGATGGTGTCGCGCTTGATGGAGTCCAGCAAGTCCCGGAACAGCGTGAAGGACTCGCGCTTGTATTCCTGCTTCGGGTTCTTCTGGGCATAGCCACGCAGGTGGATACCGTGGCGCAGGTGATCCATGGTGGACAGGTGGTCCTTCCACAGGTCGTCCAGCACACGCAACAGCATCTGTTTCTCGAAAGCACGCAGCGCTTCGGCACCCGCGAGGTCTTCCTTCTCCTTGTAGGCAGCCAGGAGCTCCGCCATGAGCTTCTCGCGAAGGGTCTCTTCGTACAGTTTGTCGTCTTCATCCAGCCACTGCTGGATCGGCAACTTCAGGCCAAAATCACTGTACAGCGCAGCTTCCAGGCCAGCGATGTCCCACTGCTCCGGCATGGACTGCGGCGGGATATGGGCATCGACGGTGCTGCTCAGTACTTCTTCGCGGAACTCGGCAATGGTGTCGCCGATGTCATCGGAGGCCAGCAGCGTGTTGCGCATGTGGTAAATCACCTTGCGCTGCTCGTTGGCCACGTCGTCGTATTCGAGAAGCTGTTTACGAATATCGAAGTTGCGGCCTTCTACCTTGCGCTGGGCCTTCTCGATGGCGTTGGTCACCATGCGATGCTCGATGGCCTCGCCCGATTGCATGCCCAGCGCCTTCATGAAGTTCTTCACCCGGTCAGAGGCGAAGATGCGCATCAGGTTGTCTTCCAGCGACAGATAGAAGCGGCTGGAACCCGGGTCACCCTGGCGACCGGCACGACCACGCAACTGGTTATCGATCCGGCGGGATTCGTGACGCTCGGAAGCGACAACGTGCAGGCCACCGGACTCGATCACTTGCTGGTGGCGCTTCTGCCATTCGGCCTTGATCTGTGCAACCTGCTCGTCCGTCGGAGCGTCCAGAACGGCCACTTCGGCTTCCCAGTTGCCGCCGAGGAGGATGTCGGTACCACGGCCGGCCATGTTGGTGGCAATGGTCACGGCGCCTGGACGTCCAGCCTGAGCAATGATCTCGGCTTCTTTCTCGTGGTACTTGGCGTTGAGCACCTTGTGGTCGATACCAGCCTGGGTCAACAGCTGGGAGACATACTCCGAGCTCTCGATCGATGCGGTACCCACCAACACCGGGCGGCCATTGGCCTGGCATTCCTTGATGTCGGTGATGATGGCGGAGAACTTCTCTTCCTGGGTCAGATAGACCAGGTCGTTGAAGTCCTTACGAGCAACGGGACGGTGGGTGGGAATTACCACCACATCCAGGCCGTAGATCTGGCGGAACTCGAAGGCTTCGGTGTCGGCGGTACCGGTCATGCCGGACAGCTTCTTGTAGAGGCGGAAATAGTTCTGGAAGGTGGTGGAAGCCAGGGTCTGGCTCTCCGCCTGGATCGGCAGGTTTTCCTTCGCCTCGATGGCCTGGTGCAGGCCTTCGGAGAGGCGACGGCCCGGCATGGTACGGCCGGTGTGCTCATCGATCAGCAGCACCTGTTCGTTCTGCACGATGTATTCGACGTTGCGGTGGAACAGCGTGTGGGCACGCAACGCAGCATAAACATGGGTCAGCAAGCTGAGGTTGTGCGCCGAGTAGAGGCTCTCGCCCTCAGCCAGCAGGCCGGCCTCGGTGAGCATTTCCTCGATGAACTGGTGGCCCATCTCATTGAGCTCGACCTGGCGGGTTTTCTCATCGACCGAGTAGTGGCCTTCCTGAGTGACCTGGCCTTCCACCTCTTCGATGTGCTGCTTGAGTCGCGGGATCAGCTTGTTGATCTGGATGTAGAGCTTGGAGCTGTCTTCGGCCTGGCCGGAGATGATCAGCGGGGTCCGCGCTTCGTCGATGAGAATGGAGTCCACTTCGTCGATCACGGAAAAGTTCAGTTCGCGCTGGAACTTGTCGTCCAGGCTGAACGCCATGTTGTCGCGCAGGTAGTCGAAACCGAACTCGTTGTTGGTGCCATAGGTGATGTCGGCAGCGTAGGCGGCACGCTTTTCCTCCGGCGGCTGGAAGGGCGTGACGATGCCGACGGACAGGCCGAGGAATTCATACAGGGGACGCATCCAGTTGGCGTCGCGACGGGCCAGGTAGTCGTTCACGGTAACCACATGCACGCCCTTGCCGGACAGCGCGTTGAGGTAGACCGCCAAGGTACCCACCAGGGTCTTGCCCTCACCGGTACGCATCTCGGCGATCTTGCCCTCGTGGAGGGTCATGCCGCCGATCAGCTGGACGTCGAAGTGGCGCATGCCCATGACGCGCTTGCCGGCCTCACGCGCCACGGCGAAGGCCTCGGGCAGCAACTGGTCGAGGTTTTCGCCTTTACCCAGGCGCGCCTTGAACTCTTCGGTCTTGGCACGCAGCTGCTCATCGGACAGTGCCACCATCTGCTCTTCGAACGCGTTGATAGCCTGCACTGCCCTGGCCATGCGCTTCACTTCGCGTTCGTTCTTGCTTCCAAAGAGTTTCTTCAACAAGGGCGCAAACATATAGAGAGGTTCTTCCACACATTAGGATGGAGGGCGGCCTGGAGTCGCCCGCGCAGCCGCCATGGCTGCTTGCGAAGGGGGCATTCTACCCGGATTCCTTGTCGAGGAAAGCGGGAGCACTTCCCGGTCTCCGTAGGACGGCGTCCACAGCCCCCGGCCATGGCGCCTCGCAACGAACACGCCAGCAAATCGACCGTCCGAGCAATCGAATGACGCGCGCGCACCGTGGCGACGGGTACCCTCTGTTAATATGGGCTGCCCTGCCCTCATTCAAGCACTCACCATGGCGTTTCGTCCTTTGCCCGCCCGCTCCCCCGCCGCGCTTCTGCGCGAGGAGAAGCCATTGAAGGCGCTGTTCAATGAGGCGCAGCGTATCGACCAGCTGCAACAGCTTCTCGCCAGCCAGCTGCAACCCGCCGCCCGCGAACACTGCCATGTTGCCTCGTGGCGCGAGGGTCGGCTGCTGCTGGTCGTCACCGATGGCCATTGGGCCACAAGGTTGCGCTATCAGCAGGCCCGTCTGCTGCGGCAGCTCAAGGGATTCGACGCGTTCGCCGGACTGGAGCGGATCGTCTTCAAGGTCCAGCCGAGCTACACCCCGCACAGCCCGCCAGTGACCGAGGGCCGTCTATCTTCCAAGGCGGCGGAAAGCCTGCAAGCCACGGCGGACACTGTCAGTGATCCCCGGCTGCGGGAAGCACTGGAGCGCCTGGCGCGCCACGGCAAACCACAAACGCAAGACTGAGCAATGAGCGAAGCGCGAACATAAAAAAAGGCCACCCGAGGGTGGCCTTTGAAGTCAGGAAAGAGGGTATTGCTTAAACGGCTGCTACCGGTCGCATGTAGGAGATAGGTGCAGTCCTGGCATCCTCGAAGGTCACCACTTCCCAGGCATCCTTCTGCTCGATGAGCTGGCGCAGCAAACGGTTGTTCAGCGCGTGGCCCGACTTGAAGCCACGGAATTCGCCGATCAGGCTGTTGCCGAGCAGATAGAGGTCACCGATCGCATCGAGAATCTTGTGCTTGACGAACTCGTCCTCGTAACGCAGGCCGTCTTCGTTGAGCACCTGGTTCTCATCAACCACGATGGCGTTCTCCACGCTGCCGCCGAGTGCCAGGTTCTGAGAACGCAGGAACTCGATGTCGCGCATGAAGCCGAAGGTCCGCGCGCGGCTGACCTCCTTGACGAACGAGGTGCTGGAAAAATCCACGCTCGCACTCTGGGTACGGTTGCGGAATACCGGGTGATCGAAATCGATCTCGAAGCTCACTTTGAAACCGTCGAAGGGCACGAAGGTGGCGCGCTTGTCGCCCTCCTCCACAGTCACTTCGCGCAGGATGCGGATGAACTTCTTCGGCGCGTCCTGCTCCTGCAGGCCGGCGGATTGAATCAGGAATACGAAGGGACCAGCGCTGCCGTCCATGATCGGCACTTCCGACGCGGAGAGTTCGACGTAGGCGTTGTCGATGCCCAGGCCTGCCATGGCCGAAAGCAGGTGCTCCACGGTGTCCACCTTGACCTCACCGTTGATCAGTGTGGTCGACATGGTGGTCTCACCGACATTCTCGGCGCGTGCAGGGATATCCACTACGGGGTCGAGGTCGGTACGGCGAAACACTATACCGGTGTCGACTGGCGCAGGCTTGAGGGTCAGGTAGACCTTTTCCCCGGAATGCAGCCCCACGCCAGTGGCACGGATAATGTTCTTGAGAGTGCGTTGTCTGATCATGGCATTGGCCGCTTGTGCGCAAGTTGCGAACTGTTTTCAACAATGGGCGGCGATAATAGCAGAACCGCCCTTTGCTGAACACCAATCACCCTAATGCTCCTGATACAAATCATCAATCAGCCTGGCGACGCAGGAACGCCGGGATGTCCAGGTAATCCAGGTCATCCTGAGTGTTGAGCTTGGCCGCGGTGGCCGCGCCGGCGTGAGCCTGATTGCGCATCACGGTCGGGCGATCCAGGTCGCGATAATTGACAGACGGCTGCTCCGGACGAGTGGCTACAGTGGCGGTGGCCACAGTGGCTGCCTGCACGGTGTTGTCGACTACCTTGACCGGTTTCTCGATGCGCGCACCCAGGCCAGTGGCCACTACCGTTACGTGCAGTTCGTCGCGCATGTCCGGATCGATCACGGTGCCCACCTTGACGGTGGCGTGCTCGGAAGCGAACTGCTCGATGATGTTACCCACGTCGGAGTACTCGCCCAGGGACAGGTCCGGACCGGCGGTGATGTTCACCAGGATGCCGCGGGCGCCCTGCAGGTTCACGTCGTCGAGCAGCGGGTTGCGGATGGCCGCTTCAGTGGCTTCGCGAGCGCGATTCGGACCGCTGGCGCAGCCGGTGCCCATCATCGCCATACCCATTTCGCCCATCACGGTCTTAACGTCGGCGAAGTCGACGTTGATCATGCCGGGACGCTTGATGATGTCGGAGATGCCGCGTACCGCGCCGGCGAGCACGTCGTCAGCCTTGGCAAAGGCGGACAGCAGGCTGGCGTCCTTGCCGAGAATGGTCAGCAACTTCTCGTTGGGGATGGTGATCAGGGAGTCGACGCTTTCAGCCAACGAACGGATGCCCTCGTCGGCGATCTGCATGCGCTTGCGGCCTTCGAACGGGAACGGACGGGTCACCACCGCAACGGTGAGGATGCCCATTTCCTTGGCCACTTCAGCGATGATCGGCGCCGCACCGGTACCGGTGCCACCGCCCATGCCGGTGGTGATGAAGACCATGTCGGCGCCCTGCAGCACTTCGGCGATGCGCTCACGATCTTCGATGGCAGCCTGACGACCGACTTCCGGATTGGCACCGGCGCCCAGGCCCTTGGTGACACCTGGGCCGAGCTGCAGAACGGTGCGTGCTCCGATGTTCTTCAGCGCCTGGGCATCGGTGTTGGCGCAGATGAACTCGACGCCTTCAATGTTGCTCTTGGCCATGTGGTTCACGGCGTTGCCACCGCCACCACCGACACCTATTACCTTGATGACCGCTGTTTGCGGAACATTATCTACGAGTTCGAACATATCCCCTCTCCTTCCTTTTTTAGTTTTTCGCCTACTGCGTACCGCGGTTAAAAATTGCCCTGAACCCAGCGTTTGAGCCGTTCCAGTACAGGAGCCTTGGCGTCTTCGGAGTAGCCGAAGCTGCCTGTGGAAGCAGGCATGCCGTCGGACTGCTTCTGCAACCCGTACATCAGCAGGCCCACGCCCGTGGAATAGATGGGGTTGCGCACGACATCGGCGAGCCCCTTGACGCTATGCGGCACGCCGAGGCGCACCGGCATGTGGAAAATCTCTTCGGCCAGCTCGACCGCGCCTTCCATCTTGGCGGTGCCACCGGTCAGGACGATGCCGGCTGGGATCAAGTCTTCGTAGCCACTGCGGCGCAGCTCGGCCTGGATCAGGGTGAAGAGCTCGTCGTAACGGGGCTCGACCACCTCAGCCAGGGCCTGGCGCGACAGTTCGCGCGGCGGACGGTCGCCGACGCTGGGTACCTTAATGGTTTCACCGGCACCCGCCAGCTTGGCCAGGGCGCAGGCGTAGCGGATCTTGATCTCTTCGGCGTACTGGGTCGGCGTACGCAGGGCCATGGCGATGTCGTTGGTCACCTGGTCGCCAGCAATCGGGATCACCGCGGTATGGCGGATGGCGCCCTCGGTGAAGATGGCGATGTCGGTGGTGCCGCCACCGATATCCACCAGGCAGACACCCAGCTCCTTCTCGTCATCGGTAATCACCGAGTAGGCCGAAGCCAGTTGCTCGAGGATGATGTCGTCCACTTCCAGGCCACAGCGGCGCACGCACTTCTCGATGTTCTGGGCGGCGTTCACCGCGCAGGTCACCACATGCACCTTGGCTTCCAGGCGCACACCGGACATGCCCAGCGGCTCGCGCACGCCTTCCTGGTTGTCGATTACATAGTCCTGGGCCAGGGTGTGCAGTACGCGCTGGTCGGCAGGAATGGCCACCGCCTGGGCGGCGTCCAGCACACGCTCGATATCGGCGCCGCTCACTTCCCGGTCGCGAATCGCCACGATGCCGTGGGAGTTCAGGCTGCGGATATGGTTGCCGGCGATGCCGACGAACGCCGAGTGGATGCGGCAACCCGCCATCAGCTGCGCCTCTTCCACAGCGCGCTGGATGGACTGCACGGTGGACTCGATGTTCACCACCACGCCCTTCTTCAGGCCGCGCGACGGATGGGTGCCAATGCCAACGATTTCCAGTTGGCCGTCGGCTGCGACCTCGCCCACCAGCGCCACCACTTTGGAGGTGCCGATGTCCAGGCCGACGATCATCTTGCCGCTCTGTACGCTTGCCATGGTTCTAACCTTCTCTCTCAATTCACTGCACGGCGACCGCAGCCGCCGCTGGGGCCTCGACCGGCGTCCGCCAGGCCACTGCAAGGCCGTTGGGGTAGCGCAGGTCGACGCGCTCGATGTTCGCTATCTGATCCTTCAGCGTTTTCTCGTAGATCGAGATGAAACGCCGCATTTTCTCCACCAGATGATCCCGCCCCAGCAGCAGCTCGACGCCCTGGCCGGTGGACAGGAACCAGCTGCCGCGCTCACGCAGTTCCAGCCGGACTATGGAAAAGCCGAGCGGACGCAGCATCTGGCTGAGCATCTGGTATTGCTGCATCACTTGCTCCTGGGCCCGCTGCGGTCCCCAGAGTTGCGGCAGCTGTTCATAGTGGGCCAGCTCGCGCGGAGCAAAGGCCTGGCCCTGATTGTTCAAAAGCGCTTCATCGCCCCAACGGGCGATGGGTAGTTGTTCTTCCAGGCGGACCATCACCTGGTCCGGCCACACCCGACGTACCTCGGCATGGGCAATCCACGGCATCTGTTCCAGCTCGCGGCGCATGCCCGCCAGGTCGATGCTGAAGAAACTCGCGGCGATATACGGAGCGATTCGCTGCTGCACCGCCTGCTGGCTGATGTAGCTCAGGTCGCCCTGCACATTGACCTTGGCGATGGGCCGGTCGGCGTAAGGCAGCAGTCGCTGCGCCGCCTCATAGGCGCCGAAGCCGAGCACCGCCAGCATCACCGGCCAGGCCAGCTTCCGCAGGAAGCCGAAGCTGGGCTTGGGTAGGCGCTGCGTCAGCGGTTCCTTCGCCACCATCCGACTGGCGCCACGCGGCATCGGCTTGCGCGGCGGAACGGCGCGACCGATTACGGGTTCCTGACGACGGATAGTGGCGCTTCGCATGGAATCAGCCCCTTGCCTCGACGCTGTCGGTCAGAATCGCCAGCACCAACTGCTGGAAATCCAGACCCGCAGCGCGCGCTGCCATGGGCACCAGGCTGTGATCAGTCATGCCGGGTGCGGTGTTGACTTCAAGGAGCCAGAAACGCCCTTCAGCGTCCTGCATCACATCGGCCCGGGCCCAGCCCTGGATGCCGAGGGTTTCGCAGGCACGCGCGGTGAGCTGCTTCAGTTCCTCTTCCTTGTCCGCATCCAGGCCGCAGGGGATCTGGTAGCGGGTATCACTGGCCAGGTACTTGGCGTCGTAGTCGTAGAAGGTGTGCGGAGTACCGAGACGAATGGGCGGCAGCACCTCCCCGCGTAGCCAGGCGATGGTGAACTCCGGACCATGGATCCATTGCTCCACCAGCACCTGCGGGTCGTAGGCACCGGCATCACGCCAGGCCTCGATGAGTGCGTCGACGTTCTCCACCTTGGCCATGCCGATGCTGGAGCCTTCGTGGGCGGGCTTGACGATCAGCGGAAAGCCCAACTCGGCGGCGGCCTGGCGGCAATCCTGCTCGCTGGCGAGTACGGCGTGGCGCGGCGTCGGCAGACCGAGGCTGACCCACAGCTGCTTGGTGCGCAGCTTGTCCATCGCCAGGGCTGACGCCAGGATGCCGCTGCCGGTATAGGGAATGCCCAGGCACTCCAGCAGACCTTGCATGCTGCCGTCTTCGCCGCCACGGCCGTGGAGAATGATGAAGGCGCGGTCGATCTTCTCTGCCTGCAGGCGCTGCAGAAGGTCATCCCCCACATCGATGCCGAAAGCATCCACACCCGCGGCCTGCAGAGCCTGCAGCACCATGGCGCCGGACTTCAGCGACACTTCGCGTTCAGCGCTCTTGCCGCCGTAGAGCACGGCAACCCGGCCGAACGCAGCCGGTTCGAGGGTGGATTTCAATTGCGCGCTCATTTCGTCTTCCTCTTGGCGGCGTCAGCAGGCTGACCGCCAAACAACGGGTTCTGAATCAGTTGTGGCGCCAGCGCGCCGATGTCACCGGCACCTTGGCAGAGCAGAATGTCGCCGGGACGCAGCAGCGGCTTGACCAGCGGCGCCAGGTCAACGCCACGCTCGATATAGATCGGATCCAGTTGGCCGCGCTGACGGATGCTGTGGCAGAGCTGACGGCTGTCGGCGCCGGGGATCGGCTCTTCGCCGGCCGGGTAGACCTCCATCAACAGCAGCACGTTGGCTTCACCCAGCACCTGTACGAAATCGTCGTACAGGTCGCGGGTACGGCTGAAGCGGTGCGGCTGGTAGACCATGACCAGGCGACGCTCCGGCCAGCCACCGCGAACGGCCTTGACCACCGCAGCCACTTCGCGCGGATGGTGGCCGTAGTCATCCACCAGCATCACGCTGCCGCCTTCCACTTCCAGCTCGCCGTAGACCTGGAAGCGCCGGCCCACCCCTTGGAAGCCGGACAGGCCCTGGACGATAGCTTCATCGCTGATGCCCTCGTCGGTAGCGATGGCAATGGTGGCCAGGGAATTGAGTACGTTGTGGTTGCCCGGCATGTTCACCGAGACATCCAGCGGCTCGCGGTCCTTGCGCAGGACGGTGAACCAGGTGCGCATGCCTTCCTGGCGCACGTTGATGGCGCGTACGTCTGCGTCTTCGGAGAAGCCGTAGGTCACAGTGGGGCGTGCCACCTGGGGCAGGATCTCGCGGACCACAGGATCGTCTACGCAAAGCACGGCCAGGCCGTAGAACGGCAGGTTGTGGAGGAACTCGACGAAGGTTTTCTTCAGCTTGTTGAAGTCCCCCTCATAGGTACTCATGTGATCGGCGTCGATATTGGTGACCACTGCCACCATCGGTTGCAGATGCAGGAAGCTGGCGTCGCTTTCGTCGGCCTCAGCCACGAGGTAGCGGCTGGTGCCAAGCTGGGCATTGGTACCCGCGGCGTTCAGTCGGCCACCGATGACGAATGTCGGATCGAGGCCGCCGGCGGCGAAGACCGACGCGATCAGGCTGGTAGTGGTGGTTTTCCCGTGGGTGCCTGCGACGGCGATGCCATGGCGGTAGCGCATCAGCTCGGCGAGCATTTCGGCACGTGGCACGACCGGGATGCGGCGCTCCAGGGCAACCGCAACCTCGGGATTGGATTTGTTGACGGCGCTCGAAACCACCAGCACGTCAGCGTGCTCGGCATTCTCGGCACGGTGACCGATGAATATCTGCGCCCCGAACTTCTCCAGACGCTCGGTTACGGCCGAGGTCTTGAGGTCGGAACCGGATACCCGGTAACCGAGGTTCAGTAACACCTCAGCGATCCCGCACATACCCACACCGCCAATACCGACGAAATGAATACGGCGGATGCGGCGCATCTCCGGCTGCGGCATGGCTTTCTGACTCTCAACCATTGGCCACCTCCAGACAGATCTCGACCACAGTGCGTGTGGCGGCAGGTTTGGCCAGACGGCGGGCGGTAGCGCCCATGGCCTTGAGTTTCTCGGGCTGCATCAGGACCTCGGTCAGCTGAGCGGCCAGCTTGGCCGCGTCAGTGGAATGTTGCGGAAGAAGGACAGCCGCGCCCTCCTTCGCCAGATAATCGGCATTGCGCGACTGGTGATCGTCGATCGCATGGGGCAGCGGCACCAGGAACGATGGCAGTCCAGCGGCTGCCAGTTCGCTCACGGTCAAGGCACCCGCACGGCAGATGACCAGATCGGCCCAGGCATAGGCACGAGCCATATCCTTGATGAAGGGCGCGACCTCGGCTTCGACCGCAGCTTCGCGATAACGCTCCGCGGTGATCTCGTCATGTTTGCGCCCGGCCTGGTGGAACACCTCGGGACGCAAGTCCGCCGGTACTTTGGCCAAAGCTTCAGGCAGCAACTTGTTCAGCGGTTCTGCGCCCAGGCTCCCGCCCAGCACCAGCAGGCGCGGCTTGCGACCTGACAGCGCATCACGCGGGGTCTCCAGGAACAGCTCCTCACGCACCGGGTTACCGGTGGTCCGCCGTTTGTCGCTTTTCCCGAAGGTTTCGGGGAAGGCTTCGCACACGCGGCTGGCGAATGGCGCCAGGCTGCGGTTGGCGGTGCCCGCCACGGCGTTCTGCTCGTGGATGATCAGCGGCACACCGGACAGGCGAGCAGCCAGACCACCAGGCCCCGTGACATAGCCCCCCATACCGAGTACGCAGATGGGTTTCAGTTCACGCACGATGCGACGTGCCTGGAACAGCGACTTCAGCAACTCGAACGGTGCCTTGAGCAGCGACTTCAACCCCTTGCCCCGCAAACCGCTCACCTGAATGAGATGCAGGGGCAGACCGGCCTGGGGTACCAATTCGTTCTCGATACCTTTCGGTGTGCCCAGCCAATGCACCTTGAAGCCGCGCGCCTGAAACTCGCGGGCGCAGGCCAGGGCCGGGAATACGTGGCCGCCGGTGCCGCCGGCCATGATCAGCACGTTGCCGCTCATGGGCGCACCTCCTCGTCGAAGAAATCGCTCTCGACGAACTCCACTTCCTCATTGCCCAGTTGGGTACGCCGCTCCCACTCGATACGCAGCAGCAAGGCGAGACTGACGCAACAGATCACAAGGGAGCTGCCGCCGTAGCTGAGGAACGGCAATGTCAGTCCCTTGGTCGGCAGCAAGCCGACGTTCACGCCGATGTTGATCAGCACTTGGCCGATCCAGAGGAAAGCCAGGCCATAGGCGACATAGGCGGAGAAGTACTGGCGCGCCTTCTCGGCCCAGAGACCGATATAGAGAGCGCGGACGCTTACGAAGACGAACAGGCCGACGGTGGCCAGGGCACCGATCATGCCCAGCTCTTCGGCCAATACTGCGAAGACAAAGTCGGTGTGGGCTTCCGGCAGGTAGAACTGCTTCTGGATGCTGTTACCCAACCCCACGCCGAACCATTCCCCACGACCAAAGGCGATCAGCGCCTGGCTGAGCTGATAGCCGGCACCGTACTGGTCAGCCCAGGGGTCGATGAAGTTGGTCAGACGCTGCATCCGGTAACTCTGGCTGGTCATTACCAGCACACCAGCGGCGAGTACCGCACCGACCAGAGGGATGAAGCGCACCAGGTTAATGCCACCAAGGAACAACATGGCGATGCAGGCGCCCACCAGCACCACGGTGGCACCGAAGTCCGGCTCGGCCAGCAGCAGCACCGCAATCGGGCCCAGCACCAGCATCGGCTTGATGAAGCCGGTGAGTTTTTCACGCACCTCATCCTGGCGACGCACCAGGTAACCGGCGATGAACATCACGGTGAACAACTTGGCCAACTCAGACGGCTGCAGGTTGAACAGACCGAAGCCGATCCAGCGCTTAGCGCCGTTGACCTCGCGACCGATGCCAGGCAGCAGCACCAGGATCAGCAGAACGATGGCGGCCAGCATCAGCCGGGCGCCATGACGCTGCCAGAAGGCCATGGGTATCTGCAGGGTGACCAAGCCCGCACCGAGGCCAATCGTCAGGTAAACCAGATGACGGATCATGTGGTACAGCGGGTTGCCAGACGAGGCCGCCGCGACCTCCGACGAAGCCGAGGTGATCATCACCAGGCCCAGGCCGAGTAGCGACAGGCAACCAGCGAGCAACGGGAAGTCTATGTCGATGCCGCGGCGGCTGCGCAGCGGCGAGGGGGCGGCGAGCAGACGGGCCAGCATCAGGAGAGCCCCTCCACGGCTTGCGCGAACAGACGACCGCGTTCTTCGAAGTTCTTGAACATGTCCAGGCTGGCGCACGCCGGCGAGAGCAGCACGGCATCGCCGGCTTCGGCCAGCTCGGCGCAACGCTGCACGGCATCGTCCAGGGTTCTGACCCGCACCAGAGGAACTGCGTCCCCCAGAGCCTCGGCAATCAACTCGGCATCGCGTCCCAGCAGCACGACGGCGCGGCAGAAACGTGTCACCGGCGTCTTCAGTCCGGAGAAATCGGCGCCCTTGCCATCTCCACCGGCAATCAGCACCAGTTTGCCGTCGATGTCGGCTCCCAGGCCTTCGATCGCCGCCAGGGCCGCCCCGACGTTGGTGGCTTTGGAGTCGTCGTAGTAGGAAACGCCGTGCAGCTCACGTACCCACTGGCAACGATGGGCCAGACCGGCGAAGGTCCGCAGGGTGTCCAGCATGGGTTCGAACGGGAGGCCCACGGCATGTCCCAAGGCCAGGGAAGCCAGGGCATTGGACTGATTGTGGGCGCCGCGGACTTTCAGCTCGCGCACCGACATCAGCTTGTCGAATTGGTAGGCCAGGTACTTCTCGCCCTGTTCTTCGACAAGGCCGAAGGATTTGAAGTCAGGCTTGTTGAGGCCGAAGGTCCAGCAAGGCACCTGGTCCGCCACCAGTGGGCGAGACAGCGCATCGCCACGGTTGACCACAACCTGACGTGCGCCACGAAAGACGCGGTGTTTGGCCAGGTGATAGGCCTGCATGTCCGCGTAGCGGTCCATGTGGTCTTCACTGACGTTGAGCACCGTTGCCACCTCAGCGTTCAGCCGATCGGTGGTTTCCAGCTGGAAGCTCGACAGTTCCAGTACATAGAGTTCGATGTCGTCGGCCAGCAAATCCAGTGCCGGCGTGCCGAGGTTGCCGCCTACGGCGACGCGCTTGCCGGCAGCCTTGGCCATGTCGCCCACCAGCGTGGTGACGGTGCTCTTGGCGTTGGAGCCGGTGATGGCGACGATCGGCGCCTTGGCATGTCGGGTGAACAGCTCAATATCGCCGGACAGCTTGGTGCCGCGTCGGGCGGCTTCCTGCAATGCCGGCGTGGCCAGCGCCAGGCCCGGGCTCACATAGAGCTCGCTGGCGCGACCGAGGAAGTCCGGATCAAGCTCGCCACAACGCACTTCCACCTGCGGGAACTGACTCTGGAGCGTCGCAAGTTCCGGCGGGTTCGCACGCGTATCGGCCACGGCAAACGGAACGCCCTGGCGCGCCAGGAAGCGCACCAGGGACATGCCGCTCTTGCCGAGGCCGACAACGATGCGGAACTGGTCGGAAGCGATCAGCGTCACTCTCGGTTACCTCAATTTCAGGGTGGCTAGACCGATCAGCACCAGGATCACAGTGATGATCCAGAACCGTACGATGACCCGGGGTTCGGGCCAGCCTTTCAGTTCGAAGTGGTGATGAATAGGAGCCATGCGGAAAACGCGACGACCGGTCAGCTTGAACGACGCGACCTGGATCATCACCGACAGGGTTTCCATGACGAACACGCCGCCCATGATGAACAGCACCACTTCCTGGCGCACGATCACGGCGATAGTGCCCAGCGCCGCCCCCAGAGCCAGGGCACCTACGTCACCCATGAAGACCTGGGCCGGGTAGGTGTTGAACCAGAGGAAGCCGAGGCCGGCACCCACCAGGGCGGCACAGAACACGATCAGTTCTCCCGCACCCGGTACGTACGGGATGAGCAGGTATTCCGCGAATTTGATGTTCCCCGACAGGTAGCAGAAGATCCCCAGTGCGCCGCCGACCATGACGGTCGGCATGATGGCGAGCCCATCGAGTCCGTCGGTCAGGTTCACCGCATTGCTGGAGCCGACGATCACGAAGTACGTCAACACCACGAAACCGATGCCCAGCGGGATCTCGATGTTCTTCACCAGCGGCAGGATCAGGGTGGTCTCGGCCGGAGTGCTGGCGGTCATATAGAGGAAGATCGCGGCGGCGATACCAAATACGGACTGCCAGAAATACTTCCAGCGGCTCGGCAGGCCACGGGAGTTCTTCTCGATCACCTTGCGGTAGTCGTCTACCCAACCGATGGCGCCGAAGGCCAAGGTCACGGCCAGCACCACCCATACATAGCGGTTGGACAGGTCGGCCCAGAGCAGGGTGCTGATGCCAATGGCGGTCAGAATCAGCGCGCCCCCCATGGTCGGCGTGCCGGATTTCGACAAATGCGATTGCGGGCCGTCGTTACGCACGGCCTGGCCGATCTGGCGAATCTGCAGGGTACGAATCATCCAGGGACCGAGCCAGAGCGACAGCGACAGGGCTGTCAGGACGCCGAGAATCCCGCGCAGGGTCAGGTACTGGAATACGCCGAACCCTTTATGAAACTGTTGCAGGTACTCAGCGAGCAGCAGCAGCATGATTAGTGAGCCTCCCCCGTCCCGCAAAGCGCCGCGACGACTTTGTCCATCGCTGCGCTGCGGGAGCCTTTGATCAGAATTGTGGTGTTTGAGTCCTGCTCGCTGACCAGCGCCTGGATCAGGCTGGCCTGGTCGGCGAAATGACGCCCTTGGGTGCCGAAGGCAGTAACCGCATGTGCCATCAGCGGACCGACGGCGTACAAGGCGCTAACCTTGCCGCGCGCGTATTCGCCTACGTCACGGTGGCCCTGTTCGGCCCATTCGCCGAGCTCGCCCATATCTCCGAGCACCAGGACGGTGCGACCGGAAAAGCCGGCGAGTATATCAACGGCGGCGAGCATCGACGCGGGGTTGGCGTTGTAGCTGTCGTCGATTACGCGCATGCCGCTGGTGGCGAGCTGCGCTACGGCGCGGCCTTTGACAGGCTGCAGGTTTTCCAGGCCAGCCTTGATCCCGACCAATGGCACGCCCAAGGCATGGGCGGCTGCGGCAGCGGCCAGAGCATTGGCGACGTTGTGCGCCCCCAACAGGTTGAGCTGGATGTCCGCTTCGCCGACCATGCCACGAAGGCTGAAGGCCATGCATCCGCGGGCATCCCGAGCCAGGTTCTCAGCGCGCACGTCGGCGCGCGAATCATCCAGACCGAAACTGATGACTTTCCGACCGGCAGCACGTGTGTGCCAGATGTCGAATGCGCGGTCGTCACGATTCAGAACAGCGATACCGTCAGACGACAGCCCTTCGAGGATTTCACCCTTGGCCTCTACGATTTTCTCGGGCCCGCCGAATTCACCCACATGGGCAGTGCCGGCGTTGTTCAGGATCGCTACTTGGGGACGGGTCAGGCGTACCGTGTAGAGAATCTCGCCGACACGGGAGGCTCCGAGTTCGATGACGGCGCTGTCGTGTTCGGCGCCCAGTTCCAACAATGTCAGGGGCACGCCGAGATCGTTGTTCAAGTTGCCGCGGGTAGCCAGCACGGAACCCTGGGTCCGCAGGATGCTGGCGAGCATTTCCTTGACCGTGGTCTTGCCACTGGAACCGGTGACCGCGGCAACACGGCCGGTGAAGCCATCGCGGTTGTAGGCCCCCAGACGGCCGAGACCTTCGCGGGTGTCGGCCACCAGCAGTTGCGGAATTGGAGCATCAGCCACCTTGCGCTGTACCAGCGCAGCAACGGCACCTTTGGCGGCGACGTCCGAAAGGTAGTCGTGCCCATCGAAACGCGGGCCGACCAAGGCAACGAATAGTTGTCCGGCTTCAATCTTGCGGCTGTCGCTGGAGACGCCGGTAAAGGCGACATCGGCCCCCACCAGCTCTCCCTGGAGCGGCGCGAGCAGTTCAGACAACTGGAAGGGCTTAAGCATGCGGCACCTCCCAGGCATCCAGCGCCTTGGCAGCTTCGTCCAGGTCGGAGAAGGGATGACGCACGCCGGCGATCTCCTGGTAATCCTCATGCCCCTTGCCTGCCAACAGCACCACATCGTCAACATTGGCGGAGGCGATCAGCTGGGCAATCGCCATACCGCGGCCGGCGACAAACTCAACATTGTCGGCGTCGGCAAAGCCTGGACGGATGTCACCGAATATCTGCGCGGGGTCTTCGGTGCGCGGATTGTCATCGGTCACCAGCACCCGGTCGGCGAGGCGCGCGGCGACAGCCGCCATCAGTGGGCGCTTGCCGCGATCCCGATCACCGCCACAGCCGAACAGGCAGAGCAGGTGACCCTGGACGTGAGGGCGCAGGGCTTGGAGAACTTTTTCCAGCGCATCCGGCGTGTGGGCGTAATCCACTACCACCAGGGGTTTCTCGCCTCCCCCCAGGCGCTGCATACGGCCAATCGGGCCTTGCAGCGACGGCAGCACATGCAGTACGTCGGCCAGCGGGTAATCCATGGCCAGCAGCGCGCCAACCACGGCAAGCAGGTTGCTGAGGTTGAAACGGCCCAGCAGCGGGCTGCGCAGAAGGCCTTCGCCCTGGTGGGTAACTACGTGGGCGCTTACACCGTGATCGTCGAAACGGGCTTCGCGGCAATAAAGGAAGGCACTGGAATCTTCCAGGCTGTAGCTGAACAAGCGCGACTCGTGCTGCTCGTTAGCCAGTTGGCGACCAAACTCGTCATCCAGGTTGACTACCCGCGCACGCAGGTTAGGCCAACTGAACAGCCTGGCTTTGGCGGCCGCATAGGCCTCCATGGAACCGTGGTAGTCCAGATGATCACGGGACAGGTTAGTGAACACCGCTACGTCGAAGTCCAGGGCGGCAACCCGGCCCTGCTCCAGACCATGGGAAGAAACTTCCATCGCCACGGCTCGGGCACCGGCCTGCTTCAGGTTGGCCAACGTAGCTTGCACGGCCAGCGGGTCGGGTGTGGTGTGACGGCCGCTTTCCAGCTCGCCGTAGAATCCGGTACCCAAGGTGCCGACAATGCCGCAACGCTCGCCCAATTGGTCAAGGGCCTGGGCCAGCAGTTGGCTGACACTGGTCTTGCCATTGGTGCCGGTGACGCCAACGAGGCGCAGGGCACGGCTCGGCTCGCCATAGAAGCGGCCGGCAATGGCCGACAGCTGGTTAGCCAGGCCTTTGATCGGAATCAGTTCCGCGCCGACAACCTCAGGCACCTCGGCACCAGCAGTTTCATAGGCCACGGCGACCGCACCGCGCGCCACGGCGTCGGCGATATGGGCACGACCGTCGTGCTGTGCGCCGGGCACAGCCAGAAACAGATCGCCCGGACGCACTTTTCGGCTATCCAGGGTCAGTTCGCGAATCAAGGTGGCGCATTGTGCTTGGAGCAGTAGTTGGTTCAGTGGCATGGGCATCAGATCCGCCCTCCTTTGCCGGTAACCGCGTTTGCGGTTTGTTGTTCCTCGGTGGGCAGGTTGTCTGGCGCGACGTTCATCAGCCGCAGGGCGCCGGCCATGACCTTGCCAAATACCGGGGCCGAAACCAGGCCGCCGAAATAGCCCGCCTTGCTGGGCTCGTCGATTACCACCACCATCGCAATGCGCGGATTTGTGGAAGGACCGAAGCCCGCGAATAGCGAGCGATAGGCGTTCTGGGTGTAGCCCTTGGTTCCTACGCTGGCTTTACGTGCCGTGCCACTCTTGCCGGACACGTGGTAGCCCGGCACCTTGGCGCGGAATACGCCGCGCGGCGCCTCGACCACCTGCTGCAGCATGACCTGCATGGTCCTGGCGACATCTTCGGGAATGACCTGGACGCCATCGGGGACGTTGTCCACCCGAGTCATCGACAGCGGTACCGCCTGGCCGTTATTGGCCAAGGTGGCGTAGGCGTGGACCAACTGGATCGCGGTGGTCGACAGGCCATAGCCATAGGACAGGGTCGCGGTTTCCGCCTTGCGCCATTCGCGGTGGTTGGGCAGATTGCCCACGCGCTCACCCGGGAAGCCAAGGCCGGTATCCTGGCCCAGGCCGAGCTTGCGCATGGTGTCGTAGATAGTCTCGCCGCCGATATCGAAGGCGATCTTGCTCATGCCGACGTTACTGGAGTTGATCAGGATACCGGTCAGGTCGAGGATCGGACCTTCGCTCCTGGATACGTCCTTGATGGTGTAGCGGCCTATCTGCAGGGAGCCGGGGTAGACCTCGACCTTGTCCTCAGGCTTCCAGCGGCCGGTCTGCAGGGCCGCAGACATGGAGATGGGTTTTACAGTCGAGCCCGGCTCGAACACGTCGATCATGGCGCGGTTGCGCATGGCCGCCGGTTGCAGGTTACGACGGTTGTTCGGGTTGTAGGTGGGCTGGTTGGCCATTGCCAGCACCTCGCCAGTCTTCACATCGACAATCACGAGACTGCCCGCCTTGGCACCATTTTCAACCAGGGCGTTGCGCAGCTCCCTGTGGGCCAGGTATTGCAGGCGCAGGTCAATGGACAGGGCCAGGGTCTTGCCAGGCTTGGCGTTGCGGGCAACCTGAACGTCCTTGATCAGACGACCACGGCGGTCCTTGAGTACCTGGCGCTTGCCTGGCACACCAGCCAACCACTCTTCGAAAGACAGCTCGACACCTTCACGACCGCGGTCATCGACATCCGTAAAGCCCACTACATGAGCGGTGACTTCGCCCGCCGGATAGAAGCGGCGAAATTCTTCGATGCCGTAAACCCCCGGCAGCTTGTTGGCGATGATGGCCTGTCCCTGCTCCGGTGTAAGACCACGCACCAGGTACATGAACTCGCGGGTGGCGTTCTGCTCGATGCGCTGGGCAAAGGCCTTCGGATCCTGCCCCAGCGCCTGGGCGATCTTCGGCCACTCGCCGCGCAGCGCCATCAAGTCCTTGGGATTGGTCCAGAGGGTAGTAACCGGCGTACTAACCGCCAGGGGCTCACCATTGCGATCGGTGATCAGGCCGCGGTGAGCGGGAATCGGGATATGCCGCACGCTGCGTGCATCGCCATGCGCCTTGAGGAAGTCATGGTCAATCACGTGCAGGTCAACGATACGCCAGGAGATGGCACCGATCATGATGGCGAGCAAACCCAGGACGACCCGGAAGCGCCACGGATAGAGCGCGCCTTCGAGTTTCATCATGGCGCCACCATCCGCACTTCAGTCGGATCGGGGATTCGCATCTTCAGCTGTTCGCTGGCCAGGGACTCGATGCGGTTGTGTGCAGTCCAAGTGCTCTGCTCGAGAACCAGGCGCCCCCATTCGGCCTGTGCCTTGTCGCGCACACTGAGCTCCGAATAGAGCTCGTTGAGTAGCTTGCGGTTCCAGTGGGCGCTGTACGACACCGCGATGGCGGACAGCAGGACGCCCGCGAACAGCAGCAACATCAGCAGGCTGCCGCCAGGCAATGGCTTGGCGTAGATGCGGCTCATCGCACCTTCTCCGCCACACGCATAACTGCGCTACGCGAGCGCGGGTTGGCCTTGAGCTCTTCGTCCGACGCGTACTGCGGCTTGCCCAGCAGCTTCAAGCGCGGCTCGAAGACAGCCTGGCGAACCGGCAGGTCACGGGGCAGCTTGTCGGCTTCGCCCTTGGCGTGTTTGCGCATGAACAGCTTGACGATGCGATCTTCCAGCGAGTGGAAGCTGATCACCACCAAACGACCGCCGACAGCAAGGGACTCGAGCGCAGCATCCAGCCCCTGCTCCAGGTCGCCGAGCTCATTGTTGACATGAATGCGAATGCCTTGAAACGCGCGGGTAGCAGGATTCTTGCCCTTCTCCCAAGCGGGATTGGCCGCGGTCAACACAGCAGCCAGATCGGCGGTGCGCTCGAATGGTTTCTCAGCACGACGCTGCACCACGGCACGGGCCATTCGCTTGGCGAAACGCTCTTCTCCGTAGTCCTTGAAGACGCGGGCGATTTCGTCCTCGCCAGCGCTGGCAATCCACTGCGCGGCACTCTGGCCGCGGCCAGGGTTCATGCGCATATCCAGCGGACCATCATTTAGGAAACTGAAGCCACGCTCCGGATCGTCCAGTTGCGGGGATGACACGCCAAGGTCGAGCAGAACGCCGTCCACCTTGCCGCCCAAGGCGCGCGCCTGCACCTCATCACCCAGCTCGGCAAAGCTCCTTTGCACAATGACAAAGCGGCCGTCATCGGCCGCCAGAGCTTGCCCCGCTGCAATCGCTTGCGGGTCTTTGTCGAACCCCAACAAGCGCCCGCCGGGCCCGAGCCGCTCCAGAATGAGCCGACTATGCCCACCTCGCCCGAAGGTGCCATCCAGGTAGCAGCCGTCTGCGCGCAAGGCGAGTCCTTCCACTGCCTCTTCGAGCAGTACGGTGATATGACGGAAGCTGCTGGTTGCGCTCACAGGATTAGGTCACGTAGTTCATCCGGCAGACCGCCAGGTTGTTTGATTGCCATGAGATCCGCCTCGGAAATCGCGTTCCAGGCATCTTCATCCCACAGTTGAAATTTGTTCAGTTGGCCGACCAGCATGGCCCGCTTGTCCAGACTGGCGTGCTCACGCAGGCGCGGCGGAACAAGGAAACGCCCGGCGCTATCCAGCTCCAGGTCCACGGCATTACCGATCAGCAGACGTTGCAGGCGGCGAGTTTCCTCGCGCAGGGAAGGCAGCTCTCGCAGCTTGGCTTCGATGAGCTCCCATTCAGGCAGGGGATAGACAGTCAAACAGGGATCGACGGCGTCGATTGTCACGATGAGCTGCCCACCACAACGCGAAACGAGCTCATCACGATACCGACTTGGCATCGCGAGTCGCCCTTTGGCGTCGAGACTGATGGCGTTAGCTCCGCGAAACAAGGCTGCGCTCCCCCATTGATTGGCTTTCCGTGCCAGTAAATCCCACTTCTACCCACTTCGCTCCACTTCCGCACACTATAGAAATGCGCAAGCCCCACCGTCAAGGCGCGCAAAAGCGGAAAATTCCTTACAGGACGGCAATTTAGCGAGGGTTCGGAAGGGATTGGGATGGTTGTACCGAGGCAAAGACGGAGCAAAATCCAGCACTTACAGGAAGCTGAACTTCGAACTTAAAGTAAATTGTTAAGAGTAAGATCTTTTCGGTATTTCTAAGGAGGGTAAGAGAACGCGAAAGAGCTAACGCGGAGCAGAAAGGAGAAAAAGCAGAGAGTCGATCTGTAAGCCGGGTTCTGTCGAGGACAGTCATTCATCTACGGCTGCCATCACTGACAGCCTTTAGCAACCTACCCGAATCCGACGCGGGCCACGCCATGGATTCCTATTTGGTCTTGCTCCGAGTGGGGTTTACCTAGCCACGAACTGTTGCCAGTCGTGCGGTGCGCTCTTACCGCACCTTTTCACCCTTACCGGCGCTTGCGCGCTTAGGCGGTTATTTTCTGCGGCACTTTCCGTAGGCTTGCGCCTCCCAGGCGTTACCTGGCACTCCGCCCTATGGAGCCCGGACTTTCCTCCCTCTCAAAATCGCAGAACGAAATGAGACAGCGACTGTCCGATCGACTCTCCACCGCCAAGATTAACGGCAGGCGCTCCCAAGAACAAGCTCAGGAATCGCCCTGCCGCTCCAAGGCCGCCTGGTAGAGCAGATTCTTGCGCACGCCCGTGATCTCCGCCGCCAGCGCGGCAGCCCGCTTCACCGGCATTTCTGCGAGCAACAGGTCCAGAACTCGCAGCGCTTCTGCACTCAGAGCCCCCTCACCCTCCGGCGCCTGCCACCCCTTTACCAGCACGACACACTCGCCGCGCTGCTGGTTCAAGTCCGCCGCCACCCAGCCACACAACTCATCCAGCGGTGCGCCCTTCAGCGTTTCGAAGGTCTTGGTCAACTCCCGCGCCAGCACCGCCGGACGATCGCCACCGAATACGCCACGCATATCCTCTAAAGACTCCAGAAGTCGATGCGGCGCCTCATAGAAGATCAGCGTACGCGGCTCTTCCTTTAACTCGTCCAACCGCCCACGGCGAGCATTGGCTTTGGCCGGCAGGAATCCCTCGAAAATGAATCGATCCGACGGCAGGCCAGCGGTCGACAGCGCCGCGATCAGTGCGCAGGCCCCGGGCACAGGCACCACTGCAATTCCCGCAGCACGCGCTTGTCGCACCAGGTGAAAACCCGGATCGGAGATCAGCGGCGTACCTGCATCAGAAATCAGCGCCACGTCATCCCCTGCCTGCAATCGCGCGAGGAAGCGCCCACCCTGGTCCCGCTCGTTGTGCTCGTGACAGGCAGCCAGGGGTGTTTCGATGCCGAAGTGCTGCAGTAGACGGGCCGAGTGACGGGTGTCCTCGGCGGCGATCAACGCAACCTCTCGCAACACTCGCAGGGCTCGGGCGGTGATGTCGTCGAGGTTACCGATAGGCGTTGCGACCACATACAGCGTGCCGGAAGCACTGCCACTGGCAGGGGAAAGAGTCACAAGCCACCTCGGAAAAGACTTAAAGCGCGCATTGTATCCCGATTCGCCGGCCCGACATCGCGCCTCAACCGGGGCTTGGGTACAATCGCGTCTTTCTTCAACGAGTATCGGGACCGATAAATGATCGCTTGCCTGCGTCCGCTCTCCGCCCTCTGCCTCGCCGGCCTGCTGGCTGCCTGCGCCAGTTCGCCCTCGTCCAGCCTTGGCGAACTGCCCCGCACACCTCAGGCCAGCATCGAGCAACTGCTGCAGCAAGCCAGCGAAGCGAAACCGGAAGAAGCCGCACTGCTGCGCCTGTCCGCCGCCGACCTCGCCTACAAACAGCAAGATATCGGTCGTTCGGCTCGCATCCTGGAGCAGATTCCGCTGGAGAGCCTGAAGCCCGCCCAGCAGATATTCGCCAGCACCCTGGCTGCCGAACTGGCCATGGCCCGCAACCAAACCAAGAGCGCCCTCAAGGCACTGAGCCATCCCAGCCTCGACCACCTTGCCGAGCTACCCGTTGACCAGCAGGTGCGCACTCAACTAGTTCGTGCCCGCGCCCTGGAAGCCGACGGCCAGACACTCGCCGCCGCCCGCGAACGCGTGTTCATTGCTCCGCTGCTCAGCGGCGAAGCCGCCAGCAACAACCATGAAGCAATCTGGGCACTGGTTTCCAGCCTGCCGCTGAACCAATTGCAAGGCGGCGCCGACAAGGACCTTGCCGGCTGGCTGGAACTGGCGAGCCTGACCAAGACCTCGTCCACCCTGGAACAGCAGCAAGCCGCCATCGATAACTGGCGCGCAATGAATCCGGACCACCCGGCCGCCAAGCAGCTGCCGCAGGCCCTGACCAAACTCAAGGAAATTGCCGGCCAACCGCTGACCAAGATCGCCCTCCTGCTACCCCAGGAAGGCCAACTGGCCTCCGTGTCCCGCGCCTTGCGCGATGGCTTCCTGGCCGCCCACTACCAGGCGAAGCAGTCCGGCCAGCAGCAACCGGCCATTGAGCTCTACGATAGCTCCAAGCTGACCTCTATCGACGACTTCTACCGCCAAGCCCAGGCCGACGGCGTACAACTGGTAGTCGGCCCACTGGAGAAACCGCTGGTCAAGCAGCTCAGCACCCGAGAGCAACTCCCCATCACCACACTGGCACTGAACTACAGTGACTCGGGCCAGGAAGCTCCAGCCCAACTCTTCCAGTTTGGCCTTGCCGCCGAAGATGAAGCCCGGGAAGTGGCCCGTCGCGCCTGGGCTGACGGCATGCGCAGCGCCGTGGCCCTGGTGCCTCGCGGCGAGTGGGGGGATCGCGTATTGCGCGCCTTCCAGCAGAGCTGGCAAGCCGAAGGTGGTCGTCTTATCGCCGCCGAGCACGTCGACCAGCCGGTGGCGCTGGCCCAGCAGATTGCCGATCTGTTCCAACTCCGCCAGAGTGAAGCCCGCGCCAAGCGCCTGCAGGGGACCCTGGGCGTACCGGTAGCCGCCCAACCGGCGCGCCGCCAGGACGTCGACTTCATCTTCCTCGCCGCCACCCCACAGCAAGCCCAACAGATCAAACCAACCTTGGCCTTCCAGTACGCTGGCGATGTACCGGTCTACGCCACTTCCCACCTCTATTCGGCAAGCAACGATCAGGCCCAGTACCAGGACCTGAACGGCATCCGCTTCTGCGAAACCCCCTGGCTGCTGAACGGCGACGATCCACTACGCCAGCAGGTCGGCAACCAATGGCCACAAGCCGGCGGCAGCCTGGGACGCCTCTATGCCATGGGCGCGGATGCCTATCGCCTGGCACCGCGCCTAACGCAGCTGAAAGTACTGCCGGAAACCCAAGTGGATGGACTTTCCGGCCGACTGAGCCTCAACCCCGCCCGCCGTATCGAACGCCAGCTCCCCTGGGCTGAGTTCCGAAATGGCCAGGTCCAGCGTCTGAAAGACAGCGACTCTTGAGTGACAAACGCGCCCGCGGACAAGCGGCGGAAGCCCTTGCCCGCGCCCACCTCGAAGCAAACGGACTGCGTTTGTTGTCTCAGAACTGGCTGTGCCGTCGCGGCGAGCTCGATCTGGTCATGCTCGACGGCGATACAGTAGTATTCGCCGAAGTCCGCTACCGGCGTCATGCCGGCTGGGGTGGCGCCCTCGAGAGCGTCGATGCCCGCAAGCGCGAAAAACTGGCATACGCCGCCCAGCAGTTCCTCCAGCAGGAATCCCGCTGGGCCAAACACCCTTGTCGATTTGATGTGATTGCCGTCAATGCAATGGACGGTGATTCACCCCCGCGACTGACCTGGCTGAAGAATGCCTTCGACACCTGATCGGTCGCCCCACTGAAGGTCTTACCCGATGGACATGCAACCCCGTATTCGCCAACTCTTCCAGGCCAGCATCGACACCAAGCTGCAGGCCATGGAACTGCTGGCCCCGCACATCGAGCACGGCAGCATGGTGATGGTCCACGCGCTGCTCAATGAGGGCAAGATCCTGTCCTGCGGCAACGGCGGCTCGGCCGGCGACGCCCAGCACTTCTCCTCGGAATTGCTCAACCGTTTCGAGCGCGAGCGTCCGAGCCTGCCCGCGATCGCACTAACCACCGACAGTTCGACCATCACCTCAATCGCCAACGACTACAGCTACAACGAAGTTTTCTCAAAGCAGATCCGCGCACTCGGCCAACCCGGCGACGTACTGCTGGCCATCTCTACCAGCGGCAACTCGGCCAATGTGATCCAGGCCATCCAGGCCGCCCACGACCGCGAAATGGTGGTAGTTGCCCTGACCGGGCGCGACGGCGGCGGCATGGCCTCATTGCTACTGCCCGAAGATGTGGAAATCCGCGTTCCCTCCAAGGTCACTGCGCGCGTCCAGGAAGTGCACCTGCTGACTATCCACTGCCTCTGCGACCTGATCGACCGTCAACTGTTTGGGAGTGAAGAATGATCCGTTCCCCCCTGATTCTCGCTGGCCTCGCCCTCTGCCTCGCGCTTTCCGGCTGCGGTGGCCGCACCATTGGCAAGACCATCGACGACCAGTCCATGCCATCCAAGGTGCGCGCGAAAGTCGAGGCCGCCAGCGCTGACCTGAAGACCAACTCGCACATCGTGGTCTCCAGCTACAACGGCGTGGTGCTGCTCGCTGGCCAGACGCCGCGCGCCGACCTCAAGGAACTGGCCGGACAGGCTGCCCAGAGCGCTCAGGGCGTACGCCGCGTGCATAACGAACTGCAAGTCCTGCCGCCCTCCTCCACCCTGGCGCGCATGAATGACAGCACCATTACCACCAAGATCACCACCCAACTACTGGCCGACAGCAAGGTTCCCAGTTCGCAGATCAAGGTGGTGACCGAGAACGGCATCGTCTATCTGCTAGGCCTGGTCACCCGCCAGGAAGCCCAGCTGGCCACCAGCATCGTTCAGGGTGTTTCCGGCGTACAGAAGATCGTTCGACTCTTCGAATACACCAACTGACCCCTGCGGCAGGCATAAAAAAGGCGATCCGAGGATCGCCTTTTTTCTTACTTGACCACTTTCAGACTGGGCCGGCCGCTTGGGCGGGAGGGATCACCTCCCGAACTTGGCGGCTCATTACCGGAGGGGCCGTCATCGTCCGGCTCCGGATCATCCCCGGGAAGCGGCGGCTCAAGATCGAAGACCATGCCCTGTCCATTTTCTCGGGCATAGATGGCCATTACCGCAGCCGAAGGGATGTAGAGGCTGTGGGCAACCCCACCGAAGCGACCCTCGAAGCTTACCGCGTCGTTGTCCATATGAAGATGGCGCACGGCACTGGGAGAAACATTGAGCACGATCTGGCCATCATTGGCGTAGCCCGGTGGCACCTGCACACCCGCATGCTCGGCATTGACCAGCAAGTGCGGCGTGCAGTTGTTATCAACGATCCACTCGTAGAGAGCACGGACCAGGTAGGGACGACTGGAATTCATCTTGGTCTCCTCAGCGCATATCGCGCTCGGCGGCGGACAAGCTGGCCAGGAAGGAGTCTCGAGAGAAGGCCCGCTCCATGTAGTCCAGAAGCGGCTTGGCCGGCCGTGGCAGCTCGATGCCCAGCACGGGAAGGCGCCACAGAATCGGCAGCAAGCAGCAATCCACCAGGCTGAAATCTTCGCTCAGAAAATAGGGTTTGTCGGCAAATAGCGGCGATACGCCGGTCAGGCTCTCGCGAAGCTCCTTGCGCGCCAGCGCCTTGTCGGCGTCCTTGCTGCGCGGATCAAGGATGCGATCCACCAGTGAGCACCAGTCGCGCTGTACGCGATGGATGAGCAAGCGAGTATTAGCTCGAGCTACCGGATAGACGGGCAACAGCGGTGGATGGGGATAGCGCTCTTCGAGGTACTCCATCACCACGGTGGACTCATAGAGCGCCAGATCGCGATCTACCAGGGTTGGCACGCTGCCGTAGGGATTGACCTCGGCCAACTTGGGCGGGCAACGGCCCGGCTCGACATTGATGATCTCGGCAGCGACCCCCTTCTCGGCGAGCACAATGCGCACACGATGGGAGTAGTGGTCGGCAGGGTCGGAATAACAGGCCAGCCTATTGGTGACGGCCATTGCGCCCTCCTCACTAGGGATTATTCAGGGGCAGAAAGACGCGCGCGCCCAATAAGGGCGCGCGCTTGTGAAACAGTCCAGCAGTGTATCAGTGCACGTCCTTCCAGTACTCGCGCTTGAGCAGATAGGCGAATACGAAGAAGAATGCCAGGTACAGCAGGACGTAGGTCCCGACGCGCTGGCTTTCCAGCTTGACCGGATTGGCCGAGTAAGCCAGGAAGGTCACCAGATTCTGGACCTTCTCGTCAAACTCGGCTTCGGTCAGCTTGCCGGTCTTCGGCACCACGGTCAGTTGATCACAGGCTTCATGGGTGATTGGCGCGCCAGTCAGCGGATCGAACTGCTTCTTGCCGTCCTCTACCACCTGAACCTGCTTGCAACCAATGACCTGACGGCCCTGCAGGCTGACCAGGACGTTCGGCATACCGACGTTCGGGAAGACCTTGTTGTTCACGCCCCAAGGACGCGCAGGATCCTCATAGAAGGCACGCAGGTAGCTGTACAGCCAGTCAGTACCACGCACGCGGGCAACCAGGGTCAAGTCCGGGGGAGCCGCACCGAACCATACCTTGGCGTCGTTGGGCTGCATGCCGATCTTCATGTGATCGCCGATCTTGGCGCCTGTGAAGACCAGGTTCTGCAGCATCAACTCTTCGGAAATACCGAGATCCTTACCTACACGCTCGTAGCGCTGGAACTTGGCACCGTGACAGCCCATGCAGTAGTTCGCGAAAGTACGCGCGCCGTCCTGCATCGCAGCCTTGTCGGTCAGGTCGATGTCGACCTTGTCCAGATGCACACCTTGACCGCCAGCAGCGAAGGAAAGAGCCGGCAGCGCAGCAAATACAAATGCAGCAAATAGCTTTTTCATTAGCCCGTCACCCTTTCCGGAACCGGTTTGGTTTTTTCCATCCTGGTGTAGAACGGCATCAGGATGAAGTACGCGAAGTACAGGATGGTGCACACCTGCGACAACAACGTACGGCCCGGGGTCGGCGCGAGAACGCCCAGCACGCCAAGGATGATGAAGGAGACGCAGAACACCAGCAGCCAGATCTTGCTCAGCCAGCCCTTGTAGCGCATCGACTTGACGGGGCTACGATCCAGCCACGGCAGCACGAACAGCACAGCGATGGCAGCACCCATGGCGATTACGCCGAGGAGCTTGTCTGGTACCGCACGAAGAATCGCGTAGAACGGGGTGAAGTACCATACCGGCGCGATGTGCTCAGGAGTCTTGAACGGGTTCGCCTGTTCGAAGTTCGGCTTCTCGAGGAAGTAGCCGCCCATTTCCGGGAAGAAGAACACCACGAAGCAGAACACGAAGAGGAATACCACGACACCGACGATGTCTTTCACGGTGTAGTAGGGGTGGAACGCGATGCCATCAAGCGGCACTCCGTTCTCGTCTTTCTTCTTCTTGATGTCCACGCCGTCCGGGTTGTTCGAACCCACTTCGTGCAGGGCCAGGATGTGCAGCACAACCAGGCCAAGCAGAACGATCGGCAGGGCGATCACGTGCAAGGCGAAGAAGCGGTTCAGAGTGATACCGGAGATCAGGTAGTCACCACGGATCCACTGGGTAAGGTCATCACCCACCACCGGGATTGCACCGAACAGGGAGATGATCACCTGGGCACCCCAGTAGGACATCTGGCCCCAGGGCAGCAGGTAACCCATGAAGGCCTCGGCCATCAGGGCGAGGTAGATCAACATGCCGAAGATCCACACCAGCTCACGCGGCTTCTGATAGGAGCCGTAGAGCAGGCCGCGGAACATGTGCAGGTAGACAACGACGAAGAATGCCGATGCACCGGTGGAGTGCAGGTAGCGGATGATCCAGCCGTACTCCACGTCGCGCATGATGTACTCGACCGACGCGAAGGCCTCTTCGGCGGACGGAGTGAAGCTCATGGTCAGCCAGATACCGGTAAGGATCTGGTTAACCAATATCAGCAGTGCCAGCGAACCGAAGAAGTAGAAGAAGTTGAAGTTCTTCGGGGCGTAGTACTTGCTCAGATGGTCTTCCCACATCTTGGTCGCGGGGAAGCGCGCATCGACCCATTCCATGAATTTGCTCATCAGGCCTTCTCCTGGTCCACACCGACGACGATGACGTCATCCGACTCGTACGAGTACGGCGGCACCGGCAGGTTCAGAGGCGCGGGCTGCGCCTTGTAGACACGACCGGCGAGGTCGTAGCGGGAGCCGTGACAGGGGCAGAAATAGCCGCCGACCCATTCGGCGCCCAGGTCAGCCGGCGCGACTTCCGGACGGAAGGACGGCGAGCAGCCGAGGTGGGTACAGATACCTACCAGCACCAGGATTTCCGGCTTGATCGAGCGGCTGACCGGATCCACGTAGGTCGGCTGCACCGAAGCCTTGGACTCCGGGTCGGCCATGCTACCGCTGAGCTTGCCCAGATTGGCCAGGATCTCTTCGGTACGACGCACGATGAACACCGGCTGACCGCGCCATTCGGCGATGATCTGCTGGCCTACCTCGACCTTGCTTATATTCACCTTGACCGGTGCACCCGCGGCCTTGGCCTTGGCACTGGGCAGCCATGACCCCACGAACGGGACCGCAGCCCCCACCGCTCCCGCCGCACCGACCACGGACGTGGCCGCTACGAGGAAGCGACGCCGGCCTGCATTCACGCCGTCATTGCTCATTCAGTCGTCTCCCATCAGCTTCTGTGGCCTGTTGCTCAGGCCTCTACTAAGTAAAAAATCGAGCCGCGCAAAAAATTCGCCAAATGGTAAAGAAAACCCCCTTTGCTGACAAGGTAATAGCCGGATACAAATAGGCCGAAAGCCTTGAATGGCGCGGGATTCGCACGTGCGACAAGCTGTCGCATGCCATAACTTTTAGCGCATAAAAAAACGCCCAGCTCCGAAGAAACTGGGCGTTCTTTGCAAGCGCTGAATTAACGCTTGGAGTACTGCGGACGCTTACGCGCTTTGCGCAGACCGACTTTCTTACGTTCAACTTCGCGAGCGTCGCGAGTCACGTAGCCGGCTTTACGCAGCGAACTGCGCAGGGTTTCGTCGTATTCGATCAGGGCGCGGGTGATGCCGTGGCGAATAGCACCGGCCTGACCGCTTACACCACCGCCAACGACGGTGACGTAGATATCGAATTTCTCGACGGTCTCGGTCAGCTCCAGCGGCTGACGCACGACCATGCGAGCGGTTTCGCGACCGAAGAAGGTATCCAGGGTGCGATTGTTGATGGAGATCTTGCCAGTACCCGGACGCAGGAAGACGCGCGCGGTAGCAGTCTTACGACGGCCGGTGCCGTAGTTTTGAGTCGCCGACATAATGAACTATCCCGTTAAATCTTCAGTTCTTGGGGCTGCTGAGCGGTGTGCGGGTGAACAGCACCCTTGTACACCTTCAGCTTGCGATACATGTCGCGACCCAGCGGATTTTTCGGCAGCATGCCTTTTACCGCGGTCTCGATCACGCGCTCAGGGGCTTTGGCAATCAGCTTCTCGAAGTTGATTTCCTTGATGCCGCCCGGGAAACCGGAGTGCGAGTAGTACATCTTGTCGGTAGTCTTGGCACCGGTAACACGAACCTGCTCGGCATTGATCACGACGATGTAGTCGCCGGTATCAACGTGAGGGGTGTATTCCGGCTTGTGCTTGCCACGCAGACGGCTGGCAATTTCGGTGGCCAGACGACCCAGGGTCTGACCTGCAGCGTCGACGACGTACCAGTCGCGCTTAACAGTTTCCGGTTTTGCAGTAAAAGTCTTCATTCGCTATAGCCTCAGGGGCCGCCCTGAAAATAAGACGGCGGATCTTACTGAATAGTGCTCGCTCTGACAAGGTCAGAGACAGCCGGAAACAGACGCTATCGGGGGCTCGGGTCAGCGCGTCCGCTACGGCATAGGGTTTTCGGCAGGCTAGGCATCCCCGCCTTCCTTCTCTGCAGGCTAGGCATCCCCGCAAAGAAAGCCGCGAAATTATGCCGATTGCAGGAAAAATTTCAACCTGATTTCATTCATCCTTTATGAAAACGCTGGAGGCAGCGATGGAATACCGCCAACTCGGCCGCACTGACCTCAAGGTTAGCAGCCTATGCCTAGGCACTATGACCTGGGGTGAGCAGAACACCGAGACAGAAGCCTTCGCTCAGATCGAGCGCGCCAAGTCGTACGGCATCAACTTCATGGACACGGCGGAGATGTACCCCGTACCGCCGCGTGCCGAAACCTACAGCGCCACCGAAACCATCATCGGTAACTGGTTCGCCAAGTGCGGCGACCGTGCGGAGTGGGTCCTGGCAAGCAAGGTAGCCGGCCCCGGCAACGGCATCAGCCATATCCGCGACGGCAACCTGAAGCACAACCGCCAGCACATCACCGCCGCACTGGACGCCAGCCTGAAGCGCCTGCGTACCGACTGGATCGACCTCTATCAGTTGCACTGGCCCGAACGCAGCACCAACTTCTTCGGCCAGCTCGGCTATCAGCACAAAGAGGACGACTTCACACCGCTACAGGAAACCCTCGCAGTGCTCGGCGAGCAGGTCAAGGCTGGCAAGATCCGCCATGTCGGCCTGTCCAACGAAACACCCTGGGGCACCATGAAATTCCTCCAGCTTGCCGACCAGCTCGGGTTGCCGCGCGCCGCGTCCATTCAGAACCCCTACAACCTGCTCAACCGCAGCTTCGAAGTAGGCCTGGCGGAAGTGGCGATTCGCGAGCAGTGTGGGCTGCTGGCGTATTCGCCAATGGCCTTCGGCATGCTGTCCGGCAAATACGAGAACGGGGCACGCCCAGCCAACGCGCGGATCACGCTCTTCAGCCGCTTCACCCGCTACACGAACCCGCAGTCCCAGGCGGCTTGCTCGCGCTATGTGCAACTGGCTCGCGAACACGGGCTCGATCCAGCGCAAATGGCCCTGGCATTCGTCACAGCCCAGCCTTTCGTGACCAGCAATATCATTGGCGCCACCTCGCTGGAACAGCTGGAAGCGAACCTGCACAGCAGCGAGCTGAAACTGTCCGAAGCCGTGCTGGAGGGCATTGCCGCCATCCATAAGGACCAGCCAAACCCAGCCCCCTAAAAACGCAGAAGCCCGGCACGTGCCGGGCTCCTCGTGTCCTCCGCTGCCTTACACCAGGGAACGGGCGATGATTTCCTTCATTATTTCGTTGGTGCCGGCGTAAATTCGCTGCACCCGCGCGTCCGCCCAGGCCCGCGCTACCGCGTACTCCCACATGAAACCGTAGCCGCCGTGCAACTGCACGCACTCGTCCAGCACTTTGCACTGCAGGTCGGTTCCCCAGTACTTGAGCATTGCCGCAGTGGGCACATCCAGCTTGCCATCCAGATGCAACTCCAGGCACCGATCGACGAATACACGACCGACCTGGATTTCAGTGGCCATCTCGGCCAGCTTGAAGCGGGTGTTCTGGAACTCGGCGATGGATTTGCCGAAGGCCTTGCGCTCACGGGTGTAGTCCAGGGTCCAGTTCAGCGCCGCCTCCGCCGAGGCCAGTGCACCGATGCCCACGGTCAGGCGCTCCTGGGGCAGCTCCTGCATCAGATAAGCGAACCCCATACCGGCCTGGCCCAACAGGCTCTCCTTCGGTACACGAACGTCCTGGAAGAACAGTTCGGCGGTGTCCTGGGCCTTCATGCCTACCTTCTCCAGGCGCTTGCCCTTCGCGAAGCCCGGGGTGCCCGCCTCTACCAGGAACAGGCTGGTGCCCTTGGCGCCCGCCTTGGGGTCGGTCTTGGCCACCACAATCACCAGATCGGCAAGAATGCCGTTAGTGATAAAGGTCTTGGAGCCATTGATTACATAGTCGTCGCCATCCAGTACCGCAGTGGTCTTCACTCCCTGGAGGTCAGAGCCAGCGCCAGGCTCGGTCATGGCGATGGCAGTCACCATCTCACCGCTGACCAGCTTGGGCAGGTACTTCTTCTTCTGCGCCTCGGAGCCGTAATGCAGGATGTAGGGTGCAACGATGTCGGAATGCAGCGAAAAGCCGATGCCGGTCAGTCCCAGGCGGCCAATCTCCTCGATCACCACCGCGCTGTAGAGGAAGTCGGCAGCCATACCGCCGTATTCCTCCGGAATGTGCGAGCAGAGCATGCCGGCCTCACCCGCCTTGTTCCACAAGGTGCGATCGATGTGGCCGTCTTTCTCCCACTGATGGTGATAGGGCACGGCCTCCTGCTCGAGGAACTTGCGCACGCTGTCGCGGAAGAGTTCGTGGTCAGAGCTGAACAGGGTTCTCGGGATCATGGCATCACCTTGGAATGACACTGTGGTCATGTGGGTTCGGAGGCCACCGACTCTAGGCCAGTCCCCGCCCCCGCCACACTGGACACTTAGGACAAAAAATAAGACGATCCAGCCGGAGAATGACCGCTTTCCCCTAATAAGAACAACACCATGAGTAATTCGCAGTCCCCTAACCTTCGGCAGGTCAGCATCCTGGCCATCGACGGTGTCTTCGCCTCCACCTTGATGCAGGCCAAGGACTTCTTCCACATGGCCAGCCTGCGCTTCGGCAAACTGCAGGGCAAGGGCCTCACCCCCGCGTTCCAGATCCACTTGGTCAGCCCTGATGGTCGGCCGGCGGACAGCTTCAGTGAAGTACAACTTCCGGTAGACGGGCCTCTGGACGACGCGGAAATCATCATCATCCCGGCCTTCTGGGGCGATTTCGACGCCCTGCTTGCGCGTTATCCACAGGTCTGTGGCTGGCTGCGAGAGCGCCACGCCGCTGGCAGTGCCATTTGCGGCGAGGCCACCGGGGTATTCTGGATGGCCCAGGCCGGCCTGCTGGACGGCAAGGAGGCAACGACCTACTGGCGCTTCTTCGGAGAGTTCGCCGAACGCTTCCCCAAGGTTCTGCTGAATCAGGACAAGCACCTCTCCGACGCTGACAACCTCTACTGCGCGGGCGGTGTCACCTCGGCCTGCGACCTGTACATCTACCTGATCGAACGCTTCTGCGGCGCCGGCATCGCCCAGGCGGTCGCCCGCGACATCCTCTACGAAGTACAGCGCAGCTACACCCCGGGCCGCATCGGCTTCGGCGGGCAGAAGCTGCACCACGACATGACCATCCTGCAGATCCAGCAATGGCTGGAAGATCACTTCGCCGACAAGTTCCGTTTCGAGGATGTGGCCCGCGACCATGGCATGAGCATTCGCAACTTCATGCGGCGCTTCCAGGCAGCTACCGGCGACAAGCCCCTGCACTATCTGCAGCGGTTACGCATCGAAACGGCGAAAGGGCTGCTCTCGGCTACGCGCAAGAGCATCAAGACCATCAGTTACGAAGTGGGCTACGACGACGCCAGTTTCTTCGCCAGGCTGTTTCGCCAGCACACCCAGCTTTCTCCGAATCAGTACCGCCGTCAGTACCAGCAAAAAGGAGAATGACGCCGCCATTCCAAGGATAGGTTGGCCGGCAGCGCCACGACCCTATGATCGGCCCATGCCCGAACGGGATGCTCCGAACCCGCGCCAGCCCCGGCACGGGAGGACAACAACAAGAAAAGGTCCATCGCCATGCGCCGCTACCTGCTTGCCCTGCTAGCCGCCTGCAGCCTTACCGCTGTGGCGGACGACAACTGGAAACCCTTCCCCTATGACCAGGCCGCCTACGACTACTCCGGCGACAAGCTGCGTGAGGCCTGGCCGCGCCTGACTCGAGGATTCGGCCCGAACTACCCCTACCCGGATGCCGACTGGGTGGTGACCATGGCCACCAAGTACCCGAAGGCCCTGGAACTGACCGTTACCGGCAATACCGGCTTCACGGGCAAGCCCGAGGAAGCCGAGGCCTACGCAGCCAAGCTGCAGGATGTCTGGCGCCTGATGTTCCGGGGTGAATTTGCCAAGGCGAAGAAGCAGGGCCTGGAACTGGGCGTCGGCGGCCAGGTGCCAGCCATGTTCGCCCAAGTGGTTTATGCCATGTTCCTGGTGCCTGATCAGGCGGAGAAGCATCAACTGTTGGAAGAAGTGATCCGCTACACCGACGAAGCCGGCGATCTGGTCAAGGCAGATGTGGTCGCCCAGTTCGGTCGGGCCTACGCCAAGGCCCGCCTGGGTGAGGAGCTGCCGGTTCCGGTAGTGCTCAAGCGCGGCTATACCAGCCAGATTCCCGATGAGCTGGACGCCCTGCTGATGAAACAACCGCAGCAGCCTTTCGCTCTCGCCCTATACGGCGGCTACGAGGCTGGCGTGATCCGCAAAGTGGGCAAGCTGGTGGGCAAGATGACCTACGGGGTCAGTTCGGACAAGATGGAGCAGTACTTTGCCCGCTCCTTCAAGGCCACCGACGACCTGCCCATTGGTCACTACGAGTACGCCAACGCACTGGAATACGTGTACGGCGAGGACGAGGAAGCCAAGGCGCTGGAACACCTGAGGAAGGCGGTGGCAATCAAGCCGATCAACGCCATGGAAGCGCTGGAAGTCGCCCATGCGCAAAGGCTGCTGAAACAGCAGGAGCAGAAGCTGGCGCAGAACTGAAATACCCTGGCGAAATTGAGAAAGGCTGCCTTCGGGCAGCCTTTTTCTTGCGTGTTCCTCAAGGCTTGTGCGGCCTGGAAAGGAACTCGTGGGACTGCATCTCGAGCAGGCGACTGAGGGTACGCTGGAACTCGAAGTTCAGGCGGCCACCGGAATATAGGTCCTTCAGCTCCACTTCGGCCGAGATGATCAGTTTCACGTTGCGGTCATAGAACTCGTCCACCAGGTTGATGAAGCGCCGCGCCATGTCGTCCTTGGCCACGCCCATCTGTTCGACGTTGGCAAGGATCACCGCGTGGAAGATCTTGCCCAGTTCGATGTAGTCGTTCTGGCTGCGCGGGCCATCGCAAAGCTCACGGAACTCGAACCAGGCGACGTCTTCGCAGACGCGCACGGTGCGGATCTCGCGATTCTCGATCATCAGGACTTCGTTTTCCTGAGCCATCGTGCAGTCTGGCAGTAGGCTCTTGAAGCTGCGGCTCAGGCTGGCCTCGGCCTCGGTGTCCAGCGGGAAGTGGAACAACTCCGCCTGCTCGAGGGCGCGCAACCGATAGTCCACGCCACTGTCAACGTTGACGATATCGGTGTGCTCCTTGAGCAGCGCGATGGCCGGCAGGAACCGCGCCCGCTGCAGGCCGTCCTTGTAGAGGCCATCAGGGACGATGTTCGAGGTCGCCACCAGGCTGACGCCGTTCTTGAACAGCTCCTCGAGGAGCGTGGCCAGAATCATGGCGTCGGTGATATCGGAGACGAAGAACTCGTCGAAGCAGATCACTCGGGCTTCATCGGCGAAACGCTTGCCAATGATGGTCAGCGGGTTCTTTTCGCCCTTGAGGGTCTTCATCTCCTCATGGACGCGTTTCATGAAGCGGTGGAAGTGGGTACGCATCTTCTGCTTGAACGGCAGTGCTTCGTAGAAGGTATCCACCAGGTAGGTCTTACCGCGACCCACTCCACCCCAGAAGTACAGGCCCTTCACCGGGCCCTGTCGCTTCTTGCCGAACAGGCCACCCAGCAGGCCGGGCTTGCTGCGGCCGTCAGCGATCAGGTCGTCATACAGCCGCTGCAAGTGGCGAACAGCCGTTTCCTGCGCAGCATCGTGAAAGAAATCCGGCCGTTTGAGATCGGCCTGGTAGCGCTCGAGGGGGGTCATGATCGGTAGCAAGGCAACGAAAAACGGGGCGAGTACTTTAGAGCCTGCCCCGTAGATTGGCAATTGGCCGGCAAAGCCGGCCGCTGGAAAGGCAGTTATTCCTGGGACGCGAGAGCCACATAGAGGCGCTGGATAGCAGCATCGCGGGCCGCAGCGTCGGCAAAGCCGGGGCTGGAAGCCACCTGCTCGTCATCCAGCCAGATACCGAAGGCTTCACCTTCGACACGCAGGTCCAGCTCATCGCTTGACTGCAGACGCTTGCTGACCTGGCCGGCGGTCTTGCCGTCGGCGAAGGAGCGAGACAGCAGCAGTTGCTCCCCATCGGCATCCAGCAGACGGAAACGGAAGCTGCCGTCCTCGTCGCGGAAACTCACGAAGCGCGCGCTCTTGGCCGCTTTCTTCTTCGTCTCGCCACCAGCTTGTACGTTGGTGCGGAACGATCGCAAGCCCACAGCCTCTCGCAGTTCGTTGAGGAAGGGCGTGGCGATCTTGCGGGCCTTGGCAGCGCCGGCCAGGAGAATGTCCTCCAGATCGGACGGCCGCTCGATCAGTGCATGGTAGTGCTCGCGCGCCTCGCCCAGTTCGTTGTCGAGCAACTGGAACAGACGCTGCTTGGCTTCGCCCCAGGCCAGGCCAGCCAGCAGGTCAGCACGGAACTCGGCGAGCTGCGCCGGGGTGGCGAAGGCCTGGTACAGGGTGAAGAGATGGGAGTTGTCCGGGTCTTTCGGCTCGCCGGGTGCGCGGGAGTCGGTGACGATGCGCGCGATGGCGTCCTTCAACTGCTTGGCGCTACCGAACAGTGGAATCGTGTTGTCGTAGCTCTTGGACATCTTGCGGCCATCGAGTCCGGGCAGGGTCGCTACCTCTTCCTCGATCACCGCTTCCGGCAGGGTGAAGTACTCGCGACCGGCCCCGAACAGGTGGTTGAAGCGCTGGCCGATGTCGCGGGCCATTTCCACATGCTGGATCTGGTCGCGGCCAACCGGCACTTTGTGTGCGTTGAACATCAGAATGTCCGCGGCCATCAGCACCGGGTAGCTGTACAGGCCCATGGTGACGCCGGCATCCGGGTCTTCGCCGTTCTCCAGGTTCTTGTCCACGGAAGCCTTGTAGGCGTGCGCCCGATTGAGCAGCCCCTTGGCGCTGACGCAAGTCAGCAGCCAGGTGAGCTCGGGGATCTCGGGAATGTCAGATTGGCGGTAGAAGGTCGCCTTATTGGTATCCAGGCCACAGGCCAGCCAGGTGGCGGCGATTTCCAGGCGCGAACGCTGGATGCGGACCGGATCGTCGCACTTGATCAGGGCATGGTAGTCGGCCAGGAAGTAGAAGGAATCGACGTCGCTGGCGCGACTGGCAACGATGGCCGGGCGGATGGCGCCTGCGTAGTTGCCGAGGTGCGGCGTGCCGGTGGTGGTGATGCCGGTAAGGATACGAGTGGTCATGGTGTTCGCTTGTCAGACTTCGTTCGGAATCAGAGACGCGGCAGGACCAGATCCTTGAGATCGGTCAGCTTGCCGTGGAAGAAGTGCCCGCATTCTGCCACTTTCAGCAGCTCATGGGGGCGCGTGAGGCCAGCGGACCAGTCATACACCGCTTGGGGCGGCACGACCTCATCGGCTTCGGGCTGGATCACTGTCACCTCGCCGCCTTCAGGCAGCGGGTTATCCGCCGTCAGGCGCATGACCGCCGGCGCCACCATGAACAGGCGTGGGACCAAGATACCCTGACGCTCGAGGCGACCAGCAAGGCTGGCAGCAACGAAGCCACCAAAGGAGAAGCCGAACAGGGTCAGAGGCAACTCCGGTCGCTGGGTGTGGAACCAGTGGGCGACGGCTTCGGCGTCGTCCACCTCGCCAGTGCCCATGTCATGACTACCGGTACTGGCGCCGACGCCTCGATAGTTGAAGCGCAATGTGCTGTATCCCGCGTCACGGGCGGTGCGTTGCAGGGTGGAAACCACCTTGTTGAGCATGGTGCCGCCTTGCACCGGATTGGGATGACAGATCAGCGCCAGGCCTTTGGCCTCGGGCAAATCAAGATGCAGCGCCTCGATCTGGCCACAGGGACCATCGAGCAGGAGAGGGTTTTCTCGGCTCAACTAGGGAAACTCCGTGACCCCGTGACGGGTCGACTCGTCTTGGATTAGCACAACAGGGCTTGCGTCGCGGTATACAGCGCGGATTCGAGCCGTTAACGTAAAGCAAAGCCGTTTATAGAGGAAGGACTCGTGGAACAGTCGCTCACCGTCTGGTTGTTACCAGCCTTCGCCCTGCTCGCCGGTATCGGCATCGGATTCCTGATCGCCCGCCTGGTGCCCAATGCCGCTCCGAGCCGGACGCAGCGCCAGCTGGATGATCTGCAGGAACGTTTCGATACCTACCAGAGTGAGGTGGTCACTCACTTCAACACCACCGCCAGTCTGGTGAAAAAACTCACCCAGAGCTACCAGGAAGTGCAGGAGCATCTGTCCGAGGGCGCCAGCCGCCTGGCCCTGGATGAGCTGACCCGCCAACGCTTACTGGCCGCACTACACGCCGATGAGGCTGCCAGTCCGCGAGAGCGCCTGACACCACCGAAAAGCAATGAAGCGCCCAAGGACTATGCGCCCAAAGCCCCGGACGCCCCTGGCACCCTGGACGAGACCTTCGGTCTGAAAGGCAAGTACTGATTCCTTCACGGCTGGACCTCCGATCGGCCAGCCGAACCGGAGGCCAACAAAAAGCCCCGCAATGCGGGGCTTTTTGTTGTTCGGTGCTTAGATCGCACCGCGAGAGCGGAGCAACTCCAGGACCTGCTTGACGCCCTCTTCTACCGTGACTGACTGGGTGTCGATCACCAGATCGGCATCCAGCGGCACGTCGTAGGGGAAGGACTCTCCCGGGATATTGTCCTGACCTGCGGCGTACAGTCCTTGCGGGTCACGCTCGCGGCACGCCAGCGGCGATGCCTGCACGTAGACGGTGATCAGGCGGTCGGCACCAATCAGCGCCTTGGCCTGCTCGCGACCTTCGGCATCCGGAGCAACGAAGGCCGCCAAAGTGAGCAGGCCGGCTTCGTTGAACTGACGCGCCACGTGAGCGGCACGTCGCCAGTTCTCGGTGCGACCGGCGCGATCCTGCGGCAAGCCCTTGTTCAGGTCATGGCGCAGGTTCTGGCCATCCAGCACGTAAACCGCACGTCCCATGTCGAAGAGCTTGCGCTCCACGGCGTAGGCCAAGGTGCTCTTGCCTGCGCCTGAGAGGCCGCTGAACAGCACGGTAGCCGGCTGCTGGCCGAAGCGTGCTGCACGCTCCTCACGAGCAACATGCGCCTGTTTGCCGTGGTGACCGTCGATATTACGCCCGGCTTGCGGGTCGGCGATGATCATGCCGGCGCCGACGGTGCCATTGGTAAGTCGATCAATGACGATGAATGCACCGGTGGTGCGGTTCTGTTCGTAGCCGTCGAGGGCAATGGGCGCATCCAGGCTGACCTTGACCTTGGCGATCTCGTTCAGTTGAAGGCTGCTGCCTGCTGTTTCCTCGAGGGTGTTTACGTCCACCTTGTGCGCGATGCTGGGAATGGAGCCCGGCACATAGCTGGTGGCGCGCTTGATGTCGTACTTCTTGCCCGGAAGCATAGGCTCTTCGGACATCCACACCAGCATGGCGTCGAAGCCGTCGGTGACCTGCGGGCGGTTGTCGGCATGCACCAACATGTCGCCGCGGGAAACGTCGATTTCGTCTTCCAGTGTCAGGGTGATCGCCTGGCCGGGGCCGGCGTGCTCCAGTTCGCCTTCGTAGGTGACGATGGACTTGACGCGGCTGCCCTTGCCCGAAGGCAGAGCCACCACTTCATCACCCTTGCGCACGACGCCGCTGGCCAAGGTTCCGGCGAATCCGCGGAAGTTGAGGTTCGGACGGTTCACGTACTGCACCGGGAAGCGCATGTCGGAGACGTTTCGGTCGCCGGCGATTTCCACGGTTTCAAGGATTTCCATCAGCGACTGCCCGGTGTACCAGGGCGAGCGCTCGCTCTTGTTCACCACGTTGTCGCCCTTCAGGGCCGACATCGGCACGAAGTGGATCGATGTGGGGTTGAGCTTGATGCGTTCGGCAAAGTGCAGGTAGTCGGCCTTGATGCTCTCGAACACACCCTGATCGAAGTCTTTCAGGTCCATTTTGTTGATGGCGACGACGATATGCTTGATACCCAGCAAGGATGCGATGTAGCTGTGCCGGCGGGTCTGGGTCTGCACACCGTAGCGGGCGTCAACCAGGATAATGGCCAGGTCGCAGGTGGAGGCGCCGGTCGCCATATTGCGGGTGTACTGCTCATGGCCAGGGGTATCGGCGATGATGAACTTGCGCTTTGCGGTGCTGAAGTAGCGGTACGCCACGTCAATGGTGATGCCCTGCTCGCGCTCGGCCTGCAGGCCGTCGACCAGCAGCGCCAGGTCAACGTCGTCACCGGTGGTGCCGACTTTCTTCGAATCACGGGTGATGGCTTCCAGATGGTCTTCGTAGATCATCTTGGAGTCGTGCAGCAGGCGCCCGATCAGGGTGCTCTTACCGTCGTCGACGTTGCCGCAAGTGAGGAAGCGCAGCAGTTCCTTGCGTTCGTGCTGGGCCAGGTAAGCGAGGATATCCTCGCTGATCAGATCGGATTGGTGGCTCATGATGCGGAATCCTTAGAAATAGCCCTGACGTTTCTTCTCTTCCATCGAGCCGGCGGCGTCGTGGTCGATGACCCGCCCCTGGCGTTCGGAAGTACGGGTCAGGAGCATTTCCTGGATGATTTCCGGCAACGTGGTCGCCGTGGACTCCACCGCGCCAGTCAGCGGGTAGCAGCCCAAGGTGCGGAAACGCACCATACGCTTCTCGATACGTGCTTTCTCTTCGTCGGAGAGATGCTCGAGGATGCGCTCGTCGTCGATCATGATCAGCGTGCCGTTCTTCTCGATGACTTCACGCTCGGCGGCGAAGTACAGCGGGACGATCGGAATCTGTTCCAGGTAGATGTACTGCCAGATGTCCAGCTCAGTCCAGTTGGACAGCGGGAAGACGCGAATCGACTCGCCCTTCTTCACCTTGCCGTTGTAGACGTTCCAGAGTTCGGGGCGCTGGTTCTTCGGGTCCCAGCGATGCTTGCTGTCGCGGAAGGAGTAGACGCGCTCCTTGGCGCGAGACTTCTCCTCGTCGCGGCGAGCGCCGCCGAATGCCGCATCGAAGCCGTACTTGTCGAGTGCCTGCTTCAGGCCCTCGGTCTTCATCACGTCAGTGTGCTTTGCACTGCCATGGGTGAAGGGGTTGATGCCCTGGGCTACGCCTTCCGGGTTGACGTGGGTGATCAGATCCAGGCCCATCTCGGCGACCATCTTGTCGCGGAAGCGGTACATCTCCTGGAACTTCCACCGGGTGTCGACATGCATGACCGGGAACGGCAGCTTGCCGGGGAAGAACGCCTTGCGCGCGAGGTGCAGCATGACGGCGGAGTCTTTACCGATGGAGTAGAGCATCACCGGGTTGTCGAATTCGGCGGCCACTTCACGAATGATGTGGATGCTCTCCGCCTCCAGCTGTTTCAGGTGCGTCAGTTTATCGAGCATGGCTACTCACGAAGGTCTTTCTGATACGACGGCCGGCGGGCCGTGGACGAGCGGGCACTCTAACACAGCCCCTCCCTTCTATTGAGGGGCCTGTTTAGAACGAAACAATCTAGTGATATGCCCACCGGATAGATGCCGTGCAGCGCCCTCAAACGGGATTCGGGCAATCGATGAAGAGATGTTCCAGGGCGAAACGCCGCGCCAGATAGTCGCCCAGCGCCTGCACGCCGTAGCGCTCGGTCGCATGATGGCCGGCGGCGATGAAGCTGATACCGTTTTCCCTCGCACTATGAAAGGTCTGCTCAGAAGCTTCGCCAGTCAGATAGAGGTCGACGCCCGCGGCAATCGCGGTATCGATGTAGCCCTGGCCGCCACCGGTGCACCAGCCGATCCGACTGATCATCCGGTCGCCCTCGACCAGCAGCGGCTCACGCCCCAGCACCTCGTGCACACGACGAGCGAAGTCGATGGCGGTCATGGGCTCGACCAAGGAGCCGATCAGCCCAACAGTACGCGGATTATCCGGCTCCAGTGGGCCTTCAACGATGATGTCCAACTGGCGTGCGAGCTGAACGTTGTTGCCCACCTCGGCATGCAAGTCCAGTGGCAGGTGGTAGGCCAACAGGCTGATGTCGTTGGCCAGCAGCGTCTTCAGACGGCGCTGCTTCATGCCTACCACGCATGGGTTTTCACCCTTCCAGAAATAGCCGTGGTGTACCAGCACCACATCCGCCTCGGCCTCCACCGCGGCGTCCAACAAGGCCTGGCTGGCGGTGACGCCGGTGACGATCCGACTGACCTGCGGACGCCCCTCGACCTGCAGGCCGTTGGGGCAGTAATCCTGGATGCGCGAAGCGTTCAGGTAGCGCTCCGCTTCTTCCACCAGAGTGTTCAAGGCAATGGCCATGGCGTTCCTCACAAGCTGTTGCGGACGGCTCGTTTTTAACGGGCGCCCTCGTATAATGGCGCCACCTTAAGGGGCACCCCTGCCCCTCGCAACCCTCAGGATTCTCCCTCGATGCTCAAGGCCCTGCGATATCTCGGCTGGCCCCTGATTGTCGGCGTGCTCGTGGCACTGCTGATCATCCAGCAATACCCGGAATGGGTCGGTCTGCCTCGCCAGGAAGTGCATCTGCAGGAAGCGCCCAAGTTCAACTTCACCCGCCAAGGTCCGGACTCCTATGCGGACGCGGTGACCAGCGCCTCGCCGGCAGTAGCCAACCTCTACACCACCAAGATGGTGAGCAAGCCCGCCCACCCACTGTTCGAGGACCCGCAGTTCCGCCGCTTTTTCGGCGACAACCTGCCGCGTCAACGGCGCATGGAGTCCAGCCTGGGTTCAGCGGTGATCATGAGCCCCGAAGGCTACCTGTTGACCAACAACCACGTAACTGCCGGTGCCGACCAGATCGTGGTAGCCCTCAAGGACGGCCGTGAGACCCTGGCACGCCTGGTGGGCAGCGACCCGGAAACCGACCTGGCGGTGCTGAAGATCGACCTCAAGGACTTGCCACCCATCACCCTCGGTCGCTCGGACAACATCCGCATCGGCGATGTCGCTCTGGCGATCGGCAACCCCTTCGGTGTCGGCCAGACCGTGACCATGGGCATTATCAGCGCCACCGGCCGTAACCAACTGGGCCTGAATACCTATGAAGACTTCATCCAGACCGATGCCGCAATCAACCCCGGCAACTCCGGCGGTGCCCTGGTAGACGCCAATGGCAACCTGATCGGCATCAACACCGCAATCTTCTCCAAGTCCGGCGGCTCCCAGGGCATCGGTTTCGCTATTCCGGTCAAGTTGGCGCTAGAGGTGATGAAGGCGATCATCGAGCACGGCTCGGTGATTCGCGGCTGGCTTGGGATCGAGGTCCAGCCGCTGACCCCGGAGCTGGCCGAGTCCTTTGGCCTGGAAGGCCGACCCGGCATTGTCGTCGCCGGCATCTACCGCGACAGCCCGGCGCAACGCGCGGCACTGCAGCCCGGTGACATCATCCTCAGCATCGAGGGCGAACCCGCAGGCGACGGCCGTCGCTCGATGAACCAAGTAGCCCGCGCCCGCCCGGGCGAGAAGGTCAGCATCCAGGTTATGCGCAACGGCAAGGAGTTGGAGCTGATCGCCGAGGTCGGCGTTCGTCCACCCCCCAGCAGCAACGGCGGAAACTGACCCCACAGTAACGGCGCCTTCGGGCGCCGTTTTCGTTTCTACAATCCAGCACACGCATTGCCCCGCACTGGACAAGAACGACTCTTAGCCCGAAAAAGTTATGCTATTACATCTATAGCGAAATCATCCGATGCCCTCCCACCACCTTTCGACTGTCACGGGACTGGTGCTGAGCCTCCTTGGCGAAGCCGCTGCGGCCGACCCGCCCTCCCACTGCTGCTTGACGACATCCAGATCGACTTCGGCGGCAAGTGGAAGGGGCTGATCGGCGCACGCTTCGAGCACTTTCCCTGACTGTCAACTCGCTCTTTCCCCAGATTCCGCGAAGAACCCAAGAAAAAGCCGAGTGCGGAATTCCACACTCGGCTCTTTCTTTCGATCGCAGAAGGCTTAAAGCGTATTCAGAGCGTCCAGCAGTGCCTGGTTCTGCTCCGGCGTGCCGATGGTGATCCGCAGGAATTGGGCAATGCGTTCCTGCTTGAAATGGCGAACGATCACGCCCTGTTCGCGCAGCCCAGCGGCGATGCCGGCAGCATCCTTCTGCGGGTGACGCGCAAAGACGAAATTGGCAGCCGACGGTAGTACGTCGAAGCCCAGCTTGCCCAGCTCGGCCACCAGGTGCTCACGGCTGTCGATTACCTTGCGGCAGGTCTCCTCGAAGTAGGCCCTGTCTTCAAAGGCGACCGCCGCACCCGCGATGGCCATGCGATCCAGCGGGTAGGAGTTGAAGCTGTTCTTGATCCGCTCCAACGCCTCGATCAGGTCCGGATGCCCCACTGCCAGGCCCACCCGCAGTCCTGCCAGGGAGCGGGACTTGGATAGGGTCTGAGTCACCAGCAGGTTCGGGTAGCGATCCACCAGACTGATGGCGGTCTGGCCACCGAAGTCGATGTAGGCCTCATCCACCAGCACCACCGTATCTGGATTGGCCTGGAGCAGACGCTCGATTGCCTCAAGCGCCAGCAGGCAACCGGTCGGGGCATTGGGGTTGGGGAAGACGATGCCGCCATTGGGGCGCGCGTAATCCTCGACGCGGATCTGGAACTGCTCGTCCAGCGGCAACGCCTCGAACGGAATGCCGTATAGCCCACAGTAGACCGGGTAGAAGCTGTAGCTCACGTCCGGGAACAGCAGCGGCTTGCCGTGCTGGAACAGGCCGTGGAAGGCGTGGGCCAGGACCTCATCCGAACCGTTTCCGACGAACACCTGGCTAGTCTGCACACCATAGTAATCGGCCACCGCCTGCTTCAGGCGATCGCTGTTCGGGTCCGGATACAGGCGCAGGTTGTCGCCAACCTCGGCCTGCATGGCCGCCACTGCCTTGGGCGACGGGCCATAGGGATTCTCGTTGGTGTTCAGCTTGACCAGCTTGGCCAGCTTGGGCTGCTCACCCGGTACGTAGGGCACCAGCTCCTTGACGAAGGGACTCCAGAACTTGCTCATGTTCACTCCCCCTGCTCTTTGTTAGGAGCAATGCGGTATTCAGCGCTGCGCGCGTGGGCGGTCAGCGACTCGCCGCGGGCCAGTACGGATGCGGTCTTGCCCAGTTCGGACGCGCCGTCGGCCGAGCAGAAGATGATCGAAGAGCGCTTCTGGAAGTCGTACACGCCGAGCGGCGAGGAGAAGCGCGCGGTACCGGAAGTCGGCAGCACGTGGTTCGGGCCGGCACAGTAGTCACCCAAAGCTTCAGCGGTGTAACGACCCATGAAGATGGCGCCAGCGTGACGGATCTGCGGCAGCCAGGCCTGCGGATCGGCAACGGACAGCTCCAGGTGCTCGGGAGCAATGCGATTGGCCACCTGACAGGCCTGGGCCTGGTCGGTCACCTGGATCAGCGCACCACGGTTCTGCAACGAGGTACGGATGATCTCGGCACGCTCCATGGTCGGCAACAACTTATCAATGCTGGCCGCCACCTTATCGAGGAAGGCAGCGTCGGAGCTGACCAGGATGGCCTGTGCATCCTCGTCATGCTCGGCCTGGGAGAACAGGTCCATGGCAATCCAGTCCGGATCGGTTCCGCCGTCGCAGACCACCAGGATTTCCGAGGGGCCGGCAATCATGTCGATACCCACCTGGCCGAACACATGGCGCTTGGCGGTGGCAACGTAGATGTTGCCCGGACCGACGATCTTGTCCACCTGAGGCACGCTCTCGGTACCGTATGCCAGCGCGGCCACGGCTTGGGCGCCTCCAATGGTGAAAACGCGGTCCACACCGGCCACGCAAGCGGCAGCGAGGACGATTTCATTGATCTCGCCACGGGGGGTGGGCACCACCATCACCACCTCGGTGACGCCGGCAACCTTGGCAGGAATCGCGTTCATCAGCACGGAGGACGGGTAGGACGCCTTGCCACCCGGCACGTAGAGGCCTGCGCGATCCAGCGGGGTGACTTGCTGGCCCAGCACGGTGCCGTCGGCCTCGGTGTAGGTCCAGGAATCCTGCTTTTGCTTCTCGTGGTAGCTGCGCACGCGTTCGGCAGCGGTTTCCAGGGCCTTGCGCTGCTCGGCCGTAATGCGCGTCAGGGCCAACTCCAGGCGCTCGCGCGGCAGAATCAGCTCGGCCATGGAGGACGCCTGAACGCCATCGAAACGCTGGGTGAACTCGACTACCGCAGCATCTCCACGCTCGCGCACGGCCTTGATGATGTCGAGGACACGCTGATTGACCGCTTCGTCGGATACGCTTTCCCAGCTCAGCAGATGATCCAGGTGTCGCGCAAAGTCCGGATCAGCGGCATTGAGTCGGCGGATAGCGATTGGAGCGGTCATAGCGGGCCTCATGAATGGCAATAGCTCGGGCGCCGCTAGAGTAGCAAGCCCACCGTGCGGGCACCCGAGAATATTGGCTATGACACGGATAGGCGCGTGCGGCGCAGGGCCGCACTCAAGGTGTCAGCTTGGGTGTCGAGACTCGACCGCATTGCGCAGCACTTCGATCAGTGCCTGAATGCGTGCGTGCTGCATCTTCATCGATGCCTTGTTAACGATCAGCCGCGAGCTGATGGTGGCGATCAGTTCCTGGGGCTCCAGGCCATTGGCGCGCAAGGTGTTACCGGTGTCGACCACGTCGATGATCTTGTCGGCCAGCCCCACAAGGGGCGCCAGCTCCATGGAGCCATACAGCTTGATCACGTCGACCTGACGGCCCTGTTCAGCGTAATAGCGCTTGGCGACGTTGACGAACTTGGTGGCTACACGCAGGCGACCCTTGGGCTCCGGTGCGCCAATCGCACCGGCGGTCATCAGCTTGCAGCAGGCGATCCTGAGGTCCAGAGGCTCATAAAGTCCCTGGCCACCGTACTCCATCAGCACATCCTTGCCGGCAACGCCGAGGTCGGCGGCGCCGTGCTCGACGTAGGTCGGCACGTCGGTGGCACGCACAATGAGCAAGCGCACATCGTCCTGAGTGGTAGGGATGATCAGCTTGCGGCTCTTGTCCGGATTCTCGGTGGGCACAATGCCGGCTTCGGCGAGCAACGGCAGGGTGTCGTCGAGAATGCGGCCCTTGGACAGTGCGATGGTGAGCATGAAACTGGATTTCCTTGGCTACGGCCCGTTCGGGGCCTGTTGCGCGGTCGCTACTGGCCGGCCCAGTTCAGGGCCGGCCGATAACACGACCTAACCCGGCACGCGGCGGATCTTGGCGCCGAGCAACTGCAGTTTTTCTTCGATGCACTCGTAACCACGATCGATGTGGTAGATGCGGTCGATCAGAGTATCGCCCTCGGCAACCAAGCCGGCGATTACCAGGCTGGCGGAAGCACGCAGGTCGGTGGCCATGACCGGTGCACCCTTGAGCTTCGGTACGCCGGTAACGATGGCGGTGTTGCCTTCAACCAGGATCTGAGCGCCCATGCGATTCATTTCGTAGACGTGCATGAAGCGGTTTTCGAACACCGTCTCGATCACCGCACCGGTGCCTTCAGCCACGGCGTTCATGGAGATGAACTGGGCCTGCATGTCGGTGGGGAACGCTGGATAAGGGGCAGTACGGACGTTAACCGCTTTCGGGCGGTTGCCTTTCATGTCCAGCTCGATCCAGTTGTTGCCGGTGTTGATGTGGGCACCGGCCTCTTCGAGCTTTTGCAGCACGGCTTCGAGGATGGTCGGATCGGTGTCCTTGAGCTTGACGCGACCACCAGTGGCGGCGGCAGCCACCAGGTAGGTACCGGTTTCGATACGGTCGGGCATTACGTTGTAGCGCGCGCCGCCCAGACGTTTGACGCCATCAATGGTGATGGTATCGGTACCAGCGCCCTGGATCTGAGCGCCCATGGCAATCAGGCAATTGGCCAGGTCAACCACTTCCGGTTCACGAGCGGCGTTCTGCAGCACAGTACGACCGTTGGCCAGGGCAGCAGCCATCATGATGTTTTCGGTGCCGGTCACGCTGACGGTATCGAAGAAGAAATTGGCGCCGCGCAGGCCGCCGGCCGGAGCCTTGGCCTTGATATAACCACCCTCGACATCGATCTTCGCCCCCATGGCCTCAAGACCACGGATGTGCAGGTCGACCGGGCGCGAACCAATGGCGCAGCCACCAGGCAGGGCCACTTCGGCCTCGCCGAAGCGGGCAACCATGGGGCCAAGCACCAGGATGGAAGCACGCATGGTCTTGACCAACTCGTAGGGAGCGACCAGGGTCTTGATGCTGCTGGCGTCCACTTCTACGGCCAGCTTCTCGTCGATCACTGGCTGCACGCCCATACGACCGAAGAGCTCGATCATGGTGGTGATGTCGTGCAGGTGTGGCAGGTTGGCCACAGTGACCGGAGTGTCGGCCAGCAGGGTAGCGGCCAGGATCGGCAGCGCGGAGTTCTTTGCGCCGGAAATGCGGATCTCGCCATCGAGGCGTTGACCGCCAGTAATAATCAGTTTGTCCATAGTTCTCTCGGCAGCGGAGCTCAGGAGCGCTCGGCCCAGGCGGCCCGGCTGAAGAATTTCATGGTGACAGCATGGATGCTGCCGTCAGCAATCCAGGGATTCAGGTGGGCGTATACCTGCTGCTGACGCTTCACCGGGCTCAGGCCGGCCAGCTCATCGCTGATCAGGTTCAACTGGAAGTTGCAGCCTTCCCCTTCAACTTCCACCTGAGTACCTGGCAGTTTCGCCTCCAGGAGGCTTTTCACTTCTACGGCCTGCATGCTCAACCTCAATCGGCGCCCAACGCGCGCGGGTCGGCCATGATACAAAAAAGCCCTCCGCCTGCGAACCCCGCGCGCGCGGGGCCTGACGGAGGGCCGTCGGACCGGCTCAAGCCTCTAGCGGCAGCAGCTCGGTCACTCCAGATACTTCGGCGATCTGCCGCATATCCTCGGGCATTCCACGCACCGTCACCGCCTTTCCGGCAGCCTCGGCGTCACGCATGAAGGCCAGCAGCAAGGCGAGGCCGACGCTGCTGGTCTTCTCTACTGCGGAGCAGTCCAGCAGGAGGCCTGCGCCTTTACTGGCACGGATCATCTGCTTGCCCGCCTCACGCAGCTGCGGTCCAGTGCTGAAATCGAGCACACCAACCAGACGCAACTCGCCCGGAGCGGCCTGTTCGATACGCGCCTCACTCATTGTCCGCCCGCCTGCTTGGCCTCATCAGACTGCTTAGCCTTCGCGACCACCTCAGCCCAACCGTTGATGGTTTTGTCGAGGTCATTGCCATTGCGCTGCATGGTATCGGCGAACTGATCGCGGAACAGCTTGCCGATGTTGATGCCATTGATGATCACGTTGCGCAGCATCCACTGCCCATTGACGTTCACCATGGTGTAGGAGACCGGGTAGACCGTGCCCTTGCTGTCCTTGACCTCCATTCCCACACTGGTGCGTTCGGGGTCTTCCTTCTTGGTTGGCAGCACCCGAATTTCCTGGTTGTCGTACTCAAGCAGGGCGTTTCCGTAGAACTGGATCAGGCTGCGCTTGAAGTTCTCCTGGAAGCGGGTCATCTGCTCGGGCGTGGCCTTGCGCGAATACTTGACGGTCATGATGCTGCGAGAGATGCCATCGGCATCCACGACCGGACCGAGAATGCCGTTCAGGGCCTCGTAGAATGCATTCGGGTCACTGCGATACTGCTGCTTGTTTGCCTTGAGGTCAGCCAGCAATTGGTCAGTGGTCTGTTGCACCACATCGCGCGCACTCGGCGCAGCCGTGGCCAGCAGGGGCAGAGCCGCCAGCAGCACCAACAGGCCGTTTCGCAGAGCTTTGATCATGTCTCGAGTCCTCATTTGCTCTCTTTATTGACCGTGTTCAGCAAGAACTTTCCGATCAGATCTTCCAGCACCAGGGCCGACTGGGTGTCGCGGATGGTGCCGCCATCTGCGAGCAACTCCTCATCACCACCGACACTGATGCCAATGTACTTCTCACCCAGCAGGCCGGCAGTGAGGATGGATGCCGTAGAGTCGGCGGGCAGATTATCCACACGCTTCTCGACTTCCATTGTGACGCGGCCGGTGTAGCTGTCGCGATCCAGGTCGATAGCCGTAACCTTGCCGATGGTTACACCAGCCATGGTTACCTTTGCTCTGACAGTCAAACCGGCAATATTGTCGAAATGCGCGTAAAGCTTGTAGGTGTCGCCATTGGCGCCATAAGACAGACCGCTGACCCGCAGGGCTAGAAGCAGCAAGGCCAACAGACCGGCCAGGAGGAACAGGCCGACACCAATTTCCAAGGTGCGGATTTGCATCAGAAATCTCCAAACATCAAGGCGGTCAGGATGAAGTCAAGCCCCAGCACGGCCAGCGAGGCGTAGACCACGGTTTTAGTCGTTGCGCGGCTGATCCCTTCCGAGGTCGGCTCGCAGTCATAGCCCTGGAACACAGCGATCCAGGTCACCACGAAGGCGAATACGACGCTCTTGACCACGCCGTTCAGCACATCCTCGGTGAATTGCACACTGTTCTGCATGTTGGACCAGAAAGAGCCCTCATAGACTCCCAGCCAGTCCACGGCAACCATAGCGCCGCCCCAGATGCCCACTACGCTGAAGATGATCGCCAGCAGCGGCATCGAGATGAAGCCCGCCCAAAGGCGCGGTGCAATGATGTACTTGAGCGGATCGACACCGATCATCTCCAGGCTGGAGAGTTGTTCGGTGGACTTCATATTGCCGATCTCGGCCGTCAGCGCCGAGCCGGCGCGTCCAGCGAAGAGCAGACCGGTCACCACTGGCCCAAGCTCACGCAGCAAAGTCAGTGCAACCATCTGGCCCACTGCCTGCTCGGATCCGTAGTCGACCAGGATGTTATAGCCCTGAAGGGCCAGCACCATGCCGATGAAGACGCCGGAGACCACAATGATCGCCAACGACAGCACACCAACGGCGTAGAGCTGCTTGACCAGCAACTGAAAGCCGTTGCCCACGCCGGTGCGGCCAAACAGGGCATGGATCAGGAACAGGGTGGAGCGCCCTAGCGCTTCCAGCACATCCAGACCGGAACGCCCGAGCAGGCGAATGCGCTCGAGCAAGGATTTCTTGCGCATCAGCGCCCCCCCAGCAAGTCTTTGCGGTAATCCGGTGCCGGGAAATGGAAGGGCACCGGACCGTCCGGGATGCCTTTCATGAACTGGCGGATACGCGGGTTATCGGAATTCATCAGCTCATCCGGGGTTCCCTGCCCCAGTACCTGGGAATCGCCGACTACGTAGAGGTAGTCCGCGATGCTCGCAGTTTCCGCCAGGTCGTGGGAGACCACGATGCTGGTAATTCCGAGCGCATCGTTGAGGAGGCGAATCAAGCGCACCAGTACGCCCATGGCAATGGGGTCCTGACCGACGAACGGTTCGTCATACATCAATATCTGCGGATCGAGTGCAATCGCCCGCGCCAGCGCCACGCGGCGCTTCATGCCACCGGAAAGTTCATCAGGCATCAGCTCGATGGCGCCACGCAAGCCAACGGCCTGGAGCTTCATCAAAACTATGTCACGAATCATTTCTTCAGGCAGCCTGGTGTGCACCCGCAGCGGAAACGCGACGTTCTCGAATACATCCAGATCGGTGAACAGCGCACCACTCTGGAACAGCACACCAAACTGCTTACGCATGTCGAACAGGTCGGCACGGGAGAGTTTGGGCAGGTTCTGTCCATTGACCCAGACCTCGCCACTGGCGGGTTTGAGCTGGGCGGCGATCAGGCGCAGCAACGTGGTCTTGCCGCAGCCGGAAGGCCCCATGATGCCGGTTACCTTGCCGCGCGGAATACGGATATCGACATCTTGAAAAATGCTGCGCGTGCCGCGGTTGAAGGTTACTCCCTTCAGCTCGACGGCATAGGCGTTTTCGGCGCTCATCTAAACTCCTTGCGATACAGCCTCCCTGAAAGACGACGCATCCCAACGCAAGGACACCCCGCCCGGGACGGGCCGAACAAGGCGCGGACTATATCACCGCGCCATTGCCGCTCCCAAGGCCACACCAGCGTCTGTTCAGCTTTGCGACAGCCTCCACGGCATTGGCGCGTGAGCTAAATCACCTTTATCGCTATAATCGCCGCCTTTTCCCTCGGCAACTGCACGCCCTCCATGAGCCAATCCAGCGATCTCATCAAGTCCGCACAACGCACTATCCGACTCGAACGCGAGGCCATCGACGCCCTTCTGCCGCGCATCGACGCCGATTTCGTTCGCGCCTGCGAACTGATTCTGGCTTGCAAGGGACGCGTAGTCGTAGTCGGGATGGGCAAGTCGGGCCACGTCGGCAAAAAGGTCGCCGCCACCCTGGCCAGTACCGGTACCCCCTCGTTCTTCGTCCACCCGGCCGAAGCCAGCCATGGCGACATGGGCATGATCACCCGCGACGACGTGGTCCTGGCGCTTTCCAACTCTGGGTCGACTGCCGAGATAGTCACCCTGTTGCCACTGATCAAACGCCTGGGCATCACCCTGATCAGTCTCACAGGCAATCCGGATTCCCCATTGGCCAAGGCTGCCGCCGCGAACCTGGACGCTCGCGTTGCCCAGGAAGCCTGCCCGCTGAACCTCGCGCCAACCTCCTCCACCACCGCCTCCCTGGTACTGGGCGATGCCCTCGCAATCGCCCTGCTGGAAGCTCGCGGCTTCACCGCCGAGGACTTCGCCTTCTCCCATCCGGGCGGCGCGCTGGGCCGACGCCTGCTGCTCAAGGTGGAGAACATCATGCATGGCGGCGAAAGCCTGCCCAGCGTCGCGCGCGGCACGCCGCTGCGCGAGGCGCTTCTGGAAATGACCCGCAAGGGCCTGGGCATGACCGCGGTAAACGAGGACGATGGCCGTCTCGCCGGCATCTTTACCGACGGCGACCTGCGCCGCACCCTGGATAAAGGCATCGATGTGCGCCAGGCCAGCATCGACGACGTCATGACCGTCCATGGCAAGACTGTACGCCCGGACATGCTCGCCGCTGAGGCCCTGAAGATCATGGATGACCACAAGATCAACGTGCTGGTCGTGGTCGACGAAGACGACCACCCCATCGGCGCCCTGCATATTCATGACATGACCCGAGCCGGAGTGATTTGATGAGTAACGACCTCCTCACCCGTGCCAAGGCCGTTCGTCTGGCGGTATTCGACGTGGATGGCGTACTAACCGACGGCCGCCTCTACTTCCTCCCCGGAGGCGGCGAATTCAAGACCTTCAACACCTTGGACGGCCAAGGCATCAAGATGCTGATGAACACGGGAGTGCGCACAGCCATCATCAGCGGCCGCCAATCCGAAGTCGTCGAACGCCGCGCGCAGAACCTCGGCATCCAGCACCTGTTCCAGGGACGCGAGGACAAGCTGGTTGTGCTGGATGGCCTGCTCGCGGAACTCGATCTGACCCACGATCAGGTCGCCTACCTAGGCGATGACCTGCCAGACCTTCCCGTAATCCGTCGAGTCGGTCTAGGCATGGCCGTGGCCAATGCGGACGCCTTCGTGAGGCAGCACGCCCATGGCGTCACGCAGGCACATGGCGGCGAGGGGGCGGCCCGTGAGTTCTGCGAACTCATCCTGCGCGCCCAGGGCAACCTGGAAGCGGCTCAAGCCGCCTATCTCTGAGGCCTGACATGTCCAAGAATATCCGACTGGCGCTGGTCTTGATTCCCATCGCAGCACTGCTCGTCGCCCTCGGCTACTGGAACATCAGCCCTGAAAGCTTCATGGACCGGTCTCCGGCAGCGGGCAGTGAAAACGCCATCGACTTCTATGTGGAAAATGGCAAGAGCACCCAGTTCCAGGAAGACGGAAAGATTCACTACGAGCTGACGGCTACACACCTCGAACATATCAAGGCCACTGATGTCACACTGCTGACCAGTCCCGACCTGCTCCTTCATCGCGGCACGGCTTTTCCCTGGCACGTGCAGAGCGAGCGTGGCGAAGTGGGCCCCGAAGGCAAGCAAGTTGAATTGATCGATAAGGTCCGAGTGGCCCGCACCGACGCCAAGGGCCGTCCGACCCTCCTGACCACCAGCCGGCTGACCGTATTCCCCGACGAGGAATATGCGCAGACCCAGCAAGCCGTTAGAATCGAGGCGGCCAATGGGGTGACCACGGCACAAGGAATGAAAGCGTACTTGAATGACAGCAGGATGATCCTGCAGTCCAACGTAAGAGGCCAGCATGAGGTTCGTTAATACCCTCCCCCTGTTGCTCAGCCTGGGCACCGCACTCGGAAGTGCTGCCGCCTGGGCACTGCCTACGGACCGCGAACAACCGATTCGCGTCCAGGCCGACAGCGCCGAGCTTGATGACAAGCAGGGCGTCGCGGTCTACCGCGGCAACGTGGTGATTACCCAGGGCACCCTGAAGATCACCGGCGACACTGTCACCATTACCCAAGACTCCAACGGCGACGTCGAGGTGTTCACCTCGGTGGGCAAACCCGCGTACTACGAACAGAAGCCCGCCGTCGACAAGGAAATAGTCAAGGCCTACGGCCTGACCATTCAATACTTCGCCGCCAACGAGCGCATCATCCTGCTCGACCAGGCCAAGGTGATTCAGGAAGGCAACACCTTCGAAGGCGAGAAGATCGTCTATGACACCCAACGCCAGATCGTCAACGCAGGCCGCGCCACCGGCAGCAACGTGACCACGCCGCGCCCGCGGATCGACATGGTCATCCAGCCGAAGAAGAAAGAGCAGAAAGCACAGTAATGGCGACTCTCAAAGCCCAGCACCTGGCCAAGAGCTACAAGAGCCGTCAGGTGGTCCGCGATGTCAGCCTGTCAATCGACAGCGGTCAGATCGTCGGCCTCCTCGGCCCCAACGGCGCGGGCAAGACTACCTGCTTCTATATGATCGTCGGCCTGGTCAAGGCCGACCAAGGGCGCGTCCTGATCGACCAGCAGGACGTCACCCACCAGCCCATGCATGGCCGCGCTCGCGCCGGTATCGGCTATCTGCCGCAGGAAGCCTCGATCTTCCGCAAGCTCAGCGTGGCGGATAACATCATGGCGATTCTCGAGACCCGCAAGGAACTCGACCGCGCCGCACGCCGCAAGGAGCTGGAGAGCCTGCTGCAGGAATTTCATATCAGCCATATCCGCGATAGCCTCGGCATGAGCCTTTCAGGTGGCGAACGTCGCCGCGTGGAAATCGCCCGCGCACTGGCGACTGCCCCCAAGTTCATACTGTTGGACGAGCCCTTCGCCGGTGTGGACCCGATTTCCGTGGGCGACATCAAACAGATCATCCATCACCTCAAGGCCAAAGGGATCGGCGTACTCATCACCGACCACAATGTCCGCGAGACGCTCGATATTTGCGAGACGGCCTACATTGTCAGTGACGGACAACTGATCGCCGAGGGGGATGCGGAAGCAATCCTGGCCAACCAGTTGGTGAAGGAAGTCTATCTGGGCCACGAGTTCCGCCTGTAGCGTCCCGCGGCCTTGCCTACAAGACCGGTTGCGTAAGCTAGGAAAATCCTTCAAGGTCAGGCATATAATTTGCTTCCTGGTGGCGCTACGGCGCCCTGTAGTGGATGGCGCGCAAGCGCCGGCGAATAAGGTGCTAAGCCCTCTGCCATGAAACCATCGCTAGTCCTAAAGATGGGCCAGCAGCTGACGATGACCCCGCAGCTGCAACAGGCCATCCGCCTACTCCAACTCTCCACCCTGGATCTCCAGCAGGAGATCCAGGAAGCGCTGGAGTCCAACCCGATGCTCGAACGGCAGGAGGATGGCGACGACTTCGACACCTCCGACCCGATGGCCGAAGGCGACCAGTTGCCCAACTCCGGCAATCAGGAGACCAGCTTTCAAGAGTCCAGCGTCGAGACCAATGCCGAAGCCATGGAAGACGGCGAATGGCACGAACGCATCCCCAGCGAACTCCCGGTCGACACCGCGTGGGAGGACGTCTACCAGACGAGTGCCAGCAGCCTCCCGAGCAACGATGACGACGAGTGGGATTTCACCTCGCGCACTTCGGTTGGCGAGAGCCTGCAGAGCCATCTGCTCTGGCAGCTCAACCTGGCGCCCATGTCCGATACCGACCGCTTGATCGCGGTCACCCTGATCGACTGCATCAACAACGATGGTTACCTCGAAGAGTCACTGGCCGAGGTCGTCGAGGCATTCGACCCCGAACTCGGCATCGAACTGGATGAAGTCGAAGTCGTCCTCCACCGCATCCAGCAGTTCGAGCCCGCCGGCGTCGGCGCCCGCGACCTGCGTGAATGCCTGATCCTCCAGCTGCGCCAGTTACCTACGGGAACCCCCTGGCTGACTGAAGCCCAGCGCCTGGTCAGCGATCTCCTCGACCTGCTCGGCAGCCGCGACTACAGCCAGCTGATGCGACGCATGAAGGTCAAGGAAGATGAACTTCGCCAGATCATCGAACTGATCCAGTGCCTGAATCCGCGGCCCGGTTCGCAGATCGAAGCCAGCGAGCCTGAGTACGTGGTACCGGATGTCATCGTTCGCAAGCACAACGAACGCTGGCTGGTGGAGCTGAACCAGGAAGCCGTGCCGCGCCTGCGGGTCAACCCACAGTACGCCGGCTTCGTCCGCCGCGCCGACTCCAGCGCCGACAACACCTTCATGCGCAACCAGCTTCAGGAAGCGCGCTGGTTCATCAAGAGCCTGCAGAGTCGCAACGAAACCCTGATGAAGGTCGCCACCCAGATCGTCGAGCACCAGCGCGGCTTCCTGGAGTACGGCGATGAGGCGATGAAGCCCCTGGTCCTGCACGACATCGCCGAAGCCGTGGGCATGCACGAGTCCACCATCTCGCGCGTAACTACCCAGAAATACATGCACACTCCCCGCGGAATCTACGAGCTGAAGTACTTCTTCTCCAGCCACGTCAGTACCTCGGAAGGCGGCGAATGCTCGTCTACCGCGATCCGCGCCATCATCAAGAAACTGGTCGCAGCGGAAAATCCGAAAAAGCCGTTGAGCGACAGCAAGATCGCTGGTTTACTGGAGGCACAGGGCATTCAAGTGGCCCGTCGCACAGTAGCCAAGTATCGCGAATCCCTTGGGATAGCGCCTTCCAGCGAACGGAAGCGACTGATGTGACGCGGAAATTGACCCACGCCAAAGTGTTCCGGTGGCAGGCCCGTTAGCCTGTCTCTTATACACGGGCAATAAGGAGAAAGCGGTATGCAAGTCAACATCAGTGGACATCAACTGGATGTGACCGACGCCCTGCGCGATTATGTCGGCGAGAAACTTGGCCGGCTCGAGCGCCACTTCGACAAGATCACCAATGTGCAAGTCATCATGGAGGTCGAGAAACTGAAGCAAAAAATCGAAGCCACCTTGCACATCGCCGGCGGGGAGGTTGTGGCCAATGCGGAACATGAAGACATGTACGCCGCCATAGACCTGCTCACCGATAAACTTGACCGCCAACTGATCAAACACAAGGAAAAGCAGTTGAATCGCCAGCAGGGCGCTACGGCCCGCTGACACTCTTCCCCTTCCTATGATTCGACTCGAGCAAATCCTGACCCCCGGCCGTTCCCTGGTGAACGTGCCGGGCGGCAGCAAAAAGCGTGTACTGGAACAGATTGCCAAGCTGGTTTCCCGCGATCTCCCCGACCTCGACAACCAGGATATTTTCGAAAGCCTGGTAGCCCGGGAGAAACTCGGCTCCACCGGTTTTGGCAACGGCATCGCCATTCCCCACTGTCGCCTCACCGGCTGCACCTCGCCCATCAGCGCGGTGCTCCGGCTCGACGCTCCAGTCGATTTCGACGCTATCGACGGCGCCCCGGTTGACCTACTGTTGGTCCTGTTGGTCCCGGAAGCCGCTACCGATGAGCACCTTGAACTGCTCCGTCAGATTGCCAGCATGCTCGACCGCAGCGATGTTCGTGAACGCTTGCGCCAGGCGCCCGACAGCACCAGCCTCTACCAGGTGGTGGTGGACGTGCAGAGCGAACGCTAGGGTTTCTCCATGCGCCTGATCATCGTCAGCGGCCGCTCCGGGTCGGGCAAGAGCACCGCCCTCGATGTACTGGAGGATCACGGTTTCTACTGCATCGACAACTTGCCCGCCGGACTGCTCCCAGAGTTGGCGGAACGGGCACTGCTGCACACCGAACTACTGGAACCCCAGGTTGCCGTCTCCATCGACGCACGCAACCTGCCCAGCCAGTTACAGCGCTTTCCCGAGCTGCTCGTCGAAGCCCGCAGCCGCCACATAAAATGCGACGTGCTCTACCTCGATGCCGAGCATGCCACCCTGCTCAAGCGTTTTTCGGAAACGCGCCGGCGCCATCCGCTGACCAACGACAACCGTTCCCTGGCGGAAGCAATCCAGGACGAAGAAGCACTTCTGGCCCCCATTGCCGATCTCGCCGATCTGAAGATCGATACCACGCACCTCAACCTCTACCAACTGCGCGACAGCATCAAGCTCCGACTACTGAACCAGCCGGAGCCAGGCACCGCCTTCCTGATCGAGTCTTTTGGATTCAAGCGTGGCATGCCTGTGGATGCCGACCTGGTGTTCGACGTGCGCTGCCTTCCCAATCCGTACTGGAAGCCTGAGCTGCGCGATCATTCCGGGCTGGAACCAGCAGTCGCCGAGTATCTCGCGGGGCAACCTGATGTCGAAGAGATGTATCAGGATATCCTCGGCTATCTGAGCAAATGGCTGCCGCGCTTCGCCGCCAGTAACCGCGCTTATGTCACTATCGCCATCGGCTGCACCGGTGGGCACCACCGTTCGGTCTACGTCGCCGAGCGTCTGGGCACCGCGCTGAAACCCAGTTTGAAGAATGTCCAGGTTCGCCACCGCGACCTCAGCTAGAAGGATTGGAAACGCGATGCCCGCCTGCGAGATCACCATCATCAACAAGCTCGGACTGCATGCCCGAGCCGCGGCGAAGTTCGTCGGCGTGGCCGGTCGCTATCCTTGCCAGATTCGCGTGGGCCGCTCCCCAGAAAGCCTGGTGGACGGCAAGAGCATCATGGCGGTGATGATGCTGGCGGCAGGCAAAGGCACCCCCATTCACCTGCATACCGAAGGCGACCAGGACGACGACGCCCTCACCGCCCTGATCGAACTGATCAACAATAAGTTCGACGAAGGCGAATGACTGCCACTACCGCCTCGTGAAAACGCGCCCAATTGGGCGCGTTTTTCATTCCCTGGCCAAGCAACCTTCAGCTGCCCGCAACCGTCATCCGCTCGATCAGGACAGACCCGGTGCGAATGTTGCCGCGCAGCTCCAGGTCGCTGCCCACAGCGACTATCTGGCGGAACATGTCCTTCAGGTTTCCCGCGATGGTTACTTCCTGCACCGGGAACTGGATCTCGCCATTCTCCACCCAGTAACCAGCTGCGCCGCGGGAGTAGTCGCCGGTCACCATGTTCAGTCCCTGCCCCATCAACTCGGTCACAAGGAGGCCGCGCCCCATACGTCGCAGCAGCGCGGCCTGGTCTTCCTGGCCGTGGCTGACGAAAAGATTGTGCACGCCGCCAGCGTTCGCCGTGCTGGGCAGGCCCAGCTTGCGCCCGGAGTAGGTGCCGAGGATGTACGACACAAGCTCGCCATTCTCGACGAATGGCTTGGCGTAGGTCGCCAGACCGTCGTTGTCAAAGGCCGCGCTGGCCATCGCGCGCGGGATGTGCGGGCGCTCGTCGATGGACAGCCACTCGGGAAACAGGCGCTGTCCAAGAGCACCTTCGAGGAAGGACGACTTGCGGTAGAGATTGCCTCCGGAAATTGCCCCAAGGAAGCTGCCGAACAGGCCGGTTGCCAGCTCGGCGGCGAACAGCACCGGTACTTCGCAGGTCGGTACCGGACGTGCACCAAGACGAGCCGCTGTCCGCTCGGCCGCGCGGCGTCCGATGCTGACCGGGTCGGCGAGCTGATTGCCGATACGGTTAACGTCATACCAATAGTCGCGCTGCATCTGTCCCTGGCTCTCGGCGATCATCACGCAGCTCAGGCTGTGACGGGTGCTGGCATAACCGCCGACGAAACCATGGCTGTTACCGTAAACCCTGCAGCCCTGATGGGTGTTGAGGGTAGTGCCGTCCGCCTTGCTGACGCGCTTGTCGGTCTCGAATGCCGCCGTCTCACAGATCAGCGCCTGCTCCACCGCCTGTTCGGGGGTTATGGACCACGGATGGTAGAGATCGAGCTCCGGCAGATCGCGGGCCATCAGTGCCGCGTCGGCCAAGCCTGCGCATTCGTCCTCGGATGCGTGCTTGGCAATGGCCAGGGCCGCAGCCACAGTCTCGCGGATCGCATCGTCGCCGCTCGCCGACGTACTGGCAGAGCCCTTGCGCTGACCCACATACAGGGTGATTCCGAAGCCTTGATCGCGGTTGAACTCGACTGTTTCCACCTCGCCCTGGCGAACGGTGGTGGACAATCCCTGCTCTACTGAAACAGCCACCTCACAAGCGCTGGCACCCTGACGCCGGGCTTCGGCGAGGATGCGCTCGACCCGCGCCTGCAATTCCGGCAATGCTTCCGGGCCGACCACTTCTACTTCACTCATAGCCACTCCAGTTCAATAATTCCTCGACACGACGGGCGCAACCTGGCGCCTCGCCGCACGTACCGCACTCCGGCGGCGCCAGCCGGGCCGGACAAGGCGGCCCCGACTGGTTATCATGGCGGCGTTTCCCATTGGACCACCCCCATGTCTGAATTCCTCGACGACGACTTCTCCGGCGAGAAGAGCAAAACCCAGGTCAAGCGCGAGCTGCACGCCCTGCAGGAGCTCGGTGAGCGCCTGACGACCTTCAAGCCCGACGTGCTGGCCAAGCTGCCACTGACCGACGCCCTGCAGCGAGCCCTGGCGGAAGCGCCGAAGCACAAGGCACACGTTGCCCGCAAACGGCACATCCAGTACATCGGCAAGCTCATGCGCGAGCAGGACATCGACGCCATTGTCGGCCTGATCGACCAGCTCGACAGCTCCACCCGCGAGTACAACGAACGCTTCCACGCCCTGGAACGCTGGCGCGACCGTCTGATCGAGGGTGGCGATGCCGCCCTGGAAAGCTTCGTCGCCGACTACCCGGATACCGACCGCCAGCACCTGCGCGGCCTGATCCGTCATGCCCAGCACGAAGTGGCCCACAACAAACCACCGGCCGCCGCGCGCAAGGTGTTCAAATACATCCGCGACCTGGACGAGGCCAAGCGCGGCTTGCGCTGATCCTTCCGGGGGCCGCCATCAGGCCCCCGTCCCGCCTACCGTTATTGCATCGATCTTCAGGGTCGGCTGACCCACGCCCACCGGCACCGACTGACCGTCCTTGCCACAGGTACCCACGCCGCTGTCCAGTGCCAGGTCATTGCCGACCATGGACACCCGGCTCATGGCCTCCGGACCGTTGCCGATCAGGGTAGCGCCCTTCACCGGCGTGGTGATCTTTCCGTTTTCGATCAAGTACGCCTCGCTGGTGGAGAAGACGAACTTGCCGCTGGTGATGTCCACCTGGCCACCTCCGAGGTTGGCGCAGTAGATGCCGCGTTCCACCGAGGCGATGATCTCCTGCGGATCGCTCTTGCCGGCCAGCATGTAGGTGTTGGTCATGCGTGGCATCGGCAGGTGCGCGTAGGACTCCCGGCGACCGTTGCCGGTGCGCGCCACCTTCATCAGGCGGGCGTTCAGCTTGTCCTGCATGTAGCCCTTGAGCACACCGTTTTCGATCAGCGTGGTGCACTGGGTCGGGGTGCCCTCATCGTCAACGCTGAGGGAGCCACGGCGATAGGCCAGGGTGCCGTCGTCGACGATGGTGCAAAGACTGGAAGCCACCTTCTCGCCGATGCGGCCGCTGTAGGCTGAGCTGCCCTTGCGGTTGAAGTCGCCTTCCAGGCCGTGGCCCACGGCTTCATGCAGCAGCACACCGGACCAGCCAGCTCCCATCACCACCGGCAGGGTACCAGCCGGCGCGGGAACAGCTTCCAGATTGACCAGGGCCTGGCGCAGCGCCTCGCGGGCATAGCCCATGGCGCGGTCTTCCTGGAGGAAATAACGGTAGTCGGTACGTCCGCCGCCGCCATGGCCACCGCGCTCGCGGCGGCCGTTCTGCTCGACGATCACACTGACATTGAAACGCACCAGCGGGCGCACATCGGCGCCCAGGCTGCCGTCGCTGGCGGCGATCAGGATGCGCTCCCAGACGCCGGCCATACTCACAGTCACTTGCTTGATGCGTGGATCGAGCGCACGGGTGGCGGCGTCGACCTTCTTCAGCAGCTCGACCTTCTCGGCACGGCTGATCACATCCAGCGGGCTGCTGGAATCGTAGAGCCGGGTAATCTGCGGGCTGGCGAAGGCCTGCACCCGCCCTTCCTGCCCGGCACGGGAAATGGAACGCGCGGCCCGCGCGGCCTGGCGCAAGGCATCCGCCGTGATGGCATTGCTGTAAGCGAACCCGGTCTTCTCGCCGGACTGGGCACGCACGCCGACGCCCTGATCGAGATGGAAGCTACCTTCCTTGACGATGCCGTCCTCCAGCATCCAGGACTCGGAAATCTGCCCCTGGAAATACAGATCGGCAGCGTCGATGCCTGGACCGGCCAGCTCTCCGAGGATTTCCGGCAACTGCTCGATACTGAGGTCACCAGGTGCCAGCAGATGCTCGCTGACAGATAACAAGACGTCGCTCATAACTTCTCCGTACGCGCCGGCCCGGGAGTGGCCGGCGTCATGAATCTTCTGTGGGTGCTCACCGGCATGCGCTGGCGGATGGCCGCCTGCTCGTCCGCGTCGCGACTGGCAAGCAACACGGCTTCGCCCTGAGCCCGCTCGGCCAGTACCCGCCCCCAGGGGTCGACGATGGCCGAATGGCCGAAGGTTTCGCGCGGGCCGGGGTGCATACCGCCCTGCCCTGCCGCCAGCAGGTAGCACTGGGTTTCGATCGCGCGAGCACGTACCAGCACTTGCCAGTGCGCCGCGCCGGTCACGGCGGTGAAGGCCGAGGGAGCGCTGATCAACTCGGCGCCGGCTTCGCGCAGTGCGCCATACAACTCGGGAAAGCGCAGGTCGTAGCAGACGGTCAGACCGAGCCGACCGACCGGCGTGTCCGCCACCACTACCTGTGCGCCATGGGCGTAATCGTCGGATTCGCGGTAGCGGCCGCGAGTGTCGGTGACGTCCACATCGAACAGGTGGATCTTGTCGTAGCGCGCAGCTCGTTCGCCATGCTCGTCGATCAGCAGGGAGCAGGCGTTGGCCTTGTCCGCAGGCCGGCCGTCGGGCGGTAGCGGCAGGGTGCCAGCCACTATCCAGAGCTTGAGATCGCGGGCGGCCTGGCGCAACCAGGGCAGGATCGGTCCCCGGCCTTCCGCCTCGGCACGCCCCAGCTCGGCGAGATCCCGACGGCCGATGGCGGCGAAGTTCTCAGGCAGCACCGCCAGGCGGGCACCGCCTTCGGCAGCCTGTTCCAGCAGGCGGCGAGCGCTGGCGAGGTTAGCCAGGACATTGTCCTGGCTAACCATCTGAATTACGGCAAGGGACATCGGAATCTCCGTTCAAGGCATGGAATGCATGCTAACCCAAGCTGCGAAAGCCCGCTTCAGCGAGGCTTTTCAAAAGGCTTGTCGAACGTGATCTTGGGGCTCTTCCAGGAACCTTCAACCTTATATTGCACACTCGCGAAGCGCGCGACCCTGTCGCCCAGCAGCTTGTCCACCACGAAGAGCGCGCCGCCAATGGCCGGTGCTCCGACGATCAGCGCCGCCAGCGGCAAGTTGTTGGTCACCGGCAGGGTCACCAGCAGCTTGGCATTGATGCGATCAGCGGCCAGGTCCATGGTGCCGTCCAGCTCCAGGCCACTGGACGGGCCTTCGAGCGTAATGGGCTCGCGGGTGACGAAACGGCCGTCACTGCCCACCAACAGCCCCTTGACCCGGTCATAAGCCAGGCCTTTGCCCAGCAGATCGGAGAAGTCCAGGCGCAAGCGCCGACCGATGGAGTTGAAGTTGAGCAAGCCAAACACCCGAAGCGCCTGGGCGCTACCCTCCACTTCGACGAACTGACCATTGCTCAGGCTGGCATCCAGGGAACCGGAATAACGCTTGAGACTGACCCAGGCCGGCGACCCCGGCCAACGGCCATCGGCGTCCAGGCGGAAGCGCTCGCTGGTGGCTGACGGCGCAAAGTTCCAGGCCTTGAGCACGTCCGCCAGGTTCTTGCCTTCCATCCGCCCCTTGTACCAGGAGCTGCTGCTTTCAGCCGTGCCTTCCCAACCTGCCGCCCCGGTGACCTTCAATCCCCTGAGGTCAAGGTTCAGTTCGCTGAAATTCACGCCCTTGGCGTCAGGCCGAGCCTTGAACGACCAGGCCCCCAGAGGCGAGTCCCCCAGAACGACCTGATCGATGCGCACATCCAGTGCCGGTACCTGGCGCGGATCGACACCGGCCAGCGGATCGGGCTTGGCATCCGCCTCGGCATCGTTCTCCGGCGGCTTCGGCAGGCGTATCTGCTTCAAATGGATATCAATGGGCGCGCCTTTGGCATCAGCCATCGCCACGTTCCCCTGCATCAGGGCGCTGTCCAGGCCCAGGTTCCAGCCGTTGGCAGACCGGTCCAGATTGACCTTGAGATCGTCCAGGCTCATGCCAAAGCCCTTGAACCGGCCGATTTCCAGATTGGCACTGCTCAGCATGCGGGCCTTATCGGCGCCGTCACGGGGAGCATACCGCTTGGCCAGCTCCAGCCAGGGCGCGGTGTCCAATTCGTCCACCCGGCCACGGATGCGCAGGCCCTTTCCCCCGGGTGGAGTCGCCGTGCCGCCCCCTAGAACCAGGTCGCCCCGTGCTTCGTCCAACTTGCCCACGGGCGCAGCCAGGGCCAGGCTGGCAAGCCCGGCATAGTCCAGCCAGTAGCGCCGCTCGTCGCCGTCCAGGGTCATGCGCCAGGTCGCATCCCGGGTTTCGCCGGCCAGCTTGCCAAAAGGGGCCGGCAACTCGACCGCCAGGCCTTTGAGACTGGAATCGATGCGCAGTTGGCTATCCTTGCCGTCCAGACTCAGGTTCAAGCTGTAGGGCAAGCTGCCCGAAGCCGGCAGCGGCTGGGTCACGCCGAGCCAGGCGGTGAGGTCTTTCAGGGTGATGCTGCCGTTGGCGAGGATGCGCGAACGGGCGTTACCGTTGCTGCCTTCGGCCTGGGCCTTGGCCCGGACTTCGCGTCCAAAGGCTTGGCCACGGATATCCTGGGCGCTGAGGCCCTTGTCGGTGTCGTAGCGGAATGCGCCCTTGAGCTGGGTCAAAGACAGATCGGGGCGGGCGATCTTCAAGTGCGCGTCGGCGGTACTGAGATCCACCACCACGTGGGGCGGATGGCCCTTCTCCAGCGGGATATCCAATTGCAGCCTGCCGTCAAGAGTGCCCTGTCCCTGCCAGCCAGCGAAAATGTTCGCAGTGCCCATCGGGGTTTCCTGAAGAATCTTCAGGCCGTCGGTGAAGCTGCTGTCCAGCTGGGCGTCCAATAGCAGACGCGGCACTTCGCCAGCCTCTACGTGGGGCACTTCAGCCTCAGCGTCGCTCACCCGGCTGTCGAGGATGCGTCCATCCGGCACCTTGATCCGCACGCCGGAGTCCTCGATGAACACGTCACCACGGGCCTCGCGCAGTTCCGGCCAGCCGGGTTGGTACGCCAGTTCGGCGTCACGCACCTTGAAGAACAGGCTGAGGGAACGCGCCTCCGGATCGGCGCCTTGGGCCAGTGAACCCTGGTACTGGAAGAAACCCTCATCCACCGCACCTCCCTTGATGGCCTCCTTGAGCCATTTGGCCAGGGCCGGACTGAGCCCCGGCGAACGGGTCGGCAGGTACTTCTCGGTGTAGCGTGCATCGCCTTCGCGCAGGCCGACACGCAGGTCCATGTAGTCCTCTGCCTCTGGCGCGCGCATCAAGCGAATCAGCATGTCACCGGCAATATGCCCCTCTTCGCCCTCCAGGCGCATGTACGGGCTGACAAGGGTGAAGGCGGTATCGTCCAGGCTCCAGGTCAACCGGGCGTTCGCTTCGCGGTAGTGCCAGGGTTTGGGAAAGAGGTGGTCGAGGTGCAGGGTGAAATCGTTGGAATCCAGGCGCAACTCGCCCTGGGACAGGTCCCCCGCCAGACTGCCACTGACGTTCTCGACGGCGGGCGCGCCGTGGTAGGCGTTGAAACCGACATCGTCGAGGTTGCTGCTGAAGTCCAGGCGCTTGGCGCCTTCCTGAAGTGGGCGGTAATGCAGGCTCAGGTTGCGCAGGGCACCCCGCGGCTTCAGGCCAGCCACAGCGGCGGCGGCGGCTTCCGGCAGCGGGATCAGCGCCTCCACGACCGGTAGCAAGGGCGCCACCTCCAGTCGGTCGGCGCTCAGCGCCCACTCGGGTCGCTCACCCGCCGTGTGATCGAGACGAAGATGGGCCTCGCCCCAGCGCGTCTCTCCGATGTTCGCAGCAAGGGAATCGAGCAGGACCTGGAACCCCTCATCGGTCCGGGTGAAATAGGCATTGAGCCCGACGTTGCTCAGGGTGACCGCCTTGCGTTTGGCGTAGGCGCCGCGTACTTCGGGCGCATGCAGCTTGGCGACAGCACGCCGCATACTGCCCTTGCTCCATTCGCCCCAGACTTCGCCCCCTGCCTGCAGGCGCTGAAGACGCCAGTCACGGGTCAGGCTGGCGGGCAGCCAGCGCGCCCAATCGGTTTGCGGCAGGCTGAGATAGAGTTCCGCATCATTTTGCAGCCAGGCGTCGGAATTGAGGCGGGTTCTCAGGCGCAGGGCAATCGGCTGCCCATCGGGTAGGGTGAAGCGGCCATCGAGGCGCTGGCGTCTACCACTGGCTTTCAGCGTGGCGCTGACATAGGTGAAGCTCGTGGATGCCTGTCCTTCGGATTCCAGGGTGAGCTGGCTGTTCAGCACGGATACGTGGCCAATCTGCTGCAGCAGGGCGCGGACCTGCCGGGGGCCTGGGAGCGGCTTGTCCGAGTTGCTGGCAAGACCTTCCAGATGCCATTTTCCAGCCTTGTCCTGGCTCAGGCCGACCTGGACGCCATCCAGCTCCAGCCGGGCGATACGTGGCTGCCGCGCCAACAGACTGCCAAGCACGTCAGGCACCACGCGTATCTGATCCACGCGCAGGACGCCATTGCCCTCGCCCAACACGACGTCGTGCGCAATCAGCAGCGGCGACAGCCCATGCCAACGCCCTTCCAGGCTGCCGATCTCAATCGGCTGCCCCAGCGCGGCAGAGGCCCTGGCTTCTGCTTCGGCACGGTACTCAGCCACGAATGGCACCAGTTCGCGCCCCAGGCTGACATATAGCGCCGACAGCACCAGGAACAGGGCGCAAAGACCCAGTGACCAGCGCAGCGTGCGCATCAACCAGCGGGCTATGGCTTCCACTCAGCGCCTCAGAGCAGGACCACGTCGTACTGTTCCTGGGAATACATGGTTTCCACCTGGAACTTGATCGGCCGCCCGATAAAGGCTTCCAGATCAGCGACGTTGCCCGACTCTTCATCCAGAAGTCGATCCACCACCTTCTGGTTCGCCAGCACGAGGTAGCCTTCGGCCTGATAGGCCCGGGCCTCCCGCAGTATCTCGCGGAAGATTTCGTAGCAGATGGTTTCTGCGGTTTTCAGCAGGCCACGGCCCAGGCAACTGGCGCAAGGCTCGCAGAGCACCTGGATCAGGCTCTCGCGGGTACGCTTGCGGGTCATCTGTACCAGTCCGAGCTCGGTGATACCGATGATGTTGGTCTTGGCGTGGTCGCGTTCCAGCTGCTTCTCCAGGGTACGCAGCACCTGGCGCTGGTGCTCTTCATCTTCCATGTCGATGAAGTCGATGATGATGATCCCGCCCAGGTTGCGCAGGCGCAGCTGGCGAGCAATGGCGGTGGCCGCCTCGAGATTGGTCTTGAAGATGGTCTCTTCGAGGGTGCGATGGCCGACGAAGGCACCGGTGTTCACATCGATCGTGGTCATCGCCTCGGTCGGGTCGATGATCAGGTAGCCACCCGACTTCAGCAGCACCTTACGCTCCAGGGCCTTCTGGATTTCATCCTCGACGCCGTAGAGGTCGAAGATCGGCCGTTCACCGGGGTAATGCTCCAGTCGATCGGAAACTTCCGGCATCAACTCGTCGACGAACTGGGTCACTTTCTGGAAGGTCTCGCGCGAGTCGATGCGAATCTTCTCGATGCGCGGGTTGACCAGGTCACGCAAGGTGCGCAGGGCGAGGCTGAGGTCTTCGTAGATGACCGACGGTGCCGAAGCGGTCTGCATCTGCGAGGAAATCTGCTCCCACAAGCGGCGCAGATAACGGATGTCCGCCAGGATTTCATCAGCGCGGGCGCCGTCAGCGGCAGTACGCAGGATGAAGCCACCGGCCTCCTCGATGCCTTCGGCGGCAATGCAGTCGGCCACCACCTGCTTGAGGCGCTCGCGCTCGGCCTCGTCCTCGATCTTCAGGGAAATGCCCACATGGCTGGTACGTGGCATGTACACCAGGTAACGCGAGGGTATCGACAGCTGGGTGGTCAGGCGAGCGCCCTTGCTGCCGATCGGGTCCTTCGTGACTTGCACGACCAGGCTCTGACCCTCATGCACCAGTGCGCTGATGCTCTCCACGGCACTGCCTTCGCGGTTGCTGATTTCCGAGGCATGAATGAACGCCGCGCGATCGAGGCCGATGTCGACGAAAGCCGCCTGCATGCCCGGCAGTACCCGCACCACCTTGCCCTTGTAAATGTTGCCGACGATGCCGCGACGCAAGGTGCGCTCCACATGCACCTCCTGCAGCACGCCGTTCTCCACTAGCGCCACGCGCGATTCCATCGGCGTGATATTGATCAGTATTTCTTCGCTCATGCCGTTGACCTATCCCAGGTGCTGCCAACAAGGAATGCCGAACCCGGCGAGCATTTCCGCCGTTTCCAGCAGCGGCAATCCCACTACCGCTGAATAACTGCCCTCAACGCGACTGACGAATACCGCACCCAGCCCCTGAATAGCGTAGCTGCCGGCCTTGTCGGCGGGCTCGCCGCTGGCCCAGTAGGTTTCCATTTCGATTCGGGAAATGGGACGAAAGCGCACCCGACTGGCCACCACCCGCGTTTCGCAGCGATCCACAGCGGCCAGTGCAACCGCAGTGAGCACCTCATGCTCGCGACCGGACAACTGCTCCAGAATGGCCAGCGCATCGTCGCGATCGACCGGCTTGCCAAGAATGCGGCCATCAAGCACCACCGCGGTGTCTGCCCCCAGTACGCAGGCCGCGCGGGTCTCGGCCAGGCTGGCGAGACCAGCCAGGGCCTTCTCGCGCGCCAGACGCTCGACATAGGCGTTTGCTGGCTCGTCCGGCAGGGCGGTTTCGTCGATGGAGGCGATCAGGGGGATATAGGGAACGCCGATCTGTGCCAGCAGCTCGCGCCGACGCGGCGACCCCGAAGCCAGGTACAGCGTGGCCATGCGGACTTCTCCCTGTCGAAGACAGAGGCTTGCGACATGGCCGCAAGCCGATCAATTGACGTTGAGGCGGCGACTCGTACCGCGCAGGGCGGCATAAACCCAAGGCCAGAGCAACGCGCTGACCAGGGCGGGCAGCAGGAAGACCAGGGTCGGGGGACGATTACCGGTGAGAGCATTGAGCCACAGCTGTACCAACTGGGCCAGGCCGAAAACTACGAGCAGCACCAAACACTGCTGCCACATGGGGAACATGCGCAGCCGCTGGTGCAAGGTCAGCACCAGGAAGGTGATCAGGGCGAGAATCAAGGCGTTCTGACCTAGCAAAGTGCCATAGAGCACATCTTCCGCCAGGCCCAGCATCCAGGCGGTGGTCATGCCCACGCGGTGCGGCAGGGCGAGCGTCCAGTAGGTAAGGAAGAGCGCCAGCCAGAGCGGCCGGCCGATTTCCATGAAGCTGGGCACCGGCCCGACGCTGAGTACCAGCGCCAGGATCAGACTGACCCAGATCACCCAGCCATTGTTGGAGCGCTGGCCGACCATCAATGACTCTCCTGGGGATTACGCGCTGCCGGCGGCTTGTTCGGTGCAGCCTGGGCCGGCGCAGTAGACGCTGGCGCTGCGGCGGGGGCCTGGGCGGCGGGGGTACTGGCAGCGGCAGGTGCGGCCTGGGCGGCCGGAATGACCGGAGCGGTAGCATCGCCCTGGGCGGGTTGGGCGGCAGCCTCGCGGTCAGCAGCCTCCTGGGCCTTGGCGGCGTCGTTGGCGCGCTCTTCGGGGCTGCGGGTATCGGTGAACACCAGCAGCATGTAGCGGCTGCGGTTCAGCGCGGCGGTAGGCACGGCGCGAACGATGGCGAACGGCTGGCCGGAATCGTGGATGACTTCCTTGACGATCGCCACCGGGTAGCCCGCAGGGAAGCGCTGGCCAAGGCCGGAACTCACCAGCAGGTCGCCTTCCTTGATGTCAGCGGTATCGGCGACGTGGCGCAGCTCAAGGCGCTCGGGGTTGCCCGTGCCACTGGCAATGGCGCGCAGGCCGTTGCGGTTCACCTGCACCGGAATGCTGTGGGTGGTATCGGTCAGCAACAGCACGCGGGATGTATAGGGCATCACCTCCACCACCTGGCCCATCAGACCGCGGGCATCGAGCACCGGCTGGCCGAGGAACACGCCATCCTTCTCGCCCTTGTCGATCAGGATGCGGTGGGTGAAGGGGTTGGGATCGACGCCGATCAACTCGCCAACCAGGACTTTTTCATCCACCAGGGCAGAAGAGTTGAGCAGCTCGCGCAACCGAACGTTCTGCTCGGTCAGGGTCGCCAGCTTCTGCAGGCGACGCTGCATCAGCAGGGCCTCGGCCTTGAGCTTCTCGTTCTCGGCGATCAGGGTACTGCGGCTGGTGAACTGATCACTGACGCCATCCCAGACACGCACCGGCAAGTCGGCCAGCCAATAGAAAGGCGTGAGCACGAGACCCATCTGGCTGCGCATGGGTTTGAGCGTGTCAAAGCGGGCGTCGACCACCATCAGTGCAGCCGAAAGCACGGCGAACACCAACAGGCGCACGCCGAGCGAAGGTCCCTTGGTGAATAGCGGTTTGATGGCCCGCTCCTATGGCTGCGTTGCTCTCCGACCTTACTCGGTGGAGAGCAGATCCATCGCGTGACGGTCCATCATATCCAAGGCACGGCCGCCGCCACGGGCGACGCAGGTCAGCGGATCTTCTGCGACGATCACCGGCAGTCCGGTTTCCTGGGCCAGCAGCTTGTCCAGATCGCGCAGCAGCGCGCCACCACCGGTCAGCACCAGGCCGCGCTCGGCGATGTCGGACGCCAGTTCCGGCGGAGATTGCTCCAGGGCGCTCTTCACCGCCTGAACGATGGTCGCCAGGGACTCCTGCAGGGCTTCCAGCACTTCATTGGAGTTCAGGGTGAAGCTGCGCGGTACGCCTTCGGCCAGGTTACGGCCACGGACATCGATCTCGCGGACCTCGCCACCCGGGAAGGCGGTGCCGATTTCCTGCTTGATGCGCTCGGCGGTGGATTCGCCGATCAGGCTGCCGTAGTTACGGCGCACGTAGGTGACGATGGATTCGTCGAAGCGGTCGCCGCCGACTCGTACGGATTCGGCGTAGACCACGCCGTTCAGGGAGATCAGGGCGATTTCGGTGGTACCGCCACCGATATCCACGACCATGGACCCGCGGGCTTCTTCCACGGGAAGACCGGCGCCGATGGCAGCCGCCATGGGCTCTTCGATCAGGAATACTTCGCGGGCGCCGGCGCCCAGGGCGGATTCACGGATGGCACGGCGTTCCACCTGGGTGGATTTGCAGGGCACGCAGATCAGGACGCGCGGGCTCGGCTGCAGGAAGCTGTTTTCGTGAACCTTGTTGATGAAGTACTGCAGCATCTTTTCGCAGACGCTGAAGTCGGCGATCACGCCGTCCTTCATCGGACGGATGGCGGAGATGTTGCCAGGAGTACGGCCCAGCATGCGCTTGGCTTCGGTACCTACGGCTACCACGCTCTTCTGGTTGCCGTGGTTACGAATGGCGACCACCGAGGGTTCGTTGAGGACGATACCGCGCTCACGCACGTAAATAAGGGTATTGGCAGTGCCCAGGTCGATCGACAGATCGCTGGAAAACATGCCACGCAGTTTCTTGAACATGGGAGAGGGACCCTAGGCAACGCGTGGGTAAAAAAGTGCGGCAAACTCTAACAATGACGGGGATTTTGGGCAAGGCGCCGATATGTTAAATTGCCTGTTTTTCCGGGCCACCAAGGCCCATCATCGCGGCCTTTGACCGCTCGTTCGCAGCACCGTTCCCCGCTCGATTCCCGCACGGTCGACTGCCCACGCAGGCCGCTTCTAGTTGGAGACCCCCGATGGCGCTTGAACGCTCCGACGTGGAAAAAATCGCCCATCTCGCCCGACTGGGCCTGAACGAGGCCGATATCCCGCGTACCACCGAGACCCTGAACAACATCCTCGGCCTGATCGACGCCATGCAAGCCGTGGACACCGACGGCATCGAACCCATGGCCCACCCGCTGGACGCCACCCAGCGCCTGCGCGCCGACAGCGTCACCGAGGAAAACCGACGCGAGGCCTACCAGGCCATCGCGCCGGCCGTCGAGAGCGGCCTGTACCTCGTGCCTAAAGTCATCGAATAAGGAAAGGGTTCCCCATGCATCAACTGACCCTCGCCGAGATCGCCCGTGGCCTCGCCGCCAAGGAATTCTCCGCCGAAGAGCTGACCCGCGGCCTGCTGGCTCGCATCCACCAGCTCGATCCGCAATTGAACAGCTTTATCAGCATCACCGACGAACCGGCCATCGAACAGGCCAAGGCAGCCGACGCACGGCGTGCCGCCGGTGAGCAAGGCGCCCTGCTCGGCGCCCCCATCGCCCACAAGGACCTGTTCTGCACCGAAGGCGTGCTGACCAGCTGCGCCTCGAAGATCCTCGACGGTTTCAAGGCGCCCTACGATGCCACCGTCGTCGCCCGCCTCAAGGCAGCCGGCGCAGTCAGCCTCGGCAAGCTGAACATGGACGAGTTCGCCATGGGCTCCTCCAACGAGTCCAGCCACTACGGCGCGGTAAAGAACCCCTGGGCCCTGGACCGCGTACCCGGCGGCTCTTCCGGTGGTTCCGCCGCGGCCGTCGCTGCGCGCCTGGTGCCCGCGGCTACCGGCACCGATACCGGTGGCTCGATCCGCCAGCCGGCTGCCTTCACCAACCTCACCGGCATCAAGCCCACCTACGGCCGGGTTTCCCGCTGGGGCATGATCGCCTACGCCTCCAGCCTCGATCAGGGCGGTCCGCTGGCCCGTACCGCCGAGGACTGCGCGCTGATGCTCGGCGCCATGGCCGGTTTCGACCCGAAGGACTCCACCAGTGTCGACCAACCGGTGGATGACTACCTCGCCAGCCTGAACCAACCGCTCGCCGGCCTGCGCATCGGCCTGCCGAAGGAATACTTCGGCGCCGGCCTCGACAGCCGCATCGCCGACACGGTGCTGGCCGTTGTCGAAGAACTGAAGACGCTGGGCGCCACCGTCAAGGAAATCAGCCTGCCGAACATGCAGCACGCCATCCCGGCCTACTACGTGATCGCCCCGGCAGAGGCCTCCTCCAACCTGTCGCGTTTCGACGGCGTGCGCTTCGGCTATCGCTGCGAAAACCCACAGAACCTGGAAGACCTGTACAAGCGCTCCCGCGCCGAAGGCTTTGGCGCCGAAGTGAAGCGCCGCATCATGGTCGGCACCTACGCCCTGTCCGCCGGCTACTACGACGCCTACTACCTGAAGGCGCAGAAGATCCGCCGCCTGATCAAGAACGACTTCGTCAGTGCATTCAATGAAGTCGACGTGATCCTGGGCCCAACCACGCCCAACCCGGCCTGGAAACTCGGCGAGAAGAACAACGACCCGGTCGCCCAGTACCTGGAAGACATCTACACCATCACCGCCAACCTGGCGGGTCTGCCAGGGCTTTCCATGCCCGCCGGCTTCATCGATGGCTTGCCGGTCGGTGTACAGCTACTGGCGCCCTACTTCCAGGAAAGCCGTCTGCTCAACGTCGCCCACCAGTACCAGCAGGCGACCGATTGGCACACTCGTGCCCCGGCCGGATTCTGAGGAACACGTACATGCAATGGGAAACAGTGATCGGGCTGGAAATCCACGCACAGCTCAGCACCCAATCGAAGATTTTCTCCGGCAGCGCCACCACCTTCGGTGCCGAGCCCAACACCCAGGCCAGCCTGGTTGACCTCGGCATGCCCGGCACCCTGCCGGTGCTGAACGAAGAAGCCGTGCGCATGGCCTGCAAGTTCGGCCTTGCCATCGACGCCGAAATCGCCGAGAAGAACGTCTTCGCGCGCAAGAACTACTTCTATCCGGACCTGCCCAAGGGCTACCAGACCAGCCAGATGGATCTGCCGATCGTCGGCAAGGGCTTCCTCGACATCACCCTGGAAGACGGCACCATCAAGCGCGTCGGCATCACCCGCGCGCACCTGGAAGAAGACGCCGGCAAGAGCCTGCACGAAGACTTCCACGGCATGAGCGGCATCGACCTGAACCGTGCCGGCACCCCGCTGCTGGAAATCGTTTCCGAACCGGACATCCGCAGCGCCAAGGAAGCGGTCGCCTACGTCAAGGCCATCCATGCCCTGGTGCGCTACCTGGGTATCTGCGACGGCAACATGGCCGAAGGCTCGCTGCGCTGCGACTGCAACGTCTCGGTCCGCCCGAAAGGCCAGGCCGAGTTCGGCACCCGTGCCGAGATCAAGAACGTCAACTCGTTCCGCTTCATCGAGAAGGCGATCAACCACGAAGTGCAGCGGCAGATCGAACTGATCGAGGACGGCGGCAAGGTGGTGCAGGAAACCCGCCTGTACGACCCGAACAAGGACGAAACCCGCTCCATGCGCAGCAAGGAGGAAGCCAACGACTACCGTTACTTCCCCTGCCCCGACCTGTTGCCGGTGGTGATCGAGAAGAGCTTCCTCGACGAAGTGCGCGCTCAACTGCCGGAACTGCCCAACCAGAAGCGCGAACGCTTCCAGAGCGAGTTCGGCCTGTCCGCCTATGACGCCAGCGTGCTGTCCGCCAGCCGTGAAATGGCCGACTACTTCGAAGTCGTGCAGAAGGTTTGTGGTGACGCCAAGCTGGCCGCCAACTGGGTGATGGGCGAACTCTCCAGCCTGCTCAACAAGGATGGCCTGGAAATCGAGCAGTCACCGGTTTCCGCCGATCAACTGGGTGGCATGATCCTGCGCATCAAGGACAACACCATTTCCGGCAAGATCGCCAAGATGGTCTTCGAAGCCATGGCCGCCGGCGAAGGTTCCGCCGACGAGATCATCGAGAAGAAAGGCCTGAAGCAGGTCACCGACACCGGCGCCATCGAGTCCATGCTCGACGAAGTGCTGGCTGCCAACACCGCCCAGGTCGAACAGTACCGCGCCAGCGATGAAGCCAAGCGCGCCAAGATGTTCGGTTTCTTCGTCGGCCAGGCGATGAAAGCTTCCAAGGGCAAGGCCAACCCCGGCCAAGTGAACGAATTGCTCAAGAAGAAGCTCGAAGGCTGACACCATTAAGGACGCCGGGCTTGCCCGGCGTTTTCTTGTCCGAGGTATTCGGCATGTTTCGATCCCTGTTCTGGCTCCCGGCGCTTGCTCTCCTGCTGGCCGGCTGCAGCACGAGCCCTTTCGGAGGCGGTAGCGAGTCTGGCCACGACTACCGCGCCGAAGGCAAGGCGTCCTATTACGGCGCCAGGCACCATGGCAAGCGCACCGCCAGTGGCGAACGCTTCGACCAGCACGCCCTGACCGCCGCACACCGCACCTTGCCCTTCGGTACCCGGGTGAAGGTCACCAACCTCAACAACGACCGCTCGGTGGTGGTGCGCATCAATGATCGCGGCCCCCATGTTCGTGGCCGCATCGTCGACCTCTCCCGCGAAGCGGCCGAACGCCTGGGGATGCTGCGCGCCGGCGTGGTTCCGGTGCGCGTGGAATCCCTCGACTGACTGGAGAATCGCAATGAATGAAGAACGCAAATCCGGCCTGCAGGTACGCCGGGAAGTCATGGGCGACGCTTTCGTCGACCGTGCCCTGGGCAATGCCACCGAATTCACCCAGCCGCTGCAGGACTTCGTCAACGAACACGCCTGGGGCGGCGTGTGGAACCGCGAGGGCCTGCCGCGCAAGACCCGCAGCCTGATCACCCTCGCCGCCCTCACCGCGCTGAAATGCCCGCAAGAGCTGAAAGGCCATGTACGCGGTGCGCTCAACAACGGATGCACAGTCGAGGAAATCCGCGAAGCGCTGCTGCACTGCGCGGTCTACGCCGGCGTTCCTGCCGCCATCGATGCCTTCCGCGCCGCCCAGGAAGTCATCGACGACTACCAGAAGGCCTGACATTTTTCGTAGGGTGGGCTTCAGCCCACGTTGCCTTCCCGCCGCCTAAGTCGACCCTCGATAAACAGCGTGGGCTGAAGCCCACCCTACCGCTTCCCGCGCCGGACTCAGATCCAGCCCGCCCACTGCAACAGGAACAAGCCGATATTGGTGGTCACCACCGCCGCCAGGGTGGTCATCACAATGATCGCCGCTGCTAGCTCATGGTTGGCGTTCACCGCGCGGGCCATCACGAAACTCGCCGCAGCGGTGGGGCTGGCGAAGTAGAGGAAGAGGATTGCCAGGTCGGCATCGCGGAACCCGCACAGCCAGGCGCCGAAGGTTGCCAGGATAGGCAGCCAGACCATTTTCATCAGGCTGGCGCTGATGGCGATCTTGCCGCTGGAGCGCAAGGACGCCAGCGACAGGGTCCCACCGATGCAGATCAACGCCAGGGGCAAGGTCATCTGTGCGAAATACTCGCCCGAGGTGATCAGCCAGGCCGGCAACGGCAATTGCCAGTACGCCACCGGAAGCGCGGCCAGTACACCGATGATCAGCGGGTTGCTGATGATGCTCCTGGCAAGACTCACGGGGTCGCTCTTGGCATCCGGGCTGTAGATCGCCAGGACGATGGACGACAGCGTGTTGTAGCTGAGGATCACCACCCCGCCGAGGATACTGCCCACCGATAGGCCGTAGTCGCCGTACATGCTGGTGGCCAGGGCCAGGCCAACGATGCCGTTGTTGCCGCGAAAGGCGCCCTGGGTATAGATGCCGCGATCCGCCGCCGGACAGCGCAGGATGGCCCAGCCCCAGCCAATCAGGAAGCACACCAGGGTCGCCGCGACGAAATAGCCAATCAGCTCCGGCCGTAGCGCCGTGCGCAGGTCCGCCTGGACGATCCCGAGGAACAGCAGGGTCGGCATGGTGCCCTTGAACACCAGCGATGACGCGGTATTGATGAAGGCGCTATCGATCCAGCCGAGGCGCTTGAGGCCCACGCCCAGGAACAGCATGGAGAACACCGGCGCGGTGATGCTGAGGGTCTGCTGGACGACGGCGAGCATGGGTGAACCTTGGCGGCGGGAATAGATAGGCGGCTAAGGATACCAATTACGGCGGGGAAATGGCTTTCGCGGGGCTTGCAGAATCAGGGGCGGAACATCTTTGTAGGGGCGAATGAATTCGCCCCTACAAACAAGGAGCAGACCGGGACGGGATCAGCGCCTTACCGGCCGCTTCTGCAGTTTGCGCTGCAAGGTCCGGCGGTGCATGCCGAGGGCACGGGCGGTGGCGGAGATATTGCCGTCGTGCTCGGCCAGCACGCGCTGGATGTGTTCCCACTGCAGGCGATCCACCGACATCGGGTTTTCCGGCACCAGGCTGTCCAGGTCGGCGTGCTCGGAAAGCAGCGCGGTCAGTACATCGTCGGCGTCGGCCGGCTTGCACAGGTAATTGGTGGCGCCGCGTTTGATCGCCTCCACCGCGGTGGCGATGCTCGAATAGCCGGTCAGGATCACAACGCGCATCTCGGCATCCAGTTCCAGCAGCTTGGGCAATAGCACCAGGCCGGAATCACCGTCCATCTTCAGGTCCAGCACGGCGTAGTCGGGCAGGTCTTCCTTGGCCAACTGCAGCCCTTCTTCGGCGGAACCGGCCACCGTCACTCGCAGACCGCGACGCGTCATGGCCCGCGCCATTACGCGAGTGAAGGTGGCGTCATCGTCCACCAGCAGCAGGTGGGGTTGCTCTTCGCCTTCGATCAGGGGTTCGTCAGTCATCTCGCTTCCTCTTCGTCAAGGCACTCAGGCGACGCCATAGGTGCGCGGCAGGCGCAGCTCGGTCAGGGTGCCGCCTTCTTCATGGTTATAAAGTTTAACCGTACCGCCGGCGCGGGTAACGCTGGCCTGGCTCAGGAACAGGCCGAGGCCGAAACCCTTGCCCTTGGTGGTGAAGAACGGCCGGCCAAGCTGCTCCGCGATGGCCAGGGGTACACCGGCACCGTGGTCGCGGATGGTCAGGACCATCCATTGGTGATCCCAGTTGACGCGGATGTCGAGCTTTTCCGGACAGGCATCGGCCGCGTTGTTGAGCAGGTTCAACAGCGCCTGGGTGAGGTCGGCCGGGGGTTTCAGCCTCGGCGCCACACCAAGCCCCATGCACTGGTAGCGGTAGGTGGCTTCCGGGCGCATCAGGTGCCAACGGTTGAGCGTGACTTCCAGCCACTCGATAACCGATTGCTCCACCACCGCCTGGCGACGATCCGCCTCTGCGGCGCGCACCAGTTGCTGCAGCGTGTCCTTGCAGAGCATGACCTGTTCCTGCAGCAGGGCCAGGTCGTCCTGCAGGCCTGGCTTGTCGCCATATTCCTGGCGCAGTTCCTTGAGCAGCACGCTCATGGTCGCCAACGGTGTACCCAGCTCATGGGCGGCACCGGCAGCCTGAGTGGCCACCGCCAGCAGTTGCTGGTCGCGCATGCTTTCCTCGCGACGCACCGCCTGCAACTGGTCCTGGCGCCTCAGCTCTTCAGCCATGCGTGCGACGAAGAAGGTGATCAGCGCGGCCGCCAGGGCAAAGCTCAGCCACATGCCGTAGATCAGCAGCGACTCACGCTGGCCGGTGGGCATTTCCAGCGGATGGAACAGCACCAGCAGCAGGGTATAAGCCGCCAGCGCAAGGCCCGCGAGCGTGAGGGTGTAGAGCCAGGGCAGGGTTGCCGCGGCGATGGTCAGCGGGACCAGGTAATAAGAGACGAAGGGGTTGGTCGAGCCCCCGGAGAAATACAGCAGCACGCTGTGGATAACCAGGTCGAGGCCAAGCTGGACGGCATATTCCAGCTCGGTCACCGGCCAGGGCCCGCGCAAGCGCAGCGCCGTGCCGACGCAGAGCACCAGCGAGACGCCGAGGGTCAGGCTCAGGGCCAGCCAGGGCAATTGCAGCAGTTGAGCCTTGTAGGCAAGGCCGACCGAGCCGGCCTGGGCGGCCAGGACAAGGATGCGGATCAGGGTCAGCCGCAGCAGGTTCTGGCGGCTGGCAGACAGTAGCTGTACGGGTTCGAGCATGGGTACTCCCTGGAATCGCCGGAGTATAACCAAGGCGGACCGGGGATCGCCTCTGCGGCAACTCGCCGCAGCGGCCCCTTCTAGCTCGCTGGGCAGGCCTGCGGTCTGCTTGGTGAATGAATTCGCCCCCACAAGGTCATCAAAAAGCCAGCATTGGCTGGAACATCTGTTCCAACTGTTGGTCAATTTGCGTCGTCGTTAACCCGAATGGCCGGTTACCCTCGTCCCATACGGAGAAATACCGCGCAACCCGCGCGGAAACCTGTCCCACAAGGAGTCGTCATGCCCAAGTTCACTCGCCTCGCCGCCGCCCTCGCCCTTTGCGCCGCCAGCCTCGGCAGCCTCTCGGCCCAGGCCGGCGACGATGTCCACTACAACCAGGTGGCCGTGCGCGCCGAGGTCAGCCAGGAAGTGGCCCACGACCTGATGCACGTCACCCTCTACAGCGAATCGCAGAATACCGACCCGGCCAAGCTGGCGGACGAAATCACCCGCACGCTCAACGCCGCAGTGGAAAAGGCCCGCAAGACCAAGGGTGTCACTGTCAGCCTGGGCAGCCGCAACAGCTACCCGGTGTATGACGAGAAAGGCCAGAAGATCACCGCCTGGCGCGAGCGCGCCGAAGTGCGCCTGGAAAGCGCCGACTTCGCTACGCTCTCCCAACTCAGCGCCGATCTGCTGGGTCAGCTGAAAATGGCCGGGATGAACTTCAGCATCGCAGACAAAACCCGCAAGACTCATGAAGACGATCTGATCAAGCAGGCTGTCGATGCCTTCAAGGCCCGCGCCCAGCTGGCTACCAGTGCCCTGGGCGGCAAGGGCTACAAGCTGGTCAACCTGAGCCTGAACAGCGCCGGTTTCCAGCCGCCGCAGCCGATCATGATGCGTGCCATGGCCGCCAAGGGTTACGCCGACGGCGCTGCCGTTCCCGAGATCGAGGCCGGCACCAGCCGCGTCAGCGTCAGCGCCGATGGCACCATCGAAGTGCAGATGCCCTGATCCAAAACAGGGCGCCGCGGCCTTTCGGGGCGGCGCCCTCTCCCCTCCTCAGGCTTGAATTTGCAAAATTGCGACAAGCCCTTACAGCTTTATCCCGCCGACTACACTCTTTCCGGTCCAGCTCTTGCGCCGGGCATATGCCCTGCATAGCTTCTCGCAAGGCCCCCACAAAGGGCCCCTCACGATGACAAACAGAATAAACATGAGGTCAACATGCGTAAAAACGCCGTCATCCAGGCACTTGTCGCCGCAGGGCTGATCGCCAGCGCGCCCTTCGCCAGCGCTGCAAGCAACCTGGTGTTCTGCTCCGAAGGCAGCCCCGCCGGTTTCGATCCGGGCCAATACACCACCGGCACCGATTTCGACGCCGCTGCAGAAACCGTCTTCAACCGCTTGAGCCAGTTCGAGCGTGGCGGCACTGCGGTGGTCCCGGGCCTGGCCGAGAAGTGGGATGTTTCTCCCGACGGCCTCAGCTACACCTTCCACCTGCGCAAGGGCGTGAAGTTCCACACCACCGAGTACTTCAAGCCCACCCGCGATTTCAACGCCGATGACGTGCTCTTCACCTTCCAGCGCATGCTCGACAAGGAACATCCGTTCCGTAAGGCGTACCCCACCGAGTTCCCTTACTTCACCGACATGGGGATGGACGCCAACATCGCCAAGGTCGAGAAGATCGACGCCAACACCGTCAAGTTCACCCTCAACGGCGTGGACGCCGCGTTCATCCAGAACCTGGCGATGAGCTTCGCCTCCATCCAGTCCGCCGAGTACGCCGACCAGTTGCTGAAGTCCGGCAAGGCTGCCGACATCAACCAGAAGCCCATCGGCACTGGCCCCTTCGTCTTCAAGCGCTACCAGAAGGACGCCCAGATCCGCTTCACCGGCAACAAGGACTACTGGAAACCCGAGGACGTGAAGATCGACAACCTGATCTTCGCCATCAACACCGACGCCTCGGTGCGCATGCAGAAGCTCAAGGCCGGCGAATGCCAGGTCACCCTATTCCCGCGTCCGGCCGACCTGGATGCACTGAAGAAAGACAGCAACCTGGACATGCCGTCCCAGCCGGGCTTCAACCTCGGCTACATCGCCTACAACGTCACCCACAAGCCGTTCGACAAGCTTGAAGTGCGCCAGGCGCTGGACATGGCGGTGAACAAGAAAGCCATCATCGACGCCGTCTACCAGGGCGCCGGCCAGCTCGCCGTCAACGGCATGCCGCCGACCCAGTGGTCCTACGACGAGACCATCAAGGACGCCGGCTACAACCCGGAGAAGGCCAAGGAACTGCTGAAGGCCGCCGGGGTTGCCGAAGGTACCGAGATCACCCTCTGGGCCATGCCGGTCCAGCGTCCGTACAACCCGAACGCCAAGCTGATGGCCGAAATGCTCCAGTCCGACTGGGCCAAAGTGGGCATCAAGGCCAAGATCGTCACCTACGAGTGGGGCGAGTACATCAAGCGCGCCAAGGGTGGCGAGCATGACGCCATGCTGATTGGCTGGAGCGGCGACAACGGTGACCCGGACAACTGGCTGGGCACCCTCTATGGCTGCGACGCCGTGGATGGCAACAACTTCTCCAAATGGTGCGACGCCAGCTACGACAAGCTGATCAAGCAAGCCAAGGCCACCCCAGACCAGGCCAAGCGCACCGAGATGTACAAGCAGGCCCAGCACATCCTGAAAGACAACGTGCCGATCACCCCGATCGCCCACTCCACTGTCTACCAGCCGATGCGCAAGAACGTGCAGGACTTCCTGATCAGCCCGTTCGCGCTCAACTCCTTCTATGGCGTGAGCGTCGGCAAGTAAGCCGGCAAACGGGGCCTTCGGGCCCCGTTTTCATTTCTGCCCCAAGGAAGTCCGATGCGTCGAAGCCTGCTGACCCTCGCTCTCTGCCTTCCCCTCTACACAGCCGCCAGTCAATCCCTAGTCGTCTGCACCGAAGCCAGCCCCGAAGGCTTCGACATTGTCCAGTACACCGCCGCCACCACGGCCGATGCCTCGGCCGAGACGGTCTTCGACCGCCTGGTGCAGTTCGCGCCCGGCAGCACCCGGCTGCAACCGGGATTGGCGGAAAGCTGGAGCATCAGCCCTGACGGCCTCGTCTACGAGTTCCAGCTACGCAAGGGCGTTACCTTCCACAGCACGTCCTGGTTCACTCCCAGCCGTGAACTCAACGCCGACGACGTGCTCTGGAGTTTCCAGCGCCAGCTCGACCCGGCTCATCCCTGGCACACGCTGTCCCCGCGCGGCTTCCCCTATGCCGAATCCATGGCCTTCGCGCAGTTGATCGAGCGCATCGAGAAGCTCGACGACCACCGCGTGCGTTTCACTCTGAAACACCCGGAGGCGCCCTTTCTCGCCGACCTGGCCTCCAAATACTTCGCCGAGTGCTCCGACCGCCTGCTCGCTAAAAGCACGTCTATGTCTATTCAAGCAACACATTGATCTTGTCAAGATCCACTGGTGACAAAGCACCAATAGCCGCCTTGAGCCGCAATTGCGCAAATAATACATCGTATCGAGCCTTGGCAAGCTGCTGCACGAAGTCACTTAACTGGCCTTGTACCTCAAGCACGTCCGCGCCCGTGCGCACCCCAACTTGATAGCCTCGTCGATTCGATCTCACTGCTGTATCCGCAGAAACCCGTGCCACCTCCAATGCCTTGACCTGGGCAATCCCATCCATAACACCAGACCACGCCTCGCGTGCGGCCAGAGCCGCACCACGCCGTGTATCCTCCAGTTCATATTCGGCCTGCTGGTGCAGTGCCACAGCCTCGCGCGCAGACGAGGTAGTCCGACCACCGCTGAATAGCGGCATACTCAACCGTACTCCAATGGCCGCGGACTCGCTGCGCTCTGTGCTGACATTGGGACTTTGCTGCATGTTCTGGCTGACTACCATATCGAGTGTCGGCAAGTGTTCCGCCTTGCGACTGCGAACCTCGTTGCCAGCAATCTGCAGCACCAACTCCTGAGTCTGTACCTCAAGACTGTCCCGCTCCGCATTCATGACCCATGCTTCCACATCAACCGGTTCCGGTGGGCTCAGCATCACTTGGTTCCCCAAGCGTTTAAGCGCCCCTGGGCGCCTGCCCGTGAGCCGAGCCAGCGCATGACGGGCCAGCACTAGATCACTTCGGGCTTTCACCAACTGCGCCGTAATTCTATCGTGGCTCATTTGAGCCTCGTGCACGTCGACGATGCTGGCATTGCCCAGGTCGAAATTCTTGCGTGCGCTGGCTAGTTGTAGCTCGTCTGCCGCCTGCAACTGTTCCAGTGCGTCAATCACATCGGCCGCGTTCAGAACATTGAAATACGCTTCAGCCACACGCAACATCAACGCTTGGCCAGCACTCTTCGCTTGAAGCTCGGCAAGTAGTTTTTGTAGTCCGCCCTGTTGGTACTGAATCCAACTTTGCCAGCGAAACAGCGGCTGCACTAGTTGAACGCCATAGCTGCGGTTCTGGCGGCGCTTCTTTATCGCCCCATTGACGACTTCGTACTCGGTTTCGCTCCAACTCGTCTGAGCGTCGAACGAAATCTGCGGCAACAGTCCTGCTCGCCCCTGGTTCAGCCCTTCATCTCCTGCGCGCCGCTGAGCGAGGGCAGCGGAATACTGTGCGTCGTGTCTCAGAGCGAGTCGATAAGCTGTCAGCAAATCATCCGCCCGAACCGGATCAATCACGCTTGCCAAGCCCCAGGTCCACAAGACCAGCCATCCTCGTTTCCCCCATATCATGCCGAAACTTGGCTCTCATCGAGACGAACGTCTTCCACGATGCAGCCCCGCTCCAGACAGACAAGGCGCTTGGCAAAAGCAATGGTTTCACGTCGGTGGGCTATTGTGATCCGGGTAACTGCCATCTGGTGCAATGACGTCACTACATGCTTTTCGCTGTGCAGATCCAGATGGCTGGTAGCTTCATCCATGGCCAAGATGCGTGGCTGCTTGTACAGAGCCCGAGCCAGTAGAACCCGCTGCCGCTGCCCGCCTGACAGCCCGCTTCCCATTTCAGCCATCAATGTCTGATAGCCCATGGGCATCTTTGCAATCGCCTTGTGGATATGGGCCTGACGGGCTGCCTCTTCAATCCGCTCCTGACTTGCATCGGGATCGAAGCTGGCGATGTTCTCTGCCAGCGACCCAGCGAATAGTTGATCCTCTTGCATGACAGCACCGACCAGATTTCGCAGGGCCTGTGGTCCCAACTGCCGAACTGGAATGCCACCCACTAGAATTTCGCCCTCAGTCGGCGTAAGCAGACCAAGCATCAGTTTAAATAGAGTGCTCTTACCGCAGCCCGAGCGGCCGACGATTGCCACAGACTCGCCCGCCTTGATGGTCAGGGACAGGTTGCGCAATATCCAGGGCTCCCCCTCTGCGTAACGGAACGACACATCCCGCAGCTCAATACTCGGCTCTATCCGCTCCAGGTCGGTCTCCATCACACTTTCAGGTTCCGGCGACTCCAGTGCAATATCTGCCAAGCGCTCCGCGTGCAACGACAACATTCGTATCTCAACGCAGAGATCGATTAACTGGCTGGCTCGACCAGTAAACTGGCTCTTGTAGGCAATGAACGCCAACAGCATGCCCAGCGACAACTCTCTTTCCAACACAGCCAAACCGCCCAAATAGAGCAACAGCATGCTCTCCAAACCAAAGATCAGGGTGTTGAGACTGGCGAACACGAGAAGCAGCTTCTGCGTGGCCACGTCCCGGTTCTGAACGTCAGCGAGCATGTTTTGCCAGGTCGCCAACCGCAGTGAAGCCGTGTTGAACAACTTGAGCGGCTGAACCGCCCGGATCGTTTCCAGAAAGTAGGAATTCTCGCGCGCAGCCAACACAATGCGCTCTTCGGAGGCATTACGAAGCGGCTGATAAAACACAGCTCTTAGGCTCGCGTACAGCGCAAGGGCGACCAGTACAATACCGGTCAAGGTGATGCTGTAGAGCAGCATCATGCCGAGCGTGATCAATGTGACCAGACCATCAAGCACCACCATGATTGCCCCGTTGGTGAGGACGTTGCGTATGGCGGTCAACGAGTGGAAGCGAGCCGTGATATCTCCAAGCTGGCGCTTCTCGAAGAAGGTCCAGGGCAGGCGAAGCAGGTGGCTGAAAAGATTGCCCGACCACTGCAAGGCAAGCTGCTGATTCAGCCGAAGCCCCATCCAGCCACGTGCCATTCGCAGCGCGAAGTCGATCACAATCAAGAGACATCCGCCCAGCACCGCGATCAGCAACAGATCCCGATCCGACGACACCAGCGCACCGTCAACCACCCACTGCGTCACCTGTGGGGACAGCAGTGCGACCACCTCCAGCGCCAAGGCAAGCACGAAAATATTGGCCAGCGCCCGCCTCAAGCCTACCGCACGCCCGATCAGGTCGCGCAGACGCACACGAGTCTTCTGCTGGGCCGGGCGGAACGTCGCGTTCGGGCTCAGTTCCAGCGCAATGCCGGTGAAATGCGTCGACGCCTCACTCAGCGACAGAGCACGGCGCCCCACGGCAGGATCAAGCAAATAGAGACGATTTCCCCGAACCTTCTCCAGCACCACAAAGTGGTTCATGTTCCAGTGCAGGATGCATGGCAGCCTCAGCTTACCGACATCTTCGAGTTCTAGCCGCAATGGACGGCACGAGAAATCGAGGATCTGCGCATATCGCACCAATTGGGCAAGGTTAGTGCCTTTCAATGAAATAGAAAAACGTCGGCGCAGGCTAATCAAATCAAGGTGAAGATCATGGTAACCAGCGATCATCACCAGGCAAGCCAGTCCGCATTCCTGGCTTTCCGCTTGCAATACTGCTTTCATGCTTCAACGTATCCATGAACCGCATCACGCAGTCAGTCGCGCGACAGTTCTAGAATTTCCTGATGGCAAGGCGCAATAACCATGCCACGGAACTTTTAAGCCCTGGCTTCGAAATGAAGGGCAATCAACTCGACAGAAATCTGGGAGTCAGTCAACAATTTCGATCACGTCATTGAGAGCCAACTGAAACAGCGCCTTGTTGACAAGATCCTCTCCGTGCTCTGAAAACCTCTCCTGAATCCTAGCTACGCTACAAATTCCTTGGTTATGAATGAACTCAATCAACTCGAAACCCACATCATCGATATTGATTTTGTTTCCATTGATCACCACGAACCCTTCCGAGAATCGGTACAGCAAGTTAGCATTCAACCGAACGATCTGCTTCAAATCGAGCTGATGATTGCTGCCATCGCCAAGGATATGGAGTGCAATCTTTGAGTCCACTCTATGCTGACCTATGTAGGCCCGCATAAATTTTTCAAAATTACTTCGATCACTGACGGCAGCCCCAAGGCTTGCCGCGATAGTTCTCAGAGATTCCTTGTCTCGCTCAAAGTCATGAAAGTTTTTCCTAACATCAGGAATCTCAGGCAGCAAATTAAGCAGCCAGCGTAAATAGTCAAAACCAGTAGGTGCGAATGTGCCGACAGCGAGATGAAATGTCTCCCCTCCAAGAGGAAGCGGATTGTGCCACCATCCACGAGGCACATATATGATGTCACCGGGCTCAAGAATAACGTCTAAATAAACCTCTTCCGGTTCTACCGCTTCGGACATATTTTTTGTCTGCTGCATGAATAAAGGGAAAACAAAGTTAGGCCTCTTGATGATCCAACGCTTCCGCCCCAGGAGCTGAACAGCAAAAACATCCCTTGTATCCCAATGACTTCTATAGGAAGACTTACCGCTGAAAGCAGCATACCCGCTGACGATAACCTGCGCACCTGCATAGTTGGCAATCTGCTTGGATATGGCAGTCACGAAGGGTTCGTTTTTTATTCTATTGAAGACAAGCGTTGCGCCCTCTCGCATATACCTATAAATCACAGACTTGATGTATCGATGCTCTAGGCGCCCAACATTCATATAAGACTCCACGTACTCCGTCTTTGGAATCTCACGACCATCCATCAACTTAAAACTTCTATCGGACGCATCCGCCCTCTCGTAAATTTCACTTATATCTTTCCAGCCTATACGCACTCCTTGGATAGCACCTTTAAAAACATGAGGCTTTCTGTACAGATACTCGTCAAAAAAATCACTCTTCGTAACACCAAACGCGATGCGCATTATCTACCACCCACGCAGTTAAAGACCATGCCCGATGACCACATTAAACTATTGATTGCTCTTTTCAGACTCTTGATCTTTTCTCAGCCACAGGACAAGTAACATTCCGACCAAGGCTGACACAGCACTCCCGTTTCTTTGGCTAGCATCACCACTTATTGCGAAGAACACTGTCGAAACAGCACAAACCAAGGTTAGTACAGTAAAAAAACAGATAGCTAACTTACGCAGAAAATCGAACTTATTAGCCATCCTCAAACTCCTCGCAGAGAAATAAGCCAAGTGACGCAATGCCGCGCCACTTGACACACGCCTTACTTAATAGTTGGTTCCATCACCATAGTCGCTTCCATCTTGGCTGTCCTGGTACCAGTCATAAGCCCCCGCTGCGGCGCCAATTACCGCACCTGCAATAGCGCCAACCAACCCAGCGCGACTCCCGTTGACGGCACCGCCTGCCGCCGACGCGAGTACACGGCCGGCGGCATATCCCGCACCACCGGTTGTGACTGTGGTATTTACCGTGTCAGTAGCATTGCCAGCACCACCCACTAAGTTCATCTCGGTTAGAGTAAGTTCTCTCATGGCTTTCTCCTTTTGAAACGCCATATTTCTTCTAAATTAGGCAACTGCGTCAGTGCCTGATGTCAGCACATCCGATACAGCCGCCGTATTCGCTTCCCTTACGTATACAGGGAAGCGTCAAGAAGCTCTGTTCCGCAAAAACACATAAGCCATTGCGCGATATCGCCTCTTGAATCTCCTTGCACAGGACACGCCATTAGTTCACCCCAACCACCATTATTCAGCAGCCCACTTACCCGTCACAGAGTAAATTGGTTCAAGCACCCACTCATAAAGTCGACGTTTATCTTGAATTATGTCTGCTTCCAACAGCATTCCAACCTGCAGGGGCTGCGCCACCCCATAAACAGTCAGTCTCTGGAACTCAAGACCGAGAGTTACGCGATAGAACAGTTCGCCTGTACCAGTGGAATCCTGAAGTACGCTTGCTACATGCGCAGGGAGTTCCTGAATGGCATAGGGACTTTTCGCCACATCCATTACCCGTCCTCGGGCTGACCCGAATTTCTGATAGGGATAGGCGGCATAGCGCATCAGCGCCGTCTGCCCTGGCTCAATAAATCCGGCCTGTCGCGGAGTAACATAAACATGTGCCGTCAGTTCAGCCTCATACGGGATCAGACTCGCCAATAGCGTACCCGCCATAACCTGTTGGCCTGGCTGGACGCTTACGCCGGTAACATATCCTCGAAAAGGAGCCGAGATAATTTGTTCAACGCGCACATCGTTCTCGGCTTGTTCCTGCCTGACGAGCGCGATGGCATTGTCGATGTCGGAGACATCGCCTTGGTATCTGAGTTCAGTTTCCTCAAGCTGCGCTAGAAGATCGATTCGCTCTCGGCCCAAACTCGCCTGAGTGCGACGCAACGTCTGTTGCTGCCCTCGCAAGGTCAACAATTCCGCTTCGGCCTGCTGTAGCTGTGAAATTGAGATGAAGTTCTCCGATACCAACTCTTTCTGGCGCTCCAGATGCGTCTGAGCCAATATCACACGACGACCCTGCAATTGAATTTCTTCATCCAGACGAGCCAGCTCTTCATCGATAGCACGCAGCCGATTTCCGATCATCCGATGTTGAGTTTCGACGCGGCTGTCGGCCAACACGCGATTGCTCTCCAACAAGCGTAAACGCTGCTCCAACTGATCTGAGATCAGTTGTTGTGTGCCGCCTGCTGAACTGAGCCGTTCGCCGGAAATGACAAAGAGCACGTCTCCTTGTTCAACAACTTGACCCTCGGTCACTTTGGCTTCGGAGATGAAACCGGCTGCACTTGAAGAAAGGCGTAGCATCCCCCGCTCGGGAGTTAACAACCCCGTGACGGTCGCCGTTCGCGTATAGGTTCCAAAGTATGCGAATACCCCCACAATAAAAACGAGCGTGATCGAAACTATCGCCGTCGCCGTATAGCCCACTGGTTGATGAATAAGCACACGCCCCTGATACCCCATGCGGCTTCCAGCACTGGCTTCAGATCGAAATAAGCACTGATCAACTGATTCGCCTGCTGCTCCATGCAAAACTTGTTGCTCCATCAGTTTTACTTAGTACTGAGGAATCTACGAAAGCGAATGACCAAGATCAACGGACAGACTTTTAAATAGCGTTTTCCGAATAGACTTGGCGCATATGCTGACAAACCACTTCCCCACTGGGGATGATCTGAAGTAGCCGTACATTTCTGGCTGACTTCAGCGCCTGCTGATTTTGATCGCGACCATGGGTAGGGCTGCTGGAGTTGATTGAGCCGTTCTACCCCAAGGCTGGAAGTGGTCGTCCGCCGTACCCACCGGAAACCATGCTGCGCATCCACCTGCTGCAAAGCTGGTTTGCCCTCAGCCATACGGCGATGGAGGAAGCGCTGTACGAGATAAACTCGCACCGTCAGTTCGCCAAGCTGTCGCTGCGCCAGGGCACCATCGCCGATGCGGCGATCACTCAGGCACCCAGCTCGACCAAGAGCAAGGAAGGCAAACGCGATCCTGAGATGCACCAATCGAAGAAGGGCAACCAGTACTTTCGGGACGAAGTCGAATATTGGTGCCGATGCCGAGTCTGGCCTAGCGTGCAGAATCGTGGGTACGGCGGCCAACTTGGCCGATGCCCCCCAGATCGACCAACTGCTGCACAGCGAGGAGAACGTGATCTGTGCCGATGCGGGCTGCACCGGGGGTGCAGAAGCAGCCCGATCATGCAGGACGTGCAGTCATCTGGCAGATAGTGGCCCGGCGCAGCACCTATATGCAGTTGGGCAAACGCAGCGTCTTGAACAAAGCCAAGCGCATGATCGAGAAGGCAACGGCACTGCGCGTGTCATGCTTTTTATAGGCGCTGCGTAAAGCCGAAACCGGCCAGATGACTGGGCGACTTTCGTGTTCAGGGCGCTTTCACCACGAAGTATGGAACCCGCCAGGCCAAGGGCGATCATGTGCATTACCTAGGAGGCCGCCACAATCTGGTGGAAGCCTTTGAAATCGCCGCCTATGCGAGCTATTTCGACGACTTGTGGGACCAGTAATTCCTGGGCCTGCCCCATAGTGCGGGAGACCTCGGGCGACTGGCCCTGGATACGACCCTCAACGCCTACCGCACCCGCGACGGCGGTTCGCGCAAGGAGGGTTACATCGATAACGACGCCTGAAGCCTCGCCCTAAGCCTTGGTCACCAGGCCCACTCGCTGACCTTTGCCTGGCAACAGAACCACGGCGATGAATACTTCGACTACGTTCGCGAAACCGCCACGATCCACCTGGCCAACACTCTGTTCTCCGACTACGGGCGAACGAGCGCTCGGCCCAGGTGCGATACGATACCGACTGGGCGGTTTTCGGGATTCCGGGGCTACGCACCGGTGTCTGGTACGTCAAAGGGTTGGAACATCGACGGCACCCGCTACCGGGGCGCTCGCAACGGCGCCTACGGCAATTGCGCGGAAGTGCTAGCCATGGATGATGAGCGTCACCATGAGCATGGCCCGACGGCAAGCTACATAGTCCAGGGTGGACGCCTTGAGAACAGCCCCTTCAGGGTCACCTGGAGGTCACACCGAGAAAGCCGGCAGTAAGTGGATGCCAGTGCCGACGAACTACGCATCGTCAGCACCCTTCCGTTCGACCTGCTCTGAATGACCGCGGCCCCGGCAGATCGTCGCCGGGGCCTACAGGAGACAGTCCATGCACAAGCTCATTCGTCTTGCTCCCCTGCTTCTGCTGCTGGGCGCAACGACCGCCCTCGCCCGGAACAACAGCCTGGTCGTCTGCACCGAAGCCAGCCCCGAAGGCTTCGACATTGTCCAGTACACTGCCGCCACCACGGCCGATGCCTCGGCCGAGACGGTCTTCGACCGCCTGGTGCAGTTCGCGCCCAGCAGCACCCGGCTGCAACCGGGATTGGCGGAAAGCTGGAGCATCAGCCCTGACGGCCTCGTCTACGAGTTCCAGCTACGCAAGGGCGTTACCTTCCACAGCACGTCCTGGTTCACTCCCAGCCGTGAACTCAACGCCGACGACGTGCTCTGGAGTTTCCAGCGCCAGCTCGACCCGGCTCATCCCTGGCACACGCTGTCCCCGCGCGGCTTCCCCTATGCCGAATCCATGGCCTTCGCGCAGTTGATCGAGCGCATCGAGAAGCTCGACGACCACCGCGTGCGTTTCACCCTGAAACACCCGGAGGCGCCCTTTCTCGCCGACCTGGCCATGGGCTTCACGTCCATCTATTCCGCCGAATACGCCGACCAGTTGCTGAAAGCTGGAAAGCCGGAACAGCTCAACCGCGAACCGGTCGGCACAGGCCCGTTCGTTTTCGAGCGCTACCGCAAGGATGCGCAAATCCGCTTCCGCGCCAACACGCACTACTGGGCAGGCAAACCTGCGATCGACCGTTTGCTGTTCGCCATCACCCCCGATCCCAACGTGCGCGTACAGCAACTCAAGGCCGGCGCCTGCCAGATTGCCGTCTATCCGCGCCCGACTGATATCGACGCCCTGCGCCAGGACCCGGCCTTGCAGGTTCTGGAACTGGACTCCCTACTCGTCGCCTACGTCGGCATCAACACCCGCCATCCGCCGCTCGACGACGTGCGGGTACGCCAGGCCATCAACCTCGCCTTCGACACCCGCGCCTACCTGCGCGCCCAATATGGCGAAGGGAATGCCAGCATCGCCGTGGCGCCCTACCCGGCCAGCATGCTGGGCTTCAACGACAAGCTGAACCCTTGGCCTCACGACCCGGAAAAAGCGCGGCAACTGCTGGCCGAAGCGGGTCACAAGGACGGCTTCAAGCTGAGCATCTGGACCCGCCCCGGCGGCGGACCGACCAACCCCAACCCGGGCATTGGCGCGCAGATGCTCCAGGCAGACCTGGCCGCCATCGGCATCAAGGCAGACATTCGCGTGTATGAATGGGGCGAGCTGATCAAACGCGCCAAGAACGGTGAGCACGACCTGGTGTTCATGGGCTGGGCCGGCGACAACGGAGACCCGGACAACTTCCTTACACCCAACCTGTCCTGCGCCGCGGCCAAATCAGGCGAGAATCAGGCCGGCTGGTGCAACCCGGCGTTCGATGGGTTGATCCGCGAAGCCCGCGCCATCAGCGATACGACCCGCCGTGCCGAGCTCTATCGAAAGGCGCTGGCGATCTTCCACGAGCAGGCACCGTGGATAACCCTCGCGCATCCCAAGCAGTTCGCCGCCGTGCGCAAAGGTGTGGACGGGTTCCAGCTGAACCCGATGGGATCGAACAACTTCGCGCGGGTGAAGGTGAACCCGTAGGCCGCTTCCCTGTTGGGGCGAAATCATTCGCTCTGTCTGCGTTAGCTATCGGTGAGCTTGGGCGCCTGTAGGAGCCAGCTTGCTGGCGAAAATGTCCGCGTTCGCTAGCAAGCTAGCTCCTACAAGGAATTCCACGACCCTCAACACGTTACGCGGACACAGCCAATTCATTCGCCAAGCAGACCTCAGGCCCCCAACCCGAACGGATCGTCGATGGAATGGCTCGGCTCGGTAAACCAGCGCGGCCCAGTGGCCGTCATGTAGAAGTGGTCCTCCAGGCGAATGCCGAACTCGCCCGGCACGCAGATCATCGGCTCATTGGAGAAACACATGCCTTCGGCCAGCGGCGTTTCGTCGCCGCGCACCAGGTAAGGCCCTTCGTGAATATCCATGCCGATGCCGTGGCCGGTGCGGTGCGGCAGGCCGGGCAACTGGTAGTCCGGGCCCAGGCCGCCGGCTTCCAGGCAACGACGCGCCGCGGTGTCTACCGAGCCGCAAGGCTCGCCAAGGCGGGCCGCATCGAAGGCAGCCTGCTGCGCCGCCTTCTCCAGGTTCCAGAACGTGCGCTGACGGTCGCTCGGGGAACCGAATACATAGCTGCGGGTGATATCCGACTGATAGCCATGGAGCTGGCAGCCGGTGTCGATCAGCACCATGTCGCCGTCCTTCAGCACCTGCGCGTGCTTTACGCCATGGGGAAAGGCACTGGCCTCACCGAACAGCACGATGCAGAAGGTCGAACCCGGCGCGCCCACCTTGCGGTGCGCCTGGTGGATGAACTCGGCGACCTCAAGGGTGCTGATGCCCGCGCGCAGGATGCTGGCGGCAGCCTTGTGCACTTCAAGGGTCATGTCCTTGGCGCGCTGCATCAGCGCCAGCTCGGTGGCGGACTTGTGGAAGCGGCAGGGATTGATCACGCAGGCCGCATCGACGAAGTCGAAGCCCGAGCCGAGACGACGGATGCCGTCGAACATGAAGAAGGCCAGCGACGGGCACAGGCCCACCTTGGCGTCGGCGGCGATGCCCATTCCGGCCAGCATTTCCAGCAGCAGGCGATAGGGGCTCTCGTGTTCCTGCCAAGTGTGGATAACCCCGTCCACCTCGCGAAAATCGCGAATGGTGCCTTCTTCAAACGCGGGGGCAATGTAGGCGAGTTGACCATCGGCAGGGAGCACGGCACCGACCATGCGTTCGCTCGGGCTCCACTTCACCCCGGTGAAGTAGCGCAAGTTGCTGCCAGCGTTCAGGTAGATGGCCGCGACACCCTGTTCGCGCATCAGGCCCTGGGCCTTGGCAATGCGTGCCTGGTACTCACCGAGGCCGATGGGCTCCGTGCCCTCGGTCATGATCGCCAGGCCGGCCAGGGCCTGTTCCGGAGTCTTGCCACCCACACCCACTGTCATCTTGTTCTCCCGAGTGATGTTGCCGTGCGCCGAATTTAAGTCTCACTTAAATAGCCGTCAACGCAATTTTTCAGTCCCACTTAATTTCAATAAGGCGACAAGCCTTTTCTACAATGCGCCGCCCGTTATACTGGCGCCCTTCAGAACAAGAGCCACGCCAAAGACCGTAGAACAGATCGGCGAACGGTTGCGCCGCTATCGCCGCGCCGCCAACAAGACCCTGAACCAAGTCGCCGCCGAATCGGGCCTTACGGCCAGTTTCCTGTCCCAGGCCGAGCGCAACCTCACCGGCGTGTCCATCTCATCCCTGGCGAACATCGCCAAATCCCTGGGCATTCCGCTCAACGCCCTGTTCGACCAGCCCGCCCAGCACCAGCCCGACTCCCATCAGGGCCAGCGCGTGCGCTACACCATCGGCGGCCAGCCGCTGGCCTACGAGCGCCTGTCCAGCAACTTCCCGGGCAACCTGATCAACGCAGTGAAGATGAGCATGCCGGTGGGCTACCAGTCCGAGCTCATCTCCCACGATGGCGCTGAGTTCGCCTACGTGCTGTCGGGGCAGATCGCCTACACCATTGAAGGTCGCAACTACCCCCTCGGCCCTGGGGATTCAGTGCATTTCGACGCCGCCAAGCCGCATTTTCTCGCCAATGCCGGCGACGAAGTGGCCGAGGTGCTGACCGTGACCACCATGGGCCTGTTCGACGACCACCCCACGCCCTGACCAGCCAGTTCCAGATGTAAGCGCCACTGAATTTAAGTTGACCTTAATTTCAGCATCACTTAAGTTCGGCCTCGGCCGGCGCAGGCGCAAGCATCCCTTTCCCCTCCGCCGCCATCGCCCGCCCGGGGATGCCGGCATCCGGCCCCTGGCTCGCGAATGACGGGCAACCTGCGGCCCACGAAGCCGCAGGGTCAGGTGCAACGGACACCGAAGGCTTCGACCACCTGATACGCCGCCCTCAGAACAACAACAACGAGGTTCGCATGCGTCAGAAAACCACGCTCAAGTCCATGCTCGCCGCCGGCCTGATCCTCGGCTCCGGCTTCACCCACGCCGCCAGCAACCTGGTCTTCTGCTCCGAAGGCAGCCCCGCCGGCTTCGACCCGGGCCAGTACACCACCGGCACCGACTTCGACGCGACCTCCGAAACCCTCTTCAACCGCCTCGCCCAGTTCCAGCGCGGCAGTACCCAGGTCGAACCTGCCCTGGCCAGCAGTTGGGACATCAGCGAAGACGGCAAGCGCTACGTCTTCCACCTGCGCCCCGGTGTGAAGTTCCACACCACCGCCTATTTCAAGCCGACCCGCGAGCTCAACGCCGACGACGTGGTCTTCACCTTCCAGCGCATGCTCGACAAGGAGCATCCGTTCCGTAAGGCCTACCCCACCGAGTTCCCCTACTTCACCGACATGGGCCTGGACAAGAACATCGCCAAGGTAGAGAAGGTCGACGACATGACCGTCGCCTTCAACCTGAACGAAGTAGACGCCGCCTTCATCCAGAACCTGGCGATGAACTTCGCTGCGATTCAGTCCGCCGAGTACGCCGACCAGTTGCTGAAGGCCGGCAAGGCCGCCGACATCAACCAGAAGCCCATCGGCACTGGCCCCTTCGTGCTCAAGCGCTACCAGAAGGACGCGCAGATCCGCTTCACCGGTAACAAGGATTACTGGAAGCCCGAGGATGTGAAGATCGACAACCTGATCTTCGCCATCAACACCGATGCCTCCGTGCGCACCCAGAAGCTCAAGGCCGGCGAATGCCAGGTCACCCTCAACCCGCGCCCGGCAGACATCGAGGCCCTGAAGAAGGACCCGAACCTGAAGGTGCCGAGCGAACCCGGCTTCAACCTCGGCTACATCGCCTACAACGTCACCCGCGCCCCCTTCGACAAGCTCGAAGTGCGCCAGGCGCTGGACATGGCGGTGAACAAGCAGGCCATCATCGACGCCGTCTACCAGGGCGCCGGCCAGCTCGCCGTGAACGGCATGCCGCCGACCCAATGGTCCTACGACGAAACCATCAAGGACCGCGACTTCAACCCGGAGAAGGCCAAGGAACTGCTGAAAGCCGCCGGCGTGAAGGAAGGTACCGAAATCACCCTCTGGGCCAAGGTGGGCATCAAGGCACGTATCGTCAGCTACGAGTGGGGCGAGTACATCAAGCGTGCCCACAATGGTGAACACGACGCCATGCTGATCGGCTGGACCGGCGACAACGGCGACCCGGACAACTGGCTGGGCACCCTCTACGGCTGCGACTCGGTCGACGGCAACAACTTCTCCAAATGGTGCGACGCCCGCTACGACAAGCTGGTGAAGGCCGCCAAGGCCACCGCCGATGTCGAGAAGCGTACCGAGCTGTACAAGCAGGCCCAGCACGTCCTGCAACAGCAGGTACCGATCACCCCCATTGCGCACTCCACGGTTTATCAACCGATGCGAGCCAGCGTGAAGGACTTCCTGATCAGCCCCTTCGGACGCAACAGCTTCTATGGCGTCTCCAACGGACGCTGAGTGAACGAGGCCGGGCAACCGGCCTTGTCCGCCCCCTTCGAGCCACCGACAGAGTGGCCGAGGCCAATCTCACCTGCCCATAACGAACGCAAGGCCCCCCGTCCCGACACCCTCGGGCCGGCGCCTTTACCCACGCGGCCTAAACTGCTGGGAACGGTCAGCACGCTGACCGGCATTACAAAGACGAGGAGTGATTCGCCCAAATGCTGAGTTTCATCGCACGCCGACTGGGACTTCTGATCCCCACCTTCTTCGGCGTCACCCTGCTCACCTTCGCCCTGATTCGCCTGATCCCCGGCGACCCGGTGGAAGTGATGATGGGTGAACGTCGGGTCGACCCGGAAATGCACGCCCAGGCCATGGAACGCCTCGGCCTCAACAAACCGCTGCCGGAACAGTACCTGGATTACATCGGCAAGCTGGCACAGGGCGATCTGGGCGAATCACTGCGCACCCGCGAAGGCGTCTGGCAAGAATTCCTCACCCTGTTCCCGGCTACCCTGGAGCTGTCCATCGCGGCACTGATCTTCGCGGGCACCCTTGGCGTACTGGCCGGCGTGATCGCCGCGCTCAAACGCGGCTCCCTGTTCGACCACGGGGTGATGGGCATCTCGCTGGCGGGCTACTCCATGCCGATTTTCTGGTGGGGCCTGCTGTTGATCATGTTCTTCTCCGTCTGGCTGGGCTGGACGCCGGTATCCGGACGGATCGACCTGCTCTACGACATCGAACCGAGAACCGGCTTCATGCTCATCGACACGCTGCTTTCCGAAGAAGAAGGCGCCTTCGTCGATGCCCTGCGCCACCTGATCCTGCCGGCCATCGTGCTGGGCACCATCCCGCTGGCGGTGATCGCCCGCATGACCCGCTCGGCCATGCTCGAAGTACTGCGCGAAGACTATGTCCGCACCGCCCGCGCCAAGGGCCTGTCGCCGGCTCGCGTGGTCTTCGTCCACGGCCTGCGCAACGCGCTGGTACCGGTCCTCACCGTGTTCGGCCTGCAGATAGGCGCCCTGCTCGCCGGCGCCGTGCTGACCGAAACCATCTTCTCCTGGCCCGGTATCGGCAAATGGCTGATCGAGGCCATCGGCGCTCGTGATTATCCAGTGGTGCAGAACGGCATCCTGCTGATCGCCTGCCTGGTGATCCTGGTGAACTTCGTCGTGGACATCCTCTACGGCCTGGTCAACCCACGCATCCGCCATCAGCGATAAGGAGACCTGACGTGACCACCCTGCAACCCCAGGTCGATCCAAGCATCCTTTACCCCTCCCCGCTGAAGGAGTTCTGGAAGGCCTTTTCCCACAACAAGGGCGCCGTCGGCGGCCTTGCCTTCATGATCCTGATCGTGTTCTGCGCCCTCTTCGCCCCTTGGGTCGCGCCCCATGACCCGAGCGAGCAGTTCCGTGACTTCCTGCTGACCCCGCCGGTCTGGCTGGAAGGCGGCCAGGCGCAGTTCCTGCTGGGCACCGATGAACTTGGCCGCGACCTACTCTCGCGCCTGATCCATGGCGCCCGCCTGTCCCTGCTGATCGGCCTGGCCTCGGTGGTGATGTCGCTGATCCCGGGCATCCTCCTCGGCCTGGTGGCGGGTTTCTTCCCGCGCCTGCTGGGGCCCTCGATCATGCGCCTGATGGACATCATGCTGGCCCTGCCCTCGCTGCTGCTGGCGGTGGCCATCGTCGCCATCCTCGGCCCGGGCCTGATCAACACCGTGATCGCCATCGCCATCGTCTCCCTGCCTTCCTATGTGCGCCTGACCCGCGCCTCGGTGATGGGCGAGCTGAACCGCGACTACGTCACCGCCTCGCGCCTGGCTGGCGCCGGCCTGCTGCGCCTGATGTTCGTCACCGTGCTGCCCAACTGCATGGCGCCGCTGATCGTGCAGGCCACCCTGAGTTTCTCCTCGGCCATCCTCGACGCCGCCGCCCTGGGTTTCCTCGGCCTCGGTGTGCAGCCGCCCACGCCTGAGTGGGGCACCATGCTGGCCTCCGCGCGCGACTACATCGAACGCGCCTGGTGGGTGGTCTCGCTGCCCGGCCTGACCATTCTGCTCAGCGTGCTGGCAATCAACCTGATGGGCGACGGCCTGCGCGATGCGCTGGACCCGAAACTCAAGAATGCAGTCTGAGGAGCCCGCCATGAACCGAATCATCTTCGTAGGATGGGTAGAGCGAAGCGAAACCCATCATTTCCGGCCGACCACGTCGATGGGCATCGCTCCATCCTACGGCGAGCCTTGCACCGCTCTGGAGGCCACCGCATGAGCCTCCTCGAAATCAGGAACCTCAGCGTGCGCTTCGGCGACGCCAATGCCGTGCCGGTGGTGGACGGCCTCGACATCGCCGTGAACAAGGGCGAAGTGCTGGCCATCGTCGGCGAGTCCGGCTCCGGCAAGTCGGTGACCATGATGGCCCTGATGGGGCTGATCGACGCCCCCGGCCGCGTCACCGCCGACAGCCTGCTCTTCGACGGCCACGACATGCTCAAGCTCAAGGGCAAGCAGCGCCGGCACATCGTGGGCAAGGACCTGGCGATGGTTTTCCAGGACCCGATGACCGCCCTCAACCCCAGCTACACCGTGGGCTTCCAGATCGAGGAAGTGCTGCACCAGCACATGGGGCTCAAGGGCAAGGCCGCGCGCCAGCGCGCCCTCGAACTGCTGGAACGGGTGGAAATCCCCGGCGCCGCCAGCCGTCTCGACGCTTACCCCCACCAACTGTCCGGGGGCATGAGCCAGCGCGTGGCGATTGCCATGGCCATCGCCGCCGAACCCAAGCTGCTGATCGCCGACGAACCCACCACCGCCCTGGACGTGACCATCCAGGCGCAGATCATGGACCTCTTGCTGGACCTGCAGCGCGACCAGGGCATGGCGCTGGTGCTGATCACCCATGACCTGGCCGTGGTGGCCGAAACCGCCGACCGCGTCTGCGTGATGTACGCCGGCCAGGCAGTGGAAGTCGGTGAGGTACCCCGCCTGTTCAATGCGCCGACCCACCCCTATACCGAAGCCCTGCTCAAGGCGATTCCCGAGCACAGTCTGGGCGCCCATCGCCTGTCGACGCTGCCCGGCATCGTCCCCGGCCGCTACGACCGGCCCCACGGTTGCCTGCTGTCGCCGCGCTGCCCTTACGGCCAGTCCAACTGCGTGGCCCAGCGTCCGACCCTGGACCCGCATGCCCATGGCGCCGTGCGCTGCTTCTACCCCCTTAACCTGATCGAGGTGGCGCGATGAGTGCTGTATTGACCGCCCGCGAACTGACCCGCCACTACGAAGTCTCCCGTGGCCTGTTCAAGCCCAGCGCCCTGGTGCGCGCCCTGAACGGTGTGTCTTTCGAGTTGGAGGCTGGACGTACCCTGGCCGTGGTCGGCGAGTCCGGCTGCGGCAAGTCCACGCTGGCCCGCGCCCTGACGCTGATCGAGGAACCTTCCTCCGGCTCGCTGCAGATCGCCGGTCGCGAAGTGGCAGGCGCCAGCAAGGACGAGCGCAAGCAACTGCGCCGCGACGTGCAGATGGTTTTCCAGAACCCCTATGCCTCGCTCAACCCACGGCAGAAGGTTGGCGACCAGTTGGCCGAGCCACTGGTCATCAACACTGGCCTTTCCCGCGTCGAACGCCGCGAGCAGGTGCAGGCGATGATGCAGCAGGTGGGCCTGCGCCCCGAGCACTACCAGCGCTACCCGCATATGTTCTCCGGCGGCCAGCGCCAGCGCATCGCACTGGCCCGCGCCATGATGCTCAACCCCAAGGTACTGGTAGCGGACGAGCCGACCTCGGCCCTGGACGTGTCGATCCAGGCCCAGGTGCTCAACCTCTTCATGGACCTGCAGGAGCGCTATAACACCGGCTACGTGTTCATCTCCCACAACCTCGCGGTGGTGCGCCACGTCGCCAACGACGTGCTGGTGATGTACCTCGGCCGCCCGGTCGAGATGGGCCCCAGTGAGTTGATCTACGAGCGCCCGCTGCACCCTTACACCAAGGCCCTGCTCTCGGCCACGCCGGCGATTCATCCAGACCCGAGCAAGCCGAAGATCAAGATCGCCGGCGAACTGCCCAACCCGCTCGACCCGCCGTCCGGCTGCGCCTTCCACAAGCGCTGCCCCTACGCCACCGAGCGCTGCAAGGTGGAAGAACCCGTCCTGCGCCTGATCGATGCGCGCCAGGTGGCCTGCCACAACGTCGAGAGCATCAACGGTTGAGGTGTTGACCGCCCCCCTTGTAGGGGCGAATTCATTGGCTCTGTCTGCATGACGTGTTGTAGGCAGCTGCATTGCCCGTAGGAGCTGGCTTGCCAGCGAATGGCCGCGCCAGCAGATCGAAGCTCCATGGCGCGATCCTGAACAACACGGCCACGCAGCGTCCCTGCCAGAGCGGCTTACCGCCCGAAGAAGCTATAGAACGCCCGCAGCTCGTCCTGGGAGTCGTCCAGGCTCATCACGGTGAACCGCAGCATCTGGTTCGCGGGGCATTGCGCCAGGCGCCCGAGGTCCAGGGAATGGACCCAGCCAAGGATGGGATAACCGCCCATGGTCTGGCGGTCGGCCATCAGGATGATCGGCTGGCCATCCGGAGGCACCTGGATCGCGCCACTGACCACGCCCTGGGACCACTGCCGTTGCGGTGGGACCAGCGGCTCACCTTCCAGCCTCGCCCCCATGCGATCGGACTGCGAACTGAGTTGCCAGGGGCGCTCGAAGAAGGCGCGGGCCTGGTCCTCGTCGAAACTGGCGGCGTCGCCCCCGATCACCACCCGCAGCACCTGCGCCACGCTGTAGTCCGGTTGCCAGGGCCAAGGCACGCTGGCGCCACGTGGGAAGTTGCCGGAACCGCCTGCCAGCAGGTCACCTTCGACCAGGCGATGGCCTTGGCCATTCAGGCCGCCCAAGCCTTCACGCATCTGGCAAGCCACGCTACCCAGCACCGGTTCGGCACGGATGCCGCCCGCCAGTGCCAGATACGCGCGCTGACCATGGCGGGCATAACCGACCTGCAAGCGCTGCCCGGCCTCCAGGCGAAAGCGCGACCAGTTGAGGCGCGATTCGCCGTCGACACTCAGCGGCATGTCCGCGCCGGTGATGGCCACCCATAGCGCCGCCTCAGCCTCCAGCTCCACACCCCCGAGGGCGATTTCCAGCACCGCGCATTGCCGCGGATTGCCCAGCAGCCGATTGGCCCAGGCCGCTGCCAGCGGGTCCATGGGGCCGGTCGGGGAAACGCCCAGATGCTGCCAGCCGAACCGACCGGCGTCCTGCAGCAGGCTCAGGGGGCCGGGCTTGATCACCCGCAGGCTGCTCATGCCTCGCCACCTTCAGCGCGATAGCGAGCTTCGTCGATGGCGAAGAAGCGCACGCGATCACCCAGGGCCAGCGGACACGGCGGCTCGCGCCGGGCATCGAACAAGCGCCAGGGACAGAGCCCGAGCAGGTGCCAGCCGCCCGGAGAGGCCTGTGGATAAATGGCCGTCTGCTGCTCGGCGATGGCCAGGCTGCCGGCCGGCACGCGAATGCGCGGGCTGCTGCGACGTGGCAGGGCAAGACGCGAATCGAGACCACCCAGATAGGCGAAGCCCGGCGAAAAGCCGATAGCCCCGACCCGGTACTCGGCGCTGCTGTGGATATCCACCACCCCGGCCACGGACAGACCACAGGACTCCGCCACCCAGGCCAGGTCCTCGCCGCAGTACCAGATGGGGATTTCATGCAGCCGGCCGGCGTCGGTCGCGTCGGGAGCCAGCAGCCAGGCTTCCAGCAGCGGCTCGATACGCTGGGCCAGGTCCTGCTGGTCCGTGCGGGTCAGGTCGTAGTGCAGCAGCAGGGTGGTCCAACCGGGCACCAGATCCAGCAACAGCGATCCCAGCTCACGGCGCAGGGTCTCGGCCAGCGCCGCGATGCGCTGTGGAGACCGGGTATCCGGTTCATCGGCCAGCACCAGCAGCAGGGCTTCGGCGCCAGCAGGCTCGAGACGGATCATAGGGCGTCCAGCTTGCCTCGCAGACGGCGCAACACCGCCAGGGACTCGGGATTGTCGCCATGCACGCAGAGGCTGTCGGCAGTCAGCCGCAAGGGCTTGCCGTCGATGTCCGGGAAGGGCTCACCGGCGGCAATGGCCAGGGCCTGGCTGAGAATGCGCTCGGGGTCGTGATGCACCGCACCAGTCATGCGCCGAGGCGCCAGTTGGCCGTCGGAAAGATAGGCGCGGTCGGCGAAGGCTTCGAACATCAACGGCACATCGGCGGCATCCGCCAGTTGCAGTTCACGGCTGTTGTCCGCCAGGGCCAGAACCATCAGCGGCAGCCCTTTGCGATAACTGGCACAGGCATCGAGCACGGCTTCGAGCAGCGCGTCGTCCCGCACCAGATCGTTGTACAGCGCGCCATGGGGCTTTACGTAAGCCACCTGGGTACCGACTGCACGGCAGAAGGCTTCCAGCGCGCCAAGCTGATAGAGCACCAGGGCGCGCACCTCTTCCGGCGAGCAAGCCATATGGCGACGGCCGAAACCGGCGAGGTCCGGGTAGGCCGGATGGGCACCGATGCGCACATGGTGACGCAGCGCCAGCTCGACGGTGCGCTGCATGGTCAGGGGGTCAGCGGCGTGGAAACCACAGGCGAGGTTGGCCTGGTCCACCAGTGGCATGGCGTGTTCGTCATTACCCATCTGCCAGGCGCCGAAGCTTTCGCCCATGTCGCAGTTCAGCAGGATTCGTCTGTTCATGAGGCGGATTATGGCTAAAAGCCGGCAGCCTTGTAGGGACTAATTCGCGGGTATTCCTCCCGTAGGGTGGGCTTCAGCCCACCAATCAAGGCCAGCGCGGGCTAAAGCCCACCCTACATAACGGACGGGCATCGAACCGGTGCGCATGGCGCACCCTGCGGAGGGGCGAAGAACAACAAAAAAACGCCCCGCACAAGGCAGGGCGAACGTTCCCCAGGAGCAGGGATCACTCGGTTTGGCGCACAGCGCCTTCAGTACACGTCGCGGCGGTAGCGGCCATCGTCATTCAGCTGCTGCAGCGCCTCGTCGCCAAGGATGTCGCGCAGGGTGCGATCGACGCCCTCGGCCATGCCCTGCAGACTGCCGCAGACATAGATCACCGCGCCCTCTGCCAGCCAGGCGCGCAGTTCGTCCGCTGCTTCACGCAGACGGTCCTGCACATAGATCTTTTCGGCCTGGTCGCGGGAGAAGGCGAGGTCCAGGCGCTGCAGTTCGCCCTGGGCCAACCAGCCCTGCAACTCGTCACGGCAATAGAAGTCGTGAGCCTGGTTGCGCTCACCGAACAGCAGCCAGTTGCGATTGCGCCCGGCTGCGATGGCCGCCTTGAGCAGGCCACGCAGGCCGGCGAGGCCAGTACCGTTGCCAATGAAGATCAGCGGACGATCTTCGTCGATCAGGTGGAAGCGGCTGTTGCGACGCAGGCGCAGGGGCACGACGGCACCCTGCGGCAAGTAGTGGGTCAGCCAGCCGGAGGCGATGCCCAGGCTGCCATCGGCGTGCTGTTCCTGGCGCACGATCAGCTCCAGCACACCGTCGCTGGCCAGTGAGGCGATCGAGTACTGACGCACCGAGAGGCCGATCAGCGCCTGCACCAGGGCGTGCGGGTGCAGCCCAACAAGATGCTCGAAGGAGTTCGGCAGCAGGCGCCCGGCCAGGGCTTGGCGCAGCGTCTGGCGCTGGCCATCCAGCTCCACCTGGGCGTTGCCGTCGAGGCCATGCTGGTCGAGCCAGGCCTGGATGCGCGGTTCGGCCTGGCGCGGGAGGATTTCCACCAGGTCGCCGGCCTGCCAGTCCACCTGGCTACCTGCCGGGGCGCGCAGGCGCAGCAGCCAGGCGGATTCGCCCTGGCTACCCGGATTGAGGTGTTCGCGGCCTTCCAGGGTCCAGCTTTCGAACGCCGGGCCGCTCCAGGGCGTCAGCATGGCGCTGCCGGAAACCTGGGCGATCTGCTGCTGCCATTGCTGCAGGGCGCTGCTGTTGCCGTTATCCACTTCCACCGGCTCGAACAGCTGACTTGCGCCTTGCCCTTTCAGCCAGGCCTGCAGGCGGCGGCCGAAGCCACAGAACTGCTCGTACTGGCGGTCGCCCAGGGCCAGCACGGCAAAGCGCAGGCCGGCGAGCTGGGAGGCCTGGCCAAGCACCTTGCGCTCGAAGCCACGGGCATTGTCCGGCGCCTCGCCATCGCCAAAGGTACTGACCACGAAAAGCGCGTTGCGGGCCTGCGCCAGGGTGCTGCCATCCAGCGCGGCGAGGGGTTCGACCCGTACCGGCAGGCCGGCAGCCTGGAGCTGGCTGGCGCTCTGCCAGGCCAGTTGCTCGGCGAAACCGCTCTGGCTGGCGAAGCCGATCAACCAGGAATCCTGCCCACCGCTCTCGGCCAGGCCACCACGGGCGGCCTTGATCGCACGCTTCTTGCGTCGGCGGTCGAGGTAGAGCAGCCAGCCGGTGACGAAGAACAGCGGCATGGTCAGGCTCGCCAGCATCACCAGGATGCGGCCCGGCAGGCCGAAGTACTCGCCCATATGCAGCGCATAGACGCTGGTCAGTAGCTGGGCCTTGAAGCTCTTGTCGGTGTAGCGTTCGCTGCGCGTCACCTTGCCGGTGGCGGGGTCAAGGACGATCTGGTTGAGGGCACGGGGATGGTCGGCATCCTCCAGCAGGTAGAACACCTGGGCAGGCTTGCCGCCCACCGGCGGCAGGCGCAGGTTGTAGGCGCTCAGGGTCGGGCCGGCGGTGTCGCGGATGCTTTTCCACACGGCGTCGTAGTCCACCACCAGCGGCGGGCCGGACGGCGCCTCCGCGCCGGGACGGCCACGGCCTTCGCCACGACGCTCGCCGGGCTTGCCCTGCTGGCCGGCCGGGGCATCGGAAAGCAGGCGGGTGAGGCCTTCGCGGTACCACTCGTAGGACCAGTACAGGCCGGTCAGCGCCGCCAGGAGATAGAACACCAGGCACCAGGTACCGGCCACGGCATGCAGGTCCCAGTTGAAGCTGCGGCCCTTGCGTGACCAGTCGAGGGTCAGCCAGGCGCGCCAGTTGGTGGCCTTGCGCGGCCAGCGCAGGTAGAGGCCGGACAGGCAGAAGAAAATGAGGATCAGGGTGCAGGCGGCGGTGATCTGCTTGCCGAACTCGCCCATGGCGAGGAAGCGGTGCAATTGCAGCATCAGGCCAAAGAACTGCTGGCCGGCAGGCTGGCCCAGCAACTCGCCGGTGTAGGGGTCGAAGTAGCGCATGGGGCCGCGGCGCTCGCCCGGCGGCGGCATGAAGAAGACGCGGGCGGCATGGTCGGTGCTCGTTTCCACCCACAGGCCGGAGACTTTCTTGCCTTCGGCGGCTTCGATCCTGGTTACCAGCTCGGCCGGCGGCAGCACGCCACTGTCACGCACCTCGACCGTCAGGGTCTCAGGGTTGAGCAGGCGGAGGATTTCTTCCTGAAAGCTGTACGCGGCCCCGGTGATGCCCATCAGTGCCAGCACCAGCCCCGCACTGATACCGAACAGCCAGTGCAGCTGGAACAGGGTCTTCTTCAACACGTGATATCCCTCGGATACGCACCTGGCGGTGCGTCAAATCGCTTGTTCGCGGCAGGCCCCATGCCTGACCGGGGGGCGATTTTATTTGAGAACGGGATGCATTAAATCAGGAAACGAAGGTTTTACCTTTTATTTACAGCGACACGGGCCCTGCACAAGGCAGGGCCCGTGACTCGTCCGTCAGAACGAGTAGCTGGCGGTCAGGATCGCCGAACGAGCATCGCCGTATTCGATGGCCGAGGAACGCGCGTCGGTACCGTTCTGCTGACGCACACGCTCCACGTAGTCCTTGTCGAACAGGTTGTTCACGTTCAGCTGCAGGTCCAGGTTTTCGTTGACCCGGTAGCCGACCATGGCGTTGTGCAGCCAGTAGGCGTCCAGCTTGGCAGTGGTGCTGGAGCTGACGTTACGCTCGCTGACGTAGCGCGCGCCGTAGCCCAGGGTCCAGCCTTCCGGCAGCTCGTAGGTGGTCCACAGGTTGAAGGAGCGCGGCGGGGTGTTGGCCAGCGCCTGGCCTTCACGCGCGATACCCGCGGCAGTGTCGGCAGCGTCCAGGGTCTCGCTGGACTGGAAGGTGTAGTTGGCAAACACATCCCACTGCTCGGTGATGTGACCGGTCAGCCCCAGCTCCACGCCTTCCACGCGTTGCTTGCCGGCCAGTTGGGTCGAGCCGTCGGCCATGGTTTCACGCGCATTGGTCTTTTCCACGCGGAACAACGCGCCATCCAGCCCCAGGCGGCCGTCCAGCAGTTCCCACTTGGTGCCCAGTTCCCAGGTCTCGTTCTTTTCCGGGTCCAGGTTCTCGGTCGCCGCGGTCAGGCCACCACCGTTGGATGCGATGCCTTCGGCGGTGGGGTTGAAGGAGTTGCCCCAGGCCACGTAGAAGCGACCGTTCTCAACCGGCTTGTAGACCAGGCCGGCGCGGCTGCTGAGTTTCTCGTCCTTGGAGGTGAAGCTGCCAGTCGGCGCGTGAGCCGCACTGAAGGTATCGCTGTGGCCCTTGAACCAGTCGTAGCGCAGGCCGGCGTTGAAGTCCCACTGCTCGTTCAGGGCGATGGTGTCGAAGACATACAGCGCCTTGTCGTCCAACTGGTTCTCTGTGTAGCTGGAAGTGGTCTTGTTGACCGGGCCGACCCAGTGGCCGGGCGGGTTGCTCAGGTCATAGCCGTCTGCCGGGTACAGGCCGTTGCCCAGACCATGGTTGTAGCTCTTGAGGTCGAAGTCCTCGCGGGAGATTTCCGCACCGGTCACCAGTTCGTGGTCAAGACCGAGGGTTGCGAAGCTGGCGCGAAGGTTGGTCTGGTTGATCCACATCTCGGTGGTGGTGTCACGGCCGGAAGCCTGTGGGCCTGCCGGACGATAACGGCCCGCCGGGACGCCGGTGACGTTCACGTGGGACGCCGAAACGATGGTGTCGCGGTCGATACGGCTGTAGCGGGTCAGGTTCTGCAGGCGCAGGCTGTCGTTGAACTCGTGTTCGAAGTTCGCGGTGAAAGCGCTCTGCTCGATCTCGTCCTTGTCCAGATTGTCCCAGCCAAAGTAGTCCTCGCGGCTGACGCCGGCGAGCTTCTTGCCGTCGCGGGCGGGTACGCCATAGTCCGGCAGATTGTCGTCGGTCTGGTGGAAGGCGCTCAGGGTCAGGCGAGTGGACTCGTTGAAGCCCAGGCGCAGGGAGGGCGCAACGCCCCAGCGCTCGCGGTCGATCTCGTCGCGGCCGGGCACGTCGTTCTCGTGGGCCATCAGGTTCACGCGGAAGGCACTGTCGGTGCCCACGCCTTCCAGCGGCTGGTTGGCGTCCAGGGTCAGGCGGTGGTAGTTGTCGGTGCCCAGGCCACCGCCCAGGGTGGTGAAGGCACGATCCATCGGCTGCTTGCTGATGATGTTGATGCTGCCGCCGGTGGTGCCGGCGCCGCCGAACACCGAGTTCGGGCCCTTGATGACCTCGACCTGTTCGATGTTGAAGGTATCGGTACGGCTGGTCTGGGCGCTGTCACGCAGGCCGTCGATCTGGATGTTGTTGTTCGCGGAGAAGCCACGGATGTTGATGCTGTCTCCAGAACCACCACCGCCCTCACCGGCGTTGAAGGTGATACCGGAGACGTTGGACAGCACCTGGCGCAGGCTCAGTGCCTGCTGCTCCTTGATGACTTCCTTGGGAACCACGGTGATGGTCTGCGGAGTGTCCAGCAACGGCGCGGTGTACTTGGAGGAAGCGGACTCCTCGACCTTGTACGACTTCTCGGCCTTGCTATCGATTTTGACAGTGCCGAGTTCAAGCTTGCCCTGTTCGGCGGCCATGGCCAGGCCAGCGGAAGATGCAGTGACGAGGCCGACGGCAGTGGCCAGGACGGCGCGTTGCGGCAGATTGTTCTTTTTGCTCATAAGAATCACTCCCCAGTGAAGATGGGGCGCGATTCTATTTGCGAACGTTTATCAGTAAATATTCCAAACACAATATTTACAGAATCTTTACACTTCTCATCGGATCACCGAGAGCATCAACTATCGGTTATTTCATGCGATATGCTCGAAAAACCAATAAAAATCCTCAAAAACCACCTAACTACTAAATCAGACTCGAGCTAGTCCCTGCCGACCATTAATCGTGACTATCCGGTCATTTTTCAGCCTCGATACAAATCGAGCCTGTGAAACGACCATCGATGATTGGGGAAACCATTCGGCTTTATGACAGGTGACGCCAGGAGGTCTAACGCCAGATCAGGGAAGGCTCGATGTCGGCCAGGCTCGCGCACCCCGTCAGGATCATCGCCACTTCCAGCTCAGTACGCAGCAGGTGCAGTACATGGGCCACGCCAGAGGCTCCCGCGGTAGCCAGCCCATGAACGTAGGGACGACCGATCATCACTGCACTCGCGCCCAACGCGAGCGCCTTGAACACGTCGGTTCCACGACGAACGCCACCATCGAGCAACACCGGCACCCTGCCGGCCACTGCCTGAGCGACCGCCGGCAGCACGTCCAGCGTCGCCGGCATGCCGTCCAGGGTCCGGCCGCCGTGGTTGGAGACCACGATTCCAGCGACGCCCCGCTCCACCGCACGCTCGGCATCCCGTGGATTCATCACCCCCTTGACCAGCACCGGCAAGTGCGTGAGGGATTGCAGCCACTCCAGGTCCTTCCAGGTCGGCGCATGGGTCAGCAACGGGCTGCCGAACAGCGGGCTCGTACCCGGCTGGGCGACGCTCGGCGGCAGGCTGCGCATGCCTCTCAAGTTCACCGCTTCGACGCCCTCCGGCAGGACGAACCCCGCCCGCTGCTCACGGTTACGCATGCCGTTGACCGGCGCATCCACCGTGACTACCAACGCGCGATAACCAGCCGCCTCGACACGCCGCACCAGGTCGCGAGTGAACTCACGATCCGGCTGGATGTAGAGCTGGAACCAGAGGGGAGTCTGTGCGGCCTGGGCAATGGCTTCCAGGCTGACACTGGCCTGGGTGCTGACCACCATGGCCGCGCCCATGGCAGAAGCGCCGAGCACGCTGGCCAGCTCGCCATCAGGATGGGCCAGCTTCTGGAACGCGACCGGCGCCAGAAGAATCGGATAATCCAGCCCGAGGCCGCAGAGCTGCAAACGAGTGTGGCCTCCCTGAAGATCCTCCAGCACCCGATTGAGCAGGCGCACACGCTGGAAGGCCGCGAGATTGTCCGCCAGGGTCTGCTCATCCGCCGCGCCGCCGGCCAGATAGGCCCAGGCTTGCGGCGTCATGCGCTCACGGGCGAAGGTTTCGTAATCGGCAACGGCGGCGATCTCGGCAGGAATGAGCGCAGTCAAGGCGGCGAACCTCTTCGGACCGGCAACGGGCCAGTCGATAATCGTTTGCAAATGTAACTGGCGCTCATCTTACTGCCCTGACAACGCACAAGAAACCACGCCCCGAAAATGACAAGGCCCGCCATGAAGGCGGGCCTTGTTCGAAGCGCGTACTGGCTTACAGGTAGTAGGCCTTCAGCGGCGGGAAGCCATTGAACTCCACTGCGCTGTAGCTGGTGGTGTAGGCGCCGGTGGACAGCCAGTAGAGGCGGTCTTCGGCAGCCAGGTTCAGCGGCAGGCCGTACTTGTAGTTCTCGTACATGATGTCGGCGCTGTCGCAGGTCGGGCCGGCGATCACCACCTCTTCCACCTCGCCCTTCTTCTCGACCCAGATCGGGAACTTGATGGCCTCGTCCATGGTTTCGATCAGGCCGGAGAACTTGCCCACGTCGGTGTAGATCCAGCGCTCTACGGCGGTACGCGACTTGCGCGCCACCAGCACCACTTCGCTGACCAGGATGCCGGCGTTGGCGATCAGGGATCGGCCCGGCTCCAGGATGATTTCCGGCAGCTCGTCGCCGAAATCTTCCTTGAGGAAGCGGATGATCTCTTCGGCGTAGGTTTCCAGGCTGTTGGTGCGCTGGATGTAGTTGGCCGGGAAGCCACCGCCCATGTTGATCATCTGCAGGGTGATGCCGTCTTCTTCCTTCAGGCGCTCGAAGATCACCTTGACCTTGGCGATGGCGGCGTCCCAGACATCGATGTCGCGCTGCTGGCTGCCCACATGGAACGACACGCCGTAGGGCACCAGGCCCAGTTGCTTGGCGAGGATCAGCAGGTCCAGGGCCATGTCCGGGTTGCAGCCGAACTTGCGCGACAGCGGCCAGTCAGCCGAGGTGGAGCCTTCAGTGAGGATACGTACATAGACCTTGGCGCCCGGAGCGGCCTTGGCGATGTTGCGCAGGTCGGCTTCGGAGTCGGTGGCGAACAGGCGCACGCCCTTCTCGAAGAAGTAACGGATGTCGCGGGCTTTCTTGATGGTGTTGCCGTAGCTGATGCGCTCCGGGCCAACGCCGGTCTTCATCACCTTGTCCAGCTCATAGATGGAGGCGATGTCGAAGTTGGAACCCTTGTCGCGCAGCAGCTCAGTGATTTCGGTGGCCGGGTTGGCCTTCACCGCGTAGTAGACCTTGGCGAAGGGGAAGCAGCTCACCAGTTGGTCGTAGGAATCGGCGATGGTCTGCTTGTCGATGACTACGAACGGGGTTTCTTGCTTGTCGGCAAACGCCTTCATGCGCTGGAAAGTTTGGGGCGAGAAATAGTCTTCGACCTTGATCGACATGCGAGGGACTCCATATGGCAAAACAAACGAAAGTTGTTAGGGGTGGCCGGTGTTGCGTTGGACAACAGGCCTGAACGTCTGATCAGTTTCCCCACTTTGGTTCGCCTACTTCCCAAGGCATGTCGCCGAGGATTTTCAGTCATCAATGACTTCAAACCTCTCGTCGTCAGTACTTGAGCCGGATGGATCGTTGCCAGCATGGACGTTCGGGCGCGAACTTTAGGACCACAGGAACCACAGATCAATCAAAAATTGCCGCTTTCTCGCATCCCTTTGTCGCATGGCCTGTTGACTGTTTCGAATCCTCAACAAAACGTTATGAAATGCTGCACAGCCGCGGGTTTCAGGGTGATGACAGGGGGACGGAGGGTCTTTCCCCTGTGGGGGCGAATTCATTTGCAAAGGGCTGCGCAGTAGCCCAGTAGGTTGGCGCAGAGCGAAGCGAAGCCCAACATGCCCGGCGGCGCTGATCGAGCATCCATTTCCCGCTATAATCCCGCGCTTTTCCGGGCCGTCCGCGCCCCGCCATCGATTCCAGCAGGCACCCTCCATGACCATCCAGGCCGCCGAAGTCGCGAAACGCCGCACGTTCGCGATCATCTCCCACCCCGACGCCGGTAAGACCACCATCACCGAAAAGCTGCTGCTGATGGGCAAGGCCATCGCCGTGGCCGGTACCGTGAAGTCGCGTAAATCCGACCGGCACGCCACCTCCGACTGGATGGAGATGGAAAAGCAGCGCGGCATCTCCATCACCACCTCGGTGATGCAGTTCCCCTACCGCGAGCACATGATCAACCTGCTCGACACCCCCGGCCACGAAGACTTCTCCGAAGACACCTACCGCACCCTGACTGCGGTGGACTCGGCGTTGATGGTGCTGGACGGCGGCAAGGGTGTAGAACCGCGCACCATTGCCCTGATGGAAGTCTGCCGCCTGCGCGATACGCCCATTGTCAGCTTCATCAACAAGCTGGACCGCGACATCCGCGACCCCATTGAACTGCTGGATGAGATCGAGGCGGTACTGAAGATCAAGGCCGCGCCCATCACCTGGCCGATCGGTTGCTACAAGGACTTCAAGGGCGTCTACCACCTGTCCCAGGACAAGATCATCGTCTACACCCCGGGCCACGGCCACGAGCGCACCGAGATCAAGGTGATCGACAAGCTCGACTCGGACGAAGCCCGCGCCCACCTGGGCGACCTCTACGACAACTTCGTCGAGGAGCTGGAACTGGTGCAGGGCGCCTGCCACGAGTTCGACAAGGAAGCCTTCCTCAAGGGCGAGATGACCCCAGTGTTCTTCGGTACCGCACTGGGCAACTTCGGCGTCGACCAGGTGCTCGACTGCATCGTCGACTGGGCGCCGAAACCGCTGTCGCGTGCCGCCCATGAGCGCATCGTGGAGCCGACCGAGGAGAAGTTCTCCGGCTTCGTGTTCAAGATCCAGGCGAACATGGACCCGAAACACCGCGACCGTATCGCCTTCATGCGCATCTGCTCGGGCAAATATGAGAAGGGCATGAAGATGCGCCACGTGCGCCTGGGCAAGGACGTGAAGATCGCCGACGCGCTGACTTTCTTCTCCAGCGAGCGTGAGCAGCTGGAAGAGGCCTTCGCCGGCGACATCATCGGCCTGCACAACCACGGCACCATCCAGATCGGCGACACCTTCACCGAAGGCGAGGCCCTGGGCTTCACCGGCATCCCGCACTTCGCCCCGGAACTGTTCCGCCGCGTGCGCCTGAAGGACCCGCTGAAGTCCAAGCAGCTGCGCCAGGGCCTGCAGGAACTGGCCGAGGAAGGCGCCACCCAGGTGTTCTTCCCCGAGCGCAACAACGACATCATCCTCGGCGCCGTGGGCGTGCTGCAGTTCGATGTGGTCGCCAGCCGCCTGAAGGAGGAATACAAAGTCGAGTGCGCCTACGAGGCGATCAACGTCTGGTCGGCGCGCTGGATCGAGTGCAAGGACGAGAAGAAGCTCAAGGAGTTCAAGGACAAGGCCTTCGAAAACCTGGCCGTAGACGGCGGCGGTCACCTCACGTACCTGGCACCGACCCGCGTGAACCTCAGCCTGATGGAAGAGCGCTGGCCAGACGTGAAATTCCGCGCCACCCGCGAACACCATTGATGGCACCCTGTAGGAGCGAGCTTGCTCGCGAATCGGAGCTTCCCTTTCGCCAGCAAGCTGGCTCCTACACAGGGCTCCCTTGCCCCTCTTGAAGCCCTGAGCAAACCTCCCTGTTTTCTCCACAGGGAGCGCAATGGATGCGCTATCAAGGAAGGAACCTGCGTAAAGGCCGCTACTCCGAGCCCGGCCGTATCTACCTGCTGACAACCGTCACTCATGAGCGAACGCCCGTGTTCGCACAATGGAGTCCCGGCTGCCTGGTCGCCCGGGAGATTTATGCCATGCGGGAGGGACACTCGCTGGAAACCCTCGCCTGGGTATTGATGCCAGACCATCTGCATTGGCTCGTTCAACTGCAGTCCGGAACCCTGGAACAGCACGTGAGGCGACTGAAGTCCCGTGCCGCCATTGCCCTGAATTCAATGGAGAGAAGTAGCGGGCGTGTGTGGCAGAAAGGTTTTCATGACCATGCCCTTCGCAGAGAGGAAGACGTGCAGGCGGTGGCCCGCTATGTCGTTGCCAATCCCTTGCGTGCTGGTCTGGTGGAGAAATTGGCGGACTATCCGTTCTGGGACGCGGTCTGGTTGTAGGAGCGAGCTCGCTCGCGAACCTCATCCACGCCATTCGCCAGCAAGCTGGCTCCTACATCCGAGCAAGCGCGCCCCTGCAGGAGCGAGCTTGCTCGCGAACCTCCCCACGCCATTCGCCAGCAAGCTGGCTCCTACATCCGAGCCCCGCATGTCCCTGTAGGAGCGAGCTTGCTCTCGAACCGGAGCCTCCCTTTCGCCAGCAAGCCGGCTCCTACGACAGAGCTGTTACGGATCGAGCGCACCGGAGGTCCAGGTGCTCGACGGTAACGAGCCGGTGAATTTGGCGACTATCGCCCCTGCCGGGACCAGCCGGTCGCGATAGCGGGTGACCATCAGTCCCGCCTGGGGCGCCAACAGCCGGTGTTCGCTGGACGGGTCGCCGGGGGTGGTAATGACACGGGCGAAGCATTCACCGGCCTGGACGGCATCGCCCAGCTCGCGCTCGAACACCAGCACTCCGGCAGCGGGCGCGAATACGGTTTCCATATGCCCGATGGGCACCGCCCTGCCCTGCCACGCCGGTAATTGCGCCGGTTCGGCAACAAGGCCACGGGCGCAGAGAAAGGTGTAGAGCCCATCGGCATCCTGCTGTGCCAGGGCGTCACTCACATCCCCTTGCCCGCGCAGCTCGACGGTGGACACCAGGCGCCCCTCGACGCGACCGTCCGCCAGCCAGGGCGCAATCACCACCTCCTCGAAGGCACCATCGCCATCCCCCTCCCAGATAATCGCCACTTCGGCCCCAAGGGCTGCCGCGAGGTCCTGGCCGGCGGGCCAGAAGCACTGGTGCAAGTAGACGTATTGCAGCGCTTCGTCGTCGGTATGCAGGTCAAGGACGATATCGGCATCGGCGGCAAGTCCGGCCAGCGCCTTCTGCCAGGCGGCGAGACTGCCAATCGGCCGGGCCTGTGATGCTGACTCGGGGAAGCCTCGGTTGAAGTTGCGGCTGCTGGGTTCGTGCACCCGCCCCAGGATGCGCCCTTGACGGAACTGGCCGATGCCCAGCGGGTTGGCCTGGGGCACCAGCGTCACGCTGCCGCGCAACAGGCCGTCCTCAGCGGCCTGGATCAGGCGCGGCAGGAGCGTGTGCAGCACCAGCATGCCGGCGATCTCGTCGGCGTGGACCCCGGCCTGCAAGTGGACCTTGGGGCCCGGTTTGCCGCTGTCCAGGCGCCAGGCCGGCACCCGCAGGGGAGCGCCGGAATCCCCCGGAATACTCAGGGAGATATCTTCGATCATGTCCTACCTCCTCTTGGCCGCCGGATACGTCCGGACGGTTGGTTTGTCGTCGAGCCAGGCGGTACTATCCCGGCCCATCGAGCGAAGGAAATCGCCCCTTGGAAACGCCCCGCGAACGACAGCCCCGCACCAACCCCGACGAACGCCGCGAACATCTGGTGCGCGCCGCGCTGCGCTGCCTGGTCGCCGAAGGCCACGCCGGCATTTCGGTGCGCCGCATCGCCAAGGAGGCCAACGTCGCCGTCGGCCTGATCAATCACTATTTCGGTAGCATCGACGCCCTGGTCGCGCAGGCCTACGAGACCCTCGCCAGCGAGGTCAACCAGGCCCTGGTCGCCCGCATCGAGGCCGCCGACCCGGCACCTGCCGCACGCCTGGAAGCTTTCCTGACCGGCTACTTCTCGCCAGTCACCCTGGACCCCGACCTGCTCAGCCCCTGGGTGGTGTTCTGGAGCCTTATCCGCCATTCCCCCCAAGTGAACGAAGCCCACGAACGCACCTACGGCGGTTCCCTGGTACTGCTGGAACAACTGCTCTCTGAGCTCGCCCGGGAAGAAGGCTTCTCCATCGCCAAACCGCGTCTTGCGGCCATCGGCCTGTCGGCCATGCTCGACGGCCTGTGGCTGGAGTGGTGCCTCAATCCCGCCAACTTCAGCGCCGAGGAAGGCCTGGAGATCAGCCGCCGCTGGGTCGACAGCCTGCGGCGCGGGGCCTATGCCTGACGTACTCAGGCGAATCCGAACCCTACAACAGCGGTGTCTTCAACCCTCAGTTCGCCCGGCGAAACATGCTTCGTCGCTCCGCCAGGCCGAAGCCCATCTCAATCATGAAGGTCAGGCAGACGTAGATGCCTGCCACCAACAGCAGCGGCTGGTAGATCTGGAAGGTCTGGGCGCGCACCACGTTGGCCGCTCCCAGGAGGTCGACCACCGCCACGGTCGACGCCAGCGCGGTGGATTTCAGCAGCATCACCGTCTCACCGGCCAAGGTCGGCAGCAGCAGGCGGATCGCCCTCGGCAACCAGACCCGCATCAGCACCAGGCGCTGGCGCATGCCGAAAGCCGCCGCGGCCTCCAGCTCTCCCCTCGGCACGGACTTCATGCCGCCACGAATGACTTCGCCCACATAGGCCCCCACCGAGAGCACCAGGGCGATGACGATGTACCAGAAGCCATCACGCAGGTACGGCCAGAGGAAGCTGCCGCGAATCAACGGAAACTGGGCGAAGAGGCTGCCCAGGCCGTAATAGAAGATGTAGATCTGCACCAGCAGCGGCGTCCCGCGAATCACGCTGGTGTAGGCGAGGCTCGTGCCCGCCAGCACCGGGTTGCGCGACATCCGCGCCAACGCCACCAGCAGCGCCAGAGCAAAGCCCAGCACGGCGGAAACGGCGAGGATGAGCAAGGTGGTGCCCAGTCCGCTGAGCAGCAGTTTTCCGTAGTCGAATATCCAGGTAGCGGTCATCACACGCCCTCGCTCACACCGACGGGGTCCAGCGGCGGAAGCGCCGTTCGAGCCAGCCAGAAAACAGGTTGGAGAGCACCGTCAGCAGGTAATAGAAGACCGCGGCGGTGAGGTAGAAAGTCAGGTAGTGGCGCGTCGAGCCCGCCGCCTGCTTGGCGGTGAAGAGCAGCTCGTTGGTGCCGACCACGCTGATCAGGGCGCTGTCCTTGATCAGGTTGACCCAGAGGTTGGCCATCCCGGCCAGGGCGTTGGGCGCCATGATCGGCAGGGTCACCCGGCGGAACAGGCTGAAGCCGCTCAGGCCAAAAGCCCGCGCCGCCTCGATCTGGCCGTGGGGAATCGCCTGGATGGCCCCCCGGAAGATCTCCGAGGCATAGGCGCCCTGAACCAGCCCCAGCACCGCGATGGCGACCACTGTGCCGTTGAGCTTGAGGTCGCCATAGCCAAGCCAGGCAAACAGCTGGTTGAGCCCCATGGAGCCCACGTAGTAGAGCAGCAGGATCAGCAGCAATTCAGGTATTGCGCGGCACAGGGTGGTGTATCCACGCATCAACTGCGCCACTGGGCGCGGGCCGTTGAGCTTGCCCATCGCGACGGCCAGGCCAATCAGCATGCCGACCAGGAAAGCACCGACGGAAATCTGCAGGGTTACCCACAACCCCTTGAGCAGCGCCGGCCCCCAACCCTGGGCGCCGAAGCCGACCAGTTCAAAGTAAGACTGCATTGCAGGCCCTCATCGAGGCGGAAATGCGCCATCCCGGTAGAGCCGGGATGGCTCCGGAGGTCACTGCTTCGGCGCGACGCTGACGTCGAAGTACTTGGCGGAGATGGTCTTGTAGTCCTCGCTGGCCAGCAGCTTGGCGATGGCCTCGTCGAGCTTCGCCTTGAGGGCGACGTCGTCCTTGCGCAGGCCGGCCCCTACACCGCGGCCGAACAGCGGATCGTAGGGCACCTCGCCCTTGTTTTCGATGCCGGCGGCCTGGGCATCAGGGGATTTGACGAAGGCGCTGACAGCGATGCCGTCGGCCATCATCAGGTCGATGCGCCCCGCCACCAGGTCGGCGTTCACCGAGTCCTGGGTGTCGTAGTAGCGCACGTCGGCGATGCCGTCGTAATGCTGCTTCAGGTAGTTGGAGCTGACGGTGGAGAGCTGCACGCCAATCACCTTGCCCTTGAAACCTTCCGGGCTGATGGCGACATCCAGTGCCTTGGGTGCAGCCACTGCGACCGGGGTGTCGTAATAGGCACGGCTGAAGGCGATCTGCTTCTCGCGCTCTTCAGTGACGGACATGGAGTTGAAGATCACATCCACCTTCTTCGACATCAGGGCTGGAATCAGGCCATCCCAGGCCACCTCGTCGATCTCGCACTGGGCCTGCATCTGCGCACAAAGGGCGCGGATCAGGTCCGGCTCGAAGCCTGCCCACTGGCCATCTGGCTGCTTGCTGGAGAATGGCGGATAGGGTTCCGCCGCCATCGCGAATCTCAGGGTTTCGGCCTGCGCGCCCACCGCGCCGGCCATGAGCATTACCGCACCCGCCATCCAACGTGCCAGTTGAGACTTCTTCATGGTTTCTGCCCTGCTTGATGTTGTTGTGGTTAGAGCTTGTCGAACTGGCCGCGCGCGGCGGCCGGAGTCAGCGATTCTGGTGGGCGGTAACGAACTGCCGGCAGCGCTCGCTGCGCGGCCTCAGGAAGACCTCCTGCGGAGGCCCTTCCTCTTCGATACGCCCCTGATGGAGAAAGGCAACGTGGCTGGAAACATCACGGGCGAAGGCCATTTCGTGGGTTACCAGGATCATGGTGCGTCCCTCTTCGGCCAGGGAGCGGATCACCCGCAGGACTTCACCCACCAACTCCGGGTCCAGCGCCGACGTAGGTTCGTCGAACAGCATGACCTTGGGCTCCACCGCCAACGCACGAGCAATGGCCACCCGCTGCTGCTGGCCGCCGGACAGGAAGGAGGGATATTCGTGGCGCTTGGCGGCGAGCCCCACCCGTTCCAGCAGGGCCTCGGCACGCTCGATGGCTTCGGCGCGGCTTTCGCGCAACACCTGGATCGGCGCTTCGATGAGGTTTTCCAGCACAGTGCGGTGGGGCCAGAGGTTGAAGCTCTGGAACACCATCCCGAGCCGCGAACGAATCCGGGTCAGCTGCTTCTGGTCCGCCACCATCGGTTCGCCGATGCGACTGGTGGTGAGACGAATGCTCTCGCCATCGACCGTGACCGTGCCCTGATTGGGGATTTCCAGCATGTTGATGCAACGCAGCAATGTGCTCTTGCCCGAACCACTGGCCCCGATCAGGGACACCACACCGCCCTCCCGGGCGGTCAGCGAAACGCCCTTGAGCACCTCGAACTGGCCAAAGCGTTTGTGAATGGAATCCACCTCCACCATCTTCGGCCGCTCCGCCTTTGCGGCTCGCGTATCAACCGAAACGGTCGGGCGCACGTCGATGCGCGGGCCAGCTCCCAGGGTGGCGGCAAAACGGCGGATGCGCGCGCAGGCCTCGGCCAATTGCTCTTCGCCCAAGCTGAATGACAGCCGCACGAAGCCGGCGGCGGAAGGGCCGAAGGCCGCCGCGTCCAGCACCGAGACGCCGGTTTCGCGGAACAGCTTCCAGGCGAAGTCCAGGGAACTGAGGCCGCTGCCGCGTACGTCGAGCAGCACGAACATCCCGGCTTCGGGCGTCAGCACCTCGAGCGGCGCGCAGTTCTGCAGCGCATCGACCACCAGGTCGCGGCGACGCCGATAGCAGGCGCGCATTTCCCCGGTCACCTGGTCGTAGGTGCGCACAGCGGTCAACGCAGCTTCCTGCACGAAACCGGGAAGGCCATACAACACGTTCAGCGCCAGGTTTTCGATGTGGGCCACGAGTTCGGGACTGGCGATCACCCAGCCGGTGCGCCAGCCGGTCATGGCGTGGGACTTGGACAGGCTGCCGATGCTCACGGTGCGCTCGCGCATGCCCGGCAAGGTGGCGAAGTAGCGGTGCGGTTGTTCGAAGGTCAGGCTCTCGTAGACCTCATCCACCACCACCCACAGGTCGTGCTGCTGCGCCAGCTCGGCGATGGCCTGCATTTCTTCGGTGCTGAGCACCACGCCGGTCGGGTTGTTCGGATTGGCGAAGAAGATGGCGCGGGTACGCTCGCTGATGGCTCCACGCAAAGCCGCGAGGTCGGGGCGGAAGCCGCCCTCCGCCGGACAGGGCACCCTTACCAGGGTGGCGCCGGTAGCCTTCAACGTGGCTTCGTAGGTGACGTACACCGGATCGAAGACGATGACCTCATCGCCGGCCTCCAGCAAGCACATGGCCGCCGCGTAAAGACCGTTCTGTGCGCCAGCCACGAGGATGGTGCTGTCCGCCGACACCGGCTGGCCGGTCAGGCGGCCATGCAGATCGGCGATGGCCTGGCGCAACTCGGGCCGGCCGGCGACGTCACAGTAATGGGTATCACCGGCCTGCAAGGCCTGGATGGCTGATTCGGTGATGGCGGCGGGGGTTGCGAAATCCGGGTCGCCAATGCTGAGGACTATCACGTCCTCGCCCGCACGTTGGGCGGCGATGGCCGCGTAGTGAATATCCCAGGCTGCTGTGCCTGGCCCTGCCATTCTCTCCACTAGCGAAGCGAAACGCATGTTCGGGCCCCATTTGCAAAGGGTGAAATCCGGGTCACGTGACTGCATCAGCGAACCGGCGAGTGGCCCAACCATAGCCGAGCATGAACGAGTGTTCAATAGCGTTTTCGGCCTTGTTTTTCCCGCCCCGCGCGATGCCCCGAGACAGAGCGGATGCACCGGAAAAAACAGCCACAACGCCCCAGGAACGGGCATGTCAGACCGGGGAGAGGCGGTATATGCTGGCGCCATGCTGATCGATACCCACAACCATCTGGACTTCCCCGACTTCGACGCCGATCGCAGCGGCGTGCTGGCGCGTTGTCGCGCCCTGGGCGTGCGGCGCCAGGTCCTGCTCGGGGTGTTCCGTGACAACTGGCAGCGGGTCTGGGACCTGGCCAATTCCGGCGACGATTTCTGCACCGCCTTCGGCCTGCACCCGGTCTATCTGGCACAGCACCGGGACGAGCATGTGGCGGAACTGCGCCAGTGGCTGGCGCGGCACGCGGGCCACCCGAAGCTCTGCGCCGTAGGGGAGATCGGCCTGGATTATTTCGTCCCCGAACTGGACCGCGACGAACAACAGCGACTGTTCGAGGCCCAGCTGGCCCTGGCACAGGAGTTCGAGCTGCCGCCGTTGCTGCATGTACGGCGCAGCCATGCGGCCGTGATCGCCACGCTGAAGCGTTTTCGCCTCAAGCGCGCCGGCATCATCCACGCCTTCGCCGGCAGCGCCGAAGAGGCAAAGGAATACCGCAAACTGGGCTTCCGCCTGGGCCTCGGCGGCGCCCCCACCTGGCCCCAGGCCAACCGCCTGCGCAAGGTGGTGGCGCAGCTGCCGCTGGAAGACATCGTGCTGGAAACCGACTCGCCGGACATGGCGCCGGCCATGCACCCCTATGGGCGCAACAGCCCGGAGTTCCTGCCGGATATCTGCGCGGCCCTGGCCGCAATCCGCGGCGTTACACCCGAGGAACTGGCCGCGGCCAGCACGCGTAACGCCTGCGAGGTGTTTGGCTGGAAGGATTTGCAGGGGTGAGCATTATTGCTTTCTGGCGGCGAATGAATTGGCGATGTCTGCATGACGTGTTGCAAGCAGCTGCAGTGCCCGTAGGAGCTGGCTTGCCAGCGAATGGCCCCGATTCGCTGGCAAGCCAGCTCCTACAAGTCTCCTGGACCTCTCGCAACGGCTAAGAATGAATTCGCCCCCACAGGGAACCCATCAGCCAAACATGAAAAAACCCGCCAATTGGCGGGTTGTTTCATTGGGTCGAACCTCAGACGCGGAACGCGCCAATCAGTTGCTTGAGCTGCGCCACCTGGCCGGACAGCTCGCGGCTGGCCCGCTCGGTCTGGCTCGCACCGTCGGCCGTGCGCTCACCGGCATGGTTGATCTCGACGATGTTCTGGTCGATATCGTGGGCCACGGCGGTCTGCTGCTCAGCTGCGGCGGCAATCTGCTGGTTCTGGTCGACGATCATGCCCACCGCACCGAGGATGTTCTCCAGCGCCGCCTGCACCTTGCCAGACTGGCTGACCGTGCCATCGGCCATCTGGTGGCTGGCGTTCATCGCCTTCACGGCAGCACCGACGCCCCCCTGCAGCTTGATGATCATCTGCTCGATTTCCTCGGTGGACTGCTGGGTGCGCTTGGCCAAGGTCCGTACTTCGTCGGCCACCACGGCAAAGCCGCGGCCTTGCTCACCCGCCCGGGCGGCTTCGATCGCCGCGTTAAGCGCCAGCAGGTTGGTCTGCTCGGCGATGCCCTTGATCACTTCCAGCACACGACTGATCGAGGCGCTGTCGGCGGCCAACTGGTTGATCACGCTCACCGACTGGTCGATCTCGCTGGCCAGGCGCTCGATGCTGCCCAGTTGGGACTCCACCAGGGCGCGGCCACTGACGGTTTCCTGATTCACGCTCTGCGCACTGTCCACTGCCGCAGCGGCGCTGCGCGCCACCTCCTGTGCGGTGGCCGACATCTCGTTCATGGCCGTGGCGACCTGTTCGATCTGGCTGCGCTGCCCGGCCACGGCCTGATTGCTTTCACCGGAGACCTGCTCCACGCGGCCGGCCTGGCGCTCCACCTCGGCCACGGTATGGCCCACCAGCTCGATCAGGTCATGGATCTTCGCCACGGTGCCGTTGAACACCTGGCCGAGCTCGCCCAGTTCATCGCGGCTTTCGGCACGGAAGCTGACGGTCATGTCGCCGCCGGCGACCTGGTCCATCACCTTGCCCAGGCTCTTCAGGGTGGTACGCGTGGAGACGTAGAAGCCGCTGTAGAGGTAGACAATGGCGAGGAACACCACCAGCAGGGCCACCACCAGCAGCACGGTCTGCACGCGCTTTTCGGCCAGGCGTTTTTCCAGCTCGGCCTTGAGGAAGGCCAGTGAGCCGTCATTGAGCTGATAGGTCTTTTCCAGCGACGCCGTCACCTGGTCATAAAACTGCTGCCAGGGCGTGTCGAGGGTGTCGGCCATGATCACCTTGTCCTCGAACAGCGTGGCGCTCTGCTTGATGGTGTCGCGACTGGCGGCGGTCAGACCATCCAGCGCCTGGTGACCGCGCGGACTGCCGTCGAGGGCATCGGCGATCTTCAGGCCGTACTCGGCATTGAGCTTGTCCAGGTCCAGCAGCAAGTCGTCCAGCTTGGTGCTGGCCGCCGAATTGAGGAAACCCTGGCCGAGCGAATAGGCGCCTATGGCGCGCCCCTTGCCGATGGCCATGGTCACTTGCGGAGTGGTGGAGGTGACCAGTTCGGTGATCTGGCGCACGTCGGCCTGGTCGTCCTGGCTGAGACCGGCCTGGGCGGCGACGAACTTGATGAAGACCTGAGCGTTGCCCAGCAGCTTCTCGATCATCGCGCTCTTGCTCTGCAGGGAGGTTTCGCCCTTGGCAGCCTGCAAGGCCGTGATCAGCTCATCGCGCTTGGTGTTGAAGGCTTCGACCTGTTCAGCCTCGGACACCACCGGAGCCAGGCCCTGAAGGGTCGAAAGCAACTCCTGTTCAAGCGCAGTGACGCGCTTTTCCAGGTCCCCGGCCTGCCCCGACTGACCGATCATCGAGTTGATCATGACCAGGTCGTTCAGGCTCTCCAGGTTGCGGCGCACATGCAGGCTGGCACCCAACAGGTCGAGGCTCTGCAGTTCGGAGCGGGTACTGACGAATTGTCGGTAGGAGTCGCGCACCAGGTAGAAGTTGGTGATCAACATCGGCAGGAAGAACAGAACACTGATCAGACTGAACTTCATCCCGAAACTGAGGCGGTTCATCAGCGCGATGGCAGGATACAACAGGGTCTTCACGAGACGTCTCCTGTTCTCATTTATTGTTATGGGCGCGCTCTGATCGGCTGACAGGATGTGGCCAGGGCCTCGCAGCATCCCCACGCTGCTTGGCGATCGCCGGGATCAGTCAGATGCTTCTGTGAGCAATGTCCGAAAATTCTGGCGCGCTCATCTGTGTACCCGATATCGGCAGGAGTTTCTGTAACTAAAGGTTAATCAAGGCGGGACCCGCCCGACGGCAGCGCCGGGCGGGCGGGCGGTGAAGCAGAACTCAGAACAGCAGGGCCCAGACGGCGAAACCGGCGTACCAGAGCACCGCAGCGCGAACCAGCAGTTGCCAGAGGGCATCCAGCGTTGCCACCCCGGCGTCACCCGTGGCGGGCTCCGGCAGTTCGGCAGCAGCGCGGCCGGCCAGCTCGATGTAGCGCTGAGCCGGGATCTCCCAGCTCAGCAGTTCGTGAAGCAGCACGCGGCTGACCCCGACGAAATTCCCCACCAGCGAGAAACTGGCTGCCAGCACCCGTACCGGCAGCCAGTCGAAGGCGTGGCGAATCATCGCCGCTTGCTCACGCAATGCCGGCGTGCCGGCTTTCTCGGAAGCCAACGCGAGCAAGCGGTAGGCCAGGGCCGCCACCGGGCCGAGCAGCGCGTACCAGAAGATCACCGCGAAGAAGCCCTGATAGGCCTGCCAGAGCTGATAGCCCTGCACCTGCTGCAGGAGATCGTCGCTCTCATCCGCCTCCAGGCCGAGGTCGCGTTCGGCGACGTGATAGGCACCCTGGGTATCGCCACGCCGCCAGGCATCGCGGAAGGGCCCCAGATCGGCCAGCACATCGCCGCGCCCCAGGCTGTAGATGATCACCAGCAAATGCACCGGCAGGGCCATCCAGCCATAGGCCAACGGCTCCAGCGCCAGCAGCACCAGCGCCAGGAGCACCAGGGGCAGCAGCACCAGTAACGCGAGGATCGCCCAGGGGCGCTCGCTTAAGCGCGGGTTGGCTTCGGCCTTGGCCAGCTCACGCAGCCAGAAGCCGTCCTGCTGGATATGCCGGCGCCAGGCGGAGAATTTCTCGATCCAGAGCACCAACAACAACACCAGAAAATACATGGGTCCCTCCTCGTTCTATCGTGCGAGCGCGCCACGCAGGCGCGCCCAATCGAATGCAGGCCCGGGATCGGTCTTGCGCCCCGGGGCGATATCGCTATGACCGCAAATGCGCTCCGGCGTGATGGCCGGATAGGCAAGACGCAGCTGTTCCACCAATGCGATCAGCGCAGCGTACTGAGGTTCCGTGAACGGCAGATCATCGGTGCCTTCCAGTTCGATTCCCAGGGAAAAGTCGTTGCAGTTGTCCCGCCCCTCGAACAGGGAAACGCCCGCGTGCCACGCGCGCTCATTGCAAGAGACGAACTGGGTGACGGCGCCATTGCGCTCGATGAGGAAATGCGCGGATACCCGGAGGTCGCGAATGCCCTCGAAGTAGGGATGCTCGGCGGGGTCGAGGCGGTTCTGGAAGAACGCCTGCACCTTCCCCGTACCGAACTGCGCGGGCGGCAGGCTGATGTTGTGGATCACCAGCAGGGAAACTTCCCCCTGCGGGCGGTTATTGAAGTTGGGCGATGGGCAGTGGCTGATGCCCTGGCACCAACCGGATGCGGGGTCCAGCTGCATGTCGGCTCCTTGGTCTGCCGCCCACTTTAGGCGCAGTGGAGCCATTTTAGCGAGTGGCGGGACAGGGAGCGGCAATTGCCTCTGTTTTGAATGTGCAGGATGGGTGAACACGGAGCGATACCCATCGACCACACGCGATGGGTATCGCAGGCTCCACCCATCCTACTGAAACGTGCTGTCGAGCTCAGGCGCCCTTGAGCCGACGCAGGTTGCCGATCACCGATTCCAGCGCGCGGTCGAACAGCAGGGCATCGTCCAGCAGGCGGATCGCATTGCGGCGGAACTCCACGGCCAGGCCCATGCGGGTCTTTTCCAGCACTTTCATGCCGGTGCGGTTGACGAAGATGTACTTGCCCGTGGGCTTGATCAGCGCCGCCAGCTTGCAGCGCAGCTTGTGCTCGTCGTCTTCCTGGAACTCGACCCAGCTCCCCACGCGAAGGCTGTCGACAAAGCCAAGGGCCTCGTCATCATCCGCCAGGGAAACTTCAGGCTCCTGTACTTGAGGCTCGCCGGGGGCGACCAGGACGATTTCTTCCACGACCGCCACCATGGCCGGCGCAGACTCATCCTCCGGCTCGGCGTCGTCCGGCAGGTCAAGCAACGGCGGCGGCGATTCCAGACCGTCGTCAGCAACCACTTCCACCGGCTCGGGCTTGCGGAAACGCTGGAAGGCCTGAACGTGCAGGGTCTCCAGTTGGCTGAAGAATTCGCTGGTGGAGAAGGGATCGAACGCGGCGCTGGCCAGGCCATCGCGCAGGGACTTGAGCAGCCCCGGCACCAGCTCCAGCAAGCGTGCACGGGCTTCCGGCGCATCGTGGGACTCCACGCTCCAGATCAGGTCGTCCATGGTCTGCAGGGCGGATTGCCATTCGGCCGACTCAACACCGTGCTTGAGGCAGCTCAGCAACAGCACCTTGCTCCAGGCTTCCTGCAGCAGGCGCACCACCACTTCCGGCAGGGTGCGGCCCAGCAGGCGCTGGTTGAGCGCGTCTTCCACCTGCCTGCGAGCCAGTTCGGCCTTGGCGCGGCCTTCTTCGGCATCCCGCGTGCGCTGTTCCAGCAGCTCGCTGCGGCGGCGCTCGTCACCGGCATAGGCCAGGAACTCGGCGAGCAGCTCCGAGAAAATCGCCGGGTCGTCGACGAAATCGTTCAGCAGGCGCTGCACCACCTGCTCGATGCGATGGTAGAGACTGTCGCGCTGGGCTTCGTCCTGCTCTACCCAACCAAGGGCGGCAGAAGCGATCTCGTTGAGCAGGCGGCGAGCCGGGTGGCTGCCACGGCTGAAGAAGGTCTTGTCCAACAGCGCGACCTTGAGCATCGGAATCTGCATGCGGCCGATGAGGGCCTTGAGCGAATCCGGCAGGGTGCGGTCGTCGAGGATGAACTCGAAGAGCATGGACACCAGGTTGATGACATCATCGTCGACCTGTCCGACCACCCGCGCCCGACCGCTGCGGGCGCTGGCACGAGTGAGCAGCTGGTCGAGGCTCATCCGCAGGTCGTAGTCATCGTTGTGTTGCTGAGGCAGGTGCTGCTGCAGATGCGACAACAGGCGCATCAGGTCGAGGCTGCTGACCGGAACCGCATCGGCAGGGTGCTCCCGGCGCGGCAATGCCGTGCCGCGTACCTGCGACAGCAAATCCTGAAGCACGCCAAAGATTTCCTGCACGCCCTCTTCGGTCACTTGGCCACCGCCAGCCGCGTTACCGGGCTGGGCTTGGCGCCCCGTGGCGCTGGAGCGCTCCGCCTGGCGCCGCGCCGGTGCCGAGCGCAGGTCCGGAAGCACGCCGGCGGTGACCAGCTGCTGGTTGGCTTCGGCGTACACCTGGTCCAGCTCGGTGAGGACGTACTTCTCGAACAGCTTGAGGATGATCAGCTTGACCTTGATCTCCACCCCGAGGCTACGGCATGCGTCGAGGAAGGCCTCGCACAGCGGGCGCGGCCCCAGCGGGTTGGATTTGTCTTCGATCTTCTTGCTGACAAGGGTGTTGAAACGCGCAGTGAGATGGCCGAGGGCAATGCCGTCGCGACTCATCACCTTGGCAACCATGGCGTCCAGCGCCACGGCTTCCTCGAGTTCGTCGTTCTGCACCAGAGACAAACTGTCGAAAGACACCGCATCCAGCTGCGGCGCCTTGCCCACCTCATATTGATTGAGCGAAGAGAACGACTCGGAGACCTTCTGCAGGAACGTCCGCTCGATGCTCTTGCGCTTCAGCCGCAGGTCGCGCATCGCCTCGAAGAAGGCATTCTGCTCGGCATTGCTGGTGGCGCGGTCCGCCATCTCGAAGAGGGTGTCGTCCGCATTGTCGAACAGCGCCTGAAGCGTCTGCTTCAGCTGCAGGGCGACTTTGTCGCGCACCTGGATCAAGGCCACGGGCAGCCTTCCTACCGGCGAGGTTGGCGATTGCTGGGTGGCCCCCTTGTTCAGCGGCACCACCTTAGCGTCGGTCTGCATCACGAGCCTCCCGCAGGCCGCGCCCTTGCAATGGGCCTATCGGACCGCAAATCGATCATGGGGAGTCATCCATAACGTCAATCAACTGGCGTCAAAAATAGAAATTTCCGATGCCATTATATGGATGACGCTGTGACAACCAAGCGGAGATTTCCTACAGACATGAATCAAGTCACAGATGCAGGGATTTCGACCGACCGACGCACAACGATCCACCCCTGACTATCTAGCAGAAAGCGTAAGGCGGTTGTTCATCGGCACTGCGCCAGTCGTCGGCAGCCTTTATAATCGCCGCCATCCTGCCTGCGGAGCCCACCATGCCCAACCTTCTCCTCGCTGACCTCACCGCTGAAATCGAGGCCAACGTACGCACCGCCCTCCAGGAAGACATCGGCAGCGGCGACATCACCGCCCAACTCATCCCCGAAGAGCGTCAGGCCCGCGCCACCGTAATCACCCGCGAGGCCGCCATCATCAGCGGCACCGCCTGGGTGAACGAGGTGTTCCGCCAGCTCGACCCGCGCGTGAAGGTGGAGTGGCAGGTACAGGACGGCCAGCACGCCGACGCCAACCAGGCCCTCTTCCACCTCGAAGGCCCGGCCCGCGCCCTGCTCAGCGGCGAGCGCAGCGCCCTGAACTTCCTCCAGTGCCTGTCGGCCGTCGCCACCCGCGTCGGCCACTATGTGGAACGGGTCAAGGGCACCCAGGTGAAGCTCCTCGACACCCGCAAGACCCTGCCCGGCCTGCGCCTGGCACAGAAATACGCCGTGACCTGCGGCGGCGGCCACAACCACCGCATCGGCCTGTACGACGCCTTCCTCATCAAGGAAAACCACATCGCAGCCTCCGGCGGCATCGCCCAGGCCATCCAGGCAGCCCACCGCATCGCCCCCGGCAAGCCGGTGGAAGTGGAAGTGGAAAGCCTGGACGAACTCCAGCAAGCACTGGATGCCGGCGCCGACATCATCATGCTCGACGAACTCAGCCTCGACGACATGCGCACCGCCGTCACCCTCACCAACGGCCGCGCCAAGCTCGAAGCTTCCGGCGGCATCAACGAAACCACCCTGCGCACCATTGCCGAGACAGGCGTCGACTACATCTCCATCGGCACCTTGACCAAAGACGTCAAGGCCATCGACCTGTCGATGCGGCTGAACCTCTAAATCCCACCTCGCCGAACCCCGGGCGTTGCCATGCGCCCCGGGCAAGGCTATGGTGCGACCGTCCTGGCAAATTCCAGGACCGGGCGTCGCGGCCCGAAATGCAAAAGGCGCACAAGCGCCGACCATCCGATTGCCGGCGCTTTTTTGTGCCTGCAACGTCGTGTCATGGCGGCTGTGCGCGGGAGACCGAAAGGTCTGCCGGGTTCCTTTTGCCCCGGTCCGCGAACCCGTGCACAGCTGCCACCCAAATCGTTTCGCGGCGATTCGTGGCAGCTCCCAAGCAAAAGGAGCTTTGACCATGCACAACCGCATACCTGCAAGGAATGCACGCACCTCCACCCCGAATCAAAAGACTGCTGGAGGTGGACAATGAACACCTTCGCCCGCATCGCCGACCTCCAGGGCGACCGCCTCCTGACGGCCAGCTACGCCCTCAACACCATCGCCGATCTGCTGGGCTGCGACGGCCTCGAACACCACCTGAGCGACAACGACCTGAAAGGCCTGCACCACGCTGTCAAGGCCATCTCGGACCTGATGAAGTGCTCGGCCATGGACCTGTACAACGTTGCGGAAAAAGTGGGCAGAAAAGACTGAGAAGCGAGCGGCCCGCCGCCACGCAGCGAGCAAAGCCGCGAAAAACAAAAAGCCCCGCAGAACCTGCGGGGCTTTTTGTTTGGATCATGGTGCCGGTAAGAGGAATCGAACCCCCGACCTTCTCATTACGAATGAGCTGCTCTACCGACTGAGCTACACCGGCGGCGGCTGAAGGCTAGCACTACTGGTTATGCCAATCAATCGTAACCTACGCGAAAGGGCTGCCGCCTGCTTACTTTGAACATTCCGCAGGAATATCCAGTCGATAATAATCAACGCCCGGGAAACCCGCCCTCCGATCAGACTCTATTTTATCAATGTAATCATCCGCCACATCTGGCCAGTGATAGCGAATCCGAGCTTTAAGATAGGTATCCGGTAACTCGGGATACGCCGCATATCTCGACTTAAGCACGCTTGCGGTCAGATCAAACTTTCCATCCGCCAGAGCCATCAGCGCCACGCGTTCCAAATAGGGATACAAAGGCTCTCGCTGGGCCATGTACATGGCTTGGCACAACTTGTAACCCGCCTCCGGCCCCCCATCGGGAATCAGGTACTCGATTAGCAATCTGTCCGCCGACCAGGCCAACGCGGGATTCAGGCTCACTGAGAGCAAGTCCACCATTCGATCAACATTCACCTTCATTTGCCGATCAACGGTTCGGTAACCAAGCGTCCGGGTGTAATCGTAGGAAACTAGGATTAGTACCATCAATGCGAGCCCAGCTCCCAGCCTGATGGAAGCTGCCTTGTGCCCACCCGCGCTACCCATCCTGGCCAAACCGACAAGGGCTACGAACAGAAGCAAGAAATTCATGTACCACAATGGATACTCGAGAAGACTGTGCACTACGAGGAAGATCAAGCAGATCGCAAAGCACACCCTGTCCAGATCAGCGCGAAGTGCAACGTACAGCATCCTCGCACCCAACAGAATCCCAATAATCAGCAGGGGAACTGCTAGAAAGCCGAACTCGACCAAGAACTGCATCACGATACTATGAGAATGCGACCAGGTAATCGGACTCCCCACTCCCGCATCCAACTGATACACGAAGCTGGCCTGTGCATAGTTCCCAAAACCAACCCCTAGGGGATGGTCCATCAGTATTCGCAATCCTTTGAGCCACTCCCCCACCCTTGGCGCGTCACCAGCAATGGTTATCCGCGAGGCCCCGCCCTCGCCACCGAAAAGGGAAATGAACTGGAATGCGACCAAGGCGATTAGGAAGCTCAAAAAAAGAAAGGAGAAGCGCTCCAGCTGGCGTTCCGCCGGCCGCCCCCGTCTCAACCAAGCCAACACAAGCACAACGACAAGGGCATCGAGCAGCACCATCCTCGACCCTGCGATGGCCAGCAAGAATGCGGTAACAGCCAATGCCCCAACAACTAGCCAGCTTTTAATGGCATAGCGAACAGCCACTGCACACAAAACGCAGGAAAAAATTAATAAATACGTAGAATAAAGATTCCTCTGAGCAAGGTTCCCATAAACCCTCCCGGAAGAATGGATGAACACGTTACCGGACCACGCAGTAACTTCAAAGTATTGCGCCAATCCGATCAGAACGGATACACCACCGCCACATAAAATCCCGGACTGCATACCCAGCGAGAAACGCTCTTGTGAAACGGTACCAAGGGCTTCAATTCCAGCCAGAAAAAAAGCGAAGAACATAATCACCAGAGCCGGAAGCACCCATACGTCATAATAATATGAGCGCATGACAAATCCGGAGATCAGCATCAACATCGAAATCAACAACAGCAACAGACAGTCACGCCCGAAGCTAAACTTTCGAAAACCAAAAACAAGTGCCAGAAGAGCCAACCCAATCGCAGCAGCGTCAGGAAAGAAGTCACCATTCGGAAAATACCTGAATGGCAATATGAACGGCACACTTGAAATTAGAAGCCCTAAACCAAACAAGCTCTACCCCCAAAAAATAAGGGCGGGATAATTCCCGCCCTTATTACCTCACCGTTTACTTAGTCTTGCACCAACCCTTCGTTACACAGTTACCGGAAGCAGTCCAGTTGATCACGCCACCGCCAGTGTGGTTCGGAGTCAGAACGAAAGTATCTCCAGCGACAAAACCGTTTTCAGCCTTCGGAGTGACAGTAATTACACCAACGGTAGTCATTGCAATAGCGTTATACTGCGCGTTGGCCGGAGCGGAACCACTAGAAACATCTGCAGGAACCGACAGCTCAGCACGGCTAGCCGCGGCAGTAGGAATGCTGAGAGTAATGCCGTCAGCGGCGAGACATTTGCCACCCTGCACGCACTCAGACACGCCCAGCTTGAAGGGCGCAGTTGCAACAACCATCTCGGAAGCTCGCGCGCGCTTGGTGTAATCTTGGTAGGCTGGCAGCGCAATGGCGGCCAGAATACCGATGATCGCAACCACGATCATCAGTTCGATCAAAGTAAAGCCTTTCTGAGCTTTCATACTTACATCCCCTTGTTTAGTTGAAGGCCTAACGACCTGCGTATATCGAAGCAGGTTGCATGCCAACACACTCAAACACTCCTTATTGCCCCTATCGAGGTGGTTAACCGCCAAGAAAAGCGCGCCTTGACCCAGCACCTTGTCTCATATTTAGTAAACAGTGCCATTTTTTGTCACTCGCAAGCAGGCCATTTGGCGCCAATGCCCTTCTACGTTATAAGGCATGGGAAATTTCACCTTTGGCGCGATCCCTATGTCCGAGTCCGCTCCCACTCTTTCCGGCCTGGCCAAGCAACTGGTGCTGACCAACCTCCTTGATGAGCGGAGCGCCCTGCAGGCCCACACCCAGGCCCAGCGCAACAAGATTCCGCTGATCACCTACCTGGTGCAGAACAAGCTGCTGAAAAGTAGGGACCTGGCGGAAATGGCGGCCGAGCAGTTCGGCGTGGCCTTCCTGGACCTCGGCAGCATCGACAAGGACAGCCAGCCCAGGGACCTCGTCAGCGAAAAGCTGATTCGCCAACACCGTGCCCTCCCCCTCTGGCGGCGTGGCAACAAGCTGTTCGTCGCCATTTCCGACCCAACCAACCACCAGGCCGTAACCGACATCCAGTTCAGTACTGGCCTCACTACCGAGGCCATTCTGGTCGAGGACGATAAGCTGGGCGATGCCATCGAGAAGTTCTTCGATTCCGCCAATAGCGGCATGGAGGACCTTGGGGACGTCGACCTGGATGGTGTGGATGTCGAGGCCGTCGATGACGACAAGAAGGACAGCCCCGGTGGCGTGGATGCGGACGATGCCCCGGTGGTGCGCTTCGTCAACAAGATGCTGCTGGACGCGATCCGCGGCGGCTCCTCGGACCTGCACTTCGAGCCCTACGAGCGCTCTTACCGGGTGCGCTTCCGTACCGACGGCATGCTGCATGAGGTGGCCAAGCCGCCGATCCAGTTGGCCAGCCGCATCTCCGCGCGCTTGAAGGTGATGGCCGCGCTGGATATTTCCGAGCGCCGCAAGCCCCAGGACGGGCGGATCAAGATGAAGATTTCCAAGACGAAATCCATCGACTTCCGCGTCAACACGCTGCCAACCCTCTGGGGCGAGAAGATCGTGATGCGGATCCTCGACCCCACGAGCGCGCAGATGGGCATCGACGCCCTGGGGTACGAAGAGGAGCAAAAGGAGCTGTACCTGGCCGCCCTGAAGCAGCCCCAGGGCATGATCCTGGTGACCGGCCCCACCGGTTCGGGCAAGACGGTATCGCTCTACACGGGCATCAATATCCTCAACACCGTGGACATCAACATCTCCACCGCCGAAGACCCGGTGGAGATCAACCTGGAAGGTATCAACCAGGTCAACGTCAACCCGAAGCAGGGCATGGACTTCGCCCAGGCCCTGCGCGCCTTCCTACGCCAGGACCCGGACGTGATCATGGTGGGTGAAGTCCGTGACCTGGAAACCGCTGAAATCGCCATCAAGGCCGCCCAGACCGGTCACATGGTGTTGTCTACCCTGCACACCAACAGCGCGGCGGAAACCCTGACCCGCCTGCGCAATATGGGCGTGCCGGCCTTTAACATCGCCACCTCGGTCAACCTGATCATCGCCCAGCGCCTGGCACGCAAATTGTGTAGCCACTGCAAGAAGGAAGTGGACGTTCCGCGTGAGGTGCTGATCAAGGAAGGCTTCCCCGAAGCCAGGATCGGCAGCTTCAAGCTGTATGGCCCGGTCGGCTGCGAGAATTGCAACCTGGGCTACAAGGGCCGTGTGGGTATTTATGAAGTGGTTAAAATCACGCCGGCCATGCAGCAGCTTATTATGGAAGAAGGCAACTCCATCCAGATCGCCCAGCAGGCGCGCCGCGATGGCTTCAATGACCTGCGAACCTCGGGCCTGATAAAAGCCATGAATGGCATTACCAGCCTCGAGGAAGTCAACCGCGTGACCAAGGATTAACCATGGCGGAAAAAGCGCTGAAAACAAGTACCTTCGCCTGGGAAGGTACGGACAAGAAAGGCAGCAAGGTCAGGGGCGAGCTGAGCGGCCAGAACCCGGCGCTGGTGAAGGCGCAACTGCGCAAACAGGGTATCAACCCCACCAAGGTACGCAAGAAATCCACTTCCCTGCTGAATGCTGGGAAGAAGATCAAGCCCTTGGACATTGCCCTGTTCACCCGCCAGTTAGCCACCATGATGAAGGCCGGCGTGCCCCTGATGCAGTCCTTCGACATCATTGGCGAAGGCTTCGAGAAGCCGGCGATGCGCACACTGGTGAACGAGGTCAAGCAGGAGGTTTCCTCGGGCAACAGCCTGGCCAACTCCCTGCGCAAGAAACCGGATTACTTCGACGAGCTGTATTGCAACCTGGTGGACTCGGGCGAGCAGGCGGGTGCGCTGGAAACCCTGCTGGACCGTATCGCCACCTACAAGGAAAAGACCGAGGCCCTGAAAGCCAAGATCAAGAAAGCGATGAACTACCCGATCGCGGTAGTGGTGGTTGCGGTCATCGTGACGGCAATCCTCCTGATCAAAGTAGTACCGCAATTTCAATCGGTTTTTGCGAACTTCGGCGCCGAACTGCCAGCATTCACTATGATGGTGATCAATCTGTCCGAACTGCTTCAGGAGTGGTGGTTCATTGTACTGTTCGGATTTTTCGCCATCGGTTTCGGCGTCCAACAGGCCCACAAAAAGTCCGAGAAATTCCGTGACTGGGTTGATCACGCAGTACTGAAGATGCCCATTGTTGGCGATATCCTCTACAAATCTGCTGTCGCCCGATTCGCCCGAACCCTTGCCACCACGTTCGCCGCCGGCGTCCCACTTGTCGATGCTCTCGATTCAGTAGCCGGCGCCAGCGGAAATGTCGTCTTCAAGAATGCGGTGTTGAAGGTCAAATCCGACGTTTCGACCGGTATGCAACTGAACTTCTCCATGCGCACCACCGGAATCTTCCCGGCCATGGCCGTGCAAATGACCGCCATCGGCGAAGAGTCCGGCGCCCTGGACGATATGCTCGAAAAGGTCGCCAGCTTCTATGAAGCGGAAGTGGACAACGCCGTCGACGGCCTCACCGCCCTGATGGAACCCATGATCATGGCGGTCCTCGGCGTTCTGGTCGGCGGCCTGATCATCGCCATGTACCTGCCCATCTTCCAGCTCGGTAACGTCGTCTAAACCATGCAATTGATCGACTTTCTGGCCAGCCACGCGCTGGCCTTTGTTTTCTGCGCCCTGCTGCTTGGCCTTTTGGTGGGCAGCTTCCTCAATGTGGTGATCCACCGCCTGCCGCAGATGATGCTGCGCGACTGGCAGGAGCAGGCCCGCGAGGCGCTGAGCCTGCCGGCCGAGCCCAAGGGGCCGGTGTTCAACCTGATCCTGCCGAATTCCCGCTGCCCGCAGTGCAGCCATGAGATTCGCGCTTGGGAAAACATCCCGCTGGTGAGTTACCTGGCACTGGGCGGCAAGTGCTCGTCATGCAAGGCGCCCATCAGTAAGCGCTACCCCTTGGTTGAATTGTTGTGCGGCGTGCTGTCCGCCTATGTGGCGTGGCATTTCGGATTCAGCTGGCAGGCTGGCGCCTTTCTGGTGCTGACCTGGGGCCTGCTGGCGATGAGCATGATCGACGTCGACCACCAGTTGCTGCCGGATGTGCTGGTCCTGCCGTTGCTGTGGCTGGGCCTGATCCTGAATAGCCAGGGCCTGTTCACCAGCCTGGAAGATGCACTCTGGGGCGCGGTGGCTGGCTACATGAGCCTGTGGTCGGTGTATTGGCTGTTCAAGCTGGTGACGGGCAAAGAGGGCATGGGCCACGGCGACTTCAAACTGCTGGCGATGCTGGGCGCCTGGGGTGGCTGGCAGGTATTGCCGCTGACCATCCTGCTGTCGTCCCTGGTGGGGGCTGTGCTGGGCCTGATCATGCTGCGCCTGCGTAACCAGGACACCGCCACCCCCATCCCCTTCGGTCCCTATCTGGCGATTGCCGGCTGGATTGCACTGCTCTGGGGTGATCAAATAACGGCGACCTATTTGCAGTTCGCCGGTTTCAAATGAACAAACCCTGGATTCTTGGCCTTACGGGCGGCATCGGTAGCGGTAAAAGCGCCGTCGCGGCCCACTTCACCGAGCTTGGTGTGCATCTGGTGGATGCCGACCAGGCTGCGCGCTGGGTCGTGGAGCCCGGCCGCCCTGCCCTGGCGAAGATCGCCGAGCATTTCGGCAGCGAGGTGCTGCAGGCCGACGGCCAATTGGACCGCGCCGCGCTGCGCCAACGCATCTTCGAGAACGCAGACGAGCGCCGCTGGCTGGAAAGCCTGCTGCATCCGCTGATTGGGCAGGAGATCAGCCAATACCTGGCCAGTGCCGAATCCCCTTACGCCATTCTCGTTTCGCCGTTGCTGGTCGAGTCTGGCCAGCATCGCCTTACCCAGCGCGTGCTGCTGGTCGATGCGCCGGAGATCGCGCAGGTTCAGCGCACCATGCTGCGCGACAAGGTGCCCGAAGCGCAGGTGCAAGCCATATTGAAGGTACAGGCCAGCCGTGAGGAACGGCTGAAGCATGCCCATGACGTGCTGCTGAACGACCGCGACCTGAACTGGCTGCGCGCCGAAGTGGAGCGTCTGCATAACTTCTACCTGACCCTGCGAGGAGGCCAGCCATGAGCCAACCCGTCACTGTGGAATGCCCGACTTGCGGCGCTCCGGTGGAATGGGGCCCGCAAAGCCCGTCCCGTCCTTTCTGCTCCGAACGCTGCAAGCTGATCGATCTGGGGGCCTGGGCCGCCGAAGAACATGCGATTCCCGGCGGCGACACGGAAGACGAGCTCTTCTCCGGCGACCTGCCGCCGCGCGAGCACTGAAGCAGCAGTGCGTAGGATGGCGTTGAGCGAAGCGAAACCCATCGGTTCCATGCCAAGGCTTCGCTGCTCTCGTGGGTTGGTCCGAACCCTGCGAGACCGGACACCCGGCTCGGGCCTCGCTCGTTGGGCTTCGCTACGCTCTGCGCCAACCTACGCAACGCGCGCGCTCAGTCCACTCAAGGCCGCATGAAGCCGTAGTCCCGCTCCGGGTCGAGGTTGTCCGCCAGGAAGGTCAGCTCCTGAGCCAGATCATCCGCCGGGCGCAGCATTGCACTGCGCTCGACGACTGCACTCAGCAGGGCGCGTAGTGCCAACTCTTTGCTGAAACCTTCCTGCTTTGCTGCCTCCAGGCTCTGCTCCAGGGCGGTTCTTGCCCAGTCGTGAATCCCCATGTCGTCTGCCCCTCATGTTGGTGGATGGAACCGCTATGTCTGCGTTAGCTGTTGCGAGAGATTGACCCTCTGGCCAAGAGCCTAGGGGCAATGCAGCGTAAGCGCTCCACAAACCCCACCTTCATTTGAACTGTCCGCTTGCGGATGCTGGGCTCCCGTTTTCCCAGTGGAGCCCCGTCATGATGCGTCCGGACGCCAAGGTCAAAGCCGTCTACCTCTATCCGAAGCCCGTCGACTTCCGGAAATCCATTGATGGTCTGGCGGCCCTGGTGGAGCTGGATATCAAGGTGGCCGTGTTCGACCCCGTGTTGTTTGTCTTCCTCAACAAGACCCGCAACCGGGTGAAGATCCTCTATTGGGAACGCAATGGCTTCTGCCTGTGGTTCAAGCGCCTGCAGGCTGAGCGCTTCAAGACCAAGCC
>NZ_AUIE01000014.1 GCF_000423545.1 Metapseudomonas resinovorans DSM 21078
AGCCAGAAACCATCCTGGCCCGCTTCATACACCACGACCACTCTGGCGGACGCCGGCAACGCCCAGAGCGCGCGCGTCTCCGCGATCGTTTGCACCACCTGCTCCAGGCGCGCCAGGGGCTGCGGTGCGTCGACTGTCTTCAGCCGGGGGTTGCGCCGGGCATCGCTCAGCGCCACTTTCCAACTGGCCTTGGCCAACTCCAGCGCCACTGCCAGGACCGGTTCATTCGCACTATGCTGTTCAACGTAGGCCGTTCGCATGTCGATTCCTCCTCTGGGCCAAACCTTCTATCCCCCGGATTAAGAATCGGCGTGCGGGCGGCCTTTGCATAGGATCTACCGGAAGACCGCCGGCTGGTTAAGCACACAACGAATCCCACCTGGGAGTCCCATGCTGGCCACGCACTGGTTGCAGTGGGTGCAGGCACTGCGCCAGGTCGAGCCTTGATGCTGCAGGTGCTGCAGCAGGTGCGGGTCATTGAGCAAGGCGCGCCCGAGGGCAAGAAAGTCGAAGCCTTCCTCCACCGCCCGCGCCATGCCTTCGCCGCTGGCCACGCCGCCGAGGTACACCAGCGGCATGCTCACGGCGCGCCGCATCTGCCGGGCCAATTCGAGGAAGTACAGCTCCTCGAAGGGCAGGTCGGGGAAGCTGGCGCCGCCAAACCACTTCATGGCGGTGCGCTGCAGCGGGTTCCTCTCCAGCGGCACCATCTGCGCCAACGGGCTCGCGCCCCGGAAGAGGAACATCGGCGTGCGGCTGACCAGCCCACCGCTCATGACGATGGCGTCCAGCCCCGCCTCTTCCAGCAGGCGCGCGGCCTGGCAGGCTTCTTCGATCTGCAGGCCACCGGCAAAGCCATCGCTGAGATTGAGCTTGGCCAGAATCGGGAAATCGCGTCCCACCGCACCCCGCACCGCCGCCAGCACCTGCAGTGGCAGGCGCATGCGGTTCTCCAGCACGCCGCCGTAGGAATCGCGACGCTTGTTCAGGGCCGGCGAGATGAACTGGCTGAGCAGGTAGCCATGACCCATGTGGATTTCGATGGCATCGAAGCCCGCGTCGCGGACAAGGCTGGCTGCCGCAGCGTACTCAGCGACCGTGCGGCCGATGTCGGCGATGCTCATGGCACCGCCGAATGGAATGCCGGAGAACAGGCCGTACTGGTTGATGCAGGCGCTGGGACCACGCGGCCGTGGAATATTGAGCGGACGATTGCGGCTGAAGTAGCCGCAGTGGGCGAGCTGGGCGGATAGGGCGCCCCCCTCGGCATGCACCGCCGACGTCAGGCGCTGCAGCTGCGGGAAGATGCCGGCGTGCATCCACATCTGGTCGGGAAAGGTCAGGCCGTCGGGCGAAACGCCGCAGTAGGCAACGGTGGTCAGACCGACGCCGCCGCGAGCCATGGTCGCGTGATGCTCGACCAGGTCGTCGCCGGGAACCCCGCCGGGGCACATGCCTTCGAAAGTGGCCGTCTTGATCAGTCGATTACGCAACTGAAGGCCGGCCAGGCGAGCCGGCTGCAGCAGGCTGTCGAGGTTCGGGTTCATGCCTGCTCCCGATCGAAGGGGACGAATTCGGCGACTTCCAGCTCGAAGCCGGACACCGCCTTGTAGTTCACCGGGAAGCTCAGCAGGCGCATCTTGCGAACGCCAACGTCCCGCAGGATCTGCGCGCCGATCCCCAGCGTGCGCTGCGGAAAGCTTGGCGGGCGAGGCTTGTGCGCGCCCTGCTGGAGCTGTTCGATCAAGGCGGCCGGCGTTTCCTGCTGGGCCAGCAGCACCACGACGCCGGCGCCTTCCTGCGCCACCTTCGCCAGGGAACGGTCGAGGTTCCACTGGTCGGGATGGCTGTCCAACAGGTCGCGCAGGGTTTCCGCAGCCTGCACCCGCACCAGTGTCGGCCGGTCGCGGCGGACATCGCCACGTACCAGGGCCAGGTGCAATTGCCCCTGGTAGTCGTCCAGGTAGGTGACAACGCGGAACTCGCCGTGACGGGTCTGGATCGGGTACTCGCCCGAACGGCGGATGGTGCCCTCGTGGAGGATGCGGTAGTGGATCAGGTCAGCGACGCTACCCAGCGGCAGACCGTGCCGTTGCGCAAAGTCGCGCAGGGCCTGGCCGCGTGCGGGTTCGCCGTCTTCGTCGAGGATGCCGACCAATACCGCGGCGGGCATCAGTCCGGCCAGGCGTGCCAGGTCGCAGGCGGCCTCGACATGGCCGGCGCGCTGCATCACCCCGCCGGGTTGCGCACGCAGGGGAAAGATGTGGCCGGGCTGTACCAGGTCGGTCGCGGTGCTGGTCGGGTCGACGGCCACTGCGATGGTGTGGGCGCGGTCGGCCGCGGAGATGCCGGTGGAAACCCCGCTGCGGGCTTCGATGGAGAGGGTGAAGCCCATGCCGTGACGGGCCCGCGAGTTGGGCACCATGAGTTCCAGGCCGAGGGCCTGGCAGCGCTCTTCGGTCAGGGCCAGGCAAATCAGCCCGCGTGCCTCGCGGGCCATGAAGTTGACGGCGGCGGCATCGGCGCGACCGGCAGCGATCACCAGCGAACCTTCGCCATCCCCCTCGTCGTCGGTGACCACCAGCATGGTGCCGTTGGCCATGGCCTCGATCAGTCGTTGCGGGCTGTCCATGGCGTGCCCCTTCAGTTCAGCGCGTGGCGCAGGTCGGCGGCGGCGGATTCCAGCACGGCCTGGGCGCCGGAGACGAACGCAGCCATGCTGATGAAGCCGTGGATCATGCCCGCGCAACGCTCCAGCCGGGTCTTCACGCCCGCCTGTTCGAGGCGTCGGGCGAAGGCCTCGCCCTCATCGCGCAGCGGGTCGTACTCGGCACTGAACACGGTGGTCGGCGGCAGACCCGCCAGCTCCTCGGCACGCAGCGGCGAGGCCAGGGCATCGTCGCCCTGCTCCGCGCGTGGCAGGTACTGCCGCCAGAACCATTGCATCTGCTCGCGGGTGAGGAAGTAGCCTTCGGCGAACTCGTGCTGGGAGGCGCTCTCGCAACGGGCGTCGGTGGCCGGGTAGAACAGGCACTGCGAGGCGATGCGCGGGCCCTTGCGGATCTGCGCCAGGCGGCTCACGGCGATGGCCAGGTTGGCCCCGGCGCTGTCACCGGCAAGGGCCAGGCGGCTGGCGTCGAAGCCCAGTTCACGGGCCCTCTCCACCAGGTCACAGGTGGCGCGGTAGCAATCATGCGGGGCGGCCGGGAAGCGATGCTCCGGGGCCAGCCGGTAGCCCACCGAGACCACCACGGCACCGGTCAGGCGGGCCAGGCTGCGGCAGAGGTTGTCGTGGGTATCGAGATTGCCGATGACGAAGCCGCCGCCGTGGAAGAACACCAGCAGGGGCAGGTCATCACGGTCTTCCGGGCGATAGAGGCGCGCGTCCAGCTCGCCCTCGGCGCCGGCCAGGCGCAGGTTGCGCACCTCGAACAGGCGTTCGCCGGGCATGGGCGGCATCAGGTTGTCGGAGAACTGGCGGTACTGAACCGGGTCGAGTTGGCTGTAGTCCGGCTGTGGCATGCCGCTGAATTGCTGGAGCACGGCGGCGATCTGGGGGTCGAGGGACATGCTGGATATCCTTAGGCGTCGGCCATCTGGAAGACCGGGTTGGTCTCGTCGAGGATGCTGGACAAGCGCCGTTCCAGCGCCGGTTTGAAGTTCTTGTGGGGCAGCAGCCAGAAGCGCCCGGCCTCCAGGCCGGCAAACACTTCGCGGGCCAGTTCGCGCGGGTCCATGCCCTGGCGGATGCTACTGTCGAGCAGGTCGTCGAGCTGTTGCGTGGCGGCGCCGCCAGCCTCGTTGGAGGCCATGATGTCGCTGGCCACCGGCCCCGGGCAGAGCACGGCCACCGCCACCTGAGACTGGAGCATGGCCAGTTCGTAGTGCAGGGTCTCGGAGAGCGCCACCACCGCCTGCTTGCTGACGGTGTAGGGGCCGAGCATGGGGCTGCAGATCAGCCCGGCGAGGGACGCGGTGTTGACCACCCGGGCCGGGCGCTGCTGGCCGAGCAACAGCGGCACGAAACTGCGGACGCCGTTGATCACGCCGCCCAGGTTGATGGCCAGCAGACGCTGCCACTGGGCGCTGTCGATTTGCCAACTGAAGCCGGTCTGCATCACGCCGGCGTTGTTGAACAGCAGATCGACGCCGCCAAAGCGCTGCACGGCGAGATCGCGCAGGGCATCCACCTGCTGCGAGTCACCAACGTCGACCACCAGGCTGGCGACCTCCACGCCCTGCCCTTGCAGCGTTTCGGCCAGGGCCGTCAGGCGTTCACCGCTCACGTCGCTCAACACCAGGCGCAGGCCACGCGCGCCCGCTTCCTCCGCCAGACCGCGGCCAATGCCACCGGCCGCTCCGGTGATCACCGCCACCTGGCCCCGTTCGATTCGCATGGCTGATTCCCCTTCCTATTGTTGTAGTGCTCGCCAGTAGAGCCGCTTCGGCCCGGCCGGCCATCGTCCGTGCGGACGAGGGCAGGGTCAGCCGACGACCTGCAGCACCTGCTTGCGCCGCGCCCGCCCCTGCTGTAGACGTTCGTGGGCACCGGCCACCTCGGCCAGGGGCAACAGGTCGATGGCCGGCGGACGCACCCGCCCGGCAGCCAGCAGGCTGGCGATGCGCCCCAGCAGTTCGCCGCTGGGCATGCGGCTGTAGGCCATTGCCGTGCGCAGCCCACGCTGAGCCGCCGTGGCGTGGTCGGGGCCGGCATCCCCCGGCGCCAGGGTGAGGATGGCGACCAGGATGCCGCCCGGCCGCAACAGGTCGAGGCCATTGGGCAGGCTGCCCCCGCCGATGCAATCGAGCACCAGGTCAACGCCATCCGGCGCCCATTGGCGCAGGGTCTTGTGGATATCTCCGGCGCGGTAGTCGATGGTGCATTCGGCACCCTGGGCTCGCGCCTGGCTGGCACTGTCCGCGCCGCAGGTGGTAGCGATGCGCGCTCCGGCGCAGCGGGCGAACTGGATGGCAAAACCGCCCACCGCGCTGCCGCCGCCGTGGATCAGTACAGTCTGCCCGGGGACCAGGCCACCTTCGTCGAACAGGCCGGTCCAGGCTGCCAGGGCCGGGGTGGGAACGGCCGCTGCGGCGGCGAAATCGAGGTTGTCCGGCATGGGCACCAGCGCGGCACGGGACACGCAGGCGTACTCGGCGTAGGAGCCCCACTTGCCGGCGCCGACATCGCTCTGGGCGAACACGCGGATGCCGAGGGGCAGGTCGTTGACGCCCTCGCCCAGGGCTTCGACCGTGCCGGCCAGATCGAAGCCGAGCACGAAGGGGAAGCGGTAGGTGAGGAAGGCGCCGAGGTAGCCCTCGCGGCATTTCCAGTCCGCCGGATTGACCCCGGCACAGACCACCCGGACCAGGACTTCGCCGGGGCCGGGTTGGGGGCGGTCGACTTCTTTCAGTTGCATAACCTCGGCTCCGCCGAGGCGTTCGATGACCACTGCGCGCATGCGAGTCTCCCGGTCAGTTGTCTGGGTTTGAGGCGGCCCGGCCGAGCAGGCTGGTCTGCAAGGGGCAGAAGGCATGGGCGATGGCGTCCACCGTCCAGTCCGGGCAGTCGGGGTCGAACCAGCGGTCCACCCAGGCCCAGTGATAGGGGTGAATGAGGTACTCGCCCAGCAGGTCGTCGACACAGGCGAATTCCTGCTGCCAGACATGGGTCCAGTGCCCCGGCGTCGAGACCCGGGCCAGCTGCCAGTTGCGGATGCCACCGATGTAGTCCGGCATCCGCAGCAGGTCCTGCTCCAGGGCCGCGCGCTGCTCGACCGTGGCCTGCGGGCGAACCCGCAGTAGCAAGGTGCGCCAGATGCCGCCCGCCAGCCCCGGCTCGCGCAAGCCACCGCCAATGCGCCGGTAGGCCACGCGCTCGACGCTGGCGATGCCGGGTAGCTGGCCGAGCCGGTCATCCAGGTTCGCGGGCGCCGCATCGGCAAACAGCAAGTCGAGGGTGCAATCGGCGGCCCCCCAACTGCCGGGCAGGTTGCGGCCAAAACCGAAATGCAGCAGACCGGGCAAGGCCTGGAGGCGCTCACGCAATCGGACTTCGAACTCCACGGGGTCAACGCCGCCGAACAGGTTCAGCTGCAGCGATTCACGCGACATCGGGAGCCTCCAGGGGTTGGCCCGCCGATCCGAGCACATGGCGGCGACGGCAACTGCCGCCCTCTTCCACCAGGTCCCAGAAGTCACGTACCTCGGCGCCTGCGGCGCTGCGCATGGCGTAGTAAGCCGGGACATCGGCCACGCGCCAGAGCAGCCAGAGGGTGTTGGGCTGCCCCGGCACCACGACCGGCGGCGACACCCAGCGCTGTTCCAGGGTCAGGCCCCGGCCGGCGCAGGCCGGCAGGTAGAGCCTGTCCAGCGCCTCCAGCACCTGGGCGATGCGCCCGGCGACGAGCGGAATCTCATCGAGTATGTGGATCACCTTCGGGCGCTCCTGATTGTTGTTCTGCCGCGCAGTAAAACCGGGGGACAGTCCGGGGCCATCGTCCGATCAGACGATGCCGGGAATTGCTGGCACCGCAGAATCCGGTCAGTGCATGTGCTGCAGCGACTCTCAGAAGCCGGATGCAGCCCACGAGAACCCTGATGGGAGAACAAGAAGATGAGTACCCTGCACCGAATCGAAACCAAGCAACTGGAACCGCGTTTCGCCCGTGGCTGGCATTGCCTGGGGCTGGCCGGGCAGTACCGCGACGGCAAGGCCCACCGCCTGGATGTTTTCGGCACCCGCCTGGTGGCCTTCGCCGGGGAGGATGGGCAGATCCGCATCCTTGATGGTTACTGCCCGCACATGGGCGCCGACCTGAGCCAGGGCTGCGTCGAAGGCGATGCCATTCGCTGCCCTTTCCATGAATGGCGCTGGCGCGCCGACGGCGTGTGCGACGACATTCCCTACGCCAAGCGCATTCCCCCCCGCGCGAAAATCAAGTCGTGGCCGGTCCTGGAGCAGAACCAGCTTCTGTTCGTCTGGAACGACCCGGAGGGCAACCCGCCGATTGCCGAACAGGCCATTCCCCGAATCGATGAATGCTTCAGCGACGAATGGGCCGACTGGGAAGTGGCCGAACTGAAGATCGACACCAACTGCCGTGAACTGATCGACAACGTGTCCGATATGGCGCACTTCGATTCCGTCCACGGCACCGACCTCAACCACTTCAGCAACACCTTCGAAGGCCACAAAGCGGTGCAGGTGATGCGCGGCAGCAGTGCCCGGTTGTCGGGCGACAGTGAGCTGACCACGGTCGCCACCTACTACGGCCCGGCCTACCAGATCACCGAGATGACCGGCGCAATGGACGGCGTGCTGATCCACTCCATCCTGCTCAACTGCCACGTGCCCATCGACCTGAACAGCTTCACGCTGCGCTACGGCGTGCTGGTGAAGAAGGTTCCAGGCCTGACCGAAGAGCAGAACCGCGAGATGGCCAAGGCATACGTGAAACAGGCACAGGACGCCTTCTACGAGGACGTGGCCATCTGGCACAGCAAGACCCGCGTGGACAACCCGCTGCTGTGCGACGGCGATGGCCCGGTCTACCAGCTGCGCAAGTGGTACGACCAGTTCTACACCGATGTCGCCGAGCTGCCCGCCAGCATCAAGGAGCCACGCTCCTTCGTCGTACTGGATGAAACCGAAACCGCCTGAGTCCGGACTGGGCCGATCGTCTCCCGATCAACGGGGGACGATCCAGCTTGATGAACCATCCCATAAGCCGGTAAGAAGCTCCCTACAAAAATAAGAAGCGGTTCAGATATGGCACACACTCTCTTGCTCGACGAATTCAGTGAGATGCTCGGCAACCTCTATCAGGGGCCCTTGGAAGACGTCCCGTGGGCGACCTTCCTCAATCAACTGAACCTGTATCTGCACAGCAAGTACGTCACCTTCATCCTGCGCCCTCCAAGCGAACATGCCGAAGGCCTGATGGTGAACACCACCGGCAGCTCCTCGGAAGTGACGGCCTCCTATAACAAGCACTTCTTCGCCCTCGATCCTTTCGTCGACCTGCCCAACCGCCAGGTAGTCACCAGTGGCGAGTTCCTCTCGCGGCAGGAGTGGGTGGAGTCGGAGTTCTACAAGAGCTTCCTGGAACCCGTCGGGGTGTTTCACATCCTCGGTGCCGACATCCGCACCTGCGACGGCGCCCAGTGCCGCATCCGCATCAGTCGCGGCCCGGAGGAGCCTGACTTCACCGACGACGACAAGGCCCTGGTTGCGCGGTTCATTCCGCACCTGGAACGCTCGATCAAGATTCATATGCAGCTCAACCGCATCGAGACCGAGCGCAATCTCTACGCCGGCGCCGTGGACCAGTTGGCAGTCGGCACCATCATCCTCGACGAAGACGGCAAGGTGCTGCAGACCAACCGCGTTGCCGAGCGCCTGCTGCATGACAAGGACGGCCTCAAGCTGATAAATGACGGCCTGCAGGTGGGCAACCCGCGCGACACGCAGGAGTTCCGCCGGCTGGTGAAGCAGGCCCTGCAGTCCCAGAAGAACAACCTGCCTTCAGTGGTGGAGGCGCTGCGGGTCCAGCGGCCGTCGGGCAAGACGGACTTGGGCATCATCGTGCGTTCAGTACCGCTGTCGGCCTGGAACGAGGGCAAGCAGTGTCCCTCGGTGGTGATCTTCATCAGCGACCCGGAGCAGGAGTCCAGCGCGCCCCAGGAGATCGTCAAGGCGCTGTTCGACCTGACCCCGGCGGAGGCGCAACTGGCCATGCTTCTGGCCAACGGTCTGACCCTGGATGAAGCCTCCGACGCCCTCGGCATCAGCCGCAACACGGCGCGGGCGCACCTGCGCTCGACCTTCTCCAAGACCGGGGTCACGCGGCAGACCATGCTGGTGCGGTTGATTTTGCGAAGTGTGGCAACACTGGGCTGAGCCCGTCGACACCGGGTGGAAATCCGTCCTGGGATTTCCACCGATTCGAAGCCGGGCCCCTACCGCGAGTCGGGTGATGGGGACTTCTCCGTTGCGCCAACGGGTGGACAGAACACGTTGCCCACCCTGAGGGACGGCCTCGCCGACCCTCTCGGTGCTAGTCCATCCAGACGATGCCCCAACACCTAATGCGCGCGACGCTCTGCCTGGACACGACACGGGAGCCCGCCATGCGCAGCTTGCCCACCATCCTGAAGACCGAACTCCTGGCCAAGAGCGACTGGTTCCAGATCGAAGCTCTGCACCTTGAATTCAGCAACGGCCAGCAGCGGGTCTATGAGCGCCTGCGTGGCTCCGACTACCAGTCGGTGATCGTGGTGGCACAACCCGATCCCGACCATGTCCTGCTGGTGCGCGAGTACGCAGTAGGGGTCGAGCAACGGGTCCTGGGTCTGCCCAAGGGCGGCGTCGAAGGCGACGAAAGCCCGGTGCAGGCCGCCACTCGCGAACTCATGGAGGAGGTCGGCCTGCGTGCCAACCGCGTGCAGGAACTGGGCTTGCTGACCCTGGCTCCCGGCCACCTGTGCCATAGCTGCCGCGTGGTATTGGCCGAAGACCTCCAGCCCTGTACAGCCGAGGGTGATGAACCGGAACCCCTGGAGGTCGTGCGCGTACCCGTATCGAAGCTGCCGGCCCTGGTGGCCTCGGGAGAGCTGCAGGAAGCACGCGCCATTGCTGCGCTGTTCATGGCACTTAGTCGGCCAATCCGACATCTAGTCCATTCGGACGAGGCGGCCTGTCGCAGCGGTTCCTAGTCTTGCCCCAAACAACATGTCCCTCCTGTGTAGAGGAATGACCATGAAAACAAGAAAAAAGCTGTACCTCGCCCTTGTCCTCTGCGCCTTCGGCGCTGCCTACACCGCCATGATCATGCGTCCTCTGCCACCGACGCTGGCTGCCACGCAGTACTGCCCGCCCGCGTACCCCAGCTGTTTCATGCCAGTCCCAACCATTGGAACGATGCTGCCCTGAACAGGCCCCGTCAGCTCTGAGCCACACTGGGCGGCCAACCCGCTCGACGCCCCGCGACCGGATGCCGCACAGCTGCCACGGATTCTGCCGTCAGGCGCCCAATCCATGCACCTTGCGGCCTGGCGCCCTGTTCCGAATCATCTGATATGGTTTTTACCGGCTGATCTGAATCTGTTTTACCCATCAGTGCCTTCCTATAGTCCGTCTCGCCGTAACAGCCTGATGGGCACTGATCATGAGCGAGAGAATCCCGGCGCAGGTCATTGAGGTAGCTCCCTCCCTGCCGCCCGCAGCAAGCAAACCCCTTTCCGCCTCCAACGGACCTGTCCACACCCGCCGCTTCACCGGTTTCTACCGCGACCTGCGCCGCCTTGGCGCGGGGCTCCTGTGCCTGCTGTTCTTCGGCACGCTCTGGCTCGACTGGGATGGCCGCCAAGCGGTGCTCTGGAGCCTGGAGCAAAGCAAGTTCTTCATCTTCGGCGCCACCTTCTGGCCCCAGGACTTCATTCTGCTGTCGGGGCTATTGATCATCTGCGCCTTCGGCCTGTTCTTCATCACGGTGTTCGCCGGTCGCGTCTGGTGCGGCTACACCTGCCCGCAGAGCGTCTGGACCTGGATCTTCATGTGGTGCGAGCAGGTCACCGAGGGTGACCGCAACCAGCGCATCAAGTTGTCCGCCGCGCCCTGGAGCCTCAACAAGTTCCTGCGGCGCACGGTCAAGCACAGCCTCTGGCTGGTGATCAGCCTGGCCACGGCCATCACCTTCGTCGGCTACTTCACCCCGGTGCGCGAGCTGGTGGCCAACCTGGTCACCTGGGAGATTGGCGGCACCGCACTGTTCTGGGTGATCTTCTTCACCGCCGCCACCTATATAAATGCAGGCTGGATGCGCGAGCAGGTGTGCATCCATATGTGCCCTTACGCCCGCTTCCAGAGCGTGATGTTCGACAAGGACACGCTGATCGTCTCCTACGACGCCACCCGCGGCGAATCCCGCGGCCCACGCAAGAAGGGTAGTGACCCGAAGGCCAAGGGCCTGGGCGACTGCATCGACTGCCAGATGTGTGTACAGGTCTGCCCCACCGGCATCGACATCCGCGATGGACTGCAGATCGCCTGCATCGGTTGCGCAGCCTGCATCGATGCCTGCGACTCGATCATGGAACACATGGGGTATGCCCGTGGCCTGGTGGGATACAGCTCGGAACGCGCGCTGGAAGGTGGCAAGACCCGGCTGCTGCGCCCGCGCCTGATCGGCTATGCCGTCGCCTTGCTGCTGATGATCGTCGCCCTGGCCTGGATGGGCGCGACCCGTTCGCAGCTGTCGGTGGATGTGATCAAGGACCGTGGCATGTTCCGCGAAAACGCCGCCGGCGAGATCGAGAACATCTACAACCTCAAGCTGATCAACAAGACTCAGCGAGAACAGCGTTATGTGGTGGAACTTGAAGAGGTCCCGGGCTTCCGCCTGCAGGGCGAGCACGAGGTGAACATCGGCGCAGGCGAGATCGTGTCGCTGCCAGTCTCGGTGGCACTGACCGACGACAGCGGCCCCGCCGGCTCGCGTCCACTGCGTTTCGTGGTGCGCAGCCTGGATGAACCGGGCACCGTGACCAGCGCCAGCAGCACCTTCGTCAGTCCGAGGCGCTGACGCATGGCCCGGGATCATGGCGGCGAACGCGTCGAGCGCTTAGAGTTGGGCACCAACTGGCCGCTGCCCAACCAGGAAAAGATGAAGCGCTACGAGAAATTCGCTGACGACATCGCCGAACTGATCCGCACCGGAGTCCTGGCCCCTGGGCAGAAAGTACCCTCGGTGCGCCACGCCAGCCGCACCTACGGTGTGAGCGCATCCACGGTATTCCAGGCCTACTACTTGCTGGAAAGCCGCGGGCTGATCATGGCCCGCGCGCGCTCCGGCTACTTCGTCTGCGAACACGTGCGCCGACCGCTGCCGGAGCCGCAGCCAGGCCCACGGGAGGCGGCGACCACGGAAGTGGACGTCAGCGAACTGGTGTTTTCGGTCCTGAGTTCCATCAAGGACCCGGACACGGTGCCCTTCGGTTCGGCCTTCCCCAGCCCAGAGCTATTCCCCCTGCAGCGCCTGGCCCGCTCCATGGCCCACGCGGTTCGCGAGATGGACCCACGCTCCACAGTGGCCGATATGACGCCGGGTAATCATGCCCTGCGCCGACAGATCGCCCTGCGCTACATGGTCGGCGGCCTTCCGCTGCCCATCGAGGAACTGGTGATCTGCAATGGGGCGCTGGAAGCACTCAATCTCTGCCTGCAGGTCGTGGCCCGCCCTGGCGACCTGGTGGCCATTGAGGCACCGGCCTTCTATGCCAGCCTGCAGGTGCTGGAGCGGTTGAAGCTCAAAGCCGTGGAAATCCCCGTGCACCCGCGCGACGGTATCGACCTTCAAGTGCTGGAGGACAGCCTTGAGCGGCTACCAATCAAGGCCTGCTGGTTCATGAGCAACTTCCAGAACCCGCTGGGGGCAAGTCTCTCCGAAGAGAAGAAGCGCCAGCTGGCGGCCCTGCTCGCCAAGCACCAGGTGCCGATGATCGAGGACGATGTCTACGCCGAGCTGTACTTCGGCCAGCAGGCGCCCAAACCGGTGAAGGCGTTCGACACCGAAGGCCTGGTGATGCACTGCAGCTCATTTTCCAAGAGCCTGGCGCCCGGCTACCGGGTTGGCTGGGTGTCCGGTGGGCGATTCGCCGGGCAGATAGAACGGCTGAAGCTGATGACCAGCATCTCCGCCTCGGTGCCGGCCCAGGCGGCCATCGCCGACTACCTGCAACACGGCGGCTACGACCGTCACCTGCGCAAGTTGCGCTACGCCCTGGAAAGCCAGCGCAACGCCATGCTGGCCGCAGTGGCCCGACACTTCCCCGAAGAAACCCGCGTCAGCCGGCCCGAAGGGGGCTACTTCCTCTGGCTGGAATTCCCCGAGCAGGTAGATTCTCTACGCCTGTTCCAGCTCGCCCTGGCCCAGGGCATCAGCATCGCCCCGGGGCCGATTTTTTCCGCAACACGGCGTTTCGGCCATTGCGCCCGCCTCAACTATGGTCACCCCTGGAGCAACTCCAGCGAGCAGGCGATGGAAACTCTCGGCAGGATTATCCGGTCTCTTATGGGCAATCCCTGATACCCGACGAATAGATATCCTTCACGCTCAAGGGATTCTTCTGTAATGGAGCTTTCCCGTTTGCTTGTTATACTTCCCAATGTTCGCTCCGGGCCTTCAGAGAAATCGACTTCTAATCCCGGAATAGTCGCAGGGCCTTTCCGTAGTGCGTAGGAAAGTCCACCGTAGTTGCGACAATCGAACTTTGTCCTACAAGAAGGCCGCGACGACGGCCTCGACCGGGCGACCGACGCTATGGGGGCCGAGACCTCTAGATCGCCCGTTCCACCTGAAGACCATTAATCAAAGAGACGGAAAAACCACGTGACGAAAGACGAACTGCGCGCCGAACTTGAGCGCCAGGCGCAACGTTACAAGGATGTATACGGCGGCGAGGTCACGACCTATGCCGCGCAAAGGGATCCTGAGCGCAAGCCTTGGCGCAAGAAACCCAGCCTGCTTGACAAGAGCTTCGAGAAAGAACTCGAGAAGATCGAGAAAGAGCTCAGAGAGGAACCCTGACAATTTGTCGCACCCAGTCAGCTGGGGAATCTTCCGTATAGATTTGCGACAACTTGCGTAGGGAATGCCAGGAACCGCTCGACGCCCGGGTCTGGGCGACGACCGGTTTTCTGGCATAATCGCGGCCCCTCCATGAGCCAGTCACAAAACTTTCATGTTCGATCTCTTCAGCGGGCTAGATGCCTGGCTGGTGCTGAGCCTCTGTCTCGCCCTGGCATTCGTCCTGACCTTCGAGTTCATCAACGGTTTCCATGACACCGCCAACGCGGTGGCCACTGTCATCTACACCAAGGCCATGTCGCCCTACCGGGCGGTGTTCCTCTCGGGGATCTTCAACTTCCTCGGTGTGTTGCTGGGCGGCGTCGGCGTGGCGTATGCCATCGTCCACCTGCTGCCGGTGGAACTGCTGATCAACGTCAATACCGGCCACGGCCTGGCCATGGTGTTCAGCCTGCTCACCGCCGCCATCGCCTGGAACCTGGGCACCTGGTATTTCGGTATCCCGGCTTCCAGCTCGCACACCCTGATCGGTTCGATCCTTGGCGTCGGCCTGGCCAACGCACTGCTCACCGACCTGCCCCTGGGCGAAGGTGTGAACTGGGGCAAAGCCATCGATATCGGCCTGTCGCTGATCTTCTCCCCGGCTGCTGGTTTCCTGGTCGCAGCCCTGCTGCTGCTGGGTCTGAAGTGGATGTACCCGTTATCGAAGATGCACAAGACGCCGGAAACCCGTAAGGAGCTGGACGAGAAGAAGCATCCGCCCTTCTGGAACCGCCTGGTCCTGGTGCTTTCCGCCATGGCCGTGAGCTTCGTACACGGTTCCAACGATGGCCAGAAAGGCATCGGCCTGATCATGCTGGTACTGATTGGTATCGTTCCGGCCAAGTTCGTGCTGGACCTCAATAGCACCACCTACCAGATCGAGCGTACCCGCGACGCGGCGACTCACCTGAGCCAGTTCTACCAGCGTCACACCGACACCCTTGGTGAGATGCTGGCCCTGGGCAAGAGCAATGGCAGCGAGATGCCGAAGCTCTATCGCTGCGATCCGAAGCAGACAGAGCCGACCATCAACGCCCTGCTCCAGAAGCTCAATGGCGTGGCCAACTACAACGACCTTAACGACGACACCCGCGTCGAGGTCCGCCGCTACCTGCTCTGCCTGGACGACACCGCCAAGAAGGTGGGCAAGCTCTCTGAGCTGCCGGCTCGCGAAAAGGCCGACCTGGAGAAGCTGCGCAAGGACCTGACCGCCACCACCGAGTACGCCCCGTTCTGGGTGATCCTGGCCGTGGCCTTGGCACTGGGCATCGGCACCATGGTTGGCTGGAAACGCGTGGTGCGCACCGTCGGCGAGAAGATCGGCAAGCAGGGCATGACCTATGCCCAGGGCATGAGCGCCCAGATCACCGCCGCCTGCGCCATCGGCATGGCCAACATCTACAGCCTGCCGGTGTCCACCACCCATGTGCTGTCCTCCGGCGTCGCCGGCACCATGGTTGCCAACCGCAGTGGCCTGCAAGGTGGCACGGTGCGCAATATCCTGATGGCCTGGGTGCTTACCCTGCCCACTACGATCCTGCTCTCCGCCGCGCTGTTCTGGGTGGCCATCACCTTTATCGTCTGATCAGGACGAACATGAAGAAGGGCGCCCACGGGCGCCCTTCTTCGTTTGGCTGTTGCGAGAGATTTACCATCGGGCCAAGAGCCTTGTAGGCAAGGCAGCTGCTTGCCACGCGTAGAGCAGACATAGCCCATTCATTCACCAAGGGAAGCGAAGCGGCCCCGAGTGAACCTCAGGGCAGACCTTCGACCTGCAAGTCGATTGAAATCGACTCCACCAATCAGCGGCGCTTGCTGCCACCCAACAGGGAGCCCATCAGGCCGCGAACCAATTGCCGTCCGAGCTGGTTGGCTGCCTGGCGCACCGCAGTCTTCATTGCCTGACTGGCGAAGGTTCCCAGCAGCTCGCCGGCCAGGTCACCCATGCCGGGCTGACTGGCCTGCGTCTTGCCGCCCTTGTCGGATTCAACCTCCGGACTTTGTGCCGCGCGGGCGGTGAGCATTTCATAAGCTGACTCGCGATCGATTGGCTTGTCGTAACGCCCAGCCTGGGGCGAGCCACGTACCAGCACGGCGCGCTCGCTGTCGTTCAGCGGGCCGATGCGCGACTGCGGCGGCGCAATGGCCACGCGCTGGACCATGGCCGGAGTGCCCTTCTCTTCCAGGGTGCCGACCAGCGCCTCGCCGATACCGAGTTCGGTGAGCACGGTCAGGGTGTCGAACGCAGGATTCGGGCGGAAACCATCAGCCACGGCGCGCAGGGATTTCTGCTCCTTGGCGGTGAACGCGCGTAGGCCATGCTGGATACGCAGGCCGAGCTGGGCCAGTACGTCGTCCGGCAAGTCGCTGGGCGACTGGGTGACGAAATACACGCCAACGCCCTTGGAACGAATCAACCGCACCACCTGTTCCAGGCGCTCCTGCAGGGCTTTCGGGGTATCGGCGAACAGCAAATGGGCCTCATCGAAGAACAGCGCCAACACTGGCTTGTCGGCATCACCACGCTCGGGCAACTGCTCAAAGAGCTCAGCCAGCAGCCAGAGCAGGAAAGTGGCGTAGACCTTGGGCGCCTCGTGGACCAGGCGGCTGGCATCCAGCAGGTGGATACGTCCGCGGCCATCGCGATCGGGCTGGAGGATGTCCTCCAACTGCAGCGCCGGCTCGCCGAACAGCGCTTCGGCACCCTGCTGCTCCAGGGTGGCCAGGCGTCGCAATAGAGCCTGAGCGGATGCATCGGCGAACAGGGCGCGGTCCTCACCCAGCATCTCCGGATGATCCTTGAGGTGGTTGAGCAGGGCTTTGAGGTCCTTGAGGTCGAGCAACAGCAGGCCTTCGCGGTCGGCTACCTGGAAGGCGGCATAGAGTGCGGCCTGCTGACTGTCAGTCAGCTCCAGCAGGTTGCCGAGCAGCAGCGGCCCCATTTCGCTCAGCGTGGTGCGCAGCGGATGGCCGGACTGCCCGGCGACGTCCCAAAGGGTGACCGGATACGCCTGGGGCTGGTGTCCCAACCAGGGCATCGAGGCGATGCGTTCGGCCACCTTGCCCTGAGGATTGCCGACGGCGCCGAGGCCGCAGAGGTCGCCCTTGATGTCTGCCGCGAACACGGCCACGCCGGCGTCGCTGAACACTTCGGCCAACCGCTGCAGGGTCACTGTCTTGCCGGTGCCGGTGGCGCCGGCGATGAGGCCGTGCCGGTTGGCCAACTTCATGGCCTGGGAAACGGCATTGCCCTCTGGGTCAGCGCCAAGAATCAGGGAACGTTGCTCGGGCATTTTGCCTTCCTCGGTTAAAGCTTTTATTGGTTCGCGCCGATATATAAACCGACGTTTCTACTCAGTTTTTCTGCACTCACGTGCCATAAAGACTGGTGCCTGACCTAACCGGACGCAAGCAAACATGATCAAAAACCTGAGGTTCAGCCACAAGATTCTGCTTGCCGCCTCGCTGGTGGTAATTGCGGCTTTCTCGCTGTTCACCCTGTACAACGATTACTTGCAAAGGAATGCGATCCGTAACGACCTGGAAAACTATCTGCAGGAAATGGGCGATGTCACCGCCAGTAATATCCAGAACTGGCTTTCGGGCCGGATTCTGCTGGTGGAAAGCGTGGCCGAATCCCTGGCCGCCAACCCTTCGCCTGACGCCGTACCGACCCTGTTGCAACAACGGGCATTGAGCTCCACCTTCGCCTTCACGTACTTCGGCACCCAGGACGGGCAATTCACCATGCGCCCGGACAGCGCAATGCCCGAAGGCTATGACCCGCGCACCCGACCCTGGTATCAGGGCGCCAAGAGCGCCGGCGGCACCACCCTCACCGAACCCTATGTCGATGCAGCCACCGGCCAGCTGATCATGACCATCGCCACGCCGGTGCAGTCCCTCGGCGTGGCCGGCGGCGACCTGAGCCTGCAAACCCTGGTGCAGATCATCAACGCCCTGGACTTCGACGGCATGGGCTATGCCTTCCTGGTGAGCTCAGACGGCAAGGTCCTGGTGCACCCGAACAAGGACATGGTGATGAAGAATCTGCGGGAGATCTATCCGCAGAACACACCGGCCATCAATGCCGGCTTCAGCGAAGTGGAGGTGGAAGGCGTCACCCGCATCCTGACTTTCGCCCCGGTCAAGGGCCTGCCTTCGGTGAACTGGTACATCGGCGTGTCGGTGGACAAGGACAAGGCCTTCGGGATGCTCAGCGAGTTCCGCGCCTCGGCCATCATCGCGACGGTGATTGCCGTGGTGATCATCATCCTGTTGCTGGGCATGTTGATCCGGGTACTGATGCAGCCACTGCACATCATGGGTCGCGCCATGCAGGACATCGCCCAGGGTGAAGGCGACCTGACTCGCCGCCTGGCGATTCATGCGCAGGACGAGTTCGGTGAACTGGCCAGTGCCTTCAACCGCTTCCTCGAGCGTATCCACGGTTCCATCCGCGAAGTGTCTTCGGCCACCAACCACGTGAACCAGGTGGCCAAGCTGGTGCTGAACGCCTCCAACTCGTCCATGAGCAACTCCGACGAACAGGCCAACCGCACCAACAGCGTCGCCGCGGCGATCAACGAACTGGGCGCTGCCGCCCAGGAAATCGCCCGCAACGCCGCCGACGCCTCGCACCAGGCTTCCTCCGCCCGCACCCTGGCCGAGGACGGCCGTCAGGTGGTCGAGCGCACCATCCAGGCGATGAATGAGTTGTCCGGGAAGATCCGCGCTTCCTGCGGCAACATCGAGACCCTGAACAGCAAGACGGTGAACATCGGCCAGATCCTCGAAGTGATCAAAGGCATCTCCGAACAGACCAACCTGCTGGCGCTCAACGCCGCCATCGAAGCCGCCCGTGCCGGCGAGGCCGGCCGTGGTTTCGCCGTCGTGGCGGATGAAGTGCGCAACCTGGCCCACCGCACCCAGGAGTCGGCCCAGGAAATCCAGCAGATGATCGAGGAGCTGCAAGTCGGCGCCCGCGAGGCGGTCAGCACCATGACCGAGAGCCAGCGCTACAGCGAGCAGAGCGTGGAGATCGCCAACCAGGCCGGCCAGCGCCTGGGCAGCGTGACCCAGCGCATCGGCGAGATCGACGGCATGAACCAGTCGGTGGCCACCGCCACCGAAGAACAGACCGCCGTGGTCGACTCGCTGAACATGGACATCACCGAGATCAACACCCTCAACCAGGAAGGCGTGGAAAACCTCCAGGCCACGCTGCGTGCCTGTGCCGATTTGGATCAGCAGGCAGCACGCTTGCAGCATCTGGTGGGGAGTTTCCGGATCTAGATCGACGCTCTGCCATCCCAATACAGAGAAGGCGCCTAAGGCGCCTTCTTCTTTTCTTCCTCTTCCTGCACTTTTCGCCACAGCTCGGCAGCCCCGGGAAACTCGGTGCCGTTGTCCTCACTCAGCTCATCCGGGTCATAACGCCGTACGCAGCCTTCGCCCAACGTGGGCGGCGGCGTGGATGTAGCGCGGTCGCGTGGATCGGTCATGGGCGTTCCTCAGACTTCCGGCGGTTGCCCGGAATCGTGTTGGGCAAAGGCTTTTACGGCTCGCAGCACATCGCGGCGACTGATCTGGCCGACCAGCACACCCTCCTCCACCACAGGGAAACAACGGCGTTTGTCACGCAGGAAGCGCTGGCAAACATCGATGATATCGGTTTCCGGAGAAATGGTTTCCACCTGGGTGGACATATAGCCGCTGACGTTGCCGCCAATGGCCTCGTAATAGGCCCCGGAAAGAATGCCGCGCAGGCAATCGCCCTCCGAGATCATGCCGATGAGATGGCCCTGGGAATCCACCACCGGAGCGGCGGGAATGTGATGTTCCAGCAGGCGTTCGATAGCCAGGAAGAGGTCGGTGTCGGACCTGAAGGTCACCAGGTGGCGAGCCATGTAGTCGCGCACCTTGATGGATCTGAGCATGGGGCGGGCTCCTGTTCCAATTGACCGGAGCGGTGCCCGCCGAAGGGATCAGTCGAACACGACGGTCTTGTTATCGTGCACCAACACCCGGTCTTCAAGGTGATAGCGTAGCCCACGGGACAGGACCATCTTCTCCACGTCCTTGCCGAGTCGAACCATGTCCTCGACGCTGTCGCGGTGGGTTACGCGCACCACGTCCTGCTCGATGATGGGGCCGGCATCCAGCTCCTCGGTAACGTAGTGGCACGTGGCGCCGATCAGCTTCACCCCGCGCAACGACGCCTGGTGGTAGGGCTTGGCGCCAACGAAGGACGGCAGGAAGCTGTGGTGGATGTTGATCACCTGATGGGCGTAACGCTGGCACAGCTCCGGCGGGAGGATCTGCATGTAACGGGCGAGCACCACGGTATCGGCGCGATTCTCTTCCACCAGGCGGGAAACCTCGTCGAAGGCCGGCTGCTTGTTCTTCGGATCCACCGGGACGTGGACGTAGGGAATGCCATGCCACTCCACCATGCTTCGCAGGTCGTCATGGTTGGAGATCACGCAGGGGATCTCGCAATCCAGCTCGCCGCTATGCCAGCGGTGCAGCAGATCGGCCAGGCAATGGGACTCACGACTGGCCATCAGCACGACACGCTTTTTCACTTCGGAATCGGTCACCCGCCAGTCCATGGCGAACTCACGGGCGATCGGCGCGAACGCCTGGCGGAAACCATCCAGATCGAAAGGCAGGGAATCGGCACGGATTTCATGGCGCATGAAGAACCAGCCGCTCTGATTATCCGAATGATGGCTGGCCTCGGTGATCCAGCCGTTGTAGGTAGCCAGGAAGTTACTGACCTTGGCTACGATACCGACGCCGTCCGGACAGGCAATCACCAGACGAAATGTGCGCATGAGGGAACACTCCAGAGACTTCGCAAAGGCGGCCATTCTAGCTACTGCGCGCAGAAACTTCAGTAACCGCGTGCTTTGAAGGGGATTCCGCTGATCGCGGAGCAACACACAGCGCACAACTAAAGGGCACCATCCGACGCTGATATAGCGAGTATCCGAAGCACAATTACGCATTAGAACGGCAGCGGGACTAGTATCAAAGAAGAAGCCGACAACAATGCGTACAAAAGTTTTCGCGCTTATTTACTTACAGATAATCGCTGTCTATTATTGCTGACACTTCGCAATCGCAAGTCAACGTACGATTCCAACAAGGGACGCCGACATGTCGCTGATCAACGAATACCGGGCTACGGAAGAAGCCATCAAGGAGCTCCAAGAGCGCCTGAAGAACCTGTCCCAGGACGACAAGCTGAAGAAAGAACTGGAGTTCGAAGGCAAACTGCGCACTCTGATGGGCGAATATCAGAAATCCCTGCGCGACATCATTGCCCTGCTCGATCCGGACGCCCGCTCCAGCAAGGCTCCGCGCGCCGCAAAGGCCGGTGCTACTGGCAGCAAGCGCGCCCGCAAGGTCAAGCAGTACAAGAACCCGCACACGGGTGAAGTGATCGAAACCAAAGGCGGCAACCACAAGACTCTGAAAGAGTGGAAAGCCAAGTGGGGCGCCGAAGCCGTTGAAGGTTGGGCCACCATCCTGGGCTAAGCCCCTCGGCAATAAAGAACGCCAGCATCTGCTGGCGTTTTTTATGGCGCAGGTAAACCCCGGAAAGTTCCGGGGCCGGTTATCACAACCGATAGCGATGACCCAGTTCCAGGGCATATCGGCGCCACTCCAGCAACACCGTCTGTTGCGACGGTTCGGCTTTGGCCTGGAACTCATCCAGCGCCGCGAAAAAACTCTCCAGGGTATTTGGCGCCCCGAATTCCGGGCTCTTCAGCCGATTCCTGCAGAACTCCTCCCAGCGCCATCGATCGGTTTCCGACAAAGTTTCAGGGAAGTTTCTCGCACGGTAACGGAACAGCAACTCCGGCAGGCGCGTGTCGTCGAACGGCCAATTTTCCCGGGACAATTGCTGCGGATCGGCACGTCGAACTTGTTCGCAGAGACGACGATCCCGGTCGCCGAGAAATCCGCCGTACAACTGCTGCTCAGGATCATCCAGCGAAGTGAATTCCTCCTCCGCATAAATAACCGGCAACTTCTCTTGCCAGATGGCGGCCAGTTCGGTGAGCTGCGCGGCACGACGCTGGCAGAGTTCCAGGTCGACGCCCAGGCGCTGGCGATCGGTTTCTCGCAGTACCGCCAGCGGTGCTACCACCGGACAACGGTTGATATGCAGCAGCTTCAGCGGCACCGGCAACTCACCTTCCGCCAACTCATCACGTCGGGTGTACAGACGCTTTTGCAGAGCCTCCCCGTCGAGGTCCAGCAGCGGCGCAGGATCAGCTTGCAGGTCCAGCACGATCAAGGCATTGCGGTTGCGCGGATGCCAGGCCAGCGGCAGGACGACTGCCAGGTAATGGCGCTCGCCGGCAAAGCGCCCGGAGATATGCACCAGGGGCTGCAACAGGCGCACCTGCTCCTGCACCTTGTGCTTGCTGCGCAGTTGATAGAGATAGTCGAACAACCTCGGCTGACGCTCCCGCAGCAGACGCGCCAGGGCGATGGTCGCACGCACATCGGACAGCGCATCGTGAGCCTGGCCGTGATCGATACCGTTGGCGGCAGTGAGCAGCTCCAGGCGCAGGCTGACACGGCCGTCCTGCTGAGGCCACTCGATACCTTCAGGACGCAGCGCGTAGGCGGTGCGAACCACGTCGATCAGGTCCCAGCGACTGTTGCCGCCTTGCCATTCGCGGGCATAGGGGTCGTAGAAATTGCGGTAGAGGCTGTAGCGAGTGACCTCATCGTCGAAGCGCAAGGTGTTGTAGCCGGCGCCACAGGTGCCTGGTAGCGCCAGTTCGGCATGTACCCGATGCATGAACTCGGCTTCACCCAGCCCCTTCTCCGCCAGGGTACCGGGCAGGATGCCAGTGACCAGGCAAGCTGCCGGATGAGGCAGGATGTCGTCGCTGGGCTTGCAGTAGAGGTTGATCGGCTCACCGATCTCGTTGAGCGCCTCGTCCGTGCGAATGCCGGCAACCTGCAGCGGACGGTCGCAGCGCGGGTTGATACCGGTGGTTTCGTAGTCGTGCCAGAAGATGCTGGATGTCACGGCGTCCCCCTTGTTCGTGAGCGGGTCAGTCTAACACCGGGGCGGGTCAGGCAATGGCGCCGAACAGGCTGGGAAATTTCGCCATCAGCCCGCTTGCTGGCCGGAATATGGCGGGCCTAGAATCGCCGCCACTGGATGATCGACCCCCGACAAGGACTGCCCCCATGCCTGTGCCTTGCGCACCTCGCGCACACTCTGCCCCGTCGAATATCCCACACCCTTCACAGCATGCAGGTTGAGTCCTTCCTGCCAGGTTGCCTGGATACCGGCCGGTCGCTAGCATCGGGCTTTCCCCTTGGCGCCCAGCCGATGCCCGCAACCCGATCCAGTTCCCATCCTGCCGAGCCCCAGGCCCTGCCGCTGGACACCCGCTACCAGGTAGAGACACCGGAAGGCATTGACCTGGTCCTGCGTCCCGCCGGCCTGTTACCCCGCGCGCTGGCCTATGCCATCGACCTGGCGATCCGCGGTGCCATCATGCTTGTGTTGTTCATCGCCCTGGCCCTGCTCGGGCAGTTCGGCATAGGTCTCGGGCTGATCCTTATGTTCCTGCTCAACTGGTGGTACATGGTGCTGTTCGAGGTGCTCAACCAGGGCCGCTCGCCGGGCAAGCACGTGATGGGCCTGCGGGTGGTGCATGACGACGGCACGCCCATTGGCTGGTCCGCCTCGCTGGTGCGCAACCTGCTGCGCTTCGTCGATATGCTGCCCTTCGCCTACACCCTGGGCGCCCTCAGTTGCCTGCTGCACCCGACCTTCAAGCGCCTGGGCGACATCGCCGCCGGCAGCCTGGTGGTCTACCGCGACGAAAAGCCCCAGCGTCCTGAACTGCCGGATGCCGAGCCGGAGCGCACGCCCTTCCCCCTGAGCCTGGCCGAACAGCGCGCCCTGCTCAGCTTCGCCGAGCGCCAGGCCAGCCTGTCGCCGGCCCGTCGCGCCGAACTCGCCGGCATCCTGGCCGAGCCGCTGGAAGTGCCACCGGAACAGGCGCAAGCACGTATAAACGGCATCGCCCGTGGCCTGTTGGGGACGAACTCGCCATGAAACAGAACCTCTTCGAACGCCAGCACCAAGCAAGCTGGAAAGCCTTCGCCGAACTGCTCGATCGCCTCGAAGGCGGCAAGGCCGATGCGCAGGCCTGTGCGTCCTTCTCCGCCGACTACCGGCAGCTCTGCCAGCACCTGGCGCTCTCGCAGGAGCGCGGCTACAGCAGCCATCTGGTGGAGCACCTGCAGCAGCTGGCCATGCGCGGCCATCAGCAGTTCTACCGCCATCGCAGCCACCTCGGCGCGCGCCTGCTGGGCTTTCTTCTCGGCGGCTTCCCGCGCCTGGTACGCAACCAGTGGCGCAGCATCGCCGCCGCCAGCCTGCTGTTCTACGGGAGCCTGTTGCTGATGGGCCTGCTGGTGCACAACTGGCCTGACCTGGTCTACAGCGTGCTGGACCCGGAACAGGTGTCGTCGATGGAGTCCATGTATGACCCTGACGCCCGACGCATCGGCCCCATGAGCGAGCGAGACTCGGGGGATGACTGGATGATGTTCGGCCACTACATCATGAACAACATCGGCATCGCCTTTCAGACTTACGCCGGAGGCCTGCTCTTTGGTGTCGGCAGCCTGTTCTTCCTGCTGTTCAACGGCCTGCACATCGGCGCGGTGGCCGGCCATCTGACCCAGATCGGCTTCGGTGAAACCTTCTGGTCATTCGTCATCGGCCACGGCGCCTTCGAACTCACCGCCATTGCCTTCGCGGGCGCCGCCGGCCTGCAGCTGGGCTGGGCCCTGCTCGCCCCCGGCCGCCTGCCCCGTGGCGAAGCCCTGCGCCTGGCCGCCGGACGCAGCGTGCAACTGGTGGCCGGGGTGATCCTGCTGCTGGTGATCGCCGCCTTCGTCGAAGCCTACTGGTCCTCCGTGACCCTGGTGGAGCCCCAGGTCAAATACCTGGTGGGCGCCGGCCTCTGGCTGCTCGTAGGCCTCTACTTCGGCCTGGTCGGCAGGAGGGCGCATGCGCCTGACTGATGCCAGCGTCGCCATCCGCCCGCGCAGCGCCTGGGAAGCCATGGACCTTGGCGTGTTGCTGGCCCGCCGTCACGCCGGCCTGCTGATGGCCAGCTGGGCCCTCATCACCTTGCCGGTGTTCGGCCTGCTCACCCTGATCTGCTGGAACTACCCGGGGCTGTCCGTCTTCCTGTTCTGGCTGCTCAAGCCGGCCTACGAACGCCTGCCGCTGTACATCCTCTCCCGCGCCCTGTTCGGCGATACGCCCACGCTCAAAGAAGCCCTGCGCGCCTATCCGCGCCTACTCAAGCCCCAGTTGCTCGCCAGCCTCACCTGGCGCCGCCTCAGCACCACCCGCAGTTTCGACTTGCCGGTACTGCAACTCGAAGGACTTTCCGGGCAGGCCCGCAGCCAGCGCCTGGTGGTACTGGGCCAGCGCGATGCGGGCGGCGCCACCTGGCTGACAGTGATCGGCGTGCACCTGGAGTCAGCGCTCTGGTTCGGCTTGGTCACACTGCTCTACCTGATGCTGCCCCAGCAGGTGGCAATCAACTGGGACTGGCAGAAGCTCCTGGAAATGGCCTCCGGCGAATGGCTCTGGCTGGAGCATCTATCCAATAGCCTCTACGTCCTGGTGCTGATGGCCTGGGGGCCGGTGTACGTTGCCTGTGGCTTTACCCTTTACCTGAACCGCCGCACCTCCCTGGAAGGCTGGGACATCGAGCTGCAGTTCCGCCGACTACGCCAGCGCCTGACCGGCACCGCCTATGCCTTGCTGCTGGGCGTGGGCCTGCTGTTGACCCAATTGCCGCAACCCGCCATGGCAGACGATGCCCCGACCCTTTGCCTCGCACCCCAGGCATTCCTCGACGGCCCCGATGCCGAACGCCTCACTCACCAGTCCCTGACCGGCAAGGCGGCGAAGGACAGCATCACCGCCCTGCTCGACGCCCCGCCCTTCCAGAACCGCGAAACCGTTACCCGCTGGCGCCTGGGCGAGGAAAGCCCCGACCAGGATGTGAAGCCTGAAGATATGGAAGGCTGGGCTGAATTCATTCGCAACCTGTTCAAGCTGGCCGAGTACGCCAAGAGCCTGGATGTCGTCGCCTTGGTGATCAAGGTGTTGCTCTGGGGCCTGCTGATCAGTCTGTTGGGCTTGCTGCTCTGGCGCTACCGCGACTGGCTCGCCGCCTTCGCAAGCCGCCTGGGGCTGCCGCAGCGCCGTCGACGCGAGGCGCCGTCGGTGCTGTTCGGCCTGGAGCTGGCGCCGGAAAGTCTGCCCGACGATGTCGCCGGAGAAGTCGAACGCCTCTGGGCCAGCCAGCCCCGCGAAGCCCTCGGCCTGCTCTACCGGGCCCTGCTCAGCCGCCTGTTGCACGATTTCCGCCTGCCGCTCAAGCAGTCCCACACCGAAGGTGAAGTGCTGCAACTGGTGCATCGCCTGGATAACACCGAACTGGAAGGCTACAGCCAGACCCTCACCGGCCACTGGCAGAACCTCGCCTACGGCCACCGCCTACCCGCCGCCGAGCAGCGCCAGGGCCTCTGCGATGGTTGGCGGCGTCTGTTCGTCACGGGAGCCGTGTCGTGAACCTGCGTCCGCGCTTCCTCATCGGTGCCGGCCTGTTCCTGCTGCTTGGGCTGGCGGCGATCTACATCGCTGGTCGCCTGCAACCCTACCAGGACACCGTCGAACACGGCCCAGCGCCCGAAGTGCTGGGCAATCCCTATCTCGCCGCCGAACATTTCCTGCGCAAGCAGGGCCTGCAAGTGACCCGTGCCGACGGACTCGACGTGCTCGACGGCCTGCCCAGCGCGGGCCACAGCCTGCTCTTGCTCGGCAGTCGTTCGCGCATGACGCCTCGTCAGGCCGACCGCCTGCTGGAGTGGGCGAACAAAGGCGGCCACCTGCTGTTCATCGCCGAACGCCTCTATGAAGAAGAGGATGGCAAGAGCGGCGACCTGCTGGCCGACCGCCTGGGCGTCCAGCAGTACGAGACCAAGGACCTGGATGAAGACAAAAGCACCGAGCCAGGTGAGCCGGAGGAGCGCGAGGCCGAGGCACAGGCGATGGACGCCGCGGCCACGCAGGACGAGCAGGCCCCGGCCGAGGAAGACCCCTTCCCCGAGCTGACCAAGCTCTACCTTGAAAATGAACAGGCCCCTGCCTACGCCAACTTCGATCCGGACTTCCACCTTTACGACAGCCAGAACCGAGCCCACGCCTGGGCCAACAGCGCCAAGGCCACGCACATGCTGCAACTGAACCACGGCGACGGACTGATCACAGTCCTCACCGACGGCTGGATCTGGCAGAACCGCGACATCATCGAATACGACAACGCCTGGCTCCTCTGGTACCTCACGCAGGACAGCGCCGTCACCCTGCTGTACCGCGCCGAGCGCGACAGCCTCGGCACCCTGCTCGGGCAGAACTTCCCCGAGGCCCTGGTGGCCCTTGTGCTGCTCATCGTCCTCGTGCTCTGGCATGTCGGCCAGCGCCAGGGCCCGCTGATGGCACCAGCCAACCGGGCACGCCGGCAACTCGAAGAACACCTGCGCGGCAGCGCCGACTTCCTGCTCCGCCGCAGTGGCCAAGCCAGCCTGCTACAAGGCCTGCAACGGGATATCCAGCGCCACGCACGGCATCGCCACCCCGGTTTCGAACGACTTCCCGTGGCCGAGCAGTGGCAGGTGCTGGGCCGCCTGACCCGTCTGCCGCCCAGCGCCATCAGCCAGGCCATGCGGCCGCTGCCCAAGCAACGGCTCAACGCCAACGACTTCATCCGCCAGGTCGCCCACCTGCAAACCCTCAGGAATGCCCTATGAGCGAACAGATTTCCGACCCGTCGCAATCCGAAGCTGCCGGCGCCAACGCGGCCTCGGTCGCCACCCAGCGCCAGCGGGCCAGCCAGTTGGCCCAGGCCCTGCGCCTGGAACTGCAGAAGGCCGTGGTTGGCCAGGTCACCGTGATCGAAGACGTGCTCACCGCCTTGCTGGCTGGCGGTCACGTGTTGGTGGAAGGCGTGCCCGGGCTCGGCAAGACCCTGCTGGTACGTGCCTTGGCCCGCTGCTTCGGCGGCGAATTCTCGCGCATCCAGTTCACCCCCGACCTGATGCCCAGCGACGTTACCGGCCACGCCGTGTACGACATGCAGAGCGAGCAGTTCAAGCTGCGCAAAGGCCCGGTGTTCACCAACCTGCTGCTGGCGGACGAGATCAACCGCGCCCCGGCCAAGACCCAAGCCGCCCTGCTGGAAGTGATGCAGGAGCGCCAGGTGACCCTCGAAGGCCGCGCCTTGCCGGTGCCACAGCCGTTCCTGGTGCTGGCGACGCAGAACCCCATCGAGCAGGAAGGCACCTATCCCCTGCCGGAAGCCGAGCTCGACCGATTCATGCTCAAGCTGCGCATGGACTACCCGGCTGCGGACGAAGAACTCAACCTGGTACGCCAGGTCACCCGCTCTGCCCGCGCCGACATGCTCGAAGTGGCGCCGCTGCGCACCCTCCTCCAGGCCCGCGATGTGATGGCCCTGCAGAAAATCGCCAGCGAACTGCCGGTGGACGACCAGGTCCTCGATTACGCAGTGCGCCTGGCCCGCGCTACCCGTAGCTGGCCGGGCCTGGCGATGGGGGCCGGACCACGTGCGTCCATCGCTCTGGTCCGTGGCGGTCGCGCCCGTGCCCTCCTGCGTGGCGGCGATTTCGTGTTGCCGGATGACGTCAAGGGCTGCGCCCTGGCGGTGCTGCGTCACCGCGTGCGTCTCTCGCCGGAACTGGATATAGAAGGCCTCTCGGTGGACCAGGTACTCCAGCAACTCCTCGATCAGGTGCCGGCGCCGCGTCTATGAAGCCTTCCCGCGCATTGCTCGCGCTGGTAGCCGGACTCTTCGGTCTGGCCCTGTTGCTCGGCGCCTTGCCAGTCCTGGGAATAGGCCTGCCAGCGCAGTTGCAGCCGCTCTGGTGGGGCCTGCTCTGTGCCCTGGCGCTGCTCGGCACGCTCGACGCCGTCTGGTTGCGCCGCCTGCCGTCGCCAAACCTGGAACGGGCACTGCCGGGGAACCTGGCACTGGGCCGCTGGAGTGAAGTCCGACTGACCCTGCACCATGGCTACGGCCGCCCCCTGATGGTCGAAGTTTTCGACCAGGTGCCGGCGACCATGGAGTTCGAACCCTTGCCACAGCAGGTTGCCCTGCACCCCGGCGAACACACCGAGTTCGGCTATCGGGTACGTCCGCTCAAGCGTGGCCACTTCCACTTCCCGGCTTGCGAAGTCCAGCTACCCAGCCCGCTGGGCCTGTGGCGCCACAGGCGGGTGCTCGACCTCCGTGGCGAAGCGCGCGTCTATCCAGACTTCGCACGTCTCTACGGTGCCCAGCTGAAAGCGGTGGACGACTGGCTCAGCCAACTGGGCGTGCGCCAGCGGCCACGCCGTGGGCTCGGCCTGGAATTCCATCAGCTGCGGGAGTTCCGTGACGGCGACACCCTGCGCCAGATCGACTGGAAAGCCACCGCACGCAAACGCACGCCCATCGCTCGCGAGTACCAGGACGAGCGCGACCAACAGATCGTCTTCCTCCTCGACTGTGGCCGTCGCATGCGCAGCCAGGACGGCGATCTGTCCCACTTCGACCATGCGCTCAATGCCAGCCTGCTGCTCAGCTATGTGGCCTTGCGCCAGGGGGATGCGGTGGGTCTGAGCACCTTCGCTGCGGAGCACGACCGCTTCGTGGCGCCGGTGAAGGGCCCAGCACAGCTGAATGTGCTGCTCAACGGCGTCTACGACCTGGACAGCACCCTGCGTCCGGCCGACTACAGCGCCGCTGCGGAAGCGCTTCTGGCGCGCCAACGCCGGCGCGCCCTGGTGGTGCTGGTGAGCAACCTGCGCGATGAAGACGATGCCGAGCTGTTCAGCGCGGTAAAACGCCTTGGCCGACAACACCGCCTACTGGTGGTCAGCCTGCGCGAGGAGGTCCTCGACAGCTTGCGCCACACGCCGGTGCAGGGCTTCGATGACGCCCTCGCCTATTGCGGCACGGTGGACTATCTCAATGCCCGAAACAGCCTCCATGAACGCCTGGCCGCGCACGGCGTACCTGTGCTGGACGCCCGCCCCAGCGAGCTGGGGCCGCAACTGGTGAGCCGCTACCTGGCGTGGAAGAAGGCTGGAGCGCTGTAGGGGCGAATTAATTCATTCGCCAAGGAGACCGCAGGTCTCCCCTTCCCGCCGTGCAAACAAAAAAGGCGAAGCCTTCGCTTCGCCTTTTCTCATTCCGCCAAACCTCAGTGATGCTTGCGCGGTACCGACTTGAGCAGTTCGGTCGGAGGCATTTCGCAATTGATCTTGCGACCCAGCAGCTCCTCGATCGGCGGCAGGGCGAAAGCATCGTCCTCACCAGCGAAGCTGATGGAGGTGCCGCTGGCGCCAGCGCGACCGGTACGGCCGATGCGGTGGACGTAGTCGTCCGGGTCTTCCGGCAGGGTGAAGTTGATCACGTGGCTGATGCCATCGATGTGAATCCCACGACCGGCGACATCGGTCGCCACCAGCACGCGGATCTTGCCTTCACGGAAGCCTTCCAGGGTCCTGATGCGCTTGTGCTGGGGCACGTCGCCGGACATCTGGGCGGCGCTGATGCCGTCCTTGGTCAGACGTTCCTCAATACGGCGCACTTCGTCCTTGCGGTTGGCGAAGACCATTACCCGGGTCCAGTCGTTCTGGGCGATCAGGTTGTAGAGCAGCTTGTACTTGTCGCTGCCGGCTACGGCATAGACATGCTGTTCAACGGTTTCGCTGGCAACGTTCTCCGGCTCGATCTCGACGATGGCCGGATCGACGGTCCATTGCTTGGCCAGGTTCATCACGTCTTCGGTGAAGGTGGCGGAGAACAGCAGGGTCTGACGCTCCCCCTTGAACGGGGTCTGCCGGATGATCTGGCGTACCTGCGGGATAAAGCCCATGTCCAGCATGCGGTCGGCTTCGTCCAGCACCATCACCTCGACCATGTCCAGGTGCACCTCGCCGCGCTGGTTGAAGTCCAGCAAACGGCCGGGGGTGGCAACCAGGATGTCGCAGAAGCGCGATTCCAGTTGTTTGAGCTGTTTGTCGAAGTCCATGCCACCGACGAAGCTCATCACACTGAGGCCGCTGTACTTGGTGAGGGCCTGGGCGTCCTTGGCGATCTGTACCACCAGCTCGCGGGTCGGCGCGATGATCAGTGCGCGCGGCTCGCCCATGTAGCGCTCTTTCGGCGGCGGGGTTTGCAGCAGCTGGGTGATGATGGAAATGAGGAAGGCGGCGGTCTTGCCGGTGCCGGTCTGGGCGCGGCCGATGGCGTCCTGGCCCTTGAGGGTGAAGCCCAGTACCTGGGCCTGGATCGGGGTGCAGTAGGGGAAGCCCAGATCATGGATGGCATGCATCAGCCGCGGATCGAGGTTGAAGTCGTGGAAACGGGTCTTGCCTTCCAGGGGCTCCACCGCGAAGTCTTCGAGCTTCCAATTGTCTGCCGGGGCGGCAGCCTTGGCCGGACGCTCGCGGCGCGGCTTGTCGGATTTGGGCTTGTCGCTGCGGGGTTTCTTCTCGCTACGCGGCGGGCGTTCGCTGGAGCCTTCGGCCTTTTCGCCTGCTTCGCGAGGCGCTTTCTTCGGTTTGGCCGGACGCTCTTCCTTCTCGGCATGGGCGTGGGCGGGTACAACGGGGGCGGGGCCGGATTGGGGCTCTTCGCCCTTGCTGAATATCTTCTTGAGTGCTTTGAGCACGGTGGTCTCGTCGATTGATTAAGGAATGAACGGCCGCCAGTGTAAAGCAAGATGCCCGCAGGGCGAAGAGCCGCGGGCATTCGAGGGCTTGACTTGGACTAAGGAAGGGTCTCCAGAAGCAATCTGCGCACGTTTCCGCCCATGATGGCGGCGATCTCCGCCTCGTTGAAACCGGCTTCCTTGAGCCCCTGGGTCAATTGCGCCAGGCCGCTGGTGTCGAAAGGCGTATGGACCGCGCCATCGAAGTCAGAACCCAGCGCCACATGGGCCACACCCACCTTGTCGGCAACGTAGCGGATGGCTTTGACGATGGCCTTGACCGAGGTTTCACAGACGGCGGTGTCCCAGTAGCCGATGCCGATGACCCCGCCGGTGGCGGCAATCCGCTGGACATGGGTATCGCTCAGGTTGCGGGTGCCCGGGCAGGTCCCTTCGACGCCGGTGTGGGATACCAGCACCGGACGCTCGGCCATGCTCAGCACATCGTCGATCAGTGCGCGTGAAGCGTGGGCGAGGTCCACCAGCATCTTCTTCTCTTCCAGGTGGGCAATCACCCGACGACCGAAGGGCGTCAGGCCGCCCTTCTCCAGGCCGTGGGCGGAGCCGCCTAATTCGTTATCGAAGAAATGGGTCAGCCCCATGATGCGGAAGCCCGCGTCGTACATCCGGTCAACGTTCTCCAGCTTGCCCTCCAGAGGGTGCAGGCCCTCGGTAGCGAGGAGGGCGGCAACCTGGTTCGGGTCCTTCTCCCAGGCTGCGAGGTACTTGGCGAAATCGTCGCGGCTGCGCACCAGGGTCAGCTTGCCCTGGCTGCCGGCGGCGGCTTCCTCGAGCTTCTTGCCTTGATAGAGGGCGCGTTCAAGCAAGCTGGTCCAGGTCGCACGGGGCCAGCGCTGGGCCATGACCAACAGGGTGATGTCGTCGGTGTCCGAACCATTGCGCTCGTAGTTGAGGCCACGCGGGGTCTTGGTGACGGTGGAGAACACCTGCAGGCCGACATGGCCTTCGAGCAGGCGCGGCAGGTCACTGTGGCCGAAGTCATGGCGCTCCAGCAGGTTGCGGTTCCACAGCAGGGCGTCGTCGTGCAGGTCCGCGACGAACAGGGTCTTGTGCAGGCTCTCTGCCTCGTCCGAAGCGTGATAGGGCGGCGGTGCGGCCACCGTGTTCATCTCACGGTCGAGGAACCCCGGCAGGTAGAAGAAAATCCCCAGGCCAACGGCCACCAGCAGTAGCAAAGCGATCAGGAGTTTGCGCATGTCCAGCTTCCCGGCTGTCTTTTGTAGTGAACGGACTCTAGCAAACAGACGTTTGAACGAAGCGGAAATGTAGGCAAATGCTCTTTTGTGGCAGCGAACTCATTCGCTTGGGGCAGCGCGGCTGCCCAGGGGAGCCTGCTTGGCCAATGAATTCGCCCCTGCAACTGCCGGGGTTACTAACCGTTCAGGCGGTTTCGTCCATCCTGCTTGGCCTGGTAGAGCGCCGTGTCGGCTCGGGCGATCAAGCCCTGCAAGCTGTCCGGTTGGCGCATTTCGGCCAGGCCGATGGAGACCGTCACGCCGGGCAGCACCCCCAGTGGTGAATAGAAGGAAGTAATCTGCTCCAGGCTGGAACGCAGTCGCTCACCGATGGTGCGGGCCTCTTCGCAGCTCATTTCCGGCAACAGGATGACGAACTCCTCCCCCCCGTAACGCGCCATGCTGTCCTTGGGACGCAGTTGGCTACGCAAGGTGTGGGACACCAGGCAGAGCGCGTAGTCGCCGGCCAGATGACCATGGCGGTCGTTGTAGGCCTTGAAGTGGTCGACATCGAGCATGAGCATCGACAGCGGTTGCTCGTTGAAAGCGCAACGGGTGCTTTCACGCTGATAGATCTGTTCCAGCCAGCGCCGATTGAACAGTCCGGTGAGGGTGTCGATCTTGGCATTCTGCTCGGTATCGAGAATGATCCGATTGCCCCGGCGCACACGGTCGCAAAGCACTTCCAGCAGGTTCTGCATCAACTGCGGCGATTGCTGGAACAGACTGACCAGGGATTGCCGATGCAAGCGCAGCGCGGTGGTGGGCTCGCAGGCCACCACGTAAGCCGAAGGATGCTCGTTGTCGATGAAGCTGATCTCACCGGCGCATTCGCCCGGTTCGATGTTGCTCACCGGGTTGTTGTCCAGGGACCCGAGGTAAACCTTCAGCCGGCCGCTCACTACCAGGTAGAGGTACTGGTTGCGATTGAACGGAGACAGCACCACTTCACCCGCCTCCAGATCGCAGGCGCGGAATTCCTTCAGTAGCTGCTCGAGACTTTTCGCGGCGACGTTCTGGAACAGGCGCAGTCGGCTCAGCAGGTGTAAGTCTTCTTGCCAGTGAACATGCTTCATAGCTGCAACAGCCTCGGATGGCAGTCGAAGCGGACGGCACCGCTAACGATCCCTGTCTTAGGTGTTAACTCCACGTGACAGTATTCCCGCACCTTTTAGCTGGCAATGCCCGCCAAAAGTTGGGCCGACAGACGGCGTCATATCGGTAAGGAACGCGACAATTCCTGATATTCGCCACAATTTCGCAACATATTTCTGCACACACACAAAACCCGGAGGCGTAACGCATCCGGCGCGAGCCGCTCGATTCAGGTACTTGGAGCGCAACAGGCCGCCCTGGAAGGCGGCCTGTTGCCAGCCAGTATAGATGGCTTCAGGCCATCAGCCGGAACTTCACCGAAAAGCCAGCCATGCGGGCCTCCAGCCGCTCCTGGAGTTGCGAATCCAGATTCGGCACGTGGATCTCGGCGATCTGCCCGTGGCGATCATCGTTCACCACCTCCACCCGAACGCCCGGGGCGATTTCGCCCAGCACCTCTTCCAGCACTCGACGGGTGGCGTCGAAACGCAGCGTCGGCTTGAAGGTCTTGCCCACGGCGGTGACCGGAATGGCGTCGATAATCCAGACATCCTTGGGCACTGCTGCACGCTCGGGCACATGTTGCGCCGCATGTGCCAACAGCTCGGCTTCGCTGGCACGGGTGCCGGGCTTTAGCTGCACATAAGCCACCGGCAGCTCACCGACCTTGTCGTCCGGCTTGCCGACGGCGGCCGCCATGGCCACCGCCGGGTGTCGATGCAAGGCTTCTTCGATCATCTGCGGATCGATGTTGTGACCGCCGCGAATGATCAGATCCTTGCTGCGGCCGGTGAGCCAGATATAGCCATCGGCGTCCATGCGGCCGAGGTCGCCGGTATTGAACCAGTCCCCATCGACCCAGATGTCCTTGTTCTTGCTCGCCTGCAGGTAGCCCTTGAACACGGTCACGCCACGCACGCAGAGGTTACCGATCTCGTCAGTCGCGGCATCTCGCAGGTAGCTGCCCTGCTCGTCCAGCACCACCACCTTCACCTGGCAGTAAGGCATGCGCATGCCGATGGAGCCTGGCCGGCGTTCGCCATGGGCAGGGTTGCCACAGGTGCCGCAGGTGGCTTCGGTCAGGCCGTAGCCTTCGATCAGCTTGAGGCCGGTCTTGGCCTCGAACTGGCGGATCAGCTCCACCGGCATCGGCGCCGCACCGCACAGCGCATAACGCAGGCTGGACAGGTCATGCCCCTCGCTGGGCACCTGCAAGAGACCGGCATAGATAGTCGGTACGCCGCTGAAGAAGCTCACCCGGTAGCGCTCGATGACCTTCCAGAAGTTCTGGATCAGCCGCGCGTTGCGATAACCCTGGGGCGTGGCGATGAGGATCTCGGCGCCGGCGAAGAACGGCGCGAGGCCAGTGACCATCACGCCATTGACGTGGAACAGCGGCAAACCACAGAGGGTGTTGTCGCCCTCTCCCAGGTTGATGGCGTAGGCGAGGATCATCGCCATGGCCACTTCATTGCGATGACTGTGGGGCGCCAGCTTGGGCGTACCGGTGGTGCCGCCGGTATGGAAGTAGGAGGCGACATCGTCCGGCGCGATCACCCGGCCGCTTTGCAAATGGTCGGCCGGGAAGCGGTCGAGCAACTCGTCGAAGTCCAGCACGCCGTCCGGCAGCGGGCCGCGCTGAGCCTTGATTGCGCTGCGCTGAGGTTCCGGCAGCAGGTTGGCGAGGTCGACGGTGACAATCGCCTCCAGTTCCGGCAGGCGCTCGCGCAGCCCTGCAACCTTGTCCCAGAGATCGGTTCCCGGAAACGGAGCCAGGGTCACCAGCACCTTGGAGTCGGCGGCATGGATCAGCTCGGCGATGTGCTCGGGCTCCAGCAGCGGGTTGATGGCGTTGACCACACCGGCCGCTTCACCGCCCCAAATGGTGAAGTGGGTGTGCGGCAGGTTCGGCAACAGGAACGACACCGCCTTGCCCGGCCGCACGCCCAGATGGTGGAAGGCGTTGGCCGCCTGGGTGACCCGCGCCAGCAGTTCCGCATAGGTCAGCTCGAAGGGCGCTTCCTCGGCGTCGCCCTGCAGCAGGAAGGTCATGGCGCGTTTGTGCGGGTGGCGTTCGGCACTGCGACGGATCAGCTCGTAGGTGCTGTCCGGCATGCCGCGTTCTTCCAGCGAAAGGCGTTCGATGTCTTCAATATCGCGCAGGTTGGCGATAGGCGGAGCGGAGGTCTGGGCCATGGTCGGTTCTTGTTCTGTTGGATTGGGATCAGCTGTGCAGTCGTTCCACCAACCAGATGCCGATGTCACGAATCTGCTGCGGCAATACTTCATGGGCCATCGGATAGTCGCGCCACTCCACGGGAACGCCGGCGGCCGCCAGGCGATCGTGGGCAGCGCGGCCCATCGCGGGCAGCACCACGTCGTCGAAAGTGCCATGCAAGCAAAGGACCGGCAGTTGTCGTTTTGTATCCGACAGTTTCATTTCGTCAGTGAAGGTCGGCGCGTAGGTGGACAGCGCCAGCACGCCACCCAGTTCACCCGACCAGCGCAGGAAGGCCGTGTGCAGCACCACGGCGCCGCCCTGGGAGAACCCGGCGAGGAGGATGCGGCGAGGCTCGATGCCGCCGTCGATCTGCGCCTGTACCAGGGCCATCACCTGCTCCGCCGATTCTTCCAGCTGGGCCTCGTTGATGGCGCGCTCGGGGCGCATGGCCAGGATGTCGTACCAGGACGGCATGGCCCAGCCGCCATTGATGGTCACCGCGCGGGTTGGCGCCTGGGGCATCACGAAGCGGGTGGTACCCAGGACTTCCTGCAGGGCCTCGGCCACCGGCAGGAAGTCATAGCGATCCGCACCCAATCCGTGGAGCCAGATGACGCAGGCATCGGCGCGATGTGTGGGCTCAAGGATCAATGTGTCGCTCATGTGTGGCTCCGTTGTGGTGCATCTGCACAGTTGTGGGGCGGATGCATCAGACAGGGTGGTTTGATAACTGAAATATATGTCGCAAGGCTAAAACTTTACCTATTGACCTATCGGAATAGTCCTACTGGCATCTTGCTGGTACGGCCTTTGCTATCTAGCTGCAGACTGAAACATGCCCGCGGCAAGGTAACACTTGCCCGGCGTGCAACGGGTTGGGCAGCGGCTCCGGCCGAAGCCTTGCAGGCGGTCATCTGGCGACATTCGTGGCGTCGGGGTGGGCGCAATCCGTCTCCAGCCCATTTGACCAATGGGCGAGGAAGCGTCTGGTGGCGAGCGGAGCAGCGCCAACTAGACTCCTTCCTTAGGTCCGACACCCCGGTTGACCTTTTCCAGTGCATGAAAGGTTGAACCTGCCTCACGAGGGTACGGCGGTGGGACCGAGACTCCAACACCAATAAAAGCAACTGGAGGTTTTGATGAAGATGGTGAAATCCACCCTGGCCGTGCTGACCGCGGCAACCGTTCTCGGTGTCAGCGGTTTCGCGCAGGCGGGCGCCACCCTGGACGCGGTGAAGAAGAAAGGCTTCGTGCAATGCGGCATCAGCGACGGCCTCCCGGGCTTCTCCTATGCCGATGGCAAGGGTAACTACAAGGGCATCGACGTTGATGTCTGCCGTGCCGTTGCCGCCGCCGTGTTCGGCGATGCCAGCAAGGTCAAGTTCAGCCCGCTGACCGCCAAGGAACGTTTCACCGCGCTGCAGTCCGGCGAAGTCGACGTCCTTTCGCGCAACAGCACCTGGACCAGCTCACGTGACGCCGCCATGGGCCTGAACTTCACCGGCGTGACCTATTACGACGGTCAGGGCTTCCTGGTGAACAAGAAGCTCGGCGTATCCAGCGCCAAGGAACTCGATGGCGCCACCGTCTGCATCCAGGCCGGCACCACCACCGAGCTGAACCTGTCGGACTACTTCCGCGCCAACAACCTGAAGTACACCCCCATCACCTACGACACCTCCGACGAGAGCGCCAAGTCGCTTGAATCCGGTCGTTGCGACGTACTGACCTCCGACCAGTCCCAGCTCTATGCACAACGCATCAAGCTGGCCGCTCCGGATGAGTACGTGGTACTGCCGGAAGTCATCTCCAAGGAGCCTCTGGGCCCAGCCGTGCGCCAGGGTGACGAGGAATGGTTCGACATCGTGCGCTGGTCCCTGTTCGCCATGGTGAACGCCGAGGAACTGGGCATCGACTCGAAGAACGTCGAGGAAACGGCCAAGTCCACCAAGAACCCCGACATTGCCCGTCTGCTGGGCACTGAAGGCGAGTTCGGCAAGGACCTGAAACTGCCGAAGGACTGGGCGGTGCAGATCGTCAAGCAAGTGGGTAACTACAGTGAAATCTTCGATCGCAATATCGGTGCCGGTAGCGAGCTGAAGATCGAACGTGGTCTCAACGCCCTGTGGAACAAGGGCGGTCTGCAGTACGCACCGCCGGTGCGCTGACCGTCGCCCGGCGGCCACATGACGTGGCTGCCGGGTTCGAGTTCCGTTTCAACGCGAACCCTGGCCGCCGTCCCCCATCCGGCCGGCCAGCGGTTCCCAGAGGGCTGTCATGCAAAAAACTGCCAACGCCCCGCGTGCCCCGAAAGGTTCGATCTGGACCGACCCGAAGGCGCGTGCGTGGCTATTTCAGATCATCGCCGTCGTCGCGGTCGTGGCACTGGGCTGGTACCTGTTCCAGAACACCCAGAACAACCTGCAACAGCGCGGCATCCTGTCCGGCTTCGACTTCCTCGAACAGAGCGCCGGCTTCGGGATATCCCAACACCTGATCGACTACAACGAAAGCAACAGCTACGGCCGCGTTTTCGTCATCGGTCTACTCAATACCCTGCTGGTTTCGGGTATCGGTATCTTCTTCGCCACCATCCTCGGGTTCATCCTGGGCGTAGCGCGGCTGTCGCCGAACTGGCTGGTGCGCAAGCTGGCGACCGTCTACATCGAGACCTTCCGCAACATCCCGCCGCTGCTGCAGATCTTCTTCTGGTACTTCGCGGTGATGCTGCCCATGCCGGGGCCGCGCCAGAGCATGGCCATCGGCGAGCACTTCTTCCTCAACAATCGCGGTCTGTACATGCCGGCACCGACCCAGGCCGATGGCTTCTTGCCTTTCCTGGTCAGCCTGGTGCTAGTGATCCTGGCGATCATCGTCATGGCGCGCTGGGCCAAGGCCAGGCGTGAGGCCACCGGCCAGCGCTTCCCGGTACTGATTACCTCGCTGGCGCTGCTGGTGGTGGTTCCCGGCCTGGTGACAATGCTCTTCGGTTCGCCGTTCGCCTGGAGCATGCCGGTACTGCAGGGCTTCAACTTCCGCGGCGGCTGGGTGGTAATTCCGGAACTGATCGCCCTGACCCTGGCGCTGACGGTCTACACCGCAGCCTTCATCGCAGAAAACGTGCGCTCCGGCATCCAGGCGGTCAGCCACGGACAGACCGAAGCGGCCCGCTCCCTGGGGCTTCCCGCCGCCAAGATCCTGCGCCTGGTCATCATCCCGCAGGCCCTGCGCGTGATCATTCCGCCGCTCACCAGCCAGTACCTGAACCTGGCCAAGAACTCGTCCCTGGCGGCCGGTATCGGCTACCCGGACATGGTCTCGCTGTTCGCCGGTACGGTGCTGAACCAGACCGGCCAGGCGATCGAGGTGATCACCATCACCATGAGCGTCTACCTGGCCATCAGTATCAGCATTTCGCTGCTGATGAACTGGTACAACAAGCGCATCGCGCTGATCGAGCGGTGAGGTCCGAGCCATGACAACACACGTATTCAAGCCCGACCAGCCGCCACCCCGCAGTACCGTGGGCGTAGTCGGCTGGCTGCGCGGCAACCTGTTCTCCAACTGGTTCAACACCCTGCTGACCCTGTTCGCCGTCTACCTGGTGTGGCTGATCGTGCCGCCGTTGCTCCAGTGGGCCTTCTTCCAGGCCGACTGGAATGGCAGCACCCGCGCCGATTGCACCAGCGAAGGCGCCTGCTGGGTCTTCATCAAGATGCGCTTCGCCCAGTTCATGTATGGCTTCTATCCCGAAGCGCTGCGCTGGCGAGTGGACCTGGCGGTGTGGATCGCGATCATCGGCGCCGCGCCGCTGTTCATTCCGCGCTTCCAGCAAAAGGCCAAGTACGGCCTGGCGTTCCTGGTGATCTACCCCCTCGTCGCCTACTGGCTGCTGCACGGCGGCTTCCTCGGCATGAGCACCGTCTCCACCAGCCAGTGGGGCGGCCTGATGCTGACCCTGGTGATCGCCGCGGTGGGTATCGTCGGCGCGCTGCCACTAGGCATCCTGCTGGCACTGGGACGGCGTTCCAACCTGCCGGCGATCAAGGTCATCTGCGTGACCTTCATCGAGTTCTGGCGCGGCGTTCCGCTGATCACCGTGCTGTTCATGTCCTCGGTGATGCTGCCGCTGTTCCTGCCGGAAGGCCTGTCCTTCGACAAGCTGCTGCGGGCGCTGATTGGCGTGATCATGTTCCAGTCGGCCTACATCGCCGAGGTGGTGCGTGGCGGCCTGCAGGCGATCCCCAAGGGCCAGTACGAAGCCGCAGCCGCCATGGGCCTGGGCTACTGGCGGATGATGGGCCTGGTGATCCTGCCGCAAGCCCTGAAGCTGGTAATCCCCGGCATCGTCAACACCTTCATTGCGCTGTTCAAGGACACCAGCCTGGTGATCATCATCGGCCTGTTCGACCTGCTCAACAGCATCAAGCAAGCCACCACCGACCCGGCCTGGCTGGGGATGGCCACCGAAGGCTACGTCTTCGCCGCCCTGGTGTTCTGGATCTTCTGTTTCGGCATGTCCCGCTACTCCATGAGCCTGGAGCGCAAGCTGGACACCGGCCACAAGCGTTAGGAGTCACTCCATGACTGAAGCAAGCAAGAAAACCGCCGGCGAGCCGATCATCCGTCTGCAGGGCGTGAACAAGTGGTACGGCCAGTTCCACGTGCTGAAGGACATCAACCTCGACGTGCAGCAGGGCGAACGCATCGTCCTCTGCGGTCCGTCCGGTTCCGGCAAGTCCACCACCATCCGCTGCATCAACCGTCTCGAAGAGCACCAGCAGGGCCGCATCATCGTCGACGGCACCGAGCTGACCGGCGACCTCAAGCACATCGAGGCGATCCGCAGCGAAGTGGGCATGGTGTTCCAGCACTTCAACCTGTTCCCGCACCTCACCGTGTTGCAGAACTGCACCCTGGCGCCGATGTGGGTGCGCAAGATGCCCAAGCGCCAGGCCGAGGAAATCGCCATGCACTACCTGGAGCGTGTGCGCATTCCCGAGCAGGCCCTGAAATACCCGGGACAACTCTCCGGCGGGCAGCAGCAGCGTGTAGCCATCGCCCGCGCGCTGTGCATGAAGCCGAAGATCATGCTGTTCGACGAACCGACCTCGGCACTTGACCCGGAGATGGTGAAGGAAGTGCTCGACACCATGATCGGCCTGGCCCACGACGGCATGACCATGCTCTGCGTGACCCACGAGATGGGCTTCGCCCGTACCGTGGCCGACCGGGTGATCTTCATGGACAAGGGCGAGATCGTCGAACAGAACGAGCCTCACGCCTTCTTCGATAACCCACAGAACGAGCGGACCAAGCTGTTCCTGGGGCAGATCCTGCATTGAGGATTGGACGCTGAACGAGAAAGGGAACCTTCGGGTTCCCTTTTTCATTTCGCAGGGTGGCGCTGAGCGAAGCGAAGCCCAACAGTTCCCCCAGCATCGTCGGGACGAAAGCATCAGCCGCTTACCAGAATGAAAAAGCCGCGCAATCGCGCGGCTCGTTCGGCAGGGTTCAGCCCTTCAATCGCCGTAGATATCGAAGTCGAAATACTTGGCCTGGATCGCCTGGTACTTGCCGTTCTCACGCAGGGTCTTGATGGCGCTGTTGAATTTCTCCCGCAGCTCGTTATCACCCTTGCGTACCGCGATGCCGGCACCCTCGCCGAAATACTGCGGATCGTTCAGCACCGGGCCGACGAACTCGAAGCCCTTGCCGCTATCGGTCTTGAGGAAGCCTTCGTTGAGCGGGAAGACGTCAGCCAGCACGCCATCCAGACGACCGGAAAGCACATCCAGGTAGATTTCGTTCTGGGTGCTGTAGCGCACGATCTTCACGCCCTTGGGCTCCAGCACCTCGGTGGCGAAGCGGTCGGTGGTGGTGGAGCGCTGGGTGCCGATGGTCTTGCCCACCAGGCTCTTGAACTCGGAATCGACCACGACGCCCTTCTTCATCGCCAGACGCGCCGGGCTGTAGTAGTACTTACCGGTGAAGTCCACGGACTTCTTCCGCTCTTCGGTGATGGTCATGGACGACAGCACAGCGTCCACTTTCTTCACCTTGAGAGAGGGAATCAGGCCATCGAACTCTTGTTCGACCCATTGGCACTTGACCTTCATTTCCTCGCACATGGCGTTGCCGATGTCGTAGTCAAAGCCGGAAATCTGCCCTTCTGGTGTCTTGAAGGCGAAAGGCGGATAGGCAGCTTCGATGCCGATGCGCAGGGGCTTGTCGGCGGCGAAAACGCTGGAGGCCAGCAGGCTCAGGGCAAGGCTGCCCAGCAGAACGAGTTTCTTCATGGTGCGACTCCCGCAGTACGGATGGATGCCCGCCACAGGGCTTGGCGAGCAGGTTCGAAATGGGTTTGCGAGGCAGAAGAAGACGCCGCCGGGGCTGGCCGGCATGGGAATGCTATGGGTAGCTGGCGATGGATCATCGTGTAGGCCGCTAACTTGTACTTATGAGTCCATACTGGACTCAAATGTACACATCGTCAATCACCCATGAAAAAGCCCGGCTGACCGGGCTTTTTCGAACCTACAGAAAAGCAGTTTGCACCAGGCTCATTTCCAGCGCTCGGCCGCCGCCTTGTCGCTGCAGCGCCCTTCTACCCAGCGCGGGCCTTCGGCGGTGTCTTCCCTCTTCCAGAAGGGCGCGCGGGTCTTGAGGTAGTCCATGATGAAGTTGCAGGCGTCGAACGCGGCCTGCCGGTGGGCGCTGGCGGTGCCGACGAAGACGATGGGCTCGCCAGGTTCCAGGCGGCCGACGCGGTGGAGGATATCCACATTGAGCAGCGGCCAGCGCTCCCGTGCCTCAACAGCGATTTTCTCCAGGGCTTTCTCGGTCATGCCCGGATAGTGTTCGAGGAACATCCCCGCCACGTCCTGACCCTCATTGAAATCGCGCACGTAGCCAACGAAGCCGACCACCGCGCCAATGCCGACATTGGCCGCGTGCAGTGCGTTGAGCTCAACACCGGGATCGAAGGCGGTTTCCTGCACGCGAATGGCCATCTCAGCCTCCGGTGACCGTGGGGAAGAAGGCAACCTCGTCGCCATCGGCGAGGGCCTCGTCCAGGCTGCACAGTTCCTGGTTACGGGCGCACATCAGGTTCTGCTCGGCGAGCACCTCCCAAACGCCGCCACGGGCCAACAGGTGCTGACGCAGATCATCCAGCTTCGCGAACGCCGGGTCACAGTTGAGCTGCTCGCCTTCAATGCCGAGCGCTTCACGGTAACGGGCGAAATACTGCACGCGAATCATCATTACTCCCCGGCCTGGTAGTGGCCGCTCTTGCCGCCCAGCTTTTCCAGCAGGCGAACGGTTTCGATGGTCATGCCGCGGTCCACGGCCTTGCACATGTCATAGATGGTCAGGGCGGCAACGCTGGCAGCGGTCAGTGCCTCCATTTCCACACCGGTCTGCCCGGCGAGCTTGCAACGGGCGACGATGCGCACGCAGTCCTCCCCTTCCGCTTCCAGCTCTACCTTGACGCTGGTGAGCATCAGCGGGTGACACAAAGGGATGAGGTCGGAAGTCTTCTTTGCCGCCTGGATGCCGGCAATGCGCGCCACGGCGAACACGTCGCCCTTGGGATGGCCGCCGGCCTGGATCATGGCAAGGGTTTCCGGGCGCATGCGCACACGGGCTTCAGCCGTCGCCTCACGAGAAGTCACCGCTTTGTCGGTGACATCGACCATGTTGGCGCGACCTTCGGAATCGAGATGGGTAAGCACTGCAAGTCTCCTCGGACAGGAGACAGATTGTATACAGAAACCCATACCGGGCGGCAGGTGCCGCCCGGCGGGAGGTGAGGGTCACATGTGAGCTTCGGCGTACTCGGCCAGCACGGAACGCGGCACACCCTGGAGGGTAATGTGCACACCGTGGGGGAAGTCCTTGAAGCGTTCGGTCAGGTAGGTCAGGCCCGAGCTGGGGGCGGAAAGGTAAGGGGTATCGATCTGCGCCAGGTTGCCCAGGCAGATCACCTTGGACCCGGTGCCGGCACGGGTGATGATGGTTTTCATCTGGTGCGGCGTCAGGTTCTGGCACTCATCGATGATGATCAGGCTCTGCTGGAAGCTGCGGCCGCGGATGTAGTTCAGGGATTTGAACTGCAGCGGCACCTTGCTGAGGATGTAATCCACGCTGCCGTGGGTGTTCTCGTCATCCATGTGCAAGGCTTCAAGGTTGTCGGTGATCGCTCCCAGCCAGGGCTCCATCTTCTCCGCCTCGGTGCCGGGCAGGAAGCCGATTTCCTGGTCCAGGCCCTGCACGCTGCGGGTGGCGATGATGCGACGGTAACGCTTGCTGACCATGGTCTGCTCGATAGCCGCGGCCAGCGCCAGGATGGTCTTGCCGGAACCCGCCGCGCCGCTGAGGTTGACCAGGTGGATATCCGGGTCCAACAACGCGTAGAGCGCCAACGCCTGATACACATCGCGCGGACGCAGGCCCCAGGCTTCCTGATGCAGCAGTGGCTCCTGGTGCAGGTCGAGGATCAGCAGTTCATCGGCCTTGATGCCCTTGATCCAGCCAACGAAACCCTGCTCGTCGACGATGAACTCGTTGACGTGTACCGCCGGCAGGTTGTCGGTGAGCTGTACCCGGTGCCAGGTGCGTCCGTGGTCCTGACGGGTCTCGACCTTGCTCACGCGGTCCCAGAAGGAGCCCGGCATGTCGTGATAGCCACGGGACAGCAGGGACACATCGTCCACCAACTGGTCGGTGTGGTAGTCCTCCGAGTCGATCCCGCACGCCCGCGCCTTCAGGCGCATGTTGATATCCTTGGTCACCAACACCACGGACATGCCTGGCCTGCGGCTCTTCAGCTCCACCAGTTGGTTGATGATCTTGTTGTCGTTGAGGTCTTCGGGCAGCCAGGTGATGGGGGCTGCGCTCTTGCTCATGAGGATCGAGAGGAAGCCGCAAGGGCCGCTTTTCTCTCGCTGGATGGGTACTCCGTGCTCCACTTCCTCAGGGGTGGCGCCACTGAGGATCTTGTCGATGTTACGGATGGCCTGCCTGCATTCAGCGGCAACGCCCTGTTTACCGGTCTTGAGCTTGTCCAGTTCCTCCAGCACGGTCATCGGAATGGCCACGTGGTGTTCCTGGAAATTGAACAATGCGTTGGGATCGTGAATCAGGACGTTGGTGTCGAGCGCGTACAAGGTTGGAGCGGTAGGGCGGGAGCGTCCGTGGTCATCCATACTCGGTCACCTTCTTATAGGGCCAAGCGACGGAATGCCAGGCTGGCGCTCCGCCGCGGAGCGCCGCCGACTTCCCCCTTCCGGGTCATGCCGTTCGGGGGATGCTGCCAACAGGGTGAGGGCCGATGGCCGCCACCTGTCTGCAGGGTTCGGCGGTCTGCTTTGTTAATACTCCATTCGGGATGACAGAAAAAAGAACTTTTTTGCCTGTACGCGTCTTTTTTCACACCACGACAAAAACCCCTTGGCGCGTAGGAAAGTGCCCGTTAAAGTCGAAAGTCCCCTCCCCAAGAATCCCCCCGAATTTTCCGTCCCTGGCGGTCGATCCGCCTGAGGCGTCCCGTCTGCCTATCGGCGGTATAGGTGGAGCCAACACACGCAAATCCCTAGAATCGTCGCGTTCCCGAAGGAGACGATTCGATGCTGTTGGTGATTTCCCCTGCCAAGACCCTGGACTACCAGACCCCGCCGGTCACCTCGCGCCATACCCAGCCTGAGTTCCTCGACCACGCCCAGGAGCTGATCCAGCAACTGCGCGAGCTCAGCCCTGCGCAGATCGCCGAGCTGATGCACCTGTCCGACAAACTCGCCGGCCTCAACGCCGCCCGCTATGGCAGCTGGCACCCGGACTTCACCCCGGACAACGCCAAACAGGCCCTGTTGGCCTTCAAGGGCGACGTCTACACCGGACTCAACGCCGAAGATTTCAGCGAAGCCGACTTCGACTTCGCCCAGCAGCACCTGCGCATGCTCTCCGGCCTTTACGGCCTGCTGCGCCCGCTGGACCTGATGCAGCCCTACCGCCTGGAAATGGGCACCAAGCTGGCCAATGCCCGCGGCAAGGACCTCTACGCCTTCTGGGGCGAGCGCATCAGTGGCTGGCTCAGCGAAGCCCTGGCGGCCCAGGGCGACGACATCCTGCTCAACCTGGCCTCTAACGAATACTTCAGCTCGGTGAAGCGCAAGGCGCTGAACGCCCGCATCATCGACACCGAGTTCAAGGACCTGAAGAACGGCCAGCACAAGATCATCAGCTTCTACGCCAAGAAGGCCCGTGGCCTGATGGCCCGCTACGTGATCAAGGAGCGCCTGCGGGACCCCGAAGGCCTGAAGGACTTCAATTACCAGGGCTACCGCTACTCCGTGGAGCATTCCAAGCCGGACAGCCTGGTGTTCCTGCGCGACCATCCCGAAGATTGATGCAAACAACCCCGCCGCCCGGCGGGGTTCTTGTTTCCGCCCCTGGAAGCGTAACTTCCCGCCCCGCCCCGCCTGCCGCCTCCGCCGTTGGACTTCGCTGCGCTCTGCCCAACCTGCGAGCGCACGCCAATCAACTCCTGCGTGCCACGTAATTGCCACTGCAGTTTCCAATATCACTTCAAGATCATATGGCCGGCACACATACCATTTTAATACTGGCCAACATGCTGACTTATAGTGGCCAACTTGCAAAATGCAATCACTGAAATCCTGCAATTTGCACTATCTGGAACTTTTCCCAAGCAAGCCAACTCTGAGAATGCCACCGAGCAGACATAGGGCGTAGTCAAAAAACTGCAATAAGCAAATTCAGGGACGAACGGTAGGAACTATCCGAAAAGACGGACACTCATACCCCCGTGACTTAATTCTTCACACCATATTTCGGTGTGATCTCAAACTGCCTTGGTAACTATCGGCGCACAGCCGAGGGGTAGTTTTTATCTGGTGAAAACCAAATAAGTTGATTAAGGAGAAGCGCAACAAACTCGACCTACTGGACAAAACCAACGAGCCAGAGCCCTTGCGGCGATCAGCTCAGGACTCTACCCGGGCAAGCGTAACGACATGCCCTGTTCAGGCGCCCTAACTTTGGCGTCCGGTATTAATCATGCCTGTGCACTGGAAAGTTGCAGTTGCGACATAACAGTGCAAACGGAAGTGACACTAACGTCACATATTAAACAGCGTGCTGAAAGGACGAGGTGAATACGATGCGAATCAGCATCTTCGGTTTGGGCTATGTTGGTGCAGTGTGCGCCGGCTGCCTCTCTGCTCGTGGTCATGAAGTTGTCGGCGTCGACGTTTCTCAGACCAAGATCGACCTGATCAACAATGGCAAATCGCCCATTGTCGAACCGGGTCTGGAAGAACTTCTTCAACAAGGCGTAAAAACCGGCCGCCTGCGCGGCACCACCGATGTTGCCGGTGCGGTGCGTGAAACCCAGGTGTCTTTCATCTGCGTCGGTACCCCGAGCAAGAAGAACGGTGACCTGTCCCTGGATTACATCGAAGGCGTTTGCCGCGAGATCGGCTTCGCCCTGCGCGACAAGGCCGAGCGCCACACCGTCGTGGTGCGCAGCACTGTGCTGCCGGGCACCGTGAAGAATGTGGTGATCCCGATCATCGAAGACTGCTCCGGCAAGAAGGCCGGCGTCGACTTCGGCGTGGCGGTGAACCCCGAGTTCCTCCGCGAAAGCACCGCGATCAAGGACTACGACTACCCGCCCATGACCGTCATCGGTGAGCTGGACAAGGCTGCCGGCGACGTACTCGAGACCCTGTACCGCGAACTCGACGCGCCGATCATCCGCAAGGACATCGAAGTGGCCGAGATGATCAAGTACACCTGCAACGTCTGGCACGCGGCCAAGGTCACCTTCGCCAACGAGATCGGCAATATCGCCAAGGCCGTTGGCGTCGATGGCCGCGAAGTGATGGACGTGGTCTGCCAGGACAACAAGCTCAACCTGTCCAAGTACTACATGCGCCCCGGCTTCGCCTTCGGCGGTTCCTGCCTGCCCAAGGACGTGCGTGCGCTGAACTACCGCGCCACCTCGCTGGACGTGGACTCCCCGCTGATCGGCTCGCTGATGCGCAGCAACGCCGGCCAGGTGCAGAAGGCGTTCGACATCATCTCCGGCCATGACAAGCGCAAGGTCGCCCTGCTCGGCCTGTCCTTCAAGGCGGGTACCGATGACCTGCGTGAAAGCCCGCTGGTGGAGCTGGCCGAGATGCTGATCGGCAAGGGTTTCGACCTCAGCATCTACGACCGCAACGTCGAGTACGCCCGCGTCCATGGCGCCAACAAGGACTACATCGAGTCGAAGATCCCCCACGTGTCGTCGCTGCTGGACAGCAACTTCGACTCGGTGGTCGACAAGGCCGACATCATCGTCCTGGGCAACCGTGACGAACTGTTCGCCCCGCTGGCCCAGAAGGCGCCGGCCGGCAAGCAGGTGATCGACCTGGTGGGCTTCATGCCAAAGGGCACCCAAGGCAACGCCGAGGGGATCTGCTGGTAAGCGCCCTGCCCCCTCCCACCCGGGAGGGGGCATCCGCAACGAGCCCGGGACGATTCTATGGACAAGATCAAGCATGGCCTGCTCGAAGCCTCGGGCTGGCTGTTCTACCTCATCGCGCTGATGCTGCTGGCACTGGCTTTGCCCAAGTCGGTGTTCGACCCCGACTCCAAGCACTTCCTGCTGCTGATCGGGGCTGTGGGCATTTGGCGCTACTCCATGGGCGCCCTGCACTTCGTGCGCGGCACGCTGTTCCTCTACGTCGTCTACCCCTGGTACAAGCGGCGCCTGGCCAAGCTCGGCAACGCGGCCGACCCGTCCCACGTATTCCTGCTGGTGACCAGCTTCCGCATCGAGGCCCTGACCACTGCAATGGTCTACCGCTCGGTGATCCAGGAAGCCATCGACTGCGGCTATCCGACCACCGTGGTCTGCTCCATCGTCGAACTCTCCGATGAACTGCTGGTGAAGAACCTCTGGGCCAAGCTGGCACCGCCTTCGCGGGTCAAGCTGGACTTCGTACGCATTCCCGGCACCGGCAAGCGCGACGGCCTGGCCTACGGCTTCCGCGCCATTTCCCGGCAGTTGCCGGACGAGAACGCGGTGGTGGCGGTGGTCGACGGCGACACGGTGCTGGCCGAAGGCGTGGTGAAGAAGACCGTGCCCTGGTTCAAGCTCTTCCCGAATGTCGGCGGCCTGACCACCAATGAGTTCTGCGAAGTGCGCGGCAGCTACATCATGAGCGAGTGGCACAAGCTGCGCTTCGCCCAGCGCCACCTCAACATGTGCTCGATGGCGCTCTCCAAGCGCGTGCTGACCATGACCGGCCGTATGTCGGTGTTCCGCGCCCAGGTAGTGACCGACCCGGACTTCATCGCCGACGTGGAAAGCGACCACCTCGACCACTGGCGCCTGGGGCGTTTCCAGTTCCTCACCGGTGACGACAAGTCCAGCTGGTACAGCCTGATGCGCCTGGGCTACGACACCTTCTATGTGCCGGACGCAGCGATCAACACGGTCGAGCACCCGCCGGAGAAGAGCTTCATCAAGGCCAGCCGCAAATTGATGTTCCGCTGGTACGGCAACAACCTGAGGCAGAACTCCCGCGCCCTGGCGCTCGGTCCGCGTCGCCTCGGCTGGTTCACCACCGTGGTACTGGCCGACCAGCGCGCGTCGATGTGGACCTGCCTGCTGGGCCTGGCCGTGGCCATCATCGCCAGCCTGAAGTACAGCATCGCCTACCTGCTGGTGTACCTGCTGTGGATCGGCCTCACCCGCTTCGTCCTGACCCTGTTGCTCAGCATCACCGGGCACCGGATCGGGCCGGCCTATCCCTTGATCCTCTATTACAACCAGATCGTCGGAGCGCTGGTGAAGATCTACGTCTTCTTCCGCCTCGACCAGCAGTCCTGGACCCGCCAGAACACCAAGCTCAACCGTGACCTCGCCAGCTTCTCGCGCTGGTTCAACACCTGGTCCTCACGCGCCATGACCTTCTCCGCAACCAGCGTATTCATCGCCACGCTGCTGGCGATCGTGTGAGCACAAGGAACCTGACAGGAATCGAAGCCATGAATACAGCCGTCAATCTCAATGTGGTGCATGAATCCGAAGCCCAGCGCCAGCATGCGCGGGTGAAGATCCCGGGCAAAGTCCGCTACATCGCCCGTGGCGAACGCTTCGAGGCGTCGCTGCTGGACGTTTCCGCCGGCGGCTTCGCCTTTACCGCTGGCCGCGCGGGCGCCCATGTCGGCGACCACCACAAAGGCCGCCTGATGTTCCAGATCGACGGCCTCAGCCTGGGCCTTGACGTGGAGTTCCAGGTACGCGCCGTGGACACCCGCAACGAGCGCATCGGCTGCGTCTTCCACAACCTGCAACCGCGCGACATCGCCACCCTGCGCTACCTGATCAGCTCGCACCTTTCCGGCGAACTGGTCAGCGCCGGCGACCTGCTCAACACCCTGCAGCGCGAGAACTTCACCAAGCCGCGCAAAGCCGGGGCCGGCGGCGGCATGGGCGCCCTGGGCCGCCTGAAGGCCGTCAGCTTCAGCCTCGGCATCTTCGTCATCGGCGTCGGCGCCTTTGCGTACATCACCAAGTCCCTCTACGGCCTCTACTTCGTCACCCATGCCGACTCGGCCATGGTCGCGGTGCCCTCCATGCAGGTCACCATGCCCCGCGAAGGTACCGTGCAGAGCCTGGTGGGCCCGGATGCCAGCGTCGAGAAAGGCGCCCCTATCGCGTCCTTCAGCGCCACCATGCTGGAAATGCTCAAGGGTCACCTGACGGACGCTCAACTGTCGCCGCGCAATGTCGAAGAACTCTTCGGCAAGCAGATGAAGGGCACGCTCACCAGCCCCTGCAACTGCAAGATCGCCCGCCAACTCGTCGCCGATGGCCAGTTCGCCAGCAAGGGCGACGTGATATTCGAACTGGTGCCCCAGGACACCCAGGCCACCGTGCAGGCGCGCTTCCCCTTCCGCAACATCGCCCAGGCCAAGCCAGGTGCTCGCGTCACCTTCCAGGTGGCCGGCGAAGACCAGGTGCGCCACGGCAAGATCCTCAGCAGCAACCTGCATGACGGCAGCATGTCCGCCGACATCCGCGCCACCGTCCAGCCCGACGAGCCGCTGCCCAGCAGCCTCGCCGGCCAGCCGGTGGAAGTCAGCATCGATCGCGGCCCGTCCCTTGACTGGCTGATCGACCGTGCCCTGGCGGCCGGCTTCTGAGGAGGGCACCGCCATGGCCCATCACACCCCCCCTGTCCTGCTGCTGGCTGCGGCTATCGCCCTGGCCGGCTGCGCCGGGCTGCCCGACGAACGCCTCGCCCGCGAAGCCCTGAAGCGCGGTGACAGCGCCACCGCCGAGCAGAACTTCCGCCAGTTGGCCGAGCTCGGTTATGCCGATGCCGCGGTCGGCCTGGCCGACCTGCAGGTGGCCAGCGGCGACCCCGAGCAACTCGCCAAGGCCGAGCAAACCTACCGCCAGGCCATGGACCAGTCACCGCGCGCCAAAGCCCGCCTGGGCAAGCTGCTGGCGCGCAAGACCGAGCTGAGCCAGGCGGAGCGCCGCGAAACGGCGCAACTGCTGGAGGAGTCCTTCGCTGCGGGTGAGGAGACCAGCCTGCTGCCGCTGGTGATGCTCTACCTGCAGTACCCGCAGGACTTCCCCTCCGTGAACGTGCCCGCACGCATCGCCCAATGGCGCGCCGAAGGACACACCCAGGCCGAGCTGGCGCAGATTCTCTTCTATCGCACCCAGGGCACCTACGATCAGCACCTGGGCGAGATCGAGCAGATCTGCACCCGCAGCCTGGCCCTGGCCGACGTCTGCTACGTCGAGCTGGCCACGGTCTACCAGAAGCAAGGCAAGGCTGACGCCCAGCAGAAACTGCTGGATGGCCTGATGTCCGGCTACCACGCCGGGCGCATCCCCGCCCAGCGCGTGGAGTCAGTGGCCCAGGTGCTCGCCGATGCCGAACTCGGCAAGCCCGACGAAGGCAAGGCCCAGGCCATGCTCGAGGAACTGGCCCCGGCCTACCCCGCCGCCTGGGTCAGCCTGGCCAAGTTGCTCTACGAGTATCCGGCGCTCGGTGATACCGAGCAGATGCTGGGTTACCTGGAAAAGGGCCGTGCCGCGTCCCTGCCCCGCGCCGAACTGCTGCTGGGTCGCCTCCACTACGAGGGCAAGCTGGTCCCCCTGGACCCGCGCAAGGCCGAGGAGCACCTGCTCAAGGCCGCACCCACCGAGCCCAGCGCCAACTACCTGCTGGGCCAGATCTACCTGCGCGGCTACCTGGGCGACATCGCCCCGGACAAGGCCCTGGAGCACCTGCTCAGCGCCGCCCGCAACGGCCAGATCAATGCCGACTTCGCCCTCGGCCAGATGTACACCCAAGGCAAGGGCATCCAACCCAACCTGGTCAACGCCTACGTCTTCAGCCAACTCGCCCTGCCCAAGAACACGCCGCAGGCCCTGGAGCTGGCGCAACGCGTGGAACAGCAACTGCCGCAGGCCGAGCGTGCCCGCGCCGAGCAACTGCTGCGCGAAGAGCGCCAGGTGCGCGGTGCAACGGCACCGGACGCCGCCCAGATGCAAGCCATGCAGACCCAATAAGGACACGTACTGACGATGAACACCAAACCCTGGATTCGCGCCGGCCTGGGCCTGTCCCTGCTGGCCGCGGGCATCGCCCACGCCGCCCAGCCCGAGGGCAGGAATTTCGGCCTGGACGTGAAGATCACCGCCCAGTCGGAAGACGACCGTGACCTCGGCACCCGCGACGGGGGCGATGTCAACGGCATCGGTCTCGACCTGCGTCCCTGGGTCTATGGCGAACGTGGCGACTGGAGCGCCTTCGCCATGGGCCAGGCGGTCACCGCCACCGATATCGTCGAAACGGACACCCTGGAGTCCGGCGACATCGAAGCCGACGCCGGCCAGCGCAACAATGGCCGCGAGCCGGACAAGAGCTACCTGGCGATGCGCGAGTTCTGGGTCGACTACGGCGGCCTCACCGCTTACCCGGGTGAGCACCTGCGCTTCGGCCGCCAGCGCGTGCGCAGCGAGGAAGGCACCTGGTGGGACACCAACATCGAAGCCTTGCGCTGGAGCTTCGACACCACCCTGCTGCGCGCCCATGCCGGCGTCGCCGAGCGCTTCAGCGAGTACCGCACCGACATCGACGAACTGGCCCCGGAAGACGAAGATCGCCAACACTTCTTCGGCGACATTTCCACCCAATGGCGCCCAGGCCACTGGGTCGGCGCCAAGCTGCACCACAGCCGCGACAACGGCGACTTGCCCAACGTGGGCGAAGAAGTCGATGAACTGGATAAACGCACCACCGGCGACCTGACCTGGCTGGGCCTGGAAGCCGATGGCGGCTTCTTCGATCGCCGCTCCACGCAACCCCTGAACTACTGGGCGCAGGCCACCTGGCTGACCGGCGATGTGGACGAACTGCAGCAGTCAGCCGTGGGCGACCAGACCCTCGCCGCCGGCTCACGCAATGTCGATGTGGACGCCTGGGCGATCGACCTCGGCCTGCGCTGGAACATCGATGACCAGTGGAAGGTCGGCGGTGCCTATGCCCGCGGCAGCGGTGGTGGCGATGACGACAGCTCCGAGCAATTCCGCCAGACCGGGCTGGAGAGCAACCGCTCCAACTTCACCGGTACCGAAGCCCGCATGCACCGCTTCGGCGAAGCCTTCCGTGGCGAATTGAGCAACCTGCAAGTGGCGACCGCCTTCACCTCCTGGCAGTTGGGCGAGGACTACGACGCGAGCGTCGTCTACCACCGTTTCTGGCGCGTGGACGACAACCAGGACGTCGGCCAGAGCGGAATCATCGCGCCGCTGGAAGACGGCGAGAAAGACATCGGCCAGGAGATGGACCTGGTGGTCACCAAGTACTTCAAACAGGGCCTGCTGCCCGCCTCCATGGCCGAACACCTGGACGAGCGCTCTGCCCTGGTGCGTTTGCGTGGCGGCGTGTTCAAGCCGGGCGATGCCTATGGCAGCGGCACCGACTCGCTGATGCACCGCGCCTTCGTCGATTTCATCTGGCGCTTCTGATGGACATCCGGCGCAACGGAGGAACAGCCATGAAACGTGGCATGGGAACCACATTGCTGGTGGGCGGTGTCATGCTCGGCGCCCTGCAGATGGCCGCGCCCTGGGTCCAGGGCGCGGAGCTGACCCAGGAACTGAAGCCGATCAAGAACTACACGGTGTCCACCGCGCCGGTGGAGCAGCTGCATCTGGAGACGCCGAAACTGCCGGATTTGTCCGGCTACACCCTGGCGGCGGTGGAAGCGAAGATCGATCGCAACACCCGCGGCCGCGTGGTGGTCAGGCGCATGCTCCAGCAAGACGCACTGAAGGACTTCATCGGCGGCGACGAGCGTCTGCGTGAATGGGTCAAGCGCCAGCAAGGCATGCCCCAGGCGATCTTCGTCGAGGGCGGTTACGTGACCCCGGCGGACCTGGCGAAAGCCCTGCCGGACAGCCAGTTCAGCGAGACCGAGCCGGGCGTCTACATTGCCCGCCTGCCCGTCGTGGTGGCCCAGGGTGCGAGCCTGCAGATCGGCAAGGAAACCAAGGACTTCCGCCTCTCGCAGGAACGCGGCGCCTTCCTGGTCAACGACGGCAAGCTGTTCATCACCGGCAGCCAGCTCACCGCCTGGCGTGAAAAGGACAAATCCCCCGCCTGGTTCCGCAAGCCCGAGGAGTTCCGCCCGTTCCTGGTGTCCTGGGGTGGCAGCGAGCTGTATATCGTCGGCAGCAAGGTCACCAGCCTGGGCTACGACAACTCCAAGTCCTACGGCGTCTCCATCACCCAGTACACCCCGGGCCAGGCCGCGCGCCTGAAGCGCCCGGCCCCCACCGGCTGGCTGCTGGACTCGGAGTTCGTCGACCACTGGTACGGCTTCTACTGCTTCGAAGCGGCGGATGTGGTCATCAAGGGCAACACCTACCGCGACAACATCGTCTACGGCATCGACCCGCACGACCGATCCCACGGTCTGATCATCGCGCACAACACCGTGCACGGGACCAGGAAGAAGCACGGCATCATCATTTCCCGTGAGGTGGACGACAGCTGGATCGTCCACAACAAGAGCTACGACAACAAGCTCTCGGGCATCGTGATCGACCGTAACTCGGTGAACAATCTCGTGGCCTGGAACGAGGTGTACCAGAACCACGCCGACGGCATCACGATCTACGAAAGCTCGAACAACCTGCTCTGGGGCAACAAGATCCTCAGCAACCAGCGCCACGGCATCCGCGTGCGCAACAGCGTGAACATCCGCCTGTACGAAAACCTCTCGGCAGCCAACGGCCTGACCGGCGTGTACGGCCACATCAAGGACCTCTCCGACACCGACCGGAACATCGAACTCGACCCCTTCGATACCAAGGTCTCGATGATCCTGGTGGGCGGCAAACTCGCCGGCAACGGTTCCAGCCCCCTCTCCATCGACTCGCCCCTGTCGGTCGAGCTGTACCGCGTGGAGCTGCTCGCCCCGAGCAAATCCACCGGCATCAGCTTCGCCGGCATCCTCGGCGAAAAGCAGGACGAAATCCTCGACCTGATGGTGCGCCGCAAGCAGGCGGTGCTGATCGACCCCGTCGAAAGCCAGGCCGAACTCCAGGATTGAGGTACGAGATCATGCAAAGACTTTCCCGCTACTGGTTCACCCCCTCCGCCCTGGCCGCCGCCCTGCTGGCCGCCGCCCAGGGTGCTCAAGCGGCACCCGAATACAGCGTGCAACGCACCGGTCCGCTCTGCGCCGTGGCGCAGAACCCGGCCACCTACAACACCAAGTACCTGAGCTTCTTCACCACCCTCGTGCAGGGTCAGGACGACTGGTTGTTCCGGACCCAGTACGACCTGCGTACCGACTTCGGCACCACGCCTTATGGCTGGAGCCAGTTCCGCCGCCTGCGCGATGCGCTGAAGGCCAAGGGCGTCGAGCTGATGGTGGTCTACCAGCCCACCCGTGGCCTGATCAATCGCGAGAAACTCACACCGGAAGAGAAGCGCCACTTCAACTACGACCTGGCGAAGAAGAACTATCTCGCCGCCGTGGAGCAGTTCCGCAAGGCCGGTATCTGGGCCACCGACCTCTCGCCACTGTTCGATGAGCAGGGCGTGGGCACCGACTACTACTTCAAGGCGGACCACCACTGGACGCCGGCCGGCGCCGAGCGAACCGCCAAGCTGGTGGCCGAAACCCTGAAGCAGATCCCCGGCTTCAACGACATCCCGAAGAAGGACTTCCAGAGCAAGGTGGTCGGCCTGCTGCCCAAGGCCGGCACCCTGCACAAGACCGCCGGCCAGCTCTGCGGCACCAGCTACGCCACCCAGTACGTCGACCGCTTCGAGACCGAAGCGGCAGGCGACGGCGGCGACAGCCTGTTCGGCGATGAGTCCAATCCGCAGGTCACCCTGGTAGGCACCAGTAACAGCGGCCCGGCCTACAACTTTGCCGGCTTCCTGCAGCAGCACAGCGGCGCCGAAGTACTCAACATGGCGGTCAGCGGCGGCGGCTTCGACAGTGCCCTGCTGCAGTACATGAGCAGCAAGGAGTTCCACGAGAACCCGCCCAAGGTGCTGATCTGGGAGTTCGCCACCCACTACGACATGGCGCAGAAGAGTTTCTACCGACAGGCGGTGCCCCTGGTGAACAACGGCTGCGAGGGCCGTCCGGTGGCGCTTAAGAACAGGATGAAGCTGCGCCCCGGCGCCAACGAAGTGCTGGTCAACGGCAAGGGCTCGGCCCTGCGTGACCTGCGCGGGCGCGACTACCAGGTGGACCTGACCTTCAGCGACCCGTCGGTGCACGAGTCCAAGGCCACCATCTGGTACCTCAACGGCCGCCGCGAGAACTTCAAGCTGGAACAGAGCGACCGCGTCGACACCGGCGGCCGCTACGTCTTCGAGCTGCGCAACGACCCGGACTGGGCCGACCTGAACCTGCTCGCCCTGGAAATCCACAGCCCCGAACAGACGCCCCAGGACCTCAGCGTCGAGGTGAGCGTCTGCGCACGTCCCGGCAAGGGCGGGGACAACCTCACGGCCACGGCCGAATGAGGAAGGAGGAATCCATGAAACGACCCTGGCTGATCGCTCCCCTCTTCGCCGGCATCCTGCTCGCAGGGCAAAGCCACGCCGCCGACCTGGTGCCGCCCAAGGGCTACTACGCCCCTGTGGATATCGACGCCAAATCCGCTGGCAGCTGCAAGTCGCCACCCGCGCCCTACACCGCCAAACTGGAGTTCCGCAGCAAGTACGAGGGCTCCGACAAGGCCCGCGCCACGCTCAATCCGACGGCGGAGAAAGCCTTCCGCGAGAAGACCGCCGCCATCACCGAGATGGAGCGCGGCGTCAGCAAGATGGTCATGGAATACATGCGCAAGGGTCAGCGCACCCAGCTCGAATGCACCCTGCAGTGGCTGGGCAACTGGGCCCAGGCCAACGCCCTGCTGAGCACGGAGTACAACCACACCGGCAAGTCGATGCGCAAATGGGCGCTGGGCAGCATGGCCTCGGCTTACCTGCACCTGAAGTTCTCCGAATCGCAGCCGCTGGCGCCCTACCGCGCCCAGACCCAGGTGATCGAGTCCTGGTTCTCGCGCCTGGCCGATCAGGTGGTGCATGACTGGAACGGCCTGCCACTGAAGAAGATCAACAACCACTCCTACTGGGCCGCCTGGTCGGTGATGGCCTCCGCCGTGGCGACCAACCGCCAGGATCTCTTCGACTGGTCGGTGGCGCAGTTCCGCGTGGCAGCCGGCCAAGTGGACCAGGACGGTTTCCTGCCCAACGAACTCAAGCGCAAGCAACGCGCGCTGGCCTATCACAACTACAGCCTGCCGCCGCTCGCCATGGTCGCCAGCTTCGCCCAGGCCAACGGCGTGGACCTGCGCGAAGAGAACGACGGTGCCCTGCGCCGCCTTGGCGAGAACGTCATCGCCGGCGTGAATGACCAGGAAGCCTTCATTGATAAAACCGGCGACGACCAGGACATGAGCGAGCTGAAAAAGCACGCCAAGTTCTCCTGGCTCGAACCCTGGTGCTCGCTCTACGCCTGCTCAGCCAAAACCCTCGCGTGGAAGGTCGAGATGGGCCCCTACAAGACCTTCCGCCTCGGCGGGGATGTGACCCAGGTGTTCCATCCAAAGAAGGAGGGTGGGAGTTAGCGACAACCCCTCTCCCCCTGGCCGGGAGAGGGGCGCAAAAACGCCCCCGCCCAACGTGGCGGGACTGAAATCAAACGTTCACTGGAGAGACTCGGATGGTCTTTTCTTCCAACGTGTTCCTGTTCCTGTTCCTGCCGATTTTCCTCGGCTTGTACTACCTGGTCGGGACACGCTATCGAAACCTGCTGTTGCTGGTCGCCAGCTACATCTTCTACGCCTGGTGGCGCATCGACTTCCTGGCACTGTTCGCTGCGGTGACGGTGTTCAACTACTGGATCGGCCTGCGCATCGGCGCGGCCGGCGTGCGCACGAAAACAGCGCAGAAATGGCTGCTCCTCGGCGTGGCGGTGGACCTCTGCGTCCTCGGCTACTTCAAGTACGCCAACTTCGGCGTCGACAGCCTCAACGCCATCATCGCCTCCTTCGGCATGGAGCCCTTCGTGCTCACGCACATCCTGCTGCCGATCGGGATCTCCTTCTACGTCTTCGAGTCGATCAGCTACATCATCGACGTGTACCGCGGCGATACGCCGGCCACCCGCAACCTGGTGGACTTCGCGGCCTTCGTGGCGATCTTCCCGCACCTGATCGCCGGCCCGGTGCTGCGCTTCAAGGACCTGGTGGACCAGTTCAACCACCGTACCCACACGGTGGACAAGTTCGCCGAGGGCTGCACGCGCTTCATGCAGGGCTTCATCAAGAAGGTCTTCATCGCCGACAGCATCGCGCCCATCGCCGACCACTGCTTCGCCCTGTCCGACCCGACCACGGGGGACGCCTGGCTCGGCGCGCTGGCCTACACCGCGCAGTTGTACTTCGACTTCTCCGGCTACAGCGACATGGCCATTGGCCTTGGCCTGATGATGGGCTTCCGCTTCATGGAGAACTTCAACCAGCCCTACATCAGCCAGTCCATCACCGAGTTCTGGCGGCGCTGGCACATCAGCCTCTCCACCTGGCTGCGCGACTACCTGTACATCAGCCTGGGCGGCAACCGTGGAAGCACCTTCCAGACCTACCGCAACCTGTTCCTCACCATGCTGCTGGGTGGCCTGTGGCACGGCGCCAACTTCACCTACATCATCTGGGGCGCCTGGCACGGTGCCTGGCTGGCCATCGAGCGCGCCCTGGGCGTGAACGCCGCGCCACGGGCGATCAACCCGCTGAAGTGGGCCTTCACCTTCCTGCTGGTGGTGATCGGCTGGGTGATCTTCCGCGCCGAAAACCTGGACGTCGCCTGGCGCATGTACGCCGCTATGTTCAGCTTCGGTGACTGGCAGCTTTCCGAGCTCAACCGCGCCCAGCTCACCAGCCTGCAAATCGCCACCCTGGTGCTGGCCTATGGGGTGCTGGCCATCTGCGGTATCCGCCAGTTCTACGCCCAGCCGCTGGCCGGCGCGCCCAAGGCCCGTGCCCGCGAAGACGACGACGGCATCGCCATCAATGCCGACGGTAGCGCCGCCCTGCCCCGTGCTCGCCTGCAGGTTGGCGCCCTGGCCTTCCATGCTGCCGTGCTCCTGCTGTTCGCCGCCTCGGTGCTGAAGCTCTCGGCGCAGAGTTTCTCGCCCTTCCTGTACTTCCAGTTCTGAGTGGAGCCGACCATGAACAGAACCCTGAACCTGCTCTACATCCTGTTGTTCTGCGGCCTGCTGTTGGCCCTCTGCCTGTGGTCCATGCGCGTGGTTTTCGGCTTTTCCGTAGCCAAGGAAACCAGCGTGCTGGACGGCAAGCTGGCCCTGGCCTTCGAGAAGCGCTACGACGAGGAATTCCCGGTCAAGCAGCTGGGCACCAACCTCTGGGCCCTGGCGGACTACAAGCTGTTCGGCGAAGGCCGCCAGGGCGTGGTCATTGGCCAGGACGGCTGGCTCTTCTCGGATGAAGAGTTCGACCCGGTCGCCGATGGCAGCCGCCACATGCGCGATAACCTGGCGCTGATCCAGGGCGTTCGCGACGAGCTGGCGCGACACAACGTGGAGCTGATGCTGGCCATCGTCCCGGCTAAGTCGCGCCTCTATCCCGAGTATGTCGGCGAAGCCACCCCCTCCGCCCTGCGTCAGGACCTCTACGAGCGCTTCCGCGGCGCAGCGCGCAAGGCCGGAATCATCGCCCCCGACCTGCTTGCCACCCTCGAAGACGCCAAGAATCAGGGCCAGGTCTTCCTGCGCACCGACACCCACTGGACGCCGCTGGGCGCCGAAGTGGTCGCCGGCCGCCTGGGACAAGCCGTTGGCCAGGCCATGACCCTGCGCGGCACGCCGCAGCAGTACGTGACCGAAGCCGAGGGCGTGGATACCTACAAGGGCGACCTGACGCGCTTCCTGCCGCTGGACCCGCTGTTCGAAAACCTGATGCCGGCGCCGGACCAGTTGCAGAAGCGCGCCACTCGCAACGACGACGCGGGCGACGCCGGCGCCGATGCCCTGTTCGCCGAAAGCGAAGTGCCCGTGGTGCTGGTCGGCACCAGCTACAGCGCCAACGACAAGTGGAACTTCGCCGGAGCCCTGCGCCAGGCCCTGCAGCGTGACCTGGTCAACCACGCCGAGGACGGCCATGGGCCGATCCTGCCAATGCTCAAGTACCTCAAGAGTGACGAGCTGAAGGATGCCCCGCCGCAGTTGGTGATCTGGGAGTTCCCGGAACGCTACCTGCCGATGCTGAGCGACCTGTCCGAATTCGACCCCGAATGGGTCGCCGGCCTGCGCAAGGGCACAGGCACCAGTGAACGCCTGGCCTCGCGCTCGAGCAACTGAGAAATCCCCCGCAAGGGGAACGCAGGGCCGTCAGCGGCCCGATCAAGAGAGAAGATGGAGGTACACCTCATGAACCGACAGAACAACCGCAGCTGGACGTCTTATGCCTGCGCCCTGGTGCTGGGTCTCGGCGCGCTGCAGGCCCAGGCCGATGAAGGCGGCCTGTACGGCCCGCAGGCACCCAAGGGGTCCGCCTTCGTCCGCGCTTACAACGCTGGCAGCAGCGAGCTCAGCGTCAACGTCGGCAATACCGCGCTGACCGACGTCCCGCCACTGGGCTCCAGCGACTTCAAGTTCCTCCCGGCCGGCAACTACAGCGCCCAGGTGGGCGGCAGCAGCCTCTCGGTGAAGCTGGAGGCCGACCGCTACTACACCCTGGTCAACCAGACTGGCCAGAACCCGCAACTGGTCGAAGAGCCCCCCTTCAGGAACAAGCAGAAAGCCCTGCTGCGCGTGCAGAACCTGTCCGACGCCAAGCTCACCCTGAAGACCGCCGACGGCAAGACCCCGGTGGTCGAGGACGTCGCCCCGCAAGGCCGCGGCGAGCGCGAGATCAACCCGGTGAAAGTCGGCCTCGCCCTGTTCGACGGCGACAAGAAAGTCAGCGACCTCAAGCCCGTCTCCCTGCAGCGCGGCGAGGTGGTCTGCCTCTACATCACCGGCAACGGCGGCAAGCTCTCTCCGGTCTGGGTCAAGCGCCCGGTGGAGTCCTGAGCCGCAACGAAGTGACAACCGGCGCGGGTTGAACCACGCCGGTACCTACCTGCCCCGCAGAGGGCGGGAAAGAAATGGCCAAGTCGATCCGAAGGGATCGCTCCGCGCAGGGTGGGCTTCAGCCCACCACCAGCCGACACGGTGGACACGCGGCCAGGCCAACGAAATGTGATCGATGGAAGCAGCGCCTCAACCCATGACAGTTCTAGGAGAAACACCATGATTCCCGTGATCCTCTCTGGCGGTAGCGGCTCTCGCCTCTGGCCTCTTTCGCGCAAGCAGTATCCCAAGCAGTTCCTCGCCCTCACCGGCGAACAGACCCTGTTCCAGCAAACCCTGCAGCGCCTGGACTTCGAAGGCATGCAACCGGCCGTGCTGGTGGCCAACCAGGATCACCGCTTCATCGTGCAGGAGCAGCTCGATGCCATCGGCCTGCAGCCGCAAGCCATGCTGCTGGAGCCCTTCGGCCGTAACACCGCGCCAGCCGTGGCCATCGCCGCCATGCAACTGGTCGCCGAGGGCCGCGACGAGCTGATGCTGGTGCTCCCGGCTGACCATGTGCTGCGCGACCCGCTTGCCTTCCAGAAGGCCCTGGCACTGGCCGCCAGCGCCGCCGACAAGGGCGAGATGGTGCTCTTCGGCGTACCCGCCGAGCGCCCGGAAACCGGCTACGGCTACATCCGCAGCAAGTCCGACAACGTGCTGCCGGAAGGCATCAGCCGCGTCGCCGAATTCGTCGAGAAACCGAACGAAGAACTGGCGCGCCAATACGTCGCGTCCGGCGACTACTTCTGGAACAGCGGCATGTTCCTGTTCCGCGCCAGCCGCTTCCTGGAGGAGCTCAAGCACCACGAGGTGGATATCTACGACACCTGCCTGCTGGCCCTGGAACGCAGCAAGCGTGACGGCATAGCGGTGAGCATCGACTCGGCCACCTTCGCCTGCTGCCCGGACAACTCCATCGACTACGCGGTGATGGAGAAGACCGCCCGCGCCTGCGTGGTGCCTCTCGATGCCGGCTGGAACGACGTGGGCAGCTGGAGCTCGATCTGGGACGTGCATGAGAAGGATGCCGACGGCAACGTCACCAAGGGCGATGTGGTGGTGCAGGACAGCCACAACTGCCTGGTGCATGGCAACGGCAAGCTGGTGTCGGTGATCGGCCTGGACGACGTGGTCGTGGTCGAGACCAAGGACGCGATGATGATCGCCCACAAGGACCGCGTGCAGGACGTGAAGAAACTGGTGAACAAGCTGGACGCCGACGGCCGCAGCGAAACCCAGAATCACTGCGCCGTATACCGCCCCTGGGGCTCGTACGATTCGGTGGACATGGGTGGCCGCTTCCAGGTCAAGCACATCACCGTCAAACCCGGCGCGCAGCTTTCGCTGCAGATGCACCACCACCGCGCCGAGCACTGGATCGTGGTATCCGGCACCGCCCAGGTGACCTGCGACGACAAGGTGTTCCTGCTCACCGAAAACCAGTCGACCTACATCCCGATCGCCTCGGTGCACCGCCTGGCCAATCCGGGCAAGATCCCGCTGGAGATCATCGAAGTGCAGTCGGGCAGCTACCTCGGCGAGGACGATATCGAGCGTCTGGATGACGTCTACGGCCGCGCCCCGCAGTCGGCCACTGTGCACAGCATCGCCCGCTGACCCCTGGGAGCCAGCTTGCTGGCGAAGGGGCAACCTTTCGCGAGCAAGCTCGCCCCTACATCGCCCTCGGCGGACATGGACACTCTTGTTAGCATGGTAGGCCTCAAGGAGGTTTTCCCATGCTGATTGGCATCGTTCTGATACTGACCTGGCTCATCCTGCTGCTGCGCTACCCGGCCAAGGCACTGCCGATCTCAATGGCCGCTGTGGCCGGCCTGGGCCTGGTGGCCGCCTGGGTGCTGTGGCAGGAGCGCGCGGAAGAGCGGCGCTTCGCCCGCCTGGAAATCCAGCTCCGCCTCGACGACCGCTGCCCAGCCGATCGGCCCCTGGCCATCTCCGTGCGCAATGGAGCCGATGCCGTACTGCGTGACTTTGCCTGGCAGCTGCAGGCCTTCCGCCCCGGTGACGCCATCAACCTGGCCCAGCCCAGCTACGACCATCCACGCTACCTCGGCCCTACCGAGCTGCAACCCGGCGCCCAATGGCAGGACTGCCTCGCCCTGCCGCCCATTCGCCAGGGTTATCGCGCCCAATCGCTGGAGTTTCGCGCCACCAATCTGCGTGGCACATTTGTCGACTGAGTAATGCTCCCCTCTCCCTCCGGGAGAGGGGCCGGGGGTGAGGGAGATCACGCCCGCCCCCGTTTCCCCAACATTCCGCGCACAAGGACTCGCCATGCCCACTCCCACCGCCCTGATCACCGGCTGCTCCAGCGGCATCGGCCGCGCCCTGGCCGACGCTTTCAAGGCGGCTGGCTACAGCGTCTGGGCCACCGCCCGCAAACCACGGGATCTTGCCGAACTGGAAGCCGCCGGCTTCATCGCCATTGAACTGGACGTGAATGACCAAGCTGCCGTGGCGGCCCTGGCCGAACGACTGCAACGGGAGGACGGCGGCCTCGATGTGCTGGTGAACAATGCCGGCTATGGCGCCATGGGGCCGCTGCTGGACGGTGGCGTCGAAGCCCTGCGCAAGCAGTTCGATACCAACGTCTTCGCCCTGGTGGATGTGACCCGCGCCTGTTTCCCGCTGCTGCGTAAGCGCCGCGGCCTGGTGGTGAACATCGGCAGCGTCTCCGGCGTTCTGATTACCCCCTTTGCCGGCGCTTACTGCGCTTCGAAGGCAGCGGTGCACGCCCTTTCCGATGCCCTGCGCCTGGAGCTGTCACCCTTCGGCATCGAACTGATGGAAGTGCAGCCCGGCGCCATCGCCTCCAGCTTCGGCGCCAACGCCACCCGCGAAGCCGAAGCCCTGATCGCCGAGGACTCCCCCTGGTGGCCGGTGCGCGAAGGCATTCGCGCCCGCGCCCGCGCGTCCCAGGACAACCCCACTTCAGCCACGGACTTCGCCCGTACCTTGCTCGCTGCCGTTCAACGCAAGCCGCGTCCGACGCTGGTGCGCATCGGCAACGGCAGCCGCGCCCTGCCGCTGCTGGCGCGCTGGGTGCCAAGAGGCGTGCTGGAGCGGGTGCTGAAGAAGCGCTTCGGACTGGGCGTCGAACTCTAGGAAAAGCCGGTCGGACGGCGCCAGACTCAGCCTGCGCGCCTGACCACCCCCTCACTTATCCACAATTTCAGCCAGCCAGCCGCCAGCATCGGATCGCCGAGTTCCGCGCACAGGCCGGCAAAGCTCCAGCCCTGCGCCACTATGCCCAGCAATGCATGGCCCTCTTCCTCGGCAAGGCTGCGGTATTGCCCCACCAGCCCCTGGCGCCAGACCAGGCACAGTTCGGGTCGCTCCAGCAGCTCGCTGACAGGGAATTCGCGGCCATCCTTCACCGCCCGCCACAGGGCCAGGCTGTTATGCCGACAAGGCACCCGCTGCACACTGGGCACCAAAGCCAGTTGCAGCTCGGGCCAGTCTTCAGCAGGCAAATGCGCCATCTGCTCCAGGGTCAGCGGCTCATCCGCCGGGGCATCGAAGGCCAGGGTGAAGGCCCATTCCAGCCGCGCCAGCTCGGCCAGGGGCGCGGACTGATCCGGCACCAGCCAGGACTCGATGAAATCGGCGAGACTCGCCCCCAGCCAGCGCAGGCTGAAATGCCGCGACGGATGGGCACGCAGGTAAGCGTGGGCCAGGGCTTCGAACTCACCGTCGCCGAGCCAGTGATGCAGCGTCGGGTAGTCGCCACGCAGGGCGTCTACCAGTCGTGCACGGTAGGCGTGGTGGTAGATCTTCAGCCCTTCCAGCGCCCCCAGTTCCGGGCCGCCTCGAATGGCGCCAAGCAGTTCGGGGTCGGCTGTGTCGCATTCATCCAGCAGGTAGGCCTCGAAGCGCTGCTGAAATTCGCTCAGGCGCATACCACCTCCTTTCCCAGGGTGACGTCAGCCAGTTCCCGCGCTTTTCCCAACTCGGCCAGCAGCTCGTCCAGGGGCGGCAGGTGGTCGTCACGCTCCAGCAGGGTGGCCACCGGCCCCAGGTGTTCAAGGGTGCGCTGGTAGAGCTGCCAGACCGGATCACAGATCGGTGCATCGTGGGTATCGATCAGGTAGTGGCCGTAGTCGCTATGACCGGCCAGGTGCAACTGGCGGATGGCGGTTTTCGGCAGTGCGCGGATGAAGTCCCAGGGTTCGAATCCCTGGTTACGCGCGCTGACGTACACGTTGTTCACATCCAACAGCAGTTCGCAGCCGCTGAGGTCCACCAGGGCGGCGAGGAATTCCCATTCGCTCATCTCGCTGTCGGTACAGCGCAGGTAACTGGAAACGTTCTCCAGCACCAGCGGCCGGCCCAGCATGTCCTGCACCTGCCGGACCCGTTCGGCCACATGGGCCAGGCTCTCCTCGGTGAAGGGCAGCGGCAGCAAGTCATGGAGCTGGTGGGCGTTGCCACGGCTCCAGCAAAGATGATCAGAGACCCAGCGGGGCCCGATGCGCTGGGCAAGTGCCTTCAACTGCAGCAGATGATCGCGGTCCAGCGGGTGCGGGCCACCAATGGACAGCGACACCCCGTGCATCACCAGCGGATAGCGCTCGGCAATGGCATCCAGGTAGTAGAGCGGCTTGCCACCGCCTACCAGGTAGTTCTCAGAGATCACCTCGAACCAGTCAACCGTCGGCTGTCGTTCGAGAACCTCCTGGTGGTACTGGCTGCGCAAGCCCAGGCCAAAACCCAGGCTGGATGGGTGTTCATGCATGGCAGTTCTCCCTGGATCGGGGTGGCCCGCAGGCCACCCCAGCCTCATCAGGGACCGACCTTGCCGCCGGCGGAATTGCACTCAGCCAGCGTGGTGCTCTTGAAGCCCTGGCCTTTACAGGCACCCTGTCCCTTGCACGAGTTGTTAGCGGTCTTGCAGTCGTTCTGACCTTTGCAGGCATTGATGCCGTAGCAGTGCACCATCGCTTCTTCGGCCATGACCTGGGTCGGCAGGCTGGCAAACAGACCGGCAGCGGCGAGGGCCAGGGCGACGCCAGCAGCGGTGGTGGTGGAAGTCTTGGTAGTCATTTTGTGCATCCTCGGGATGGTTGTCTTTGGCCGGCTTGCTGCGCCGGACATAGAGGTAGAGAACGCTCGTCCGCTGGCGTTACAGGTGGACGCGGAATTTTTTCTTGTAGCCCGGATGAAATCCGCGAAACTGCGCAGGTCGCCACTTCCGGATCGCATCCGGCTACAGTTTCCCCACCTCCGCAACGAGAAACGACCATGTCACTCCCCTTGCGCTACGCCGTCGGCGGCGTGGCCCTGGCCATCGTCCTGAACCTGTTGCTGCGCAGTTTCGTGAAGATCGGCGGGATCTTCGCCACCCTGCTGATCGCCACTGCAACGGCCACGCTGCTGGCCCTGGCCTTCCGCTTCATCCAGCAACGCGCACCGGCGCCGGGCGAACGCTGGCGCATCGTGCTCGGCTACGGCGGCATCCTCGGCGTGCTCTACCTCGGTCTGCTGGCCATGATGGCATTGCAGGATACGCCCAGCCCGATGGGCGTCCTGCTGTTCCTGGTCCATTACCTGTGCTATCCGGTGTTAGCCGCATTGCTGCTGTCGGAGCGGATATTCGCCCGGTTACGCTAGCGACCCGCCGTTGCAGCCACCGGTACGACCGGCTTGGGCTTGCGGAACACCAGTACGTTACCGGCCATCACCAGGGCCATACCGATATTGGCTACTGCGATGCTCACCGGGTGCCATGCCTACATGACGGTAGAAGGCACCATCGAGCCCCAGTTGTTCGAACTGGTCTCATTGCGAGTTCTTCATGCGGAACTCGACAGGGTTGAAGTCCTCGTCGGAGATCACGCACCCCGTATTCGAGGACGGAATGTTCACCATGCACCTACGCCCCCTTGAACTGCCCCGCGACGCCGAGGCCCTGAGCGCCTTCGATGCCGGCTATGACACCCACCTGCTCTACCGCGTGGAGCGGCAAGGACTCGGCTTCGTACTGGTGGAGGAACGCCACGCGGAGCCCTTCCGCAAGCGCTACGACGCCGAAGGGTTCGCCGAGGATGTGGAGGACGCCGACTTCGCCCTGGCCGCCGAGACCGATGACGGCAGCCTGGCAGGGTTCGCCTGCGTGCGGCTGGAAGGCTGGAACCGCAGCGCCGAACTCAGCGCGCTGTTCGTCGCACCGGCCCACAAGGGCCAGGGGCTGGGCCGGCGGCTGCTGGAGCAGGCCGTGGACTTCGCCCGTGCTAGCGGCGCGCGCTGCCTGTGGCTGGAGACCCAGAGCAGCAATCACCCGGCCATCGGCTTCTACCTGAAGTCCGGCTTCGCCTTCAGCGGGCTGAACACCGTGCTCTACGACCCGCGCGACACCCCGCCCGAGGAAGTCGCGCTGTTCTTCAGCCGACCCCTGGAGCCCCAAAAAACGTTGGAACCGTCGCCCTCCCCGCCTCACTAAAAAGGGAGAACAAGGGGGATTCGATGGACGACCTCGACCTGCTGCAATGCCGGCCATGCTGGTCACCATGGCCGCCGTCTGGCTGATCGGCTCGCAGACACCGGCCCGGCGGCACATCGGCTTCTGGGTGTTTCTGGCCAGCAATGCCCTGTGGATCGCCGTGGGCCTGCACGCCCATGCCTGGGCGCTGATCATCCTGCAGCTGTGCCTGACGGCAATGAACCTGCGCGGGGCGAAGAAGGCCGACGAGGCCAGCGGCTAGCCCCGGCGCCACCCGACCGGCAGCGCCAGCACCAGGATCGCCAGGATCACCGCCGCCACGCCCAGCCCCTGGGACAGCCCCAGCGGCTCGCCCAGCAACACGGCAGCCAGCGCCACCGCCGTGAGCGGGGCCACTGCCGTGAAGGTGGCCGCCTCGCCGCCGCTGACCCGCGACGAGCCGGCGTACCAAAGCAGGAAGCCCGCCGCCGTCGGCACCCAGGCGTACCACGCCAGCGCGGCCAGCGACGCGGGCAAAGGCCAGGCCAGCGGTCCCTCGAACAGGGCCAGCGGCGCCGACACCAGCAACCCCAGGGCGACCATGGCGGTAGCCTGCTGCACCGCCCCCAGCGGCTGGCGCATCCGCTTGTTGAGCAGGATGAATGCGCTCTCGCACAGCACTGCCCCGAACACGCAGAGCATCCCGAACCCGCTGCTCGGCCCATTGGCCTTCCAGGCCACCGCCACCACCCCGAGGGTGGCCAGCGCTACGCTGGCCACCTGCCGCAGCCCCGGTCGCTCCCCCAGCACCAGCACCGAGAACAGCGCGGAAACCGCCGGCAGCGTGCCGATGATCACCCCGGCGTCTGCCGCCGGCAGGTGGGCCAGACCGATCACCAGCAGCACCGTGTAGCCCACGCTGCCGGCCGCAGCCTGGAGCACCAGCAAGGCCCGGTCTCCCGCCCCCAGGCGCGGCCATAACCCACCCTGGCGCCACAGCAGCCACAGCAGCACCGGCAGGGCCAGGGCGAAGCGCAGGGCGGTCGCCTGGAACGGCGGCACGCTGCCGGCCAGGACCTTGGACGCGATGACCGTGGTGCCCACCGTCATCATCGCCAGTGAAAGCAGCAGATAGCCTTGCGCACGTCTCGACACCCCGACCTCCCGAATACCGTCTCGCTGGATTGCGAGGGCCTATTCAGGGGCATCCGCCGCGCGGGTTCTTGAACGAAATTGATTTGTCGGGGCACCTGCCCTCCCTGGCTATACTGCGGCCTCGCACACGACCGGGAGGCGCACATGACCGGCAGGACGCTCACCGAAGCATTCGACATCCAACCCAGCCATCTGGCCGGCGTGCTGGCGGTGGAGGCCACCTCGCAGCGTGCCTTCGGCCGCCACACCCACGACGGATTCGGCATCGGCGTCATCCTCCACGGCGCCCAGGATTCCGCCAGCGGACGCGGCAACGTGCGCGCCGAGCCGGGCTGCCTGATCTCGGTGAACCCCAACGAAGTGCACGACGGTCGCCCCGTGGCGGACGGCCCGCGCAGTTGGCGCATGCTCTATTTCGACAGCGCCCTGATCGCCCGCGTGGCGGGGCTGCTCGAGCAGAGCCCGGGCTGCGAACTGGCCCACCCGGTGCTGCCCTGCAGCGCCGCGCGGCAGTCCTTCCTCGCCTTGCACGCTGCCCTCACCGGGCCGGCCGAAGAACCCTGGTGGGACGTGGCCGAGCAGGAGCTGCTGCAGGTGCTGGGTGCGCTACTGGAGGACCGGCGCAGCTACCGCCCGCGCCTGCCCACGGGCGCCGTGGCCCGCGCCATCCAGCGCCTGGACGAAGCGCCGGAGGTGGCTGCCAGCCTCACCGAGCTGGCGCGGGAAGCCGGCGTCAGCCCTCATCACTTCCTGCGGGCCTTCAAGGCGGTCACCGCCCTGCCGCCTCACGCCTACCGCCTGCAACGCCAGTTGCAGAAGGCCCACCGCCAGTTGCTGGCGGGCGAGGCCCCGGTACAGGCCGCCCTGGCCTGTGGCTTCGCCGACCAGAGCCACCTCAACCGCCATTTCACCCGCGCCTACGGCTACACGCCGGGGCGACTGGCGCGGGCAGTGCGCGGCTGAGCCCGCGTCAGATGCTGCCCTCGCGCTCCACCACCAGGATGCGCGCCGCCCCACGCGGGTGGGCCACGTGCTCGCAGCCGGGGCCGGCATGGAACAGGTCACCGACGCCCAGCAGCACCGCATGCTCCTCGCCGCCTTCGCGGTAGCGCATCTCCACCTCGCCATCGAGCACCACGAAGACTTCGCTGCCGTCATTGACGTGCCAGATGTACGGCTGGTCGGTCCAGTGCAGGCGCACCGTGGTGCCGTCGAGGTTGGTGATGTCCAACGCACCCCAGGCACGCTCGGCGGTGAACTCGCGGCTGCGCACCACGCGCTGGCTCATGCGCGGCTCCCCAGGGGCGGAGCGGCCACCGAAGCCTTGGACTTGCGGAACACCAGCACGTTGCCGGCCATCACCAGGGCCAGGCCGAACAGGGCTGGAGGGGTCCACTGATAGCCTTCGACGAAGGCCGAGATGTTCAGCGCCACCACCGGGAACAGCACGGTGCAGTAGGCAGCGCGCTCGGGCCCCATGCGCCCCACGAGAGTCAGGTAGGCGGTGAAACCAATGACCGAGCCGGGAATCGCCAGGTAAAGCAGCGAGCCGACGTAGCGGGTGTTCCACTCCATGTCGAAGGGCGTGCCGCTGACCAGGCACCAGGCACTGAGCAAGAGGGCGCCATAGAGCATGCCCCAGGCGTTGGTGGTGAGCGGCTTGAGCCCGGACTTCTGCTGCAGGCTGGAGAGCATGTTGCCGGCGGAGAAGCACAGGGTGCCGAGCAGGGCCAGCCCAAGGCCGATCAGGGTCTCGCGGCTGGCGGTATGGTGCGAAAGCTCGGGCCAGAACAGCAGTCCCAGGCCCAGCAGGCCGAGGCCGCCACCGGCGAGTACGTTGGGGGCGATGCGTTGGCCGAAGAAGATTCGCGCATTGAGTGCGTTCCACAACGTTGCCGTGGAGAACACCACCGCGATCAGCCCGCTGGGTATCCACTGGCTGGCGGTGTAGAAGCACATGAAGTTGATGCAGAACAGGCACAGGCCCTGGGCCAGGCAGATCATCTGGGCGCGGCCGTCGAGCTTCTGCAGCCTGCGACTGAGCAACAGGACGGCGAAGAGCACGGCGGCTGCAAGGGCGAAGCGATAGGCGATGGAGGCGGGAATGGCGACGCTGCCCATCTGCAGTTTGATGGCGATCCAGGTGGTGCCCCAGATCAGGACAGTGAGCAGGTAAAGGGACAGGTTCATCTCGGCGACTCCGGTTTCGATGCGGCCAGTCTCCGCCCGCCCCCTTCGACCCGCTTGCACAAACTTGCGCTTATCTCGTCGGAGAGCTGCCCGCCCCCACGCCCGCGCGCTAGGATGAACCCCATTCGCACACCGACCGTTCTTCCCATGTCGCTACTCGAACAGAACCAGGTCTTCCAGTCCCTCAGCAGTTCGCCCCATGCTCGCCTCGAGCACAGTGCGGAGCTGGGCGATGGCCTGGGCGCAGCCTTGTGGAGCAACCATCACGACGCGAGGGACTACCAGGGGCCGAAGGTCCACACCCTGTCCTGTTACCTGGCCGGCGGCACCGGCACCTTCCGCCGCGAGCGCCCGGACACCAAAGGCGCGCCAGACAAGCTGTGCATCCTGCCCGCCGGCCATGAATCCTCCTGGGTGATCAATGGCGAAATCCGCCTGGCGCACCTCTACTTCAGTGCCGAGCATTTCGCCGAGACGGCGGTGACCCTGCTGGATCGCGAACCCCGAGAGCTGCAGTTGCGCGAGCGGACCTTCCTCGACGACCCGCAGCAGGCGCGAAACTTCCATCAGTTGATCAACCTGGACTGGAACGAGCCCGGCGAACGCCTGCGGGCCACCAGCCTGGCCCACGAAATGATCCACCACAGCCTGCTGACCCAGGCCGGGATGCGTGAGGGTTTACGCCTGAAGGGCGGGCTGGCGCCGGCGCTGCGCAGACGCCTGGTGGACTGCATCGAGAACCGCCTGGCCGAACCCATCAGCCTGGGCGAGCTGGCGACCTTCTCGGCGCTGTCGGAGTATCACTTCGCGCGAATGTTCCGCGAGAGCTTCGGTATGCCGCCGCACCAGTACGTGCTGGCGCGCCGCCTGGAGCGGGCGCGCAAGCTGCTGCGGGATACCGAGCTGCCGCTGGGGGAAATCGCCCTGGCCTGCGGCTTCGCCAGCGCCAGCCACTTCAGCAATCGCTTCCGCGCCGCGATTGGCGGCACGCCAGGGGCGTTCAGGGCGGCGTTTCGCTGATCAGAACACCAGGTCGGACAGTCGCCAGACTTCGAAGGCCGGCGTCTCATAGGGGTGTGCCTTCTTCAACGCCTTGACCGCATCGTGGATCTGCTCGTCGGCGACCACCATCTCCACCTTCCATTCGGCGACCTGTTCGACGATTCCGGCCTGCCCCAGGTAGGGATTGCTGCCCTCCAGGGGACGGAACTGGCCCTGGCCAAGTGCCTGCCAGCAGCAGCTGTCATAGGCGCCGATACGCCCGCCGCCGGCTGCGAAAACGGCTTTTTTAACCGGCTCCAGATGGCTCTCTGGAACGTAGAAGCACAGCTTGTACATCAAGTTCTCCGCGTGGGTCCGACAACGGTTCATGCCCGGAAACATTGCCATAAATGATGGCACTTTGACCTCATTTTACCGAGGCACCGTTCACATACGCCACGTTGGACATATCGCGCGGAAAAGTGTTCTGCAGGAGATAGTGCGTCTGGCGATAAAGGTGACGCCCTACTCACCTTTCCAGAAGCGCCGCCAGCGTTTAGCCAAGCCAGATGTGGGCGGGCTGTGGCTGCCATCGCACCAGGGCAGGCGCGCGGACTGGCCGCAACGGCACAGCAGCAGGCGCTGCTCGCGGGGTGCAATCAGGATGAGGCCATCGGGGCAGTCGGAGGGACAATCGGGTAGCTGTACCGAGTGGCCACAGCGGCAGAGGCGGCATCGATCGCCGGGTTGCAGCAAGCGGACTTCAGGAAGTATCGGGTCCGGCATGGACTGGGCTCGGAAACGAAAAGGCGGGAGAAGATTGCCTTCTCCCGCCTTTCGCTGTCGATGTCCGAGTGGGCCAAAAAGCACCCACTCCGGCCTTCGGCCGCTGTTAATCCACCCAGACGCGGGCGTTGCGGAACATGCGCATCCAGCCGCCGTCTTCCTGCCACTCGTCCGGGCGCCAGGAGTTCTGCACGGCACGGAACACGCGCTCCGGGTGCGGCATCATGATGGTCACGCGACCGTCGCGGCTGGTAAGGCCAGTGATGCCACGCGGCGAGCCGTTGGGGTTGGCTGGGTAGGTTTCGGTGACCTTGCCGTGGGTGTCGACGAAGCGCAGGGATACGCAACCGGACAGGTCGGCTTCCAACAGAGCTTCTTCGCTCTCGAACTCAGCATGGCCTTCGCCGTGGGCGATAGCGATGGGCAAGCGCGAACCGGCCATGCCGCGCAGGAAGATCGAGGACGACTCCTGCACCTGAACCATCGCCACACGGGCTTCGAACTGCTCCGAGCGGTTGCGCACGAAGTGCGGCCAGAACTCGGTGCCGGGGATCAGCTCGTGCAGGTTGGACATCATCTGGCAACCGTTGCACACACCGAGGGCGAAGCTGTCCTTGCGCTCGAAGAAGGCCTGGAAGCCATCACGTGCGCGGCTGTTGAAGAGGATCGACTTGGCCCAGCCCTCGCCAGCGCCGAGCACGTCGCCGTAGGAGAAACCACCGCAGGCCACCAGGCCCTTGAAGTCTTCCAGGCTGACGCGGCCGGCCAGGATGTCGCTCATGTGCACGTCGATGGCAGCGAAGCCGGCGCGATCGAACGCGGCAGCCATTTCCACCTGGCCGTTGACGCCCTGCTCGCGGAGGATCGCCACTTGCGGACGTGCGCCCTTCTTGATGTAGGGCGCGGCGATGTCCTGGTTGACGTCGAAGCTGAGCTTGACGCTCAGGCCCGGGTTGTCTTCTTCCAGCAGCGCGTCGAATTCCTGGTCGGCGCAGTCGGCGTTATCGCGCAGACGCTGGATGTTGTAGCTGGTCTCCGACCACTGACGCTGAAGCATGCGGCGCTCGCCGCCGAACACGGCCTCGCCATTGAAGCTGATGGCAACGTTGGCGCCATTGACCGGCTGGCCAATCACCGCGACGCAGTCTCCGAGGCCGGCGGCGCTGAACTGGGCCAGCACTTCCGGCGTGGCGTCCTGGCGAACCTGGATGACCGCGCCCAGTTCCTCGTTGAACAGCACGGCGGCCACGCCCTCACGGTTGTCGGCCAGGGCGTCGAGGTAGAGGTCCAGGCCGCAGTGACCGGCAAAGGCCATTTCCAGCACGGTGGCCAGCAGGCCGCCGTCGGAGCGGTCGTGGTAGGCCAGCAGGTGGCCATCGGCGTTCAGGCCCTGGATCACGGCGAAGAAGGCTTTCAGGTCTTCGGCGTCGTCGACGTCCGGCACCTGCTGGCCGAGCTTGCTATAGACCTGGGCGAGGATGGAGCCACCCATGCGGTCCTGGCCACGGCCGAGGTCAACCAGGATCAGGTCGGTCTCGCCCTTGTCCAGGCGCAGTTGCGGGGTCAGGGTCTTGCGCACATCGCTGACCGGGGCGAAACCGGTGACGATCAGCGACAGCGGCGAGGTGACGGACTTGTCCGCACCTTCATCCTGCCAGCGGGTCTTCATGGACATGGAGTCCTTGCCCACCGGGATGGTGATGCCCAGCGCCGGGCACAGTTCCATGCCCACAGCCTTGACGGTGTCGTACAAGCGAGCGTCTTCACCCGGGTGACCAGCGGCGGCCATCCAGTTGGCGGAAAGCTTGATGTCGCCCAGCTTCTCGATCTTCGAGGCAGCCAGGTTGGTGACGGTCTCGCCGATGGCCATGCGGCCGGATGCGGGGGCGTTCAACAGGGCCAGCGGGGTGCGCTCGCCCATGGCCATGGCTTCGCCGGTGTAGACGTCGAAGCTGGTGGCGGTAACGGCGCAGTCGGCTACCGGAACCTGCCAGGGGCCGACCATCTGGTCGCGCGCCACCAGACCGGTGATGGTGCGGTCGCCAATGGTGATCAGGAAGTTCTTGCTGGCCACGGCCGGGTGACGCAGCACGCGGCTGACGGCTTCGTCGATGTCCAGTTCGGCAGCGGCGAAGTCATCGCCCAGCTCCGCTTCACGGCTGACCGAGCGGTGCATGCGCGGCGGCTTGCCGAGCAGGACCTCGAGCGGCATGTCCACCGGATTGTTGCCGAAGTGGCTATCGGCCACGGTCAGGTGAGGCTCCTCGATGGCCTCGCCGACCACGGCGAAGGGGCAACGCTCGCGTTCGCAGATGGCCTTGAAACGCTCGAAGTCGGCTGCGTCCACGGAGAGCACGTAACGCTCCTGGGACTCGTTGCACCAGATTTCCAGCGGGCTCATGCCCGGCTCGTCGTTCGGTACGGCGCGCAGTTCGAAGCGGCCGCCACGGCCACCGTCGTTGATCAGTTCCGGCAGGGCGTTGGAGATGCCGCCGGCACCCACGTCGTGGATGAACTTGATGGGGTTTTCCGAACCCAGCTGCCAGCAGCGGTCGATCACTTCCTGGCAACGACGCTCCATTTCCGGGTTGTCGCGCTGCACCGAGGCGAAGTCCAGGTCGGCGGAGCTGGAACCGGTAGCCATGGAGGAAGCGGCACCACCGCCAAGGCCGATGAGCATGGCCGGGCCGCCGAGGACGATCAGCTTGGCACCGACGGAGATTTCGCCTTTCTGCACGTGCTCGGCGCGGATATTGCCCATGCCGCCAGCGAGCATGATCGGCTTGTGGTAGCCGCGGACTTCTTCACCGTGAGGGGTGTCGATGGCCTGCTCGAAGGTACGGAAATAGCCGGTCAGGGCCGGACGGCCGAACTCGTTGTTGAACGCGGCACCGCCCAGCGGGCCTTCGATCATGATGTCCAGCGGGGTGACGATGCGCTCGGGTTTGCCGTAGGGCTTCTCCCAAGGCTGCTCGAAACCGGGGATCTGCAGGTTGGAAACGGTGAACCCGGTCAGGCCGGCCTTCGGCTTGGCGCCGCGACCGGTGGCACCTTCGTCGCGGATCTCGCCGCCGGAGCCGGTGGAGGCGCCGGGGAAGGGCGCGATGGCCGTCGGGTGGTTGTGGGTTTCCACCTTCATCAGGATGTGCACGGGCTCCTGGGTCGCGCCGTACTGGCGGGTCGCCGGGTCCGGGAAGAAGCGGCCGGCGGTGGAGCCCACGATCACCGAAGCGTTGTCCTTGTACGCGGACAGCACGCCTTCACGGTGCATCTCGTAGGTGTTCTTGATCATGCCGAACAGGCTCTTCTCTTGCGCCTGGCCGTCGATGTCCCAGCTGGCATTGAAGATCTTGTGGCGGCAGTGCTCGGAGTTCGCCTGGGCGAACATCATCAGCTCGACGTCGTGGGGGTTGCGACCCAGATCGTTGAAGCTCTTCACCAGGTAGTCGATTTCGTCTTCGGCAAGCGCCAGGCCCAGTTCGACGTTGGCCTTCTCCAGCGCGGCGCGGCCGCCGCCAAGGATGTCGACCACGGTCAGCGGCTTGGGCTGGGCATGGCTGAACAGGCTGGCGGCCTCTTCCTGGCCGGCCAGCACCAGTTGGGTCATGCGGTCATGCAGGCTGCTGGCGATCAGTTGCGCGTCGGCGTCGCTGAACTCACCGGCCACGTAGTAGGCGATACCGCGCTCCAGGCGCTCGATCTTGGCCAGGCCGCAGTTGCGGGCAATGTCAGTGGCCTTGCTCGACCAGGGCGAGATGGTGCCGAAGCGCGGCACGACCAGGAACAGGCGGCCGCGAGGCTCCTGCACCGGAACGCTGGGGCCGTACTTGAGCAGGCGAGCCAGGACTTGCTCTTCCTCCCCGCTGAGTACGCCAATCACTTCGGCGAAGTGGGTGAACTCGGCGTAGAGTCCGCTGACGGCGGGGACCTTCTGGGTCAGTTGCTCGAGCAGTTTGCCGTGGCGAAAAGCGGAAAGGGCGGGAGCACCGCGCAGGATCAACATCTTCGGGACAGCCTCTGGGGAAGGGGTGTGCTTGGAGGCCGTGCATTCTAGCGCAAAGCGCCGCTTTCCGGCACCTCTGAAGGTGCCTCGCGTCGCCCGAGAGCTAGCAGAGAAGATGCCCTCTGTCGAGATATGGCGTCCGCCAGCCTTTGCGTATACTCCGTGGATGCTAAATCAACACGTGTTCGGCACACGTCGGGCTTTCTGGGCCCTGGCTACCGGATTCCTCCTGATGCTCGTCGGCTGCAAACAGCCCACCACCCTCGAGCGCGTTCAGGAGGAGGGTGTTCTACGCGTGATCACCCGCAACAGCCCGGCCACCTACTTCCAAGATCGCAATGGCGAAACCGGCTTCGAGTACGAGCTGGTCAAGCGCTTCGCCGACGACCTGGGCGTCGAACTCAAGATCGAGACCGCCGACAAGCTGGACGACGTCTTCTCCCGGCTGGGCCAGGCCAATGGTCCTGTGCTGGCAGCCGCCGGCCTGGTGGCCAGCGAGGCGCGCAAGAACGAAGTGCGCTTCTCCCATTCTTACCTGGACGTCACCCCCCAGGTCATCTACCGCAACGGCGAACGCCGCCCTACCCGCCCCGACGACCTGGTCGGCCGGCGCATCCTGGTGCTCAAGGGCAGCAGCCACGCCGAGCAGCTTGCCAAGCTGAAAGCCACCTTGCCCGGACTGAAATACGAGGAATCGGACGAGGTGGAAATGGTCGACCTGCTGCGCATGGTCGACGAAGGTCAGATCGACCTGACCCTGGTGGACTCCAACGAACTGGCGATGAACCAGGTCTATTTTCCCAATGTGCGCGTCGCCTTCGACCTGGGCGACACCACCAGCCTGGCCTGGGCCATGCCGCCGGGCGAGGACGACAGCCTCTACAACGAGGTCAACGCCTTCCTCGACAAGGCCCGCAAGGACGGCACCCTGCAGCGGTTGAAGGATCGCTACTACGGCCACGTCGACGTACTCGGCTATGTGGGTGCCTACACCTTCGCCAAGCACCTGCAGCAGCGCCTGCCCAAGTACGAGCAGCACTTCCGCCTGGCCTCGCAGAAGAATGATGTGGACTGGCGCCTGCTGGCCGCCATCGGCTACCAGGAATCCCTCTGGCAGCCCACCGCCACTTCCAAGACCGGCGTGCGCGGCCTGATGATGCTGACCGAGAACACCGCCAAGGCCATGGGCGTGTCCAACCGCCTGAGTGCCCAGCAGAGCATCCACGGCGGCGGCAAGTACTTCACCCTGATCAAGAACGGTCTCTCCGAGGACCTCAAGGAACCGGACCGTACCTGGTTCGCCCTGGCCGCCTACAACATCGGCATCGCCCACCTGGGTGACGCGCGCAAGCTGGCCGCGGCCGAGGGCCTGAACCCGAACAAGTGGCTCGACGTAAAGAAAATGCTGCCGCGTCTGTCGCAGAAGCAGTGGTACCGCAAGACTCGCTACGGCTATGCCCGCGGTGGCGAGACGGTGCACTTCGTACAGAACATCCGCCGCTACTACGACATCCTCACCTGGGTGACCCAGCCGCAGATGGAAGGCAGCCAACTGGCTGAAAACGCCAGCCACCTGCCAGGCATCAACAAGACCCGCCCGCCGGAAAACCAGCAGGACGAGAAACTCTGAGCCACCCCCGCAGGTTGGTGCGGGCGGCGTTCCGCGAGAGCGAAGCGAACCCCAACGACACCCCGCAACGACTCGGCATGACTGGCTTCAGCTACACCTGGGAGCCGCCGTCCTTGCGTGCCGCTCGGCGCGCCTGGAAGAACGCTGAGAGCATCTCGCTGCATTCCTGCGCCAGCACGCCCCCCTCCACCAGTACCCGGTGGTTGAGGAATTCCTGATTGAAGAACTGGCCGCGGCTGGCCACTACGCCGGCCTTGGGCTCGGTGGCGCCGTAGACGACGCGGGTGATCCGCGAGTGGACGATGAGCCCCGCGCACATGCTGCACGGCTCCAGGGTGACGTAGAGGGTACTGCCGACCAGGCGGTAGTTCTCAAGACGGCTAGCAGCGTCACGTACTGCCACCATCTCGGCATGGGCACTGGGGTCATGGCCGGAAATCGGGCAGTTGAAGCCGCGCCCGACGATCTCGCCATCCTTGACCAGCACCGCCCCCACCGGCACCTCGCCCAGCGCCGCACCCTGCTGGGCCAGGGCAAGGGCCTCACGCATGAAGTGTTCGTCGCGGCTGCGGTCGATGATCTGGGGCTGGCGCATGGTCAGTTCAGACAACCTCGATGGCGGCCATCAGGCCGGTTTCCATATGGTCGATGACGTGGCAGTGGAACATCCACACCCCCGGGTTCTCCGCGACCAGCGCGATGCGCGCGGTCTCGTTCTTGCCCAGCAGGTAGGTGTCGGTGAAGTACGGAATGATGGTCTTGCGGTCCGAGTCCAGCACCTTGAAGGCCATGCCATGGAGATGGATGGGGTGCAGGTACTGAGCCATGTTGCGCAGCTCGAAGATGTAGTGGCCGTCTTTCTTCAGCTTGGCGATCGGGCGGTCGGCGCAGGTCTTGTCGTCGATGTCCCAGGCCTTGCCGTTGATTTGCCAGTAGTTGCTCGGCCTTCCGGCCGCGCTGGCCAGGGTGGCAGCCCACTCGAAGTTGAAACGCAGCACCTGGGCCTTTTCCAGGTCGGGCTCGGGTACCGGGTTGGCCGGTAGCGGTGCCGGCCAGTCGCCGGGCGCCTCGTTGCTGGCCACGCTCTTTAGCGTCGCCAGACGCAGCGGGCCATTGCGCAACGGCAGTTCGGTGCCTTCTGCCGGCACCTTGATGGCGAGTTCGATACGCATGCCAGGCCCAAGCCAGTATTCCTTGCCCAGGTCGCGGGGCTCCACGGGGTGACCATCCAGGGAATAGATACGCACCTCGGCCCCCGGCAGGTTGAGCCGGTAGGTAACGGTGTTGTCCAGGTTCAGCAAGCGAAGACGCACCACCTGGCCGGCTGGCAGCTCCACGGTTGGAAGCGGCTTGCCGTTGATGGTGGTCAGACGGCCACGAGTGCCTTCACGGGCGGCCTCGCGGGGGACGCTGAAGGCGGTGAAGGCGCCTTCCTGGTCGACATGCCAGGTCTTCAGGCTAAGCACCTTCTCGTGCTTGAAGCCACTGGGCTCACGCTCCTCGACGATCAGCGGACCAACCAGGCCGCGCCCCAATTGGTGCGCGCTGGACAGGTGCGGGTGATACCAGAAGCTGCCGGCGTCATCGGTCTTGAAGCGGTAGTCGAAGTACTCGCCAGGCAGGACCGGCAACTGCGACACATAGGGGACGCCGTCCATCTCGAGCGGCAGGCGAATGCCATGCCAGTGGATGGTGGTGGGCTCATCGAGCTTGTTGATGAAGCGCACTCGCAGCCAGTCGCCCTGGCGCGAGCGCAGTTCGACGCCCGGCGCCTGGCCGCCGTAGGCCCAGGCCGGAGTGGAATGACCGGCGACCAGCTCTAGATCGAGCGGTGCGGCGATCAGCTCATAGTCGTGGGTCCTGGCATCCAGCGTGCGGCCGAGCCAATAGCGGGCGCCGCCGGCACCGAGGCTGACCACACCGAGGCCAACCAGGCCACCGAGAATCTGTCTGCGGGTGAACGACATGGGGTCAGGCTCCTCAGGGGAAGAACGGGGCTGTCCCATCGGCTAATCGAACCGGCCTCTGTCGGGCCGGACTACGGGGCGCCAAAGATACACCCAGCAATCGAGAAAGATAAGGGAAAGCATCCGCATTGACCGCGACCGATGGGCGCGGCATGCGTTTCGCGCCAGGTCTAGGCTGAAAGAGATGTCCCGACTCTCTGCAGAGGATCGTCTCCGTGCATCCCACCCGCCGCCAACTGATGCAATTCGGTCTCGGCGGCCTGGTGTTGCTGAGCTGGCCGCGATTCAGCCAGTCCGACAGCACCAGGGCCTGCCGTCTCAGCCCGGTACAGACCGCCGGGCCCTTCTATCTGGAAGATGCGCTGTTGCGCCAGGACATCACGGACGGCAAACCAGGCACCGCCTTGCGGCTTCAGTTCGAGGTGCTGCAACTGGACGGGTGCCGCCCCTTGGGCGACGCCGCCCTGGAGATCTGGCATTGCGATGCACAAGGCGCCTATTCGGGCGTCGGGAGCGACTCGAGAAGCCGCTACTTGCGTGGTGTACAGATCACCGACGACGACGGCCGCGCGGAGTTTCGCAGCATCCTCCCGGGTTATTACCCCGGCCGGACCAACCATGTGCACCTGAAGGTGCATCTTAGTGAGCGGGATATCCACACCGGCCAGCTGTACTTCCCCGAAGCGGTGATCCGCCCGGCGATGGCGAAACCGCCCTACTCCCACCCCGACCAGGACTGGACACCGCTGGAGCAGGACTACGTCTTCCGCCGCCAGCAGGGCGAACAGTCAATTGCCGAACTGGTCGAGGACGACGACGGATTCATAGCGCGACTGACGCTGGTGGTCGATACCCACGCCAACGTGTGATCTTGTTGGGGCGAATAAATTCGCCCCAACAAAAAGGACAAGCGCCCCCTACAAAACGAAACCGGCCAGGCTTTGAGGGCCTGGCCGGTCGGTTGTCGCTAGCGCTTTCGCACTGGCATCATTCCCACTCGATGGTCGCTGGCGGCTTGCTCGACACGTCGTAGGTGACGCGGGAGATGCCTTCGATCTCGTTGATGATGCGATTGGAGACGGTCTCCAGCAGCTCGTAAGGCAGGTGCGCCCAGCGAGCGGTCATGAAGTCGATGGTTTCCACCGCGCGCAGGGCCACGACCCAGGCGTAACGGCGGCCGTCACCGACCACGCCCACGGATTTCACCGGCTGGAACACCACGAAGGCCTGGCTGGTCTTCTGGTACCAGTCCGCCTTGTGCAGCTCTTCGATGAAGATGTGGTCCGCGCGACGCAGCAAGTCGGCGTACTCCTTCTTCACTTCGCCGAGGATACGTACACCCAGGCCCGGGCCGGGGAACGGGTGGCGGTAGACCATGCTGTAGGGCAGGCCCAGCTCCAGGCCGATCTTGCGCACTTCGTCCTTGAACAGTTCGCGCAGCGGCTCGACCAGTTCGAACTGCATGTCTTCCGGCAGGCCGCCGACGTTGTGGTGGGACTTGATCACGTGGGCCTTGCCGGTCTTGGCGCCGGCCGACTCGATCACGTCGGGGTAGATGGTGCCCTGGGCGAGGAACTTGATGCCCTGCAGACGGGTGGCTTCCTCATCGAACACTTCGATGAAGGTGCGGCCGATGATCTTGCGCTTCTCTTCCGGGTCGGCAACGCCGGCCAGGCGGGAGAGGAACTTCTCTTCGGCGTTGGCGCGGATCACGCGTACGCCCATGTTCTCGGCGAACATGGCCATCACGTGGTCGCCTTCGTGCAGGCGCAGCAGGCCGTTGTCGACGAAGACGCAGGTCAGCTGGTCGCCGATGGCGCGGTGCAGCAGGGCCGCCACGACCGAGGAGTCCACGCCACCGGACAGGCCCAGCAGCACCTTGGACGAGCCCACCTGGGCGCGCACGGTGGCGATGGCGTCTTCGACGATGTTGGACGGGGTCCAGAGGGCGGCACAGCCGCAGATGTCCAGCACGAAGCGGGAGAGGATACGACCGCCCTGCTTGGTGTGGGTCACCTCCGGGTGGAACTGCACGCCGTAGTAGGCACGATGATCGTCAGCCATGGCGGCGATCGGGCAGCTCGGGGTGCTGGCCAGGATGTGGAAGCCGGCCGGCATGTCGGTGACCTTGTCGCCGTGGCTCATCCACACGTCGAGGCCGAGGACGCCGTCGTCGTCGATATGGTCTTCGATGCCATCCAGCAGGCGGGCCTTGCCTACCACGTCGACGCGGGCATAACCGAACTCACGCAGGTCGGAACCCTGCACCTTGCCGCCCAGTTGCTCGGCCATGGTCTGCATGCCGTAGCAGATGCCGAACAACGGCACATTGAGGTCGAACACGGCCTGCGGCGCACGCGGGCTATCGGCTTCATGCACCGACTCGGGGCCACCGGCGAGGATGATGCCGCGCGGGGCGAAGGCGCGGATCGCCTCATTGCTCATGTCGAAGGGGTGGATCTCGCAGTACACGCCAATCTCGCGCACGCGGCGGGCGATCAGCTGGGTGTACTGGGAGCCGAAGTCGAGGATCAGGATCCGGTGGGCGTGAATGTCTTGGGACATGGCCATCTCTCGTTACGGAATTCACAAACGACACGGGGCTGAATCAGACAGCCCCGTGACGCGTTAGATTTCAGTCAGCCTCAACCGACGCGGTAGTTCGGGGCTTCCTTGGTGATCTGCACGTCATGGACGTGGGACTCGGCCATGCCGGCGCCGGTGATGCGCACGAACTGCGGCCTGGTGCGCATTTCCTCGACCGTGGAGCAACCGGTATAGCCCATGGAGGCACGCAGGCCGCCCATCAGCTGGTGAACGATGGCGGTCAGGGTTCCCTTGTAGGGGACGCGGCCTTCGATACCTTCCGGAACCAGCTTCTCGGCACCGGCCGAGGAGTCCTGGAAGTAACGGTCGGAAGAGCCCTGCGACTGCGCCATGGCGCCCAGCGAGCCCATGCCACGGTAGGCCTTGTAGGAACGGCCCTGGAACAGCTCGACCTCGCCCGGTGCCTCTTCGGTACCGGCGAACATGGAGCCCATCATCACGCAGGACGCGCCAGCCACGATGGCCTTGGACAGGTCGCCGGAGAAGCGGATGCCACCGTCGGCGATCAGCGGGATGCCGGAGCCAGCCAGGGCGGCAGCCACGTTGGCGATGGCAGAGATCTGCGGTACGCCGACGCCAGCGACGATACGGGTGGTGCAGATGGAGCCCGGGCCGATACCGACCTTGACCGCGTCCGCGCCAGCCTCGGCCAGGGCCTTGGCAGCTTCGCCAGTGGCGATGTTGCCACCGATCACCTGGACGTGCGGGTAGGTGTCCTTGACCCAGCGTACGCGCTCGATCACACCTTTGGAGTGGCCGTGGGCGGTGTCCACCACCACCACGTCGACGCCAGCTGCGACCAGTGCGGCAACGCGTTCGCCGGTGTCGGCGCCGGTCCCCACTGCAGCGCCTACGCGCAGGCTGCCTTGCGCATCCTTGGACGCCAGCGGGTAGGTCTTGGCCTTCTCGATATCACGGAAGGTCACCAGGCCGCGCAGGTAGAAGTTCTCGTCGACCACCAGCATCTTCTCGATGCGGTTCTCGTAGAGCTTGACCTTCATCTCTTCAAGCGGAGTGCCTTCGCGGGCGGTGACCAGCTTGTCCTTCGGCGTCATGATCGCCGCCACGGTATCGCCGACGTTCGGTTTGAAGCGCAGGTCGCGGCCGGTCACGATGCCGACCAGCTCGCCCTCTTCCACTACCGGGAAGCCAGAGAAGCCGTATTCACGGGCGATCTGCAGCAGTTCGATGATCTTGGTGGAGGGCGTGACGGTGACCGGGTCACGGACGATGGCCGTCTCGTGGCGCTTGACCTTGCGCACCTCGGCAGCCTGCTGCTCGATGGTCATGTTCTTGTGAATGATGCCGATGCCACCTTCCTGGGCCATGGCAATGGCCAGGCGGGCTTCGGTCACGGTATCCATCGCTGCGGAAACCAGCGGGATGTTCAGTTCGATGCCGCGGGTCAGGCGGGTCTTGAGGCTGACATCCTTGGGCAGAATCTCGGAATAACCCGGGATCAGGAGAACGTCGTCGAAGGTCAGGGCTTCTTGGCTGATGCGCAGCATGGCGGGGGCTCCCAGGCGGGAAAATTGGAAGCGCGCCATTATAACGAGGCTACGGCCTCTGCTCAACGCGGCCGATGGCCTGCAGTGCCATTCCCGCGAAAAAACATGCCAAGCCGATCAGCGGTCATCAGCCGTCCGTCCGCACCTGGCGCACTTTGAACCCCAGGCGCTCACCGAACGCATCGAGAAATGCCTGGGTAAAGGCGGTTTCGCCCCAACCATTGAAGATGAACCCCAGGTTGGAGAACCCGCAGGGCTGCAGGAAGAGAAAGCCGTTGATGTCGTCTTCGTGACCGCACTCCGGGCAACTGAAGTTGTCCGTGATCCCCGGCCACCAATCCTCCAGGCTCTCGAACAGCGGCTCGCCGACTTCCCGGCGGCATTCCGGGCAGCCCGCTTCTTTGAGGAAGTTACGGGTGGGCGTATAGATGCAGCGTTTATCCACCACCTCTAGGCCATTCACGGGTTGGCCGAACGGCAAGCGATCAGGATGTTCGACCACCTGCCGCGCGCTGGGGGCGATGGCATTGGCCATGCGATTGCCGCGCACGCCACAGGTGCTTGGCAGCGCCTCGACCACCCCGCGCTGGGCGAGCCAGCGCTGCATGCGTCCAGCCAGGGCCTGGTGCCCGGGCACGCTGGAAATCTGCGGCACGATGATCAGTTGGCTCGTCTCCATTTCAGGCTCCTATGGCAGAAGAAAGGGCACGCAGCTTAATCAGTGCCCTTCAACCGTCAACTATGGCGCAAGATGCCAAAGCCATTATCATTCCGGCCCATGATCAACGATCCCTTCCAACGGCTTGGCCTCGATCGCGAGGTACTGACCGTCAGCCAGCTCAACCAACGTGCCCGCCATCTATTGGAGGACGTGTTTCCGCAGGTTTGGGTGGAGGGTGAAATCTCCAACCTGGCCAAGCCTGCCTCCGGCCACCTGTACTTCACCCTCAAGGACAGCCAGGCGCAGGTTCGCTGCGCCCTGTTCCGGCAGAACGCCCTGCGCGTACGGCAGGCGCTGCGCGATGGCCTGGCGGTGCGGGTGCGTGGCAAGGTCTCGCTGTTCGAGGGTCGTGGCGATTACCAACTAATCGCCGATGCCGTCGAGCCGGCTGGCGATGGTGCCCTGCGCCTGGCATTCGAGGCCCTTAAGGAAAAACTCGCCGCCGAAGGGCTGTTCGCCGCAGAACGCAAACGCCCGCTTCCGGCACACCCGCAGCGTATCGGCATCGTCAGTTCACCCACCGGCGCGGTGATCCGCGACATCATCAGCGTCTTTCGCCGTCGTGCACCCCAGGTACAGCTGACCCTCATTCCCACCGCCGTGCAGGGCCGCGAAGCCACCGCGCAGATCGTCCGTGCCCTGGGATTGGCGGATGCGCAAGGCTTCGATGCGTTGATCCTCGCCCGTGGTGGCGGCTCCCTGGAGGACCTCTGGTGCTTCAACGAAGAGGCCGTGGCCCGCGCCGTGGCCGCGTGCCAGACCCCCATCGTCAGTGCCGTCGGCCATGAAACGGATGTTTCCATCAGCGATTTCGTCGCCGATGTGCGCGCACCGACGCCCTCCGCCGCCGCCGAACTCCTGGCCCCAGATGCCAGAGACCTGCAGCAGCGCCTCGACAGCCTGCATCGCCGCCTGAGCCTGCGTCTGCGGGACCAACTGACCCGCGAGCGCCTGCGCCTGGATGGGCTGTTCCGACGCCTGCGTCACCCCGGCGAGCGCCTGCGCCAGCAAGCGCAACGGCTGGATGACCTGGACATGCGCCTACGGCGCGCGTTCGAGCGCCAGCAGCAGGTACGACACGAACGCCTGGCACGCCTGGACACCCGCCTCGCCGCACAGCATCCCGGACGCACCCTGGCCCTGCTGCGGCAGAAGCTCGACAACCTTGCCGAACGCCTGCCCCGCGCCGCTCGCGACGCCCTCAAGGATCGTCGTCAGCGCCTTGACGCCCTGGCCCAGACACTGCACGTCGTCAGCCCCCTGGCCACCCTCGGGCGCGGCTACAGCATCCTGCTAGACGAACGTGGACAAGCCGTCCGCACCGCTAGCCAGACCCACCCCGGCCAGCGCCTGAAGGCCCGCCTCGGAGAAGGCGAACTGGACGTGCGCGTCGAAGACAACCACCTCACGCCCGTGAACCTCTCCCTGCTGGACTGACCATGCGCCTGCTTGCCGCCCTGCTCCTCTGCCTCGCCCTCCCCGTCCATGCCGAAGGTTTCATCAGCCGGCTGCTGAACAAGCCGGTTCCAGGCGGCGTAGCCGTCGTCCAGCTCGGCAACGGCCCCCAGGCGCCCACCGCGCGCTACCAGGGCAAACCGGTGCTGGTGATCAAGGAAGACGGCCGTAACTGGATCGCCATCGTCGGCATCCCGCTGGGTACCAAGGTCGGGCAGCAACTGATCGAGGTCAGCGATGGGCGCCGGCTGGGCTTCAGCGTCGGCAGCCGCACCTACCGCGAGCAGCACATCAAGCTGGCCAATACCCGCCAGGTGAACCCGCTGCCGGAAGACCTGAAACGCATCGACCGCGAACTGGCCGAGCAGACCACTGCCTACCGCCGCTTCAGCCCCGGGACACCGAGCAACCTGCTATTCGACAAGCCGGTCAACGGCCCCCTATCCAGCCCCTTCGGACTGCGCCGCTTCTTCAATGGCGAAGAACGCAACCCGCACTCCGGCCTGGACTTCGCGGTCGGTGCGGGCACGCCAATCAAGGCGCCCGCGGCCGGCAAGGTGGTTCTCATCGGCAACTACTTCTTCAACGGCAAGACAGTGTTCGTCGACCATGGCCAAGGCCTGATCAGCATGTTCTGTCACATGTCGAAGGTAGAGGTGAAACTCGGCCAGCAACTGCCCCGCGGCGGCGTAATCGGCCGCGTCGGCGCCACCGGCCGCGCGACCGGCCCGCACATGCACTGGAACGTCAGCCTCAACGATGTGCGAGTTGACCCGGCCATCTTCATCGGTGCCTACAAGCCCTGAGGACATTTGCGCTTACACCCGGGGCTTGGGCTGCGCGGCTTTGATTTGCTAAGGTCCGGCGGCCTCGGGGCCCACCCCGCCAAACGGATATCTGAAGGGAGCAGCCCATGAGCAGCGAAGTCACCCACTGGCTGGAATGGTTGCGGCAGCATCAGGAATTGCACACCGTCGTCGCCACTTCCGTCCTCATCCTGCTGGCCTGGCTGTCGAACTGGATAGTCCGCCGCATCCTGCTGCGCGGCCTGTTCCACGTCACCGGCGCGCAGATTCAGGATCACGGCCTGATCAAGCGCCTGGCCAATGTGGTGCCCGCCCTGGTGCTGGCCGGCGGCGTAAGGGTGGTGCCGAACCTGCCAAACGCGTTGGTGGAGGTGATCACCAACGTCTGCGCCGCCTTCATCATCCTCACCGTCGCCCTGGCCCTGAGCGCCGCGCTGAACATCGTCAGCAGCCTCTATCAGCGCCGCAAGGATGCCCACCTGCGGCCCATCAAGGGCTATGTGCAAGTGCTGAAGATCGCGATCTTCGCCATCGCCACGATCCTGATGATCGCCAGCCTGATCGACCGCTCGCCGCTGATCCTGCTGTCGGGTCTCGGCGCCATGGCCGCAGTTCTGCTGCTGATTTTCCAGGACACCCTGCTGTCGCTGGTGGCCAGCGTCCAGATCACCTCCAGCGACATCATCCGCGTCGGCGACTGGGTGGAGATGCCCCAGCTCAACGCCGACGGCGACGTGATCGACATCGCCCTGCATACGGTGAAGGTGCAGAACTGGGACAAGACCATCACCACCATTCCCACCAAGCGCTTCATCACTGACTCGTTCAAGAACTGGCGCGGCATGCAGGAATCCGGTGGCCGTCGGATCAAGCGCTGTCTCTATCTGGATCAGAACAGCGTGCACTTCCTCCGCGAGGACGACATCGCCCGATTGCACCGCTTCCGACTGCTGGACGGCTACCTGAAAGCCAAGGAAAGCGAGCTGCTCAGCTGGAACAGCCAACTGGATGAGGCTGCCCGCCTGCCGATCAACAGCCGCCAGTTGACCAACCTCGGCACCTTCCGCGCCTACGTGGAGCACTACTTGCGGGAGAACCTGGACATCCGCAAGGACATGACCCTGCTGGTGCGTCAGATGGCCCCCACCGCCGATGGCCTGCCGCTGGAGCTGTACTGTTTCACCAACACCACGGCCTGGGCCCGCTACGAGGCCATCCAGTCCGACATCTTCGACCACCTGCTGGCGATACTTCCGGAGTTCGGCCTGCGAGTGTTCCAGCACCCCAGCGGTGCGGACATGCGCGCGCTGCGTCTAGCGCCGCAGGAATGACCTCAAGGCTGACCGCGAATTGCCCGGCAAGGGGCGATTCGCGGGCTGGCTGTCTCGCCCCCAAAAGAGCAACGCAATTACTTCTAGGAAATCGCAACAACTACGCAATAAATCTCCTCCTTGTAAATTCTTGCGCTCTTTTCCACCATTTTTTTCGCAATGCTTGCCATATTCACTCACGATGAATAGGGTTAGCCCTTATGAAAACCGCACACACCCTCATCCTTCTGCGTCAACACGCCTGCCTGCGACTGGTCAGCCCCCGACTGCGTGGCTGAATCTCACCTTCGTCGCACCCGCTGAATTCAATGCCTGGCCGACCACCACACGGCCCGCAGTAAAAAGGATTTGCCCCATGAGCATGCTGAAAGACCCATCCCGCAAGTACCGCGCCTTCCCCGCAATCAACCTGCCGGACCGTACCTGGCCGTCCAGGACCATCACTGAAGTACCGATCTGGTGCAGCTCCGATCTGCGCGACGGTAACCAGTCGCTGATCGAGCCAATGGATGCGCAGAAGAAGATGCGCTTCTTCAAGACCCTGGTGCAGGTGGGCCTGAAGGAAATCGAGGTGGCCTTCCCCTCCGCTTCGGATACCGACTTCAACTTCGTTCGCGAGCTGATCGAAGGCGGCCACATCCCCGACGACGTCACCATCCAGGTACTGACCCAAGCGCGCGAGGACCTGATCACCCGCACTTTCGAGTCCCTGCGTGGGGCGAAAAAAGCCATCGTCCACGTCTACAACGCCACCGCCCCCTCGTTCCGCCGCATCGTCTTCAACCAGGACAAGGCCGGCGTGATTGATATCGCCACCAGCGCAGCCAGGCTGATCAAGGCGCTGGCCGCCGAGCAGCCGGGAACCGACTGGACCTTCCAGTACTCGCCGGAAATCTTCAGCTCCACCGAGCTGGACTTCGCCGTCGAGGTCTGCGATGCGGTGATCGATGTCTGGCAGCCGACTCCCGAGAAGAAGATCATCCTCAACCTGCCGGCCACCGTTGAGTGCGCAACGCCGAACGTGTACGCGGACCAGATCGAATGGTTCGGCCGCCACGTCAGCCGCCGCGACTCGGTGATCATCAGCCTGCACACCCACAATGACCGTGGCACCGGCGTGGCCGCCACCGAACTGGGCCTGATGGCCGGCGCCGACCGAGTCGAAGGCTGCCTGTTCGGCAACGGCGAGCGCACCGGCAACGTCGACCTGGTGACCCTTGCACTGAACATGTACACCCAGGGCCTGCACCCGCAGCTGGACTTCTCCGACATCGATGCCGTGCGCAAAGTGGTCGAAGAGTGCAACCAGTTGCCGGTTCACCCGCGGCACCCCTACGTGGGCGACCTGGTCCACACGGCCTTCTCCGGCTCCCACCAGGACGCCATCCGCAAGGGCTTCACCCAACAGCAGGAAGACGCCCTCTGGGAAGTGCCCTACCTGCCAATCGACCCGGCCGACATTGGCCGCAGCTACGAAGCGGTGATTCGCGTGAACAGCCAGTCCGGCAAGGGTGGCATCACCTTCCTGCTGGAACAGGAGTACGGCATCAGCCTGCCGCGCCGCATGCAGATCGAATTCAGCCAGGTGGTGCAGAAGGAAACCGATCGCCTGGGACTGGAAATGACTGCCCAGCAGATCTACCAACTGCTGGACAGCGAGTACCTGCAGGCCAGCACGCCCTTCACCCTGAAAGGCCATCGCCTGCAGGAAGAGAACGGTACCAGTGCCGTGGATATCGAAGTCCAGGTCAAGGGCGAAACCCAGCACCTGCGCGGCATGGGCAAGGGCCCGCTGGAAGCCCTGGTGGCCAGCCTGCCGGTGAAGGTCGAGATCATGGACTACTCGGAGCACGCCATCGGTGCCGGCACAAACGCCAAGGCTGCGGCCTACATCGAACTGCGCGTCAACGGTGGCCGTGCCCTGCACGGTATCGGCATTGACGAAAACCTCACCACAGCCAGCTTCCGCGCCCTGTTCAGCGCCCTCAACCGCGCCCTGAGCCAGGCTGAGGCCGAAGCGGCCTGAGGCTGATACCGCAAAGCAAAACCCCGCCAGCAGGCGGGGTTTTGTTTTGTAGGCAACCTACCGGGAGTATTCAGCCCTGCTGCTGCCAGTGGCACTTGCCCCAGGCGCACATGGAATCCAGCACCGGTTTCAGGCTGCTGCCATGCTCGGTCAAGCGATACTCAACCCGAGGCGGTACTTCGGCGTAGACCGTGCGCGAGACGATACCGTCGCGTTCCAGCTCACGCAGCTGCTGGGCCAGCATCTTCTCGGTGATACCCGGCACCAGCCGCTTGAGCTCGGAAAAGCGCCGCGCCTCCGGCATCAGGTGATAGACCAGCAGCGACTTCCACTTGCCACCGATCACCGCCAGGGTGACTTCCACCGGCGTGTTGTAGACCTTTTCTCCCGCCACAAGCAGGTTTCCCCCGGCAGGTAGTGGCTTGTGTTCGCTCATGATTGCCTCGGTACTCAGAGGTGCAGGTCGAATGCGTCTGCGTCGCGCATGGCCGGGAAGCGCTCGCGGTAAGCTGCCAGTTGCGCGGCAGACAGGCTGGCGAAGAACACGCCATCGGCATCGCCGGCATCCAGCAGGCTCTCGCCCTGGAAATCCAGCACCTGGCTGTCGCCACTGTAGCCGTGGCCCTTGCCATCGCTACCGACGCGATTCACCGCGGCGACGTAACAGAGGTTCTCGATGGCACGTGCCGGTAGCAGTCGGTTCCAATGATGGCGACGCGCGGCCGGCCAGTTGGCCGTGTAGAGCAGCAGGTCGGTGTCGTGCGGATCGCGGCTCCACACCGGGAAACGCAGGTCGTAGCAGATCAGCGGACGCACGCGCCAGCCCTTGAGCTCGAACAACGCCTGGGTCTCTCCCGGCGTGTAGTGCTTGTGCTCACCGGCCATGCGGAACAAATGACGCTTGTCGTAATGCAGGACCTCACCGTCCGGGCGCGCCCAGAGCAGGCGATTGCGGTGGCTGCCATCAGCGACCTGGATGATGACGCTACCGGTGATCACCGCATCCAGGCGCTTGGCCTGCTCCCTCAGCCAAGCGTGGGTCGGCCCTTGCTCGGGCTCGGCAAGCGCCGAGGAGTCCATGGAGAAACCGGTGGTGAACATCTCTGGCAGGACGATCAGGTCAGCGCCCTTCGCCTGTTCCAGCAAGGTTTCGAAATGCGCGTGGTTGGCTTCGCAGTCGTGCCAGGCCAGGGTGGTCTGCACCAGGGCCAGCTTGAGATCAGGCAAGGCGGTCAGATCGCGCATAGTTTTTCCGCCGCCTGACGCAGCGTCTCCTCACGTTTGGCGAAGCAGAACCGCACCAGTCGCAAATCCTTGGGCGCTTGCTGGTAAAACACCGAAACCGGAATGGCGGCCACGCCGTGTTCGCGGGTCAGCCATTCGGACATGGCCACATCGTCCAGGTCGTCGCGGATGGCGCTGTAGTCCACCAACTGGAAGTAGGTACCGGCGGCACGGCTGAAACGCAAGCGCGAGCCGGCCAGCAGATCGCAGAACAGGTCGCGCTTGGCCTGGTAGAAGGCCGGCAGCTCGGCCAGGTGCTCCGGGTGCGCTGCCATGAAATCGGCAAGCGCCCATTGCAGCGGGGTCACACCGCAGAAGTTGACGTACTGGTGGACCTTGCGCAGCTCGGCGGACAGCACGGGCGGCGCCACCACATAGCCGGTCTTCCAGCCGGTGACGTGGTAGGTCTTGCCGAAGGAACTGACCACGAAGGCACGCGCGTACAACTCGTCATGGGCCAGCACGCTGACATGGCTGACACCATCGAACACCAGGTGCTCGTAGACTTCGTCGGACACCAGGTAGATGTCGCGATCACGAATCAACTCGGCCAACTGGTCCAGTTCGGCGCGGGAAATCAGCGCACCGCTGGGGTTGTGCGGGCTGTTGAGGATGATCATGCGGGTGCGCGGGCTCAGTGCGTCGCGCATGCGTTGCCAGTCGATGGCAAACCCCGGCAGTGCCAGAGGTACGTGCACGCAGCGGCCACCAGCCAGTTCAACCGAGGGTTCGTAGCTGTCGTAGCAAGGGTCGAGGACGATCACCTCATCGCCAGCACGGACCACGGCCTGGATGGCACAGAAGATGGCTTCAGTGGCCCCCGGGGTGATGGTCACCTCGGTATCGGCGCTGACCGGGCGCCCGTAAAAGGCCGCAACCTTGGCCGCCACCTGCTCGCGCAGGGCCGGCAGACCGGTCATGGGTGCGTACTGGTTGTGCCCGGCCGCAATATGCCGGCCGACCGCATCGCACAGGGCAGTCGGCGCGGAGAAATCCGGGAAGCCCTGGGACAGATTGATGGCGCCGACTTCAGCGGCGAGTTGGGACATGCGGGTGAAGATGGTGGTGCCGACGTTGGGCAACTTGCTGGCGATCATTTCATCAGGCTGCTGGCGACTGGGAAGTGGGTCATAGCTTAAGGCCTGAGGGGTTTCGCGACCACAGGAATGCCCCTGCAGGAGCGAGCTATGCTCGCGAAACATTGTGCCGGTCCAGTTCGCGAGCAGAGCTCGCTCCTACGAAAGCCGAACTCCACCCAAAGTGCGACCCTGGAAAGAAAAAGAGCGCCCCAGGGCGCCCTCTTCCAGTCCAGCCGGTATCAGCGCTTCTTGTCGCGGCGCTTCTTGTCGGCCTTCTTGTGGTGCGACATGAGACGGCGTTTCTTGTTCACCTGACGCTCGGTCAAGGTGTTCTTCTTGCCCTCGAAGGGGTTCTCGCCGCCCTTGTACTCGATGCGGATCGGCGTACCGACCAGCTTGAGCACGCGCCGGTAGGTGTTTTCCAGGTAACGCGAGTAGGACTTGGGCACCGACTCGGTCTGGTTGCCGTGGATCACGATCAGCGGCGGGTTGGCTCCACCGAGGTGGGCGTAGCGCAGCTTGATGCGGCGGCCGTTGACCAGCGGCGGCTGGTGCTCCTGCACCGCGTCTTCGAGGATCTGGGTCAGACGGCTGGTGGGCCAGCGGGTGATGGCGGAACGGAAGGAATCCTGCACTGACTTGTACAGGTGGCCGACGCCGGTGCCATGCAGGGCGGAGATGAAGTGGATGTCGGCGAAATCGACGAAGAACAGCCGGCGCTCCAACTCAGTCTTCACATAGTCGCGCTCACCCGGTTCCATGCCATCCCACTTGTTCAGGGCAATGACCAGCGCACGGCCGGTCTCGAGCACGAAACCCAGCAAGTTGAGGTCGTGCTCGACTACCCCTTCACGGGCGTCCATCACGAAGATCACCACGTTGGCATCCTGGATGGCCTGCAGGGTTTTCACCACCGAGAACTTTTCCACTGCCTCGAAGATCTTGCCGCGACGACGCACGCCAGCGGTGTCGATCAGGGTGTACTTCTCTTCGTTACGCTCGAAGGGGATGTAGATGCTGTCACGGGTAGTACCGGCCTGGTCGTACACGATCACCCGCTCTTCACCGAGCATGCGGTTGACCAGGGTGGACTTGCCAACATTGGGGCGACCGATGATGGCGATCTTGATGCCATCCTTTTCACTCGGCCCGGGCACGCGCGTCGGCTCAGTGCCTTCGGCAACCACTTCGGCCTCGGCGGCCTCAGTTTCGTCGGCACCATCATCACGGGGGAACTCACCCAGAGCAGCCTGGAGCATCTGACTGATGCCACGGCCATGGGCGGCAGCGATCGGCAAGGCATCGCCCAGGCCCAGGGGGCTGAACTCGGCGCGCGCGATGTCCGGGTCAACGGTGTCGACCTTGTTGGCCACCAGGAAGCTGCGCTTGTTCCGCTTGCGCAGGTGCTCAGCGATCATCTGGTCGGAGGCCGTCATGCCAGCGCGGGAGTCGACCATGAAGAGCACTGCATCAGCCTCTTCGATCGCCTGCAGGGACTGCTCGGCCATTTTTGCGTCGATGCCTTCCTCATCGCCGGAGATACCCCCGGTGTCGATGACGATATAGGTGCGACCCTGCCACTTCGCCTCGCCGTACTGGCGATCACGGGTCAGACCCGCGTACTCCGCGACGATCGCGTCTCGGGTTTTGGTCAGGCGGTTGAACAGGGTGGACTTGCCGACGTTGGGCCTACCCACCAGGGCAATTACGGGAACCATGAGGCTCTCCACTCGTTATTTCAGAAAACACAAAGGCCGCTACCGTTTGACGGCAGCGGCCGGATATCGGACTTCAGCTTAGCGGATGGTCAGGCCAACCAGCTTGCCACCGTTGCCATAGGCGTACATCCACTCACCCACCACCAGCGGACGGGCACGCAGACCATCGCCGTCGATCTTCTCGCGGCCGACAAAGTGGCCGTCCACCTGGCTCAACAGGTGCAAGTAACCTTCGAAGTCACCGACAGCCACATAGCTGGAGAAGACCTCAGGAGCGGACAGCTGGCGGCGAGCCAGGGCGTCGTTGCTCCACAAGGCGGAGGCGGAGCGCTCGTCCACACCTTCCACGGTTCCGCTGGCCAGGCTTACGTAAACGTTACCGAAGCCCTGGGCGACGCCGGCGTAGCTGGACGCCTCGCGCTGCCAGAGTACGCGACCGCTTTCCAGGTCCAGGGCGGCAACGCGACCCTGGTAGGTGGCGACGTAAACGGTACCGCCGGACAGCAGCAGGCCGCCGTCGATGTCCACTACGCGATCCAGCTCGGAACGGCCCTGAGGCACGGCCACGCGCTGTTCCCAGACCGGAATGCCGCGCTTGATATCCAGGGCGAGCACCTTGCCGGTGGAAAGACCGGCGACGGCCAGATTGTTAGTCACGATGGGCGCGCCAGTACCCCGCAGGGTCAGCACGGCCGGAGTGTTCTCGTAGATCCAGAGCTGATTGCCGGTGGCCGCGTCGAAGCCGAACAGGCTGTCGTTCTGAGTCTGCACAACGACCACGTCACCGTTGTTGGCCGGCGGGGCCAGTACTTCGCCGTTTACACGGGCGCGCCACTTCTCTTCGCCGTTGGTGGCATCGAGGGCGACGATTTCCCCTTTCAGGGTACCCAGCATCACCAGGCCATAGCCGACGCCAACCGCGCCGGAGACCGGCAGTTCGAGGTCTTGCTTCCAGATCACGTCGCCATTGAAGCGATTGAGCGCCATGACCTCGCCGTTGACGTCCGAGGCATAGATGGTGTCGCCATCGACGGCGGGCACCAGCAGGTTGTAGGTCTCGCCCTGGCCGTCACCAATGGAGCGGCTCCAGCCCTTGTCCAGTTTCACTTCCTCAGTGATATCGGGCAGTTCGGCCGGCGGCAGTTCCTTCTTGCTATTGCTGCTGCAGCCCACGGCCAGTAGGGCCAGGGCCAGCACTGCGGCATTCTTCCAGCGCATCACGTCACGCGTCCCCTTTTGCCAGGTCGTCAAGCTTCATCTGCAGACCGCCTACGGCGGCATCTTCGGGCAGCGCAGCCTTGGCTTTCTGGTAGGCAGCATGCGCGTCGTCGGTACGACCCAGCTGAACCAGCAGATCGCCCTTGAGTTCTTCTCGGCTGGCGAGGAAGGCCTTATCGGCATCGCCATCCAGCAGTTTGAGGGCATCTTCAGCCTTGTCCTGCGCTGCCAGGACACGGGCCAGGCGCTGGCGGGCCAGCTCACTCAGGGTCGCATCGGCAGGTTTGTCCAGCACGGCCTTGAGCTCTGCGGCAGCATCATCCAACTTGCCGGACTCGACCGCGACCTTGGCCACGAACAGGCTGCCGTACTGTGCGTAATGGGTCCCACCGAAATCGCTCTTCAGCTTGCCAGCCAGCTCGGCGACCTTGGCCGAGTCCGGAGCGCCGCTGGGAGTGAGAGCGGTTTCCAGCAATTGCTGGTAAACGATCGAAGCGCCCTGTGCCTGATTGGCGTCGTACTTCTGCCAGGCCTGCCAACCGAAGACCACCGCCAGCGCAAGTGCGCCGCCAGTGAGCATGGGTTTGCCGTTGCGCTGCCACCAGTCCCTGAACTGCGCAATCTGTTCTTCTTCAGTCTGCATGCTTAACCCCGTACTCCTGATCTTTGGATGCTCAAGCCTGCTTCAGGCAGGCGGCGAGATGCTCGGCCAGAGCATCCCAGGCAATGCTTTGTTGTTCGCTGTCGTCGCGCAGCGGCTTGCAACCTACCACGCGCTTGGCCAATTCGTCGTCCCCCAGGATCAGCGCGTAGCGGGCCCCGCTCTTGTCGGCCTTCTTGAACTGGCTCTTGAAGCTGCCGGCCCCGGCATTGACCACCAGGCGCAGGTCCGGCAGGGCGTCACGCAGTTGCTCGGAAAGGCCTAGAGCTGCCAATTCGGCAGCTTCGCCAAAGGCACAGATATAGACGTCCGCGGGGCTGTTCAGCTCCTCCGGAACCAGGCCAAGGGTCTCCAGGAGCAGCACCAGGCGTTCGACACCCATGGCGTATCCCACGCCCGGAGTCGGCTTGCCGCCGAACTGGGTCACCAGACCGTCATAACGGCCGCCAGCACAAACGGTGCCCTGGGAACCGAGCTTGTCAGTCACCCACTCGAAAACGGTGCGGCTGTAGTAGTCCAGGCCACGCACCAGCTTCTGGTTGATCTCGTAGCGGATACCCACTGCATCGAGGCGCGCCTTGAGCCCCTCGAAGTGGGCGACGGATTCTTCGTCCAGGTAATCGTGCAGGGTCGGCGCATCCACCAGCAGCGCCTGGGTACCACCATTCTTGCTGTCGAGTATGCGCAGCGGGTTGGTGGTCAGGCGGCGCTGGCTGTCTTCGTCCAGCAGGTCATAGCGCTCTTGCAGGTAGGCCACCAAGGCGTCACGGTAGCGAGCGCGGGCCTCGCTGGAGCCCAGGCTGTTCAGCTGCAGGGTGACGGCGTCGGCAAGGCCGAGCTTCTTCCACAGGCGCCAGGTGAGCACGATCAACTCGGCGTCGATGTCCGGCCCCGGCAGGTTGAAAACTTCCACACCCATTTGGTGGAACTGACGGTAGCGACCCTTCTGCGGCTTCTCGTAGCGGAACATCGGGCCGGCGTACCAGAGCTTCTGCACCTGGCCACCGCCGGTAAGGCCATGCTCGAGCATGGCGCGCACACAACCCGCAGTACCTTCGGGGCGAAGGGTCAGGGACTCTTCGTTGCGATCGAGGAAGGTGTACATCTCCTTGTCGACAACGTCCGTGCCTTCGCCGATACCGCGGGCGAACAGCTCGGTGAACTCGAGGATCGGCAGGCGGATTTCCTTGTATCCGTAACCATCCAACAGCGCTGCCAGGGTATTTTCCAGATAGCGCCAGGTAGGCGTCTGCTCCGGCAGGATGTCGTTCATGCCACGAATGGCTTGCAGGGTCTTGCTCACGAAGGTTCCTTATCTCAGCTGCGGGCGATAAGCGCCGCGTCAGCTTCGGCCTTTTCGGCCGCCTTTTCGCGAATGAGCCGTTCCAGCTCATCCACCAGGTTGTCGTTATTCAGCTTCTGCGCGGGCTTGCCATCGATGTAGATCAGGTTGTTTGGCGTGCCGCCGGTGAGGCCGATATGCGCCTCCTTGGCTTCGCCCGGGCCGTTGACCACACAACCGATCACGGCCACATCCAGCGGAACCAACAGGTCCTCGAGGCGGCCTTCCAGCTCGTTCATGGTCTTGACCACATCGAAGTTCTGACGCGAGCAACTCGGGCACGCGATGAAGTTGATGCCGCGGGAGCGCAGGTGCAGGGACTTGAGGATGTCGAAGCCGACCTTCACCTCTTCCACCGGGTCCGCCGCCAGGGAGATGCGGATGGTGTCGCCGATGCCGTCAGCCAACAGCATGCCCAGGCCAACCGCGGATTTGACGGTGCCGGAACGCAAGCCACCGGCTTCGGTAATGCCCAGGTGCAGGGGCTGCACGATCTGTTTGGCCAGCAAGCGATAGGCTTCGACGGCCATGAAAACGTCGGAGGCTTTCACGCTGACCTTGAAGTCCTGGAAGTCCAGCTTGTCGAGATGCTCGACGTGACGCAGAGCGGACTCCACCAGGGCCTGTGGGGTGGGCTCGCCGTACTTTTTCTGCAGGTCCTTCTCCAGCGAACCGGCGTTGACGCCGATGCGGATCGGAATGCCTTTGTCACGGGCAGCGTCGACCACGGCCCTGACTCGGTCTTCACGGCCGATGTTGCCGGGGTTGATGCGCAGGCAATCAACGCCCAGTTCGGCTACGCGAAGGGCGATCTTGTAGTCGAAGTGGATGTCCGCCACGAGCGGCACCTGAACCTGCTGCTTGATGCGGCCGAAGGCTTCGGCGGCGTCCATGTCCGGCACTGAGACGCGAACGATGTCGACACCGGCATCCACCAGGCGCTGGATTTGGCCCACGGTGGCTGCGACGTCGCAGGTATCGGTGTTGGTCATGCTCTGCACGGCGATAGGTGCATCACCACCCACCGGCACCGAGCCGACCCAGATTTTCCGCGATACGCGGCGTTTGATCGGGGATTCGCAATGCATGGCTTATTGCCCCAACTTCAGGCGTGCGGTCTCGCCGCGGACGTGAGGCGATACATCGACCGACTGGCCGTTGTAGCTGAGCTGGGCGCCACGGGCAAAACCCAGGCGAACTTCCAGCGGCGCCTTCCCGGCCAGTTCCAGGCTGTCGCCAGTACGCTTGAGGGCACTGACCAGCACCTTGCCGTCAGCGTCAGTGACCTGGGTCCAGCAGTTGGCGGTGAACTGGATGCGCACCACTCCCTGCCCCTGTTGGGCTACCACTGGTGCCGCGGGCTGGGCAGTGGGAGCCGGGGTTGCAGCGGGTGCTACCGGAGCGACAGGAGTAGTCGTTGGCGCGACAGCAGACGCACTGGGTTCGATGGCGGTCGGCGCGGGGGGCTGTGCAACCGGAACGCTCGGCGCTGCGACAACGACCGGAGCCTGAGGCGAAGCAGTGGTAGCCGGCGCGGTCTCGCCTACCGGAGCAGTCGGGGCAGTGCCTTCGGCGGCCGGTTGCTCGGGTTGGGCGGCCATTTCCGGCGAGACTTCGGCGGGGGTCGGTGCCTGACCATCCTGAGCTTCAGCTACAGCCTGATCTTCCGGCTCGTCGAGGGGGTGGATCTGGGTAGTGCCGTCGGCACTTTCCACTTCCACATGCTCCATGCTCACGCTGGACGCTTCCTCGTTGTTGCGGCTGGAATGCTCCTGCCACCAGAAGAAGCCGACCGCGCCGAGGGCGACCAGGATAATGAAGCTGACGATACGCAACACACTCTGGGACAGGCGCACCGGCTCTTCGATGCGGCCCAGGCTGTGCACGCTGCTGCCGTTGGCATCGGTGCCGGTGTAATGGTCGAACTCGGCAACGAGGGCGGCCTGGTCGATACCCAGCAGTTTGGCGTAGGCACGCACGTAGCCACGGGCAAACGTGTGCCCCGGCAGTTGTTCGAAGTCGCCCGCTTCTAGCTGGCGCAGGGACTGTTCGGTCAGGTTGAGGTTACGGGCGACCTCGCCCAAGCTCCAATCCTTGCCTTCACGGGCCTGACGCAGGGTCTCACCGGGGTTGGCGCGGGTCGCCGCTACTGCTTCGGGATGCGACGCTTTCATCATTGCTCCGACAGGTATTGCTGATATTCCGGCGTGCCGGGATAAAGGCGCTTGAGTTGCAGACCGAGGCTTGCAGCCTGGTCGCGGTCTTCGAATATGGTCGCCAGGCGCGATCCGAGCAGCAGGCTGCTAGCCGTCTGCGGGGCGATCTGGGAGTAGCGCTGGTAGTAGTCGCGGGCCGGCACGTACTGTTTCTCGCTGAAGGACAGTTGGGCCATCTCCAGCAGCGCCATGGGCTGCTGGCGGTTCAGGCGCAGCGCCTTGTCGAAATGCTGCTTGGCCAGGGCCGGGTTGTTCATCTTCATGGCGGTCAGGCCCAGGTTCTCGAACACCCGAGAACGCTCGGGGTAGAGGTTGTCCTCGGTGGCCTGCTGGAATCGCTCGTAGGCGTCTTTGTAGCGCCCCTGCTCGAACAGGAACGTCCCGTAGTTGTTGAGGATGCGCGAATCGCTTCGCGACGACAGGGCCTTGCGGTAGTGCTGGTCAGCCAGCTCCGGCTCCATCTCGGTCTGGAACACGAGGGCGAGGGCCGCATTGGCATCGGCGTTGGACGGATCCATCTCCAGGGCCTTCTTCAGCGGCACCTTGGCGCGCTCGGTGGCGCCTTGCTTGAGATAGCCGATGCCCAGGTCGATATAGGCATCGCGTGCTGCGTCACGGCCCTTGTCGGTCTTCATCGGATCGACCTGTCCGGTCGACACGCAGGCCGCGAGCAATGCGGAGGAAACGAGGAGCAGCGCAGCGCGCAGGGTCATGGGGTGTCCTTCTCTAGTTCCGGTTCACGGCGTTGCTGGACGCCTCCGCTTCGGCATTCAGCTGGCGCACGGCAATGTAGCGTTCGCTGCGACGGGTACGGTCCATGACCTGGCCGACCAGTTGGCCGCAGGCGGCATCGATATCGTCGCCGCGAGTGGTGCGGACGGTGACATTGTGCCCAGCCTTGTGCAACAGGTCCTGGAAGCGGCGAATCGCATTATTGCTGGGCCGCTCGTAGCCTGAGTGCGGGAAGGGGTTGAACGGAATCAGGTTGATCTTGCAAGGGAAGTCCTTGAGCAACTCGATCATCTGTACGGCATGTTCGGGCTGGTCGTTGACGTCCTTGAGCAGGGTGTACTCGATGGTCAGCACGCGCTTCTCGCCGAGACGGGAGATGTAGCGACGGCAGGAATCGAGCACCACAGCCAGGGGATACTTCTTGTTGATCGGCACCAACTGGTTGCGCAGCGGGTCGTTCGGCGCGTGCAGCGACAGCGCGAGGGAAACGTCGATCACCTCGCCCAGCTTGTCGATCATCGGCGCCACGCCCGAGGTGGACAAGGTCACCTTGCGCTTGGAAATGCCATAACCGAGGTCGTCCATCATGATGTTCATGGCGGCGACCACGTTGTCGAAATTCAGCAGCGGTTCGCCCATGCCCATCATCACCACGTTGGTGATGGCACGGTCGATCTTCGCGGGGATGGTCCCGAAGGACTTGTTGGCGATCCACACCTGGCCGATCACTTCGGCGGCGGTGAGGTCGCTGTTGAAACCTTGCTTGCCCGTGGAGCAGAAGCTGCAATCCAACGCGCAGCCGGCCTGGGACGAGACACACAGGGTGCCACGGCCGCCCTGCGGGATATAGACGGTTTCGACGCAGCTACCGGAGGCCACGCGGACCACCCACTTGCGGGTGCCATCGCTGGAGATGTCCTGGCTGACCACTTCCGGACCGCGAATCTCGGCAGAGGCCTTGAGCTTGTCGCGCAAGGCCTTGCCGATATTGCTCATGGCGTCGAAATCATCGACGCCAAAGTGGTGAATCCACTTCATCACCTGGCCGGCACGGAAGCGTTTCTCCCCGATGGACTCGAAGAAGCTTTCCAGTTGCGGCTGGGTCAGGCCCAGCAGGTTCACTTTACCGGTCGATTCAGTCATGGCTTCACCCTCTCCCAATCGCGATTAGCGAATGCGAGCGCACACCTCGGTGGCGGCGAAGAAGTAAGAGATTTCGCGAGCAGCAGAAGCCTCGGAATCCGAACCATGTACGGCGTTTTCGTCGATGGAAACGGCGTAGTCAGCGCGGATGGTACCGGCGTCAGCTTTCTTCGGATCGGTAGCGCCCATCAGTTCACGGTTCTTGGCAACGGCGTTCTCGCCTTCCAGGACCTGAACGACAACCGGACCGGAGGTCATGAAAGCAACCAGATCCTTGAAGAAGCCGCGCTCTTTGTGCTCGGCGTAGAAGCCACCGGCTTCGCGCTCGGACAGTTGCACCATCTTGGCGGCAACGACGCGCAGACCGGCTTTTTCGAAGCGGGTGATGATCTCACCGACCACGTTCTTGGCAACGGCGTCCGGCTTGATGATGGAGAGAGTACGTTCGACAGCCATGGAAAACTCCAGAAACAAGGATTAAAGCGAAAAATTAAACCCGCGAATTATACGCGGGTTAGGGGGAAATGCGTAGGGCCGGAACCCGGAGGTGGAGAGCCGGTCAGTCGGCTTCCTCGATCCAGGCAGCCTGGATGGCCTCGAGCACCTTCTCGCCGCCACGGTGCGGGTCGTCGGAAAACTCCGGCAGGGCCAGGACCCAGTTGTGCAAGTCGACGAAATTGACATAGCGCGGGTCGACGTCCGGCTTGGCTTCAGCGAGCTGGATGGCGATTTCCAGCACGTCGGTCCACTTCAAGCTCATGCTCAATGCCCCTCGGAAACCTGGTTGATGGTGTATTTCGGGATCTCCACCACCAAGTCCGCTTCGGCGACGAGCGCCTGGCAGGACAGACGGGAATTTGGCTCCAGGCCCCAGGCCTTGTCCAGCATGTCGTCTTCCAGTTCGTCGGAAGCCTCCATGGAGTTGAAGCCCTCGCGCACCACTACGTGGCACGTGGTGCAAGCGCAGGACTTCTCGCAGGCGTGCTCGATATCGATGCCACTACGCAGCGCGGCATCCAGGATACTTTCACCCGGCTGCGCCTCGATCACGGCACCCTCTGGGCAATGCTCGGCGTGAGGCAGGAAGATGATCTGCGGCATTTCTGGGTCAATCCTCGATTTCATTGAGTCGGCGGCCGGCCAGCGCGGTCTTGACGGCGGCATCCATACGACGCGCGGCGAAGGCATCAGTCACCTGGGACAGGCGCTTGACCTGTGCTTCGATGGCGACGACATCAGTGCCGATCGCCAGCTCGCGCAGAGTTTGCATGCTATCCAGGATCGCGGCGCGCTCAGCATCATCCAGCAGGCGCTCGCCATCGGCATCCAGGGCGGCCTGAACGGCCTCCAACAGGCGCTCGGCCTCGACCTGCTGCTCGCGCAGGGCTCGCGCATTCTTGTCCTCGCCAGCGTACTGGAAGGAGTCCTGCAACATGCGCGAGATCTCGCCATCGGTCAGGCCGTAGGACGGCTTGACCTGGATGCTCGCCTCGACGCCCGAGGCCAGCTCGCGGGCGGTAACGCCCAGCAGGCCATCGGCATCCACCTGGAACGTCACGCGAATCTTCGCCGCCCCCGCCACCATAGGCGGAATGCCACGCAGCTCGAAGCGCGCCAGAGAACGGCAGTCCTTGATCAGCTCGCGCTCTCCCTGGAGCACGTGAATCATCATGGCCGTCTGGCCATCTTTATAAGTAGTGAAGTCCTGGGCACGCGCCACCGGGATGGTGGTGTTGCGCGGGATCACTTTCTCCATCAGCCCACCCATGGTTTCCAGGCCGAGCGACAGGGGAATCACATCCAGCAGCAGCAGCTCTTCGCCGCGCTTGTTACCCGCCAGGGTATCGGCCTGTACGGCAGCGCCGATAGCCACGACCTGGTCAGGATCGATGTCAGTCAACGGCTGGCGACCAAACATCTCGGCCACAGCCTCACGCACTCGCGGCACGCGGGTAGAACCACCCACCATGACCACGGCCTCGACTTCGTCTTGCTCGATACCGGCGTCACGCACGGCGCGGCGGCAGGCTTTGAGACTGCGAGCCACCATGGGCTCGATCAGGGTGTCGAAGCACTCACGAGTCAAGATACCGCGCCAGTCGCCGTAGGCGAGCTCGACACTGTCCGAATCGGTCAGGGCCTCTTTGGCATCGCAGGCGGCCCGCAGCAGGCTGCGCTGGGCACCCGGATCAAGATCAGAGGAAAGGCCGGCCTGCTGGACCATCCAGCCGGCAATGGCATGATCGAAATCATCGCCGCCCAAGGCGCTGTCGCCACCGGTGGCCATGACCTCAAACACGCCGCGGGTCAGGCGCAGGATGGAAATATCGAAAGTGCCGCCACCCAGGTCATAGATGGCAATCACGCCTTCGGCCTGCTTATCCAGGCCATAGGCCACTGCAGCGGCAGTCGGCTCATTGAGTAGGCGCAGCACATTGAGACCCGCAAGGCGCGCGGCGTCCTTGGTGGCCTGGCGCTGGGCCTCGTCAAAGTAGGCGGGCACGGTGATCACGGCACCTACCAATTCGCCCCCGAGGGTCTGCTCGGCGCGCTGCCGCAGGGTTTTGAGAATGTCAGCCGAAACTTCCACCGGGCTCTTGGCACCCTGGACAGTCTCGATGAAAGGCATGTGCGATTCGCCACCAACGAAGCGGTACGGCAATTGTTCGCCGAGTTGCTTCACGTCTTCCAGGCCACGCCCCATGAAGCGCTTGACCGAAATGATGGTATTCAGCGGATCACTGGACGCAGCCTGCTTGGCACTGCGACCGACTTCGACGCGGTCTGCGTGATAGCGGACCGCGGATGGCAGGATGACCTGCCCGTCGGAATCCGGCAGGGGCTCGGCAACACCGCTGCGCACAGCAGCGACCAGCGAGTTGGTAGTACCCAGGTCGATTCCCACCGCCAGGCGGCGCTGGTGCGGCTGGGGGCTCAGTCCGGGTTCGGCGATCTGCAGTAGGGCCATGCTTGTCTATTTATCAGGCGTACCGGCAACCAAGACGGCATCGCGGGTTAATCGTCGAGGCGCTCTTCCAGTTGGCGCACTTCGTGGGTCAGCTTGTCGAGGAACTGCATGCGACGCACCAGGCGCTCGGCATCTTCGCGGCGAGCAGGGTCATCCCAACACTCAGCGAAATCACCATCCAACTCGGCCTGGGCAACCTTTAGCCGGCGCTTGAAGGCGCCAACGCCCTCCAGGTCAGCACTGTCGTGCAAGTCCTCCAGCTCTTCGCGCCACTGCATCTGCTGTAGCAGGAACTGTGGATCCTGCACCGTCACCTCAAGCGGAAGCTCTCGCCCTTTCAGCGCCAGCAGGTACAACGCCCGCCGCGGCGCACTCTTGAGCGTCTGGTAAGCATCGTTGAGCTGGGCTGCACGCTCCAGCGCCAAGCGCTGTTCGCGCTCGGAAGCATCAGCGAAACGATCAGGATGGACGGTACGAGCCAGCTCACGGTAACGCGCCGCAAGCTGGTCCAGATCCAGTCGATGACCCGGCTTCAGGTCGAACAGAGCGAAATGACAGGGAGTTCCCACACACGCCTCAGACGTTGAAGCTCTCGCCGCAGCCGCATTCGCCACGTACGTTCGGGTTATTGAACTTGAAGCCCTCGTTGAGCCCTTCGCGAACGAAGTCCAGCTCGGTCCCATCAAGGTAGGTCAGACTCTTGGGATCGATGATCACCTTGACGCCGTGACTCTCGAAGACCATGTCATCCGCAGTCAGCTCGTCGACGAACTCCAGCACATAGGCGAGACCGGAGCAGCCAGTCGTACGCACCCCCAGACGGATACCTTCACCCTTGCCGCGCCCCTCAATGGAACGCTGCACGTGACGGGCGGCAGACTCAGTCATGCTGATGGCCATTGCAACTCCTTACTCGTTCGAGCGCTTAGAGCAGACCCTTCTTCTGCTTGTAGTCGTGGACGGCCGCCTTGATAGCGTCCTCAGCCAACACCGAGCAGTGAATCTTCACTGGAGGAAGAGCCAGTTCTTCGGCGATGGTGGTGTTCTTGATGGCCGCTGCCTCGTCCAGGGTCTTGCCCTTCATCCACTCGGTAGCGAGGGAGCTGGAAGCGATGGCGGAACCGCAGCCGTAGGTCTTGAACTTGGCGTCTTCGATCACGCCTTGCTCGTTGACCTTGATCTGCAGACGCATCACGTCGCCGCAGGCCGGCGCGCCGACCATGCCAGTGCCCACATCGGGGTCCTGGGCGTCGAGCTTGCCGACGTTACGCGGGTTTTCGTAGTGATCGATGACCTTGTCGCTGTATGCCATGGTAACTATTCCTCACTCATCAGGGTGGCGTCAGTGCGCCTGCCATTCGACCTGGGACAGGTCGACGCCCTCTTTATACATATCCCACAGCGGGGACAGTTCACGGAGCTTGCTGACCGCTTCGCGCACCTTGGCAGCGGCATAGTCCACTTCCTCTGCGGTGGTGAAACGACCGAAAGTGAAGCGAATGGAGCTGTGCGCCAGCTCGTCATTGCGACCCAGGGCGCGCAGCACGTAGGACGGCTCCAGGGAAGCCGAGGTGCAAGCGGAGCCGGAGGAGACCGCAAGGTCCTTGAGCGCCATGATCAACGACTCGCCTTCGACGTAGTTGAAGCTGACGTTCATGTTGTGCGGCACGCGAGCAGTGGCACTACCGTTCAGGTAGAGCTCTTCCATGCCGTCGATCTGAGCCCAGAAACGATCTGCCAAAGCCTTGATGCGCACGCGCTCGGCGGCCATCTCCTGCTTGGCGATATGGAAGGCTTCACCCATGCCGACGATCTGGTGGGTTGCCAGGGTGCCAGAACGCATGCCGCGCTCATGGCCACCACCGTGCATCATGGCTTCCAGACGCACACGTGGCTTACGGCGTACGTAGAGCGCGCCGATGCCTTTCGGGCCATAGGTCTTGTGCGCGGAGAAAGACATCAGATCAACCTTGAGCTTCTCCAGGTCGATCTCCACCTTGCCGGTGGACTGGGCGGCATCGACATGGAAGAGGATGCCGCGGGCACGGGTCAGCTCGCCGATGGCAGCGATGTCGTTGATGGTGCCGATTTCATTGTTCACATGCATGACGGAGACGAGGATGGTGTCGTCACGCAGAGCTGCCTCGACCATGGCCGGGGTGATCAGGCCATCTTCGCCCGGCTCGAGATAAGTCACCTCAAAGCCTTCGCGCTCCAGCTGGCGGGTGGTGTCCAGCACCGCCTTGTGCTCGATCTTCGAGGTGATGATGTGCTTGCCCTTGCCGCTATAGAAGTGCGCCACGCCCTTGATGGCGAGGTTGTCGGACTCGGTAGCACCAGACGTCCAGACGATTTCTCGCGGATCAGCGTTGACCAGCTCTGCCACCTGACGACGGGCGTTCTCCACCGCCTCTTCTGCTTTCCAGCCGAACACGTGGGAACGCGACGCCGGGTTGCCGAAGTTGCCGTCCACCAGCAGGCAATCGCTCATCTTCTGAGCGACGCGCGGGTCCACTGGCGTAGTGGCGGAGTAGTCGAGGTAAATCGGCAATTTCATCGGGGCTCTCCTATCAGGTATCGGGGCCAATCACGGGCCGGCGCCCTGCTCAATCGATGGCGGACGCTTCAATCTTATCGAGGTGCGGCATCCTGCCATTGCTTCCACAGCGGCGTTGATCCTGCCGCTGAGCGACCTCTTGCACCTCGCGACGGTTGACCAGGTCGGCCAGACTGATGCCACTGAGGAACTCATGGATCTGCAGGCTCAGATCACACCAGAGGTGGTGGGTGAGGCAGGTATCACCGGAGTGGCAATCACCCAGACCCTGGCAACGGGTGGCATCCACCGACTCGTTGACCGCATCTATTACCTGGGCGACATGAATGCCGTGCATATCACGGGAAAGCTGGTAGCCACCTCCCGGACCTCGCACACTGCTGACCAGGTTGCCGCGACGGAGCTTGGCGAAAAGCTGCTCGAGATAGGACAGGGAAATGCCCTGCCGCTCGGAAATATCCGCCAGGGACACCGGCCCGTGCTGCGCATGCAGCGCCAGGTCGAGCATGGCGGTGACGGCGTAACGGCCTTTGGTGGTCAGTCGCATGGTGAGTACCACGGGATCGCTGGAATGCAGCGAGTATGCAATTCCCGACTATTTAAGTCAACTATAAGCCTGATCAAATCAGTCGGGATTAAATCTTGCAGGGGCGTGGATAATATCAGAGGCACACCCCGTTAGCACCCTAATAATCCGACCTCGACTGCCGGAGCAAGGCCGAATGAATGCGGCTCAACCGACCGACTTGCGCTGTTCATCCTTGACGCCGGCAAAGTCCTCGTCGCGCAGTTCCGGCAGTGCCTTGGCGCAGTAGTCGCTACCCAGCGCGGTCAGCGCCTTGCACATGCCATCCAGGCGCTCATCCACCGCCTGCACATGATCCAGCAACTGGCCGATAGCGCGCGCCACAGGGTCGGGCATGTCCTGACCGAGACCATAGGCATCGAAGCCGAAGCGCTCAGCAATCGCCTGGCGCTTGGCCTCTTGCTCCGGATCAGCCTTGACGATGATCCGACCGGGAATACCCACCGCAGTGGCGCCGGCCGGCACCGCCTTCGTCACAACGGCATTGGAGCCGATCTTGGCGCCGGCACCCACCGTGAAGGGACCAAGCACCTTCGCACCCGCCCCCACCACCACGCCGTCTTCCAGCGTCGGGTGGCGCTTGCCCTGATTCCAACTGGTACCACCCAGCGTCACACCCTGGTAGAGGGTGACATCGTTGCCAATCTCGGCAGTCTCACCAATGACGATTCCCATGCCATGGTCAATGAAGAAGCGACGACCAATCTTCGCCCCCGGATGGATCTCGATACCGGTCAGCCAGCGACTGAAGTTCGACACCAGGCGCGCCAGCCACTTCCACCCGGCGATCCACAAAGCATGGGCTGCGCGATGCAACCAGATGGCGTGTAAGCCTGGATAACAAGTGAGCACCTCGAAGGCATTGCGCGCAGCCGGATCACGGTGGAATACGCTTTGAATGTCTTCTCGAATGCCGTCGAACATCACTTGTCACTCCGCTTGCTTGCATCGCCCCGCGCGGCTTTCTGGGTTTCCGTCAGGATGCCGCGCAGGATGTTCATTTCCAGCTTGCTGATGCCACTGCGCCCATATAGCCGACGCAGCCTGGACATCAGGTGCCGGGGCTTCTCGGGATCGAGGAAGCCGATCTCCACCAGGGTGCTTTCCAGGTGTTCGTAGTAACGCTCAAGCTCATCGACGGTGACCGGCTGAGCATTGAGCATGGCTGTGGTTTCAACCTTCTCGACCTTGCTCGGCAGTCCTTCCTGCTCCAGCCAGGCCATGCGCACTTCATAGACCAGCACCTGCACGGCGGCGGCCAGATTCAGCGAAGAGAACTCCGGATTCGAGGGAATGTGCACATGGTACTGGCAGCGCTGCAGCTCCTCATTGGTAAGACCCGCATATTCGCGACCGAATACAAGGGCGACCTCACCGCCGACCTGCACCTGCTCAACGGACGTCTTGCCACACTCGCGCGGATCGAGCAACGGCCAGGGTATGCGGCGATCTCGGGCACTGGTGCCAACAACCAGGCTGCAGCCCACCAGCGCCTCTTCGAGGGTACCAACCACCTGGGCACCATCCAGAATGTCATCAGCACCGGATGCGCGAGCACGAGCCTCCGGGCTCGGAAAGTCCACAGGATCGACCAGCACCAGCTTCGTCAGGCCCATGTTCTTCATGGCGCGGGCGGCACCACCGATATTGCCGGGATGGCTGGTATTGACCAGCACCACGCGAATGTTCTGCAGCAACGCTCTAGCCTCTCAGCCGAACTTAAAAGGAGCAGAGAATCTTACCGGACACCCCGACGCAACGCCACGAATCACGCTGCCTCCCCTGCCTGCCCGCAGCTTTTTCTGCTACCATGTGCGGCTTTCTTCTTTAACGACCCAGGTGAACTCCCCATGCAGCCTATGCTGAATATCGCCCTGCGCGCCGCTCGCAGCGCCGGTGAACTGATTTTCCGCTCGATTGAGCGCCTGGACGTTATCTCCGTCAACGAGAAGGACGCCAAGGACTACGTCACCGAGGTCGATCGCGCTGCAGAACTGGCCATCGTGCATGCCCTGCGCAAGGCCTACCCGAACCACAGCATCCTCGGCGAGGAAGGTGGCCTGCTGGAAGGCAAGGGCGAGGGCGCCGACTACCTGTGGATCATCGACCCCCTGGATGGCACCACCAACTTCATCCGCGGCGTTCCGCACTTTGCCGTCAGCATCGCCTGCAAATACAAGGGCCGCCTGGAGCACGCCGTCGTCCTGGACCCGGTCCGCCAGGAAGAGTTCACCGCGAGCCGCGGTCGTGGCGCCGCCCTCAACGGCCGCCGCCTGCGCGTCAGCCCGCGCAAGAGCCTGGAAGGCGCCCTGCTCGGCACCGGCTTCCCCTTCCGCGATAGCCAGATCGACAATCTCGACAACTACCTGGGCATGTTCCGCAGCCTGGTGGGCCAGACCGCCGGCATCCGCCGCGCCGGCTCCGCCAGCCTGGACCTGGCCTATGTTGCGGCTGGTCGCTTCGACGCCTTCTGGGAGTTCGGCCTGTCCGAGTGGGACATGGCAGCGGGCGCCCTGCTGGTGCAGGAAGCCGGCGGCCTGGTGAGTGATTTCACCGGCGGCCACGACTTCCTCGAGAAGGGCCATGTGGTCGCAGGCAATACCAAATGCTTCAAGGCAGTGCTGACCGCCATCCAGCCACATCTGCCGCCTTCGCTGAAGCGCTGATCGCGCTTCACGCAACACAAAAAACCCGGCCTCAGCCGGGTTTTTTGTTGTCTGGAAGCGCCTTACTGCTGCACGCCGGCACCACCGCCCTGAGGCTGGACGTCGCCACCCACCTGCCCCAGGATCAACTGACCTTCCTTAGTGACCGGAATCTGCCGGCCCGGATCATGATCCATGCGCACCTGGCCGACCTTACCGTCCAATTGATACTTCACGTCATAGCCCACCAGCTTTTCGCTGGTGTCGGTGACGGTCTTGCAGCGGGTTTCGGTGGTGGTATAGGTGTCACCTTCCTGCATATGCTCCTGCACCTTGTTGCCAGCATAGCCACCACCCACCGCACCAGCGACGGTCGCGATCTTCTTGCCCGAGCCACCACCAACCTGGTTACCCAGCAGGCCACCTGCCACCGCACCAAGGACGGTACCGGCGATCTGGTGCTGATCCTTGACCGGGCGCTGGCGAGTCACTGCCACATCGTTGCAGACCTCACGCGGCGTCTTCACGGTTTCATTGATCGGCTGAACAGCGAGCACCTCGGCATACTCCGGACCGCTATTGCCCACCAAACTGTAAGTGGCCACAGCGCCGCCGGCAGTCACGCCAACCGCACCCAAAACAGTACCGATTAGCATCGACTTGTTCACATGAACCTCCTGACTCTTCCATAACGGGCTTGCATGCCCTGCTCACTGCCTTGGATAGAGGAAACCAAGTCGAGTTCCCGATCACGTAGGATTATTCCGATAAATGGGACGACAGTCTCATACACCAGAAATGACAAGGCCCGACAAGTGCCGGGCCTCAGACATAGCGCTTGCGCTCCTCAGGGACGATCGTCCACCTCGGCGGTGTTCGCCGGCGGAATCAAGTCTTCCGAGGACAGCCCCAGCCAGATCAACACTGGAGCACTGATGTAGATGGAGGAGTAGGTACCCACCACAACACCAACCAGCAGCGACAGCGCAAAACCATGCAGGCTATCGCCGCCGAAGATCAGCAGGGCGAACAGCGCCAGCGCGGTGGACATCGAAGTGGCGATTGTCCGCAGCAGCGTCTGGGTGCAGGACACGTCGATGTTCTCGATCAGGTCAGCCCGGCGCAACACGCGGAAGTTTTCGCGGATACGGTCGAAGATGATGATGGTGTCGTTCAGCGAGTAGCCAATCATCGCCAGGACCGCGGCCAGCACGGTGAGGTCAAAGGGCACCTGGAAGAATGCCAGGATCCCCAAGGTGACGATCACGTCGTGAATCAACGAGGCCACCGCGCCCACACCAAACTTCCACTGGAAGCGGAAGGCCAGGTACAGCAGGATGCCGCCCAGTGCCAGAAGCATGGCCAGGCCACCCTGGTCACGCAGCTCCTCGCCTACCTGGGGCCCCACGAACTCCACGCGCTTTAGCTCGAACTTGCTCTCGGCATCCACCTTGCGCAGGGCGTCGGCAATCTTGTTACCGAGTTGCGGATCATCACCAGCCAGGCGCACCAGCACGTCCGTGGACGCGCCGAAACTCTGCACCACCGCATCCTCGAAGCCCGCCTCACCAAGCTCGCGCTTGATCAGCTCGAGATTCGCCGGCTGCTCATAGGACAACTCGATCAGCGTACCGCCGGTGAAGTCCAGGCCGAAGTTCAGGCCCTTGGCGAACAGGCTGCCAATACCGATCAGGCTAATGATCACAGTGATGGCGAACGCAACGTTGCGTATCGCCATGAAACGAATGGTTGACTTGATCATGACAGGCCTCAAATCCACAGTTTCTTGAAGTTGCGGCCACCGAAGATCAGGTTGACCAGGCCACGGGTGAACATGATGGCGGTGAACATCGAGGTGATGATCCCCAGCGACATGGTCACAGCAAAGCCCTTGATCGGACCGGTGCCGAGGGCGAACAGGATGCCGCCCACCAGCAGGGTGGTGAGGTTACTGTCGATGATCGCCGAGTAGGCGCGATCGAAGCCTTCATGGATCGCGCGCTGCACCGACAGTCCGTTCGCGAGTTCCTCACGAATCCGCGAATAGATCAGCACGTTAGCGTCCACCGCCATCCCCAGGGTCAGCACGATACCGGCAATACCCGGCAAGGTCAGGGTTGCACCGATCACCGACATCAGACCAACCAGCAGCACCAGGTTGAATGCCAGGGCGACGGTGGCCAGCAGCCCGAAGAAGCGGTAGATAGCCATGATGAACAACGATACGAAGACCATCGCCCACTCAGTGGACTCGATGCCTTTGACAATGTTCTCGGCACCCAGGCTCGGGCCAATGGTGCGTTCTTCCGCGAAGTACATTGGCGCAGCCAGACCACCCGCGCGCAGCAGCAGGGCCAGCTCGGACGACTCGCCCTGGCCGTCCAGGCCAGTGATACGGAACTGGCTACCCAGCGGCGACTGAATGGTCGCCAGACTGATGATCTTCTTCTCTTCCTTGAAGCTCTGTACCGCTACTTCCTTCTGGACGCCATCGACATCCTGGGTCACATAACGGGTAACTGGACGCTGCTCGATGAAGATCACCGCCATGCTGCGCCCCACGTTATTGCGGGTAGCACGACTCATCAAATCGCCGCCCTGACCGTCAAGACGGATGTTCACCTGAGGGCGACCGTTCTCGTCATAACTGGCCTGGGCGTCGGTAACCTGGTCCCCGGTGATAATCAAGCCCCGCTCCAGCGGTACCGGCGGACGACCCGGCTCACGGAACTCAAAGAGCTCGGTGGAGGCCTTGCTGGCGGTCGGCTCAGCAGCCAAACGGAACTCGAGGTTCGCAGTCTTGCCAAGGATACGCTTGGCTTCGGCGGTGTCTTGTACGCCCGGCAGCTCAACGACGATGCGGTTGGCACCCTGGCGCTGCACGATCGGCTCGGCCACACCCAGTTCGTTAACGCGGTTGCGGACGGTGGTCAGGTTCTGCTTGATCGAGTATTCACGAATCTCTGCCAGCTTGGCCTGGGTCAGGGTCAGCTGCAGGACCTGCTGACCACCACGCTCAGTGGTGGCCATATCGAAGTCGGTAAAGCTCTTGCGAATCAGCGACCGGGCCTTGTCCAAGGACTCCTGATCAGAGAAGCCAAGCTGGAAGCCATTTTCCTGGGCCGGCAGACTGCGGTAGCGGACACGCTCCTTGCGCAGCAGGGCGCGGACTTCGCCTTCGTATATCTTCAGACGCGCAGTGACCGCTTTCTCCATGTCCACTTCCAACAGGAAGTGCACGCCACCGGAGAGGTCCAACCCCAGCTTCATCGGCGCGGCGCCGAGCTTGCGCAGCCAGTCCGGCGTGGTCGGAGCCAGGTTCAGGGCGACTACGTAATCATCACCAAGAGCCTTGCGCACCACGTCCTTGGCGGGCAGTTGATCCCCCAGCTTGGTCAGGCGCAGCAGGCCACCAGTCGCGCTGACGCTGGCGGATTTGAGTTCGATACCGGATTGCTTGAGGGCCTCAGCAGCCTTGTCCAGATCCGATTGCTGGATCTTCAGCGCGGTACTGGTACCGCTGATCTGGATCGCTGGGTCGTCCGGATAGAGATTGGGCGCGGAATAAACCAGGCCGATCGCCAGCACCGCCAGGATCAGCAGATATTTCCACAGTGGGTACTTGTTGAGCATGACTCCGCCCGTTATGACGCGGGGCGCCAGTTGGCGCCCCGTCGGTGTTGATCCATTAACCCTTTAGATGGCTTTCAGGGTGCCCTTCGGCAGGGTCGCCGCAATAGCCGCCTTCTGGAACTTCAGCTCGACGCTGTCAGAGACTTCGATGACCACGAAGTCGTCAGTGACCTTCGTGACCTTGCCGGCGATGCCGCCGGAGGTGACCACTTCGTCACCCTTCTGCAGGCTGCCCAGGAGGTTCTTGTGCTCTTTGGCGCGTTTGGCCTGGGGACGCCAGATCATCAGGTAGAAGATGACCAGGAAGCCGATCAGGAAAACCCACTCGAAACCAGTACCGGCGGGACCTGCAGCGGCGGCCGGTGCAGCGGCGTCGGCATAGGCAGCGGGAATCAGAAAGCTCATTTAGCACTCCTGTTACGGAAATTTGGAAAGTAATCGTTCTGGAAATCTGCGGCTTTATCAGTCCAGGGGCGGAGTCGGTAGTCCGCGCTTGGCATAGAAGGCATCGACAAAGGCGGCCAATTTACCCTGTTGGATAGCCTCGCGCAAACCAGCCATCAGACGCTGGTAATGCCGCAAGTTGTGGATTGTATTCAACATGCTGCCGAGCATTTCGCCGCATTTGTCCAGATGGTGCAGATAGGCGCGGGAGAAGTGTTTGCAGGTGTAACAGTCGCAGGTCGGGTCCAGCGGGGACTCATCATGCTTGTGCACCGAGTTGCGAATTTTCAGCACGCCGGTGTCGATGAACAGGTGGCCATTGCGCGCGTTACGGGTCGGCATCACGCAATCGAACATATCCACCCCGCGACGCACGCCTTCCACCAGATCTTCCGGCTTGCCAACACCCATCAGGTAGCGCGGCTTGTCCGCTGGCATCTGGCCAGGCAGATAGTCCAGCACACGGATCATTTCTTCCTTTGGCTCGCCCACCGACAGTCCGCCGATTGCCAGGCCGTCGAAACCGATCTCGTCGAGCCCCTCAAGGGAGCGCATGCGTAGTTCCTCGTGCATGCCACCCTGGACGATGCCGAACAGCGCTGCGGTGCTCTCGCCGTGGGCCGCTTTGGAGCGTTTTGCCCAGCGCAACGACAACTCCATGGAGCGTTTTGCGGTGTCGAAGTCTGCCGGATACGGCGTGCACTCATCGAAGATCATTACGATGTCCGAGCCGAGGTCACGCTGCACCTGCATGGACTCTTCGGGCCCCATGAACACTTTGGCGCCATCCACCGGAGAGGCAAAGGTCACGCCCTCTTCCTTGATCTTGCGCATCGCACCCAGACTGAACACCTGGAAGCCGCCTGAGTCAGTGAGGATCGGCCCCTGCCATTGCATGAAATCGTGCAGGTCACCGTGCCGCTTGATGACCTCCATGCCCGGCCGCAGCCAGAGATGGAACGTGTTGCCCAGGATAATTTGCGCGCCGATTCCTTCGATATCGCGCGGCAACATCCCCTTCACGGTGCCGTAGGTTCCTACAGGCATGAAGGCAGGTGTCTCGACGACGCCCCGGGGGAAGGTCAGGCGGCCGCGACGGGCCTTGCCGTCGGTGGCCAGCAGCTCGAAGTTCATCCGGCAGGTGCGCGTCATGCTTGGTCCTCGGGTCCGCGCGGGGCGGGATTGCGGGTGATGAACATCGCATCACCGTAACTGAAGAATCGGTAGCCCTCTTCCACCGCGGCGGCATAGGCAGCCATGGTTTCCGGGTAGCCGGCGAAGGCCGAGACCAGCATCAGCAAGGTGGATTCGGGCAAATGGAAGTTGGTGACCAAGGCATCGACCACATGAAAAGAACGGCCCGGGTACAAAAAGATGTCGGTGTCGCCGCTGAAGGCCTTGAGCTGGCCATCCCGTGCGGCGCTCTCCAGGGAGCGCACGCTGGTAGTGCCGACGGCGATTACCCGACCACCACGGGCGCGGCAAGCCGCCACTGCGTCCACCACATCCTGACCGACCTCAAGCCACTCGTGGTGCATGTGATGGTCTTCGATGCGTTCCACCCGTACTGGCTGGAAAGTGCCCGCCCCGACATGCAGGGTGACGAATGCACTCTCCACGCCTTTGGCGGCAATGGCCTCCAGCAGGTCCTGATCGAAGTGCAACCCGGCAGTAGGCGCGGCAACGGCACCCGCATGTCGGGCATAAACAGTCTGATAGCGTTCGCGATCCGCGTCGTCGTCAGGCCGGTCTATATAAGGCGGCAGCGGCATATGGCCGACCCGCTCCAACAATGGCAGCACTTCTTCGGCGAACCGAAGTTCGAAAAGCGCATCGTGACGGGCGAGCATCTCGGCTTCACCGCCACCATCGATCAGCAGGGTCGAGCCGGGCTTGGGCGATTTGCTTGAACGCACATGGGCCAGCACACGGTGGCTATCCAGCACACGCTCGACGAGGATCTCCAGCTTGCCGCCGGAGGCCTTCTGGCCGAACAGTCGTGCGGGAATCACCCGGGTATTGTTGAACACCATCAGGTCGCCGGGACGCAGGTATTCCAGCAGGTCGGCAAAGCGGCGATGGCTAAGGGAGCCCGTGTCACCGTCCAGCACGAGAAGGCGGCTGGCTCGGCGTTCGGCCAGGGGATGACGGGCAATCAGAGCTTCGGGGAGCTCGAAATGAAAGTCGGCTACGCGCATGGTGGGGGGTCGTATCGCAGGGGCGCAAATAGTACAGGAAATGGCCGTTCCTGACCACGGAGACGGATTGACCGCCTCAGAGCGCATCCCTATACTGCGCGCCCATCGTGCCTCGGTGGCGGAATGGTAGACGCGGCGGATTCAAAATCCGTTTCTGGCGACAGAGTGAGAGTTCGAGTCTCTCCCGGGGCACCACGATATCTTCAAGCCTTCTCCAGGCTTTCCCCTCTATATCCACTCTACTTCCCGCTTGTCCGAGGCCCGATCAACCGCCTGTAAAGATTGGACTTACGGGGATTGGCAATTCCTTAAAACTTACGTAGAGTTGGGCAACTGTGTTTGCATGGGTCGCTGTTGAATCGTGACCTGATGCGGTAGATCACCAGATCCGCTACATCCCGCTCGACTTCTCTTACCTCTTTGCAACCAGTTCCAGCCCTTCTGGCTCGTGAGTGAACAGCAGGCTGTCATCAACTTCAGTTTCAAGGAAAAAGATATGTCGAATCGTCAAACCGGCACCGTCAAATGGTTCAACGACGAGAAAGGTTTTGGTTTCATCACCCCGGAAAGCGGCCCGGATCTGTTCGTTCACTTCCGCGCTATCGAAGGCTCCGGCTTCCGTAGCCTGAAAGAAGGCCAGAAGGTTACCTTCGAAGCCGTTCAAGGCCAGAAAGGCATGCAGGCTGACAAGGTCCAGGTCGTTAACTGATCTGAGCTTTTCGCCGAAAAGCCCCTGATGGAAACATCAGGGGCTTTTTTGTGCCCGCTGATCGACTGTTAGAATGGCGCGCCCTCAATACGCCAAGAGTTCGCAATGCCGAAACATCAGCTGCGCCCCCAGGGCGATTTCCCCACTGCCGGGCTGGCTCGCCGCTTCGCTGCGATCTTCTACGACTTCCTGCTCTGCGTAGCACTGATCCTGGTTGTAGGTTTTGCCTACCAATCAATACGCATCCTGATTCACGGGGAAGCCCAGATGAGGCAACTTGCCGAGGCGGGTGGGCTTTCTGGCGACCCCCTGCTTGCCACGCTTGTCGTCTTCAGCCTGTTCGGCTTCTTCGCCAAGTTCTGGACCCACACTGGCCAGACCCTCGGCATGCAGGTCTGGAGTATCCGCGTGCAGAACAAGGACGGCTCAGCCATCAGCCTGTGGCAGGCACTGCTACGCTTCGTGATCGCGATCGGTTCCTGGCTGACGCTGGGGTTGGGCTTCTTCTGGAGCCTGTGGGACAAGGAAAAGCGCACCTGGCACGATATCTACTCCGAGACCCAGGTGGTCCGCCTTCCCAAGGGCACACACAAGAAATGACGACTCCAAGAACAAAGCCGGCGAAATGCCGGCTTTGTTCTTGCTCGTGTCGAAACAAGCCAATCCCGAGTGCGGGCGAGAGACCTTCGTTCAGACGGATTCAGGCCGAGGCGGCCAAAGGGCGAAAGCTGAAATAGAAGCGCAGGGCATCGATGAGGTCGGCGTATTCCGACGGTGGGGCTACCAGAGAGAAACCGGAGTCGTAGTGTCCGGGCGTTACATCCTCATGGCACCACTGACAGTTGGCGTAGAAATCAATGAAATGCAGCTGCCCGTCCTTGCCAGGAATCTTCAATCGCATGTCGAAGCGCGCGCCCACCAACATGGGCAGCTGACTGATCAGCATCAGCCCGTCCATGGAGACGTTGCCCAGGTAGCCCATGGGCTTGTCGGTAATGCGATTGAACACCTTCAGGTAGTAAGGCAACTGATGGCGTTCGATATGGCGCTTGGTAGGCATGATATCAAATCGCTATAGGTGGCATTTCAGTATGAACCCATTGCCGCCACGGACCAACCTTCAATAACAGTCGCTGGCCACGCTCTCTGCCAGTGTGCGACGGAAGGTTTCGATCTGTTCATCAGTGTAGTACTGACGCTCACCGCGCTCGTCGAGACGATAGAAGGGACCGCCGTTACTCAGCTGACCCTGCTGTTCGCGCAGCTGGCTGCACCTTTTCTCTTGTTGCTCCCGCGCCTCCGCGGCCCGGCCAGCCGCGACCGCCTGCTCCTGGCGGCGCGCGTCGTAGAACTTCGCTGTACGTGCCTCGCGCTCGCGAGTCAGTTGGTCGCGCTCCACCACCTGGGGCTTCACCGTAACCGGCTTGGCACCTTCTCGCGGCGTCTCACTGAAATGAACCTGCCCCTGGGCGTCGGTCCATCGGTAGATTTCCGCGCCGGCGGCGACCGGAACCAGTAACAGGCAGCACAGCAGGTAACGCATTCCAGGGTTCCCTCGAATAGAGGCTCAGCTTAGTCGCGGCCCGTCGCAGCTCAAGCCAGCAACGACCGACGGCCGGGTTTCAGGTCAGAGTGGTGCGGCGCTGGACGCGTTGCTGCCCAGCCGACCAAGTTGCTGCAAGGTATCCAGGCGCGCCTTTGCCCGGTAGGCGTACTCGCTGGTGGGATAGCGCGCGATGATGAACTGGTAGGTTTGCGCCGCATCGACGAACAGATTCTGGCGTTCCAGGCACTGGCCGCGCAGCAGGGAAATTTCCGGCTGCAGGTACTGGCGGGAGCGGCTCTTGCGCTCGGCCTTGGACAGTTCGAGCATCACGTCCTCGCAATTACCCCTCTCGTAAGAGCGGTAGGCGTTGTTCAGGTGGTGGTCGAGGGACCAGCGGGTGCAGCCAACCATGGCTGCCAGCAGGGTCAGGATTAACAGGGTTCGCATGGGTAGTTCCTCCGTCCACCGGGATATCGGCCGAAAGCGCCGCTTCTTCAGGCCGCCGGGCGATCACGAAGTACGAAGCATAACCTCCGATTGGACTTGCGGGCGCGCGCCACAGATGGCCAGAAGCCACTGCTAGACTGCGTGGGTCGTCCAAGGCCCCGGTCATCATGCATTCCAAGCACCCTGCCCTCCTCGCCCTCTGCGTGTTGCTGAGCGCCTGCTCGCCTACCACGCCGCTTTTCATCGCCCAGGTCACCACCAACGAAGTGGTGGAATACAAGACCATGAAGAGCAAGCGCATGGCCGCAGCCGTGGAGGAAGAAGGCGACCTGCTCACTTACAGCGCCATGGCCATTCGAGATGCCAAGAGCCCGGAGGCGGAAGAGCTCTACCTGATCGGCTATCGCGACGACAAGTTCAGCGACAACGTTCGCGCCATTGCCCTCTACCAGATCGGCCTGATCTACATGAACCGCTTCAACGAGCAACGTGATGACATCAAGGCGATGGCCTACCTGGAACGAGTCCTCAACGAATTCCCCAGCAGCCGCGCAGCCGAGCGCACCGAAGCACGCATTCTGGTGATCCGCCAACGAGCGAAGGAGCCGGTGCAGAAGACCTCGCGCGAACTCCTCGCCACCTGGCAACCGAGCGATAACCTCGACCTCTACAAAGCAGGACTGGATCCGGACATGACCCTGCTGTCACGCCGTGCCGTGCTCAAGGATCGTGTAGCCGAAGCCGAGGAGTTCTACCTGTTGGCCCTGTCCGACGCGCACGTGCAACCGGACATCAAGCAGAAAGCGCTGTACCAGTTAGGCCTGATGTACCTGGCGCCGGACAACCCGCACGCCAACCGTGACAAGGCCATCGGCTACTTCCGTCGGCTGCTGGTGCAGTTCCCTGACAGCGACCTGGCCAGCAAGGCCTCGCGCCATCTTGATCAGGCCCTCAACCAGGACCATCCCTGAAGCCGTCCGGCGGGCCACCTGAAACAATTCAGCGGGTAGTGAAAACGAACAATGACTACAGTTTTCCCGCGTAGTAGCCTCGGGCTCTGCTTGAAAAATGGAGTCTTCGCATGCCTTTCCGCCGTACCAAAATCGTCGCCACCCTCGGCCCGGCCAGCAACTCCCCGGAGGTCCTGGAGCAACTGATCATCGCCGGGTTGAACGTTGCCCGCCTGAACTTCTCCCATGGCAGCCCCGAGGAACACAAGGCACGCGCACGCCTGGTCCGCGAGCTGGCCGCCAAGCACGGCCGCTTCGTCGCCCTGCTCGGCGACCTGCAAGGCCCGAAGATCCGCATCGCCAAGTTCGCCAACAAACGCATCGAACTGAAAGAAGGTGACAACTTCCGCTTCTCCGTCACCCACCCGCGTGACGCCGGCAACCAGGACGTGGTGGGTATCGACTACCCGGACCTGATCAAGGATTGCGGCGTCGGCGACGAACTGCTGCTGGACGACGGCCGCGTGGTGATGCGCGTCGAATCCACCAGCGCCGACGAGCTGCAGTGCCGCGTACTCATCGGCGGCCCCCTGTCCGACCACAAGGGCATCAACCGCCGCGGCGGCGGCCTGACCGCTCCGGCCCTGACCGCCAAGGACAAGGCTGACATCAAGCTGGCCGCGGAAATGGAACTGGACTACCTGGCGGTGTCCTTCCCCCGTGACGCCGCCGACATGGAACTGGCCCGCCGCCTGCGCGACGAAGCCGGAAGCAAAGCCTGGCTGGTGGCCAAGATCGAACGCGCCGAAGCCGTCGCGGACGATGAAGCCCTGGACGGCCTGATCCGCGCCAGCGACGCCGTGATGGTGGCCCGTGGTGACCTCGGCGTGGAAATCGGCGATGCCGAACTGGTGGGCATCCAGAAGAAGATCATCCTGCACGCCCGCCGCTACAACAAAGCCGTGATCACTGCGACCCAGATGATGGAGTCGATGATCCACAGCCCGATGCCGACCCGCGCGGAAGTCTCGGACGTAGCCAACGCCGTGCTCGACTACACCGACGCCGTGATGCTGTCGGCCGAAAGCGCCGCTGGCGAGTACCCGCTCGAAGCCGTGCAGGCCATGGCGCGCATCTGCCAGGGCGCCGAGAAGCACCCTGACACCCGCCGCTCCAGCCACCGTATTGGCAAGACCTTCGAGCGCTGCGACGAAAGCATTGCCCTGGCGTCGATGTACGCCGCCAACCACTTCCCCGGTATCAAGGCCATCATCTGCCTGACCGAAAGTGGCTACACCCCGCTGATCATGTCGCGCATCCGTTCCTCGGTACCGATCTACGCGTACTCCCCGCACCGCGAAACCCAGGCCCGCGTGGCCCTGTTCCGTGGTGTGGAAACCATCCCCTTCGACGCCGCCGCACTGCCCCCGGAGAAGGTCAGCCAGATGGCCGTGGACGAACTGCTGCAACGCGGCGTGGTCACCAAGGGTGACTGGGTGATCCTGACCAAGGGTGACAGCTACACCACCCAGGGTGGCACCAACACCATGAAGATCCTCCACGTCGGCGACCTGCTGGTCTGACCCGATCTGGAACGAAAAAGCCGCCCTTCGAGGGCGGCTTTTTGCTTTCTTGTAGGGGTGAATTCACTCGCTGCTCAGGCCGCAAGACTCTGCTCTACAAGGCCGAAGGGGGGCAGCAGAGCTGCCCTTGGCGAATGAATTCGCCCCCACAATCACACGAACTTCGAAAAATCCGGCTTGCGACGCTGGGTAAAGGCCGACAGCGCTTCTACTGCTTCCGGCGAACGCAGGCGCTGGCTGAACAGCTCGCCCTCCTCGGCTATCACCCGGCGAAGCTCATCGCGGCCCGGGGCCTGCATCAAGCGTTTGCTCACGGCCAATGCCGAGGGTGCCAGGTCGAGGAACCGCAGCGCAGCCTCGCGAGCACGGGCCAGGGCCTCGGTACCGTTCGCCAGGGCGGCATTGGCAATGCCCCAGTTGGCAGCCTGTTCACCCGTGAAGCCCTCACCGAGCAGCAGCAACTCCGCAGCCTTCGCATGACCAAGCAGGCGCGGCAGGATCAGGCTGGAGCCGAACTCGGGGCACAGGCCAAGGTTGACGAAGGGCATCTTCAGCTTGGCGTCGCGACTCACATAGACCAGATCGCAGTGCAGTAGCAGGGTGGTGCCGATGCCCACCGCCGGACCGCTCACGGCCGCCACGACCGGCTTGGGAAAGTCGAAGAGCGCGCGCATGAACTGGAACACAGGGCTGTCCATCCCGGTCGGCGGCTCCTGGAGGAAGTCGACGATGTCATTGCCGCTGGTGAAGCACTCTTCGCTACCGGCGATCAGTACCGCGCGCACCTCGCGGTCTTCCCTCGCCTCGTCCAGCACCTCGGCCATGCGGCTATACATGGCGCGGGTCAGGGCGTTTTTCTTGTCTGGGCGGTTCATGCGCAGCGTCAGCAGGCCCTGCTCGCGCTCGACCAGAATATGCTCGCTCATGGGTAGTCCTCGATGTTCTAGTGCCCGCTTCAAGCTTCGCGGGTCAGGAAGGTATCGGCCAGCAATTGGTTACGTGGCAGGCCGGCCAGGTATAGCCGGCGCGCGAAATCCTCGACGCTGGCAGGATGGCCGCAGAGTAAGGCGATGGTCTGGCGCGAAACAAGGCGGAATTGCGCCAAAACCTCTGGCAGCTCGGCCGGCGTGATCAGCCGGACATCCACGCCCGGATGTGTCGCAGCCAGCGCCGCCAGGGGCTCCGCCAGATAGTGGCCGCCGGCATCATGGGCGAGGTGAATGAGGCGGATCGGCCCCTGGTGATGCTGCCTCAGCGCCTCCCGCAGCAGGCCCCAGAGTGGCGCCAGTCCGGTACCCGAGGCAAGGAACAGCAGCGGCCGGACGTCCCAGGCCGGGTCGTAATGCAGCGCGCCGCCGTGAAGTTCGCCAAGACGCAGTTTGTCACCCAGCACCAATCGCCGAGCCCGGTCACTGAACAGGCCGGGCTTGCCGCAGTCCAGGTGAAACTCCAGGCCGTCATCGGCGCCAGGCAAGCTGGCCAGGGAATAAGGCCGGGCGACCCCTTCGTCGTTCCACAACAGGAGGTGCTGGCCGGCGCTGTAGCGCAACGGTCGCCTTGGCGCGAGTCGAAGGCGCAGGACATCGGGCGTCGGCCAATCAAGACCGACGACATCGGCCTCTAGGCCATCACGGGCAGGATCGAAGACCTCCACCACCAGATCCTGCACCACCAGGCACTGACAGGAGAGCCGCCAGCCCTCGGCGCGCTGAGAACGGTCCAGCGCTTCCGGCTTGGCATCCGCCGGCTCGCCGGACAGGCAACGAACCAGGCACGCGTGGCAGCTGCCAGCCCGGCAGCTATAGGGCACCTTGCAGCCCCCAGCGTTCAGCGCGTCCAGCAGATTGCTGGCGGGTGCAACGGTCCAGCGTTTTCCGGCAACTTCTAGTTCAGGCACCCTGGCCCTCCCAGGCGGCATCGCAACGGTTACGTCCGCCGCGCTTCGCCCGATAGAGTGCCTGATCCGCGCGCTGCAGCGCATCATCCAGATCGTCCCCGGCCGTCAGCAGCGTCATGCCGGCCGACAGGCTCAGCCGATCCACCTGCACCCCCACCGGCTCGGACTGCTCGAAGGCATGGCGCAGTCGCTCGCAGCAGGCAGTGAGGCGATCCGCATCACAATTGGGCAGCAGCAGGACGAACTCCTCGCCGCCGTAGCGCGCCAGCACATCGCCGTCGCGCAGGCAGGCCCGCGCCACCGCGGCGAAGGTCTGCAGTACCCGGTCGCCAGCGGCATGGCCGTGGACGTCGTTGATCCGTTTGAAATGGTCGAGGTCGATCAGCGCCAGGCCGTGATGGCGATTCGGCGCGAGGTTGTCCAGCTCGCGACCGGCCAGGCGAAGGAAATGGCGGCGATTGAACAGCCCGGTCAATTCATCGGTGGCCACCAGGTCTTCCAGCTGGCGCATCATGCCGCGCAGGGTGTCCTGGTGCGCCTGGAGGGCGAAGCGGCGTTGGCGCATCCGCTGGCGCAGCGCCTGGACATAGCTGGCGAACAGACTCAGCCAGACCATCAGCACGAAGAGTACGCAGACCTGCAGCAGTGCCAGCGACGGGTCTGGCAGCTGCATCCAGTAGGCTTCGAACAGGTTGAGGCCGGCGAACGCGAAGAATCCTACCGCCGCGCAGCGGGTGAATACCCTGGGTTTGAGCTGGAACACCCCGAACAGCATGATCAGGACGTAGACCGCCAGCAGAGTGCCTCGCGCGTCATCGACCATGGACATCAGCCAGGTCGTCCAGCCCAGTGCAAGCAGTACCTGGGGCTCGGTCAGGCTTGGGTCGGTGAAGCGGAGGTTGTGCCCGCTGATGAACAGCCAGAACAGTACGAACTGGGAAAGGGCGACGAGGCCGGAACCGATCAGGGCAGTGCTCGCCGACACCCGGAACAGGTCACCGATCATCGCGACCCAGCACAACAGCAGGACCATCGAGTAGGTGGCCACAGCCATGCCAAAGCGCTTCAGTAGCAGACTCTGCAGGGCTCTATGGCTGATCCGCTGGCTGGATGGGCTCATGGGCTCCTTCCCGTAATGGCACCATGCCTTCAATGTACGCCTGTGATCACAAAATGCCTAGTGCGTAGGAAGTGTCCGACAACCGACCAAGGTCGACTGCCGGCGACTGTGCCCGGCAGACGCCACGCGCTATACTGCCGCGCCTTTTTAGCCTGCAAGCGCGCCGGGTCGTGGTCCGGCGCTTCCCTGATGTTCCCTTCCAAGAGGAGCGCACCCATGACCGTGATCAAGCAAGATGATCTGATCCAGAGTGTCGCCGACGCCCTGCAGTTCATTTCCTACTACCACCCCGTGGATTTCATCCAGGCCATGCACGAGGCCTACCTGCGTGAAGAGTCGCCCGCCGCGCGCGACTCCATGGCGCAGATCCTGATCAACTCCCGCATGTGCGCCACTGGCCATCGCCCGATCTGCCAGGACACCGGTATCGTCACCGTGTTCGTCCGCGTCGGCATGGACGTGCGCTGGGACGGCGCCACCATGAGCGTGGACGACATGATCAACGAGGGCGTGCGTCGCGCCTACAACCTGCCCGAGAACGTCCTGCGCGCCTCCATCCTGGCTGACCCGGCCGGCGCCCGTAAGAACACCAAGGACAACACTCCGGCAGTCATCCACTACTCCATCGTCCCGGGTAACACCGTGGAAGTGGACGTCGCGGCCAAGGGCGGCGGCTCCGAGAACAAGTCGAAGATGGCCATGCTCAACCCGTCCGACTCCATCGTCGACTGGGTCCTGAAGACCGTCCCGACCATGGGCGCCGGCTGGTGCCCGCCGGGCATGCTCGGCATCGGCATCGGCGGTACCGCCGAGAAAGCCGCGGTAATGGCCAAGGAAGTGCTGATGGAGTCCATCGACATCCATGAGCTGAAAGCCCGCGGCCCGCAGAACAAGATCGAAGAAATGCGCCTCGAGCTGTTCGAGAAGGTCAACCAGCTGGGCATCGGTGCCCAAGGCCTGGGCGGCCTGACCACCGTGCTCGACGTGAAGATCATGGACTACCCGACTCACGCCGCGTCGCTGCCGGTGTGCATGATCCCCAACTGCGCCGCCACCCGTCACGCCCACTTCGTGCTCGACGGATCCGGCCCGGCCGAACTGGAAGCGCCGCCGATGGACGCCTATCCGGAAATCGTCTGGGAAGCCGGCCCCTCGGCCCGCCGTGTCGACCTCGACACCCTGACCCCGGAAGAAGTGCAGAGCTGGAAGCCGGGCGAAACCGTCCTGCTCAACGGCAAGATGCTGACCGGCCGCGACGCTGCGCACAAGCGCATGGTCGATATGCTGAACAAGGGTGAAGAACTGCCGGTGGACCTGAAAGGCCGCTTCATCTACTACGTCGGCCCGGTCGATCCGGTAGGCGACGAAGTGGTTGGCCCGGCAGGCCCGACCACCGCCACTCGCATGGACAAGTTCACCCGCCAGATCCTCGAGAGCACTGGCCTGCTGGGCATGATCGGCAAGTCCGAGCGCGGCCCCATCGCCATTGACGCGATCAGGGACAACAAGGCCGTCTACCTGATGGCCGTTGGCGGCGCCGCCTACCTGGTGGCCCAGGCGATCAAGAAGTCCAAGGTCCTGGCCTTCGCCGAACTGGGTATGGAAGCCATCTACGAGTTCGAAGTGAAGGACATGCCGGTGACCGTCGCCGTCGACACCAAGGGCGAGTCGGTACACATCACCGGCCCGGCGATCTGGCAACAGAAGATCGCCGAGAACCTGGCGGTGGAAGTGAAGTAAGCCTTCATCGCTGCATGAAAAGCCCGGCCATGTGCCGGGCTTTTTCGTTCTTGCGGTTTTGCGTTGGAGCGGTATGTAGGATGGGGCGAGCGGAGCGAGACCTATAGAGTCTACTGGGACATGGCTGATGGGTATCGCAAGCTCCACCCATCCTACAAAAGCGTCGCCTGCTCGAACTGCTCAGGCCAATCCCGACGCGTGAACACCTGCCCTTCCTGGCGCACCCGGCGCACCTCGTCCAGGTCCAGGTCGCAGACCAGCCACTGGCTGGTCGCGGGGCATAGCTCAGGGCTTTCGGCGATCACGCCATTGCTCGGCATGCCGTAGTCCGGCGGTACATAAAGGCCGGCACGGCCGATGTTTTCGTCCAGGGCCGGCGACCAGGGCGCCAGGCCGACGGTGGGCGCCTGCAGCACGGCGATCTGGTTTTCCAGGGCGCGGGCCTGGGCGCCGATGCGTACACGGTGGTAGCCGGCCTCGGTGTCGGTGCAACTGGGGGCGAGGATCAGGTCGACGCCGCCTTCGGCCAGGGTGCGGGCCAGCATCGGGAACTCGTTGTCGTAGCAGATCAGGATGCCCAGACGCCCCAGTGCCGTGTCGAACACCTTGAGCCCTTGCCCCGCGGCAATGCCCCACTGTTCGCGCTCGAAGCGGGTCATGATCAGTTTGTCCTGGAAGCCCAGTTCGCCACCCGGACCGAACAGCCATGCACGGTTGCGGTACAACCCATCCGCATCGCGCACCGGCAGGCTGCCGGGCTGCAGGTAGACTCCGAGCTTGGCCGCGATGCCGGCGCACAGTGCGCGCCAGTCCTGCAGCAACGGCTGGACACCTGCGATAGAGGCCTGCAAGTCACCCCGCTCAGCCGGCGATAACTGACCGGCCAGCACCAGGCCTGCGTACTCAGGCAGCACCAGCAACTTTGCACCGGCCTCGGCAGCCTCTGCGCAGAGGCTCTCCAGGTGAGTGGCGTACGCACCCCAGCTTTCATGGAGCTCGATGGCGTACTGGCAGGCGGCGATCCTGATCATGGATTGAGCTCCTTGAGCCAGAAAGACATGGGCTTGGCCGACTCGGTTTCCTCGTCCAGGTCGCGCCAGTGATATGCGGTGCGCAGTTCCGGGTGATGGCGATAGCCACGCCGCGCCCAGAATTCATTCAGGGGCTGGTAGTCGGGCGGGCGGCGTGGATGATCGTGCGGGCGTTCCACCGCGCAGAAGGCGCAATGCTCGAACCGTCCTAGACGCCGTGCGTAACTTTCACGCTCGGCGAAGAAGAGCACGCCCAGGCCAGCACCGCGGTGCTCCGGGAGCAGCACCGACTCGCCGAAATAGAAAATGCGCTCCGGGTCCCAGCCCTGCTCGCGGAAGGGCCGCTGAAACTCATCTGTTTCATCCGACATCGGCAGGCCCGTCGAAGCACCCACGACCCGCTCGCCATCCAGGGCCAGGACGAACAGGCTTTCCGGTGACTCGGCATAGGTGGCCAGGTAGCGCGCCTCGTACTCGAGCGTGCCGTCGTAGAGATAGGGAAACTCGCGGAACACCGTCAGGCGAAGGCGTGCGAGGTCTTCGATATGGGGCGCGATGGCGGCGCCCTGGAGAATACGGATGTGCATGGGAGCGGTCGTTCTGGCGATGTGGATGACGCCCCTGGCTAAGCCGGGCCTGGGTCAAGAACCTATCATGCCGGGCACGGACCGAATGACCCCATTGCGACAGGAACCCAACCATGACCGCTACCGAACTGGTGCAAGCCTATTACAACGCCTTCAACGCCGGAGATATGCCGGCGTTCCTCGCCCTGCTCAGCGAGGATGTCGTGCATGACATCAACCAGGGCGAACGCCAGCAGGGCAAAGCCGCCTTCACCGCCTTCATGGAGAAGATGAACCGCTGCTACAAGGAGCGCCTGTCCGACATCGTGGTGATGCAGAGTGCTGACGGCAGCCGCGCAGCCGCCGAGTTCGTGGTGCACGGCCAGTACCTGTCTGACGATGAGGGCCTGCCGCCGGCCAAGGGCCAGACTTACGTGCTGCCAGCCGGCGCCTTCTTCCACATCCACTGCGGCAAGATCGCCCGCGTGACCAACTATTACAACCTGAACGACTGGGTCGAACAGGTGGTTTGAGGTCTCAGCCCTGCACACGCGCCTTCGGCAGCTCGACCACCGTGGCGCGGCGCTGAGCCAGGTAGCGGGTGCAGCTGACCCGCAGGAAAGACGCGAAGTTGACCACCTCGCCGCGGTACTCCATCACCTCGTCATAGAGCTTGGTGATGAGCTGGTTGGTGGTCATGCCGTCCACTTCGGCGATCTCCCGCAGGATGTCCCAGAACTGGTTCTCCAGGCGCAGGGTGGTCACCACGCCACGGATGCGCAGCGAGCGCGAGCGGGACTCGTAGAGGATGGGATCAGCCTTGACGTACAGCTCGCACATGGCGTGCCTCCAAGTCAGTGTTATGGCGCATCGGCGTAGGGTGGATCACGCTTCACCGATCCACCTTCAGAGTCCGGCATGACCTAAATGGTGGAAACGGACAGCGGTTTCCACCCTACGCGCCTTATAGCTCGATCTTCGTCCCGAGCAACTTGAGGAACCCCGCCAGCCAGGCGGGATGGGCCGGCCAGGCCGGGGCGGTCACCAGGTTGCCTTGGGTATGGGCGGCGTCCACCGGGATATCCACATACTGACCACCGGCCAGCCGGACTTCCGGGCCGCACGCCGGGTAGGCGCTGCACTCGCGGCCTTCCAGCACGCCGGCGGCTGCCAGCAGTTGCGCACCATGGCAAACGGCAGCGATGGGCTTGCCAGCCTTGTCGAAGGCCTTCACCAACTCCAGCACCGAGGCATTCAGGCGCAGGTATTCCGGCGCGCGGCCACCGGGAATCAGCAGGGCGTCGTAGTCTTCTGCCTTGACCTTGGCGAAGTCGAAATTGAGGGCGAAGTTGTGGCCAGGCTTCTCGCTGTAGGTCTGGTCGCCTTCGAAGTCATGGATGGCAGTCCGCACGGTCTGCCCGGCGATCTTGTCCGGACACACGGCATGCACCGTGTGGCCAACCATCAGCAGGGCCTGGAACGGCACCATGGTTTCGTAGTCTTCGGCGTAGTCGCCAACCAGCATCAGAATCTTCTTCGCGGCCATTTCGCATCCTCCTGGATTGGAAGCCCTGAGGCTTCAAAGGGTAGCCAATTATCCCCGGCGCCTTTCGGCGGCGGGTAATAGGCCCCTACTACAAGGACGGATGGCACAACTCAGATGCCAATCTTGTCCAGCGCCCGGCCAACTCCGCGCCAGAACCCCTCCTGCGGTCGGACCCGGTCACCGCTGGCGGCAATGCGTTCGCTCGGCTGCACCTGACGGGTCGTGGTGATTTCCTGGCTGCCCAGGGACGCCTCTACCAGTTGCAGGGGGCCATTGCCGGCGTTGGGCTGTTCGCTGTTCTTCGGCGGCGGATCCAGCTCGTCGTAGCGCAGGTAGTACGTTCGCCCGGCCGTGGCGTCCAGGGCAAAGGAGGTGATGAGGGTGAAATCCAGCGGGCCGTCTGCGAACAAGGTCCAGTAGCTGCCGAAGAGCGGTCGGCGCATCTCCAGCTTGTAGCTGGCGGCGTCGAACTCCAGCGCCAGGTAGCCGTTGCTTGGCAGACTGCCGATCAGCTCGTTGTTGAGGAAAATGCCTGGGGCCTCCAACTCCTGGTCCGCCCATTCGCTCTGCGGTCGGTAGAGGTAGACCAGCGCGTGCTCACCGTCACTGGGTGCAGCGGCCTGGAACGGCGGCCCTTCAGTGGCGCCGAAGAAGGCACCCGGCGTGGAACAGCCGCCCAGCACGGCAAAAAGCAGCAGGATCGGCAGGTATCGGCGGCCCATGCAGCCACTCCCTCTTGTAGTAGTGGAGCAAGCCTAGCCCGGCGTCGACCCGCGCACACCCGACGAAAGTGCGGCCCCGGCTTCGCGCTCCTAGCGGCGGCGGTCGAGCAGGTTCACCACCAGTCGATCCAGCCATCCCCAGAGACGCTGGCGCAAACGCTTGATCAGCGGGCGCGCATGCCAGTCCTCCATGGTGATTTCGCGGCTATCGGAGAAATCCTGGCGCATGCAGGTAGCCACCGCCTCGGTAAAGCTCGGGTCCATCGCTTCGAGGTTGGCTTCCAGGTTGAAGCGCAGATTCCAGTGGTCGAAGTTGCAGGAGCCAACGCTGACCCAGTCATCCGCCAGCACCATCTTCAGGTGCAGGAAGCGCTGCTGGTACTCGAATATCCGCACCCCGGCACGCAGCAGGCGCGGGTAATACCGCTGGCCAGCAAAGCGCACCGGTGGGTGATCGGTGTGCCGGCTGGTCAGCAGCAGACGCACTTCGACACCCCGTCGCGCGGCCTTGATCAGCGCACGACGAACCTTCCAGCTCGGCAGGAAATAAGGCGTGGCCAGCCACACGCGGTTGCGCGCCGTGCGAATGCTGCGTGCCAGCGACTGGACGATATCGCGATGCTGGCTGGCGTCGGCATAGGCCAGGCGTCCGAGGCCCTCGCCTACCGCCGGATAAGGCGGCAGATGGGCGAGCCCCGGCGCCTCCCCTGGTTTCCAGGGACGGCGGCCGAGGTTGGCCAGCCACTGGTAGTCGAAGATCAGTTGCCAGTGCGCCACCAGCGGCCCCTCAATGGCCACCATCACCTCGTGCCAACGGCTGGTCTCCTCGGCTGGGCTCCAGAACTCATCCGTGGAGCCGGTGCCGCCGACAAACGCCAGGCGATCGTCCACCACCAGAATCTTGCGGTGGTCGCGGTACAGGTTGCTGAAGCCGCGCCGCCAGCGGATAGGGTTGTAGAACTGCAGCAACACCCCGGCGTCGATCAGCCGCTCACGCAGCACCGCACCCAGACGCAGGCAGCCGAAGCCGTCGAACAGGCAACGCACGCGAACACCCCGCACGGCCGCGACACACAGGGCGTCGACCAGTGCTTCGCTGCATTGGCCGTCTTCCACCAGATAGAGCTCCAGCGCGACCTGGTACTCCGCGCGGGCGATGGCGGTGAGCATGGTCGGAAAGAACTGCGGGCCGTCAATCAACAGCTCGAAGCGGTTGCCGGACTTCCACGGGAAGATCTGTCCCATCAGCGCTCCGTGAAGATCAGCACGGCCCCTACCGGCACCGACAGGCTGATTCCCGGCAGACCGGCCAGTTTGCGCAGCTCATCCAGCGCCGTGGTCAGGCCGAAGTCCTCCACCTGCAGCACCAGCGGCGCCAGGGTCACTACCTGGAAGCGGTGATCGTCCAGGCGCGTGGCCAGGAGTTCGGCACGGTATTGCTGCTCCTTGTCGCGAATTTTCACCGTCAACGGCAGGCCCAGCTCCAGCTGGGCACCGGGGGCCAGGTCGGTGATGGGGCGCAGGTCGAGCTGCGCGACCACCTCGGCCTCGGGGTACTTGGCGATCTCGAAGAACTGCTCCCGCAAACGCAGGTCACGCAGCGGAACGCCGGTGCTCACCGACTCCAGCTCGACGCGCAGGCGCGCCTGGCCATCCGGGCCGATCTTGCCGTGCAGGGTGAGGAATCGGTGCACCTCGGAGATGCTGCCGGCCTTGGTGGAGATGAAGGATATCCGCGATGACTCGTTGTCCAGGTACCAGCTCGCGTGGGCGGGCAGCGCCAAGGCAGCGAGCAGGGCAACGAGTGGGCGTAGTGATGTGTGCATGCGGGCTTCCTTTGGCATGTCGCTTACGGCCCAGAGACTCAGGCCGGACTCCATTGGTCACACGAATCGCCGCCGGGTTCCACCTGAGGCGATCCCGACGGACGGGCAATGGATGCAAAGCTACCAGAGGAAACGGAACTTTGGGCTCAGCTGTAGGGGCGAATTCATTCGCTATGTCTGCGTTAGCTGTTGCGAGAGATTTACCATCGGGCCGAGAGCCTTGTAGGAGCTGGCTTGCCAGCGAAACGGGGCCATTCGCTGGCAAGCCAGCTCCTACGGGCAATGCATCTACTTGCAACGCGTCCTGCAAACAGAACCAATCCAAAGGCTGTTACAGGCGCGGGTAGTCGATGTAGCCCACCGGGCCCTTGGCATAGAAGAGTTCCGGACGCGGCTCGTTCAGGGGAGCGTCCAGGCGCAGGCGCTCAGGCAGGTCGGGGTTGGCGATGAAGGGGATGCCGAAGGCCACGGCATCGGCCTTGCCGCTTTCCAGCCAGGCACTGGCACTGTCCCGGGTAAAGCGCTCGTTGGCAATGAACACCCCGCCGAAGGCTTCCTTCAGTTGCGGCGAGAGGCTGTCCTCACCTTCCTTCTCGCGGGCGCAGATGAAGGCAACGCCACGCTTGCCCAGTTCACGGGCGACATAGCTGAAGGTTGCGGCCAGGTCGGAGTCACCCATGTCATGGGAGTCGGCACGCGGTGCCAGGTGCACGCCGACGCGGCCGGCGCCCCACACCTTGATCGCCGCATCAGTGACTTCCAGCAGCAGGCGCGCGCGATTCTCGATGGCGCCGCCGTACTGGTCGGTGCGCTTGTTGGTGCCGTCCTGGAGGAACTGGTCCAGCAGGTAGCCGTTGGCTGCGTGGATTTCCACACCGTCGAAACCGGCGGCCTGGGCGTTCTCGGCACCCACGCGGTAGGCCTCGACGATGTCGGCGATCTCTTCGGTCTCCAGGGCGCGCGGTACCGGGTAGTCGCGCAGCGGACGCAGCAGGCTGACATGGCCCTTGGCAGCGATGGCGCTGGGCGCCACCGGGGCCTCGCCGCCCAGGAAGCTCGGGTCGGAGATACGACCCACGTGCCACAGCTGGAGGACGATCTTGCCGCCGTTGGCGTGTACCGCCTTGGTGATGTTGCTCCAGCCCTTCACCTGCTCGTCGGACCAGATGCCGGGGGTATCCGGATAGCCGACGCCCAGGGGCGTGACGGAGGTGGCTTCGCTGATGATCAGCCCCGCAGAGGCGCGCTGGGTGTAGTACTCGGCCATCAGGGCGTTGGGCACCCGGCCCTCGTCGGCGCGGCAGCGGGTCAGCGGCGCCATGATGATGCGGTTGGAAAGTTCCAGGTCGCCGATCTTGATCGGGTCGAAGAGCGTAGGCATGACGTTTACCTCGGGTCAGTCGAGAGCCGCTTGCAGCTCGGGATTACGGTTGCTGAAGGTGAGCAGGGTCGCTATCAGGGCGAGGATCGCCAGCACGGCAGCGGCCAGGGGGACAGTGGTGAGGCCGTAGCCCTGGCTGATGACCAGGCCGCCGACCCAGGCGCCGAGGGCATTGCCCACGTTGAAGGCGCCGATGTTCAGGGTGGAAACCAGATTCGGGGCAGCACTGCCGAAGTTCACGACGTTGACCTGCAGGGCCGGCACCGCGGCGAAGGCGGCCGTGGCCCAGAGGAACAGGGTGATTTCCGTGGGGATCAACGCAGCGCTGGTCCAGGTCAGGGCACTGGAAGCGACGGCCAGGGCGACGAACACGCCCATCAGGGTCTGGGCCAGCTTCCAGTCGGCCAAACGGCCACCGATCACATTGCCCAGGGTCAGGCCGAGGCCGATCAGTAGCAGGCTCCAGGTCACGCCTCGGGGCGAAACGCCGGTCACCTCGCCCAACAGCGGCGCTACGTAGGTGAAGATGCAGAAGACCGCGGCGGAGAACAGCACGGTGGTGGACAGCGCCAGCCACAGCCCGGCACCACGCAGGGCAGCGAATTCGGCACGGATGTCGGTGGCTTCCTCGTCATGCTGGCGCGGCAGCACTCGCCACAGGCCGATCAGCGCTACAACGCCGATCAAGGTCACGGCCCAGAAGGTGGAACGCCAGCCGGCGACTTGGCCGAGGGCAGTGCCCAGAGGTACGCCGAGCACGTTGGCAAGGGTCAGACCGGTGAACATCAGGGCCACCGCAGAGGCCTTGCGATTGGCCGGCACCAGGCTCGCGGCCACCACCGAACCGATGCCGAAGAAGGCGCCATGGCAGAGTGCAGTGACGACTCGCGCCAGCATCAGCAGGTCGTAGTTGGCGGCGATGGCGCACAGCAGGTTGCCGACGATGAACACCCCCATCAGCACCAGGAGCGCGCCACGGCGCGGCAACCTGGCTGTCGCCATGGCCATGAAGGGTGCTCCGATGGCCACGCCCAGGGCATAGCCGGTGACCAGCCAGCCGGCGCCGGGGATGGTCACGCCAAGGTCGGCGGCCACCTCGGGCAGCAGGCCCATGATGACGAATTCAGTGGTGCCTATCGCAAAAGCGGACAAGGCGAGGACGAGAAGCGCAGTAGGCATGGGCCTGCTCCTGGAAGGTTTTCGGGTTTTGGCAGGTGCTGCAGTTACAGCTCGTCGCTCATCTGGCGAAGGAATTCAGCGATGACGGCTTCGTTGCGTTTGAAGAAATTCCATTGACCCAGCTTTCGGCTGGTCACCAGCCCGGCGCGCTGCAAGGTCGCCAGGTGAGCCGACACGGTGGACTGGGACAGTCCGCAGCGCTGGTCGAACTTGCCGGCGCAGACGCCGATCTCGAAGGGCTGGTGTTCCTGCTCGTCGAAATACTTCTCCGGCTCCTTGAGCCACTGGAGCATCTCGCGTCGCACGGGGTGAGCCAGTGCCTTGATGATTTCGTCGAGGTCGATGGAGGTGTTCATGGCCGCTGTCGTATATCGGAATGGAACGAACTTTATATCGATAAAAAACGATACGCAGATCGTTTGTGACGATAGTCATCATCGACCGTCATGATAGAACCGTCCTCGGGTTAAGCTCAGCCGATGAATTACCTCGCCCACCTCCACCTTGGCGGCTCGCAGCCTGCGCAACTGCTCGGCAGCCTCTACGGCGACTTCGTCAAAGGGCCGCTGGCCGGGCGCTGGCCGGCGGATATCGAAGCGGCTATCCGCTTGCACCGGCGCATCGACGCCTTCACCGACAGCCACCCGCTGATCACCCAGGCCAAGCTGCGTTTCCCCAGCGAGCGGCGGCGTTTCGCGGGCATCCTGCTGGACGTGTTCTTCGATCATTGCCTGGCTCGCGACTGGAATCTCTATGCCGCCGAGCCACTGGATGCCTTCACTCGCCACGTGTACCAAGTGCTGGTTGCCGAACCGCAATTGCCTGGCCGCCTGGCCCTGATCGCGCCGCGCATGGCTGCCCAGGACTGGCTGGGTAGCTACCGCGAGTTCGAAACCCTGGAACTGGTCATCGCCGGCATGTCCCGGCGCATCTCGCGACCGGAAGCACTGGACGGCGCCATGGCCGAACTGGAAGCCCTGTACCGGCCCCTCAGCGATGACTTCCGTCAGTTCTACCCCCTGCTGCAGCAGTTCGCAGGTCCCCAGCCGATCATCGATTGACCTGTATCAAGGGAAAATTCCTACACCTGCAGTGGAATGGATTAAGCAACCATTTCAGGAGGTGCCCGATGAAAGCGCTGATGCTGGCGACCGACCTTTCCAACCGATCCGACCGCGCCCTGCGGCGTGCGGCCCGACTGGCCCGACAGTTCGAGTGCCCCTGGTTCATCCTCCATGTGGTCGACGAAGACCAACCGCAACTGCGCGTCGAACTGGAAGTGGAGCAGGTGCGCCGCTACCTCAATGATCAGTTGGACTTCTTCACCGAGCTGGGCGGTCGCGCCCCGGAAGTCTGGGTGGAAGTGGGCGACCCAGCCAAGCACATTGCCGACTGCACCCGCTGGGCCGACATCGACCTGCTGGTGGTCGGCAGCCACCGCAAGAATCCGCTGCGCGACATCTTCGTCGGCACCACCCTGGAGCGCCTGGTGCGCACCAGCCATGTGCCGATCCTGCTGGTGAACAGGGCCGCCGAGGACGACTACCTGATGCCGCTGCTGGCCCTGGATTGCTCCACGGCCTCCGCTCAGGCCGTGCGCGCCGCCCATGAGCTGGGTCTGCTACCCAAGGCAGGCGCCAAGGCGCTGTACGCCTTCGACCCGCTGGGAGGCGCCGTGATGCTGGCGGCTGGTGCTGGTGCCGGAGCGATTCCCGGCGACTACGCCGCCGAAGAACGCCTCCGGGCCACCGCCGCACTGGACAGGTTTCTGCTCGAGGAAGAACTGGGCTCCGTGATCGACCAGCGCCTGGTCGAAGAAGGCCAGCCAATGACAGCGCTGCGTCGTGTAATGGAGCGTGAGCCCATCGACCTGCTGGTGATGGGCACGCGTGGGCTGACAGGGATGAAACGGATACTGATCGGCAGCGTGGCCGACGCCGCCATGCGCGAGCTGGACTGCGACATCCTCACGGTGCCGCCGATTCGCTGGCCGGACAGGGACAAGGCCTGACCACCACTCAGGCGGCGAGGGCCTCGTCTTCTTCCTCACCGAAGAGCGCCCGTTGCACGGCGCTCTTCGCTTTTTGACTGACCACCGTGCGACTCAGGCCCTCACTGGGAATGGGCTCGAGCAACTGGATCTCCACCTCGGCGCGGTCGCTGCGCAGCAGGCGCACCAGATGCGAAAGCAGATCGTCCTCGCCGATGAAAGGTGCGATCTCATCGCGCTGGCCGTCACGCAGATAGCGGATGGCAACCGGCTGCACCGGCACTTCCGTCTCCACCGCGCTGGTCAACAGGCGACTGTGGAACGTCTTCAGCAGGCTGCCATCGGTGGTGGTGCCTTCCGGGAATATCAGCAGATGGCGTCCATCCCTGAGGTGACGGGCGAGTTGCTGGCCAACCAGGCCGCTATCCCCCGAACCCCGACGGATGAACAGGGTGCCGGCCTTGTGTGCCAGCCAGCCGGCCACCGGCCAGGCGCGAACCTCGGCCTTGGACAGGAAGGACAGCGGCGCCACGGCACCAAGCAGCGGGATGTCGGTCCAGGAGACATGGTTGCTGACCCACAGCATCGGCTGCTCGGGCACGCGACCACTCACGCGAACACGAAATGGCAGTGCGCCAGACAGCCGGGCCAGGAACCAGCGGGTCAAGCGCTGCCGGGTGGCCATCATCTGCCCCCGCCCCAGGCGTTCCAGCACACCGACCCAGGCGGCCAGCGAAAGGCCGAGGCCGATCACCGCCAGCAGGCGGGCCACACGCGCGTAGAAACGTACGGACTTCAGCATGCCTGGCCTCAGACCGCGGCCTTGAAGTGACGGGCGTAGCGCGGGCAGAGCTCGTCGCGCTTGAGCAGGATGAACACGTCGGCGACCTGGAAATCCGGGTCCCAGCACGGCTCGCCGCAGACCTTCGCCCCCAGGCGCATGTACGCCTTGAGCAGCGGCGGCATCTCGGTGATCACGTTGCCCGGCAGCTCCAGAATGGGCAGCGGGTTCTTCGGCTCGGCGCGCAGGTATTCGGTGCACAGGTAACGCTCGCGCAGGCGCTGCATGATGGCCTGGGCCTGGATACCGCCGTCCTGCATCGGAATGCTGGCGCAGCCCATCAGGTAGCGGTAACCGCCCTGGTTCAGCACCTCGGCCAGTTCACCCCAGAGCACGGCGATGGTGGCACCGTTACGGTAAGCCGGGTCGACGCAGGTACGGCCGATTTCCAGCACCGGGCCCTGCAATTCGCCGAGCCCATGGAGGCTGAACTCCTCTTCGCTGTAGAAGCGGCCCAGGTCGCGGGCGGCCTGGTGGTCGAGCAGGCGGGTGGTGGCGACCAGCTCGCCGCTGTCCAGGTCGCGCACGCCGATGTGCTCGCAGTGCGGATCGTAGTCATCCATGTCGAGACCGAACTCGGCACCTTGCAGCTTGGCGTCGAACTCGGCGCTGAACACGCGAAAACGCAGGGCCTGCGCCTCACGCAGCGCAGCGATACCTTCCAGGCGCTCGGCCTGCAGGCGGCGAGGGCTTTTCCCGTTGGGTGCGACACTGTCGCGGGTCATGGCGATCTGGGTCATGAATAAGCCTCCGTAGGCCGGCTCGATCCCGGTTGCAGCCGGACGATCTTGTTGTGCAAGCTCAGGCTAGGTAGACCCGGTGTCACCACCATGACGGTGGCGTGATGCTTGTATGACAGCCCCCAAGGAGTTCTCCAATGCCCTGGCAACGCCTGCTCGAAGCCTCTGCCCGTCTGCCGTCCGACCAACGCCTTGATGACTGGTACGGCACCCTGCTGGACCGTCTGGGCGACGTCACGCCCTTCGAACTGGCGGTGCTCGGCGGCAAGCTGGCCCCCACCCCGGGGCTGGCCTTCCTCGCCGGTTACCAGGGCGCGTTGCGCCTGCTCTGGCCCTCGGCGCCGCTGAGTCTGGGGGCCTTGTGCGTGACCGAGAACCGCAGCGTGCGCCCGGCGGACATGCAGACCCGCCTGACCGGCCTCAGCCTCAGCGGCCGCAAGGATTTCGTCACCGCGGGCGACGCCGCCGACTGGCTGCTGGTAGCTGCCCGCGAAGAAGCCGAGGGCGAATCGCCGCGCCTGGCCCTGGCGGTGGTGCGCAACGGTGCTCCCGGTGTGCGCGTCGAACAACTCAAGCCGCTGCCGCTGATGCCTGACATCCCCCATGCGCGCCTGCACCTGGAAGCCGCCCACTGCGAGCGTCTGGCGGGCGATGGCTGGGATGCCTACGTGAAACCCTTCCGCAGCATCGAGGATCTCCACGTCCTCGCCGCGCTGGTCGCCTGGCTCTACGGCATTGGCCGCGACAGTGCCTGGCCCCAAGCCCTGCAACTGCGTTTGCTGGGCTTGCTTACAGGCGCCGCGGAAGTCTCCCGACACTGCGCCACGGCCTCGGCTATGCACCTTTTTCTGGCGGCGCTCTTCGCCGAGTTCAAGGCACTCAAACCCGAGCTGGATGCCGCCTTCGCCAACGGCCCTGCGGACTGCGCCACGCTCTGGCAGCGCGACCAGGGCGTACTGGATATCGCCAGCGGGCCACGGGCCAAGCGGCTGGAGAAGGCCCTCGTCGCCCTGGGCATCTGAAGAACCGTGGGCGCGAACGCATTCGCGCCCACACCTCATTCGGCCTCTCACAATCGCGTCTTGATCCAGGTCAGGACTCGACCTTCAGAAATGCCTTACATCTGCGCGTCGCTTTTCCTACCGAGGTTTACATGCGTCGCGACCCCATCGTGCTGTTCGACAACGGCACCCATCAATGCCTGATGTTCGACGATCTGGTCAGCGGCGACGGCGTGCAGTCCAACCAGTTCCTGATCACCGACCACGAGCAATACCTGCTACTGGACCCGGGCGGCGACCTGACCTACACCCCGCTGTCGCTTGAACTGTCCAAGCACATGCCGGTGCAGGACCTGACCTACATCTTCGCCTCCCACCAGGACCCGGACATCATCGCCTCCCTGGACAAGTGGCTGCTGCACACCCGTGCGCGGGTAATCTGCTCCAAGCTCTGGGCACGCTTCCTGCCGCACCTGACCGCCAACTACCTGGCCATCAGCCACGGCATTTCCACCTACGACCGCATCATCGCCCTGCCCGACCGAGGCCAGTCCATCACTCTCGGTCGCTGCCACCTGAAAGCCGTGCCGGCGCACTTCCTCCACTCGGTGGGCAATTTCCAGCTCTACGACCCGGTCAGCCGCATCCTCTTCTCGGGCGACATGGGCGCCTCCCTGGTGGATGACGCCACGCCGGTGCGCGACTTCATCAACCACGTGCCGAACATGGAAGGCTTCCACCGCCGTTACATGGCCAGCAACAAGATCTGCCGGCTTTGGGCCGAGATGGTGCGTGGCATGGACGTGGAGATGATCGTGCCGCAGCACGGCCGGCCCTTTGTCGGCCGCGAGATGATCAGCGCCTTTCTGTACTGGATCGAGAACCTGGAGTGCGGCATCGACCTGATGGGGCCAGACGACTACCGATTGCCCCGCTGAACTGACCTATCGCGCCGGGTAGCCGCATTAGTCGGCGCGTTCGGCGCTTTTTGCCGTCATGAACCCCATGCTAGGTTGCGCCTTTTCATAACCAGAAGAGGCCCTTCGATGCCCGCCCCCTTCGTACGCCAGCTGGGCCTGGCGCTCGGCTTTTGCGCCAGTCTGGCCCAGGCCGAAACCTGGCCCGCCGCCGACTGGCAGCAAGGCCCCGCACCCAGCGGCGCCGCCGTGCAGGCCTTCGAGGCCTACGCCTTTCCCATCCGCGACGATCAGAGTCGCACAGGTGTGCGCAGCGATGCCGTGGTCGTCATCCGTGGCGGCAAGCTCATCTATGAACACTATGCCGGCCCAACCCGCGCCGAGACCCCGCACCTCACCTGGTCGGTGAGCAAGAGCCTGCTGGCCTCGGTAATGGGTGTTGCCTACGGCGAAGGCCGCTTCAAGCTGGACGAGCCGGTAGCGCGCTACTTCCCGGACTTCGCCGGCCACTCCAATGTCCGCATCGACCACCTGCTGCACTGGGCCTCGGGCCTCGCCTGGCAGGAGGACTACGAGTACGCGCCGCTGAAATCCTCGGTGGTGGCCATGCTCTACACCCGCGGCCGCGACAACATGGCCGCCTTCACCGCCGATCACCCGCTGGATGCCCTACCCGGCAAGCGCTTCCGCTACTCCAGTGGCGACACCAACGTGCTCTCCGCCGCGCTGCGCGGCATGGTCGGCGAGCAGGCCTACGCGGAGTACCCCTGGACTGCCCTGTTCGGCCCCCTGGGGATCCAGTCGGCCGTATGGGAAACCGATGCCGCGGGCACCTACGTCGGCTCCTCCTACAGCTACCTGACCGCCCGCGACCTGGCGCGCGTCGGCCTGTTGATGCAGCGCGGCGGCCGCTGGGGCGAGCGCCAATTGCTGCCGGTGGACTGGGTCGCCTTCAACCGCAAACCCTTCGCCGACTACCGGCCGGACCCGGCCAAGCCCGGAGAGGCCGTGCCCGGCGGCCACTGGTGGCTCAACGCCCAGCTCGAAGGCGCCGCCAAGCCCTGGCCGGATGCCCCGGAAGATACCTTTGCCGCCCTCGGCCACTGGGGCCAGGCGCTCTACGTGCTACCCAGCCAGAAACTGGTGATCGTGCGCTACGCCGATGACCGCGACGGCAGCTACCGCCACAACGACTTCCTCAAGCTGGCCCTGGCCGCCTTCGCCACGCAGGTGCAACCATGATTGCCCGTCGCCCCATCCTCAGCCTGCTGACCCTGGCACTGATTCTGCTGGCCGCGCTGGCCTGGCAGAACCGCGCACACTTGGCCGCCTTCCCCGACATCATCAGCGCCTACACCGCCAAGGAGTACTGTTCCTGCCGCTACGTGATGGGCAACCCGGCGGACTACTGCCATGGCTACGTGAAGCAGTACGTGCCCACCAGCGGTTTCCTCGACGACGCCGAGCACAAACGCGTGACGGCCAGCGGCCTCGGTCGCAGCAACACTGCGGCGTGGGTCAGCCCGCATCAGGGTTGTCGGCTCATGTCCGAGGCAAACAGCACACGTTGAGCTATCGCCCTGACGTGGAGAGGCGAGCTCTCCCGGAGGTTGGGTAGCGGAACGAAACCCAAGGTTGCAGACCGCAACCTTGGGTTTCGCTTCGCTCTGGTGGAACGCCGCCCGCCGCAACCTGCATCGGCAAACCCCGCCCCCCCTGTTCCACCCTGTGGAACCACCTTCGATTGTTCTCCTTTCGCCCACGCGGTTAGCTGGGGGCCAGCCGCGCAAGGCGGCAGTCGCCCCCAACGAGGAGAACAAGAACAATGACCCGTTACGCACATATCCAGGCCTGGCTCGATGACGTAGACGCCGACTTGAAAGCGCTGCGCCAGGACATCCACGCCCACCCCGAACTCGGCTTCGAAGAGCAGCGCACCGCTGCCCTGGTGGCCCGCCTGCTGACCGAATGGGACTACGAGGTGCATAGCGGCATCGGCCGCACCGGTGTGGTCGGCGTGCTGCGCAATGGCGCCTCCAACCGCACCCTCGGCCTGCGTGCCGACATGGACGCCCTGCCCATAGTCGAGAATACCGGCCTGACCTACAGCAGCTGCCACGCGGGTCGCATGCATGCCTGCGGCCACGACGGGCACACCGTCATGTTGCTGGGCGCGGCGCGCTACCTGGCCGCGACCCGCAACTTCCAGGGCACCCTCAACCTGATCTTCCAGCCGGCCGAAGAAGGCCAGGGTGGCGCCGAAGCCATGCTCGAAGACGGCCTGCTTGAGCGTTTCCCGTGCGAGGCGCTGTTCGGCATGCACAACATGCCCGGCCTGGAAGCCGGCCACCTGTGCTTCCGCGCCGGCCCGCTGATGGCCTCCCAGGACCTGCTGGAAGTGGTCATCGAAGGTGTCGGTGGCCACGGTTCCATGCCGCACCTATCCGTCGACCCACTGGTAGCTGCCTCCAGCACCGTGATGGCGCTGCAGACCGTGGTCGGACGCAACGTCGATCCGCAGCAGGCCGCAGTGGTTACCGTCGGCGCCCTGCAGGCCGGCGAAGCGGCCAATGTGATTCCCCAGCGGGCACTGCTGCGCCTCAGCCTGCGCGCCCTCGACGCCCAGGTGCGCGAGCAGGTGCTGGAGCGCGTGAAAGGGATCATCTACCGCCAGGCCGAAAGCCTCGGCTGCCGCGCCAGCATCGAACACCGTCCGGCCTACCCGGTGCTGATCAACAGCCCAGCGGAAACCGCCTTCGCCCGGCAAATAGGTGTGGAACTCGTCGGCGCCGACCAAGTGTTCGAAGCCCCCACCGTGATGGGCAGCGAAGACTTCGCCTGGATGCTCCAGCGCTGCCCCGGCAGCTACCTCTTCATCGGCAACGGCACCGGTGCCGGACGGCCGATGGTTCACAACCCCGGATACGACTTCAACGACGAAATCCTGGTGCGCGGCGCCGCGTACTGGGCCGCGCTGACGGAAACCTGGTTCCAGGACTCCGCCGCGCCTTCCCAGGCTTCTGCCACTGCCGTCTAGCCCAACACCAGATTCCGGAGATTCCCCATGCACGCTTCCCAAAGCGGAACCTCGCGCGCCCGCCAGGTGACCGCCGCCGTTATCGGCAACGCCCTCGAGTGGTACGACTTCATCGTCTACGGCTTCCTGTCCAGCATCATCGCCCGCCTGTTCTTCCCCTCCGACAGCGAGTACGCCTCGCTGCTGATGGCCCTGGCCACCTTCGGCGTCGGCTTCTTCATGCGCCCGGTCGGCGGTGTACTGCTGGGCATGTACGCGGATCGCAAGGGACGCAAGGCAGCCATGCAGCTGATCATCCTGCTGATGACCCTGTCCATCGCCCTGATCGCCTTTGCCCCGGACTACGCCGCGATCGGCATCGGTGCCCCCCTGCTGATCGTCATCGCACGCATGCTCCAGGGCTTCGCCACCGGTGGCGAGTACGCCAGCGCCACTGCCTTCCTGGTAGAAAGCGCGCCCGCCAACCGCCGGGGCCTCTATGGCGCCTGGCAACTCTTCGGCCAGTGCCTGGCGGTATTCGCCGGTGCCGGCATGGGCGCCCTGGTGACCCACACGCTCTCCCCCGAAGCGCTGGACAGCTGGGGTTGGCGGATTCCGTTCATCCTCGGTCTGCTGATCGGCCCGGTCGGGCTGTGGATGCGTCGCCACATGGAGGAAACCGAAGCCTTCATCGATGCCCAGGAAGAACACAAAGGCGAATCCTTCAGCCTGATGCGGGTGCTGAGCGAACATCGCCGCGCCGTTCTGGTGACCATGGGCACCACCATCAGTGGAACCGTGGCCTTCTACGTCGTCCTGGTGAACATGCCCACCTTCGCCCACAAGCAACTCGGCCTGCCCCTGGACCAGGTGTTCATGGTTCAGATGGCGGCAGTGGCGCTGATGACCCTGATCATCCCGATTGCCGGCGCCCTGTCGGACCGCATCGGCCGGCGCCCGGTCCTGTTCGCCGGCACCCTGTCCTTCTTCCTGCTCGTCTATCCGCTGTTCTCCTGGGTCGCCCAGGCACCGAGCATCGAGCGCCTGCTGGTCATGCAACTGCTGCTTTGCACGATGATCGGCGTGTCGTACGGGCCCGCCCCCACCAGCGTCGCCGAGCAATTCCCCACCCGCGTGCGCTCCACCGGGTTGGCGCTGGCCTACAACGTGGCGGTGATGCTGTTCGGCGGCTTCGCGCCGTTCATCGTCACCTGGCTGACCCAGGTGGGCGGCACGCCGGTGGCTCCTGCCTACTACGTGCTCTTCGCCTCCTTCGTCGGCCTCATCGCCACCTGCTATCTGCGCGAAGGCGCCCCCGCCGCCCTGGAGCGCCGCCAACGCCGCGACCTGCTCGCCACTGCCCGGAGCCTGTGAATGACTCGTTTCGAAACCAACCTCCCCCACGCCACGCTGCAGCAGGAAATCGTCGCGCTGGACGCCCTGCCATTGTCGGAGGCCATTCGCTCGCGACAGCTGTCCTGCCGCGAAGTCATGCAGGCCTACCTGGAGCAGATCGACCGTTTCAACCCCAGGGTCAATGCCCTGGTGGCCCTGCGGCCGGCCGAGGAACTACTGGCCGAGGCCGACGAACGTGACCGCCAATTGGCCCGTGGCCACTGGCTGGGCTGGATGCACGGCATGCCGCAGGCGGTGAAAGACCTCGCCGCCTGTGCCGGTTTACCCACCAGCATGGGCTCGCCGCTGTTCGCCGGACAGCTTGCCCAACACGACGCCATCGCCGTCGAGCGAGTACGGGCGGCAGGCGCGATCTTCATCGGCAAGAGCAACGTCCCGGAGTTCGGCCTCGGCTCGCAGAGCTACAACAGCGTCTTCGGCACGACCGGCAATGCCTACGACCCCAGTCTCTGCGCCGGCGGCAGCAGCGGTGGTGCGGCGGCGGCCCTGGCGCTGCGCTTGCTGCCGGTGGCCGACGGCAGCGACATGATGGGCTCGCTGCGCAATCCGGCGGCCTTCAACAACGTCTATGGCCTGCGTCCGTCGCAAGGTCGTGTGCCCTTCGGCCCCACACCTGAACTGTTCGCCCAGCAACTGGCCACCGAAGGTCCCATGGGCCGCAGCGTGGCCGATGTCGCGGCGTTGCTGCGCACCCAGGCCGGCCCCCATCGCGCCGCGCCGCTGGCCTTGTCGAGCACGGCGGACCTGATCGGCCCGCTGCAGCGCGACTTCGCAGGCGCACGCATCGGTTGGCTCGGCGACCTGGGCGGCCGTCTGCCCATGGAAGCCGGCCTGTTGGCCTTGTGCGAAAGCGCCCTGGCGGATTTCCGCGACCTCGGTTGCCACGTCGAAGACTGCCAGCCCGAGTTCGACCTGGAACGCCTGTGGAACTGCTGGCTAGTACACCGCCAGTGGCTGGTGGCCGGCAGCCTGGCCAAGGCCCATGCCGACCCGACCAAACGCGCCCTGCTCAAGCCCGAGGCGATCTGGGAAGTGGAAAGCGGCCTGGGCCTCAGCGCAGCGGACGTCTACCAGGCCTCCCTGGACCGTAGCGACTGGTACCGTGCGGTGGAAAAGCTCTTCGAGCGTTACGACTTCCTCCTGCTCCCCAGTGCGCAGGTGTTTCCTTTCGATGCAACACTGCACTGGCCCAAGGCCATCGCCGGCCGCGAGATGGACACCTACCACCGCTGGATGGAAGTGGTGATCGGCGCCACCCTGGCGGGCATTCCGGCCATGAGCGTACCGGTTGGTTTCAACCCTGCCGGCCTGCCCATGGGCCTGCAGATCATGGGCCCGGCCCAGGCCGACCTGGCGGTGCTGCAGCTGGCGCACGCCCATGAACAGCTCACCCAATGGGTGCGCAATTGCCCTCCGCCGTTGCTGAAAGAGGCTGATTAAGCCAATGGGCGGCATCTCCGGCGCCTTCGGGTCCCGATCTTGCAGCGTTTTCGGAACGCACATCCGGGAGGCGCGGCAGGTGGCGGAAACACAGGGTAAAGACGATGGCGGCACGGTCAGGTCGGTGGAGCGGGCGCTGGCGATAGTCGAGCTATTGGGCGAACACCAGGAACTGGGGTTGGAAGAATTGCACTACCTCACGGGACTGCCCAAGGCGACCGTCTCGCGCCTGCTGCATACCCTGCAGGAGCAAGGCTGGCTCTATCGGGGCCTGTGCGACCGTCGCTATCGCCTGTGCTCCCGACGTCTGTTCGGCGATCCCACCCAGCGGTTCAGCCGGCTCCTCGTCGAGCAGGCCGCGCCGCTGCTGCTGGACCTGAGCGAGAGCACCGGGCTGGTGGCCGACCTGTCGTACTTCGACGGCGACGAACTGCATGTGATGGAAAGCTCCATCCCAGAGGTGCTGCGCAAGCGATATCCGGGCAATCGCCTGGTCATCGGGCTGCGCGCCAGCCTGTTCCATTCGGCCATGGGCAGGGCTTGCCTTGGCGAGCTGGACAGCTCCGAGGTGCAGCGCCTGGCGCAACACCATCGGATCAGCGGTGACGATCTGCTGCGGGCCCACGAACAGACCCACAACCGGGGCTTTGGCGAGCGCACCGAAGGCTCATGGGAATACTCGATACGCCTGCCCTTCCTGATCCGCGCCGTGGCGCTGCCAATACTCAGCCAGGGCCGCCTGGTGGGAAGCATCGCCTTGCACTGGCCACGGGATACCGGCAGCGTCGAGAGCGTGCAACAGCGTCATCTCGGAAAACTGGCCAGTACCGTCAGCCAGTTGCAGCACAGTCTCGACTGAGACCTCACCCACCCGACTCGATGGAAAGTTACCGCCAGCAACTCCGGCGGAAACTTTCCATTCGCTCTTGAAGTTGTGATTCCACAGCGCGGAACCCAATTGAATTGCCCTTTACTCGCGTGAATCGACAATAGACCACGACCCGGAAATCGGTCTTTTCGTCATAACACAAGAATAAAGGTGATGAGATGTGCAGAGTTCGCTGCGAGTATCTGGCAGGGATTGCCGGGCTCTTGCTGGCAGGAAGTGCAAGTGCCGATGGTTTTATCAATGACAGCATCACGTCGTTGCGCTACAGCCAGTTCTACTGGAAGGAAAACAATGGCGAAGGTGTCGGCCCCACGCGCGATGAATGGGTCCAGGGAGCGCAGTTCAGTTTCAACTCCGGCTGGTATGAGAATGTGCTGGGCGTGGACTACAGCTACGGCCTGGCAGACGACTTGCGCATCGGCGACGAGGCCAACAGCATCAGTAACCTGGAACCCGACGACTCGGTGCAATCGCCCCATGGCCTGGCCAAGCCCATCGAAGCCTACCTGCGTGGCCGCCTCAAAGGCGACGCCGGTGAGCTGGTGCTGGGCGGGGGCAAGAAGGTTCGCCGCTACGCCCAGTACTTCGACGACGCCACCCGCATCCTTCCCGCCGGCACCACAGGCCTCGATGCGGATTACCGCATAGGCGGCCTGAACCTGCGCTACAGCCATATCAAGCAGTTCAGTCCGCGCAACGAGAATGGCTGGGGCGACGACCTGAGCAACTTTCGCGGCGAGAAGATCGACCAACTGCAACTGTTCGCCCTTGCCTACCGGATGCCCTTCGGTAGCCATTTGCTGGCCGAGTACTCCGAGTCCGAGCGCTACCTGCGCGCCGCCTCAATCAAGCTGGAGCACAATTTCGACCTGGGGGCCGGCCGCTTCATCGACCTCTACGCCACCCACGGCATGCAGCAGGACGCCGGCGATCTGTTCGACTATCAGGGCGTACCCGGACTCTATGAAGCGGAAACATCCCATGACGCGCGCTATATCGATCTCGGTGCCAAGTACAAGACGGCCAACTACTACGCGGGAATGACCTACAACAAAGTTCGCGGCGACGACTTTGACAGGTTGTTCTTCAGCAAGGATCACGGCGCCTGGAACAGTAGCGCCAAGTTGTTCTACTTCTTCGGCGTGGAAGATGAGGAAATGTTCAAACTGGTGGGCGGCACCAACTTCAGCTCACTTGGAATCCCACAACTCAGGCTGGATGTTCACTATGCCTTTTCCGATCACGCTGCCGGTTATGACGGATTCTCCAGACGAGAATTCCAGAGCCTGCTGCAATACAACTTCACGGGCACCTTGAAGGGCTTGAGCCTGGTCTGGCTGCACAACGAGTTTCACACCAAGGGCCAGCCGGATGGCATCGAACGCACCACGACCTCGCGCGGCCCGGCGGGGATCATTACCCACAATGCCGAGCGGTTTTACCTGAACTACATTTTCACCTTCTGAAATCGCCCGCCGCGTCCCACGGCTGTCGCCGGACGAAATCCGCTCCCCAGTTTCGTTGGGTGGGCTTCAGCCCACCAGCGAACACAACCGCAGCTCGATGCAACAATGAAAAAGCCCCCAGGCCGCGACAGCCTGGGGGCTTTCGTTGAATCAACCGCCTCAGCGCATGTTGATCTGCTGCTGCAGGTTCTGCACCTGGCTCTGCAGGGTGCTGATGTTCCGCGTCATCTGCGCACGGAAGGCATCGAACTCGGCGGTGCTGGCACCCTGGGACGGGGCTGGACGGTTATCCAACTCGCTGCGCAGCACGAGCAGGTCCTGCTCCAGGCTCTTGATCGCCTGGCTCGGATTGCCCTGTTTCTTCAGCGCCTCGACATCACTGCCCAAGCCCTTCAGGCGGCTATCGAACTGGGCGATCTCGCCCTGGGCGGCCTTCAGCTTGCTCTGCTCGGCGGCCAGGCCATCGACCTTGCTGCCCAACTGACTGCCTATCTGGGTCGCAGCGCCCTGGGCGGACTTGACGTCAGCGGCCAGCTGATCGACGCGCTTGCCCTGGCTACCCAACTGGGCATTGGTGGATTGCTGCTGCTTGGACAACTCGACCACCTTGGCCTGCAGCTGCTTGATCTGCAGCTTCAGCGACTCGCTGCCGCTGGTGACGCTGGACTCAGTGGCCACCACTTTGCCGGAAATGTCCTGGATACGGCCGGCTGCCTCTTCACTGATGCGGGCAAAGCTTTCCTGGGTGGCAACCAGTTGCTGCTCCATCAGGCTGATCTGCTGGAAGCTCCACCAGCCCAAACCGCCGAGGGCTACTACCAGGGCGACCACCAGAGCCCAGAGCGGACCGGTGCTGGCGCCTTTGGCCTTGGGGGCAGCGGTGGCATAGCCAATGGTGTTGTTGCGATGCACCGGCTCAGCCGCCGGGTGATGGCCGAACTCGTCACGATCACGGGCGTCGGTAGTCAGGCTGGGAACATCATCCACTTCGTCGAGAGCGTCATTACGCATGGGGGGACCTTTGGAGAGAAACGCAGAACCGCGAATGACCGGAAGTATACCGGTTCGCACGGCGCTCTTCAGCGTCGCGCCACTGCGGTGCGAGTTGCACCGCACGGGAGCAGCGGCCCTCCATTGACCGCGCGCAGGCCTAGCAGTTCCGGGGTTTGCGGCTTGGTACGGGGCTTGCTAGCCAGTTGCCAGCCCCGGCACGGGGCGATGCCAGGAACGCACCAGACGGAGTCAACGGCTCCGGTAGGCTCCGCGCACTTCAGGATGAAGGGACGGAGCACGCTTCGACCAGGGGGGAAGAAGGAGTGGAACTGACCAAGGCTGTGCTGGATTGCATGCAGACCCTGCGGCGCCAGCTTCGTGAAGAACAGGCTGTGGATATTCGCCTCAGCCAGCCCGATGCCATCCTGTCCATGCTCAACGCCTGCGCCGACTCGCAGCGCGATACGACCCGCGAGCTGGGCGAGCACCTCAGCAGCCTGACCGGCGTGCGTCTGAAGCCGCCGGTCCTCAGCGAAGAGGAACTGATCCGCAAGTACACCCAGTACGCCGGGCCACTGCGCGGCTAAGGTTGTTGTGCGCCCCACCAGGCGCAGAACTCATCCAGTGCCGTCCATATGCTCACTTGCGGGTCGTACTCCAGGTACTGCCGTGCGCGGCTGATATCCAGGGAGAAATCCTTGGCCATCACCGCCACGGCCAAACGGTAGAGGGAAGGCTCCGGGCGCCCGGGCAGCACCTTGCAGACCGATTCGTTGAGCAAAGCGGCGCTGTAGGCCAGGCCATAGGGAACATGGCGAGTCACCTGGGGAACGCCCAACTTGCGGAACACATAGTTGATCACGTCCCAGATCGGCACCGGCTGGCCATTGCTGATGTTGTAGACCTGCCCCAGCGCTGGTCCGGCAGCCAAAAGGCCACTGAACAGGGCGTCGTTGAGGTTCTGCATGCTGGTGAAATCGACCTTGTTCAGGCCATTGCCGATGATCTTCAGACGCCCCTTGCGCTGCATCGCGATCAGGCGCGGGAAGATGCTGGTATCCCCGGCACCGGTGACGAAGCGTGGCCGGAAAGCGATGACCTCAAGGCCGAACTCTTCGGCGGCGAAGATCTTCTGTTCAGCGAGGTACTTGGTGGCGCCGTAGTGATCGGAGAAGCGCTTGGGCACCTGCTCTTCGCGGATGCCCACATGGGAGCGGCCATCGAAGTAGACCGAGGGCGAAGACAGGTGCACCAGGCGCCGCACCTGCTGCTTCAAGCAGGCTTCCACCACGTTCTCGGTGACCTGGACGTTGGCCTGGTGGAAGTGTTCGTACTTGCCCCAGACCCCTACGGCACCAGCGCAATGCACCACGGCTTCCACATCGTGGCAGAGCCGCAGCACCAGTTCAGGGTCGGACAGATCGCCCTGGACGAACTCGGCACCGCGCTTGACCAGATGTTCCACGCCTTCCGGACGGCGGCCGTTGACCCGCACGTCGAGCCCTTGCTCCAGGGCGAAACGCGCAAAACGCCCTCCAATGAACCCACTCGCCCCCGTTACCAGAATCTTCATCAATGGCCCCTTGGTACACCTTGTGATGCCCGCGACTCTAGCAGCCCTGATGCCGGCCAGGTGTGGCGTCGCGAGCCAATAGAACGACTCTGAACGCTAACCCCGGCCATCGTTCCCGCCCGCGTCGGTGCCGTGGGCTACCTTTGTCTGCGACACCACCGTCGAGGAACTGCGTAGTGAGCACGAACACCTGGATGATCTATGGCGCCTACGGCTATACCGGGCAACTGGTTGCCGAGGAAGCCCTGCGGCAGGGGATGATGCCGATCCTCGCCGGCCGCGACCCAGCCCGCTTGGAAGCCCTGGGCAGTCGCCTTGGCCTGCCGACCCGCGTCTTCGACCTCAGCGATCCCGAACACGCTGCAGAACGCCTGGAAGGCGTCTCCGTGGTCGCCCATTGCGCCGGCCCCTTCTCCGCCACCAGCACGCCTATGATCCAGGCCTGCCTCGCCAGCGGCACCCACTACCTGGACATCACCGGCGAAATCACCGTGTTCGCCTTCGCTCATGCGCAGGATGCGACTGCGCACAAGGCTGGCATCGTGATCTGCCCCGGCGTGGGGTTCGACGTCATCCCCACCGACTGTGTCGCCGCCTGCCTCAAGGCCGTGCTGCCGGATGCCACTCACCTGGCCCTGGGCTTCGACAGCGACAGTGGACTGTCGCCCGGCACCGCCAAGACCAGCATCGAGGGTCTGGCCCTGGGCGGCCAGGTGCGCGAGAACGGCCGCCTGCGCCCGGTGCCCCTGGGCCATCGCCGCCGCGAGATCGACTTCGGACGCGGAACGAAATCTGCCATGACCATCCCCTGGGGCGATGTGGCCACGGCCTTCTATTCCACCGGCATTCCCAATATCGAGGTTTATCTACCGGCGCCGGCTGCGCTGGCGCTGGGCATGCGCCTGAGCGATCCGCTGCGCAGTCTGCTGGCCGGCGATTGGATACAGCGCAGGTTGAAGGGACTGGTAACTCGCAACCTCAGGGGGCCGGACGAGGTCACCCGCGTACGCAGGCCCACCTGGGTCTGGGGCGAGGTCCGCAACGCCGCTGGAGAACGTCGTACCGCCCACCTGGAAACCGCCAACGGTTACCAGGTCACCGTACACGGCGTGCTGCACGCGGTGCGCCATATGCTGGATTACCAGGAGGAAGGCGGCTACTTCACGCCCTCACGGCTTTTCGGTGAGCGCTGTGTGGAACAGCTGCCGGGCTCGGGGCCGATTCGCATCAGCTGACGTTCAGTGACGGCGATGGGCATCGGGTGCGCTGGCCTCAGCGTGCCAAAGGCACCAGCCAGTGGCGGGCAGCTGCGGCCAGGTGGTCGGTGAGCAGACCGAGCAACTCACCGCCGTGACGCCAATGGTGCCAATAGAGCGGTACGTCGATGGGTCGGTCCGGGATCAGCTCCTGGAGTTCACCCTGCGCCAACTGCGCGCCAACCTGCTGCTCAGGCACCAGCCCCCAGCCGAGACCGCCTTCGGTCAGGCGTACGAAGCCTTCCGACGAGGGGCACAGGTGATGGACGAAGCCACCCTCGACGCCAAGCGTCGCCAGGTAGCGATGCTGCAGGAGGTCATCCGGGCCGAAAACGATGGCCGGTGAGCGGGCGAGTGCTTGTGGCGTCACCCCTTTGGGAAAATGCCGTTCGATAAAGGCCGGACTGGCCAGGGCGCGATAGCGCATGGCACCGAGAAGCAGACTGCGGGCGCCAGCCACCGGGCGTTCCGCCGCGCAAACACAGGCCGCCACTTCGCCGGCACGCATGCGCTTCAAGCCCACTTCCTGGTCCTCCACCACCAACTCCATCAGCACCCGCTGCTCGGCGCAGAAGTCCCCCACCGCGGCAGCCCACCAGGTGGCCAGGCTGTCCGCGTTGAGGGCAATGCGCAGCCGCTCCGGCATGCCGCCCTCTTCCAGGGCCGGCACCTGACGTTGCAAGTCACGCTCCAGCAGACGCACTTGCTGTACGTGGTTGAGCAGACGGGTACCCACCTCGGTCGGCGCCGGTGGCGTGGCGCGCACCAGCACCGGCTGGCCGACCCGTGCTTCCAGCAGCTTGATCCGCTGCGATATCGCCGACTGCGACAGGCCGAGCAACTGGGCCGCGCGCTCGAAACCGCCCTGCTCTACCACGGCCGCCAGGGCGGATAGCAACTTGTAGTCGAACAAATCATTTTTCCTAATGGGAGATCAGCAAGATTCGTTTTCCTTATACAGCGTCGCGCCCCAGACTCGCCACATCCCATCCCGTCGTATCGAAGGAAGCACCATGGCCGGCGAAACCGCACTCTCCACCCTGATCCGCAACATGTCGCCGCAACTCAACCCCGGCCAGTACGTGTTCTGCACCCTCGAAGATGCCGCCCGCCTGCAAGGCAGCCTGCCGCTGGGCAGCTTCCGCGAACGCGAAGGACTCACCGTGATCCTGGAACGCAGCGAAGCCGATCGCCTCGGCCTGGCCTACGACTACAGCGCGGCGTGGATCACCCTGGAGGTTCATTCCGCGCTCAGTGCGGTGGGCCTGACCGCGGCCTTCGCCGGTGCCCTGGCCCAGGCCGGCATCAGCTGCAACGTGGTCGCAGGCTATTTCCACGATCACCTGTTCGTCGCCAGCGCCGACGCCGAACGCGCCCTCTCAACCCTGCGGGCCCTGGCGGCCAACGCCCAAGTGGAGTGAGCAACATGTGGCAGAGCTATCTGAACGGAATACTCGTGGCTGCCGGCCTGATCATTGCCATTGGCGCGCAGAACGCCTTTGTCCTCGCCCAGAGCCTGCGCCGCGAACACCACCTGCCCGTGGCCGCCCTCTGCGTGCTATGCGATGCGCTGCTGGTCAGCGCCGGCGTCTTCGGCCTGGCCACCTTGCTGGCGCAGAACCCCATGCTGCTGGCCATCGCCCGCTGGGGTGGCGTGGCCTTCCTGCTCTGGTACGGCGTGCAAGCGCTGCGCCGCGCAGTGAAGCCCGGCATCCTCGACCAGTCCGCTGAAACCGGGCCGCGCTCGCGTCGTGCAGTGTTGCTGGCGGCCCTGGCGGTGACCCTGCTCAACCCACACGTCTACCTCGATACCGTGCTGCTGATCGGCTCCCTCGGCGCGCAGCAGACGGTCCCCGGCGCCTACGCCCTGGGCGCGGCAAGTGCGTCGCTGGTGTGGTTCTTCGCCCTCGCCCTTGGCGCCGCCTGGCTCGCCCCCTGGCTGGCGCGACCGACCACCTGGCGCCTGCTGGACCTGGCGGTGGCGCTGATGATGTTCGGCATGGCGGCACAACTGGTGAGCGGAATCTGAACAACACAGGGTCAGACGGGATGGGCCTGCCAGAGCCGCTGGCGAAGGTTTAACCACACACTTGCTGCGTGGTTAAGCCCTATGCCCGGTGCTATGATCCGGACTTCGCGGCAAAAAAGAGTACGAACTCACAGCCGCAATTTCGGCCGACCGTGAACGGCCCCGCGCCTGGCGCAAAAATCCCGACCTGATGAAGGAGATAGACATGGCTTTCGAATTGCCGCCGCTGCCTTACGAGAAGAATGCCCTCGAGCCGCACCTGTCCGCCGAGACCCTGGAATTCCACCACGGCAAGCACCACAACGCCTACGTGGTGAACCTGAACAACCTGGTTCCGGGCACCGAGTTCGAAGGCAAGAGCCTGGAAGAAATCATCAAGACCTCGTCCGGCGGCATCTTCAACAACGCAGCCCAGATCTGGAACCACACCTTCTACTGGAACTGCCTGACCCCGAACGGCGGTGGCCAGCCCACCGGCGCCCTGGCTGATGCCATCAACGCCGCTTTCGGTTCCTTCGACAAGTTCAAGGAAGAGTTCACCAAGACCGCCATCGGCACCTTCGGCTCCGGCTGGGCCTGGCTGGTGAAGAAGGCTGACGGTTCCCTGGCCCTGGCCAGCACCATCGGCGCCGGCGTTCCGCTGACCAGCGGCGACACCCCGCTGCTGACCTGCGACGTCTGGGAACACGCCTACTACATCGATTACCGCAACCTGCGTCCGAAGTACGTAGAGGCCTTCTGGAACCTGGTCAACTGGGACTTCGTAGCCAAGAACTACGCTGCCTGAGACCCGCACCAGCGGTAAGAGAAACCCGGCCATTCGCCGGGTTTCTTCATATTTGGGCGTCGTTCGTCGTCTTGTTGCGGTACAAGGGAAAAATTGTCAGACAACCCCTCAAGCTCGGACTGGTTCGCACCGACATAAAGATGAGGGGGAGAGCAATGCGCCGGTCGCTGGAGTGGATCGACGCAATGAATAGTGGCATTCACATACTGGCCCTTTGACGGCCAGAGCCTGTTTGCCAATACTCACACCCGTCTGACGCCTGGCGGCATCGAACAAGGAATCTCCATTTGAAGCTGGATCTCAAACACAGCTTGTCACTGAAGCTGTTGCGCGTGGTGCTGCTATCCGCACTGGTTGTGGGTGTGGTCTTGAGCTGCGCGCAGATCGTGTTCGATGTCTACAAGACGCGGCAGGCGGTCTCCAACGACGCCAACCGGATACTCGGCATGTTCCGCGATCCCTCGACCCAGGCCGTCTACAGCCTGGATCGCGAGATGGGCATGCAGGTGATCGAAGGCCTGTTCCAGCACGAATCAGTGCGCCACGCCTCCATCGGCCACCCCAACGAGCCCATGTTGGCGGAGAAGGACCGGCCGCTGATGGAGCTGTCGACCCGCTGGCTGACTGACCCCATCCTCGGCAAGGAACAGACCTTCACCATCCAACTGGTCGGCCGCAGCCCCTACAGCGAGTACTACGGCGACCTCAGCATCACCCTCGACACCGCCCCCTACGGCGAAGACTTCGTCACCAGCTCGGTGATCATCTTCATTTCCGGCGTGCTGCGCGCCCTGGCCATGGGCCTGGTGCTCTACCTCGTGTACCACTGGCTGCTGACCAAGCCCCTGTCGAAGATCATCGAGCACCTCTCCAGTATCAACCCCGACCGCCCCAGCGAACACAAGCTGCCCATGCTCAAGGGCAACGAGAAGAATGAGCTTGGCCTGTGGATAACCACCGCCAACGACCTGCTGGCCTCCATCGAACGCAATACCCACCTGCGCCGCGAAGCCGAAAACAGCCTGCTGCGCATGGCTCAATACGACTTCCTGACCGGCCTGCCCAACCGCCAGCAATTGCAACAGCAGCTGGACCAGATCCTTGAGGACGCCGGCCGCCTGCAACGTCGCGTGGCCGTGCTTTGTGTCGGCCTGGATGACTTCAAGGGCGTGAATGAACAGTTCAGCTACCAGACCGGCGACCAACTGCTGATCGCCCTGGCCGACCGCCTGCGTGGGCATAGCGGCCGCCTCGGCGCGCTGGCCCGCTTGGGGGGCGACCAGTTCGCCCTGGTCCAGGCCGACATCGAGCAGCCCTACGAAGCCGCCGAACTGGCCCAGAGCGTGCTCGACGATCTCGAAGTGGCCTTCTCCCTGGAGCAACAGGAAGTGCGCCTGCGTGCCACCATCGGCATCACCCTCTTCCCCGAAGATGGCGACAGCACCGAGAAGCTGCTGCAGAAAGCCGAGCAGACCATGACCCTGGCCAAGAGCCGCTCGCGCAACCGTTACCAGTTCTACATCGCCAGCGTCGACAGCGAGATGCGCCGCCGCCGCGAGTTGGAAAAGGACCTGCGTGAAGCCCTCGCCCGTGGCGAAATGCACCTGGTCTACCAACCCCAGGTGGACTACCGCGACCATCGCGTGGTGGGCGTCGAGGCCCTGCTTCGCTGGCAGCACCCGCAGCACGGTTTCGTGCCACCAGACCTGTTCATTCCATTGGCCGAGCAGAACGGTTCCATCATCCCCATCGGCGAATGGGTGCTGGACCAGGCCTGCCGCCAACTGCGCGAATGGCATGACCAGGGCTTCAGCGAACTGCGCATGGCGATCAACCTCTCCACCGTGCAGTTGCACCACGCGGAGCTCCCGCGTGTGGTGAACAACCTGCTGCAGGTCTACCGCCTGCCGCAACGCAGCCTGGAAATGGAAGTCACCGAAACCGGCCTGATGGAGGACATCTCCACCGCCGCCCAGCACCTGCTGAGCCTGCGTCGCTCCGGCGCGCTGATCGCGATCGACGACTTCGGGACCGGCTACTCCTCGCTGAGCTATCTGAAGAGCCTGCCGCTGGACAAGATCAAGATCGACAAGAGCTTCGTGCAGGACGTGCTGGAGGACGAAGACGACGCCACCATCGTCCGCGCCATCATCCAGTTGGCCCGCAGCCTGGGCATGCAGGTGATCGCCGAAGGCGTGGAAACAGCCGAGCAGGAGGCCTATATCATTGCCCAGGGCTGCAACGAGGGTCAGGGTTACCTGTACAGCAAACCCCTGCCCGCCCGCGAACTTACCCTCTACCTCAAGCAGGCCCGACGGCTGACCAACGCGGCGTCCAATCCCGCTACGCTCTGATGCCGGTCCAGTAGGATGCGGTAGAGCGCAGCGAAACCCATCGCTCCGTGCCGCTCCTCATATCACCTGGTCAACCTGAGCCTGATCGGTGGGCTGAAGCCCACCCTACAAAAGCCCCGTCACCCTGAGCAGATACACGGTCGCCACCGCACCGCCGACGCAGAGCACTGCGCCAAGCAGTGCCTGCCAACGGAACTGCCGCGCGAGCACATCCTCGCCGTGACTGGACAGCAGGAAGGGCTGTGACTCCGGCGGACGGCGCATCTGGTTCACGGCAGGCGCCGCGCTGGTGTGGCGATGGCGGTCTTCGGCTTCGAGGCTGGCGGCCAGGCGCACACGCGACCACTCCGCTTCGTCCAACTGGCCATCGCCATTGCTGTCAAAACGTTGCAGCAAGCCGGCGAAATCGCCCTTCCACTCGCGAATCACCGCCCCCTGGGCCGAGTTCAGGTCCAGCCCCTGGCGCCCACCACCGCTGGTACGAAAATCGCCAATGGCATACAGCGGCTCGTCGGCATGCAGGCGTTCCTCGGTGTAACGGTACTCGCCGCCGGACAGCCAGCCAGTCAGGCCGCCAGAAACCAGGGCACCACGAGGATGACGCTGATGGCCTTTCCAGACCTCGCGGGTCGACGGGCGAACTTCGGCACCGCGCGGATCGATCAGGCATTCGCCCGTGGAGTCGACCAGGCGCAGCCAGGCATCGCTGACGCCACTGTCCACCACCCGCCAGCTCTTGTTCTTGCCGCTCTCGCTGTATTCCTCGATGCGATAGCGCCACCAGAGGCACGGCTTGCCCGTCAGCGGCGCGGCCAACTGGCCCTCGCCGCAGGAATGGAGCAGGCCATACAACTCCACATAGCCTTGGGCGGCAGAGCGGATCTTCGAAGTCGGGGTATCCAGCAGCAGCCGCGCCTGGGCCAGGCGGCGCAGGCACCACCAGCCGCCACCGGCAAAGGCACCGAGGCTGAACCCCAGGCTGATGGTCAGCCCGGCGATATCCACAGCCATATCAGCCGAACAGGCTCTTGAGGTCGACGTCGGCCTTCTCGGCTTCGCTGAACTCCAGCAGCTCGGCAGCCTTGAAGCCAAACAGGCCGGCAATGATCACGTCCGGGAACTGCTCGATGCGCACGTTGTTCAGGTTCACCGCCTCGTTGTACAGCTCGCGGCGGTCGGCGATGCCATTCTCCAGGCCGCTGATGCGCTGCTGGAGGAACTGAAAACTTTCGTTGGCCTTGAGCTGCGGGTAGTTCTCCGCCAGGGCAAAAAGCTGTCCAAGGCCGGCACGCAGGCCGCTCTCGGCCTGGCCGAGGGCACCGATATCGCCTTTCTCGCGGGCACTGGCTACCGCATTACGAGCGGAGATCACCCGCTCGAGGGTGGTGCGCTCGTGCTGCATGTACTGCTTGCAGGTTTCCACCAGCTTGGGCAACTCGTCATGGCGCTGCTTGAGCAGTACCTCGATATTCGACCAGGCCTTGCCCACCCCATGTTTGAGGCGCACCAGCGCGTTGTAGAGGATCACCGCATAAGCGACGACAAGTAACAGGACCACGATCAGGGCAACGCTGGTCAGACTCATGCAGGCTTCTCCTTCAGCTGCGGGTCATCAGGGTTATGGCGATTCTAAGGGTGTTTGGCCCACGACGCGGAGACCTTGGACACAGCTGTTGCAAAACGCCCGATAACAGCCTTTCCAAAAATGAAAATCTTTCGCATTATGTGTCGGTTTTCATTTGCGCAACTACACATTGCCATCACCCAGAAGCAAAGGACCTCGCACATGATTCGTATGCCCCTGGCCACCGCCAGCCTGCTCGCCGTCGCCATCTCCCTCGCCGGTTGCGGTGACGACAAGAAAGAAGCGGCAGCACCGCAAGCCGCTGCTCCGGCCGCCACCACCGCGGCCCCGGCTGCCACCGCCAAGGTCGACGAGGCCGAGGCCAAGAAGGTCGTTGCCCACTATGCCGACCTCGCCCTGGCCGTGTTCACCGACGCCCACGCTACCGGCGTGAACCTGCAGAAAGCCGTTGACGCCTTCCTCGCCAAGCCCGACGCCGACACCCTGAAAGCCGCCCGCGAAGCCTGGCTGGCCGCCCGGGTTCCCTACATGCAGACCGAAGTGTTCCGCTTCGGCAACGCAGTGGTGGACGACTGGGAAGGTCAGCTGAATGCCTGGCCGCTGGACGAAGGCCTGATCGACTACGTTGCCGGCGATTACCAGCACGCCCTGGGCAACCCCGGCGCCACCGCCAACATCGTCGCCAACACGACCATCCAGGTCGGCGAAGACAAGATCGACGTCACTGAAATCACCGGCGAGAAGCTGGCCAGCCTGAACGAACTGGGCGGCTCCGAAGCCAACGTCGCTACCGGCTACCACGCCATCGAATTCCTCCTCTGGGGCCAGGACCTGAACGGCAGCGGCCCGGGCGCCGGCAACCGTCCCGCCACCGACTACGTGGTCAGCGAAGGTTCCACTGGCGGCCACAGCGAGCGCCGTCGCGCTTACCTGAAAGCCGCCACCGACCTGCTGGTCAGCGACCTGGAATACATGGTCGGCCAGTGGAAAGCCGGCGTTGCCGACAACTACCGCGCCAAGCTGGAAGCCGAACCGGCTGACTCCGGCCTGCGCAAGATGCTCTTCGGCATGGGCAGCCTGTCCCTCGGCGAGCTGGCGGGCGAGCGCATGAAGGTCGCCCTGGAAGCCAACTCCACCGAAGACGAGCACGACTGCTTCAGCGACAACACCCACAACTCGCACTTCTACAACGGCAAGGGCATCCGCAACGTCTACCTGGGCGAGTACAAGAAGGTCGACGGCACCACCCTGACCGGTCCGAGCCTGTCGTCCCTGGTCGCCAAGATCGACGCCCAGACCGACACCACCCTGAAAGCAGACCTGGAAGCCACCGAAGGCAAGCTGCAAGCCCTGGTGGACAGCGCCAACAAGGGCGTGCACTTCGACCAGCTGATCGCCGCCGACAACACCGCCGGCCAGCAACTGGTGCGCGATGCCATCGCTTCCCTGGTCAAGCAGACCGGCGCCATCGAAGAAGCCGCCTCCAAGCTCGGCATCACTGACCTGAAGCCGGACAACGCCGATCACCAGTTCTGATCGACCCAGCGGTAAGCAGAAGCGGATGCGGCCCAGTGCCGCATCCGCTTTTTTTGTGCCTGCAGTTGAAGACCCTTTCCTTGTAGGGGCGAACTCATTCGCCAAGGGCGGCGCAGCCGCCCCCGTACGGCCCTTCGCGGCAGGACTTTGTCCTGCTTGGCGATTGAAATCGCCCCTACAGAATGAGCATCACAAGCCGTTCCAGAATGTAAGGCAAACGCAAATCCCTCTTATTCAGAGGGCCCAGTCCTGATAAGCTTGCCGGCCTGTTTCTCGCCGACCGGAACCCCGCCAATGCTTGCTCCACCGGCCTTTCGCCGCCTGTTGCCCCTGCTGCTGGCATTCAGCCTCAGTGCCTGTGACGACGCGCCGCGATTCACCCAGGCCGAGCCCGGCGAACACCTTTCCGGCGGCGCCGCGACGGTCCGTCAGTTCGACCACAACGCCTTTTCCATGCCGTCGGCGAACCTCACGCCGATGCGTCGTCTGGACTTCAGTGTCGGCAACAGTTTCTTCCGCAACCCCTGGGTGATTGCGCCCGCCACCACCACGGCGCGCGATGGCCTGGGGCCGCTGTTCAATACCAACGCCTGCCAGAACTGCCATGTGAAGGACGGCCGCGGTCACCCGCCGGCACCCGGCGCGAACAACGCAGTCTCGATGCTGGTACGGCTGTCGATCCCGTCTGATGCCTCGGCCGAACATGCGCGGCAGCTCGAACGACTGGGCGTGGTGCCGGAGCCGGTATACGGCGGCCAACTTCAGGACGTGTCGATTCCCGGCGTCGAGCCTGAGGGCAAGGTGCGAGTCAGCTACGAGCCGGTACCGGTGACCTTTGCCGACGGCACCCGCGTCGAGTTGCGCAAACCGCGTCTGGAAATATCCCGTCTAGGCTACGGCCCGATGCACCCGGACACGCTGTTCTCCGCTCGCATCGCCCCTCCGATGATCGGCCTGGGCCTGCTGGAGGCGATTCCCGAGTCCGCGATCCTGGCCAATGCCGACCCGGAAGATCGCGACGGCGACGGCATCCGTGGCCGCGCCAACCAGGTGTGGGACGACGTCGCCGGCAAATCGGTACTCGGCCGCTTCGGCTGGAAGGCCGGACAGCCCAATCTGAATCAACAGAATGCTCATGCCTTCTCTGGCGACATGGGCCTGACCACCACCTCCTTGCCCCAGGACGATTGCACCGCGACGCAGACCGCTTGCACGTCAGCGGTGAATGGCGGCGAGCCGGAAGTCAGCGACAACATCCTGTCCCTCGTACTCTTCTACACCCGCAACCTGGCCGTTCCGGCCCGGCGCCAGGTGGACGCAGCGCAGGTGCTGGACGGCAAGGGCCTGTTCCACCAGGCCGGCTGCCAGGCATGCCATACCCCCAGCTTCACCACGGCGACCGATGCTGTCGAACCCGAGTTGGCCAACCAGGTGATCCGCCCCTACAGCGACCTCCTGCTCCACGACATGGGCGAAGCCCTGGCCGATGGCCGCGCCGAGTTCCAAGCCGGCGGTCGCGATTGGCGCACCCCACCGCTCTGGGGCATCGGCCTGACCGAAACGGTGAGCGGACACACCCAGTTCCTGCACGACGGCCGCGCGCGCAACCTGCTGGAAGCCATCCTCTGGCACGGCGGTGAAGCCGAAGCGGCGAAGCAGAAGGTCCTGAAATACGACGCCGAGCAGCGCGCCGCGCTGCTGGCCTTCCTGAATTCCCTATAAGGAGCCCCGCATGTTCCGTCCCAAACTGCTGTTCACCAGCCTCGCGGCCCTGGCCCTGGGTGCCTGCGCCCCGCAGGACCCGCAGGCGCAGACCGCCGCGGCCCTGGCCAAGGACGTGATCCTGCCGACCTACAGCCGCTGGGTCGAAGCGGACCGCCAGCTCGCCGCCAGCGCCCTGGCCTTCTGCTCCGGCAAGGAAGACCTGGCCAAGGCCCGTGCCGATTTCCTCAACGCGCAGAAAGCCTGGGCCGAGTTACAGCCGCTGATGGTCGGCCCACTGGCCGAAGGCAACCGCGCCTGGCAGGTGCAGTTCTGGCCGGACAAGAAGAACCTGGTCGGTCGCCAGGTGGAGCAATTGGTCAAGGCCCAGCCGCAGGTCAATGCTGAAGCCCTGGCCAAGGCCAGCGTGGTGGTCCAGGGCCTGTCTGCCTATGAATACATCCTCTTCGACAGCAACCTGGACATGGCCGACAGCGCCCAGAAGGCACGCTACTGCCCGCTTCTGGAAGCCATCGGCGAGCGCCAGCAAAGCCTGGCCGAGGACATCCTGGCGCGCTGGAACAGCAAGGACGGCATGCTCGACCAACTGAGCAAATTCCCCAACCAGCGCTACGCCGACTCCCATGAAGCCATCTCCGAGCTGCTGCGGGTCCAGGTCACCGCCCTCGACACCCTGAAGAAGAAGCTCGGCACCCCGTTGGGCCGCCAGACCAAGGGCCTGCCCCAGCCGATGCAGGCCGAGGCATGGCGCAGCGAGAGCTCCCTCTCCAACGTCGCCGCCGCCCTGGCCAGCGCCGAAACGCTCTGGCTGGGCACCGACAAGCACGGCATTCGCAGCCTGCTGGGCGACGACCAGAAGGCCTTGGCCGAGAAGATCGACGCCGGTTATGTTGAAGCCCGTGGCAAGCTCGATGCGCTCAAGCATCCGCTGGGCGTGCTGCTCGCCAGCGAAGAAGGCATGAAGCAGGTCAACGACTTCTACGACAGCCTGGACCGCGTGCAACGCCTGCACTCCGGTGAACTGGCCAAGGCCCTGGGCGTGCAGCTCGGTTTCAACGCCAACGACGGAGACTGACATGCTCCGCCGCCAGGTCCTCACTCTCGCCAGCCTGCTGTTTGGTGCCGTCGGTCTGGGCGGCTGGACCCTGAGCCGCAAGGGGCAATCGCCCCTGCTGCTCTCCGCCCGCGACGACGCCGATGGTCATCACTACGCCGTGGGCTACCGCCTCGACGGCTCCCAGGTGTTCGCCACCCGCGTCGCCCAGCGCTGCCACGACATCGTCGAGCACCCCAGCGAGCCCGTGGCGCTCTTCGTCGCCCGCCGTCCGGGCACCGAGAGCTACCTGGTGGACCTGCGCGACGGCCGCCTGCTGCAGACGCTGATCGCGCGCGAGGACCGCCACTTCTACGGCCACGGTGTCTGGCACCGTGACGGCGAATGGCTCTACACCACCGAGAACGACACCACCGACCCCGGTCGCGGCATGCTTGGCCGCTACCGCTATCAGGGCGGCAGGCTGATCCATGAAGGCGAGCTGTCCACCCACGGCCTGGGCCCGCACCAGGTTTCCTGGATGCCCGATGGCGAAACCCTGGTGGTCGCCAATGGCGGCATCCGCACCGAGGCCGAAAGCCGGGTAGAGATGAACCTCGACGCCATGGAACCGAGCCTGGTGCTGATGCGCCGCGACGGCAGCCTGCTGTCGAAGGAAACCCTGCCGCAGCAGATGAACAGCATCCGTCACCTGGCCATCGGCGCCGACGGCACCATCGTCGCCGGCCAGCAGTACATGGGCGATGCCACCGACCGCGCCGACCTTCTCGCCATCAAACGCCCCGGCCAGCCCTTCCAGCCCTTCCCGCTGGAGGACGAACAGCGCCTGGCAATGGTCCAGTACACCGCCAGCGTCGCCATCCATGACGAGCTGCGCCTGGTGGCCCTGACCGCACCGCGTGGCAACCGCTTCTTCATCTGGGACCTGGACAGCGGCGCCGTTCGCCTGGACGCACCGCTGCCGGACTGCGCCGGTGTCGGCGCGGTGAAGGACGGCTTCGTCGTCACCTCCGGCCAGGGACGCTGCCGCCTGTACGACTGCCGGGGCGATCAGTTCATCGCCACGCCGCTGCAACTGCCAGCGAGCTTTTGGGACAACCATCTGCACCTGGCCTGATGGCCCGGTGCAGGATCTCTGCGCCGGGCTTACCGAGGATCGCCCCTACGGAGTCCCCCGCCTTCATGCGGCCCGCGTGAAACCCCCGCCACTCCTGGTTTCCTGGCACTTTCGTACCCCACAAATTCCCGACTCGGGGCCTTCAGCGGCGCCCCCCGGTGCCGACCTATAGAGTGCTCGCCAGACACAGGCTCGTCCGCGCCAACGCTGCGCTCGACGTCCTGCAACATTCGTCTGGTAGAGAGCCGACATCCCCCTTCCTTCTCCGAGAGGCGCAACACCATGTCTCTGCAACGCTCCTTGCGTGGCCAGATCCTCACCCTGCTCGGCGGCAGCCTGCTGCTGCTCCTGCTGATCGCCCTGTCGTGTATCCACTTCCTCTCCGGCGGCATCCAGTCCTATCGCGGACTGGTGGACGGCACGCTGGAGGCTTCAAGCCTGGTGGATGAGGCCAACCTCGAGTTCAAGGTGCAGGTCCAGGAGTGGAAGAACGTGCTCCTGCGCGGCAAGGAGCAGGAGAGCCTGAACAAGTACTGGAGCCAGTTCGAAGGTCAGGAAGCCAAGGTCCAGACCCTGCTGGGCAAGCTGCTGGACAAGGCCCAAGGCCTCGAAGACAGCGCCTTGAAGGCCAAGGTGGAGAGCCTGCGCAATGAGCACCGCAACCTCGGTATCGCCTACCGCAAGGGCCGGGATGCCTTCATCGCCGCTGGCGCCGACCCGATAGCCGGGGACAACGCGGTCAAGGGGATCGACCGCGCCGCCAGCGAACAGATGAGCGCACTGGTGGCCGAATTGCATGCCCGCGGCACCCAGCAATCCGAAGCCATCAGCGCCAGCGCCGACAGCACCGTGAACCTGGGCATCGTGGTGATGCTGCTGTCGAGCCTGGGCATCGGACTGTTCAGCCTCTGGCTGATCAACCGCAACCTGATCGCCCCCATCAGCTCGCTGATCGAACACATCGCCCAACTCAGCCAGGGCAACTTCGGCCAGCGCGTGGATGCCAGCCGCCAGGATGAACTCGGGCGCCTGGCTGTCGCCGCCAACACCCTGCGCGACTTCCTCGCCGACACGTTCAATCGCCTCAAGCAGAGCACTACGCAACTGGACAACGCCAGCGGCGAGCTCAATGCCATCGCCAGCCTGATGGCCGAGGGCACCCGTGAGCAGTTCTCGCGCACCGACCAGGTCGCCACGGCCATGCACGAGATGTCCGCCACCGCCCAGGAAGTGGCACGCCATGCCGCCGAAGCGGCCGGCGCCGCGGACCAGGCCGACCATTCGGCGCAGCAGGGGGGCTCGGTAATGCAGGCGACCATCCACAGCATCACCGGCATGCGCAGCGAAATCGCCAACACCGCCGACGTGATCCGCCGCCTGGAAAGCGACAGTGGCCGCATCGGCAAGGTGCTGGAAGTGATTCGCGGCATCGCCGAACAAACCAACCTGCTAGCCCTCAACGCCGCCATCGAGGCCGCCCGCGCCGGCGACCAGGGCCGGGGATTCGCGGTGGTTGCGGATGAAGTACGCACCCTGGCCCAGCGCACCGCCGAATCCACTGCGGAGATCCACCAGATCATCGATACGGTGCAGACCGGCGCCCTCAACGCCGTGCGCGCCATCGAGAACGGCCAGAACCGCAGCGAGGAGAGCGTCGCCCAGGTCACCGAAGCCGGCGCGATGCTGCAACGCATCACTGACGCAGTGGAGGCCATCCGTGACATGAACCGGCAGATCGCCACCGCCGCCGAGGAGCAGACCTCGGTGGCCGAGGACATCTCGCGCAACCTCACCGAGATCACCGCCATCGCCACCACAAACCAGGAAAACGTGCAGCGCACCCAAGGCGCCAGCCAGCACCTGCACGGTCTTTCCGGCGACCTCAACCAGCTCACCGCGCGCCTGCGCGCCTGACCGACAGACGGCACAGGGAGGTGCCGCCCCGGACTTGGCCCACCGATCAGAAACAACCAGGTTTCCGCAAGAGGAAATGTCGTAAAACTTCGCGATCTCCGTCGATCATCTCCGCCCGAAATCGACTATTCCCCCGAAAGCAATCTTCTGCAATTTCTTGTCTTTGACTTGGTCTAAGTCTGGTACTAAGGTGCTTGCCTCGCCTATTCCCAGGCCACTTTTTTCCCTGCCAAGGAACCGGAATATGTTGCTCCGCCGCATGCTCATCATGCTGGGCGTAGTTGCCCTCGTGGTCCTCGCCCTCGCCGCCTACAAAGGCTTCTCGATCTACCAGCAGGTCCAGCAGTTCTCTGCGCCTCAGCCCCCCATCAGCGTCTCGGCCGAGAACGCCGTCGAACAGCCCTGGCAAAGCCGCCTGCCCGCCATCGGCTCATTGAAGGCCTTCCAGGGCGTCGATCTGACTGTTGAAGCCAGCGGCACCGTCCAGGACGTGCTCTTCCTCTCAGGCGAGAAGGTCAAGCTGGGCCAACCGCTGATCCAGATGGACAGCGACGTGGAGCGCGCCAGCCTGGCCACCGCCGAGGCCGAGCTGTCCCTGGCACGCGTCGAGTTCGCACGCGGCCGCAGCCTGGTCAGCCGGCAGAACATCTCCAAGAGCGAGTTCGACCGCCTTTCCTCGGAACTCCAGGCGGCCACCGGCAAGGTCGCCCAGCTCAAGGCCCTGCTGGACAAGAAACGCATCATCGCGCCCTTCTCCGGCACCATCGGCATCCGCCAGGTGGACGTGGGCGACTTCCTCTCCTCCGGCACCACCATCGCGACCCTGCAGGACCTCAACACCCTCTTCGTCGACTTCTTCCTGCCGGAACAGTCCGCACCGCTGCTGAAGGTCGGCCAGAAGGTGCGCATCAGCGTCGCCGCCTTCCCGGGCGAATCCTTCGAAGGCGACATCGCCGCTCTGAATCCCAAGGTGGAGGAAACCACCCGTAACCTGCAGGTTCGCGCCATGTTGCAGAACCCCGACGGCAAGCTGCTGCCGGGCATGTTCGCCAACCTGGAAGTACTGCTGCCAGGCGACCAGGAGCGCGTGGTGGTGTCGGAAAGCGCCATCACCTACACCCTCTACGGCAACTCGGTGTACGTGATCGGCGAGAAGAAGACCGCCGAAGGCCAGCCCGAAAAAGGCCAGGACGGCCAGCCTCAATTGGTGGTGGAGCGTCGCTTCGTCGAGACCGGCGAGCGTCGTGATGGCAAGGTCGTGGTGCTCAAGGGCCTCGAGGCCGGCGAACAGGTGGTGACCTCCGGCCAGCTCAAGCTGGACAACGGTTCACACGTCGCCATCGTCCCTGACCAGACCCTGGCCACCAAACCGGAAAATCAAGCCCGCGCCCAGTGACCCTCACGCGCGCGAAGGAACGGAACATGGCTTTCACAGATCCTTTCATCCGTCGCCCGGTACTGGCGACCGTGGTCAGCCTGCTGATCGTGCTGCTGGGCTTCCAGGCCTTCAGCAAGCTGGTGATCCGCCAGTACCCACAGATGGAGAACGCCCTGATCACGGTGACCACCGCCTACCCGGGCGCCAACGCCGAGACCATCCAGGGCTACATCACCCAGCCGCTGCAGCAGAGCCTGGCCAGTGCCGAAGGCATCGACTACATGACGTCGTCGAGCCAGCAGAACATGTCGGTCATCCAGATCTACGCCCGCATCGGCGCCAACTCCGACCGTCTCTTCACCGAACTGCTGGCCAAGGCCAATGAAGTGAAGAACCAGTTGCCCCAGGACGCCGAAGACCCGGTGCTGTCCAAGGAAGCGGCCGACTCGACGGCGCTGATGTACATCAGCTTCTATAGCGATCAGCTGTCCAACCCGCAGATCACCGACTACCTGTCGCGGGTGATCCAGCCCAAGCTGGCCACCCTGCCCGGCATGGCCGAGGCGGAAATCCTCGGCAACCAGGTCTTCGCCATGCGCCTGTGGCTGGACCCGGTCCGCATGGCGGCCTACGGCATCACTGCCAACGACGTCAGCGACGCCGTGCGCAAGTACAACTTCCTCTCCGCCGCAGGCGAAGTGAAGGGCCAGTACGTGGTGACCAGCATCAACGCCACCACCGACCTCAAGTCACCGGAAGCCTTCGGCGCCATCCCGGTGAAAACGGTGGGTGACAGCCGCGTGCTGGTACGCGACATCGCACGGGTAGAGATGGGCGCGGAGAACTACGACTCCATCAGCTCGTTCGACGGTATTCCTTCGGTCTACATCGGCATCAAGGGCACTCCCAGCGCCAACCCGCTGGACGTGATCAAGCACGTGCGCACCATCATGCCGGAGCTTGAGTCCCAGCTGCCGCCGAACCTCAAGGTGTCCATCGCCTACGACGCCACCCGTTTCATCCAGGCCTCGATCGACGAAGTGGTGAAGACCCTGGGCGAAGCGGTACTGATCGTGATCGTGGTCGTCTTCCTGTTCCTCGGTGCGTTCCGCTCGGTGCTGATCCCGGTGATCACCATCCCGCTGTCGATGATCGGCGTGCTCTTCTTCATGCAGTTGATGGGCTACTCCATCAACCTGCTGACCCTGCTGGCCATGGTGCTCGCCATCGGCCTGGTGGTGGACGACGCCATCGTGGTGGTGGAGAACATCCACCGGCATATCGAGGAGGGCAAGACGCCGTTCGATGCCGCCATCGAGGGTGCCCGCGAGATCGCCGTGCCGGTGGTGTCCATGACCATCACCCTGGCGGCGGTGTATGCGCCCATCGGCTTCCTCGAAGGCCTGACCGGCGCGCTGTTCCGAGAGTTCGCCCTGACCCTGGCGGGTGCGGTGATCATCTCCGGCATCGTCGCCCTGACCCTGTCGCCGATGATGTGCTCCAAGCTGCTGCGCCACGATGAGAATCCGTCAGGCCTGGCGCACAAGCTGGACATGATCTTCGACCGCCTCAAGCGGCGTTATCAGAGCGCCCTGCACGGCACCCTGAACACCCGCCCGGTGGTGGTGGTGTTCGCGGTAATCGTGCTGTGCCTGATCCCGGTGCTGCTGAAGTTCACCAAGAGCGAGCTGGCTCCCGACGAAGACCAGGGCATCGTCTTCATCATGGCCAAGGCGCCGCAACCGACCAACCTGGACTACCTGAATGCCTACACCGGCAAGTTCGTCGAGATTTTCAAGGCGTTCCCCGAGTACTACTCGTCGTTCCAGATCAACGGCTTCGATGGTGTGCAGTCGGGCATAGGCGGGTTCCTGCTGAAACCCTGGGATGACCGCGAGCGCACCCAGATGGAGCTGCTCCACGAGGTGCAGGCCAAGCTCAACCAGATCCCCGGCCTGCAGATCTTCGGTTTCAACCTGCCATCGCTACCAGGCACCGGCGAAGGCCTGCCGTTCCAGTTCGTGATCAACACCCCCAACGACTACGAGTCGCTGCTGCAGGTGACCGAACGCATCAAGGCGCGCGCCATGGAGTCAGGCAAGTTCGCCTTCCTCAACGTCGACCTGGCGTTCGACAAACCGGAAGTGGTGGTGGACATCGACCGCGCGAAAGCAGCGCAGATGGGCGTGTCCATGGAAGACCTGGGCTCGACCCTGGCCATCCTGCTGGGGGAAGGCGAGATCAATCGCTTCACCATCGACGGCCGCAGCTACAAGGTGATCGCCCAGGTGGAACGTGCCTATCGGGACAACCCGGGCTGGCTGAGCAACTACTACGTGAAGAGCGAAAGCGGCACGATGGTGCCCCTGTCGACCTTGATCAGTGTGCATGACAGCGCCCGGCCGACCCGTCTGAAGCAGTTCCAGCAGCTCAACTCGGCAGTCATCGAAGGATTCCCGCTGGTGAGCATGGGTGAAGCCATCGACACCGTGACGCAGATCGCCCGCGAAGAAGCACCGCGTGGCTACGGCTTCGACTACGCCGGCGCCTCGCGCCAGTACGTGCAGGAAGGCAGCGCACTCTACGTCACCTTCGCGCTGGCCCTGGCGATCATCTTCCTGGTGCTGGCCGCGCAGTTCGAAAGCTTCCGCGACCCGCTGGTCATCCTGGTGACGGTGCCGCTGTCCATCTGCGGTGCGCTGATCCCGCTGTTCCTCGGCGTGTCCAGCATGAACATCTACACCCAGGTGGGCCTGGTGACCCTGATCGGCCTGATCAGCAAGCACGGCATCCTGATCGTGGAGTTCGCCAATCAGTTGCGCCGCGAGAAAGGCCTGACGGCCCGTGAAGCGGTGGAAGAAGCCGCCGCCATCCGCCTGCGCCCGGTACTGATGACCACAGCCGCCATGGTGTTCGGCATGGTGCCGCTGATCCTCGCCACCGGCGCTGGTGCGGTCAGCCGCTTCGACATCGGCCTGGTCATCGCCACCGGCATGTCCATCGGTACGCTGTTCACGCTCTTCGTCCTGCCTTGCGTCTACACACTGCTGGCGAAGAAAGAGCTGCAGCCGGAAGGCCAGCCGTCGACCAGCCACTGAGCCATGAGGCGATGAACAAAAAACCCCGCTTTCGCGGGGTTTTTCATGAATCCTGCCTCACTCCTGACTACGCAGTCCCTGCGACAGGCCGACCATGAACAGCAGTAGATTCTCGTCGGGTTGCACCTGCGCTTTCAGGCGCGCGTTAGGCGGCAATGGGCAGTAACCCAGCCCGTTGACGCTAACCACTGAGGGTGTAGGTTCATGCCAGGCAGCCACCGCCAGGGAGGCCACCCCCAAGGCGCCGACGAGGAACAAAGCTCGCGTGACTTCTAACTTCATGTTCGCAACCCCTTGATAGCGCTGCCAAACGCTGCTTCATAACCGTAGATCAGTATCTGCCAATCCGCCTCATCCAGTGACGAATGGCGCTTAAACTGCCACAGGTCGCGCAGCGCTGCCCGTTTGCTCGACAGCCGGCGCCGGGCTTTTTCCAGGTCCAGCAGGGCCACTTCGGGCAGTCCACCCTCCCCCATCGGGCGCACGAAGACGTGCTTGGCATAGAGGCAACCGTGCTGCCACCGGCCTTGATGCAGGCGGCAGAGGGTAGCTGCCAATTGTTGCAGTACGAGGTGTCTTTCCCCCTCTCCTTTCGTTGCCGCGTACCAGCGCTCGAATTCGATGAAACCGTCCAGAGCCTCGGTCACCAGCAGCCCTTGCCAGCCACTGTCGGCCTGGTAACGAACCCCGCCATAGACCAACCGCGGAACTCGCACACCCAAGCGTTCGATGGCGAGCAGCGCGTCCCGCTCGCGCAGCACAGTCGGTCGGCCAAAGGGGTGGCGAAGACTGCGGTAGAGATGTCCGACCTGTCGCTTGAGGTACAGCTGCGTGCCATCGGCCAGATGCACTCTCTGCACACCGCTCTCACCACCACGGCGGAGGTTGGGAGCTTCCACCCAATCACCACGCATGACCCAGAAGCGTAGAAAGCGCTCGTCCTCGGTAGGATTCGCAATGCTGGCCCAGTCAGAGGGCATGGACCGTCGCCTTGCGCAGCACGTAGACCCGCCACATCGCATAGAACGGCAGGAAGTCCAGATGCTCCTGGATCTCGAATCCGGCTTCGCGGAACTCCGCCTCAGCCGTGGCCACAGGCAATACGAAGCGGTTCTGGTAACCCGTTTCCGCGCGCCGGGACTGGCGGCGGCTTTCCAGGCGGCGGCGCTTCCAGGCCTTGTAGTTGCCATCGACCCAGAGGGACAGGATCAGGCTGTCGCGGGTCACCCGGTGGCATTCGCGCAACAGCGCCAAGCGATCAGCTGAATCGCCGATGTGGTGCAGCAGACGCATGCAGAAGACGCTGTCGACGGCGTTCGCCGGCAGATCGATGGCAAAGGCCGAGGTCTGCATCATGCGCACCCGTTTGACCAGTTCCGGTGGCTGGAACTCGTTGGCCACCCGCAACATCTCTTCCGAATTGTCGGCGCCGATGATGACCCGGTTGGGCTTCTCCGCTAGCAACGACCAGAAGCGTCCGGCACCGCAGGGCAGGTCAAGCACCAGGCCTGGCTCGTCAGCCAAGGCCAAGGCACGCCGCGCCAGTTGCTGGTCGCGCCAGTTGGAGAGGCGACGCGAGAGGCCGGACTGATGCTTGCGGAAGTAGGCTTCGGCATGCTCGCGGTCGTACTTATCGGAGAACTCGAGATTGATCGGGCGGGTCATGGACCACCTCCGGCGGGAAGATGGTCCCTAACCTAATCACGCTGACGTCAAGGGCGGGTCAAACGCAGGTGAAAAAAACGTCAATTGGCGGGCAGATCGCTCGCCTTGAGATCCACCTGGAAACGGCAACCGGTGGGTTCCATTGCGCTCAACCTGACTGCCCAGCCCTGGTTCTCGCAAATCCGCTGGACCAGCGAAAGTCCGAGCCCTAGGCCGTCGCCACGCCGCGCCGGGCCGCGAATGAAGGGTCGGAACATGGCTTCACGGTCCTCCTCCGGGATGCCCACGCCGCTATCCTCCACTACGAAACCGCTCTCTTCGAGCACCAGTCGGATGCTTCCGCTGTCGGTGTAGTGCAAGGCGTTGCGCAGGAGGTTGCCCAGTACCGAGCGCAGGAAGGAGGCATTGTAGCGCTGCTCCTGGGGCGGACCGGGCCGGTACTCGAAGCTGAGGCCCTTGTTCTCGATGTGCTCGCGCCATTGACCCGCCAGGTCGTCGGCCACGCTGCGCAAGCTCGCCTGGGGGGCCAGGTTGGTTTCGTCGCGCTGTGAGCGGGCAAGCATCAGGAAGGTTTGCACCAGGTCGCGCATTTCTTCGGTGGCGCGAGCGATGCGTTGCACCTGGACACGACCACGTGGGTCGAGGTGGGAATTGTCCGCCAGCAGTTCACAGGAGGTGGCCAGCACCATGAGCGGCGTACGCAGTTCATGGCTGACGTCGCTGGTGAACAGTCGCTCGCGATTCAGTACTTCATGCAGGCGGCCCAGTGTGTCATCGAAGGCCTGCGCCAGTTGTCCAACCTCGTCGGCGGCGTAGTCCGGAGCCAGCGGCGGCGCCATTCCGAGCAACTGGTCACGATGGCGAACCTGGCCGGCCAGTCGAACCACCGGCTCGATCACCTTGCGCGCAAGTATCCAGCCCAGCACCAGGGCCAGCAGCACGCTGAGGACGAAACCGACCATCACCACCCGGTAGAGCACCTGTTCGCGAGCCTCGAAATCGCTCTGGTCCTGTAGCATCACGTAGCGATGGCCATCGATCTCGCGGACCAGCGCATGATAGGAACTTCGCCCCTCGAACACTTCGTGGAAGCCCGGCGTCAGGCTGGACAGATTCTCAGGCACCGCAGTCGGCGCGGGGCCCTCGCTGCTGTAGAAACGGGTATCACTGCCCAGGCTTGGTGGCCGTCCCGCAGCATGGCTTTCGGTGAGCACCCGGTTGAGCTCATTGTTCAGATCGCGGGAGATCAACTGCTCTTCAATCAGATGCACGACTTCGATGATGCCCACGGCGAAGGTGCCCCCCACCAGGCTGGTCATCAGTACGAAGGCGATGAGGATCCGCCGGGCCAGGCTGTGCTTAAACTCCATCAGCGGACTCCGCCAGGCGATAGCCGAGCCCGTGCAGGGTATGCAGCAACGGCTTGCCGAAAGGCTTGTCGATCACCTGGCGCAACTGATGGATATGACTGCGCAGGCTGTCGCTGTCGGGGCAGTCATCGCCCCAGAGGGCTTCTTCCAGGACTTCGCGGCGCACCAGATGCGGGCTTTTCTGCATCAACACGGCGAGTAGTTTGAGGCCGATGGGGTGGAGCTTCAGCGGCTTGCCCGCACGACTGACCTCCAGGGTGTCCAGGTCGTAGCTGAGATCGGCAACTTGCAGGGCACGCTTGCCACCCCCCTGGGAGCGACGCAGCACAGCCTCCATACGGGCAGCCAGTTCGGAAAGAGCGAAGGGTTTGAGCAGGTAGTCATCCGCGCCGGCCTTGAAACCCTGAAGGCGATCGTCCAGGGAATCCCGTGCGGTGAGCATGATCACAGGCGTGTCGCGCCGCGCTTCTTCACGCAGTCGGCGGCACAGGCTGTAGCCATCCAGCCCCGGCAACATGATGTCCAGCACGACCAGGTCATAGTGTTCGCTGCTGGCCAGGTGCAAGCCGGAAAGGCCGTCTCGCGCGCAGTCGACGCTGTACCCCTTGAGCTCGAGGAAATCGACCATGTTGGCCAGGATGTCGTTGTTGTCTTCGACCAGCAGGATGCGCATCGGCTCAACTCCATTCATCAATCCGCGGAAGGCCAGTTGCCGGCCCGAGCACCGTTGAGCAGAAGCCCTGCAGGATATTCAGGCGACGCGGTATCGGCGGATCATACCCATGGCCTGGTGGTCCGCCCAACTCCAGGCGCAAGAAAAAGCCCCGCACTACAGGCTGTGTGAAAACTCCCTGAGTGCAGGCCAAGCCAACGCCCTGACTGGTTCGGGGCGTTGGTGTTTCTGGGTAATCGAAAGCGAGGAGCGGGATTTATCCCATCAGCTCGATCAACCGACGGGCGCCCAGCACGTTGAGGGCCCGTTTCAGGTTGTAGGCGTTTACCGCCAGGGCCATTTCCGTGCGTGCGCCCTGCAACTGGCGGAGCAGGAAGCGGCCGTTGCCCAGAATCCACTGCTTCAGGTTGCCGAAGGGGTGTTCGACGATGGATCGGCGCCTGACCATCATCTCCGGATGCGCCTGCATCCGCTGCTGCATCCGCGCAAACGCCGCTTCATGGGCATGCCGGGTCACGTGTCGGCGCCGGGCATTGGTGCACTGCGGCTTCAACGGGCAGTCACTGCAGTCGCTG
>NZ_AUIE01000015.1 GCF_000423545.1 Metapseudomonas resinovorans DSM 21078
CGACACGTGACCCGGCATGCCCATGAAGCGGCGTTTGCGCGGATGCAGCAGCGGATGCAGGCGCATCCGGAGATGATGGTCAGGCGCCGATCCATCGTCGAACACCCCTTCGGCAACCTGAAGCAGTGGATCCTGGGCAACGGCCGCTTCCTGCTCCGCCAGTTGCAGGGCGCACGCACGGAAATGGCCCTGGCGGTAAACGCCTACAACCTGAAACGGGCCCTCAACGTGCTCGGCGCCCGTCGGTTGATCGAGCTGATGGGATAAATCCCGCTCCTCGCTTTCGATTACCCAGAAACACCAACGCCCCGAACCAGTCGGGGCGTTTGCTTGGCCTGCACTCAGGGAGTTTTCACACGGCCTGATCTGCCGGGCTTTTTTGTGGATGGCTCGTCAGGCCATCTCTGCCGTAGTCTCAAACTCGAAGCTGAGCTCCTCGTCCTTGACGTCGACGTGCACCACGCCGCCGTGCTCGGCCAACTCGCCAAACAGAATCTCCTCCGCAAGTGGTCGCTTGATCTTGTCCTGGATCAGGCGCGCCATAGGGCGAGCCCCCATCTGTGCGTCGTAGCCGCGCTCAGCCAACCAGCCCCGCGCCTCGTCGCTGACTACCAACTGCACGCGCTTGTCCTCCAGCTGTGCCTGCAACTCGGTGAGGAACTTGTCCACGACACTCTTGATCACTTCATGGCTCAGGCGGCCGAACTGGATGATCGTATCCAGGCGATTGCGGAATTCCGGCGTGAAGCTCTTGCGAATGACCTCCATGGCATCCGAGGAGTGATCCTGCAGAGTGAAGCCGATGGAAGCCCGCGCAGCAGTTTCGGCACCAGCATTGGTGGTCATGACCAGGATCACGTTGCGGAAGTCCGCCTTGCGGCCGTTGTTGTCAGTCAGCGTGCCGTGATCCATCACCTGCAGCAGCAGGTTGAAGACTTCCGGATGGGCCTTCTCGATTTCATCCAGCAGCAGCACACAGTGCGGCATCTTGGTGATGGCTTCAGTCAACAGACCACCCTGATCGAAACCGACATAGCCTGGAGGCGCACCGATCAGACGCGAAACGGTGTGCCGCTCCATGTACTCGGACATGTCGAATCGAAGCAGCTCGATCCCCATCGCCTTCGCCAATTGGCGGGCCACTTCAGTCTTGCCGACCCCCGTGGGTCCAGCAAAGAGGAAGGAACCTACCGGCTTGTCCGGAGACTTGAGCCCTGCGCGTGACAGCTTGATAGCGGTCGACAGGGAGTCAATGGCCGCATCCTGACCGAAGACCGTCAACTTCAGGTCACGCTCCAGGTTACGCAGCAGCTCCTTGTCGGAGCTGCTGACATGCTTTGGAGGAATTCGCGCGATCTTGGCGACTATGTCTTCGACTTGAGCCACCTCGATGCGCTTGGCGCGCTTCTCTTCCGGCTGCAGACGTTGATAGGCGCCCGCCTCGTCGATCACATCAATGGCCTTGTCAGGCATGTGCCGGTCATTGATGTAACGAGCTGCCAGCTCGGCTGCTGCACGCAACGCCTCATCGCTGTACTCGATATGGTGATGCTGCTCGAAGCGCGCCTTGAGCCCCCTGAGGATACCCACGGTGTCTTCAACCGATGGTTCGGTGACGTCAACCTTCTGGAAGCGACGCGCCAGAGCCCGATCCTTCTCGAAGATGCCGCGGAATTCCTGGAAGGTGGTCGAACCGATGCAACGGATCTCACCCGAGGACAACAGCGGCTTGAGCAGATTGGACGCATCCATCACCCCACCCGATGCCGCACCGGCACCAATGATGGTGTGAATCTCATCAATAAACAGAATGGCGTGCGGGCGCTTGCGCAGTTCATTGAGCAGCGCCTTGAAGCGCTTCTCGAAATCGCCGCGATACTTGGTTCCCGCCAGCAAGGCACCGAGATCCAGGGAGTAGACCACGCTTTCAGCCAGCAGGTCGGGCACCTGGTTGTCGACAATGCGCTTGGCCAGGCCCTCAGCGATGGCGGTCTTGCCAACACCTGCCTCACCGACCAAAAGCGGGTTGTTCTTGCGACGACGCGCCAGGATCTGCGCGACGCGCTCAACTTCACTCTCACGCCCGACCAACGGGTCGATGCGCCCCATGCGCGCCAATTCGTTCAGATTGCTGGCATAGGCATCCAGCGGATGACCGGACGCTGCAGCCTCACCACCTTCCTCATCCTGCATTTCCTGATCGTGGTCGTGCTGCTCACCGTGACCCGGGACCTTGGAAATCCCATGGGCGATGTAGTTGACGACATCGATACGCGCGACGCTCTGCTGCTTCAGCAAGAACACGGCCTGGCTTTCCTGCTCGCTGAAGATGGCCACCAGCACATTGGCGCCGGTCACTTCGCGCTTGCCGGAACTCTGCACATGGAACACTGCACGCTGCAGCACTCGCTGGAAGCCGAGCGTGGGCTGGGTTTCACGATCTTCATCATGCTGAGGAATCAGCGGGGTGGTGGAATCGATGAACTCCTGCAGGTCATGCCGCAGCTTGTCCATATTTGCGCCACACGCGCGCAGCACTGTGGCGGCGGCTTCATTGTCCAACAGGGCGAGCAGCAAGTGCTCGACCGTCATGAATTCGTGGCGCTTGGCACGGGCCTCCTTGAAGGCAAGATTGAGGGTGACTTCGAGCTCGCGGTTCAACATGGCTTCACCTCATACCCAAGCGGCGGCGTTAACCGTCCTTCTCGATCTCACAGAGCAGCGGATGCTGGCTCTCTCTCGCATATTGATTGACCTGCATGGCCTTGGTTTCGGCTATGTCGCGAGTGAACACGCCACAAATCGCCCGGCCCTCTGTATGCACGGTCAGCATGATCTTGGTGGCCAGTTCCCGGTTCATACCGAAGAACAATTCGAGCACCTCGACCACGAAATCCATAGGGGTGTAGTCATCGTTAAACATCACCACCTTATACATAGGTGGCGCCTGCAGGGCCGGCTTGGCTTCCTGCACCGCCAGGCCCGTGGAGTCGTCCTCGTGATGCTGCGGACTGTCCTGATTGAATGTTAGTCGAATCTGGCTGCTTGCATGCATGCTGGAAATAAAGGTCATTGGATGGATGAAAAACGGCCTCTGGAAAGACTTTGATCCGTTTCTCAGGCGATGCGGGGAACGCCTTGACTAACGGCAAAACGGTGTTACAACCAGTGAATACCCGTCTTCGGGTATCAGGGGTTCCGCGCGCGCGGCCAAGGCGGCCCGCATGGCGTGGAGTCGAAGTGGATGATACTCCAGTGATGGAGTCCTTTGCAGAGGGATATCAGCATGCTTAGCGGTAAGGTCAAGTGGTTCAACAACGCCAAAGGCTATGGGTTCATCCTTGCCGACGGCCGAGATGAGGACCTGTTCGCCCACTATTCGGCCATCCAGATGGAGGGCTACAAGACGTTAAAGGCTGGACAGCCGGTAAGCTTCGATATCATCCAGGGCCCGAAAGGGCTGCACGCCGTGAACATTCGCCCCGTCACGGCCACCTCCGAAGCGCCTGCCGCCATCAGCCACCCCCAGGGCAGCACGGTAGAAGTTTGAGCCCACGCAACAATTGGGCATAAAAAAGGCCGGTCAAATGACCGGCCTTTTTGTTTCTGCCCGAAGGCTTACATGTGCGCGATGATAGCGTCGCCGAACTCGGAGCAGGACAGCAGCTTGGCACCTTCCATCAGACGCTCGAAGTCGTAGGTGACGGTCTTCGCAGCGATGGCACCATTGGTGCCCTTGATGATCAGGTCGGCTGCTTCGGTCCAGCCCATGTGGCGCAGCATCATCTCCGCAGAGAGGATGACGGAGCCCGGATTAACCTTATCCTGGCCGGCGTATTTCGGCGCGGTGCCATGGGTCGCTTCGAACATGGCAACGGTATCAGACAGGTTGGCGCCGGGGGCGATACCGATACCACCCACTTCGGCCGCAAGGGCGTCGGACAGGTAGTCACCGTTCAGGTTCAGCGTGGCGATCACGTCGTACTCGGCCGGACGCAGCAGGATTTGCTGCAGCATGGCGTCCGCGATCACATCCTTGACCACGACGCTCTTGCCGGTGCGCGGGTTCTTGAACTGCATCCACGGACCGCCATCCAGCAACTCGGCACCGAACTCGTCACGAGCAACTTCGTAGCCCCACTCTTTGAAGGCACCCTCGGTGAACTTCATGATGTTGCCCTTGTGGACGATGGTCACAGAACTGCGATCGTTGTCCACGGCGTACTGCAAGGCCTTGCGTACCAGACGCTTGGTACCGTCCAGGGATACCGGCTTGATACCGATACCGCAGTTCTCGGTAAAACGGATTTTCTTGACACCCATTTCCTCGGTGAGGAACTTGATGACCTTCTCGGCCTCGGGGCTGCCAGCCTTCCACTCGACACCGGCGTAAATGTCTTCGGAGTTCTCGCGGAAAATCACCATATCAACGTCACCGGGCTTCTTCACCGGGCTCGGAACGCCTTCGAACCAACGAACCGGGCGCTGGCAAACGTAAAGATCCAGCTCCTGGCGCAGGGCCACGTTGAGGGATCGAATGCCACCACCAACGGGAGTGGTCAGCGGGCCCTTGATGGAAACAACGTAGTCGCGAACGGCTTCCAGGGTTTCTTTCGGCAGCCAAGTGTCCTGATCGTAGACCTGAGTGGCCTTCTCACCCGCGTAAACCTCCATCCAGGAGATCTTGCGATCGCTGCCGTAAGCTTTGGCAACGGCGGCATCTACCACCTTGATCATGACAGGGCTGATGTCGACGCCGATGCCGTCACCCTCGATGAAGGGAATGATCGGGTTGTTCGGTACCTTCAGGGACATATCTGCATTGACGGTGATTTTGTCACCGACTGCCGGCACCTGGATCTTTTGGTATCCCATGCTGAGCTCCGTGTTGTGGTTGAGAACGCTCTTGCAGCTCGTGAGCCTACTCCAGTTGGGCGGTCATCGACCATATCTTCCTTAGTCGAAAACACGCCCCTGAGTCACCCCGCCAAAAGGGGTGATATACTGCGCGCCGTGACCTAACAGTCATCGGGGTCGAGCAGTCTGGGACCAGACTCACTGTCCTCGCAACGGCCAGGCCACCACCATGGCAAGGCCGTACAACGCTTTACTGGCGCTCCATTACCCCCGCGGCAATTCTCGGCTCAGCTCAACGTCGACATTGAGCGAATGCGTCTACCAGTGCGCTTCGAGACTCTGTGCGCGCCCAGAAAAGAAGAGAGTTAAACGTTAATGTCCAACCGTCAGAAGATTACGTACACCTTCACCGACGAAGCCCCTGCGCTCGCCACCTACTCGCTCCTTCCCATCGTCAAAGCATTCGCCGCCTCGGCAGGGATCGACGTCGAAACCCGCGATATCTCTCTTGCAGGACGCATCCTGGCCTCCTTCGCTGACAAGCTTGCCGCAGACAAGCGCATCGAAGACGATTTGGCCTACCTGGCCACGCTGGCCACCTCGCCTGACGCGAACATCGTCAAACTGCCGAACATCAGTGCCTCCGTGCCGCAGCTGAAAGGCGCCATCGCCGAACTGCAGGCGCTGGGCTACAACGTGCCGGACTTCCCGGAAGACCCGCAGACCGAAGAAGAGAAAGACACTCGCGCCCGCTACGCCAAAGTCCTGGGCAGCGCCGTGAACCCGGTCCTTCGCGAAGGCAACTCCGACCGCCGCGCGCCGGCCGCCGTGAAGGCCTACGCTCGCAAGCACCCGCACTCCATGGGCAAGTGGAGCATGGCCTCCCGCTCCCACGCCGACTACATGCGCGGCGGCGACTTCTTCTCCAGCGAACAATCCATCACCATGGCCAAGGCCGGTGACGTGCGCATCGAGTTCGTCGGCAAGGACGGTAAGGTCGAGGTCAAGAAGCAGCTCTCCCTGCAGGACGGCGAAGTCCTGGACAGCATGTTCATGAGCTGCAACAAACTGCGCGCCTTCTTCGAGCAGACCCTGCAGGATTGCAAGGAAACCGGCGTCATGTGGTCCCTGCACGTCAAGGCGACCATGATGAAGGTCTCCCACCCGATCGTCTTCGGCCACGCCGTCAGCGTTTACTACAAGGACGTGTTCGACAAGTACGGCGAGCTGTTCAAGGAACTGGGCGTCAACCCGAACAACGGCATCAGCAGCGTCTACGACAAGATCAAGGTACTGCCCGCCTCCCAGCAGGAAGAGATCCTTCACGATATCCATGAGGTGTACAGCCACCGCCCGGAAATGGCGATGGTCGACTCCGTGAAAGGCATCACCAACCTGCACATCCCGAGCGATGTGATCGTCGACGCTTCCATGCCGGCGATGATCCGCAACTCCGGCCAGATGTGGGGCAAGGACGGCAAGCAGAAGGACACCAAGGCGGTGATGCCGGAGAGCACCTACGCCCGCATCTACCAAGAGATGATCAACTTCTGCAAAACCAACGGCGCCTTCGACCCGACCACCATGGGCACCGTGCCGAACGTCGGCCTGATGGCGCAGAAAGCCGAGGAATACGGCTCCCACGACAAGACCTTCGAGATGGTCGCCGACGGCACCATGCGCGTCGTGGCCGCCGATGGCACCGTGCTGATGCAGCACGAAGTCGAAGCCGGTGACATCTGGCGCGCCTGCCAGACCAAGGACGCCCCGATCCGCGACTGGGTCAAGCTGGCCGTCACCCGCGCCCGCCTGTCCAACACCCCGGCCATCTTCTGGCTGGACCCGGAACGCGCCCACGATCGCGAACTGCGCAAAAAGGTCGAACTGTATCTGCAGGACCACGACCTGACCGGCCTGGACATCAGCATCAAGGGCTACAACGAAGCCATCCGTACCAGCATGGAGCGCCAACTGCGCGGCCAGGACACCATCTCGGTGACCGGCAACGTCCTGCGCGACTACCTGACCGACCTGTTCCCGATCATGGAACTGGGCACCTCGGCCAAAATGCTGTCCATCGTTCCGCTGATGGCGGGCGGCGGCATGTACGAGACCGGTGCCGGCGGCTCGGCTCCGAAGCACGTACAGCAGCTGGTGGAAGAGAACTACCTGCGCTGGGATTCCCTCGGCGAGTTCCTGGCCCTGGCCGTGTCCCTGGAAGAAACCGGCATCAAAACCGGCAACGCCAAGGCCAAGCTGCTGGGCAAGACCCTCGACGAAGCCACCGGCAAGCTGCTGGACAACAACAAGTCGCCCTCCCGCAAGGTCGGCGAGCTGGACAACCGTGGCAGCCACTACTACCTGGCGCTCTACTGGGCTCAAGCCCTTGCAGCCCAGGACGAAGACGCCGAGCTGAAGGCGCACTTCGCCCCGCTGGCCAAGACCCTGACGGAACAGGAAGCGGCTATCGTCGCCGAACTGAACGGTGCCCAGGGCAAGGCTGTGGACATCGGCGGTTACTACCGCTCGAATCCGGACCTGACCAGCCAGGTGATGCGCCCCAGCGCCACCTTCAACGCTGCGATCGACGGCCTGGCCTAAACGCCACACGCTGTATCGGGAAACCCCGGGCCAATGCCCGGGGTTTCTTTTTGGGGCCGCCCGCGCCGTATCATGTCGATTTGCCCTGGAACCCTCGCGTATGAGCTGGCAACCTCACATCACAGTCGCAACGATCATCGAAGACCAAGGCCGCTTCCTGCTAGTCGAGGAACTGGCCGGAGGACACGCGGTACTCAACCAGCCCGCCGGACACCTGGAAGCCGATGAAACCCTGCTCGAAGCCGCCATTCGCGAAACCTTCGAGGAAACCGGCTGGGAGGTCGAATTGACCGCCGTGACTGGCATCTACCTCTATACGGCTCCCAGCAACGGCGTGACCTACCAGCGCGTCTGCTTTGCCGCCAAGCCGCTGCGCCACCATCCCGATCACCCCCTGGACGAAGGCATCATCGGACCACGCTGGCTGACCCGCGACGAGCTCCTGACTAACAAAGACCGCTGGCGCAGCCACCTCGTCCTGCGCTGCATTGACGACTACCTGGAAGGCGAACGTTTCCCCCTCAGCCTGATCCGCGCCTCCTAAACATTCCAGCTCAAACAACCTGCTCACGATCTTGCGAGCTAGAGCCATGCAAGGCGAAAGCAGGCGAGGAAGCGAAGTTTACAGCCGTAAATGAGCATTCCGAGCCTGCTTTCAACGCAGCAGGGCCGACGCGCAGCTGATCGCGAACCGGTTCTGATAGAATTCCGCTTTTGCTTACACGACCAGTGCAGATTCCCATGCGTGATCCAGCCAATACCCGCGTCATAGTCGGCATGTCCGGCGGCGTAGACTCCTCGGTTTCCGCCCTCCTGCTTCTCGAGCAGGGCTACAAGGTGGAAGGCCTGTTCATGAAGAACTGGGACGAAGACGACGGCACCGAGTACTGCACCGCCAAGGTGGACCTGGCCGACGCCCAGGCCGTCTGCGACCGCATCGGCATCAAGCTCCATACCGCCAACTTTGCGGCCGAGTACTGGGACAACGTGTTCGAGCACTTCCTCGCCGAATACAAGGCAGGCCGCACGCCGAACCCCGACATCCTCTGCAACCGCGAAATCAAGTTCAAAGCCTTCCTCGACTACGCCCTGTCGCTGGGCGCGGACCTGATCGCCACCGGTCACTACGTGCGCCGCCGTGACATCGACAACCGCACCGAGCTACTCAAAGGCCTGGACCCAAACAAGGACCAGAGCTACTTCCTCCATGCAGTGGGTGGCGAGCAGATCGCCCGCACCCTGTTCCCGGTCGGCGAACTGGAAAAACCGGAAGTGCGCGCCATCGCCGAGAAGCACGGCCTGGCCACCGCTCGCAAGAAGGACTCCACCGGTATCTGCTTTATCGGTGAACGTCGTTTCACTGATTTCCTCAAGCAGTACCTGCCCGCCCAGCCTGGGGATATCGAGACCGCCGAAGGCGACGTCATCGGCCGCCACCACGGCCTGATGTACCACACCATCGGCCAGCGCCAGGGCTTGGGCATCGGTGGCATGAAAGACGCAAGCGATGATCCCTGGTACGTCCTGGCGAAAGACCTTTCGCGCAACGTGCTGATCGTCGGCCAAGGCAACGAAAACCCCTGGCTCTACTCCCGCTCGCTGAAAGCGTCCGAGATCTACTGGGTGAACCCCATCGACCTCAGCCTGCCGCGCCGCCTCAAGGCCAAGGTGCGCTATCGCCAGAGCGACCAGCCCTGCACCCTGGAAAAGACTAGCGACGGTTACGTAGCGATGTTCGACGAGCCGCAGCGCGCGGTCACGCCGGGCCAGTCGGTAGTGTTCTACGACGGCGAAATCTGCCTGGGTGGCGGCGTGATCGAAAGCGCCCAACCCTCCGATGCCGGAGTTCAGCGCCCATGAACCAGACCCGCGAACAACTGGTCGCACTCGGTGCCGTCTTCGAAGCCGCCGCCCTGGTCGACCGCATCGCCAAGACCGGCCAGATCAGCGAGCCGCCGCTCGGCTGCATGCTCGGCAGCCTGCTGATCCGCGATCCGAAGAACACCCTGGAAGTCTACGGCGGCGACGACCTCAACCTGCGCGATGGCTACAAGGCCCTTGTAAGCGCCCTGGAGCGTGAGCCCTCAAGCCTGCAGCGCGAACCCCTGCGCTACGCCCTCGCCCTGTTGACCCTGGAACGTCAACTGGCCAAACGTGGCGATATGCTGGACGTCATCGGCAACCGCCTGGACCAGATCCAGCAACAGGTACAGCACTTCGGCCTCGTGCACGACAACGTCATTGCCGCCTGCGCCGGCCTTTACCAGGACACCCTGAGTACCTTCCGCCAGCGCATCCAGGTACACGGCGACATGCGCCACCTGCAGCAACCCAGTAACGCCGCGAAGATCCGCGCCCTGCTCCTCACCGGCATCCGAGCCGCGCGACTCTGGCGCCAGCTTGGCGGCAACCGCTGGCAACTGCTGTTCAGCCGCCGCAAGCTGCTCAACGAGCTCTATCCGCTCCTGCGCGGCTGACCCGCACCGCGCCATGTGTCGACGACCGTGGCGCGGAAGCGGCGAGTTGGGGGAAATACATGTATGATGTGCGCCCCTTTTCGTTGACCGATTGTCCGAGAACGCCCTCATGCAGCTTTCCTCGCTCACCGCGGTTTCCCCCGTAGATGGCCGCTACGCCGGCAAAACCAGCTCCCTGCGCCCGATCTTCAGCGAGTACGGCCTGATCCGTTTCCGCGTCCAGGTAGAGGTCCGCTGGCTGCAGCGCCTCGCCGCCCACGCCGGTATTCCGGAAGTCGCGCCCTTCTCCGCCGAAGCCAATGCCCTGCTCGACAAGCTGGCCGAAGACTTCCAGCTGGAACATGCCGAGCGCATCAAGGAAATCGAGCGCACCACCAACCACGACGTGAAAGCTGTTGAGTATCTGCTCAAGGAGCAGGCCGCCAAGCTGCCCGAGCTGGCCAAAGTCAGCGAGTTCATCCACTTCGCCTGCACCAGTGAGGACATCAACAACCTGTCCCACGCCCTGATGCTGCGCGAAGGCCGCGACCAGGTCGTACTGCCGCTGATGCGCCAACTGGCCGACGCCATCCGCGACCTGGCCGTACGCTTCGCTGATGTGCCGATGCTCTCCCGCACCCACGGCCAGCCGGCCTCGCCGACCACCCTCGGCAAGGAAATGGCCAACGTCGTGTACCGCCTGGAGCGCCAGATCGCCCAGGTTGCCGCCGTTCCGCTTCTGGGCAAGATCAACGGTGCAGTGGGCAACTACAACGCCCACCTGTCCGCCTATCCGGACGTCGACTGGGAAGCCAACGCCCGCGAGTTCATCGAAGGCGACCTGGGCCTGGCCTGGAACCCCTACACCACCCAGATCGAGCCGCACGACTACATCGCCGAGCTGTTCGACGCCGTCGCCCGCTTCAACACCATCCTCATCGACTTCGATCGCGACGTCTGGGGCTACATCTCCCTTGGCTACTTCAAGCAGAAGACCATCGCTGGCGAGATCGGCTCGTCGACCATGCCGCACAAGGTCAACCCGATCGACTTCGAGAACTCCGAAGGCAACCTCGGCATTGCCAACGCGCTGCTCCAGCACCTGGCCAGCAAGCTGCCGATCTCCCGCTGGCAGCGCGACCTGACCGACTCCACCGTGCTGCGCAACCTTGGTGTTGGCTTTGCCCACAGCGTTATCGCCTATGAGGCCACCCTCAAGGGAATCAGCAAGTTGGAGCTGAATGCTCAACGCATTGCTGAAGACCTCGACGCTTGCTGGGAAGTCCTCGCCGAGCCGATCCAGACCGTGATGCGCCGCTACGCGATCGAGAATCCGTACGAGAAGCTCAAGGAACTGACTCGTGGCAAGGGCATCAGCCCGGAAGCCCTGCAGACTTTCATCGATGGCCTGGACATCCCGGCCGAGGCCAAGGCCGAACTGCGCAAAATGACCCCCGCCAGCTACATCGGCAACGCCGTAGCTCAGGCCAAGCGCATCTGATCGGTCTTGTACCCATGCACGCCCGGCTGTGCCGGGCGTTTTTATTTCAAAGGCTTAGACATGAATCCTGATACTCCTCTTCAACTTCTGGGTGGCCTCTCCGCGCGCGAATTCCTGCGCGATTACTGGCAGAAAAAGCCACTCCTGATCCGCCAGGCCATCCCCGGATTCGAAAGCCCCATTTCCCCTGACGAACTCGCGGGCCTGTCCCTGGAAGAGGAAGTCGAGTCTCGCCTGGTGCTCGAGCACGGAGAACGCCCCTGGGAATTGCGCCGCGGCCCGTTCGCCGAAGATACCTATCAGAACCTGCCCGAACGCGATTGGACCCTACTGGTCCAGGCGGTCGACCAGTTCGTGCCGGAAGTCGCCGAGCTACTGGAAAATTTCCGCTTCCTGCCGAGCTGGCGCATTGATGACGTGATGATCAGCTTCGCCGCGCCAGGCGGTGGCGTAGGGCCGCATTTCGACAACTACGACGTGTTCCTTCTCCAGGGTCACGGCCGCCGCCGTTGGAAAATCGGCCAGATGTGTGACGCCGAGAGCGCCTTGCTACCCCACGCCGACCTGCGCATCCTCGCCGACTTCCAGCAGACCGACGAATGGGTGCTGGAACCCGGCGACATGCTCTACCTGCCGCCGCGTCTCGCCCACTTCGGCATCGCCGAAGACGACTGCATGACCTACTCCGTGGGCTTCCGCGCGCCCAGCGCCGCCGAGGTACTGACCCACTTCACCGACTTCCTGGCCCAGTTCCTGCCGGACGAGGAGCGTTACAGCGACGCCGGCGCAGCGCCTGTCAGCGATCCCCACGAGATTCAGCGGGACGCCCTGGACCGACTCAAGTCCCTGCTCACCGAGCACATGAGCGACGAGCGTCTGCTGCTTACCTGGTTCGGCCAGTTCATGACCGAGCCGCGTTACCCGGAACTGCTGGCCGGCGCCGAAGTGGAAGAGGACGATTTCCTGGGTGCCATCGAAGACGGCGCAGTGCTGGTCCGCAACCCAAGCGCGCGCCTGGCCTGGTCCGAGGTGGACATTGGCCTGGTGCTCTTCGCCAGCGGCCAGAGCCGCCTGCTGCCCGCCAGCCTGCGCGACCTGCTGAAGCTGATCTGCGCTGCCGAGGCACTGCACCTGGAGAATCTCGGCCAATGGCTGGCCGATGACGAGGGGCGTAAGCTTCTACTGGAACTGGTCAAGCAAGGAAGTCTGGAGTTTGCCGATGAGTGAGATACACGTCCGCGTTGCCGACTGGCAGAAGGACAATGCCGACCTGCGCCGCATCCGTGAGGCCGTGTTCATCGCCGAACAGTCCGTCGCACCGGAGCTGGAGTGGGACACCGAAGATGCGGACGCCGTGCACTTTCTCGCCTTCGAGCGGGACTATGCTATCGGCACCGCCCGCCTGCTTCCCGACGGCCATATCGGCCGCGTTTCGGTGCTCAAGGACTGGCGCGGACTGAAGGTTGGCGATCGGCTGCTACAAGCCGCTATCGCCGAAGCCGAACGTCGTGGTCTGAAGCGTCAGATGCTTTCCGCCCAGGTCCACGCTACCGCGTTCTATGAACGCCACGGCTTCAAGATCGTCAGCAGCGAGTTCCTCGAGGCTGGCATTCCCCACGTGGACATGGTGCGCGAAAGCCAGTAGAGGCCCAGATGAACGAGAACGCCCCGGAACTCACTGAGAACGAAGTCGAACTACCGGCCATCGAATTCCAGTCGCCGGGGCGCTTCAGCGTTCACAACCCCTCCCTCCAGACCGAAGCGCCCGAATGGGAACCCGCTCCCTTCGGCCTAGGCGCCCACGACCGCCTCGAACGCTTCAGCGTCCCGGAGGACGCACGCGCCCACGCCCTGGCGCTGATGCAGCAGGCACGCCGCCGGCTTTGCCTGTACAGCCCCGATCTGGAGCCCTGGCTCTACCACAACAGCGCCATCCAGCTGGCCTGCACCCGGCTTCTGGTCAGCGACCCGAAATGCCAGCTGCGAATTCTCGTGCGCGACCTGAGCCGCGCCGTAAAGGAAGGCCACCGGCTGCTCAGCCTGAGCCGGCGCATTTCCAGCAACTTCCAGATTCGCCGGATCAACCCCGACCACCCCTCGGAAGACTTGGCCTATCTCATTGCCGACGACCGCGGCCTGCTCGTGCGCCCTGAGCCTGAGCAGTACGCCGGCTACGCGCTGTACAACGACCCCGGAAGGACCCGGCTGCAGCAAACCTGCTTCGACCAGGCCTGGGACCTGAGCATTACCGACCCCGACTTGCGGAACTTCCTGATATGACCCCACGCGCCCTGCTCGCTGCCCTCCTCCTGATCATCTGCCTGCCTCTGCAGGCGGCGACGGAACTCATCCAGCTGCGCTATCGCACAGCCGATGAGCTGCTGCCGATGGCGCAATCCGTATTGGGCAACGAGGGTCGAGTCAGCGCCTACGGCAACCAGCTCATCGTCAATGCCGAACCAGCGAAGATCACCGAACTGCGCAATCTGCTGGACCAGCTCGATACCCAACCGCGACGCCTGCTGATCAGCGTCGACACCAGCGACAGCAACTTCCAGAGCGACCGCGGCTATGCAGTCAACGGATCAGCCAGCGTCGGTGGAGTCGATGTCCAGGCGGGTCGCGGCGAAGTCCATGGACGTGACCAGGTGCGCATCATCCGCCGCAGCACTGACAGCCGCGGCGGCGGTGTGCAGCAGGTCCAGACCACAGAAGGCTATCCGGCGCTGATCCAGGTCGGCCAGAGCGTACCCATCACCTCCACCAGCAGCGGCCCCTACGGCGAGGTGTACAGCAACACCGAATACCGCAATGTCACCCGCGGTTTCTACGTCACCGCGACGCTCACGGGCGAGCTGGTGCACGTCAACATCAGCAGCAACCGCGACCGCTTGAACAGCAGCCAGCCAGGTGTGATCGACGTGCAGAGCACCGACACCAAAGTCAGCGGTCGCCTCGGCGAATGGATCACCATCGGCGCCGTGAACGAAGACAGCCAGTCCGACCAAAGTGGCTTTTTGCGCCACCGCACCACTCAGGGCCGTGAAGACATGACCCTGCGCCTCAAGGTCGACGCGGTCGACTGACTGCACATTTTCAGACCGGTCAGTCTCAGCCAAAAGTATTATGTAGTAGTCCAAAAAAAACACTACAAAACGTTTGACGAACGCCTGTTTGAAAGAGCATGATGGCCTCGCTCCCGCTAGCCAGGGGCCCTGAATAGGGCCTCCGGATCGCGCTCCCGGCCAACCAGCCGAGCCGATCCGTGTTGTAACGGCCCATAAGGCAGTGCGACGAGGTTGCGACTGGAACGTAGTTGTCCTGAGGGACGGGGAAGCGTCAGCAACATCCGCAAGATCGAAGGCAGTGCCCGGCCATCACCCAACGGTTTCCACGAACCGGCAAGTGAGCCAGGAGTGCAAATTTACCCATCGATCCTGTGAGCGTGTGCATCTCCTCACCCTACCCTCAGTTTCAATCTCTTCCAGTTGGTCCTTCGACGCGCTGCGGTGAGCAACCCGCAATAACCTTCAGAACGCAGGTTTTTGAGTGGGAAAGTCGGTGCTCAACCACATATACACTTTGAAGGATTGACCATGTCCGCATATCAAAACGACATCAAGGCCATTGCCGCACTGAAAGAAGTGAACGGTAACAGCTGGAGCGCTATCAACCCCGAGTCGGTTGCCCGCATGCGCGCACAGAACCGCTTCAAGACCGGTCTGGATATCGCCAAGTACACCGCGGCCATCATGCGCAAGGACATGGCCGAGTACGATACCGACTCCTCCGTCTACACCCAGTCCCTGGGCTGCTGGCATGGCTTCATTGGTCAGCAGAAGCTGATCTCCATCAAGAAGCACCTGAAGACGACCAACAAGCGCTACCTCTACCTCTCCGGCTGGATGGTTGCTGCGCTGCGCTCCGACTTCGGCCCGCTGCCCGACCAATCCATGCACGAAAAGACCGCCGTTTCCGGTCTGATCGAAGAGCTCTACACCTTCCTGCGCCAGGCTGACGCCCGCGAACTGGACCTGCTGTTCACCGCCATGGACGCCGCTCGCGCCGCTGGCGACAAGTCCAAGGAAGCTGAAATCCAGGCCCAGATCGACAACTACGAAACCCACGTAGTACCGATCATCGCCGACATCGACGCTGGTTTCGGTAACCCGGAAGCCACCTACCTGCTGGCCAAGAAGATGATCGAAGCCGGTGCCTGCTGCATCCAGATCGAGAACCAGGTTTCCGACGAGAAGCAGTGCGGCCACCAGGACGGCAAAGTGACCGTTCCGCACGAAGACTTCCTTGCCAAGATCAACGCTGTTCGCTACGCCTTCCTCGAGCTGGGCGTTGATGATGGTGTGATCGTTGCCCGTACCGACTCTCTGGGTGCCGGCCTGACCAAGCAGATCGCCGTGACCAAGCAACCGGGCGACCTGGGCGACCAGTACAACTCCTTCCTGGACTGCGACGAAATCAACGCCTCCGACCTGCAGAACGGCGACGTGGTGATCAACCGCGGCGGCAAGCTGCTGCGTCCGAAGCGCCTGCCGAGCAACCTGTTCCAGTTCCGCAAGGGCACCGGCGAAGATCGCTGCGTCCTGGACTGCATCACCTCGCTGCAGAACGGCGCCGACCTGCTGTGGATCGAAACCGAGAAGCCCCACGTTGGCCAGATCAAAGGCATGGTTGACCGCATCCGCCAGGTCATCCCGAACGCCAAGCTGGTTTACAACAACAGCCCGTCCTTCAACTGGACCCTGAACTTCCGTCAGCAAGTGTTCGATGCGTTCGTTGCTGAAGGCAAAGATGTTTCCGCCTACGACCGCGCCAAGCTCATGAGCGTCGAGTACGACGAAACCGAGCTGGCCCAGGTTGCAGACGAGAAGATCCGCACCTTCCAGCGCGATGGTTCGGCCCACGCCGGCATCTTCCACCACCTGATCACCCTGCCGACCTACCACACTGCCGCACTGTCCACCGACAACCTGGCCAAGGGCTACTTCGCCGACCAGGGCATGCTGGCCTACGTGAAGGGCGTTCAGCGTCAGGAGCTGCGTCAGGGCATCGCCTGCGTCAAGCACCAGAACATGGCTGGCTCCGACATCGGCGACAACCACAAAGAGTACTTCGCTGGCGAAGCGGCTCTTAAAGCGAGCGGCAAAGACAACACCATGAACCAGTTCCACTAAGAGGAACTGCCACCGGCCGACCACGCATCGGCCGGACATGGCGAGTCAAAAACCCCGGTGCTTGCACCGGGGTTTTCTTTTGCCCCTTTACCCTGTTGCCGGACAGAACCAACCTGCCGTCCGCAATGGGTTGCCAAGGCGCGGTACCTTCCTAGAATCAGCGAAAAACCTGGAGCTCCGGCCGTGCCGCGAACCCTGCTGCTGATCCTGCTGCTCATCTCCCCCGTCCTGCGCGCCGGCGACCTGGAACTGTTGGTCAGCCCGCCACAACTGGCGTTGCTCCTTGGCGAACTGAAAAATAACCAGCACCCGCGCTTCGCCGTGGTCGACTACGGTCGCGCCTCCACACTCCCCCGCTTCTACCTGTTCGACAGCCGCAGCCACGCTTTGCTAGGCAGCTTCCGGGTTGCGCACGGCAAGGGATCGGACTCGGATCACGATAGTTACGCCGACCGCTTTTCCAACGACTTCGGCAGCCGCGCTACCTCCCTTGGCCTGTTCCGCACGTCACAGGTATTCGACAGCGAAGAACCCGGACATGGCCGCTCCATGCGCCTCATCGGCCTCAGCCCGAGCAACAGCAATGCCGAAGCGCGCGCCATCGTCATTCACGCCAACGCGTATATGGAGGACGCCTTCATCCTTGAGCACGGAGTACCAGGGCGCAGCTACGGCTGCCTGGTCCTGGCCAGCACTGATCGAGACCAGGTCATCGCGCAACTGAAGGGTGGCGCGCTGATCTTCGCCATCAGCCAGAAGCGCCAAGCCGTGGCGAACAATTAACGCAAACCGTGCTGCCCCTCCCACGCAACAGCTTCTCCATCTCACTGTCACCGTTCCGTCGCCTTCAGCATTTAGCGTCAGATCTCCGTCGATTCGCCTGCGTGGAGATCCGCCTTGAACCAACACAACGACAAAGCCGTGCTCTTTGGCAACGGCGACGAACTGCCCAGCAACACATCCGACAACCCGCACATCAACGACCTGATTGGCGGACTCAACCGCCGTCAACTGTTGATCGGTGGCGCCGCCATGAGCACCCTCGCCTTCCTTGGCGCCGCCATTCCGGGTGAAGCCCTGGCAGCAGAGCCACACGCCAAAGGCTTCCCCTTCAAGCCCCGCTCTCGCCTGCCCTTCGAGGCCATTCCTACCGGCCGCGTAGACAGCATTACCGTTCCGCCGGGCTACAAGGCCACGCCCTTCATTCCCTGGGGTACGCCGATCACCGGACGCTATCCGGCCTTTGCCGATGACGCCAGCAACAGCGCCCAGGACCAGGCGGAGCAGATCGGCATGCACCATGACGGCATGCATTTCTTCCCCATCGATGCCCGCCGCGGTTCCGGCATGCGTTCGGACCACGGCCTGCTCGTACTGAACCATGAATACATCGACGCCCCGCTGCTGCACCCCAACGGCCCGACAGTCGTGGATGGCAAGCGGGTCAGCGCCGATGAAGTACGCAAGGAGATCAACGCACACGGTGTGTCTGTGGTAGAGATCCGCCGAAATGTTCGCGGGGAATGGGAGGTCGTGCCGAGTCGCCGCAACCGCCGCATCACCGCCGCCACACCCATGAAGATCTCCGGCCCGGCCCGTGGCCACAAGCTGCTGCAAACCCGCTACAGCCCGCAAGGCACAGCCACCCGAGGCACCCAGAACAACTGCGCGAACGGATTCACCCCCTGGGGCACCTACCTCACCTGCGAGGAGAACTGGGCCGGCTACTTCGCCACCCGCGACGCCGACCTACCCCGCGAACTCAAGCGCTACGGCCTTCGCAGCAGCAGCCGCTTCGGCTGGGAAACCCTGCCGGGCGACGAGTTCGAACGCTTCGACGCCACTCGCAAAGCGGCCGACGCCAAGGGCGACTATCGAAACGAGCCGAACCACTTTGGCTGGATTGTCGAGATCGACCCCTTCGATCCGGACTCCACGCCGATCAAGCGCACCGCCCTGGGTCGTTTCGCCCATGAGGGGTTGATCTTCGCCCCAGTGAAACCAGGCCGGCCCGTGGTCTGTTACTCCGGCGACGACTCCCAGAACGAGTACATCTACAAATACGTCAGTCGCGACAAGTACCGTCCCGGACAGGCCAACGGTCGCCTGCTGGACGAAGGCACCCTTTACGTCGCCCGCTTCAATGCCGATGGCAGCGGCGACTGGCTGGCCCTGGACATCAACGACCGCAATTTCCTCAAGGCCTGCCTGACCGCCGGCGTCGCTTTTGCCGATCAGGGCGAAGTACTGATCAATACACGCCTGGCCGCTGACATCGTTGGCGCCACCCGTATGGACCGCCCGGAATGGGGCGCGGTGAATCCGGACAATGGCGAGGTCTACTTCACCCTCACCAACAACACCGCGCGCACCAACGCCGACGCAGCGAACCCGCGCCCGGCCAACGCCTACGGCCATATCATCCGCTGGCGCGAGAACAGTCGCGACCATGCAGGCCATCGATTCGACTGGAACATCTTCCTGCTCGCCGGCCCCGAGGGAGATAGCCGTGGCCCGAACGGCAATCCGCTGGGCGCGCAGAACATCCTCGCCAGCCCGGACGGCCTCTGGTTCGACGACGAGGGTCGCCTGTGGATCCAGACCGACATGAGCGGCAGCCAATTGAGCGCCGGCCCCTTCGGCAACAACCAGATGCTGGTAGCCGACCCGCGCAGCGGCGAATTGAAGCGCTTCCTGGTCGGCCCAACAGGCGCCGAAGTGACCGGCATCAGCGCGACGCCGGACTTCCGCACCCTGTTCGTCAACATCCAGCACCCGGGCGAAGGCTCCACCGCCACGAACCTGCTAAGCACCTGGCCCGACGGCCCAGGCAAGCGCCCGCGCTCCTCCACCGTGGTCATCACGCGCGAAGACGGCCGCCGCCTACTCTGAATCCCCTCAAGGATTTCGGCCGACCCATGCGGGTCGGCCTCTTTTTCCACCCTGGAAAGGCAGCATGAACAAAAACAAATGGAATTGTCGCAATTATGAAAACGACTTGAAGAGCAACTTAGGAGGACGCCAGGAGTATTTGTTATTTGCAGTTTTTAAGTTCTGCAAGACCATTCTCGTGTAGTGATTAATTAACCACCAATCAAACGCTAATGACTATCATTACCATGGCATTACCAACCCTCTGTGCGACATAAGGCCGCAATCAGACAAAGGCCTAATAAAACCCTGAAAACCCCGCCGCCATTGGCCTACAGCCAAGCAAGCAGCCCAGAATCCGGCTGCACGGGCAATTTTTTGGCTTGAAAAATTTACTTGCACACCCGCTCGGGCATAAAATTGTCGGAATCGATTGCCTGGGCATCATTGATCCCCGGCATTAAACCTTTTAACGCAAGTGAACGCCGTTCCTTGTCTTAAGGAGTTCCGGCATGTCGGACGCTACTGCCATCATCTCCCACAACTGGGGTTTCGCTGTTTTCCTGTTGGGTGTCGTCGGCCTCTGCGCCTTCATGATCGGGGTTTCTAGCCTGCTCGGCAGCAAGTCCATCGGTCGCAGCAAGAACGACCCCTTCGAATCCGGCATGCTCCCCACCGGCACTGCTCGCCTCCGCCTCTCCGCAAAATTCTATCTGGTCGCGATGCTCTTCGTGATCTTCGACGTCGAAGCCCTCTTTCTCTTCGCTTGGTCCGTCTCCGTCCGTGAAAGCGGCTGGGCCGGCTTTATCGAAGCAACCATTTTCATAGCAATTCTGTTGGCAGGTCTTGTCTACCTTTGGCGCATCGGGGCGCTTGATTGGGCTCCCGAAGGTCGTCGCAAGCGGCAGGCGAAGCTAAAACAATGAGGCTTTGGCAATGCAATACAAACTTACTCGGATCGATCCGGATGCCACTTATGAGCAGTATCCGATCGGCGAACGGGAGACCGTTTCCGACCCACTGCTAGAAGATCAGGTGCACAAGAACATCTTCCTGGGCAAGCTCGAGGATGTTCTCAACGGTGCAGTCAACTGGGGTCGCAAGAACTCCCTGTGGCCGTACAACTTCGGCCTCTCCTGCTGCTACGTGGAGATGACCACCGCCTTCACCGCACCGCACGACATCGCGCGATTCGGTGCGGAGGTCATTCGTGCATCACCGCGCCAGGCGGATTTCATGGTCATCGCCGGCACCTGCTTCATCAAGATGGCACCGGTCATCCAGCGCCTCTATGAGCAGATGCTGGAGCCCAAGTGGGTGATCTCCATGGGTTCGTGCGCGAACTCCGGCGGTATGTACGATATTTACTCGGTCGTTCAGGGCGTGGACAAGTTCCTTCCCGTGGACGTCTACATTCCCGGCTGCCCGCCCCGTCCGGAGGCGTTCCTGCAAGGCCTGATGCTGCTGCAGGAATCCATCGGCCAGGAGCGCCGCCCGCTATCCTGGGTCGTGGGGGACCAAGGCATCTACCGTGCCGACATGCCCTCCGAGCGGGAAAAGCGCCGCGAACAGCGTATTCAGGTCACCAACCTGCGCAGCCCCGACGAAGTCTGAGCCTGTTCTTCTCCGGAAGACCCCAGGCTCATTCTTTACGTTGACCGATAGCGACCGAGACCATGACTGCAGACACCGTTCTGTCTATTCCGCCTTATAAGGCTGACGACCAAGACGTCGTCGTAGAGCTCAATTCCCGCTTTGGCGCCGAAAGCCTGACCATCCAATCGACCCGCACCGGCATGCCGGTGATCTGGGTCGCCCGTGACAAGCTGATCGACGTCCTCAAGTTCCTGCGCAATCTCCCGCGCCCCTACGTCATGCTGTACGACCTGCATGGCGTCGACGAGCGCCTGCGCACCCAGCGTCGCGGCCTGCCGAACGCAGACTTCACGGTGTTCTACCACCTGATGTCGCTGGAACGTAATAGTGACGTGATGATCAAGGTGGCCTTGTCCGAGGGCGACCTCAACCTGCCCACCACCACCGGCATCTGGCCCAACGCCAACTGGTACGAGCGCGAAGTCTGGGACATGTACGGCATCACCTTTGCCGGGCACCCGCACCTGTCGCGGATCATGATGCCCAACACCTGGGAAGGTCACCCGCTGCGCAAGGACTACCCGGCGCGCGCCACCGAATTCGACCCCTTCAGCCTGACCCTGGCCAAGCACCAGCTTGAAGAAGAAGCTGCGCGCTTCCGCCCGGAAGACTGGGGCATGAAACGCCACGGCGAGAACGAGGACTACATGTTCCTCAACCTCGGCCCGAACCACCCCTCCGCCCACGGTGCCTTCCGCATCATCCTGCAGCTGGACGGCGAAGAGATCGTCGACTGCGTGCCGGAAGTCGGTTACCACCACCGCGGCGCCGAGAAGATGGCCGAGCGCCAGTCCTGGCACAGCTTCATTCCTTACACCGACCGCATCGACTACCTCGGCGGCGTGATGAACAACCTGCCGTACGTGCTCGCGGTCGAGAAGCTCGCCGGCATCAAGGTGCCGCAGCGCGTCGACTTCATCCGCGTGATGATGGCCGAGTTCTTCCGGATCACCAGCCACCTGCTGTTCCTGGGTACCTATATCCAGGACGTCGGCGCCATGACCCCGGTGTTCTTCACCTTCACCGACCGCCAGCGCGCCTACAAGGTCATCGAAGCCGTCACCGGCTTCCGCCTGCACCCGGCCTGGTACCGCATCGGCGGCGTCGCCCACGACCTGCCGCGCGGTTGGGATGGCCTGGTGAAAGAGTTCGTCGAATGGCTGCCCAAGCGCCTCGACGAGTACGAAAAGGCCGCCCTGCAAAACAGCATCCTGCGTGGCCGTACCATCGGCGTCGCCCAGTACAACACCAAGGAAGCCCTGGAATGGGGCGTCACCGGTGCTGGCCTGCGCTCCACCGGTTGCGACTTCGACCTGCGCAAGGCACGCCCCTACTCCGGCTACGAGAACTTCGAGTTCGAAGTACCGCTGGCCCACAACGGCGATGCCTACGATCGCTGCATGGTTCGCGTCGAAGAGATGCGCCAGAGCATCCGCATCATCGACCAGTGCCTGAAGAACATGCCGGAAGGCCCGTACAAGGCGGACCACCCGCTGACCACGCCGCCGCCGAAAGAGCGCACACTGCAGCACATCGAAACCCTGATCACCCACTTCCTGCAGGTTTCCTGGGGCCCGGTCATGCCGGCCAACGAAGCCTTCCAGATGATCGAGGCGACCAAGGGCATCAACAGCTACTACCTCACCAGCGACGGCAGCACCATGAGCTACCGCACCCGGATCCGGACGCCCAGTTTCCCCCACCTGCAGCAGATTCCTTCGGTGATCCGCGGCAGCATGGTGGCAGACCTGATCGCCTACCTGGGCAGTATCGACTTCGTAATGGCTGACGTGGACCGCTGATATGAGCACCCTTATCCAGACCGACCGTTTCGTCCTCAGCGAAACCGAGCGCTCGGCCATCGAGCACGAAATGCATCACTACGAGGACCCGCGTGCGGCGTCCATCGAAGCCCTGAAGATCGTCCAGAAAGAGCGTGGCTGGGTGCCGGACGGCGCTGCTGACGCCATCGGCGAGATTCTTGGCATCCCCGCCAGCGACGTCGAAGGCGTGGCTACTTTCTATAGCCAGATCTTCCGTCAGCCGGTCGGCCGCCACGTGATCCGCGTGTGCGACAGCATGACCTGCTACGTCGGCGGCCATGAATCCGTCGTTGCCGAGATGCAGAAGCAACTCGGCATCGGACTCGGCCAGACCACCACCGACAACCGCTTCACCCTGCTGCCGGTCTGCTGCCTGGGCAACTGCGACAAGGCCCCGGCCGTGATGATCGACGACGACACCTTCGGCGACGTTCAGCCTGACGGCGTTGCCCAACTGCTGGAGGCCTACCAATGAAGACCCTTACCTCCATCGGTCCGGCCAACCGCATCGCCCGCAGCGAAGAAACCCATCCGCTGACCTGGCGCCTGCGTGAAGACGCGCAGCCGGTATGGCTCGACGAGTACCAGCAGAAGAACGGCTACGCCGCCGCTCGCAAGGCCCTGACCGAAATGGCCCAGGCCGAGATCGTTCAGCAGGTCAAGGACTCCGGGCTCAAGGGCCGCGGCGGTGCGGGCTTCCCCACCGGCGTGAAGTGGGGCCTGATGCCAGCCGACGAATCCATGAACATCCGCTACCTGCTGTGCAACGCGGACGAAATGGAACCCAACACCTGGAAAGACCGCATGCTGATGGAACAGCTGCCGCACCTGCTGGTGGAAGGCATGCTGATCAGCGCCCGCGCCCTCAAGGCCTATCGCGGCTACATCTTCCTGCGCGGCGAGTACGTCGACGCGGCGCGCAACCTCAATCGCGCCATCGATGAAGCCAAGGCAGCAGGCCTGCTCGGCAAGAACATCCTCGGCAGCGGCTTCGATTTCGAACTCTTCGTCCACACCGGCGCAGGCCGCTACATCTGTGGTGAAGAGACCGCGCTGATCAACTCGCTGGAAGGCCGCCGCGCCAACCCGCGCTCCAAGCCGCCCTTCCCCGCCGCCGTCGGCGTCTGGGGCAAGCCCACCTGCGTCAACAACGTCGAGACCCTGTGCAACGTGCCGGCAATCGTCGCCAACGGCGTGGACTGGTACAAGACCCTCGCCCGCCCGGGTAGCGAAGACATGGGCACCAAGCTCATGGGCTTCTCCGGCAAGGTGAAGAACCCCGGCCTGTGGGAATTGCCCTTCGGCGTTCCGGCTCGCGAGCTGTTCGAAGACTACGCTGGTGGGATGCGCGACGGCTTCAAGCTGAAAGCCTGGCAGCCCGGCGGTGCCGGTACCGGTTTCCTGCTCCCTGAGCACCTCGATGCGCCCATGTATGCCGCCGGCATCGCCAAGGTGGGCACCCGTATGGGTACCGGCCTCGCCCTGGCCGTGGACGACAGCATCAACATGGTCTCCCTGCTGCGCAATATGGAAGAGTTCTTCGCCCGTGAGTCCTGCGGCTGGTGCACGCCTTGCCGCGACGGTCTGCCCTGGAGCGTCAAGCTCCTCCGCGCGCTGGAGCGCGGGGAAGGCCAAGCCGGCGACCTGGAGACCCTGGAGCAGCTCGTCGGCTTCCTCGGCCCAGGCAAGACCTTCTGCGCCCATGCACCGGGCGCCGTCGAGCCGCTGGGCAGTGCCATGAAATATTTCCGTCCGGAGTTCGAGGCAGGCATCGCACGCCAGATCCCGGCAGCGCGACCGATCCCCGTCGGCGCCTAAGAAAAAGGATTCGCGCAGCGGCGGCCGCAACCCGGCCCCGCGCGCACGCTGATTCCATTAGCCAAAGCCCGGTCACACGGGCAGATGAAGACTGAACCATGGCCACTATCCACGTAGACGGCAAGACGCTCGAAGTCGATGGTGCAGACAACCTCCTGCAGGCCTGTCTGTCCCTCGGACTCGACATCCCCTACTTCTGCTGGCACCCGGCGCTCGGTAGCGTCGGCGCCTGCCGCCAGTGCGCGGTGAAGCAGTACACCGACGAGAACGACAAACGCGGTCGCCTCGTCATGTCCTGCATGACCCCCGCCACCGACAACTCCTGGATTTCCATTGATGACGAAGAGGCCAAGCAGTTCCGCGCCAGCGTCGTCGAATGGCTGATGACCAACCACCCGCACGACTGCCCGGTGTGCGAGGAAGGCGGCCACTGCCACCTGCAGGACATGACGGTAATGACCGGCCACAACGCCCGTCGCTATCGCTTCACCAAGCGTACCCACCAGAACCAGGAACTCGGCCCGTTCATCGCCCACGAGATGAACCGCTGCATCGCCTGCTACCGCTGCGTGCGCTACTACAAGGACTACGCCGGCGGCACCGACCTCGGCGTCTACGGCGCCCACGACAACGTCTACTTCGGCCGCGTCGAAGACGGCACCCTCGAGAGCGAGTTCTCGGGCAACCTGGTCGAGGTCTGCCCGACCGGTGTGTTCACCGACAAGACCCACTCCGAGCGCTACAACCGCAAGTGGGACATGCAGTTCGCCCCGAGCATCTGCCACGGCTGCTCCAGCGGCTGCAACATCAGCCCCGGTGAGCGTTACGGCGAGATCCGCCGCATCGAGAACCGCTTCAACGGCTCGGTGAACCAGTACTTCCTTTGCGACCGCGGCCGCTTCGGCTACGGCTACGTCAACCGTGAGGATCGCCCGCGCCAGCCGCTGCTGGGTAACCAGAAGCTGAGCCTGGACGGCGCCCTGGACAAGGCCGCCGAACTGCTGAAAGGCAAGCGCGTGATCGGCATCGGTTCGCCCCGCGCCAGTCTCGAAGGCAACTTCGCCCTGCGCGAACTGGTTGGCACCGAGAACTACTACTCCGGCATCGCCGCCAGCGAACTGGCGAACCTGCGCCTGATCCGCGACGTCCTGCAGAACGGCCCGCTACCGGTCCCCACCCTGCGCGAAATCGAGAAGCACGACGCGATCTTCGTCCTCGGTGAAGACCTGACCCAGACTGCCGCCCGCATGGCCCTCGCCCTGCGCCAGGCCGTCAAGGGCAAGGCCACCGAAATCGCCGCCTCGATGAAAATCCAGGACTGGCACATGGCCGCCGTGCAGAACGTCGCCCAGGACGCCCTGAACCCACTGTTCATCGCCAGCGTTGCCGCCACCCGCCTGGATGACGTCGCCGCTGAAAGCGTCCACGCCGCACCGGCTGACCTGGCGCGCATCGGTTTCGCCGTGGCCCACGCCATCGACCCGAGCGCCCCGGCCGTGGAAGGCCTGGAAGGCGAAGCGGCCGAACTGGTCAAACGCATTGCCGATGCCTTGCTGGCCGCCAAGCGTCCGCTGGTCATTTCCGGCGCTTCCCTTGGCGAAAAAGCCCTGATCGAAGCCGCCGCCAACATCGCCAGCGCCCTGAAGAACCGTGAGAAGAACGGCTCCATCAGCCTGGTAGTACCAGAAGCCAACAGCATGGGCCTGGCCCTGTTCGGTGGCGAGTCCCTGGAAGCCGCCCTGGAGGTCCTGACCTCCGGCAAGGCCGACGCTGTCGTGGTCCTGGAGAACGACCTGTACCGCCGCGCCGACGCCGCCAAGGTGGACGCTGCCCTGGCAGCCGCCAAGGTCGTCATCGTTGCCGACCACCAGCAGACCGCCACCGTCGAACGCGCCCACCTGGTGCTCCCGGCTGCCAGCTTCGCCGAAGGCGATGGCACCCTGGTCAGCCTGGAAGGCCGTGCCCAGCGTTTCTTCCAGGTCTATGACCCGTCCTACTACGACGCCAACATCCTCGTTCGCGAAGGCTGGCGCTGGCTGCACGCACTGCACAGCACCCTGCTGGGCAAGTCCGTCGACTGGACGCAACTGGACCAGGTCACCGCCGCCTGCGCCGACAGCAGCTCGCTGCTGGCCGGCATCCGCGACGCGGCTCCGAGCGCCTCGTTCCGCATCAAGGGCCTGAAGCTCGCCCGTGAGCCGCACCGCTACAGTGGCCGCACGGCCATGCGCGCCAACATCAGCGTGCACGAGCCGCGCCAGCCGCAGGACAAGGACTCGGCCTTCGCCTTCTCCATGGAAGGTTATGCCGGCAGCGCCGAACCCCGTCAGCAGATCCCCTTCGCCTGGTCCCCGGGTTGGAACTCGCCGCAGGCCTGGAACAAATTCCAGGACGAAGTCGGTGGCCACCTGCGCGCCGGCGACCCGGGCATTCGTCTGATCGAAGCCAAAGGCCAGGCTCTTCCCTGGTTCAGCGTCAATGCTGCCTTCAACCCGGCCCAGGGCACCTGGCAGGCCGTGCCGCTGCACCACCTGTTCGGCAGCGAGGAGAACAGCTCCCGCGCCGCTCCGGTGCAAGAGCGCATCCCGCAGCCCTACGTGGCCATGGCCAAGGACGAAGCCGATCGCCTCGGCGTCAATGATGGCGCCCTGCTCGCCCTGACCATCAATGGCCAGACCCTGCGTCTGCCGCTTGCCGTCAAGGAAGAAATGGGTATCGGCCTGATCGGCCTGCCTGCCGGTCTGCCGGGTATTCCGGCGGTCTTCGCCGGTGCCGTCGTCACTGCCGTACAGGAGTCCGCGCAATGAGTTGGCTGACGCCCGAACTGATCGACATCGTCGTCACCGTCCTCAAAGCCATCGTCATCCTGCTCGGGGTGGTCGTGACCGGTGCGCTGCTCTCCTGGGTGGAACGCCGTCTGCTGGGCCTGTGGCAGGACCGCTACGGCCCGAACCGCGTAGGCCCGTTCGGTGCCTTCCAGCTTGGCGCGGACATGATCAAGATGTTCTTCAAGGAAGACTGGACCCCGCCGTTCGCCGACAAGCTGATCTTCACCCTGGCGCCCATCATCGCGATGAGTGCCCTGCTGATCGCGTTTGCCGTGGTGCCGGTCACCCCCACCTGGGGCGTGGCCGACCTGAACATCGGCGTGCTGTTCTTCTTCGCCATGGCCGGCATCGCGGTCTACGCAGTGCTCTTCGCCGGCTGGTCGAGCAATAACAAGTTCGCCCTGCTCGGCAGCCTGCGTGCCTCGGCCCAGACCATCTCCTACGAGGTGTTCCTGGCGCTGTCGCTGATGGGCATCGTGGCCCAGGTCGGCTCCTTCAACATGCGCGACATCGTTGAGTACCAGGCCCAGAACCTGTGGTTCATCATTCCGCAGTTCTTCGGCTTCTGTACCTTCTTCATCGCTGGCGTCGCCGTGACCCACCGTCACCCGTTCGACCAGCCGGAAGCGGAACAGGAACTGGCCGACGGCTACCACATCGAATACGCCGGCATGAAATGGGGCATGTTCTTCGTGGGTGAGTACATCGGCATCGTGCTGATCTCCGCCCTGCTCGTGACCCTGTTCTTCGGCGGCTGGCATGGCCCGTTCGGCATCCTGCCGCAGATCCCCTTCATCTGGTTCGCGCTCAAGACCGCCTTCTTCATCATGCTGTTCATCCTGCTGCGCGCGTCGATCCCGCGCCCGCGCTATGACCAGGTGATGGCCTTCAGCTGGAAGGTGTGCCTGCCGCTGACCCTGATCAACCTGCTGGTGACCGGCGCGCTCGTGCTGGCCGCGGCCCAGTAAGGAGAAACACCATGATCAAAGAAATCATCCACGTCGTGCATGGCACCTTCACCCAGCTTCGCAGCCTGGTGATGATCTTCGGCCATGCCTTCCGCAAGCGTGACACCCTGCAATACCCGGAAGAGCCCGTGTACCTGCCGCCGCGCTACCGCGGCCGCATCGTCCTCACCCGCGACCCCGATGGCGAAGAGCGTTGCGTAGCCTGCAACCTCTGCGCCGTGGCCTGCCCGGTCGGCTGCATTTCCCTGCAGAAGGCCGAGACCGAGGACGGTCGCTGGTACCCCGAGTTCTTCCGCATCAACTTCTCCCGCTGCATCTTCTGCGGCCTGTGCGAAGAAGCCTGCCCCACCACCGCGATCCAGCTGACCCCGGATTTCGAGATGGGCGAGTTCAAGCGCCAGGACCTGGTGTACGAGAAGGAAGACCTGCTGATCTCCGGTCCTGGCAAGAACCCGGACTACAACTTCTATCGCGTGGCGGGTATGGCCATTGCCGGCAAGCCGAAAGGTGCCGCGCAGAACGAGGCCGAGCCGATCAACGTGAAGAGCCTGCTGCCCTAAGGAGACGCGCGTGGAATTCGCCTTCTATTTCGCCGCTGGTGTGGCCGTTGTCTCCACCCTGCGTGTGATCACCAACACCAACCCGGTGCATGCCCTGCTGTACCTCATCGTCTCGCTGCTGGCGGTGTCGATGTGCTTCTTCGCCCTGGGCGCGCCCTTTGCCGGCGCACTGGAAATCATCGTCTACGCGGGCGCCATCATGGTGCTGTTCGTCTTCGTGGTGATGATGCTCAACCTCGGTCCGGCAATCGCCGAACAGGAGAAGAAGTGGCTCAAGCCCGGCATCTGGACCGGCCCTGCCCTGCTCTCCCTGATTCTGCTGGCCGAACTGCTGTATGTGCTGTTCGGCAATGCCACTGGCGCCACCATCGGTCACACCACCGTGGACTCCAAGGCAGTTGGCATTGCCCTCTTCGGCCCGTACCTGCTCGCTGTGGAGCTGGCTTCCATGCTGCTGCTGGCAGCCCTGGTCGCCGCCTTCCACCTCGGCCGCCACGAAGCTAAGGAATAAGCCATGAACGCAATCCCACTGGAACATGGCCTCGCGGTCGCCGGCATACTCTTCTGCCTGGGGCTGACTGGCCTGATGGTGCGCCGCAACATCCTCTTCGTGCTCATGAGCCTGGAAGTCATGATGAACGCTGCCGCGCTGGCCTTCGTGGTCGCTGGCGCCCGTTGGGCCCAGCCTGACGGCCAGATCATGTTCATTCTGGTGATCAGCCTTGCAGCCGCCGAAGCCAGTATCGGCCTGGCGATCCTGCTGCAGCTGTACCGCCGCTTCCATACCCTCGATATCGACGCTGCCAGCGAGATGCGCGGATGAACCTTCTATTCCTCACTTGCCTGTTCCCGCTGCTCGGCTGGTTCATCCTGGCCTTCTCCCGCGGGCGTTTCTCCGAAAACACCTCCGCCGTCATCGGCGTCGGTTCCGTGGGCCTCTCGGCCCTGATCGCCGCCTGGATCATCTGGCAGTTCAACGTGGCCCCGCCGGAAGGCGGCGTCTACACCCAGGTGCTCTGGCAGTGGATGAGCGTGGCGGGCTTCGCGCCCAGCTTCACCCTCTACCTGGACGGCCTGTCCCTGACCATGCTCGGCGTGGTCACCGGCGTCGGTTTCCTGATCCACCTGTTCGCCTCCTGGTACATGCGCGGTGAAGAGGGCTACTCGCGCTTCTTCGCCTACACCAACCTGTTCATCGCCAGCATGCTGTTCCTGGTGCTGGGCGATAACCTGCTGTTCCTCTACTTCGGTTGGGAAGGCGTGGGGCTGTGCTCGTACCTGCTGATCGGCTTCTACTTCAAGCACACCGCCAACGGCAACGCGGCGCTGAAGGCCTTCATCGTGACCCGCGTGGGCGACGTGTTCATGGCCATCGGCCTGTTCATCCTGTTCTTCCACCTGGGCACCCTGAACATTCAGGAGCTGATGAAGCTGGCCCCCGAGAAGTACGTCGCCGGTGACACCTGGCTGTGGGTCGCGACCCTGATGCTGCTCGGCGGCGCCGTGGGCAAATCCGCCCAGCTGCCGCTGCAGACCTGGCTGGCCGACGCGATGGCGGGCCCGACCCCGGTTTCCGCGCTGATCCACGCGGCGACCATGGTGACCGCGGGCGTCTACCTGATCGCCCGTACCCACGGCCTGTTCCTGCTGACCCCGGAAATCCTCGAACTCGTCGGTATCGTCGGTGGCGTGACCCTGGTCCTGGCCGGCTTCGCCGCCCTGGTACAGACCGACATCAAGCGTATCCTCGCCTACTCCACCATGAGCCAGATCGGCTACATGTTCCTCGCCCTGGGCGTTGGCGCATGGGACGCGGCGATCTTCCACCTGATGACCCACGCCTTCTTCAAGGCCCTACTGTTCCTCGCTTCGGGCGCGGTGATCAACGCCTGCCACCACGAGCAGAACATCTTCAAGATGGGCGGCCTGTGGAAGAAGCTGCCGCTGGCCTACGCGAGCTTCATCGTCGGTGGTGCGGCACTGGCAGCCCTGCCGCTGATCACCGCCGGTTTCTACTCCAAGGACGAGATCCTCTGGGAAGCCTTCGCCAGTGGTCACTCCGGCCTGCTCTACGCCGGCCTGGCGGGCGCCTTCCTGACCTCGATCTACACCTTCCGCCTGATCTTCATCGCCTTCCATGGAGAAGCGCAGACCGAAGCCCATGCTGGCCACGGCGTCGCCCACTGGCTGCCGCTGACCGTGCTGATCGTGCTCTCTACCTTCATCGGCGCGCTGATCACGCCGCCGCTGGCCGGCGTCCTGCCGGAAAGCGTTGGCCACGCCGGTGGCGAAGCCAAGCACAGCCTGGAAATCGCCTCGGGCGCCATCGCCCTGGCGGGCATCCTGCTGGCCGCCCTGCTCTTCCTTGGCAAGCGCCGTTTCGTCAGCGCACTCGCCCAGAGTGCACCGGGCCGCTTCCTTGGTGCCTGGTGGTACGCCGCCTGGGGCTTCGACTGGCTCTACGACCTGCTGTTCGTCAAACCCTACCTGCTGGTCTGCCGCCTGCTCCGTCGCGATCCCATCGACGGCACCATCGGCCTGGTTCCACGCGTGGTAAGGGGCGGCAACTTTGCCCTCAGCCGTAGCCAGACCGGCCAGCTGCGCTGGTACGCCGTATCCATCGTCGGCGGAGCCGTGCTCGTGCTCGGCGCCGTGCTGCTGACCTGAATCTTCTTAAGGAATTGAGCCCGTCATGATTCTGCCCTGGCTAATCCTGATTCCCTTCATCGGCGGCCTGCTCTGCTGGCAGGGTGAGCGCTTCAGCGCCACCCTGCCCCGCTGGATCGCCCTGCTGACCATGTCCCTGCTGTTCGTCCTCGGCCTCTGGCTGTGGGCGACCGGTGACTTCACCCTGGCACCCGCCCCTGGCACCGATCCGGTCTGGGCCCATGAGTTCCAGGTGCAATGGATCGAGCGCTTCGGCGTCACCGTCCACCTGGCAATGGATGGCATCTCGGTCCTGATGATCGTCCTCACCGGCCTGCTCGGGGTGCTTTCGGTACTCTGCTCCTGGCGTGAGATCCAGAACCGCGTCGGCTTCTTCCACCTCAACCTGATGTGGATCCTCGGCGGCGTGGTCGGCGTTTTCCTCGCCATCGACCTGTTCCTGTTCTTCTTCTTCTGGGAAATGATGCTGGTGCCGATGTACTTCCTCATCGCGCTCTGGGGTCACAGCGGTAGCAAGGGCAAGACCCGGATCAACGCCGCCACCAAGTTCTTCATCTACACCCAGGCCAGCGGCCTGATCATGCTGGTGGCCATCCTCGGCCTGGTGCTGGTGAACTACAGCAACACCGGCGTGCTGACCTTCAACTACGCCGACCTGCTGAAGGCCCAGCTCGCCCCGGGTACCGAGTACCTGCTGATGCTCGGCTTCTTCATCGCCTTCGCGGTGAAGTTCCCGGTGGTGCCGTTCCACTCCTGGCTGCCCGATGCCCACGCCCAGGCACCGACCGCAGGCTCCGTCGACCTCGCCGGCATCCTGCTGAAGACCGCTGCCTACGGCATGATCCGCTTCGCCCTGCCACTATTCCCCAACGCCTCGGCCGAGTTCGCGCCGATCGCCCAGTGGCTTGGCGTGTTCGCCATCGTCTACGGTGCCCTGCTGTCCTTCGCCCAAACCGACATCAAGCGCCTGGTGGCCTATTCCAGCGTGTCCCACATGGGCTTCGTGCTGATCGCCATCTACTCCGGTAGCCAGATCGCGCTGCAAGGTGCCGTCGTCCAGATGATCGCCCACGGCCTCTCCGCCGCCGCACTCTTTATCCTGTGTGGCCAGCTCTACGAGCGCCTGCACACCCGTGACATGCGCGAGATGGGTGGCATCTGGAACCGCATGCCCTACCTGCCCGCCATCAGCCTGTTCTTCGCTGCTGCGGCACTGGGCCTGCCGGGAACCGGCAACTTCGTCGGTGAGTTCCTGATCCTGGTCGGCGCCTTCCAGCAAGTGCCCTGGATCGCCGTCCTGGCCTCCACCGGCCTGGTGTTCGGTTCGGTCTACTCGCTGATCATGATTCACCGCGCCTACTTCGGCCCGGCGAAGAACGAGAACGCCTACGAAGGCCTGAGATACCGCGAGCTGACCATGGTCCTGGGCCTTGCCGGCCTCTTGATCCTGCTCGGTGTTTACCCGCAACCGGTACTGGATACCTCTGCTGCGACCATGCATGGCGTGCACCAGTGGCTGGATTCCGCCGTCAATCAACTCGTTGCCCGGTAAGTAGGTTATGGAATTCACGACTCAACACCTGATCGCCCTGCTGCCGCTGCTGGTCACCTGCGCCACCATTGTCGTGGTCATGCTGGCCATTGCCTGGAAGCGGCACCACTCCTGGACCTTCGGCCTGTCGGTCATCGGTCTCAACCTCGCCCTGCTCTCCATCCTGCCGGCGCTCAAGGTCACCCCCCTGGAGGTGACCCCGCTGATGATGGTGGACCACTTCGGCGCCTTCTACATGGCGCTGGTCCTGGCCGGTACCCTCGCCTGCGTCACCCTGATCCACGCCTACCTGGGTGGCGAGTCGGGCAAAGGCTACCCGGGCAACCGCGAAGAGATGTACCTGCTGATCCTCCTGTCCGCCGCCGGCGGCCTGGTACTGGTCACTGCGCAGCACCTGGCCGGCCTGTTCATCGGCCTGGAACTGCTTTCGGTGCCGGTCTATGGCCTGGTGGCGTACGCCTTCTTCAACAAGCGCTCCCTGGAAGCCGGCATCAAGTACATGGTGCTGTCCGCCGCGGGCTCCGCGTTCCTGCTGTTCGGCATGGCCCTGCTCTACGCCGACGCAGGGAGCCTGAGCTTCAGCCAGTTGGCCGCTGCCGGAACCTCCAGCGTGCTGTCCCAGCTCGGCATCGGCATGATGCTGATCGGCCTGGCGTTCAAGCTGTCCCTGGTGCCCTTCCACCTCTGGACCCCGGACGTGTACGAAGGCGCACCCGCGCCGGTCGCCGCCTTCCTGGCCACCGTCAGCAAGGTTGCCGTGTTCGCCGTGCTACTGCGCCTGTACCAGCTGTCCCCGGCCACCGCCGGTGGCTGGCTGAACGACCTGCTGACCGTGATCGCCATTGCGTCGATCATCTTCGGCAACCTGCTGGCGCTGGTGCAGAACAACATCAAGCGTCTGCTGGGCTACTCCTCCATCGCCCACTTCGGCTACCTGCTGGTGGCACTGATCGCGAGCAAGGGCCTGGCGGTGGAAGCCATCGGTGTCTACCTGGCCACCTACGTGCTGACCAGCCTGGGCGCCTTCGGTGTGGTCACCCTGATGTCGACCCCCTACAGCGGCCGTGACTGCGACGCCCTGTACGAGTACCGCGGCCTGTTCTGGCGCCGTCCGTACCTGACCGCCGTGCTCACCGTGATGATGCTGTCCCTGGCCGGTATCCCGCTCACTGCTGGCTTCATCGGCAAGTTCTTCGTGATCGCCGCCGGTGTCGAGTCCGGCTTGTGGTGGCTGCTGGGCGCCATGGTCCTGGGCAGCGCTATCGGCGTGTTCTACTACCTGCGCGTCATGGTCACGCTGTTCCTGGTCGAGCCGAACCTGCGCCGCCACGATGCCGACATGCATTGGGCCCAGCGAGCTGGCGGCATCATGCTGCTGTTCGTGGCGTTGCTGGCCTTCTTCCTCGGCGTCTACCCGCAGCCGCTGCTGGACCTGGTGCAGCACTCCGGCCTGGTGGCACTCGCCAACTGAGGCGAACCCCGAGCAACAAAGAACCCGGCACCTGCCGGGTTTTTTGTGGGTGCTGGAAATGCCTGCGACCGCTCAGGTGGGCCTGTACCAGCGCCCAACGCCAGGACAACCGCCAGAGAAAGAGCAGTAACAGCGCACGATGAGAAACGAAACAGAGGTCAGACGAGGTAGCCGATTACCGAAAGCGGCACTATCGGCAGCGGCGGCGACGCCGATGTTCAAGACTGGGCGAGTAGAGGGGACCGGGGCGGCGCGAAGGAGCAACCCCGGTAAAAGGGCTTAGATCCTGAACTGCTTCACCAACCCACCCAGGCTGTCGCCGAGTCGGGCCAGGCTGCGGGCGGTGTCCGCGCCATGGCGGGTTTCTTCGGCCACGCTGTCCACTGCCACTGCGATCTGGTGCACGCTGCGGTTGATCTCTTCCGCCACCGCAGTCTGCTCTTCGGCAGCGCTGGCGATCTGCGCGTTCATGGCATTGATGGTGCCGATCAGCCCGGCGATGGCGTCCAGGGAGGCACCGGCCTGGTTGGCCTGGTTGCTGGTGGTGTCGCCAGCATCGCTGGAGCGGCGCATGGCGGTCACGGCATCCTGGGTGCCTTGCTGCAGGCGATCGATCATGCCCTGGATTTCCTGGGTGCTCTGCTGGGTACGACTGGCCAGGGCCCGCACCTCGTCCGCTACCACGGCGAAACCGCGGCCCGCCTCGCCAGCACGGGCAGCCTCGATGGCCGCGTTGAGCGCCAGCAGGTTGGTCTGCTCGGCGATGGAGCGGATCACACCCAGCACACTGACGATGGACTGCACGTCCTGCTGCAGGCTGTCCAGGGACAGGCCACTGCTGCGGATATCGCCGACCAATGCATGGATACGCGTGATACTGCCGTCCACCACCTGCTTGGCAGCCTGCCCTTCCTGGTCGGTCTGCTGCGCAGCTTCGGCAGCCCCCTGGGCACTCCTGGCCACTTCGTGCGCCGCAGCGGACATCTCGTTGATGGCCGTAGCCACCTGATCGGTCTCGTGACGCTGGCGCTCCATGGCCTGCTCGGAACGCTGTGCCTGCGCCGCCACCTCGCCTACCAGGCCAGTGAGCTGGCCGGTCATGTCGACGATCTGGCGCACCAGGCCATGGATCTTCTCGACGAAGCGGTTGAAGGAACCCGCCAGCTCACCCAGCTCGTCATGGCTGTCCACCACCAGGCGACGGGTCAGGTCACCTTCACCGGCAGCGATGTCGTCCAGGTTGGCTTTGATGCGCTGCAGCGGACGTACCAGGGCATTGGCCAGGCTCAGGCCAACCAGGCCGAAGACCACCAGCAGCACGGCAGCGATCACCACCACGCTGGTCACGATGGTGCTGACGCGCTCGTCAATCTCGCTTTCCACCTTGGCCACCTGGGCCGCCACACCGTCCAGGTTCACCGCGGTGCCCAGCGCCAGGTCCCACTTGGGCAGGTAGTAGCTGTAGGCCAGCTTGGGTACCAGCACACTCTCGTTACCCGGCAGGGAAGAGCTGTACTCCACATAGTTGGAACCGTCCTTGGCCACAGCCACCAGGCGATCATTCACCGCCACGCCGTTCGGGTCCTTGCGACCGGTGAAGCTCTTGCCCACATCCACCGGGCTGTCGCCACGGAACAGGCGCACCACCTGCGAGTCGTAGCCGAAGAAGTAACCATCCTTGCCGTACTTGATCTTCGACAGAATGGCGATGGCCTGGTCGCGGCTGGCGGTGTCGCCGGAGGACGAAGCGTCATACAACGCCTGCACCGAACCCAGGGCGATCTGCATATAGCTCTTCAGTTCCTGGCGACTTTCCTCGATCAGGCGCTCGCGGGTGTTCTTCACCTCATCTTCGGCGAGGCTGTGAATCACCTGGGTCACCGCACCGGACAGCACCAGCGCAAAGAGAATCACTGGCACCAGGGCCAACAGCAGGACTTTGGTCTTCAGGGTCAATCGCATGGAGCAATCCTCGGTAGGCAGAGCCAGAAAGCACAGCGGGGTTGCCGATGTATCGGCAACCCCGCGCGCACCTTAAACGACCACTGAGTCGAAATGATTAAACGAGCGCCTGGGTTGAGGCGCCTCAGAGCACCATCGCCGCGACCCAGCCGAAGGCCATCAGAGGCAGGTTGTAATGCAGGAAAGTCGGTACCACGGTGTCCCAGATATGGTTGTGCTGGCCGTCCACATTCAGGCCCGACGTCGGCCCCAGGGTCGAGTCGGAAGCCGGCGAGCCGGCGTCACCCAGGGCGCCCGCAGTGCCGACGATGCTGACGATGGCCAGCGGGCTGAAGCCCAGTTGCACGCAGAGCGGCACGAAGATGGCCGCAATGATCGGCACGGTGGAGAAGGACGAGCCGATCCCCATGGTCACCAGCAGCCCCACCAGCAGCATCAGCAATGCACCCAGCGCCTTGCTGTGGCCGATCCAGCCGGCCGAGGCATCCACCAGGGTTTCCACCTGGCCGGTTTCGCGCATCACCTCGGCAAAGCCCGAAGCGGCGATCATGATGAAGCCGATCATGGCCATCATCTTCATGCCCTCGGTGAACAGGTCGTCCGCCTCTTTCCAGCGCACCACGCCCGACAGCGAGAAGATCACGAAGCCCAGCAGCGCGCCGATGATCATCGAGTCGAGCCACAGTTGCACCACGAAGGCGACCAGGATGGCCACCCCCGCCACACCGAGGCTAAGCGGGTTATAGGCAACGCTCACCTGCTCGGCCTGGGCGATGCGTTCCAGGTCATAGACGCGCTTGCCGCGGTAACTGACGAACACCGCGATGAAAAGACCGGCGACCATGCCCAGGGCCGGTATCAGCATCGCGTGGGTGACGTTCACACCGGTAACGTCGACGCCACTTTTCACCACATTCGCCAGCAGGATCTCGTTCAGGAAGATGTTGCCGAAACCCACTGGCAAAAACATGTACGGCGTGATCAGGCCGAAGGTGATCACGCAGGCAATCAGCCGACGGTCGATGGACAGGCGCGTCAATACATAAAGAAGCGGCGGCACCAGCAGCGGAATGAATGCGATGTGGATCGGCAGGATGTTCTGCGAAGAAATCGCCACGCACAGCAGGAGTGCGACCAGCAGCCATTTCAGTGCATTACCGCCGTTGGCTTCCTGCCGGCCCACCAGGGCCAGGGCCTTGTCCGCCAGGGCGTGGGCCAGGCCGGAACGGGCGATGGCCACGGCGAACGCGCCCAGTAGCGCATAGGACAGCGCCACGGTGGCACCGCCCCCCAGTCCCTTGTTGAAGGCCGTCAGCGAACCTTCGATTCCCAGGCCACCGACCATTCCACCCACCAGGGCACCCACGATCAGGGCCACCACCACGTGCACCCGGCACAGGCTGAGAACCAACATGATTCCCACCGCCGCCACTACCGCATTCATAGCCTCTCCTCAGGTTCCGGGGCCAAGCCAACCGCGGGTTCGCCGCGAAAAAAAGGGCGCACTCTGCCCAAACCGGCCACCGCTGTCAAAAGCGTTCGGAATATTGTGCGGAGTGTGCATAATTCTTGCCTGCAAATTACGCCCTCGTGCATTCCGCACGGCTATTCGTCGTCTACGCGTCAAGAAATCGCCTGTCGCGCCGATATCGAATGAAGTTCCGACGAGTCAGAAGGAAGTCCCAATGCCGTTCAATCACCTGTCCATCCAGTGGAAGATCACCTTGCTGGCCGGCATTTGCCTGCTGGCCATCGTGACCTTGCTGGTCGGTTCGTCCCTGTATCAGTCCAAACGCAGCGCCAGCCTGGTAAAAGCCGAAAGCAGCCAGATGCTGGACCAGAGCGCGCGATTGCGCCTGCAGGCCCGTGCGGAACTGCAGGCCATCCGCATCCAGCGCTACTTCATGGACAACTATCAGTACGGCAAGGGTTTCTCGCGCCAGGTCCTGTTCCTCAAGGAACAGGCGGAAAAGCGCTTCCTCGACGCCTTCGACCTGCGGGAAGACCTGACCCGTCAGGTGCGTACCAGCCTGGAAGCCAACCCGGAAATCCTCGGCCTCTACCTGGTCTTCGAACCCAATGCCCTGGACGGCAAGGACGAACTCTTCGTTGACCAGGCCGAGCTCGGCAGCAACGACAAGGGCCGGTTCTCCCTCTACTGGGCGCAACCCACTCCCGGCAAGCTGGAATCCGAATCCATGACCGAGGAACTGCTCGCCGACAGCAGCGCCGGTCCCAGTGGCGCCCCCTACAACGCCTGGTACACCTGTCCGATCAAGACCGGCCAGGCCTGCGTACTGGACCCCTACTTCGATAACGTCGGCGACCGCCAGGTGCTGATGACCAGCATCGCCTTCCCCCTGCAACTGAACGGCAAGACCGTGGGTGTCATGGGCCTGGACATCAGCCTGGAAAGCCTGCAGCAACTGAGCGTGTCTGGTAACCGTGAGCTGTACGACGGCAATGGACATGTCAGCATCCTCAGCCCGGCGGGCCTGCTTGCCGGCCACAGCCGCGACGCCAGCCTGCTCAGCGCCAAGCTCGACAAGGCCTTTGGCGAAAAGGCCAGCGAGCTGGCCGGCAACCTCCAGGCCGGCAAGGCCGTGGAAATACAGCACGACGGCATGCTGCGCGTGATGCAGCCCTTCAAGCCGATCCCCACCGCTGCCCCCTGGAGCGTGCTGCTGGAAGTGCCGGAGAAAGTCCTGTTGACCCCTGCGCTGGAGCTGAGCACCAAGCTCGATGCGCAGAACCAGGCTGCCAACCTCACCGGCCTGCTGATTGGTCTGGTCGCTGGCATCGCCGGCCTGCTGCTGGTGTGGCTGACCGCCCGTGGCGTGACCCGGCCGATCCAGGGCGTGGCCAGCATGCTCAAGGACATCGCCAGCGGCGAAGGCGACCTGACCCGCCGCCTGGACTACGCCCGCCGGGACGAGCTGGGTGAACTGGCCGGCTGGTTCAACCGCTTCCTCGACAAGCTGCAGCCGATCATCGCCGACGTGAAGCGCTCGGTGCAGGACGCCCGCAGCACCGCCGACCAGTCCGCCGCCATCGCCAGCCAGACCAGCGCCGGCATGCAGCAGCAGTACCGCGAAGTCGACCAGGTGGCCACCGCCTCCCACGAGATGAGCGCCACCGCCCAGGACGTCGCCCGTAGCGCCGCCCAGGCCGCCGAAGCCGCCCGTGGCGCCGACCACGCCACCCGCGAGGGCCTCGGCGTGATCGGCAAGACCACCAGCGCCATCGAGCAACTGGCCAGCGAGATGAGCGCGGCCATGGAAGAAGTGCAAAGCCTGGCCAGCAGCAGCGAGCAGATCGGCTCGGTGCTGGAAGTGATCCGCGCCATCGCCGAGCAAACCAACCTGCTGGCGCTCAACGCCGCCATCGAGGCCGCCCGTGCCGGTGAGGCCGGCCGTGGCTTCGCCGTGGTGGCGGACGAGGTACGCAACCTGGCCAAGCGCACCCAGGACTCGGTGGAGGAAATCCGCCAGGTGATCGAAGGCCTGCAGCACGGCACCCGCGAAGTGGTCGGTTCGATGCACAGCAGCCACCGCCAGGCCCAGGGCAGCGTCGAGCAGGTGGAACAGGCGGTGGTCGCCCTGCAGCGCATCGGCGACGCGGTGACGGTGATCAGCGACATGAACCTGCAGATCGCCTCGGCAGCCGAGGAGCAGAGCGCGGTGGCCGAGGAGATCAACCGCAACGTGGCAGCGATCCGCGACGTCACCGAGTCCCTCTCCGGCCAGGCCGAGGAATCCGCCCAGGTCAGCCAGGCCCTCAACCGTCTGGCCAACCACCAGCAGGGATTGATGGATCAGTTCCGCGCGTAGATCGCCACGCGCCCCCCCTGTGGGGGCGAATTCATTCGCCAAGCAGGCCGCAGGCCTGCCCAACAAACGCCCAGCAGCGCCTGATTTCCCTCACCCCCGGCCCCTCTCCCAGTGGGAGAGGGGTGACGCGCGCCGGCAACTTCGCGCTCACCAGCGCCGTTCCGCTTCTCTGTGGGGGCGAATTCATTGGCTATGTCTGCGTTAAGTGTTGCTAGAACGTCCTTCGCCAAGTTGATTGCCGAGTTCTGCGGATGTTTCTGGTTTCGCCTTCCCAGGCGAGTCCCTTTCTCAAACGCCAGAAAGGAACCAAAGGGCTTGCCCCTGCATCCGGCCCCGGCTTCGCCGGGGTTCCCTCGCTCCATCGTTGCTCCGGGGGCCCGGCGCGAGGGGCCATCCATGGCCCCACACGCCTCTCGCGGCATCCATGCCGCTCGTCCCCCTGCGCAACGATTCCACTCAGCCTCCTGAAGGGGCGTAGTCGCTGCCCCACCACGTCTGCCCGGTGTCAGGCCCGCGTGGGCTTCAGGATGGTTCGTGCCTCGCCGGCGCGAGTCACCCCTCTACCTCTGGGAGAGGGGCGGGGCGGGCCGCGTTCGGATGAGGGTTTTGTCAGGCTGGCGCGGAAGCCTAAAAGGCCTGCGCTAGAGCGCTTCTCTCAACGTCGCAACAGCTAACGCAGACATAGCCAATGAATTCGCCCGTACCAGGAGGAGTCGGGACGCTTCAATCAATCAGCTCGGCTCCTCATCCGCCGGATAGCGGCTGGCGTTGAGGCTTTCCTTGATCTTGCGCAGGTGCGGCTGGAAGTCGACGCCGCGGCGCAGGGTCATGCCGGTGGCGAGCACGTCGAGCACGGTGAGCTGAATGATGCGCGAAGTCATCGGCATGTAGATGTCGGTGTCTTCCGGCAGGGGAATGTCCAGGCTCAGGGTGCTGGCCTTGGCCAGCGGCGAGTTGGCTGCCGTGAGGCCGAGTACCGAGGCGCCGTTCTGCCGTGCCAGGCGTGCCGCTTCCACCAGCTCACGGGTACGGCCGGTGTAGGAAATGATCACGAAGAGGTCGCCGGTATGCGCCACCGAAGCCAGCATCCGTTGCATCAGCACGTCGGAATGGGCCGACACCGCGAGGTTGAAGCGGAAGAACTTGTGCTGGGCGTCCAGGGCCACCGAGGCCGAGGCACCCAGGCCGAAGAAGTGGATCTGCCGGGCCTGGATCATCAGGTCCACGGCGCGGCTGATCAGTTGCGGGTCGAGGCTTTGCAGGGCGCTGTCCAGGGAGGCGATGGCGCTGCCGAAGATCTTCCGCGTGTAGGCCTCGGGGCCGTCGTCGGCGGACACCGCCTGGCTCACGTAAGCGGCGCCGCTGGCCAGGCTCTGCGCCAGTTGCATCTTGAGTTCGGGGTAGCCGTTGACGCCGAAGGAGCGGCAGAAGCGGTTCACCGTCGGCTCGCTGACCTGCGCGGCCTGGGCCAGCGCGGCGATGCTGTAGCGGGTGGCCTGCTGCGGGTCGCGCAGGATGACTTCGGCGACCTTGCGCTCGGCCTTGTTGAGTTCATCGAGGCGGTTCTGGATCTGCTCCAGCAGGTTGTGCACGCGGTCCATTGGGATTCCTGGGAAAGGGCCTGCAATCGGTGGCCTATCGTACTGAGCGCACCCAGGCTGAGCCACCGCAATCTCGTATGTCGGAAAATGTAGTTTTATTACAACATTTTGTCTTGCTGTAACGCTTAACTGGGTGTATTCATAAGATTATGTTTGATAGAAGAACAAATATCATGACCTCGCAACCTGTCGAACCCTGCACCCTGGTCCTCTTCGGCGGCCTGGGTGATCTGGCACTGCGCAAACTGTTTCCCGCGCTCTATCAACTGGACCGCGCCGGCCTGCTGCCGGCCGACACGCGCATCCTCGCCTTGGGCCGCGAGAACGGCGAACCCGCCTCGCATATCGCCGCCATCGGCGATCACCTGCGCCGCTACGTGCCGGCTATTGAAGTGGAGGAGGGCGCGGTACAGCGCTTCCTGGCGCGGCTCGATTACCTGACCATGGACTTCCTCGACGCCAGCGCCTATCCGGCCTTGGTCGACAAGCTGGGGCCGGTTGCCCGGCTGATCGCCTACTTCGCCACGCCGGCCGCCGTGTACGGCGCCATCTGCGCGGGCCTGGCCGCCACGGGGCTGGCCGAGCGCACCCGCGTCGTGCTGGAGAAGCCCATCGGCCATGACCTGGAATCCTCCCGTGCGGTGAATGACGCCGTGGCGGCGCACTTCCCGGAGAACCGCACCTACCGGATCGACCATTACCTGGGCAAGGAAACGGTGCAGAACCTGATTGCCCTGCGTTTTGCCAATAGCCTGTTCGAGACCCAGTGGAACCAGCACCACATCTCCCACGTGGAAATCACCGTGGCCGAGCAAGTGGGCATCGAAGGTCGCTGGGGCTACTTCGACCAGGCCGGCCAGCTGCGCGACATGATCCAGAACCACCTGCTGCAGCTGCTCTGCCTGATCGCCATGGACCCGCCCAGCGACCTCTCTGCCGACAGCATCCGCGACGAGAAGGTGAAGGTGCTGAAAGCCCTGGCGCCCATCGCCCAGGAGCAGCTTGGCCAGCAAGTGGTACGCGGCCAGTACGTGACCGGCAACATCCTCGGCAAGACGGTGCCCGGCTACCTCGAAGAAGAGAACGCCAACACCCACAGCGACACCGAGACCTTCGTTGCCCTGCGTGCCGAGATCCGCAACTGGCGCTGGTCCGGCGTGCCCTTCTACCTGCGTACCGGCAAGCGCATGCCGCAGAAGCTTTCGCAGATCGTCATACACTTCAAGGAACCGCCGCACTACATTTTCGCCCCCGAGCAGCGGCCGCTGATCAGCAACCGCCTGATCATCCGCCTGCAGCCGGACGAAGGCATCTCCCTGCAGGTGATGACCAAGGACCAGGGCCTGGACAAGGGCATGCAGCTGCGCAGCGACCCGTTGCAGCTGAGTTTCTCCAACACCTACCGCAGCGCGCGGATTCCAGATGCCTACGAGCGGTTGTTGTTGGAAGTGATGAAGGGCAACCAGAACCTCTTCGTGCGCAAGGATGAAATCGAGTACGCCTGGAAGTGGTGCGACCAGCTGATCGCCGGATGGCGCCAGCAGGGCGATGCACCCAAACCCTATGCGGCGGGAACCTGGGGGCCGGTGGCCTCCATCGCATTGATCACCCGTGATGGCAGGAGCTGGTATGGCGATCTGTAATCTCGACCTGCCGACGCAGGTCACCGGGCTCAGCCTCGGCAGCCCTGAACAACTGGCCGGCGAACTGGCCATCACCGTGGCCAACGCCCTGCGCGCGGCCATCGAAACCCGCAATGCGGCCGTGTTGGTGGTATCCGGTGGACGCAGCCCGGTGGCTTTCTTCGAGCGGCTCTGCGCGCAGGCGCTGGACTGGTCGAAGGTGACGGTCAGCCTGGCCGACGAGCGTTTCGTGCCGGTCAGCCACCCCGATAGCAACGAAGGGTTGGTGCGCCGCCATTTGCTGCAGGGCGCGGCCTCCAGCGCGCGCTTCGTTGGCCTCTACCACAGTGCGCCGAGTCTGGAAGAGTCAGCCCGCCTCGCCGATGCGGCCTTGGCCGGGCTGGGCGCCATCGACGTGCTGGTGCTGGGCATGGGCGAGGACGGCCACACCGCCTCGCTGTTCCCGTCCAGCCCGAATCTGGAGCAGGCGCTGAATGCCGACTGCGCGCAACGCTGCCTGCCGATGCAGGCGCCCAGCGTACCGCGGCAGCGCCTGACCCTGACGCTGCCGTTGCTGACCAGCGCACACCTGACCCTCCTGGCCGTACAAGGCCAGGCCAAGCTGGCCACCCTGGCCGACGCGCTGGCGGGTGATGACGTGGCGGCCATGCCGATCCGCGCCTTCCTCCGTCGTCCCCTGGAAATCCACTGGTGCCCCTGAGCCCGAAGGAACGCCCATGACCAGTCTCCCCACCCATCGGGCCACCAGTCGCGAAGCCGTGCCGAGCATGGCCGACAAGGCGGCCCTGATCGATATCCTCTGCGGCGCGGCGCGCATCCTCCCGGTGATCACCATCGAGCGCGAGCAGGACGTCCTGCCCCTGGCCGATGCCCTGGCCGCCGGAGGCCTGCGCACCCTGGAGGTGACCCTGCGCTCCGAGCACGGCCTCTCCGCCATCCGCACCCTGCGCGAACAGCGCCCGGAACTCTGTGTCGGTGCCGGCACCGTGCTGGATGAATGGATGCTGGCCGAAGCCGAGGCCGCCGGCTCGCAGTTCATCGTGACCCCCGGCTGCACCGCCGAGCTGTTGCGTGCGGGTGTCTACAGCCCGTTGCCGCTGCTGCCCGGTATCAGCAGTGCGTCGGAAATCATGCTCGGCTACGCCCTGGGCTATCGCCGCTTCAAGCTGTTCCCGGCGGAAATCTGCGGCGGCGTGAAAGCCCTGAAAGCCTTCGGCGGACCCTTCCCCGGCATCCGCTTCTGCCCCACTGGCGGGGTCAACCCCGACAACCTGCACGACTACATGGCCCTGCCCAATGTGATGTGCGTGGGCGGCACCTGGATGATGGACAAGGACTGGATACGCAACGGCGACTGGCGACGCATCCAGGAAGCCACCGCCCAGGCGCTGGAACTGCTGGGCTGAGGCCCGCGCCGAACCTTCCTCGCTCTTGTGGGGGCGAATTCATTCGCCAAGGGGCACGCAGTGCCCCCAGGGGATTCACAGGGCAGGCCTTCGGCCTGCCTAGCGATTGAAATCGCCCCCACAGGTTTCCATCCCCCACCCATGATCGATATCGAATGCCCAGCGGGAACAGATTCCGCCAAACGGTTTGCTGAAACGATTTACCAAACTAAAAAACCGCGTTAAAACCGACTTCCAGTGGTTCCGATCCAGAGGAAAGTGCAATGACCCACAACAACAAGCTCGAAGCCCTGTTCCCCACTGCCGACCAGATTCCCGAGCGCTACCGCCCCGGTGCGCCGATCGAACAGCGCGAATACCTCGTCAACGGCGAGCTGATCCGTTGGGACGGCCCCCTGGCCGCCGTGCGCAGCCCGATCTTCCTGGCCACCGACAAGGGTGATGAACAGGTGGTGCTGGGCAGCACGCCGCTGCTGGACGCCGACGCCGCGCTGGCCGCCCTGGAGGCGGCCGTTGCCGCCTATGACCATGGTCAGGGGCTGTGGCCGACGATGCGCGTGGCCGAGCGCATCCAGCATGTGGAGAAGTTCCTTGCCCGCATGCGTGAGCAGCGCGACGCGGTGGTGAAGTTGCTGATGTGGGAGATCGGCAAGAACCTCAAGGATTCCGAGAAGGAGTTCGATCGCACCTGCGACTACATCGTCGACACCATCGAGGCGCTCAAGGAGCTCGACCGCCGCTCCAGCCGCTTCGAACTGGAGCAGGGCACGCTTGGCCAGATCCGTCGCGTGCCCCTGGGCGTGGCGCTGTGCATGGGCCCCTACAACTACCCGCTGAACGAGACCTTCACCACGCTGATCCCGGCACTGATCATGGGCAACACCGTGGTGTTCAAGCCGGCCAAGTTCGGTGTGCTGCTGATCCGCCCGCTGCTGGAGGCCTTCCGCGACAGCTTCCCGGCCGGCGTCATCAACATCATCTACGGCCGTGGCCGGGAAACCGTCAGCGCCATCATGGCCAGCGGCAAGGTGGACGTGTTCGCCTTCATCGGCACCCACTCCGGCGCCGCCGACCTGAAGAAACTGCACCCGCGCCCGCACCGCCTGCGCGCGGCCCTTGGCCTGGACGCAAAGAACCCTGGCATCGTGTTGCCCAAGGTGGACCTGGACAACGCCGTCAGCGAAGCCATCACCGGTGCGCTGTCGTTCAACGGTCAGCGCTGCACGGCGTTGAAGATCCTCTTCGTCCACGAGGATGTGCTCGAACCCTTCCTCGACAAGTTCTGCGCCAAGCTGGCCGCGCTCAAGCCGGGCATGCCCTGGGAAGACGGCGTGGCCCTGACCCCGTTGCCCGAACCGGGCAAGGTCGATTACCTCAACACTCTGCTGGCGGATGCCGTGACCAAGGGCGCCAAAGTGGTCAACCCGGGTGGCGGCAGCCACCGGCAGAGTTTTTTCTATCCCGCTGTACTGAGCCCGGTGAGCCCGGCCATGCGCCTCTACAACGAAGAACAGTTCGGCCCGCTGATTCCCGTGGTGCCTTACCGCGAACTGGAAGAGGTGATCGACTACGTGCTGCATTCCGACTACGGCCAGCAACTCAGCCTGTTCGGCAACGACTCGGCACAGGTTGGCCGGCTGGTGGACGCCTTCGCCAACCAGGTGGGCCGCATCAACATCAACGCCCAGTGCCAGCGCGGCCCGGACACCTTCCCCTTCAACGGGCGGAAGAACTCGGCCGAGGGCACGCTGTCGGTACATGACGCCCTGCGCGTGTTCTCGATCCGCACCCTGGTGGCCACCAAATTCCAGGCGGACAACAAGGAACTGGTCAGCGAGATCATCCGCAACCGCGAATCGAACTTCCTGACCACGGATTACATTTTCTGACCATCCCAGCAGGGGCGACACTCTTGTAGGGGTGATTGAATTTGCCCCTACAAGATCGGTTAACGGAGATTCCAATGCCCCGCACCATCAGCCGGGATACCCAACTCTGCATGTCGCTGTCCGGCCGCCCCGGCAACTTCGGCACGCGCTTTCAGAACTACCTCTACCAAGCCCTGGACCTGGACTTCGTCTACAAGGCCTTCACCACCCGCGACCTGCCGGCCGCCATCGGCGGTATCCGCGCCCTCGGCATTCGCGGCTCGGCGGTGTCCATGCCATTCAAGGAAGCCTGCATTCCGCTGCTGGACGAGCTGGACGCCTCGGCCGCAGCCATCCAGTCAGTGAACACCATCGTCGCCGACAACGGCTGGCTGAAGGGCTACAACACCGACTACAGCGCGGTGGCCAGCCTGCTGGCGAGCCATGCCGTACCCAAGGACATCCACTTCGCCCTGCGCGGCAGCGGCGGCATGGCCAAGGCCGTGGCCAGCGCCTTTCGCGACAGCGGTTTGCGCCACGGCACCATCGTTGCCCGCAACCCGGACACCGGCCAGGCGCTGGCACGAGGCTGTGGCTATGAATGGCGGGCGGAACCGGGTGATGAAAAGCCGCAGATGCTGGTCAACGTGACCCCGCTAGGGATGGAAGGCGGCCCCGAAGCCACGGCCCTGGCCTTCACCCGCGAGCAGGTGCAGGCGGCCGACTGGATTTTCGACGTGGTGGCCCTACCGGTGGAAACCCCGCTGATCCAACTGGCCCGGGAGCTGGGCAAGCCGGTAATCACCGGCGCCGAAGTGATCGTGCTGCAAGCGGTGGAGCAGTTCGTGCTCTACACCGGCGTGCGGCCGGAGGCCGAGTTGATCGAGAAGGCGGCGGAGTTCGCGCGTGGTTGAACAGGGCAGGGGGGTCGACTTGTCCATCTATCTGGATTTGAGATAGTTGTTCTGAGCGATATTCGGGAGAGGCCCATGTTTATTGGGGTTCATGTGGTAGATTTCGAAATGTTCAAATTTATCGCTCTGGATGATTGTCGAGATGCCATCCTTTTCCCACTTTGAGCTGACCCTGCTAAATCCATCGTTCGATTCACCCCTGGTGGATGTGCTGAATGAACTCGAGCATCTGCGCCGCTTTCGCCTGAGTGGCTCCACGCCGCCTGCCATCTTCTTCCAGCTTAAGGACATCTTCCACATCCTCGAGAGCCTCGGGTCTGCCCGCATCGAGGGGAACCACACGACGCTTGCCGACTATGTGGAAAGCAGGGTTGAGGGGACGGATTCCGCCAGTGACCCATTGCGGGAGATTTCCAATATCGAGAAGGCGATGGCCTATATCGAAGAGGTCATCACGCCAGGCTGCGAACTGACCCAGCATTTCATCCGTGAACTGCATGCGATGACGGTCGCCAATCTCGATCGGGAAGGCGACCGAACGCCAGGTGCCTTTCGCACTGGGGAGGTACGGATCGCCTTGTCCAACCACCTCCCGCCTGACGCATTGCTCGTTCCCGGCTACATGGAGGAGTTGGTGGGTTTCGTGAATCGCAATGAGCCGCCAAAGTACGATCTGATGAAGGTCGCCTTGGCACACCATCGTTTCGGCTGGATTCACCCCTTCGCCAATGGCAATGGCCGGGTTGTTCGTCTGTTTACCTACGCGTTGCTCATCAAGTACGGCTTCAACGTTTCCACTGGCGGCCGTGTACTCAATCCGACGGCAGTCTTCTGCAACGACCGGGAGCGCTATTACGCCATGTTGGGCACCGCGGACCAGGGGGCGCCGGGCAGCCTGGAAAGCTGGTGTGTGTATGTGCTGGAAGGCATCCTGCATGAGTTGAACAAGGTCGGCCAACTGACCGACTACCAGTACCTGAAGCGTGCGATCCTCAGTCCGGCCATCAGCCATGCGCGAGAGCGCGGATTGATCAATTCCATGGAGCACAGCGTGCTGGAGCAACTGCTACGCACCGATGACGGCGTGGCCAAGGCGGGCGATTTGGCCGTTGCCATGCCCGGCCTGAAGCCGCCCCAGTGCAGCTACCAGATCAAGAAGCTGGTTGAGCGGGGGATGTTGCGGCCGATTCAGCCCAATGCGCGGCAATACACCCTGGGCTTCTCCAACAACTACCTGATACGCGGTGTGATACGTGCTCTGGCGGCGGAAGGGTTCATTCCCGAGCCGGTCGCACGCGGCTGAGGCGCCAAACAGGAGGGCGCTCAATCCTCCGGCAGGTTCGCGTAGATCTTCTCCAGCGTGCCGTTGAGCTTGGCGATCTGGGCTGCGCTGAGGTCCTTGAAGCTGTTGGTGAAGATATGCGCGGTGTTGGCCTGGATTTCTTCCACCATGTGCCGGCCCTTCTCGGTAATGGTCACCTGGGTGACGCGGCCGTCGTTGCTGCAGGGGGCGGTGTCCACCAGGCCGTCTTCCTTCATGCGGTAGACGATCTTGGTGACGGTGGAGAGCTTGGCGATGGCGTGCTCGGAAATCTCCGAGATGCTCGACTGGCCGTTCTCCTTGAGGATGAAGAGGATTCGCCAGCGCGGGATGTCCAGGTCGATCTTCTTCAGGGTCTTTTCCATGGCCATGTTGTAGCGGCCATAGACGCGGGCGATCCAGTAGAAGGGGAATTCCTCCTTCTTGAAATCGTCACTGGCGGGGTTGTAACGGTTGAGGCGCTTCTTCGGGGTGATCATGCGAAGTGGGGCAAAGGTTCCGGCTGACAGGGGAAGAGTTATAGGGGGTTGCGCGTGGGCTGTCGACAGTGATCTGTGCCCGGCTTGATCCTGGTTAGCGTTACGGGCCGCCCCGAGAGATGCGGAAGAGTGCGAGCGGGATCATCAGCCGCTCCGGCTTGGTGACGTTTCATCTTCCTGACTCTGTGGCGCCGCTCGATGCACATGGCGCACCGGCGGCTCGATCAGGCGAGGCCGCAGCGTCACTCCTTGACGTTAAGGTATTCCCCCGCCCAGGCGATGTAGTCGTCAGGGCTTGTGTATCGGGCCACCAGTTCCGAGGCATTGAGGCCGTTGCCGAGGGAGATGCAGCGCTGTTCCCGCAGGCTGTCGTAGGTGGCTTTGATCGCCGCGAAGTAGGGGGCGTGGCCGTCCACCACGATGCGCACGCCCAGTTCGGCAAGGCGGCTGTCGTCGCGCAGTTTCGGATTGCCGTAGGTGACCAGCATCAGCGGCACGCGCAGGTCCTCGGCAATGGCCTCGAGATGGGCGAGATCTTTCACTCCGACGAGGCAGATGCCGTCAGCGCCGGCGCCCTGGTAGGCGCGGGTGCGGTGGATGACGTCGGCAAGCGGCTGCCCGCCGGCGTGGGTGCGGGCGATGATCGCCATCGCATTGTCGTCGCGCACTTCCTGGGCGGCGCGCAGTTTGCCGATGCCTTCCTCGACGCTGATCAGGTCATACGACTTGCGGCCGAATTGCGCCGGCAGCAGCGTGTCTTCGAGCGTCAGTGCGGCAACACCGGCGCGCTCCAGCTCGATCACCGTGCGCATGGTGTTGAGGGCATTGCCGTAACCGTGGTCGGCGTCGGCGATCACCGGCAAACGGGCTACCCGGCCGATGCGGGTGGCTTGCTCGGCGAACTCGCTGAGTGTGATCAGGGCAATATCCGGGGCGGCGAGTACCTGCAGAGAAGCGACCGAACCGCCAAGGATGCCGATCTCGAAACCGAGGTCGGCGGCGATGCGCGCGGACAAGGGGTCGAACACCGAAGCGGTGTGGTAGCAGGTGGGGCTGGCAAGCAGTGCACGGAAGGCGTTGCGCAGCTCATGGTGACAGGCTTTCTGCATGATCTTATCCAGTGAGTCTTTGACGGGGTATTTGTCGTTCAAGCCTGCAAGACCTGCACCTGAAGGCTGTATTGCGCTTGTTCAGGCTGTTTGAGCCGCGATCCGGGCGATTGAGTGGAGAAAGGTCGCCGCTGCCCTTGCAGAGGATGGCGGAAATCCGCCGGGAGCCGCGTCAAGGCGGGCCTTGGGTGCCGGCGGGGCAAGGGGGCGATCACGGCTTCCCTGCCGTGCCCGCCCGGCCGCGTCACTTGATGAAGCGCACCTGGCTGTTGATCTTCTCGATGACCGAGCTCTTGCGCTCGTTGAAGCGCAGCTTGTTCTGCTCGAACAGGTTATTGCCCTTGGTATCGATGGAAATGATCAGCGGGCCGAACTCGCGAACCCGGTTCACCCATAGGGTCTCCGGCATGCCCAGGTCTTGCCACTCGGCGCGCTCGATCTCCTCCACCTTGGTGGCGGCGAGCACCGCGCAGCCGCCGGGGAAGACCGCATGCACCGCCTTGTTCTCCAGGCAGCCGGCGGTGGTTTCCGGGCCCATGCCGCCCTTGCCGATGATCATCTTGACGCCGGTTTCCTCGATGAATCGCTTCTCGAACTTCTCCATGCGCATGCTGGTGGTCGGACCGATGGAGACCATCTCGAAGCTGCCGTCATCCTTTGTGCGCACGATCGGCCCGGCGTGGAAAATCGCCCCGCCGCGCAGGTCGACTGGCAGTTCGCGCTTCAGTTCGATCAGTCGGCGGTGCGCGACGTCGCGGCAGGTCACCAACTGGCCAGTCAGGTAGACCACGTCACCGACGTTGAGGGCAGCGAGATCTTCGTCCTTGATCGGGGTGGAGAGGATCTTTTTCACAGTACTACTCCTTCGTGGGAGAGGATGTCGTAGGACAGGTCGGCGTTGATGCGGATCTTGCCGCGGCGGTGCGCCCAACATCCGGTGGAGACGGCCACGCCGATGGTAGAGGGGTGGCGCGCCGAGGATTCGATGTTCACGCCCATCACGCTGCTGTTGCCGGTCAGGCCCTGCGGACCGATGCCGATCTCGTTGAGGCCCTCCTCGAGGAGCCTTTCCATCATCGCTGCGTTCTCGTTCGGGTGACAGGAGTCCACCGGGCGCAGGATCGCCCGCTTGGACAGGCGTGCTGCGGTCTCCACCGAGGTGGACACGCCGACGCCGACCAGCAGCGGCGGGCAGGCATTGATGCCGCGCGAGGTGATCACGTCGAAGACGAACTCGGTTACCCCCTCGTAACCTTGGCCGGGCATCAGCACTTTGGCCGAGCCCGGTAGGGTGCAGCCGCCGCCAGCCATGTAGACGTCGATCAACGCGTAGTCGGCGTCAGGGATGATTTCCCAGTCCAGCCACGGGATCTTCGAGCCGGTGTTGGTGCCGGTGTTCTTCTCGTCGAAAGTCTCCACGGCGTTGTGACGCAGCGGGCCCTTCCTGGTCGCTTCCAGGGTCGCGTTCTGCAGGATGCCTTCGAGCTCGCCGAGCAGCGGAAAACTGGCGCCGGCGGAGATGAAGTACTGGATCACCCCCGTGTCCTGGCAACTCGGACGGTCGAGCTTGTCCGCGTAGTCCTGGTTCTCGGCCATGGAGTCGTAGATCTCGATGGCCAGCGAATTGGTTTCCGCGGCACGCAGCTTGGCAGTCTTTTCCTTGACGTCCTTGGGCAGACGCTTGCCGATATAGGCGGTGAAACTGGCCATCACGTCGGTAAGCGATTGAACGGCTGATTCTTTTTCCACTTTTGTTCTCCTAACTGCATCTCAAGGCTGATTTGTTGGTGCGTTGCGGGCGTGTTTGCGGAGTCAGGCGCCGCTGGCGGGAGTTGCCGGTTTCACGGTTTGGATCAGTGGCGATGATTCCTGCGTCTGGTTCTGTGCCGGCAGCGAGCGGTCGTTCAGAACCTGCTCCATACGTGATTTGTCGAGCGCGCCGACCCACTTGGCGATAGCCATGGTCCCAACCGCGTTACCAATGGTGTTGGTGATGGCGCGCGCCTCGGACATGAAGCGGTCGACGCCAAGTAGCAGCACCATGCCGGCGACCGGGATGTTGTCCAGCGAAGCCAGGGTGGCCGCCAGGGTGATGAAACCGGAGCCAGTGACACCCGCCGAGCCTTTCGAGGTGAGCAGCAGCACGCCGAGCACGATCAACTGGTCGGTCAGGGTCAGCGGGGTGTTGGTGGCCTGGGCGATGAAGATGGCCGCCATGGTGTAGTAGATGCACTGGCCGTCGGGGTTGAAGGTCAGCCCGGACGGAATCACCAGGCCCACCACTGGCTTGGAGACGCCGACGTTCTCCAGCTTGTTCATCAATTGCGGCACCACCGATTCCGAGGAACTGGTGCCCAGCACGGTGAACAGTTCTTCCTTGAGGTACTTGAGGAACTTCCACAGGCTGAAGCCGGACAGGCGGGCGATGAGGCCGAGGACAATGACCACGAACAGGAAGCAGGTCAGGTACATGGTGGCCATCAGCTTGCCGAGCGAAACGATCGAGCCCAGCCCGTACTTGCCGACGGTGAAGGCCATTGCGCCGCAGGCAGCCAGCGGGGCGACGCGCATGACCATGCCGACGATGTAGAACATGCCGTGGGAGAAGGCTTCCAGTACGTCCACCACTGGCTTGCCGCGCGGCCCCAGGTGAGCCAGGGCGATGCCGAACAGGGTCGAGAACAGCAGGATCTGCAGGATCTCGTTCTTGGCGAAAGCGTCGGTGACGCTGGCAGGAATAATGTGCAGCAGGAAGTCGGTGAAACTGCCGGAGCCGCTCGCCGCGGTGGCCGTGTAGGTGGAGATGCTCTTGATGTCGAGGGTGGCAGGGTCGACGTTCATGCCCTGGCCGGGCTGCACGAAGTTGACCACCACCAGGCCCAGCACCAGGGCGAAGGTCGAGAGGACCTCGAAATAGATCAGCGAGCGCACGCCGACCCGGCCGAGCTCCTTCATGTTCTCCATCTTGGCGATGCCGAGCACCACCGTGGCGAAGATGATCGGTGCGAAGACCATCTTGATCAGCTTGATGAAGGCATCGCCAACGGGCTTCAGATCGGCACCGAACTGCGGCCATAACGCACCGAGCAAGATGCCGAGGGTCACGCCGATCAGGACCTGGACATAGAGCTTTCCTATGAATCGCTTGGCCATGGTTTTCTCCGAATTATTGTTGTGAGTCGGATTCAGTTGTTTTCACCCGGGCGGCTATACCGGGCTGGGGCTGGCAAATGACCCAGGTTTTTTGTGGGTAATTCACGGAAGTAAAGTTAATGGTTTTCCTGAAATGGCGTAATACAATGAAAGTTATTTCATTGTTTCCTTCAGGTTAATTATGAATCAGGTATCGGAGCTGGCTTTCTTCACCCAACTGGTCAGGGTGGGCAGCCTTGCGGCCACCGCGCGGGAGCTCAATCTGACGCCGCCGGCGGTCTCCAAGCGTCTGGCGCAACTCGAACAGCGGCTTGGCGTGCGCCTGCTCAATCGCACCACGCGCAGCATCAGCCTCACCGCCGAGGGCGAGCTCTATCTGATCAATGCGCAACGGATCCTCGGCGAGATCGAGGAGATGGAGAGCCAGGTGTCGAGCAGCCGGGCCGAGCCCAAGGGGCTGCTGCGGGTCAATGCGCCGCTGGGCTTCGGCCGCACCCATGTCGGCCCGGCGATTTCTTCGTTCCTCAGGCGCTATCCGGAAGTCGAGGTGCAACTGCACCTGACCGACCGGCCGATCAACCTGCCGGACGATGCCATCGACGTCGCCATCCGCTTCGGTGAGCTTCCCGACTCCCGGCTGATCGCCCGCAAGATCGCCACGAACCGCCGCCGGCTCTGCGCTGCGCCGGCCTACCTGGAGGCCTTCGGCCGCCCTGAAACGCCCAAGGACCTGATGCAGCACAACTGCATCGTGCTACGCCAGAACGACGCGGCCTTCGGTATCTGGCGGCTGAGCCGCGGCAAGCAGACCGAGTCGGTCAAGGTACGCGGCGGCCTCAGCACCAACGATGGGGAGGTGGCGCTGAACTGGGCGCTGGATGGCCACGGCATCCTCATGCGCGCAGAGTGGAACCTCGCAAGTCACTTGCGCTCTGGCCGACTAGTGGAAGTGCTGGGGGACTACGAAACGCCTCCAGCTGATATCTACGCCACCTATCTTGAACGCCTCAACCTGTCCGCCAAGGTGTCCTTCTTCGTCGAGCATCTACGCGACTTCTTCCGGCAAAACGCCGGAGAGCGGGGGGATAGCCTCGCGGCGTGGCAGTGAGCACGTGGTGCGCTGGCCTGCCGTGGTCCCACCCTGTTCAGCGCCGCGGCAGGCATTACAGGGTGCAGGCCAGCAAGATCATGGTCGCAACGTTCTAGACAGCATTTGGTAATGCCGGCACTGGTTTTCCTGTACCGACAATTCCCCAAGTGCCTGACGCTCCCGCGGGCAACCGGCGTGTCTCAGCCCTGCAGGAAACGCTGGGCCAGGTCGAGTTGGGAGTGGGCCAGTTGGTGCAGCTCCTGGCCGATCTGGGTGCTGCGTTGCGCCTGGCCGGCGCTCTGCTGGGCGAGACTGGCGATGCGGGCGATCTGGCGGTTGATTTCCTCGGCCACCTGGCCCTGTTCCTCCACCGCGCTGGCCATCTGCAGGCTCATGCCGCTGATCTGTCCGACTTCGCCGCTGATGCGCCGCAGCGCCTCGCGCACTTCCGCCACGTCGCGGCTGGATTGCTGAGCCGCCGCCTCGCCGCGCCGGGCGGTGGCCAGGGCGTCGGCGCTGCCGTTGCGCAGGCGTTCGATGGACTGCTGGATCTGCCCGGTGGAGTCGCGGGTCCGGGAGGCGAGGGTGCGAACCTCATCGGCCACCACGGCGAAGCCCCGGCCCGATTCCCCCGCCCGGGCCGCTTCGATGGCGGCGTTGAGGGCCAGCAGGTTGGTCTGCTCGGCGATGCTCTGGATCACTTCAGCGATACCGCTGATGGATTCGATGGACTCGGCGAGCTGGCCCACCGCGTCACCGATGGCTTCCACCGAGCCGCTCAGGGTCTCCATGGAGGCCTGGCTGTCGGCCGCCAGCCGGTCGCCGTCGCGGGCCAGGCGATCGACCGCCTGGGTCGCCTCGGCGCTGTCCTGCAGGTTGCGCGACAGTTCCTGGATGGTGCTGCTCATCTGCTGCACCGCGGCGGCGGACTGCTCGGTTTCCTCCAGTTGGCGTTCCAGTTGCCCGGCTTCGCCGGCGACCAGTGCCGACGATTCCCCGGCGCGGCTGCGCAGGATGTCGCCGTTGATATGGATGCGCGCCATTACCGTACGCAGGCGTAGCTGCAGGTTGCCCAGGGCCATGTCCAATTCGGCGTCGATGCCGCCGCGCGTGCTGTAGGCCGAAGCCAGTAGCGGGTCGCTGTAGACCTGTGGATAACGCGCCAGGCCGCCTCGGGTGCCGCGCCGGCGATTGTGGGCCGCCTGCAGGGTGATGGCGCTGATGCCCGCCAGCAGACCCAGCGTCTCCAGGGTCGACAGGGCGCCGGCGACGGTGGCCGTGCCGAGGCCGAGGGCGGCCAGCAGCGCCAGGCTGTGCTCCCGGGCCAGGCGCAGGCCGCGTTGCCAGGGGGCTTCGGCGCTCAAGCCCCGGCGCAGTCGGGCGTAGAGGGCATCGGCGCGTCGGCAGGCCTCCCGTTCCATGGGGTGGTAGACGGTGCCGAGGGCCACCAGTTGGCCGCCGTCGAACAGCGGCACCACGTAGAGGTCTCTCCAGAAGGTGCCGCCCTCCCGGTGCTGGCCCATCAGCGGGCCGTTCCAGGGCACGCCGGCGCGCAGGGTGCGCCACATCCGCTCGATCACCTGTTCGGGCATGCCCGGGTGGTTGATGCAGGTGAAGGCCTGGTTCAGCAACTGGTCCCGGCGGTAGCCGCACAACGCCAGGTATGCGTCGTTGCACTGGAGCAGGCGACCGTCCGGGTCGAGGCGCGAGATGGGCGGTTCGATGAAATCCTGGGTGTTCATCCGCAGCTCCTGTTTACCAGCCCGGGCCGCGACTGGTGTGCATCTTGCGCACCATGGCATCGAAGAACTTGGTGGCGAAGCCGCTTTCGCGGATCAGCATGGCGGTGAGGTCGGTGCATTTCGCCTGGATGGCCACGGGCAGCGGGTGATCCTCGCCGCCGAGGGCGCCGGCTGCGCACTGGATCTCCGCCGCGCGCTGCACGGTCCAGAGCAGGAAGAAGGTGTTGGCGATGCTGCTCTCGCCCACGGCGATACCGTGGTTGCGCAGCACCAGGATGTGTTTGTCCCCGAGGCTCTCGATCATCCGCACCTTCTCGTCATCGAACAGGGTGATGCCCTCGAACTCGTGGTAGCCGATGCGGCCGTAGAGCTGGGCGCCGTAGAAGTTGTCGTGGGAGAACCCGGACTGCTTCTGGACGATGGCGGAGATGGGCGTGGTGTGGGTGTGAATGAGGCAATGGATATCGTCCCGGGCACCATGCACCGCGCTGTGCAGGGCGAAGCCGGCGGGGTTGGCATCGAAGGGGGACTCCTCCAGTTTGCGGCCGTGCAGGTCCACCTTGAGCAGGTTGGCCGGCGTGACCTCGGTGTAGTTGAGGCCGAAGGGGTTCACCAGGTAGTGATGGGCCGGGCCGGGCAGGCGCGCGGAGATGTGGTTGAAGATGGTTTCGGTCCAGCCGAAGTAGTCCACCAGGTGGTAGCAGTGGGCGAGCTGGACGCGCAGGGCCCACTCCTCGTCGCTGCAGTGGCTCGGCTGGGTGATGGGGGCGATGGCGTTCATGGACGGCTCCGGTCAGGGGCGTGGCTGGTCGGCACGAAAGCGCGCCAGGGCGACCAGGTGGCGAGTGATGGGCATGGGCAGTTCAAGGCGCTCGGCCAGTTCCAGTACCGAGTCACCGATGGCGGCCAGCTCCAGGGGGCGGCCTTTGTCATAGTCCTGGAGCATCGAGGTGCGCACCGCGCCCATGCCGGCGCCCAGGTCAAGGAAGGTTTGCGGATCGAACTCGATGCGTGCGCCATAGGCCGCCGCTGTCAGCAACGTCTCGTGCAGGCAGTCGCCGGCGAGCTGACGCAGGTCGGCCTGGCCGTAGATCTGTTCCAGGGTGGCGCCGGTAATCACCGACAACGGGTTGGAGCTGAGGTTGGCGATGGCCTTGGTCCAGACCGAATCGCGGATGCGCTCGCTGGCGCGGGCTTCGATTCCGGCCGCTGCCACCACCGCCCGCAGCTGTTCCAGGCGCGATGTGAGGCGGTTGTCGGGCTCGCCGAAGATCATCAGGTGCGGGTTCTGCGCCTCGGCCACGGCGGGGGCCGGGCATTGCGCGGTGATGAAGACCACGCAGCCGATCACCCGGGTGAGGTCGATGCGTTCGGCGAGCAGGCCCTGCGGGTCCACGGCGCGGATGTGCTGGCCGGCGAAGCGGCCTTCCAGGCCGTGGAAGTACCACCAGGGCAGGCCGTTGACGACCGGCACCACCAGGCTATCGGCGTGTAGCAGCGGCTGGATGTCGGCGGCGAGGGCGGGCAGCGCGTCGGCCTTGGCACAGAGGAAGACGATGTCCTGGGGGCCGAGGTCGTGGGCGCGGTCGCTGGCGGGGACGCGGACGAAGTGGTGGCCGTCGAGGTCGTCCAGGTGGATGCCGTTCGCGCGGATGGCTGCCAGGGTGGCGCCTCGGGCCAGGACCGAGACCGCATTGCCGGCGTCGGCCAGGCGTGCGGCCAGGGTGCAGCCGATGGCGCCCGCCCCGGCGATGCAGATACGGGGTGAGTGGTTCATGGTTCCTCCTTGAGGGCCCGGCCTTGGCGGCCGGGCCGGTGCGTCAGCTGGCGAGCATTTCCTGGTGCTTGCTCGCCAGGCCGAGGTAGGCCTCGATCACGCGCGGGTCGTCGGCCAGTTGGGCGGCGGGGCCTTCCATGGCGATCTGTCCGGTTTCCAGTACGTAGGCGTAGTCGGCCACCCGCAGCGCGGCGCGGGCGTTCTGTTCCACCAGCAGGATGGACACCCCCTGCTGGCGCAGGGTGGTGATGATGCGGAAGATCTCGCGGGTGATCAGCGGCGCCAGGCCCAGGCTGGGTTCGTCGAGCATCAGCAGCTTGGGTTTGGCCATCAACGCGCGGCCCACGGCGAGCATCTGCCGCTCACCGCCGGAGAGGGTGGCGGCCAGTTGGTCGCGGCGCTCCCGCAGGCGCGGGAAGAGGTCGTAGACCTCCTTCAGGGTTTCGCCGTGGTCGCGCTTGCCGCTGCGGTGGCGCTGGAAGGCGCCGAGCAGCAGGTTGTCGGCGACGGTCATGCTGCCGAACAGCTCGCGCTTCTCCGGCACCAGGCCGAGGCCGCGCGACACCATCACTTCCACTTCCGGCACCGCTTCCAGGCTGCCGTCGAACTCGACCCGGCCACGGGAGCCGAGCACGCCCATGATGGCCGAGAGCAGGGTGGTCTTGCCGGCGCCGTTAGGGCCGATCACGGTGACGATCTGCCCCTGGCCGACGGTGAGGCTGGCGTTGCCAAGGGCCTCCACCTTGCCGTAGGCGACGCTGAGATCACGGACCTCCAGCACAGCGTTGGCCACGAGGTTTTGCGGCTGCTTCAGGTCTTGAATCGGCATGTTCATCACTCGGCTCCTCCGAGATAGGCTTCCAGCACGGCCGGGTCCTTCTGTACGTCGGCCGGCAGCCCGTGGGCGATGCGTTGGCCGAACTCCATCACCACTACCCGGTCCACCAGGCCCATGACGAAGTCCATGTCGTGCTCCACCAGCAGGATCGCCATGCCTTCGCTGCGCAGGCGGCTGAGCAGCATGCCGAGGGCTTCCTTCTCCTTGTGGCGCAAGCCGGCGGCGGGCTCGTCGAGCAGCAGCAGGCAGGGGTTGGCGCAAAGGGCGCGGGCGATCTCGAGGATGCGCTGCTGGCCGAGGGCCAGACTTCCGGCTTCGGCATCGAGGTAGTCGCCCAGGCCGACGCGCTCCAGCTGGCGGCGGGCCTCGGCCAACAGCTCGGCTTCCTCGGCGCGGTCCAGGCGCAGCGCGGCGCTGAGCACGCCCTTGTGGCCGCGCAGGTGGGCGCCGATGGCAACGTTTTCCAGCACGCTCATTTCCGGCAGCAGCTTCACATGCTGGAAGGTGCGGCTCATGCCCATGGCGGCGATGTTGCGGGAAGCGATGCCGTTGATGCGCTGCCCGCGGAACAGCACCTCGCCCGAGGTGGGCGTATCCACACCGGAGAGCTGGTTGAACAGGGTGCTCTTGCCGGCGCCATTGGGGCCGATCAATGCGAGGATTTCCCCGGCGCGCACGTCCAGGTTCATGTCGTTGTTGGCCACCAGCCCACCGAAGCGGCGGGTGACATTGCGGGCTTCCAGCAGCACTTCACCGGCCGCAGGCAGATCGCGGCGCGGCAGCTCGGCGGCGGCGCCGACACTGATCACCCTGCGTGGTTTCCAGGACGCCGGCACCAGGCGCAGCAGCAACGGCCAGAGGCCGCCGGGCGCACGCTGCATGAGCAGGATGATGATCAGCCCGAAGACAATCACCTCGTAGTTGCCGGTGCTGCCGAAGAGTTGCGGCAGCAGGTCCTGCAGCCACTGCTTGAGCAGGGTCAGCACGCCGGAGCCGAGCAGTGCGCCCCAGACGCTGGCCACGCCGCCGATCAGCGCCATGAACAGGTAGTCGATGCCCATGTGCAGGCCGAAGGGCGTGGGGTTCACGAAGCGCTGGGTGTGGGCATAGAGCCAACCCGAGACGGCGGCGAAGAGGGCGGAGATGACGAAGATCACCAGCTTGGAGCGGAAGGTGTTCACCCCCATCGACTCGGCCATCAGCTGGCCGCCTTTGAGGGTGCGGATGGCGCGGCCTTCGCGGGAATCCAGGAGGTTCTGGGTGACCAGCATGGCGCAGAGCAGCACCGCCCAGATCAGGTAGTAGATCTCCTCGCCCTTGTTCAGCTCCCAGCCGAACACGGAAATGGAGGGCAGGCCGCTGACGCCGGTGTGGCCACCCAGGGATTCCATCGTGCCGAACAGGTAGTAGAGCGACAGCCCCCAGGCGATGGTGCCCAGCGGCAGGTAATGACCGGAGAGCTTGAGGGTCAGGGCACCGAGCAGCAAGGCCACCGCGCCGGTCAGGACCAGCCCCACCAGCAGGGTCAGCCAGGGCGAGGCGCTGGCCCAGGCCAGCCAGCCCGGCAGGTCCTGCACGGTAGTCAGGTAGGCGCTGGTATAGGCGCCAAGGCCAACGAAGGCGGCCTGGCCGAAGCTGGTCATGCCGCCGACGCCGGTGAGCAGCACCAGGCCGAGGACCACCAGCGTGTAGAGGCCGATGTAGTTCAGCAGGGTGACGTAGAAGGGCGGCAGCAGCAGCGGCGCGAGGCCGAGCACGGCCACCAGGGTGAGGATCAGGTAGCGCGGTTTCATTCATCGTCCTCCACATGACGGCTGGTGAGGGAGCGCCAGAGCAGGAAGGGGATGATCAGGGTGAAGACGATGATCTCCTTGTAGGTGCTGGCCCAGAACATCGAGAAGGCCTCGATCAGGCCCACGCCCAGGGCGCCCAGGGCAGCGACCGGGTAGCTCACCAGGCCGCCGATGATGGCGCCGACGAAACCCTTGAGGCTGATGACGAAACCCGAGTCGAAATAGAGGGTGGTGATGGGGGCGATGAGGATGCCCGACAGCGCGCCGATGAAGGTGGCCAGGGCGAAGGTGGATTTGCCCGCCAGCGTCGGCGAGATGCCCATCAGTCGCGCGCCCAGGCGGTTCACTGCGGTGGCGCGCAGGGCCTTGCCATACAGGCTGCGCTCGAAGAACAGGAACAGGCTGATGATCAGTGCCAGGGACACGGCGATCACCCACAGCGTCTGGCTGTTGAAGGTCACCGGGCCGAGGGTCAGGCCGGCCTCGGAGAACGGTGCGGTGCGCGCGCCTTCCGGGCCGAACATCAGCAGGCCGATGCCCACCATGGACACGTGCACGGCGATGGAGACGATCAGCAGCACCAGGGCGCTGGCCGAGGCCAGGGGCTGGAACACCAGGCGATAGAGCTGCGGTCCGAGGGGCACCACCAGCGCCAGGGTCAACAGTGCCTGGATCGCCATGGGCAGGTCGGCCAGGGGCAGGCCACGGATCAGGCCCACCATGGCCAGGGCGTAGGCGAGCTTGAGGACAATCCGCCTGGGAAAGCGGAACCCGCGGCTGGCGCGGGTGGCGTCATACAGGTCCATGGCGCAGTCGGCCAGGGTGAGGGCGAGCAGCAGCCAGACCAGTGCGGTGGGCTGGCCAGCCTGCAGGGCGGCCATGGTCAGCGCGCCGTAGGTGACGAACTCGCCCTGGGGGATCAGCAGGATGCGCGTCACGGTGAAGACCAGCAGGATCGACAGCGCCAGCAGCGCATAGATGGCGCCGTTGGTGATGCCGTCCTGGCCGAGCAGCAGGGCAATCTGGAAATTCATGGTGGGAACTCTTGTTGCGGTGTGAGTAGCCGCGGCCTCGCTCTGTAGGGTGGTCTTCATCCCACCCTACAGAGCGAGGCCGTGCAGGCTGCGATCAGTTGCTGCCGAGCAGGGTCCAGGTGCCGTTCTTTACCTGGATCAGTTCGCGACCGCGCTCGTCAAAGCCGCTGTGGTCATCCGGCGTCATGTTGTAGACACCCTGGGTGGCGGGTACCTCGTGGCTTGCCTCCAGCGCATCGCGCAGGGCGGCGCGGAACTCCGGGGTGCCCGGCGCGGCCTTGGCGGCGGCCAGCGGGATGGCCTTCTGCAGCAGCAGGCCGGCGTCGAAGGTGTTGGCGCCGAAGGTGGCCGGCTTGCTGCCGTTGAGCTTTTCGTAGGCGGTCACGTACTCGCCTGCGATGGCCTTGGACGGGTGGCTGTCCGGCATCTGGTCGAGCACCAGCATCAGGCTTGCAGCCAGGATGGTGCCTTCCACCTTCTTGCCACCGAGCTTGAGGAAGTCCGGCAGGGCGGCGCCGTGGGTCTGGTACATCTGGCCGCGATAGCCCTGGTCGAACAGGGTGGTCTGCGGCAGTACCGCGGCGCTGCCGGGGGCGGCCACCAATACGGCGTCCGGGCGGGACGCGAGCACCTTCAGGCTCTGGCCGGTGACCGAAGTGTCCTGGCGCTGGAAGCGCTCATTGGCCACCAGCTTGATGCCGTGCTCGGCCGCCATGGCGCCCATCACCTTGGACCAGTTCTCGCCGTAGGGGTCGGCGGTGCCGATGAAGCCCAGGGTCTTCACGCCACGGGTGGTCATGTCTTCCACCAGAGCCTTGGCGATCAGGTCGTCGTTCTGGGTGGTCTTGAACACCCACTTCTTCTGCTCGTTCATCGGCAGCACCACGGCGGCGGTGCCCACCGGAGCCAACAAGGGTACGCCGGCCTCGGCGACGAACTGGATCACGCCCATGGCGTTGGGCGAACCGCTCGGGCCGATGATGGCGTCCACGTTTTCCTCGCTGATGAGTTTCTTCAGCGCCTTCACGGTGGCGGTGGGGTCGCTGCCGTCATCCAGGGCGATGTACTTCACCGGCTGGTCGCCGGCCTGGGTGGGCAGCAGCGGCACGGAATTCTTCTGGGGCAGCCCGACGAGGGCGATGGGACCGGTGGAGGAGGTGATGACGCCGACCTTCACTTCGGCCTGTGCGAACGACAGGCAGGCGGCGCTGAGGAGCAGGGTGGACACGGCTTGTTTGAAGTGCATGACGACTCCGGGGTTGCAAGGCTATTGGAGAGGCAAGGACCCGCAGTGCGCGCCGGCTGCTAGGGACCGATGCGCGGATGGCTTGCCGCCTTCTTGTTGTTCTGGCGCCACGAGGCGCTACCGGCGGGTATCCCGCTCGGCGGGAAACCAAAGTGCAGCTCCCGTGCCAGAAAACCTGCTCCGTGCCGGTGCGGTGATGGCGGGGACCTGCTCGCCCTGCCTGTTTTTCCATCAAGTCAGCGCTTTCTGATGCCTCCATCGGACGCTTCCGAAAACTCCTTTCGCACCAGTGGCAATCGGCCTTGCAGCAGTCTTTTGCATGGTGTTTTTTGCGTCTAAATCAGTAATTTTTATGGCTTTAAAATCTCTGTTTTATTGCTCGTTTTTTTGCGACGAAGTGAAAACATTTCGTTCGATAAACGCACAAGCGCTGACGTTGAGAAGGCCAGGTGTTTCCCTGTGTAAACATGAGAATCAATCTCATGAAAATCATAACTATATGGAAAATAACAATTTATCTTAATTTGTTGCGTGAACTTTCCATTTTTAACCTGTTACCGAATTGCACGTTACTGGTGCTTGGCAACTCAGAAATGCACCGAAAATACACACTCCTTTTCTTGTGATAATTCAATTGACATTTCACGTAATTCTTCCGATTTTAGATTTACGCGATCGACACCCCGGACAGGGTCTCGATCGAGCACCAACAAGAACGCCAATGGGTGAAGCAAATGACGATAGTGGTCGAGAAGCTGGAGCTGGGGGGCACGGGGCGAACCGTGATGGTGAAGGACACCATCGATATCGCCGGCCACCCGACCCGTGCCTCCAGTCGTGCGCTGGAAGAAGCGCACGACGCCGAGCGTCATGCCGATGTGGTCCAGGCGCTGCTGGACGCGGGCTGCCGCATCACCGGCAAGACCAGCCTGCATGAACTGGCGTTCGGCACCACCGGCCTGAATGCCTGGACCGGTACTGCGGAGAACCCGCGTTATCCCGGCCGCGTACCCGGCGGTTCTTCCAGCGGTTCGGCTGCCGCCGTCGCCGCTGGCCTCTGCGACTTTTCCCTGGGCACCGACACCGGCGGTTCGGTGCGCGTACCCGCTGCCTGTTGCGGCGTGTTTGGCCTCAAGCCCACCTTCGGCCGCGTCAGCCGCGCCGGTGTGATGCCGGCGCAAACCTCCCTGGACTGCGTCGGTCCCTTCGCCGCCAGCATTGATCTGCTGATCGAAGCCATGGCGGTCATCGACCCGTCCTTCAAGGCGCTGCCCGACGTCAGCGGCATCCGCATCGGAGTGGTGCCGGTCGACGCCAACCCGGAAGTGCAGGCGGCCCTGGATGCCGTGCTGGAAGCCTCGGATTTCGAGTTGCACAGCGTCCCGCTGCCCGGCATGCAAGCCGCTTATGACGCGGGCCTGGCTGTCATCAACCGGGAAACCTGGAACGCCTGCGGCCACCTGGTGGAAACCGGCCTGGTGGGCGCCGATGTCGCGTCCCGTCTGCTGGCCGCCAGCAAGACCACCGATGCCGCCCTGGCTGAAGCCGAAGCCATTCGCGCCGCCTTCACCGCCGAGGTGGACGCCGCCCTGGCGCGCTGCCCGATCCTCGCGCTGCCGACCATGCCGGACTACCCGGCACGGGTCGCAGATGCCGCCGACACCCGCGCGGCCATCGGCATGACCGCCTTCGTGCGGCCGTTCAACCTCACGGGCCACCCGGCGTTGAGCATCCCCTTCGAGGGCGTCTCGAAATTGCCGGTGGGCCTGCAACTCGTTGCCGCCAAGGGCGCGGATGAACTGCTTTGCGCAGTCGCCTGCGAGCTCGTGCGGCGCCTCGAACAATAACCACAAAGCCCACCTGGAGAGCCCCATGTCTTCGCTAAGCGCGCTGGATTACCAGCCCCCCGCCCCGATTACCGCGAGTGAAGGATTCCAGGCGCTGCTCGCCGACATCCGCGAGCGTGCCCGGCACGAGGAATTCGACCGGCAGAAATTCATTTCCCAGGACGTGATCGAGCGCTTCAAGGAACTTGGCGTCTACCGCGCGCTGGTGCCCACCCGCTTCGGCGGCGACCAGCGCTCGCCCATGGAGTTCTGCCAGATGGTGGAGGAAATCTCCGCCGCCGACGGTTCCGCCGGCTGGGTCGCCAGTTTCGGCATGAACCCGGTGTACCTGGCCGCGCTGCCCATGGCGACCCTGGAAAAGGTCTACGCCAATGGCCCGGACGTGGTCTTCGCCGGTGGCATCTTCCCGCCGCAGCCGGCCGCCTTCGTCGAGGGCGGGCTGGAGGTGAACGGACGCTGGAAGTTCTCCAGCGGCTGCATGGGCGCCACCCTGATCGGTGTCGGCATCAGCCCGAAGAATGGCGACACCGTGGGCCTGCCGCGCTTGGCGGTGATGCCGCGCGAGAAGGTGAAGATCGAGGAAACCTGGGATGTGGTCGGCCTGATCGGCACCGGCAGCCATGACGTGGTGATCGACGGCGTGGTAGTGCCCGAGGATTGGACCTTCGTTCGCGGCGGTCCGGCCAACCTCGACGAGCCGATGTTCCGCTACCCGTCGCTGTCGTTCGCCACCCAGGTGCTGTCCGTGGTCGGCCTGGGCGTTGCCCGCGCCGCGCTGGACTATCTCAGCGGCATGGCCAGCGGCCGTTTCTCCGTCACTGGCGCTCCGGCCCTGGCCGACCGCCCCCTGGCGCAGATGCAGATGGCCAAGGCCGAAGCCGAGCTGCGCGCCGCCCGCGCCTGGTTCTACGAGGCAATGGAAAGCGCCTGGGCAACCGTGCTCGCCGGCGATGCCGTGAGCGTGGAGCAGACCAACCTGCTGCGCCTGTCCTCGACCCACGCCACTCGCGTGTCTGCCGAAGTGGCGCGCAGCGCGCAGATGCTCTCCGGCATGACGGGTGTCTACCGCGACAACCCGCTGTCGCGCTTCGTCAACGACACCCTGGTGATCACCCAGCACGCCTTCATGGGCGACATGACCTACCAGAACGCCGGCGCGATCTTCTTCGGCAACAAGCCGCTGCCCGGCTACCTGTGAATTCCAACTGACTGATCGGTGATTTCGATGAGCGAGAAAAAAGCCCTGCGCGTCCTGTTCTGCATGGGTATCAACCAGAACTTCTTCGACGCCCCGCGCGACGAGCAACTGCAGGTGTGGGCCGCCTTCAGCGAAATGTGGAACGGCATCCACGACCTGCCCGGCGTGAAGGTGTTCGGCAACATGGACGACGACCAGAGCATGGTCGGCCCGTCCACCGGCTACCCCTGGACGACCTACCTGCTGGCCGACGTGCCGGACATCGAGACCGTGCACGCCGCCTGCAACCTGTTCCGCACCACGGCGGTGGGCGACGGCACTTACAAGCTGTGGCGCTACGCCAAGGTCGAGGCCCGCACCGGCCGCGAACTGATCATCCAGCGCGCGTGACCGCCATGACCGAAGCCCTTGAGCAACGCCTGCGCCAACTGGAAAGCGAGCACGCCGTACGCGCCTGCATGAACCGCTACATGGAGCTGTGCGACGCGCTGGATGCCCGCACGCCGCTGGATGAGCTGGCCGGCCTGTTCACCGCCGATGCCATCTGGGAAGGCAAGGGCGCCAAGTACGCCAAGAGCTTCGGTGGCTACCAGGGCCGTGAGGCGATCCGCGCCATGTTCGCCACCTACATGGTGGAGCCGGCGCACTTCGCCCTGAACGTGCACTTCCTCTGCTCCGAGTTGATTCGTGTGAACGACGACAGCGCAGACGGCAGCTGGGTGATGTTGCAGACCTCGACCTTCGCCAGCGGCGCTTCGCACCTCAATGCGGCGCGCCTGACGGTGAAGTTCCGCGAGGAGGAGGGCGCCTGGCGCATGGCGCATTTCCAGACCGAGAACCTGTTCAGCCGCCCGGTGGAGGCCTGGAACGATTCCGCGCACCTGCCGGTGCCGGGCAAATGAAGACGCCTGCGCGCGAACTTGTAGGAGCGAGCTTGCTCGCGAAAGGAGAGCGACCGGGGTTCGCGAGCACGCTCGCTCCTACGGAAGCCACCAACAAGAGATTTCTGTGAGTCGGCGTATTGCGCCGACGAGGAGTGACCGTGACCAACCTGATCGAAACCGTGAACCTGGCCAGCTCGCCGGCCGACCTGGTGCTGCACGACCGCGTGCACACCTCCCTCTACACCGACGCCCGCCTGTTCGACGAAGAGCTGGAGAAGGTGTTCTACAGCACCTGGATCTGGGTCGCCCATGCCAGCGAGATTCCCGAGGCCGGCAGCTACAAGAGCACCTACGTCGGCAAGCAGCCGGTGATCGTCGTGCGTGACCGCAAGAAGGACGTGCACGTCCTGCTCAACCGCTGCCGTCACCGTGGCGCCACCGTCTGCGAGCACAGGAAGGGCAAGACCAGCAGCTTCGTCTGCCCCTACCACGGCTGGAGCTACGCCCTGGACGGCAGCCTGCGCGGCGTGCCGCACCCGGAGAGCTACGCCGACTGCCTGGACAAGGGCGAGCTGCCGCTGGTGAGCCTGCGTGTCGAGCAATACAACGGCATGATCTTCGCCACCTTCAAGGACGATATCGAGCCGCTGGTGGACTTCCTCGGCCCGGCCAAGAAGTGGATCGACCTGTTCATGAAGCAGGGTGCCGGCTACGGCGTGAAGGTTTCCGGTGAGCACCGCTTCCGCTTCCCCGGCAACTGGAAGATCCAGCTGGAAAACACCACCGACGCCTACCATTTCCCGCTGGTGCACAAGTCGTTCCTGTCCTCGGTGGACGAACAGACCCTGGAGCTCTTCGACTTCGTCAAAGGCCCGGGCTATGTCGAAGACCTCGGCAACGGCCACAGCGTGATGGTGATGATCCCCGACCTGGTGGACCTGGAAGCCAATCTCGACCTGCCGATCCCCGAACGCTTCGAGGCCCTGGCCGCAGAACTGCGCGCCGAAGGCATCGAGGAGCAGCAGGTGCGCCGCATCGTCCGCGCCGTCGGTGGCTCCGGCTTCAACCTCAACCTGTTCCCCAACGTCGCCTGCTCCATGGCCTTCTTCCGCGTGCTGCAACCGATCTCGGTGAACGAGACCGAAATCCACCACGCAGTGATCACCATGGACGGCGGCCCGGCCGTGGCCAACCGCTACCGCCTGCGCCTGCACGAACACTTCCAGGGCCCCATGGGCTTCGGCACCCCGGACGATTCCGAGGCCTGGGAGCGCGTGCAGAAGGGCGCCCAGGCGGGCACCGACCTCTGGATCATGCTCAACCGCGGCCTGCCTGGCGAGAAGCCGAGCGAGGACGGGCTGATCAGCGACGTGAGCGCCGAAACCGGCATGCGCGCGGCCTATCAGCAGTGGAAAAAGATGATGTCGGCCTAACCCCATCCGACGCTGCGCTTGCCCTTCCCCTGCGGTGAGAAGGGCGGCGTGGCCACGCAACGCACAGTTTGAAGAGACCAGCCATGAACCTTGAATTGCTCAATCACGTCAGCGCCTTCATCTGGCAGGAAGCGGACATGCTCGACCACGGCGAATTCGACGCCTGGTTGAACCTGTGGTCCGACAAGGGCACCTACATCATCCCGATCGATCCGAACGAGACCGATTTCGAGAACACCCTGAACTACGCCTACGACGACCACCACATGCGCCAACTGCGCGTGCAGCGTCTGATCGGCGGCGAGTCCATCTCCACCAGCCCGCGTGCCCGCACCGTGCGTGCCCTGTCGCGTTTCCGCGTACTGGGCGAGGAGAACGGCGTGGTGACCGTGCGCTGCGCACAGAACCTGCGGGAGTTCCGCAAGGACGTGCTCAAGCACTACACCGCCGACATCACCTTCCAGCTCAAGCGCGAAGGCGAGGGCTTCAAGATCCAGCGCAAGCTGATCCAGCTGATCAACTCCACCGATACCCTGGCCGGTATCGGCTACATCCTCTGAGGGCCAGTCCATGAGCTGCTGCGCGTCGGCGATACCGCGTCATCAATGGCTTCGAGATGCTCATTTACGGCACGTAAACTCCGCTCTCTCAGCCCTTGCTTCCTTGTCTCGCTCTAGCTCGCGAGCCCATGAACAGACCCTCGGGAGCGCGTCATGAGCCAAGTAGCCCTGGTTACCGGCGCGGCGCAAGGTCTCGGCCTCGCCATCGCCAGCCGCCTGTTCGCCGCCGGTTACGCGGTGGTGATCACCGACCTGTCGCTGGAGCGTGCTCACGCCGCTGCCGACCGGCTCGACCCCAGCGGCGAACGCAGCCTGGCGCTGAAGCTCGACGTGGCCAGCAAGGCCGACTTCGAGTCGGCACTGGCGGCGACCCTGGAACGCTTCGGTGCGCTGCACGTGGTGGTGAACAACGCCGCCATGACCATGACGACGCCGGTCATGCAGATCAGCCCCGAAGAGTTCGACCGCGTCCTGAGCCTCAATACCCGCAGTGTCTTCGTCGGCTGCCAGGTGTTTGGCGCGCACATGGCCGCAGCCGGCTACGGGCGGATCGTCAACATGGCTTCCCTGGCCGGGCAGAACGGCGGCACCGCCACGGGCGCGCACTACGCCGCGTCCAAGGGCGCCATCGTCACCCTGACCAAGATCTTCGCCAAGGAGCTGGCGGCCAATGGAGTGACCGTCAACGCCATCGCGCCCGGGCCTATCGAATCGCCTGCCGTGCGCGCAGCGGTGCCGGCCGAGCGCATGGAAGGGCTGCTGGCCAATATCCCGGTCAAGCGTCTGGGCGATGCGGATTTCCTCGGCGACCTGGTGGTGCAACTGGCGCGTCCTGAAGCCTATTTCACCACCGGGGCGACCTGGGATGTGAACGGTGGACTGTTCATGCGCTAAGTGCGCGAAGCGACAAAGCAATGCCGTGCGTGCAGTGCGGTGGGTAACAACGAGAACAAGCAGCACCTCGAAGGTGCGGGAAGGCCGGTATGAGTGAGCAAGTGTTGAATCTGGTGGTCCGCAAGCGGGTGGAACAGGGCGAGGGCGTAGTGATCCTCGACCTCGCCGACCCGTCGGGCAAACCCCTGCCGGCGTTCGAGGCCGGCGCCCATGTGGATATCCACCTCAAGCCCGGCCTGGTGCGCCAGTACTCCCTCTGCGGCGATCCGGCAAATGCCTCCGTCTACCGCCTCGGCGTGCTGCGTGACCCGGCTTCCCGTGGCGGTTCGGTAGCGGTCCACGAGTTGCTGCAGGAAGGCAGCGAGGTGGCCATCGGCGCACCGCGCAACCTCTTCCCGCTGGCTGCCGACGCCAGCCGCTCGATCCTGATTGGCGGCGGCATCGGCATCACCCCGATGATCGCCATGGCCCACGAACTGGCCGCGCAGGACAGTGCCTTCGAGCTGCACTACTGCGGTCGCTCGCGCAGCCGTACCGCCTTCCTCGATGAGCTGGAAAACGCCGACTTCGCGGCCTGCGTGCACACCCACTTCGACGACGAAGACGCCGCGCAGAAGCTCGATCTGCCCGCCGTGCTGGGTAAGCCGGCCGACGACGTTCACGTCTATGTCTGCGGCCCGGCCGGGTTCATGGACTGGGTGATTGCCGAAGCCGGCAAGGCCGGTTACGCCGACGATCACATCCACCGCGAGTACTTCCAGGTTGAAGTGGACGCCAGCGGCGACAGCTTCGAAGTGGTCGCCGAGCGCAGTGGCAAGACCGTGCAGGTTGCCGAGGGCCAGAGCATCGTCGACGCGCTGGCCGGCGTCGGCATCAAGATCGAGATTTCCTGCGAGCAGGGCGTTTGCGGTACTTGCCTGTGCGACGTGCTGGAAGGGGAGCCGGACCACCGCGACGTCTACCTGACCGATGAAGAGAAGGCCGCCAACGACCAGATCCTGGTCTGCTGCTCGCGGGCCAAGTCACAAAAACTGGTGCTGGACATCTGACAGCAGAGGGGCAAGACCATGGTCGATACCACTGGATTCCGTAATGCCATGGCGCTGCTGGGCGGCGCCGTTTCAGTCATCACCACCGACGGTGCCGCAGGCCGCTTCGGCTTCACCGCTTCGGCAGTGTGCAGCGTCACCGACCAGCCGCCGACGCTGCTGGTGTGCATGAACCGCTCCTCGTTCGCCAATGGCCATTTCAAGCAGAACGGCGTGCTCAGCGTGAACGTGCTGACCGCCGAGTTGAAGGACATCTCCGCCGTGTTCGCCAACCGCGAACTGAGCCCCGACGAGCGCTTTGCCCGCGCCAGTTGGAGCACCCTGGATAGCGGTTCGCCGCTGCTGGACGACGCCCTGGTGAGCTTCGACTGCCGCATCGCCCAAGCCCATGAGGTGGGTTCCCACACCATTTTCTACTGCGAAGTGCTGGGCATTCGCCACGGCAAGAGCCAGGAAGGCCTGGTGTATTTCAACCGCGCCTACCACCGCCTGGGAGATGCCTCGCGCTCGGCGTGCTGAGCCGTCGGTGGCGGTGGGCTGAAGCCCACCAATGAAAGAATTCCGGAGTTTCTCCGGATTACCTGGCGAGTTTCCTTCGCCAAGTTTTGAGTTGTACCCATAACTAGAAATCGAGGGCGCCCGTACATATTCGGGTAACGGGCCTTGCTACGCCTTTTTGCAGTAAGTGGTCATAAAAACAACACTGCGGATTAACTGCCTGAGTTGCTCTTTAGCTAATTAATCTGCTCCCACTCAATGTGCTTTGCGTGCACATGTAATAAAGGATCACGTCCATGTTTCAGAAAAGCTGGCTGGCCAGCGGCGTAGCTGCCGCAGGCCTGATGGGAATGCTCGTGCCGATGTCCGCCCAGGCGGACTTCGTGAAGGATCGGCAGATCAGTCTCGGACTGCGTAACTTCTATATCGACCGTGACTTCAAACAGGACAATGCCCCGCAGTCACGAATCGGTAGTTGGACCCAGGGTTTTGATTTTCGCGCTATCTCCGGATATACCGAAGGCCCGTTGCAATTCGGGCTGGACCTTTCCGGGCAATATGCCTATCGCCTGGACGGCGGCGGTGGACGCGGCCCGGATAGCATCATTCCCTACGACGACAGCAAGGGTGAGCAGGCGCGTGATTACGGCCGCGCCGCACTGACTGGCAAGATGCGCTATTCCAAGACCGAGCTGAAGGTCGGCGAGCACCGCCCGATGCTGCCGGTTGCCTTCTACGACGACAGCCGTCAGTTGATCACCACTTACCACGGCTTCCTGCTCGAATCCCGTGAACTGGACAAGCTGACCTTCACCGCCGGCCGCTTCACCGAGATCAGCAGCCGCGAGTCGTCCAACCGCGAAAAGATGTACCTGTTCACCGGCCCCAATGGCCCGCGTCGCACCAGTGATGGGCTGAACTTCGGCGGTGCCACCTACGCCTTCAATCCGAGCCTTTCCGCCACCTACTTCTATGGCCAGCTCGAAGACATCTACCAGCAGCACTACGCCGGCCTGACCCACAACGCCGACCTGGGTAGCGGTTACGGCCTGAAGACCGACCTGCGCTACTTCGACAACAGCGAAGACGGCAAGGCGCTCTACGGCGACATCGATAACCAGTCCTACGGTGCCATGACCACCTTGCGCAAGGGCGCTCACGCCATCGGCGTCGGCTACCAGCGCATGCTCGGCGAGAGCACCTTCCCGACCCTGAACGGCTACGCGCCGCAGCCCTACCTGGTGAACTGGTCCACCGTCGGTTTCGTCAAGCCCAATGAAAGCTCCTGGCAGTTGCGCTACGACCTCGACTTCGCCGCCTACGGCGTGCCCGGCCTCAAGCTGATGACCCGCTACCTGCGCGGCACCGGCATCGACCGTGGCAACAACGCCCTGGACCAGAACGTCGAGAGCGAACGCAACTTCTTCCTCAGCTACGTGGTGCAGAGCGGCCCGCTCAAGGGCGTCGGCGTCGAGTGGCGCAACATCGACGTCAAGACCCGCTATGGCAATGGCGGCGCCTCGGGCCCGGACTACCAGGAGAACCGCCTGATCACCACCTACACCTTCAAGTTCTGAGCCGCATGGGGCCGGCCGATGAAGGCCGGCCCCGCTTTCGGCCAAGGCGAAGAGACTCCCATGCGACTCTACGAACTCATCACGTTCACCCTGCGGGTGCGCACCCCGGCCACGGCCCTGGCACGCCTGGAATCCACCCTGGCCGAAGCGCTGCCGGGCTGCACCCTGGTCGGCTGCTGGGCTTCGGAAATCGGGCCCCTTAACCAGGTCGCCGTGTTGCGCGGCTTCAGCGACGAACAGGCCCGCCAGGCCGAGCGCGAGCGCTACCTGCTGGCGCGGGATGCATTCGGTATCGAGGAATTCATGCTCGACATGAAGGTGGAGAACTACAGCCTGTTCCCCTTCCTCGAACCCCTCGCGCCGGGCGCCCACGGCCCCTTCTACGAACTGCGGGAATACAACCTGATTCCCTCCGGCCTGGCTCCCACCCTGGAAGGCTGGAAAAAGGCTGTCGGGCCGCGCACCGGAGCAAGTTATTCACAGGTCTACGCGGCCTTCTACGCCACCGACGGACGCACGCCGCGCTACCTGCACATCTGGCCCTACGCGACCCTGGAGCAGCGGCTGGATGTCCGCACGCGAGCCGTCGAGGACGGTGTCTGGCCGCCGGAGAACTCCGGGCCACAGCTGCGCGAGATGCACTCCACCGCCTACCTGCCGGCGAAGTTCTCGCCGTTGCAGTAGGGCGGGATGTGAAACCTTTTTAGCTTTACCTCGGCCCGTTCCACTCCTTTGCGGGCCTTTTTTTCTTGTTGTGGGGGGGCGAGGCACCAGCAGGTTCTGCCGCCTGCTCAGAACCGTAGGATGGGTTGAGGCACGAAATCCATCGCTTCGGAATGATGGGTTTCGCTCCGCTCTACGCCATCCTACGAATCGCCCCCTGCATGCTCACGCGCCGATATGCCCTTCAGACAGTTCCTCGATCAGCGCGAGGCAATGGGTCAGCGCCGGCGAGGCATCGCCCACGCGACGGCTGATGATGATGGGGGAGGTGGCCTGGGCTTCCTGCAGGGTGGCGTAGCCGATATCGGCGCGGTGCAGCACCTGCACCGAGGCCGGCACCAGGGTGATGCCGATGCCGGCAGCCACCAGGCCGATGGCGGTCTGCAGTTCGTTGGTCCACTGCGCCACCTCGATCTGCAGGCCGTAGGCGGCGAACAGCGCGAGCACGTGGTCGGCATAGCTCGGCCTGGGGTTGCCCGGATAGAGCACGAAAGGTTCCTGGGCCAGGTCGGTCAGGCTCACGGGGCCGGGCAACAACGGATGCCCGGCGGGCAGGGCGGCCACCAGCGGGTCCAGGGTCAGCACCTGCTGCTGGATGGCGGGGTCGTTGATGTGGATGCGGCCGAAGCCCACGTCGATGCGCCCGGCCTTGAGCGAGTCCACCTGCTGCAGGGTGGTCATCTCCGACAGGCCCAGTTCCAGCCCGGCGTCGCTGCGCAGGCGGCGGATCAGGTCCGGCAGCACACCGTAGAGCGTGGAGGGCGCGAAGCCGATGCCGAGCCAGGCTTTTTCGCCCGACCCAATGCGGCGGGTATTGTCACAGACCTTTGTCAGCTGCTCGAGAAGGGTGCTGGAATGTTCATGGAAAAAGCGCCCCGCTTCGGTCAGGCGCAGAGGTCTGCCACGCTCCAGCAGGGCCACGCCCAGCTCCTCTTCGAGCTGCTGGATCTGCCGGCTCAGTGGAGGTTGCGCAATGTGCAGGCGTTCTGCGGCGCGGGTGAAGTTGAGGGTTTCGGCGAGCGCCTGGAAGTAGCGCAGGTGACGAAGCTCCATGGTGACTCCGGGGCGGTTGCGTTTCAGGTTGTTCGATACCCTGGAGGTATCGAGCTAGACAAACTCTATATTGGACCTCGCGATTTGTCGCGGCCACTATCGGGACCAGATGAAACGAACCTGATGGGTATTGAAGTGAGCCAAGTTCTGATCGAAAGCGTCGAGGCGATCATCGTCGACCTGCCGACCATCCGCCCGCACAAGCTGGCCATGCACACCATGCAGAACCAGACGCTGGTGGTGATCCGCCTGCGTTGCTCCGATGGTGTCGAAGGCCTTGGCGAGTCCACCACCATCGGTGGCCTGGCGTACGGCAACGAGAGCCCCGAAAGCATCAAGCAGAACATCGACAGCCACCTCGCGCCGCTGCTGATCGGCCAGGACGCCTGCAACATCAACGCCGCCATGCTGCGCCTGGACAAGGCCGCCAAGGGCAACACCTTCGCCAAGTCCGGCCTGGAAAGCGCACTGCTGGACGCCCAGGGCAAGCGCCTCGGCCTGCCGGTGAGCGAACTGCTCGGCGGCCGTGTACGGGATGGCCTGGAAGTGGCCTGGACCCTGGCCAGCGGCGACACCGCCAAAGACATCGCCGAAGCCGAGCACATGCTGGAAATCCGCCGTCACCGCATCTTCAAGCTGAAGATCGGCGCCGGCGAAGTGAACCGCGACCTCAAGCACGTAATCGCCATCAAACAGGCCCTGGGCGACAACGCCAGCGTGCGCGTCGACGTGAACCAGGCCTGGGACGAATCCGTCGCCCTGCGTGCCTGCCGCATCCTTGGCGACAACGGCATCGACCTGATCGAGCAGCCCATCTCGCGCATCAACCGGTCCGGCCAGGTGCGCCTGAACCAGCGTAGCCCGGCGCCGATCATGGCTGACGAATCCATCGAAAGTGTCGAAGACGCCTTCAGCCTGGCCGCCGACGGCGCCGCCAGCATCTTCGCCCTGAAGATCGCCAAGAACGGTGGCCCGCGCGCCGTGCTGCGCACCGCGCAGATCGCCGAAGCGGCCGGTATCGCCCTGTACGGCGGCACCATGCTGGAAGGCTCCATCGGCACCCTGGCGTCGGCCCACGCGTTCGTTACCCTCAAGCAACTGACCTGGCACACCGAGCTGTTCGGCCCGCTGCTGCTGACCGAGGAAATCGTCAGCGAAGCACCGGTCTACCGTGACTTCCAGTTGCACGTGCCGCGTACCCCCGGCCTTGGCCTCGCCCTGGACGAAGAGCGCCTGGCGTTCTTCCGCCGCAAGTAAACAGGAGTCCGATCCCATGCTGTTCCACGTAAAAATGACTGTGAAGCTACCGGTCGACATGGACCCGGCCAAGGCCGCCAAGCTCAAGGCCGATGAGAAAGAACTGGCCCAGCGCCTGCAGCGCGAGGGCAAGTGGCGTCACCTTTGGCGTATCGCCGGTCACTACGCCAACTACAGCGTCTTCGACCTCGCCAGCGTCGAGGAGCTTCACGACACCCTGATGCAGCTGCCGTTGTTCCCCTACATGGAGATCGAGGTGGACGGCCTCTGCCGCCACCCATCGTCGATTCACGAAGACGATCGCTGATCGTTTCGCGCCGATAACAACAAGATGAGGAAATAGCCATGACTATCAAACTGTCCAGCACCGAAAGCGTTCAGAAGTTCTTCCAGGAAGCCAGCGGCTTCAACAACGATCAGGGCAACCAGCGCATGAAGAAGCTGGTCAACCGCATCCTGGTCGACACCGTCAAGATCATCGAAGACCTGGAAGTCACCACCGAGGAATTCTGGAAGGCGGTGGACTACTTCAACCGCATGGGCGCTCGCGGTGAAGCCGGCCTGCTGGTGGCTGGCCTGGGTCTTGAGCACTACCTCGACCTGCTGCTGGATGCCCAGGACGAACAGGCCGGTCTGTCCGGCGGCACCCCGCGCACCATCGAAGGCCCGCTGTACGTGGCCGGCGCGCCGCTGTCCGAAGGCGAAACCCGCATGGACGACGGCACCGACCCGGGCACCGTAATGTTCCTCGAAGGCCGCGTACTCGATACCGAAGGCCAGCCCATCGCCGGCGCGGTAGTCGACCTGTGGCACGCCAACACCAAGGGCACCTACTCCTACTTCGACACCACCCAGTCGGACTACAACCTGCGCCGCCGCATCGTCACCGACAGTGAGGGCCGCTACCGCGCCCGCAGCATCGTGCCGTCCGGCTACGGCTGCCCGCCCGATGGCACCACCCAGGAAGTGCTGAACCTGCTGGGCCGCCACGGCAATCGTCCGGCGCACATCCACTTCTTCATCTCCGCGCCGGGTTATCGCCACCTGACCACCCAGATCAACCTGTCCGGCGACGAGTACCTGTGGGACGACTTCGCCTACGCCACCCGCGACGGCCTGGTGGGTGAAGTGCGCTTCACCGAAGACGCCGCTGCCGCCGCTGCCCGTGGCGCCAAGGATCGCTTCGCCGAGATCGAGTTCAACTTCGAGCTGCAACCCGCTTTGACTCCGGAACAGGAAGCGATCCGCGACCGCGTACGCGCCGAAGCCTGAGTCACCGAATTGGTGGGGGAGGCTGGTTCCTCCGCCATTTGAGCCGGCCGTTTGGCCGGCTTTTTTATAGTTCTTCGCGGATTTCCGGGGTGACTTGCGTCGGGCACTCACTACCAATCCTGCACGGAAAACCCCCTCTGGGGTGAGGGTCATGGACCCGCGCTCGGTCTTGCCACGAATGACTACTCCAACTCCCCGGATAACCATCCCCGACTTTCCGGATTTCGCCCCTCCTCGGGATGCCGCCTAATCGCTGGACAACCATCGGAGGTGCCCATGACCCGCCCCAGCGATCCGGCCGAACTGGCCGCCTACTACGACGTGCAATACAACGCTCGTGCCAGCGTCGAGGACTTCGACCAGTACCCGCGCCAGTACCGCGCGCTGAGTGACGAGGCCCATGCCGGCCTGCGCTGTTTCAAGGATGTTGCCTACGGACCGGGTGCGGGCGAGCGGCTGGATATCTTCCCCGCCGAACAGCCGGATGCCCCGGTGCTGCTGTTCATCCACGGCGGTTACTGGCGAGCCTTGTCCAAGGCGGACTCCGCCTTCATGGCGCCGGCCCTGACCGCCGCCGGCGCGTGCGTGGTGGTGCTGGATTACGACCTGGCGCCTGCCGTGACCCTCGATCACATAGTCGACCAGACCCGCCGAGCGCTGGTCTGGCTGCATCGGCATATCGCCGAGTTCGGCGGTGACCCACAGCGCCTGTATGCGAGCGGCAGTTCGGCGGGCGGACACCTGACCGGAATGTTGCTGGCTGGAGGCTGGCACGGGCGCTACGGTGCGCCAGACAGCGTGCTGCGCGGCGCGCTGCCGATCAGCGGGTTGTTCGACCTGCGTCCGCTGCTGGAGACACATATCAACGGCTGGATGGGAATGGACGAGGTGGCGGCACGGCACAACAGCCCGGCCTTCCACCTGCCCACGCGAGGCGCCGAGCTGGTGATCAGCTACGGGGCGCTGGAGACGGCGGAGTTCGCTCGCCAGTCCCACGACTTCCTCGACACCTGGACCGCGCGGGGGCTGCCAGGTCGCTTCGTGGCCGCACCCGGCAAGAACCACTTCGATGTGGTGCTGGAGCTGGGCCAGCCGGAGACGCCGCTGTATCGGGCGGTGTGCGAACTGATGGGCCTGAATGGGTGAGCCTGTAGGGGCGAATGATTTCGCCCCTACAAGAGAAGCAGTGGTGATCAGCCCAGCAACGCCCGCAACTGCCCGGTGATCCGCTGCTTCTCGTCCAGCCGCTGCATGATGCGCTGGACGATTTCGTAGCGTGTGGTGGCCACGGTCTTCATCTCTGCCAGAGCCTGCAGGGCGATGACGGATTTCTCCAGGCCGGAGCGGGTCGAGCCATCCACCTGGGCCAGGCCCGTGCGGGCGTTCTCCGAGGCGTGCTGCAGGCCGCCGACAATCTCCCTGATCTGTTCGCTGGCTTCGTTGGCGCGGCGGGCGAGGTTGCGTACTTCATCCGCCACCACAGCGAATCCGCGACCCTGCTCGCCGGCGCGTGCCGCTTCGATGGAGGCATTGAGGGCCAGCCTTCGGCTGCTACTCCCGATGGTCGTTGCGCCTTGCCTGACCTTCGCTCGACGATTTTTCGTACAAAACCTAGAACAGCGCCAGGGTGTAGTTGAGGATCAGGCGGTTCTCGTCGATGTCGGTGCGGTAGTTGGAACGTGCGGTGACATTGCGGATGCGCACGCCCAGGCCCTTGAGCGAGCCGCTCTGGATCACGTAGCCGATATCCAGGTCGCGCTCCCAGTCCTTGCCTTCGAAGCCTTTGCCGGTATCCACGTTGTCGCCCTTGATGTAGCGCACCGTGGTGGTCAGGCCGGGGATGCCGAGGGCAGCGAAGTCGTAGTCATGGCGCACCTGCCAGGAGCGTTCGTCCGCCGAAGCGAACTCGTAGGTCGGCACTTCGTTGCCCAGCGGCGTGATGTTGGCGAACACCTTGGGGAAGCCCTGGTCGCCGTACATGCCCTGGTAGCCGACGAAGAAGGTGTGGCCGCCGCGCTTGGCCGAGAGCAGGGAGTAGAAGGCCTGGTTGTCGACGTCGCCGATCAGTTGCTTGCCGTCTTCGGCGGAGTCGTAGAAGCCGAGGTTCGCGCCCAGCACCCAGTCGCCCACGGGCTCGGCGTGCTTGAGGCTGACCAGGCGCTGGTCATAGATGTCTTCCAGCTGCGCATACCAGGCACCGACCGTGGTGCGCTTGTCGTTGAAGGCGTAATCGGCGCCCGCGTAGTTGAAGGCATCGCTGGAGGCCTGGCGCTGCGGTTGGTAGCCGATCTGGGCCTGGATCTTGTCGTCGCCGGCTTCGTTGCGCAGGCTGGTGCCGGTCAGGTGGCCGCCCTGCAGGGTCAGGCCGGCGATCTCATTGGAAGTGATGCTGGCGCCCTGGTAGCTGGGCGGCAGCAGGCGGATGTCGCTGAACATCAGTACCGGCAGGTTGGGTTGCAGCTCGCCGACTTTCAGCTCGGTCTTCGACACGCGCATCTTGCCGGCCACGCCCAGGCGGCTGTAGTCGTCAGCGGCCTCGCCATCCTCCTGCACCGGCAGCAGGCCGGTGTTGACCCGGTCGGGGCTGCTGTCGAGCTTGATGCCGAGGGTGCCGATGGCGTCGAGGCCGAAGCCCACCGGGCCTGGCGTATAGCCGGACTTGAAGTTGAGGATGAAACCCTGGGCCCATTCCTCGGCCCTGGACTGCTGGTTCGGCCCGACGATGTCGGAGAAGTCGCGGCTGAAGTAGTAGTTGCGCAGTTGCAGGGTGGCGGTGGAATCCGCGATGAAGCCGGATTCTGCAGCCAGGGCGGAAAGCGGGAGGGTGCTCAAAAGGATCGGGAACGCACGGGACTTGTAGATCATCGCAAGGCTCTTCTTCTTCTGGTTTTCTGGGCGCAACCGTCCGCCGCCGGCCTTTGAGGGGGCCGATGGAGGGCGGGTTGCGTCGGGGTGTCCGGCCCGTCGTGACTACGGGCCGGATTCAAGGGCGCGCTAGACGCCCAGGTATCGGTGCGACAACTCCGGTGTCGCGGCGAGCTGATCCGGCGTGCCCTGCCAGACCTGTCGGCCCTTCTCGATGATGTGGTGGCGATCGACCACCCGCGCCATCTCCTTGAGGTTCTTGTCGATGACCAGGATGGTTTCGCCCTCGGCCTTGAGGGTGGCCAGGCAGTTCCAGATGGTCTCGCGGATCACCGGGGCCAGGCCTTCGGTGGCTTCGTCGAGGATCAGCAACTGCGGGCTGGTCATCAGCGCGCGGCCCACCACCAGCATCTGTTGCTCGCCGCCGGAGAGGGTCTTCGACAGTTGCTCTTGGCGCTCTTCCAGACGCGGGAACAGCGCGTAGATGCGCGCCAGGTCCCACTTGCCGCCCTTGGTGGCGGTGGCCAGCAGGTTCTCCTTCACGCTCAGGCTGCCGAAGGCGCGGCGGCCCTCCGGCACCAGGCCGAGACCCGCCTGGGCGATGCGGTAGGGCAAGGCGCCGCGCATCTCCTGGCCGTGTATGCGGATACTGCCGGCACTGGGCTTGAGCAGGCCCATGATGGATTTCACGGTGGTGGTCTTGCCCATGCCGTTGCGGCCGATCAGCGAGACCACCTGACCCTGTTCGATGCTCAGGTGCATGTCGAACAGCACCTGGCTCAGGCCGTAGCCGGCCTGCAATCCACTGACTTCAAGCATGTTCTTCCCCCAGGTAGGCGGCGCGGACCTGCGCGTTGCTGCGGACTTCTTCGACGGTGCCGGTGAGGATGGTCTGGCCGTAGACCAGTACGGTGATGCGGTCGGCCAGGGCGAACACGGCATCCATGTCGTGCTCCACCAGCAGGATGGCGTAGCGGCCCTTGAGCGACTGGAGCAGCTCGGTCATGCGCGCGGATTCTTCCGCACCCATCCCGGCCATGGGTTCGTCCAGCAGCAGCACCGACGCCTCCTGGGCCAGCGCCAGGGCCAGTTCCAGCTGGCGGCGTTCGCCGTGGGACAGCTCGCTCACCAGGTCCTGGGCGCGGCGGCCGAGGCCCACCTGCTCCAGGTAGCCCAGGGCCGGGTCCAACAGGCTGCGGTCGCGGGACAGCGGGTTCCACATACCGAAACTCTTGCCTTCGCGGGCGGCGATGGCCACCGCGACATTCTCCAGCAGGCTGAAGTCCGGGTAGAGCTGGCTGACCTGGAAGGAGCGGGCCAGGCCCAGGCGTGGTCGCTCATGGGCCGGCACCTCGGTGATGTCCTGGCCGGCGAAGAGGATCTGGCCCTTGTCCGGTCGGATTTCCCCGGCGATCTGCGAAATCAGCGTCGACTTGCCGGCGCCGTTGGGGCCGATGATCGCGTGCAGCTCGCCAGCGGCCAGCTCCAGGTTGGCGCCGTTGGTGGCTTTCACTGCACCGAAGGCCTTTTCCAGGCCACGGATGGACAGTTGCGCGCTCATGGGTGCACCTCGCGGGTGGTAGCGACAGGGGCGGACTTGGCGGAGACCTTGCGCGGCCGCTGGCCGGCCATCAGCAGGCCGTAGATGCCCTGGCGGCCGAACAGCACCACCAGCAGCAGCAGGGGGCCGAAGATCAGCAGCCAGTGTTCGGTCCACAGGCTCAACAGCTGTTCCAGGCCGAGGTAGACGGCCGCGCCCAGCACAGGGCCGAGGAGGGTGCCGACGCCGCCGAGGATGACCATGGCCATCAGCTCGCCGGACTTCTGCCAGGCGCCCATATCGGGGCTGACGAACAGCGCGTAGTTGGCCCAGAGCACGCCGGCCAGGCCCGCGCCGAGGCCGGCGATGACGAAGGTGGTGAGGCGATAGCGCAGGGGTTTCAGGCCAAGGCTGATGGTGCGTCGCTCGCTCTGCTTGAGGCCGCGCAGGATGAAGCCGAAGCGCGAGTCCACCAGGCGCCGGCAGAACAACAGCCAGGCCACCAGCAGGGCCACGCAGAGGTAATAGAACGCGTTGGCGTCGTTCAGGTCGAGGCCGGGCAGGCTGTTGCGCTCGTTCATCAGGATGCCGTCGTCACCGCCGTAGAGGGACAGCGAACCGAGGATGAAGTAGAGCATCTGGCTGAAGGCCAGGGTGATCATGATGAACTGCACGCCGCTGGTGCGCAGCGACAGGTAGCCCATCACCAGGCCGAGCAGGGCACAGCAGAGCAGGGCCAGCGGCCAGACGATGAGCGCGCTGTTGCTGCCTTCCCAGCCCCACAGCGGCATCGCCTGCGAACTGTGGAAGGCGATGATGCCAACCACGTAGCCGCCCAGGCCGAAGAAGGCCGCGTGGCCGAAGCTGACCAGGGCGCCGTAGCCGATCAGCAGGTCCAGGCTGGCGGCGGCCATGCCGTAGATGGCCAGGCGCGTGAACAGGCTGACCAGGAAGGGTTCGTCGAACAGCGCTGCCACCAGGGGCATCAGCGCGAAGGTGGCCAGGCAGGCCAGGTCGATAATCAGGCGTCGGGACATGGGATTCTCCTCAGGCGCGGGCCGGCAGCAGGCCGCGCGGACGCATCAGCAGCACCAGGGCCATGACGATGTAGGCGCTGGCGGAAATCAGCCCGGCGCTCAGGGCGCCGCTGACCTCGGCCGGCAGCAGCTGGTCCAGCAGTTGCGGGATGTAGGCGCGGCCCAGGCTGTCGACCATGCCGATCAGCAGGGCGCCCACCAGGGCACCGCGCACCGAGCCGACTCCGCCGACGACGATGACCACGAAGGTGGTGATCAGCACCTTCTCGCCCATGCCGATCTCCACCGAGAGCAGCGGCGCGGCCATGAACCCGGCGAGGCCGCAGAGCATGCAGCCGAAGACGAACACCAGGGTGTAGAGACGGCTGATGTTCACCCCCAGGGCGCCGACCATCTCGTGATCGTCGGCGCCGGCGCGGATCAGCATGCCCAGGCGGGTGTGGTTGATCAGCAGCCACATGCCCAATGCCACCAGCAGGCCGGCGCCGATGAACAGCAGGCGGCTGACCGGGTACATCAGGCCGGGAAGCACTTCGACGAAGGCGTTGTACCAGTCCGGCGTCGGCATGGCCGGCGGGCTGCGGCCGAACAGCAGGGTGATCAGCTCGTTGGTGAAGAACACCACGGCGAGGGTGGCCAGCACCTGGTCCAGATGGTCGCGTTTGTAGAGGCGGCGGATGATCCCGGTCTCGATCACCAGGCCGTAGAGCGCGGCACCGGCCAGGGCGGCGAGGCCGCCGAGCCAGAACGAGCCGCTGGCGATGGCGGTATAGGCGGCACAGAAGGCGCCGACCATGTAGAAGGCGCCGTGGGCCAGGTTGATGACGCCCATGATGCCGAAGATCAGCGTCAGGCCGGAGGCGAGCAGGAACAGCAGGGCGCTGTACTGCAGGCCGTTGAGAAGTTGTTCGAGCAACAGCATGGCGAAGTCCTGCGGTGGTGGCCCGCCGGTGTGGCCGGCGGGCTGGCGGATCAGGTTGGAATCAGAGCGCGCACTGGGTCGCGTAGCTGTCCACCTGGGCCTTGGCGATGGTCTTCACCGGCACTTCGGCGAGCTTGCCATCGGCGCCGGCCTGGACCTTGAGCAGGTGCCAGTCGATCACCGCATGCTGGTTGCTGCCGAAGCGGAAGTCGCCACGTACCGAGTCGAAGCGGGCATCGCGCAGGGCCGCTCGGAAGGCATCGGCGTCCTTGAGGTTGCCGTTGGTGGCCTTGAGTGCCGAGCCGATCAGGCGCGCGGTGTCGTAGCCCTGGGCGGCATACATGGTCGGCGCGCGGTTGTACTTCTCGGTGAAAGCCTTGATGAAGGCCTGGTTGGCCGGGTTGTCGGACTGCGGGTTCCAGCCGCTGACCACGTTGACGCCCTCGGCCACGTTGCCGGTAGCCGCCAGCATGCGTTCATCCATGGAGAACACCGGCACCACCATCGGAATGCTTTTTGCCAGGCCCGAGCTGCCGTACTGCTTGGCGAAGTTGATGCCGGCACCACCGGGATGGAACTGGAATACGGCGTCCGGGTTCAGCGAGCGGATGCGCGCCAGTTCCACGGAGAAGTCCAGCTGGTTGAGCTTGGTGTAGATCTCGGTGACTTCGCCCTTGAAGGTGCGCTTGAACCCGGCCAGCGCATCGCGGCCCGCCTGGTAGTTGGGGGCGAGGATGACCATCTTCCTGTAGCCCAGGTCGTTGGCGGCAACGCCGGCCATCTCGTGGGGCACATCGTTCTGGTAGGAGGCAGCGAAGTAGTTCGGCTTGCACTGCGCGCCGGCAAGGTTGGACGGTGCGGCGTTGGTGCTGATGTAGAAACGGTCGCCCTGGGTGGCGCCGTTGACCACGGCGGCCAGCACGTTGGAGAACATCACGCCGGTGTAGAGGGAGATGCCGTCCAGGCTCATGCGGTCGATGATCTGTTTGCCCTTGGCCGGTTGCAGGCCGTCGTCCTCGACCACCAGCTCCACCGGCACGCCGCCGAGCTTGCCGCCTTCCTGGTCCATGGCCAGGCGGAAGGCGTCGCGGGCGTCTTCACCGAGGTAGCCGGCCGGGGTCGAAAGGGTGGTGATGAAGCCGATGCGCACAGGGTCCTGTGCCAGGGCGGGAAGGGAAGAGGCCAGTGCGGCCCCGAGCATCGCAAGGTTCAGAGTCGTTTTCATGGTTACCGCCTTGGTTACGCAGTGCCGTCGTGACCCGGCCTGCTAGTTGTTGTGTGGGCAGTTGGTGAAACAGGTGGAGCGGATTTGTTGTTCTTGCTCTTCGTAGGATGGGTAGAGCGGAGCGAAACCCATGCTGGCCGTGCCAGGGCATCGAGTCCGATGGCGCCTGAGGTCGCTAATTGATGGGTTTCGCAGGCTCTACCCCTCCTACGGAAAGGGCGGAGCCGGGATTCAGGTATTGCTCTCGGTGAACTTCTCGAAATACAGGTGGCCGTTGTCGAGGCTGTTTTCCCTGAGCCAGGTCTTCACCGACTCGACCATCGGCGGTGGGCCGCACAGGTACATGTCGAAGGGGGCTTCGCGCAGGGCGGCTGCATCGAAGTGCTCGGGTACGTAGCCGCGCTTGCCGTTCCAGTCCTGGCCTTCGTCGCTGATCACCGGGGTGAAGCTGAAACCGGGGATGCGCGCGGCGTAGCCCTGGATGCGCTCCAGCTCGCAGAGGTCGGCCACCTGGCGCACGCCGTAGAACAGGTGCACCGGCTGGCCGCAGCCGCCGCGCGCGGCGATTTCGTCGAGCATGCCGAGGAAGGCCGAGAGGCCGGTGCCGCCGGCGACCAGCAGCAGCGGCTTTTCGATGTGGCGCATGTAGAAGGCACCCAGCGGGGCTTCGAAGCGGATCTCGTCTCCCACCGTGCAGCGTTCGCGGATGTAGTTGCTCATCACTCCGTCCGGCAGCAGGCGGATGAGGAACTGCAGCTTGTTCTGGGCATTCGGCTGGTTGGCGAAGGAGTAGGAGCGCTTCGAGTCCGTGCCCGGCACCTGTAGCCGGGCGTACTGGCCGGGCAGGAAGTCCAGGCGCTGGCCGTCGACGCCGGCATCCAGGTGGAGGATGGCGGTGGTCGGCGACACCTGCTCCACAAAGGTGACGATGCCGCGCTCCTGCACCGTCTTCGACGCGCCGCAGAGTGCGGAGTCGAAGTCGAAATAGAAGGAAGCATCGGACTGCACGCGGGTCTGGCAGGTGAGCATCTTGCGCTGCGCCAGGTCCTGCTCCGACAGCGCCTCTTCGTCCACGTAGTCCATTGCGAAGCGGCCGGACTCGCAGCGGCCCATGCAGGTGCCGCAGACGCCCTCGCGGCAGTCCAGCGGGATGTTGATGCCGTTGCGCAGGGCAGCGTCGAGGAGGATCTCGTTGCCCTGCACGGGGAAGAACAGGGTTTTGCCATCGGCAAAACTGAAGGCGACCTTGTGGTTCATGGCGCGTACTTCCGGTGGATCAGAGGTGGTAGAAATCGAGCACCGAGTTGATGGTGTCGTTGAGCAGGACCATGTGCTTGCGGGTGATCTTCCAGCTCTCGCCTGCCGGCTTGAGGTAGTAGGTCGCATGGCCGAAGAACTGCTCGCTCTGGCCCAGCCGGAAGTACAGGGTGTGCCAGTTGGCCTTCACTTCCAGCTGGCCGTCGTCGCGCTCGGCGATGCGCACGTTGCTGATCTGGTGCAGGGTGCGCGGCATCGGGATGGTCGAAGCGGCCTTGCCGGTGCGGATGCGGAACACGCGGTCTTCCAGGCCCGAGCGGTTGCTGTAATAGATCAGCGACATGCCGCGCTTTGGGTCGGTGGTGTACTGGTGCTCGGACTCCCACTGCGGCAGGTGGTACTCGCACTGCTCGTCGAACAGGTCCAGGTAGGCGTCCCAGTCCTGGGCGTCGCACAGGGCGGACTTGCGATAGAGGAACTGTTCGATCTGGTATTGCAGCTGCTGGTTCATGCCTGCACCTCCTGCAGTTTCAGGGCTTTCTGGTCCAGGCCCTGGAGCAGGAACCGCTGCCAGTTGCTGTGCTGGCTCACGTACAGGCCTTCATGGGTGAATTCGGTGCCGGTCATCACCGGGGCGATGCCCAGGGTCTGGCTGTTCGGCGTGGCGCCGGTGACCCACTTGCCATAGCCGCGGGAGATGTCGCTCCAGCGCTCCAGGCGTCCCTGGAAGCCGCGTTGCTGTTCGCGGAATTCCACCAGGTCATCGGGGGTGCCGAGGCCGGAGACGTTGAAGAAGTCCTCGAACTGGCGGATGCGGCTCTCGCGGTCGGCGTCGGACTCGCCCTTCACGCCGATGCACTGGCTGATGATCTCGGTCTTGTTCCAGGCCACCGGGCGCACGATGCGCAGCTGCGAGCTGATCTGGTCCATGAAGAACAGGCTGGGGTAAATGTTCAGGTTGCGCAGGCGGTGCATCATCCACTCCGCCTTGGCCTGGCCGTGCTCTTCCACCAGACGCGGCATCACGGTGGCGTAACCGGGACGCACGGTGGGGTTGGGCATGTCGCTGAACAGCACGCTGTGGCCGTTGTTGAAGGAGAACCAGCCGTCGTCGGTTTCGGCATCGCCGGCGCCAAGCTTGCTGTAGTCCAGCGTGCTGCTGGCGCCACCCTTTTCAGCGTTGACCTGCTGGCGGTGCTGCACGGTGGCCACGTAGTTGTAGTGCACGGTGCTGACGTGATAGCCGTCCAGGCCGTTCTCGTTCTGCAGCTTCCAGTTGCCGTCGAAGGTGTAGGTGGACTTGCCGGGCAGCACTTCCAGTTCACCGGTGGGCGACTGGGCGACCATCATGTCGAAGAACACCTTCGCGTCGCCGAGGAAGTCTTCCAGGCTGTCGGTGCCCGCGACGTCGAGGCTGATGAAGACGAAGCCCTTGTAGCTTTCGATGCGCGCCTTCTTCAGGCCACGGGTGGCCTTGTCGAAGCCTTCCGGGTACTCGCCGGGCGCCTTGACCTTCACCAGGCGGCCGTCGCTCTTGTAGCACCAGGCGTGGAAGGGGCAGGTGAAGGTGGACTGGTTGCCCTTGCCGACGCGGGTGAGGGTGGCGCCGCGATGCTGGCAGGCGTTGATCAGGGCGTTCAGCTCGCCATTGCCGTCACGGGTGATGATCATCGGCTGGCGGCCGGCACGCAGGGTCATGAAGTCGTGGACGTTGGGGATCTCGCTCTCGTGGCAGGCGTAGATCCAGTTCTTCTCGAAGATCAGCTCCATCTCCAGGTCGAACAGGTCCGGCTCGGTGAACATGTCCCGGGCAATGCGGTACACGCCTTCGGCCGGACGGAAGTCCAGGCAGCCGCTGACGTACTCTCTCCACTGCGCAACGTTTTTATTCGAAGTATTCATGGGTGGCACCTTCCACATCGGGCGAAACAGTGGAGGTCATTAGAAGGAGCCGGGACTTCCCCGGTCTATCCGCTTGGTTGGCAAAGACGCGCCGAAAATTTTGTGTCCGGCCGGCTGGCCGCAAGGCGCAAGGGGCGGGGTTTTCAGCGACTTTCGGGCGGCCGGAAAAAGCGGATAGCCTATGTCCAGGAAGCGGATAGCGGCGAGGCCCTGAAGGGGAATTGAATCCACTCTGTCGGCAGATTGGCGGGGCGCGGTAACGACCGCCGGGCCTGGATTGGCCCGAGGTAACGCAAAGTCGTGGAAAGGACGGATGGCTAGTCGATTCGTTCGCTGCGCGCTATCCGAAAAATTGGCAAAGACTATCCGCCGGTGCTGCGCGGGTAACCCTTTGCCTGCGCACCCTTCCCAAGTCGGGTAACACTGGGGCGCTTCACCTGTCTGGCGGTGCTTCATCGAGTGACGCCGGTGACGGTGGGCCACACGCGCATCGAAGCATTGCTGCGCGTGCTTCAGGGCGAGGCAGCGAGGCTCTGGGATGAGGCGTCCAGACGAGTTTTCGGGCTCCTTGGAGTGACCCGTCCGGGGGCGCGAGGAACGGTTCTATCCGGAAAGTTGGCCAATGCTATCCTCGTTTTCTGCTCTTCGAAGGATCGTGCTGGCGTGGCATGGAGCTTGCCTGCTTTAACTCGACGCGCCGCTAGAGCGCGCATCTCCAATTGCCGTGTTGGGTGCCGCGTGATGAGTACGAAGAACCATCTTCATTTTCGAGACATATCCGCCGATCGCTACGATCTGGCCGGAGCCCGGTCCTGGATGTCGAATATTTGCGGCCCTCACCACTTGAAGGTGGCGAAGCCCGAACGCATCCAGTTCCACCACAGCGGCAATGTGCTGCCCTCGATGTCCACGACCCTGGGCTACGTGGAGTACGGCACCGACGTCACCATCGGCGTCGGTGAGGAGATGAACCTCAACTGCTACAGCGTCAGCCTGCCTCTCTGCGGTGAGCAGGAGCTGGCCAAATCCGGTCGCCTGCTGCATTCGGATCGCGATTGGGGCGTGATCGTCTCGCCCCACGAGCACCAGGAGCTGACCATCGGCGGCGACTGCCACAAGTTGCAAGTGGCCATTCCCCGTGCAGCCATGCAGCAGACGCTGGAAGACCTGCTGCAGCGCAGTGTGGACTTGCCCATATGCTTCCAGGCCGAGATGGACGCGGTGGAAGGCGCGGCCGCGTCCTGGTGGCGCATGGCCCGGCACCTGATCGACGAGCTGGAGCGCAGTCGCGATCTCTACGGCCAGCTGTTCTTCACCCGCGACCTGGAAAGCGCGCTGATCAAGGGGCTGATCCTGGCCCAGCCGAACAACTATTCGGACGAGCTGCGCGAGCGTCTGGAGATCAAGCTGCCGCACTACCTGCTTCGCGCCCGCTCGTTCATCCAGGCCCATGCCCGCGAGGACATCTGCCTGGAAGATATTGAGCGAGCCGCCGGTGTTTCGCGCTTCAAGCTGTTCGAGGGCTTCAGGAAGTACTTCGACCTGTCGCCGATGGCCTACTTGAAGAAGCATCGGCTGACCGCCGTGCGTCAGGACATCCTCGAGGATCGCTCGCAGCGCAACATCTCCGAGATCGCCATGGCCTGGGGCTTCAATCACCTCGGGCGCTTCTCCAGCGAGTACCGCAAGCTCTTCGGTGAAACACCGAGCGCCACTGTCCAGCGGCTGGAGGCCAGACGCGGCCACAGCTTCTGAGGCCAGACCGCTCGTCGCCAACGCTTTGCGCCATTGTCGAGCGCACCCTCTGCCGGACGACTACCAGGGCGAGTTCCCTATCAACGTCTGGTTCAGGAGTGCGCACCATGAAAATCGACAATCACCCCGTAGTTTCTCGAGCAGAATGGCTTCAGGCCCGTGAGGCGTTGCTGCGCCAGGAAAAGGCCTTCACCCGCGAGCGCGACAAGCTCAGTGCCGAGCGCCGTGCGCTGCCCTGGGTACGCATCGAGCAGGTCTACGCCTTCGAAGGGCCGGACGGCTGGGAAACCCTGGCCGACCTGTTCGACGGGCGTAGCACGCTGGTGGTCTACCACTTCATGTTCGCTCCCGGCTGGAAAGAGGGCTGCCCGGGTTGCTCCTTCCTGGCCGACCATATCGACGGCGCCAACCAGCACCTCAAACACCACGATGTGACGCTGCTCTGTGTGTCGCGGGCGCCCTTGCAGGAGTTCCAGGCTTTCCGCAAGCGCATGGGCTGGACGTTCAAGTGGGTGTCGTCCCAGGGCAGCAGCTTCAACCAGGACTTCGGCGTGGCCGCACGGCGCGAGGACATCGACGCCGGCACTGCGCGCTACAACTACGGCACCAGCAAGGACCCGGGCGAAGACATGCCAGGGCTCAGCGTGTTCTACCGCAATGAGGCGGGGCAGATTTTCCACACCTATTCCACCTACGCCCGGGGGCTGGATCTGTTGGTGGGGGCGTACAACTTCCTCGACCTGCTGCCCAAGGGACGGGACGAGCAGGAGATCATGGACTGGATGACCTACCACGACCGCTACGAGGACGAGCCCGCCAAGGTGCACAGCTGCTGCGCGGAGTAGCCTCTCGCAATTGTGAGGTGAATTCATTCGCCAAGCAGGCCGAAGGTCTGCCCTGGGGGAGTGTCAGGGGCAACTGCGTTGCCCTTGGCGAATGAATTCGCCCCTGCAGGAGGTTTACCGCCTCATGCCAGGGCCGCTGCGGTGGTTATCGGTTTTTCCTTCCGCAACACCAGTGCACACAGCGCCGGCAGGAACAGCAGGGTCAGCACGGTGCCCACCAGCACGCCGCCGATCAGCACGTAGGCCAGGGATGACCAGAACACCGAGAAGGTCAGCGGGATGAAGGCCAGGGCGGCGGCCAGGGCCGTGAGCAGTACCGGGCGGGCGCGGCGGACGGTGGCTTCGATGATGGCTTCGCGCAGGGGGCGGCCGTGGGCCCGCTCCTGTTCGATCTGGTCGGTGAAGATCAGGGTATTGCGCATCAGGATGCCGCCGATGCCGATCAGCGCCAGGATGGCGTTGAAGCCGAAGGGCTGGTTGAACAGCAGCAGCGCCGGGATCGCGCCGATCAGGCCCAGGGGCGCGGTGGCGAAGACCATGAACATCACGCCGAAGGAGCGCACCTGGAACATGATCACCACCAGGGTCAGCAGGATCATCACCGGGAACAGCACGGCGAGCGCCTTGTTGGCCTTGGCGCTTTCTTCCACCGGGCCGGCGATGGTCACCTTGTAGCCCGCCGGCAGCTTGGCGATCAGCGGTTGCAGCTGGGCGTAGACGGCCTTCTCTACATCCGGCGGCTGGGTGCCGGCAATGATGTCGGCGCGCACTTCGAATGTGGGTTCGCGGTCGCGGCGCTTGAGGATGGGTTCTTCCATCACAGGCTGGAAGCGGCCCACCTGTTCCAGCGGCACCGAGACGCCGGCTGAGTTGGTGATGGTCAGGCCTTCGATGCCGCCGAGGTTCTGCCGTTGGGCATTCAGCGCCCGCACCATCACGGCCACGGTGCGTGTGCCCTCGCGCACTTCGGTCACCGGGTTGCCGGTGAGCAGGGCATTGAGCTGGCTCTTGACTTCGTTGGGGGTGAAGCCGAGCAGGCGCAGGCGGTCCTGGTCCAGTACCAGGCGATAGGCGCTGCTGCGCTCGCCCCAGTCGACGAAGGTGTCGCGGGTCATGCTGTTGGCAGCGACCACGGTGCGGACGTCTTCGCTGATCTGGCGCAGGGTGTCGAGGTCCGGGCCGGAAACGCGGAACACGACCGGGAAGGGCACCGGCGGGCCGAACAGCAGTTGGGTGACGCGTACGCGTGCGGAAGGGAATTCACCCGCTTCGATGCGCTCACGCATGCGCGCCTTGAGGGCGTCGCGGGCTTCCGAGTTCGCCGTCTGCACGATGATCTTGGCGAAGGCCGGGTCCGGCAGTTCGGGGTTCAGGGACAGGAAGAAGCGGGGTGCGCCGCCGCCCACGTAGGCGTCAACCAGCTTGGTTTGCGGCTCGTCCAGCAGGGCTTTTTCCAGCTGCGCGACCACGGCTTCGGTGGCCTTGAACGCGCTGCCCGGCGGCATGTAGACCTCGACCAGCAGTTCGGAGCGGTCGGAGTTGGGGAAGAACTGTTTCTTCACCACGCTCATGCCCAGGCCGCTGAGCACGAAGGCCAGCACCACCAGCGCGGTGACCGACTTGCGATGGTTGACGCACCAGGTGACCAGCGCGCGCAGGCGCTGGTAGAGGCGGGTGGCGTAGAGCGCTTCATGGCCGCCGGGCACCGGTTTGATGTTCGGCAGCAGTTTCACCCCCAGGTAGGGCGTGAAGAACACCGCGACCACCCAGGAGGCGATCAGGGCGAAGCCGACGATCCAGAAGATGTTGCCGGCGTATTCCCCGGCGCCGGACTTGGCGAAGCCCACCGGCAGGAAGCCGATGACGGTCACCAGAGTGCCGGTAAGCATGGGCGCGGCGGTGGAGGTCCAGGCGAAGGTGGCGGCCTGGACACGGTCCAGGCCTTCCTCCAGTTTCACCACCATCATTTCGATGGCGATGATGGCGTCGTCCACCAGCAGGCCAAGGGACAGGATCAGCGCGCCGAGGGTGATGCGGTCGAACTCGCGGCCGGTCATCAGCATCACCACGAAGACGATGGACAGGGTCAGCGGCACCGCTGCCGCTACCACCAGGCCGACGCGGAAACCCAGGGCCAGCAGGCTGATGAGCATGACCACGCCGAGGGCGACGAAGAACTTGAGCATGAACTCGTTGACCGCGATGCGGATCTTCTCGGCCTGGTCGGACACCTTGTCGAAGGTCACGCCAAGCGGCAGCCCGGCGTGGATGCGGTCTTCCTCGGCCTGCAGGGATTTGTCCAGCTCCAGGCCGTTGAAGTGCTTCTCCATGATCACGCCGAGCATCAGCGCCGGCTCGCCCTGGTGGCGGATACGGTAGCTGGGCGGATCTTCATAGCCGCGCTTTACCGTGGCGACGTCGGCGATGCGCAGCAGTTTGCCGTTGGCGTTGATGGGCACGTTCTCGATCAGCTTCAGGCTGTCGAAGGCACCGTCCATGCGGATGTAGGCGCGCGGGCCGGCGGTTTCGACGAAGCCTGCCGGGGCCACGCCGTTCTGTTTGGCCAGGGCTTCGAAAATCTGCTCGGGCTTGAGGCCCAGGGTTGCCAGGCGCTCATAGGAGAACTCGACGAAGATGCGCTGGGCCTGTTCGCCGAGGATGTTGACCTTCTTCACGCCGGGCAGGTTGAGCAGGCCCTGGCGCAGGTCCTCGGCCATTTGCACCAGCTGACGGTGGGGCAGTTGCTCGGCTTCGAGGGCATAGAGGGCGAAGTAGACGTCGGAGTATTCGTCGTTGAAGAAAGGCCCGATCACGCCTTGCGGCAGGCGCTTGGCTTCGTCGGAGACCTTCTTGCGGGTCTGGTAGAAGAGCTCCTGGATGTCGCCCGGCCGGGTGGAGTCGAGGTACTGGAGCTTCATCGAGACGAAGCCGGGCTGGGCGATGGTTTCCACCCGGTCGTAGAAGTCCAGTTCCTGCAGGCGCTTTTCCAGGCGGTCCGCCACCTGCTCCTGCATTTCCCGCGCGGTGGCGCCGGGCCAGGCGGCGGTGATGGTCATGGTCTTGACCGTGAAGGACGGGTCTTCGGCGCGCCCCAGCTTGCTGAAGGCAATGGCGCCGGCGACCAGGGTAGCGATGATCAGGAAGAGGGTGACGGCGCGGTTCTGCACCGCGAAGGCCGAGAGGTTGAACCGGCCCATGTCAGTGCTCCAGGGCCAGCGACGGCGCCGGCAGTTCGCGGACGCTGTCGCCGATGTTCAGCAGGTGGGCACCGAGGGCGACGATGCGCTCGCCGGGTTGCACGCCACCTTCCAGCACCGCCTCTTCCTGCTCCAGGCGCACCACGCGTACCGGGCGTAACTCCACTTTGTTGTCCGTACCTATCACCCAGACACCGGCGCCCTGGCCCTTGTCGTGCAGGGCGCCCAGCGGCACGCGCACCAGCTTTTGCTGGGCTGCGCCGTCCAGGCGCAGGGTGACGGTGGAGCCGATGGCCAGGGCGGCCGATTCCCCGCCCAGGGTGTAGCGAGCACGGAAGGTGCGCGTGGTGGCGTCCGCTGCGGCGGAGAGTTCGCGCAGGGTGGCGGGCACCGCTTCAGCCGCGGCGCCGTAGGGATAGGCACGGGCCGCATGGCTGGCCAGGGCGCGCTGGGTTTCCGGGATGTCGATCACCGCTTCGCGAGCGCCGTCATGGGCCAGGCTGGCGACCACCTGACCTTCCGCGACCACCTGGCCGCGGTCCACGCGCACGTCAGTGATTACACCGTCGGCATCGGCCTTCAAGGTGGAGTAGGCGCGGCGGTTTTCCACTTGGGCGGCTTCGGAGGTGGCCGCGGCTTGCTCGGCCTGGGCCACCCGCAGGCGTGTGGCGGCCTGATCGAATATCTGGCGGGAAACCGCGCCGGTGCCGGCCAGCCGGCGGTAGCGGGATTCGTCATCGCGCGCCTGGCGCAGTTCGGCTTCGGCAGCGGTAACGCGGTTGCGTGCGGCGCGCAGGGCCAGTTCGAAGTCGGTGTTGTCCAGCACCAGCAGCACGTCGCCACGCTTGACGCGGGTTCCCGGGTCCACCTTGCGGGCGATCACTTTGCCGCCGACGCGGAAACCCAGGTCGCTGGCGGTACGCGCTGCCACCACGCCGGTGTAGAGGGCGTCCTGCTGGGCGGCGGCCTGCACCTCGGCCACCAGGACAGCGCGCGGCTGCGGCGCCGAGACGCGGGTGTCGGCCTGACTGTTGCAGCCACTCAGGGCCAGCAGGGCAGCAGGAATCAGGGCGAGAAGGGCGGCGTGCGAACGGTTCATGGAGCGATCCTCTGGTTCGGCGGCACAAGCGGGTAATACCGTGGGTCGAAAATATGATAGGCATAATCTAATTTCGTGTATATATGTCACTTGTAATTTAAATCGTCAGCCCAAGGGCGAAGCGACCAACGGAGGTGCATGCGATGAACTATGAACAACACGCCGTAGAACGCGTCGCGGACTGCGGTGCGCCGTCCGCCGTCAGTAATGACGACTGGCAGGCACTGGAGTGGCAACTGATAGCCCTGGCGCTGAAAGCCGAAGAAGAAGGAGTCCGCGCATGAGCCCGTCACGCCTGCTGCTGGTGATCCTCATGGTGCTGACCGCCATGGGCGAGATATCCACCCAACTGATCATTCCCGCCCTGGGCAGCCTCGAGCAGGGCCTGGGCGCCGCCCGTGGTGCCAGCCTGGCCGCGTTGTCCGCCTTCGTCGCCGCCTTTGGCGTCGGGCAGTTGCTGCTAGGACCGATGTCCGACCGCATCGGCCGTCGCCCGGTGCTGATCGGTGGGCTGAGCCTGTACCTGGTCGCCACGGCCTGGATGCTGCTGGCCGACAGCATGACCGGCTTCATCCTCGGGCGCGTGGCCCAGGGCCTCGGCGCCTGCGCCGCGCTGGTGTTGGCGCGGGCCATCGTGCGCGACGTGTGGAAGGCCCAGGCTGCGCCGGCCCTGGCGATGACCGTGATTGGCATGCTCAGCGCCATCGCCCTGGCCCCGATGCTGGGCGGCCTGCTCACTCAATGGGGCGGCTGGCACGCACCCATCCTGGCTTCGCTGACCATTGGCAGCCTGGCGCTGCTGGCGGTGCTGGCCTTCTACCGCGAATCCAACCCCAGCCTCGACCCCAAGGCTGGCCATCCGGCGACCCTGGCGCGGGACTACTTCGACTTGCTCAAGCAGCGCTCCAGCCGTGCCCTGGCGTTCACCCTGGCGGGCACCTACGGGGCGATGTTCGCGGTCGTGGCCGGTTCCTCGGCTGTCTATATCGGCCTGCTGGGGCTGAGCGCGGCCGAGTACGGCCTGGCCTTCGGCGCCACCATTTCCGGCTTGATCGCCGGGGCGCTGTTCACCCAGCGCAAGATCATGCTGCTCGGTCCGCAGCGCATCGTCGGCATCGGCGTGAGCCTGGTCGCAACAGGGGCCCTTGCCACCTTGCTGGTGCATGCCACGCTCGGGTTGTCGGTGCTCGGCCTCTCGCTGCCGCAGGTGCTGGTGACCCTGGGCGGCGGCATGCTGATCCCGGCGTCGGTAGCCGGTGTGGTCATGCCCAACGCCCACCGCGCGGGTCTCGCCGCCGGCCTGATGGGGTTCGCGCAGATGCTCGGCGCCACCTGCAGCGGCCTGCTGCTCGGTGCCCTGCAGGATGGCACCGCCTGGCCGATGATCGGCCTGCAATCGCTGTTCGCCCTGGCCGCCATCAGTGGATTCACCCTGATGACTCGCAAGCCGCGCAGCGCAGCGGTATCAGCGGCGGGGTAGGGCGATCGACACGGGAAGGGGCATCTCCAGGTGGCGCAGCACGTGCGGCACAAGGTGTGCGACATCAGGCCCCACACCGCGCAAGGTGGCCGAAGCGAAGTTGCGTTGTCTGGGCAATCCCACAAAGAACAGACCGGGGACATGCCGCGCCAGACCTTGGTGCTGGAGGACCTGGCCCTGGTCGTCCAGCAGCGGCAACCCTGCCAGGAATGGGATGTTCGGACGAAAGCCGGTGGCGAACACCAGGCTATCGATCGCCTCGGATCGTCCGTCCGCCCAGACCACGCCAGTGGGGGACACCGTCGTGAACATCGGTTTGCGCTGGAGTTGTCCTGCTTTCAGAGCCTTGCGGTAGGTGCCGTCATCCAGCACTGGAGTGCTCTGGTCACTGAGCCAGCGCGTTTTCTCCAAGCCCGTCCATTTCAGCCAGGCATGGAAATCGATACCCAGGATCCGTTGAGGGACGAAGCGAATCGCTTCGCGAGTGGCCAAGGTGGTGTCGGCGACCTTCGCCAGTTCGTAGGCGATCTGGACGGCGGAGTTGGCAGCACCAATCACCACCACGCGCTGCCCCCTGAAGCGTTCGACATTCTGGTATTCAGCACTGTGCAGCGAGTTGCCTCGGAATCCGTCGAGGCCAGGGATGGCCGGGATGTACGGACGGCTGAATGCCCCCGACGCAACAATGAGCGCCTTCGCCCTGAAAAGCTGGCCATCCGCCGACCACAGCTCGAATCCATGACCCGATTGCTGAACCTGCGTGACCCGGGTGTTCTGCCGGATCGGAAGGCGGAAGCGCGCGGCGTAGTCCTCCAGGTAGAGCACCACCTCGTCTCGAGCCGGGTAGTGCCCCGGCGTACCGGGAAAGGCCAAGCCGGGGAGTGATGAGTAGGACGCCGGCGAGAACAACTCGAGGCTGTCGTAGTAGTTGCGCCAATTTCCCCCGGGGCGTTTCTGTTCGTCGAGGATGAGGATATTCAAGCCATGCTGCTGTAGCTGCCAGGCGCTCGCCAATCCCGCTTGGCCGGCGCCGATGATGATCACGTCCAGCACCCGGTTTATTTCGTTCATATGTGCGTACCTATACACGTATTGGATCAAAAAAAATCAACTCGCACTGCCAGGGCAGCACAGCGGAGCGATGTTTTTGGTGTGTCGGAGGATATCTTCCAGGCGCATGACGATGGCCGGGCCATCCACCTCATAGAACACCTGTCGTCCAGACTTGGTGGCGCGCACGATGTTTGCGTCCAACAGTACCTGCAGATGCCTCGACACCACCGAGCGCTCCTGGGGTAGTTCGGCGGCAATCTCGCTGACATCGGCGCGGCCCAACTGCATCACGCGTTTGAGCACTGCCACCCTGGAGGGCTCGCAGAGGGCTTTGAAAAACGTCCCGTCGAGTGACTCGATGGCCGCTTCGATGGCTTGGGTACGGTTCATGGATGCGGTGGTCATGGCGAGGAATATATGTGCATAGATATGCACATGTAAAGCGCCTGCCCATACTGTTGAAACTGTGTCCGTTATTTCTATCAAGCTTCTCCGAGGGTCGTTTGTGAAGTGGGGCGGCGCATCAGCCAATACGCCGCCGGGATGACGAACAGGGAAAGCAGTGGAGCGGTGATCATGCCGCCCACCATGGGCACGGCGATCCGACTCATTACCTCGCTGCCGGTGCCGCCGCTCCAGAGGATCGGCAGCAGACCGGCGATGATGACGGCGACTGTCATGGCCTTGGGGCGTACGCGCTGTACCGCTCCTTCCCAAATGGCGCCCCGCAAGTCTTCGTTTGTCGTGTGCCCGGCATCCTGCTTCTCGGTCCAGGCGTTCTTCAGGTAGAGCAGCATGATCACGCCGAATTCGGCCGCCACGCCGGCCAGCGCGATGAAACCCACACCGGTGGCGACCGACAGGTTGAAGCCCATCAGGTAGAGGAACCAGGCGCCTCCGGTCAGCGCGAAGGGCAGCGTGGCCATGATCAGCAGGGCCTCGTCGAAGCGGCCGAAGGTGAGGTAGAGCAGAACGAAGATGATCGCCAATGTGGCCGGCACCACCAGTTTCAGACGGGCATTGGCCCTCTCGAGGAATTCGAACTGCCCGGAGTAGCTGAGGCTCATCCCGGGCGCCAGCGTCACCGAACCTTCGACAGCGTGGCGCAGGTCCGCCACGACAGAGGCCAGGTCTCTCCCGCGAACGTCGATATACACCCAGCCCGAAGGGCGGGCGTTTTCGCTCTTGAGCATGGGGGGGCCATCGGTGATCCGGATTCGCGCCACTGTCCCGAGGGTGATCTGTCCGCCCCGGGCGGTATAGATGGGCAGTTGCTCCAGTGCTCCGACCGAGTCGCGCCACTCACGCGGGTAGCGCAGGTTGATGGGATGGCGTGCACGTCCTTCCACGGTCTCGCCGATGTTCTCGCCACCGATGCCGCTGGCGACGATCGCTTGCACGTCGGCGATGTTCATCCCGTAGCGCGCGGCGGCCTGGCGATCGATGTCGACGTCTATGTAACGCCCGCCGGTCAGGCGTTCGGCGAGGGCCGAGGTCACGCCGGGTACTGTTCTGGCTACACGCTCGACGGCCTGGGTCACCTGGTCGATCTCGGTCAGGTTCGTCCCAGCGACCTTCACCCCGATAGGGCTCTTGATGCCCGTCGCCAGCATGTCGATCCGGTTGCGAATCGGCGGAATCCAGATATTGGTCAGGCCCGGTACCTTGACCACGCGATCCAGCTCTTCCACCAGCTTGTCGCTGGTCATTCCGGCGCGCCACTGATCCTTGGGCTTGAAGCGTACCGTGGTCTCGAACATCTCCAGCGGTGCCGGGTCGGTGGCCGACTCGGCGCGTCCGGCCTTGCCAAAGACACCCGCCACTTCCGGGACGGTCCTGATCATCCGGTCGGTTTGCTGCAACAGCTCCGAGGCCTTCTGCGCAGAGAGGCCGGGCAGGGCAGAGGGCATGTAGAGCAGGTCGCCCTCGTCCAGCGGCGGGAGGAACTCCCCACCCAGCCGCGACACCGGCCAAAGCGTGGTCAGGAATGCCAGCAGCGCGACCACCAGGGTTGCCCGGGGATGCCGCAGCACGGCATCCAGGGCCGGCTGGTACAGGCGAATCAGCCCACGGTTGAGCGGATTGCGTTGTTCGGCTGGCAGTCGTCCACGTATCCAGTAACCCATCAACACCGGAATCAGCGTCACCGACAAACCCGCGGCGGCCGCCATCGCGTAGGTCTTGGTGAAGGCCAGTGGGCCGAACAGGCGGCCCTCCTGGGCCTCCAGGGTGAACACCGGGATGAACGAGAGGGTGATGATCATCAGGCAGAAGAACAATGCCGGGCCGACTTCGACGGCTGCATCGGTCATGACCCGCCAGTGCTGCTGGCCACTCAAGATTTCGCCGGGATGGTTGGCGTTCCAAGCCTCAACGCGCTTGTGGGCGTTCTCGATCATCACGACGGCGGCGTCGACCATGGCGCCTATCGCAATGGCGATCCCGCCCAGGGACATGATGTTGGCGTTGATGCCCTGGTAATGCATGACGGCGAACGCGATCAGCACCCCCACCGGCAGCGAGACGATGGCCACCATGGAGGAGCGCAGGTGCCAGAGGAACGCGGCGCAGACCAGCGCGACCACGATGAACTCTTCGATCAGCTTCTGGCTGAGGTTGCGTACCGCTCGCTCGATCAGTTGGCTGCGGTCATAGGTGATGACGACTTCCACGCCGTCGGGAAGGCTCTTCTGCAACTCGTCGAGCTTGGCCTTCACGGCGGCAATGGTGTCACGCGCGTTCTTCCCGCTGCGCAGTATCACCACGCCACCAACGGTTTCCCCTTCGCCATCGAGCTCGGCAATGCCTCGGCGCATCTCCGGCCCGAGCTGGATCGTCGCCACATCGCCCAAGGTGATGGGAGTGCCCTCGGCCGTCAGCTTCAGCGGCACGGCACGGAAATCGGCAAGGGTCTTCAGGTAGCCGGAAGCCCTGACCATGAACTCGGCCTCGCCCAGTTCCAGTACGGCGCCACCGGTTTCCTGGTTAGCCTTGCCGATGGCCTCGACCACTTCGTCCTGGGTGATGCCCAGGCTGGCAAGGCGGATCGGGTCGACCTGAATCTGGTACTGCCGCACCATGCCGCCCACCGTGGCGACTTCGGCCACGTTGGGCAGGGTCTTCAGCTCGAACTTGAGGAACCAGTCCTGCAGCGCTCTGAGTTGCGCCAGGTCGTGGAGACCGCTGCGGTCGACCAGGGCGTACTGGAATATCCAGCCAACCCCCGTGGCATCCGGGCCCAGCGCGGGCTTGGCAGCGGCAGGCAGACGCCCCTGCGCCTGGCTCAGGTATTCGAGCACTCGCGAGCGCGCCCAGTACAAGTCGGTACCGTCCTCGAACAGCACGTACACGAAACTGTCGCCGAAGAACGAGTACCCCCTGACCGTCTTGGCCCCAGGCACCGAAAGCATGGTGGTGGTCAGCGGGTAGGTGACCTGGTTCTCGACGATCTGCGGTGCTTGCCCCGGATAGGGCGTGCGGATTATGACTTGCACGTCGGAGAGGTCGGGCAGGGCATCGATGGGGGTGCTGCGTAGCGACCAGATACCCCAGGCCACCGCAAACAGGGTGGCCAGCAACACCAGAAACCGATTGGCGACTGACCAGCGAATCAGTTTCTCGATCATGGCGCGCTCTCCAGCTTCTCCAGTTGCTCGATCAGCAAGCCGGAATCGCTCTCGCGCACTTTCAGCCTGATGCGGTCACCCGTTTTCAGGCCCTGCGCCAGCTCGGGTTGGGCCAGGGGAAAGGTCATGGTCATGCCGGGCATCCCCAAGGTCTTGAATGGGCCGTGGGAAACCGTCAGACCCTGAGCGCCGACTTCGACGACGCTGCCCTCGGCCTCGTGCAGGGCTGGCTGGTCCATGGGCATCGTTGGCTTGCCCAGCGACCTGGCCTCGAGACCTCGCAGGCTGGCTTCCGAATCGATCAGGAATTGCCCGGACGCGACGACCTGCTGGCCGGCTTCCAATCCGTCGAGGACCGCCACCTGACCATCGCTCTCCTGACCCAGTTGGACTTCAATCGGGCGGAAGCGACCGCTTTCTTCCACGAGCATCACGAGCGCGCGTTTACCCGTGCGAATGACCACTTCACTGGGTAGCAGCAATAGGTCGGCCTGGCTGGGCTGGTTCAGCCGAACCTGGGCAGTCATGCCTGGTCGCAAGCGGCCATCGGAATTGGCCAGTTCGATGCGCACGCGCAACGTGCGGCTTTGCGAGTCGCTCTCGGGAAGCACGCTGGAGAGCGCCCCGTGGATCACCTCGCCGGGCAGGGCGGGCAGCCGCGCTTCGACCGTCTGCCCGACTTGCAATGCGCCAGCCTGGGCCTCTGGAATGGCTGCCTCCAGCCATACGTGTTCCAGGCCGTTGATCCGGGCAAGGGGCTGTCCGGCTGACAGGGTCATGCCAATGCGCACGTCGAGCTCGCGAATCACACCGCTGATGGGGCTGGTCAGCGTCATGACCGACCTGGCTTTCCCGCCTCGCTCGACCTGGGCGATCAGTGCCGCCGGCATCCCGATCAGGTGCAGACGCTGGCGGGCCGCAGCGGACAAGGCTGGGTCGCCAATGCGGCGCAGCGCGAGAAACTCTTCCTGGGCGGCTGCCCATTCCGGTATTAGCACGTCGGCGAGGGGATCGCCGGCCGCAATCAGATCGCCAGGTGCGCGGGCGTAGGTGCGCTCGACGAAACCACCGGCCCGCGCCTGTACCAATGCCACCTCGCGCGCATTGAAGGCCAGGACGCCGCTTACTTGCAGGCTTTGCTCCAGTTTCCCCTTGGTGACCGTGGCCAACCGCACACCGAGGTTCTGCTGGATACCCGGCTCTATGCGGACAGACGAACTGTCATTCGCTTCATCCGCAAATTTTGGAACCAACTGCATGTCCATGAAGGGCGACTTGCCGGGGCTGTCGAACTTCTGCTGCGGAAACATCGGGTCGTACCAGTAGAGCGGTTGGCGCTCGTCGGCGGGGGTGGCGACCCCGGGTATTCCCGTCGGACGCCCTTGGGTGGCAAACCAGTAACCGCCTGCCGCGCCTACGAGCAGGACCAGCCCCATCAGTGCGGGTACCTTCCAGGCTGCGCGGCTCATGGGCGGCCCTCCCCGTAGGTAAAGTACAGGCGGGCGCCAGCCAGTGCTTTCAAGCCTTGCAAGTCGAGCTCCTTGAGCCTGGCCTGGACAAGCTCGCGGCGCGCAGCGATGACACTGGCGAGCTCGGTATTCCCGGCGCGATAACCCGCCAGGGCGAGTGCCACCTTCTCTTCGGCCAGGGGCCCCAGGGTGGACTGACTGCGGGCCACCGCCCGATCCAGGCGCTGGTATTCCGCCAGGTCTGTTTCCAGTTGCTGGGCATGCTCACGCAGCAGGGCTTCGCGCTCGGCCTCCAGCTGGCCGACCTGGGCCCGTCGCGCGGCGATCTTGGGGTCTTGGCGAGTACTGGAAAATAGCGGCAGGTCGAAGGTGAATTGCACGGTCATCATGTCGCCGAATTCACGTCCACGGCGCTGGTAGTCCACCTCCCAACTCCAGTCGGATTTCTTCTCTGCTTCGGCCTCGCGCACCAGGGCTTCGGCTTCTCGTGTCATCGGCGCGTAGGCCGCCAGCTCGGGATGGCGATGCAGGGCTTGCAGGTAGCTGGACGCGTCGATGGGCCAGTGCGGAAAGTCACCGGCAAGGGGCAGGGCGGCCTCCTGGCCAACCCAGCGCTTGAGCGCCGCCCGCGCCTGGGCCACCTGCAGCGCCAGGTCGTCCTGCTGCTCCGCCAATTGGGCCGCTTCCTGCCGGGGCTCAACCGCCTCCAACGCCTGGCCACGGCCTCCCACCAGGCGGGCCTGGACGGTTTCCGCCAGCAGCCGGTTCTCCCGGAAGAAGTCGTCGAATCGGGCGAGTTTGCGCTGTTCGGTGTAGGTCTCGATCCAGGCCAGGGCGGTTTCCCGGCGGACTTTCACCCGTTCGGCTTGCGCCTCGGCCGCAGCCCGTTCGATCGAAGCCTGGGCCGTGTCGACCCGCGCCTTGCGCTTGTCGCGATTGGGCATCTCCTGCATCACGCCGACCATCTGCATGGTCATGAAGTCGCGGTCGAGGCTCCAGCGGTCTTCGCCCTCGATGGGGACGTTCTGCACGCCCAGGGCGAGCTTCGGATCTGGTAACTCACCGGCAGGTATCGCAGCATTTCTTGCCGCATCCAGCTTGGCAGCTTGCGCGGACAAGGACGGTGCGTTGCGCTCGGCCAACTGCAACGCGTCGTCCAGCGACAGCGAGGCCCCCGGGCTCGGCAAGGCAAACAGCATTATTGCCAGGGCGCCAGCAACAGGCAGCCCGGAGCAAGGACTCAAGGAAGTCATCTGACGATTCCTCTGAATATTCAGCGCATAAGCGCATGCCCGCCCGCAGTCGCAAGCGATGCAGGTGGGAGTTCAGACAGGGAGAGGAATCAGGCGCAGGGAGGTCGCCAGAGATTGGGAGGGGAGCGGTCGGGAACTGCTACAGGGTAAGTGTCGGCGAGCACGGGCCCGGTCAGGGTGACCGGTGGTTTCAGGATTGAAACCTGGAGCATGCTGCCGGTCTTGCATTCCTGGCCCGTCTTGCAGGCCTTCTTGCCATGCTCGCCCGTCTTGCCGTGGTCATCGCAGCAGTCCATATCCATGTCCATGTCCATCATCTGGATCATGCCGGCGGCTTGCATCGGGCAGGGATCGGTCGGCGCCTCGATGCCCGCCATCCCGCTCAGGGGAAGCGCCAGGCTGATCAGAAAGACGAGGAGGAATCGCAGGCGGCGTTTCATGCAGCGGAGTTTAGTCCTCGGATTGCTGGCTGAGCAATTGCCGCAACTACGCCTTGGGGTCTGCGCTCGGAGCTTCCAAGTGTTCTCTTCCATGCTTGAAAAATGAGCAAGAAAACTTTGAGTATCCAGTCCGGGGATGTCGTCGAGGTGTACAACGACTATGGCTCGTCCTATGCGTTGGCCTACCTGGAACCCGACATCAAGCCGAACCAGACCTTCATGCAATTTGGCCATTTCAACGGCGTGATGGGCGATTTGACCACGGCCTGGGTCGACCGCAATGTGGTGCCCTATTACAAGGGGACGTGGGCTGACATTCGCCGCATTGGCACGGTGGACGAGTTCAAAGCGTCGATCAGCTTCAAGACGCGGAGGTTCCAGGGGTAGTACTGATCACTTTGTGATGGCAGGGCGGTGCCTTCGGGTACCGCTCTGCGTGCCAGGTTCCCGAGTCAGATGGTGCACTGCCCGCTGCGCGAGGCGCGCGGGCAGTTTAGTCGCGGACCTTATTGCTTGATGGCCTGCAGGTAGTCCTTCAGAGTTTTTTCGTCGGCCGCCTTGACGGTCATGCCATCCGGGCCAGTGCCGACGTCGGTGAACTGTTTGGCCGGCTCGCCGCTCGCCTTGAAGTCCTTCAGCTCCTGGGAGCCATCGCGGAACACCCAGAGGCGGCCATCTTCCACTTCGGTGACGAAACCAGGCTTGTCGAACTGGCTGGCAAAGGAGGTGGCGGCAAACAGGCTGGTCAGCACCATTGCACCCAAGGTCAGTTTTTTCATCGTACAGCTCCCGTGTGGGTTGAGGTGCGACTGAAACTAAGGCGACTGTAATGACAGGTTCATGACGATATTCGAATATGCGAGTAACCGGATGTTTCAGGTCGGCGTTGACGATGGAGCGCACCTGGCTTGGGGCTCGTAGGCATTTCTGCCAGCTGTCACAAGCTGATTCCCTTGCGATTCATCCTGGCGGCTTTACCTAGTATTCAAAAAGACATATATTCGGAAAACCATATCTACCCAAGAGCATGGCCATGACCTCCAAGACCCGCGTGCTGTTCGTTTGCACCGCCAACGCCGCCCGATCCCAGTTCGCCGAAGCGCTGCTTCGGCACATCGATTCCGAGCACTTCGAAGCGTTCAGCGCGGGCACCGCCCCAGGGGAGGTCGATCCACGTAGCCTGGCCGAGCTAGAGCACCTGGGTATCAGCACCGAGGGCCTGCGTAGCAAGTCCGTCGACGAGTTTGCCGGTGAGCGCTTCGACTACGTGATCACCCTCTGTGACAAGGCGGCGTTGGAGTGCCACGCGCTGCCCGGCGCCGGCGAGGTGCTGGCCTGGCACTTCGAAGACCCGGTCATCAGCGCCAAGCCTGATGCCTTCCGACACGCGGCTCAGGAAATTGCCGAACGCATCAAGATGTTCGTCCTGGTGAAAACCAAACGTTGAGAGCCCTATGACCGACCATCTGACCCCGACCACCGTTTTCAAATGCCTGGCCGACGAAACCCGCGTTCGCCTGATGCTACTCATCACCCGCGAGGACGAGTTGTGCGTCTGCGAACTCACCTGCGCGCTGGATGAGAGCCAGCCGAAGATATCCCGTCACCTGGCTCAGCTGCGCACCTGCGGGCTATTGGCGGATCGCCGCCAGGGCCAGTGGGTCTACTACCGCCTGCATCCCAACCTGCCCGATTGGGTACACCGTGTGCTGATCACAGTGCTGGACGCTAACCGGCACTGGCTGAGCCCCGACTCGAAGCGCCTGGAAGGCATGGGCGACCGCCCGGAGCGTGTCGCTGCCTGCTGCTAAAAGGGATTTCCAATGAAAGTCTTGTTTCTCTGCACCGCCAACAGCTGCCGCAGCATCCTCTCCGAAGCCGTGTTCAACCACCTGGCGCCTGTTGGCATGAAGGCCTATAGCGCCGGCAGTCAGCCGAAGGGCGAGGTGCATCCGCTGAGCCTGAAGACTCTGGACAAGGCCGGCATCGCCACCGAGGGTCTCTACAGCAAATCCAGCGACGAGCATGAGAGCCTGGCACCGGACTTCGTTATCACCGTCTGCGACAAGGCCGCTGGCGAAGCCTGCCCAGTGTTCTTCGGCCCGGCCGTGAAGGCCCATTGGGGACTGGCCGACCCTTCTGACTACAGGGGCAGCCCTGAAGAGGTCGAAGCTGCCTTCGAGGCCACGCTGGAGCGGATCAAGACCCGCGTCCAGGCCTTCCTGGCGCTGCCGTTGAAGCAGATGAGCAGTGAGCAGCTCAAGGCGGAACTGGCCTTGATCGGCACCCTCTGACATTCGGAGACATGACCATGCGCAACAGCCGTCTCGCATTCCTGGATCGCTACCTGACGGTCTGGATCTTTCTGGCCATGGCGCTGGGCGTTGGCCTCGGCAGTCTGTTCGAAGGTCTACCGGGTTGGCTGAACAGCCTGTCCGTGGGCTCGACCAACATTCCCATCGCCATTGGCCTGATCGTCATGATGTACCCGCCGCTGGCCAAGGTGCGCTACGAAGAGCTGCCGGAGGTGTTCAAGGACAAGCGCATCCTCGCCCTGTCGCTGGTGCAGAACTGGGTGATCGGGCCGGTGCTGATGTTCGTGCTGGCGATTGTGTTCCTGGCGGACAAGCCTGAATACATGACCGGCCTGATCCTCATCGGCCTGGCCCGTTGTATCGCCATGGTGCTGGTTTGGAACCAGATCGCCGGTGGCAACAACCAATACGTGGCCGGGCTGGTGGCCTTCAACAGCATCTTCCAGATCCTGTTCTTCAGCGTGTACGCCTGGATATTCCTGGGCCTGCTGCCGCCGTTGTTCGGCCTGGAAGGCAGTGTGATCCAGACCAGCTTCATCGACATTGCTGAGTCGGTACTGATCTACCTCGGGATTCCCTTCCTGGCGGGCTTCCTCACCCGCAAGCTGCTGATCGCCCGCAAAGGTGAGGCCTGGTACAGCGAGCGCTTCATTCCCCGGATCAGCCCGCTGACCCTGATGGCGCTGCTGCTGACCATCGTCGCGATGTTCAGCCTCAAGGGCGACAAGGTGCTGCAACTGCCGCTGGACGTGCTGCGCATTGCCATCCCGCTGACCATCTACTTCGTGGTGATGTTCTTCATCAGCTTCTGGATGGGCAAGCTGCTCCAGGCCGATTATCCGCGCACCACGGCGCTGGCCTTTACCGCCGCCAGCAACAATTTCGAACTGGCCATTGCGGTGGCCATCGCGACCTTCGGCCTGGCGTCCCCGGTGGCCTTCGCCACCGTGATCGGGCCGCTGGTGGAGGTGCCGGTACTGATCTCGCTGGTGGGCGTGGCCTGGTGGCTCAAGCGCCGCTGGTTCGATCAGCCCAAGGTCGCGCTTGCTGAGGAGTAGAACCATGACCGACGACCACATTCCCAATCTCGAAGCCGATCTGGTTGACCTGCCTACGCTGGACAAGCTGGGCCGCGCGCCTTCGGCAACCCACAAGCCGCGCATCCTGCTGCTTTACGGATCGACCCGCGAGCGTTCCTTCAGTCGACTGCTGACGGAAGAGGCGGCCCGCCTGCTCCAGCACTTCGGCGCCGAGACGCGCATCTTCGACCCGTCCGGGCTGCCGTTGCCGGATGACGTGCCGGACGACCATCCCAAAGTGCAAGAGCTTCGCGAGCTGGTGCTCTGGTCGGAAGGCCAGGTGTGGTGCTCGCCGGAACGCCACGGCTCGATGAGCGCGGTGTTCAAGGCCCAGATCGACTGGATTCCCCTGGCCATGGGCGCGGTCCGCCCGACCCAGGGCAAGACCCTGGCGGTGATGCAGGTTTGCGGCGGTTCGCAATCCTTCAACGTGGTCAACCAGCTGCGTGTACTGGGCCGCTGGATGCGCATGTTCACCATCCCCAACCAGTCCTCGGTGCCCAAGGCCTACCTGGAGTTCGACGAGGCGGGGCGCATGAAGCCGTCCTCGTTCTACGACCGCGTCGTGGATGTCATGGAGGAACTGGTGAAGTTCACCCTGTTGCTGCGTGACCGCTCGGATTACCTGGTCGACCGCTATTCCGAGCGCAAGGAGTCGGCTGAAGAGCTGTCCAAACGCGTCAACCAACGTTCCCTCTGACCCACGTTTTTATTCGAGAACACAAGCATGAGCATCAAAGTCGGTATCAACGGTTTCGGTCGTATCGGTCGCCTGGCGCTGCGCGCTGCCTGGGACTGGCCGGAGTTCGAGTTTGTCCGCATCAATGACGTCGCGGGTGACGCCGCCACCCACGCCCATCTGCTGAACTTCGATTCGGTTCACGGCCGCTGGCAGCACGAAGCCAGTGCCGAAGGCGACTGCGTGGTGATCGGCGGCAAGCGCATCCAGGTCACTGCCAACAAAGCCATCGCCGACACCGACTGGTCCGATTGCGATCTGGTGATCGAGGCCAGCGGCAAGATGAAAACCGTCGCCGTGCTCCAGGCCTATCTGGACCAGGGCGTGAAGCGGGTGGTGGTCAGTGCGCCGGTCAAGGAAAAGGGCGCGTTGAACGTGGTCATGGGGGTCAACCAACACCTGTTCGACCCAGCGCAGCACCGCATCGTCACCGCCGCGTCCTGCACCACCAACTGCCTGGCGCCGGTGGTCAAGGTGATCCACGAAAACCTCGGCATCCGCCACGGTTCCATCACCACCATCCACGACTTGACCAATACCCAGAGCATTCTCGACCAGCCGCACAAGGACCTGCGCCGCGCCCGTGCCTCGGGCATGAGCCTGATCCCCACCACCACCGGTTCGGCCACCGCCATCGCGGAAATCTTCCCCGAGCTGCGCGGCCGCTTGAACGGTCACGCCGTGCGGGTGCCGCTGGCCAACGCATCCTTGACCGACTGCGTGTTCGAAGTGGAGCGCGCAACCACGGTGGAGGAGGTCAACCAGCTCCTCAGGACGGCGTCGGAGAATGAACTGAAGGACATCCTCGGCTATGAAGAGCGCCCGCTGGTGTCCATCGATTACCGCACCGACCCGCGCTCGTCGATCATCGACGCACTGTCGACCATGGTGGTCAACGGCACCCAGGTGAAGCTCTATGCCTGGTACGACAACGAGTGGGGCTACGCCAACCGCACTGTCGAGCTGGCCCGGCTGGTCGGTCTGGCCGGTTGATAGCACCGGTAGCCCGGATGAAATCCGGGAATGCCCCGAAGCACATTTCCCCGGATGGGTATCCGGGCTACCCGCCAGGAGTGGAACCCGATGAAGGCGTTGTCCGGCCTTTCCCCTGAAGTGCGCCAGTACCTGCTAGTGACCGGCAACTACTGGGCCTTCACCCTCACCGACGGCGCCTTGCGCATGTTGGTGGTGCTGCACTTCCACACCCTGGGCTACACGCCACTTCAGATCGCTGCGCTGTTCCTGTTCTACGAGATCTTCGGTGTCATCACCAACCTGGTGGGCGGCTACCTCGGCGCGCGCGTGGGGCTGAACCGCACCATGAACATCGGCCTCGGGATGCAGGTCATCGCGCTGCTGATGCTCACGGTGCCCGCCGCCTGGCTCACCATCCCCTGGGTGATGGGCGCCCAGGCGCTGTCGGGCATCGCCAAGGACCTCAATAAAATGAGCGCCAAGAGCTCGATCAAGCTCCTGGTGCCAGACAGCCAGCAGGGCACGCTCTACAAGTGGGTGGCGATCCTCACCGGTTCCAAGAACGCGCTGAAGGGCGTGGGCTTCTTCCTGGGTGGGGCGCTGCTTGCCCTGCTGGGCTTCACGGGCGCGGTCCTGGCCATGGCGGTCGTGCTGAGCCTGATCTGGCTCGGCAGCCTGGTGCTGCTGAAGAAGGATCTGGGCAAGGCCAAGGCCAAGCCGAAGTTCCGCGACATGCTGTCCAAGAGTCGGGCCATCAACATCCTCTCGGCGGCCCGGCTGTTCCTCTTCGGCGCCCGCGACGTCTGGTTCGTGGTCGCCCTGCCGGTGTACCTGAGCACCGTTTTCGGCTGGGACTTCTGGCTGGTCGGCGGCTTCCTCGCCGCGTGGGTCATCGGCTACGGCATCGTGCAGTCCTTCGCGCCGGCCATCACCGGCAAACGGCGTGGGCATGTACCGGACGGCCGCGCGGCCTTCCTCTGGGCAAGTTTGCTGGCGGCGTTACCCGCGGCCATTGCGGTTGGCCTTTCAAGCGGCTGGTCGGCCCAGGTGGTGCTGCTGGGTGGGCTGATGGTGTTCGGTGCGCTGTTCGCCGTGAACTCCTCCCTGCACAGCTACCTGATCGTCAGCTATGCCAAGGAAGACGGCGTATCCCTGGACGTGGGTTTCTACTACATGTCCAACGCACTGGGGAGGTTGATCGGAACGCTGCTGTCCGGCTGGATCTACCAGGCCTATGGGCTGGAGGCGTGCTTGTGGGTCTCCACGGCTTTCGTGGTGTTGGCCGCCTCCATCTCCATCGGCTTGCCCAGGCACTCGCAGAACCTGCAGTCGGCGTGACGGGGTTATCGCTGGAGCGACTCTGCGCAAGGCTGGGTTTGAGAGGCGGAAGGCGGGAAAGGCGACCAACCCCCTGGCATCAGCGGCCAAGTAATCAAAGGGTTTTCGCCATCTCGGCAGTGCCCGCCCAGCCCAATCCCTCGTACACCGGCTTGCCGGCCTTGGTCGCGTGCAGCACGGCAAAACTCAAACCGCGTTGGGCGAACTCGGCTTCCGCCAGCTTCATCAGGGCCGAAGCCAAGCCCCGGCGCCGGTAGGCAGGTTCAACGAATACGTTCAGCACATAGCCGCGCTGGTCCGAGGCTGGATGGGACGGGTGAGGGGGCCAGTCGATACTCATCAGGCCAATCGCCGCAGCAGGCTGCTCGGCGTCCATCAGCGCGAAGCCGTAGTAGCGGCCGTCGAGCAGGCGTTGCTGCAGCCAGGGGCGGAAATGCTCGGTCATCAGGCGCAATTTCGAGGGGTCGCCTTCAGCCTCGAGGAACATCGTTTCGCGGTGCACGCAGATGATCTCAAGGTCATCGGGCCCGAGCCTGCGAGCCGTCAAGCCTGCAAAGTCGATGTTGCCGGGTATGTCGTTCATCGCGGGCACCTGGACGGAAAAATCCAAATCTAGGGCGGGCGGGCACGAGGTGACAGACACAGATTGGATAAAAGCGCGTCATACAGCGGTCGTAGGGCTCGGCCTCCGCCGCGCACTGCACCAAGCTACGGTTCGCAGTTCAGGTAAAGGCGCCGCCAATGGGCGGCGCCTTTGTTTTCAGATTCGCCACCAGCTCGGCAGGCGGCTGGGGCTTTGCGGGGCTTGTTGTGATGCGAAGTGGGGAAGTTCTTCCAGGGGCACCCAGAGTCTTCCTTGCCATTCCAGCAGGCTTTGCCGCAGGCCGTCCCATTTCATCACTACGCGTCGGGGTTGGCTGGGGGCGAGGGATTCGGCGTCGCGCAGGGTGGGGAAGAATTCGTGGTCGAGCCAGTAGCGGAGGCTGCGGTTTTCGGGGCGGTAGTAGCGGCAAAGGGTGCGGTAGGTGGCGGACTGGCTGATGACGGGCACGTTTTCTTCGTTGCCGGTGGCGTAGAGGAAACGCAGGGTCTGGCGCTGGTCGGGGTCCATCTGGTCGTAGAGTCGCTGGTGGTGCTTGTGGCCGATGAGCCGGGCGAAGTCGAAGGCGCTGGTCCAGGGCTGGCCGTCGATCATCACGCCGCGCAGGGGGCGGGTGTAGCGGTGGAGGGTGATGGGGGTGAATGCTTCATGCATGGGTGTAACTCCTGGGACTGGTTGAGGAGCTACCGTCGTTCGCTGTCAATCGAAGGGCGGCAGACCGCGCGGGGTTGACAGACCGGGTCCAGGATCCGGCAGATCACGAGGATCTCCCCACGCGATCTGCCATGAAGCGTTGCAGCAAATACTGCACGCGTATCAGAGCCTGCAAAGAACCTTCGCTGTTCCTCGCATGCACCGGTTGGCGCAATCGCGCCTGGACAACGGGCTGTCAAACCCGGCCACGGGATTGACCGTGGCGGAGCGGAACACTATCGAGCGCGCTTGTAGGCCCTCAAGGTTACTGGTGTGTGGGAAATTTCTCTGTAGGACGGCGAAAACGGATGTGGTGCAGGTGTGTAGGCCGAGGGCCCGCAATGAACGGGTGATACCGAGCCCGGCCGATCAACGCTCACTCCCGGCCCCTCGCCGTGAACGCTGATGCTTGTCTCGGCAGCTGAGTTCACACGGTTTATCTATGTGTTTCTGGTATCAGTACTATTCGACTGGTGCTATTCATTAATCAATGCGCGAGGGGTAGCTTGGTGCTCTGTTATTTCAAACCGAGCGCAACCCATGACCCCGCACATCATTCATAAGTGCATGCCTGCGATTAAGGCAGGCACCCTGTGTATCGCGCTATGCACCTCTGCGGTTGTCAGCGCGGGTGATCGCAGTCCGCTGGTCATCAAGGACCAGGGAAGCCTGATTGCCGGCGGTGGGCTGATCACCCAGCCAGGTAGTTTCGACCCCTACAAGCCTACGAAGCCCGATGGCCAGAGCTACCACGGTGACCATGTGTACGCGTTCTATCAGGTGCCGGTCGACGCTCGCCCGCTGCCGATCGTCATGTGGCACGGCGCAGGGCAATCCGCGAAGTCCTGGGAGACGACGGCCGATGGACGTGAAGGGTTCCAGAACATCTTCCTGCGTCGCGGCTTCTCCACCTATCTGATCGACCAGCCGCGCCGGGGCGATGCGGGACGGAGCCTGGTTGAAACAGCGATCAAGCCGGTCGCGGATGAGCAGATGTGGTTCAACCAGTTCCGCATCGGCCTGTGGCCCGAGACCTTCGAGGGCAGCCAGTTTCCGCGAGGACAGGAGGCGCTGGAGCAGTTCTTCCGTTCGATGACGCCCAACACCGGTCCTTACGACATCGAGGTTGTATCCGATGGCGTATCCGCACTGCTGGAGAAGGCTGGCCCCGCCATCCTGTTCACCCATTCGCAGGGTGGCGGGCCCGGTTGGCTGACTGCGATCAAGAACCGCAACGTGCGGGCGATTGTGGCGTTCGAGCCGGGCAGCAGCTTCGTGTTTCCAGAAGGGGAAGTGCCCGCGCCGATTCCCAGCGCGTTCGACACGCTCTCGGCCCATGTCGTATCCAAGGCGCAGTTCGCAGCGCTGACTCGCATCCCCATCGTCATTTTCTATGGCGACAACATCCCCGCCAAACCGGTTCGTTTGCCTGCTCAGGACAGCTGGCGTGCCCGGCTCGAGATGGCGCGCCTGTGGCGGGATACGGTGAATCGTCATGGCGGCGACGTAACGCTCATTCACTTGCCGGAGATCGGGATCAAGGGCAACTCCCATTTTCCGTTCTCGGACATCAACAACGTCGAAATCGCGGATCTGGTTTCGAAGTTTCTCGCAGAAAAAGACCTGGATTGACCACGCGCACGGCGATGGCCGCCGTGCCTTTTAGCGTCAGAAATTGGCAGGAGTTTTCAGATGAAGCGAACGATAAAGGCGACCCTCATGGCCGCCATGGTCGGGATGTTGTCGGCCGAGGCCGGCGCTGGGGATTACAAGCAGAACCCATTCACCCTGGTTTACGACGGTGCGATTGCGAAGAACGAGCCGGGCAAGATCAACATCCACCCGGTCACGTACACACTCAATGGCCTGGATATTTCAGCCAACGTCTACACCCCCGCGAACTACGATCCGGCGAAGCAATATCCAGCAGTCGTGGTGGCGCATCCCAATGGTGGGGTTAAAGAGCAGGTCGCAGGTCTGTATGCCCAGCGATTGGCGGATCAGGGCTACATTACGATCACTGCTGATGCGGCCTATCAGGGGGCGAGTGGCGGTCAGCCGCGCAATGTGGACAAACCCGCGCACCGCATCGAGGACATCCACGGGATGGCGGATTTCATCAGCCAGTACGCTGGCGTCGATCAGCAACGCCTGGGCCTGCTCGGTATCTGCGGCGGTGGCGGCTATTCATTGGCGGCGGCGCAAACCGACAAGCGATTCCGCTCGATTGCGACGTTGAGCATGTTCAACTCCGGACGGGTTCGTCGTAATGGCTACGTGGATTCGCAACTGGACACCATTCAGGAACGCCTGACGCGGGCTTCGGCTGCCCGCGCCCAGGAAGCGGCTGGTGGCGAGGTGCTCTATGCCGGCGACGCCAATCTGACCGATGAGCAGATCGCCAAACTGCCATTTGATCTGTATCGGCAGGGTTACGAGTACTACTGGAAGACGCACGCGCACCCCAACTCGACCTTCAAGTACACCATGAGCAGCTTGCTGGACCTGATGCGTTTCGACGCTAGCAACCAGATCGAACTGATCGACAAACCGTTGTTGATGATCGCGGGCAGCAAAGCCGACAGCCTGTACATGAGTGAAGAGGCGTTCGCCAAGGCCAGCGGAACCAAGGACAAGGAGCTGTTCATGATCGATGGGGCCACGCACATCGAAACCTACTGGGTTCCGAAGTATGTCGACGCCGCAATGGGCAAGTTGACGGCGTTCTACGCCAGGACTCTCTAAACAAAGGATGCGTCACCATGAACAAGACTTTGCTCGGGATCGCGGTATGCGCTGCGATTCCTTTCGCCAACGCGGCCAGCGAGGCCAAAGAGTCTGTAGGCAGCCAGCAGATCAGCCGCGCAGGCACTCAGGCTTCCGTAGCCGGGCCGGTGGATAACTTCACCGGGCGGGTGCGCGTCGATCCCTTGTTTCCCGCCAGCGACGAGATCAATGCGTCCGGTGCCTACGTGACCTTTGAGCCCGGTGCGCGCTCGGCCTGGCACACCCATCCCGCAGGACAGCGTCTTGTGGTGGTTTCCGGCGTCGGCCTGACACAGGAATGGGGCAAACCCGTGCAGCAGATCCACCCGGGCGACGTGATCCTATGCCCTCCGGGCGTCAAGCATTGGCACGGTGCCGCGCCGACCACTGCAATGACTCACCTGGCCGTGACGGGTTCGATGGATGGCAAGAACGTGGAATGGCTGGAGAAAGTGACCGATGACCAATACAACGCACGCTAGACACTGCAAGCCCGGAACGCTGGCAGCGGCATTCGCGCTGAGCCTGGGGCTGGCGGCTACGTCGAGCCACGCTGCCCAGGGCACCCTGGAGCCGCAAACCATGATCACCGAACAATCCGCGTCCGAGACGCTGTCCGCCAAGCAGCAGGCCATCCCGTTGATCGCAGCCGCAATGGCCACGAGCGACATGCCCAAACTCAATGCCAGTTTGAACCAGGGGCTGGATGCGGGCCTGACCATCAGTGAGGCGAAGGAAATCCTCGTGCAGCTATACGCCTATGCCGGCTTTCCGCGCAGTCTCAACGCGCTCGGTGAGCTGATGAGGGTGGCGGAGGCGCGCAAGCAGCGCGGCATCCAGGATGCGCCGGGACGCGAGCCCAGTCGCGTCATTCCCACCGGCGACGAACTGCTCGCGGCGGGCAAGGCCAATCAGACCCGTATTGCGGGCGCACCTGTGCAAGGCCCGCTGTTCGACTTCGCCCCCGTCATCAATCAGTACCTGCAGGCGCATTTGTTCGGCGACATCTTCGAGCGCGACAACCTGGACTGGCAAAGCCGTGAGCTGGCCACGGTCGGAGCGCTGGCCGCTACACCCGGTGTGGAGCCGCAACTGCGTTCGCACATGGCCGCCAGCATGAGGGTGGGCCTGACCGTTTCGCAGTTGCGTCAACTGATCCAGGCGCTAGCCGACAACGGCGATGCCGATGCAGCCAGGCGCGCCCGCGAGGCGTTGGACACGCAGCTGGCTGAAGCCGCTGGGCGGCCGTGACTCTGGGCTCAGCCCAAGTAGCGCAGGGCGTCGCGGAACAAGGAGAAGGCAGGTGAGGCCTGACGCCTGCTCGGATAGTAGAGGTGGTATCCCGTGAACGGTTCGCACCAGTCCGCGAGCACGCGGATCAACCGCCCCTCGGCGACATGCGCCTGTACCAGGTCTTCGGGCATGTAGGCCAGCCCCAGCCCCTGGAGGACGGCCTCCAGGCGCATGGCGATGTTGTTGAACACCAGTTGGCCCTCGACACGCACCTTCAGCTCTTGCCCCTTCTTTTCGAACTCCCAGGGGTAGATGCCGCCGTAGGTTGGCATACGGATGTTGATGCAGTTGTGCTGCATGAGGTCGCGCGGGATTCTGGGCTTCGAATGCCTGGCGAAATACTCCGGTGAGCCGACAACGGCCATCCGCATGTCGGGCCCGATGCGCACCGCAATCATGTCCTTGGCGACCTGCTCACCCAACCGGACACCGGCGTCGTAGCCTTGCGCAACGATGTCGGTCAGACCGTAGTCGACGATGATCTCGATGTTGAGATCGGGATTCTCGGGCAGCAGCTTCGCGAGTACGGGGTGCAGGATGGTGATCGCGGAATGCTCGCCGGCCGTGATACGCAGCGTGCCTGCCGGCTTGTCGCGGAACTCGCTGAGAAATGCCAACTCGTTGTTGATTTCTTCGAACCTGGGAGCGACCACCCGCAGCAGGTGTTCGCCGGCTTCCGTGGGAGACACGCTTCGAGTGGTGCGCGAAAGCAACCTGACGCCCAGTCGCTCCTCCAACTGACGCATGGCCCGGCTCAAGGCAGGCTGCGACATGCCAAGTTTGGCTGCGGCACGGGTGAAGCTGCGCTCCTGCGCCACGGCCGAGAAGATCGCAAGTTGGTCGTAGCTTTCAGCGGTCATTCATGCGTACCTGTTATGAGCCGGTTGAGATTATGCCATCTGGATAGGCAAATCATTCGCCAGGCAGTGGCGAAGGTCCTGGAGTCCCTTTCAGGCGCTAGCTTGCTAGCGAATGCGGACATTCTCGCCAGCAGGAACTCGGCGTCCTACAGGCACTCGCGCTCACCGGTTGCCGCCAAGCAACAGCTAACGCGGACATAGCCAATGAATTCGCCCCCACAATGACGTGGTGTGAGGGCGCTCAGCTGTACAGCCAGCGCTCCAGCTCTTCCAGGTTGGCGGCGACTATCTGTTGGGCCACAGCCTTGGCCTGCAGCTTGTTCGGGTCGATCTGGTAGCGCTGCAGTACGTATTGCACCAGGGCGCCACGGGTATCCAGCACCAGGCGGCCGTCCTGCATGCCGTAGTCGACTTCGATCAGCGCCTTCTGCGACGGTTTCAAGCGCGGGTCCGGCTCGATGATCACCTGCACCTGGGTATTCCAGCCCTCGTCCTGCTCGCGGCTGTGTTCCGAGGCGTCCAGCAGCTCCGGCACGCCACGCAGGCGGCTGAGGACGAAGTCGCGGTAGGCGCGGTTCTTCTCGCAGTAGGCGCGTACATGCCAGCGCATGCCGGTGTAGACCAGGGTGTGCGGGGCGATCAGGCGGATTTCCGGGGCGGGGTTGGCCAGGGAGACGTACTCGGTTTCCAGCCGCAGCCCTTCCCGACAGGCCTTGAGCAGCGGCCGCAGCACTTCGGGGCGTACCGAGCGGTCTGGCACCTTGAGCACTTCGGTGTGGGCGTAGGCCAGGGCCAGGCCCTCGATATGCGGGGCGCGCTCGTGGTTGTGGTTGAGCAGGTGGAGGTAGGCATCGGCGCTGTCGTCGATGAACAGCGGACGGAACTGCTTGCTGGGGACATAGCCTTTCAGGTGCTTGTCATATGTCAGGTTTTTGGGCGCATGTTCACCGATGTAGGTGTTGATGTCCTTGGACGCCTGTTGGCGGCTGATGCCGAAGCTTTGCATCAGGTGATTGGTGGTCAGGCGCCCCTCCCACCAGACAACGGTCTCGATCAGGCGGTAGCGCAGGGCCAGGTCCCAGCGCACGTGTTCGATCGACTGCTTGCGTTTCATGGCGTGCCTCCATCCGTGCCAAAAGTTTACCTGTACACATCCACATTCTAGACCTGTCTTGTGACGCTACATATCTTCGCGTCATCGGGCAAGACCGCCCATTCTGGAGACAGGGATGAACGCAATGGAACTGGCCTGGGCCTTGCTCAGCGGTGCGATCCTGCTGATTGTGCTGCTGATGCTGGCCCTGTTCTGGCAGGAACTGCGAGTGCGCTACGGGCAGGAGGCGCTGGCGGACATGCGTCGGCGCCTGGAGGGGCTGCAAGCCGCCAATGAGGCGTTGCGTCGGGAAAACCGCGAGATGCGTGCGGCCTTGCAGGCGACTGGCCAGTACTTGACCAAGCCGTCTGCGACACCGGGATAGCTATCCCCGCCAGCCTCGGCGACGACAGGGGAGCGGGGCCTTAAGATCGCGCCATCGATGAGAGCATCCATCGCCGCTGGCCTGAATCATGAAGATCCATCCTCTGCCTCCCTTGAACAGCCTGGTCGCCTTCGAGGCTGCCGCCAGGCACTTGAGCTTCACGCACGCCGCGAGCGAACTGAATGTCACCCAGGGCGCCATCAGCCGCCAGGTACGTCACCTGGAGGAGTACCTGGGCAAGCCGCTGTTCGAGCGTGGCACGCGTACCATTCACCTCACGCCCACGGGCAGCCGCTACTACGAAACCGTGCGCGACAGCCTGCTGCACGTGGCCCGTTCCACGGACGAAATCCGTCATTGGCGTGGCGACCAGCAAGTGACGGTGGTCACCAGCACGGCGCTGGCGGCGCACTGGCTGCTGCCGCGCGTACCGCAATTCAAGAGCCGTTTCGAAGACATCGACCTGCGCATCGTCGCTGACGATCAGGTCAGGGACTTTTCCCGCCTGGAGTGCGATCTCGCGCTCTACTACTGCAGCAAACCGCCCAAGGACATGCGAAGCACGCCGCTGTTCGCCGAAGAAGTCTTCCCGGTCTGCAGCCCGGCCTACCTGGCGCGCCACCCGCAATTGACGACGGTGGACGGTTTGGCCGATTGCACTTGGCTCTGGCTGGAGGCCACTCAGCGTGACTGGATCGGCTGGCCGGAATGGCTTGATCGACTCGGCCTTGGCCCGCTGATGCCGCGCCAACGGATCAATATCAACAGCTACAGCCTGCTGATCCAGTCGGCCCTCTCTGGACAAGGGGTCGCGCTGGGCTGGCATCAGTTGGTGGATGACCACCTGCTGACCGGCGCCCTGGTGCGACCGAACAGCCTCGCGCTGAAAACCGAGGGGAGTTTCTGCCTGCTGGAACGCGCCGGTCCGGGCAGTCCGAGGCAGAGCGTGCGGCAGTTCCGCCAGTGGCTGACGGAGAGCCTGTGACCTGGGGCAATCGTAGGATGTGGTAGAGCGCAGCGAAACCCATGCTGTTGGTAGGCGATGGGTTTCGCATTGCGGCTGGTCAGACCTGCTTACGCGCAGTGAGGGCGCCCGCTGGGTCGGTGTTGCGCTGGGCCTGGCCGCTGGCGAGGGCGTCCACCAGGTGGGGCGCCTGGCCGGGGAGGCGACGTCCGCCCGGATGGCCGGGCAGGGCGCCCAGCGGCTCTTCGCGTAGGCAGCGCATCAGCGTGTAGCTGAGCAGCAGGACGAACAGCGCGATGGGCAGCCCCGCGGCGATGCTGGCCATCTGGATCGCCGTCAGCCCGCCAGCCAGCAGCAGGGCAATGGCGATGCCGGCCTGGAGCACGCACCAGACCAGGCGGATGCTCTTGGGTGGGTCGACGCTGCCGTTGGAGTTGAGCGTGCAGAGCACCTGGGTGCCGGAGTCCGCCGAGGTGATGAAATAGGTCGCCAGCAGGATGCAGATCAGGATGCTCAGCGCCTTGCCCAGCAGCCCCGTGTCGATCCGGTCCATCAGCACGAACATGGCCGAGGTGGTTTCCCGCTGGGTGGCCTGCAGCACGGTGCCGCCCTTGAACTCGGCCTGAGGGCCGGACAGCTCGCCAGCAGCCACGCGCTGCTCGTGCTGGAGGCGGTCTTCCTGTTCGGCCTTGAGTGCCGATCCGCCGAACACCGACATCCAGACGATGGTGACCAGGGTCGGCACCAGCAGCGCACCGACGATCAGCTCGCGAGCGGTGCGGCCCTTGGATATCCGCGCGATGAACAGGCCGACGAAGGGGCCCCAGGTCAGCCACCAGGACCAGTAGAAGGCGGTCCACAGGTTCTGCCAGCCGTCGTCCTTCTGGGCGTCGCTCCAGAAGCTCAGGTGCATGATGTTCTGTGCGTAGTCGCCGGTGCTTTCCAGCATGAGGTTGAGGATGTAACGGGTCGGCCCCAGGCAGAGCACGGCGGCTACCAGGACGACGGAGAGGATCATGTTCCACTCCGAGAGAATCTTCATGCCGCGGGACACGCCGGCCATCACGGAAAGGGTCGTGACCAGGCTGATGGCGATCACCAGGCCCACTTGCACATTGAGGTTGATCGGTAGATTGAACACCTGGGCGAGGCCGGTGTTCATCTGCACCACCCCCATGCCCAGGGAAAGGGATACGCCAAAGGCAGTGATCACGGCGGCGGTGATATCCACGGCATGGCCAAGCGGCCCGTGGATGCGCTCGCCGATCAGCGGGTAGAGGATCGAGCGCATGGTCAGCGGCAGGCCCTTGCGATACGCAAAGTAGGCCAGCGCCAGGCCGACGATGGTGAAGATCGCCCACGGATGCAGACCCCAATGGAACAGGGTGATGCGCATGGCGGTCGTGGCGGCTTCGTCGCTCAGCCCTTGGGCGAAGGGGTTGCCGGCGTAGTGGGACATGGGTTCGGCCACTGACCAGAAGATCAGCCCGATGCCCATGCCGCCGCTGAATAGCATGGCAATCCAGGAACCGAAGCTGAACTCGGGTTCGTCCTCGTCACGTCCGAGCTTGATGTGCCCGAAGCGGCTCATGGCCAGGTAGATCAGCAGCCCCAGCACACCCGTGACCAGGGCCAGGTAGAACCACTTGAACTGCTGCAGGACGAAGCTGGAAGTGGCCTTGAACACGTCCCCTGCCTGCTCGGCCTGCAGCACGCAGCTCACGACGAAGGCGATCACAATCAGCACCGAGCCGAGCGTCACCGTGGGATTGAGGCCCTTGAACAGGCCCGATTCTGCACGCATCTACATCCCCTCTTGTTCTTGTTCAAGGGTTTCTACGGGGCGCAAGGGCCCAATCTAGAGCGACAAAATGGGGCTAGAGGGGATTGTCGGACAACTCATTTTTCGTCATGCCTCGATGATATTTCGGCATGGGTGACGCCTTCGTGGCCGCGCTACTGCGTGGGCTGAAGCCCACCCTACAGGGGCAATCGACCGGTTACGCAGGGTGGGCTTCAGCCCACCATCGTCATCCTCGCCGACGCCACCAGCAACCTGGCTCAGAGTGCCTTGCCGCTACTCGCCACTGTCGGTTTGAGCGCCCGCGCCACTTCGCCCTGGATCTTGTAGGCCGGCGCTTCCACTGCGTTGAAGTCGCGGGTGTAGCGGCGGGCGAAATCTGCCACGCCCCAGTCCAGGTACTGCTTCACGTGGTGGAGTTCGTGGGCCCACAGCGCGATGTTGTTCTGCGCATCGTCCTCGTTGCGGAAGACGATCACGTCCACCAGGGTCACCGCTTCCACGTCGGGGTTCTGCATCAGGGTGTTGGCGGCATTCATCTCGGCGTCGACGCCCACCTTGTAGCGCGCCGTGTCCAGCACCCGCAGGTCGTAGTAGGGCTCCAGCTGCGCACGGATATGCAGCGGAATCGGCTGCAACTGGGTGGCAAGCATGTTGCTTCGAGATTGCACGATCCACTGCTGCAGGCTGGTGGCGGCCACCTGATTGACGCTTTCCAGCAGCGGCGCCATATCACCCGGGGCACCTGGTGCACAGAAGCAGGTCACTACGCACACCTGCGATTGCCCGGCGGGGCAGGCGAGGGCGGAGGTGGACATGAAGGACAGGGCGAGAATGGTCTGGCGAAGCAAATTACGAGCGGATACAGCGAACAAGGGGCCTCCCGGAGGCGCTGACGGAGCGCACCATTATGGACAGCGGAGGCGGGCATTGGTTGCGCACTCCTCATCCGGCTGTCGGGCTGGGGTCGGCCAGGCGCCAAGCGGAAGAATATCGATCAGGTTCAGTGCGGTGAACTCGCAATTGCGTCTCACCACGTCTTCCCCCATGCTCCTCTCGGTCCCGCATTGGTATGCCTAAGTCCATGAAAAATATAGCGATGGTGTTGTATCCGGACTTCCTGCTCCTGGACATCGCCGGCCCCCTGGAAGTCTTCTCGATCGCCAACCGCTATCTGGCACCGGACAAGCACTACCGCATCACCATCATCGGCACCGAGTCCGGCCCCCTGCGTGCGTCCAACGGCGCGCTGATGCAGGCGGAGTTCACCCTCGAACAGGCCACTGGCAGCTATGACTTGCTGCTGGTACCCGGCGGCCCCGGTGCCTACAACCACCAGCATCCCGAACTGCTGACCTGGCTGCGCGGCGCGAGCGAGCGGGCGGGGCGTTATGGCTCCATCTGCACCGGCACCTTTATCCTCGGCCATGCCGGATTGCTGGACGGCTATCGGGTGACCACCCACTGGCATTACACGGAGCGCCTGATCAAGGCCTTCCCCAAGGCGCGTGTGGAGACCGACCAGATCTTCCTCGAGGACCGCCGCCTGGTGACCTCGGGTGGTGTCACCGCCGGCATCGACCTGGCGCTGTCCATGGTGGCCCTGGACCATGGTCGCAAGGTCGCCCTGGACGTCGCCAAGGTGCTGCTGGTGGTCATGAGCCGGCAGGGCGGGCAGGCTCAGTTCAGCCCGTTGGTGGCCAACATCACCACCCATGAGACGCCCATCAGTCGGGTGCAGAACTACGTGCTGGAGCACCTTGACGAGTCCTTCAGCATCGCGCGGATGGCTGAGATCGCCGCCATGAGTCCGCGCCACTTCGCCCGTCTGTTCGCCCGCGAAGTGCAGATGACGCCCATGGAATTCCTGCAGAACGCTCGTATCGACCAGGCCCGGAGCCTGCTCGAGTCCAGTGACCTGCCACTGAAGACTATTGCCTTCCGCAGCGGCTTTGGCAGCGTGCGACTGATGCGCCAGCGCTTCGTCGAGCGGCTGGGGCTGACCCCCTTGCAGTACCGCCTGCAGTTCAACTGAGTGACCGCGTGTCCGCATCGGGCACTCCGATGTCCGTACCCGGCCTCGCTGCGCGGTTGTCGCCCAGTCTCCAAGTGACAAGATAAAGCCATTCGTCGAGAGCCGGGCGCACGCCTGCCCATGCGGCCGCGTGCGCGCACCGGTGATGAACGGGGGGTGACTGCCAATCTGGTACTACCGTGCCGCTGGCCATGGCCTACATTCAATCGGGCCTGGAAATTCCTGCCAGACCCACCCCATCACCACGACACCGATTCCTCCACCAGGATGGCTCCATGAACCGAAACGAACTGCGCCGCGTCGACCTCAACCTGCTGGTGGTGTTCGAAGCCCTGATGTTCGAGAAGAACGTGACGCGCGTGGCTGAGAAGCTTTTCCTGGGCCAGTCCGCGGTAAGCGCCTCGCTGGCGCGCTTGCGCGACCTCTTCGACGATCCGTTGCTGATCCGCCAAGGACGCGGCATGGAGTCGACGCCCAGGGCGCAGGCCATCCTCAAGGAACTGCGTCCGGCCCTGGATGCCATTTCCGGTGCGGTGAGCCGTGCCCGGGAGTTCGACCCTTCCAGCAGTCGCGAGGTGTTCCGCATCGGCCTCTCCGACGATGCCGAGTTTGGCTTGTTTCCCGAACTGCTGCGGCGGCTGCGCGAAGAGGCGCCAAGCATCAAGGTGGTGGTGCGCCGGGTGAACTACCTGCTGATCCCCTCGCTGCTGGCCTCCGGGGAGATTTCCGTGGGCGTCAGCTACACCCAGGACCTGCCGGCAAACGCCAAGCGCCGCAAGCTGCGGGACATCCCCTGCAAGGTGTTGCGTGGCGACGACCGGCCGGAGCCACTGACCCTGGACGATTACTGCGAGCGGCCCCATGCCATGGTGTCTTTCTCCGGAGACCTGTGCGGCAACATCGACCTGGACCTGCAGCGGGTGGAGCGCAGCCGCAACGTGGTGCTGGCGGTGCCGCAGTTCAGTGGCCTGCGCTCGTTGCTGGCGCGCACCGAGTTGATCGCCACCGTGCCGGACTACGCCGCCTGCGCGCTGGTGGAAGGCACTTGCCTGCGTGCCGAGGATCCCCCTTTTCCCATCGCCCCTGCCGAACTCTCCATGGTCTGGAGTGGCGCGCATGACAACGACCCGGCCGAACGCTGGCTGCGCAATCACATCTACCAGCACATGTCACGCTCGCTGCATGAGCTGGGTGAACCGGAAGCCGTCTAGCACGGCCGCGCTCCAGTGCGAGACGGCACATACGTGCAATCGCTTTTCGCCGGGGCACGGCATGCTCGGGGTCCGACCTGTGCCACCGCTCCGGCGCCCACTGACCGAGGAACCGTTCATGAGCCAAGACCCCTCCGACAAGAGCCGTCGCCGATTCCTGGCGACCAGTTCCGTGCTGGGCGCCACCGGTGCCCTGTGGTCTGCCCTGCCATTTACCGGCAGTGGCGGCGCGACCTTCGCCAGCCCATCGAGGAACGACATGAAAGCTGACCTGATCCTGTTCAACGGCCGTTTCCATACCGTCGACCGTGAAAGGCCCACCGCCAGCGCAGTGGCCATCAAGGACGGCAAGTTCCTCGCCGTCGGCAGCGATGCCGAAGCCATGGCCCTGCGCGGCGACGCGACCCAGGTCATCGACCTGAACAAGCGCACCGTCATCCCCGGCCTCAACGACTCGCACCTGCACCTGATCCGTGGTGGCCTCAACTACAACCTGGAACTGCGCTGGGAAGGCGTGCCCTCGCTGGCCGATGCCTTGCGCATGCTGAAAGACCAGGCTGATCGCACCCCCTCGCCGCAGTGGGTGCGGGTGGTCGGCGGCTGGAACGAATTCCAGTTCGCCGAGAAGCGCATGCCCACGCTCGACGAGTTGAACAAGGCGGCGCCGGACACGCCGGTGTTCGTCCTGCACCTCTACGACCGTGCGCTGCTCAACCGTGCCGCCCTCAAGGTGGTCGGCTACGACCGCAATACGCCCAACCCGCCCGGTGGCGAGATCCAGCGCGACGCCAGCGGCGAACCCACTGGCATGCTGATCGCCCGGCCCAACGCGATGATCCTCTACTCGACGCTGAGCAAAGGGCCGAAGCTGCCGCTGGAGTACCAGGTCAACTCCACCCGCCAGTTCATGCGTGAGCTCAACCGCTTGGGGCTGACCAGCGCCATCGACGCCGGCGGCGGCTACCAGAACTACCCGGACGACTACCAGGTGATCCAGGAACTGGCCAAGCGGGGCCAGCTCAGCGTGCGCATCGCCTACAACCTGTTCACCCAGAAGCCCAAGGAAGAGCTGGCCGATTTCCAGAACTGGAGCAAGCAGGTCAAACCCGGCGACGGCAGCGACTTCTTCCGCCACAACGGCGCCGGCGAGATGCTGGTGTTTTCCGCCGCCGACTTCGAGGATTTCCTCGAACCGCGCCCGGACCTCGCGCCGAGCATGGAGCAGGAGCTGGAGCCGGTGGTGCGCCACCTGGTGGAACAGCGCTGGCCGTTCCGCCTGCACGCCACCTACAACGAATCCATCTCGCGCATGCTCGACGTGTTCGAGAAGGTCAACCGCGACATCCCGTTCAACGGCCTGCCCTGGTTCTTCGACCACGCCGAAACCATCAGCCCGCAGAACATCGAACGCGTGCGCGCCCTGGGCGGCGGCATTGCCATCCAGGACCGCATGGCCTTCCAGGGCGAGTACTTCGTCGACCGCTACGGCGCCAAGGCCGCCGAGCAGACCCCGCCGATCCAGCGCATGTTGGCCGAGGGCGTGCCAGTGGGTGCCGGCACTGACGCCACCCGCGTGTCCAGCTACAACCCCTGGACCTCGCTCTACTGGCTGGTCAGCGGCAAGACCGTGGGCGGACTGGAGCTGTACCCCCAGGGCCTGTCCCGCGACACCGCGCTGCAACTGTTCACCCACGGCAGCGCCTGGTTCTCCAGCGAGCAGGGCAAGAAGGGCCAGATCAAGGTGGGCCAGTTGGCCGACCTGGCGGCATTGTCGGCGGACTTCTTCAGCGTCGAGGCAGAAGCCATCAAGTGGATCGAGTCGGTGCTGACGGTGGTGGACGGCAAGGTGGTGTACGCCGCCGGCGAGTTCGACAAGCTCGGCCCACCGCAACTGCCGGTGCTGCCCGACTGGTCGCCGGTGGCCAAGGTTCCCGGCCACTGGAAACCCGCCGCGCCGTTGACCGCCCAGGTGCACCAGTGCGTCGGCGCCTGCGCGGTGCATGCCCACAGCCACGAGCGGGCGCGGCAGTCCAATGTGCCAGTGAGTGATTTCCAGGGTTTCTGGGGCGCTTTTGGCTGTTCGTGCTTTGCCTTCTGACCGCCCCCTGCGGGTTCGAAGGGCAGACCTTCGGCCTGCTTGGAGAATGAAATCGCCCCTACGGAAAAACAGTTCGTCACCACCCAAGCAAGGAAAAATGCCATGACAACGCGCTATAACCGCCTCGACAAGGACAACGCCGCCGTACTGCTGGTCGACCACCAGGCCGGCCTGCTGTCACTGGTCCGTGATTTCACCCCCGACGAGTTCAAGAACAATGTGCTGGCCCTGGCCGACATCGCCAAGTTCTTCAACCTGCCGACCATCCTCACCACCAGCTTCGAAAGCGGCCCCAACGGCCCGCTGGTACCGGAGCTGAAAGCGATGTTCCCGGACGCGCCCTACATTCCGCGCCCCGGCCAGATCAACGCCTGGGACAACGAAGACTTCGTCAAAGCCGTCAAGGCCACCGGCAAGAAGCAACTGATCATCGCGGGCGTGGTGACTGACGTGTGCGTGGCCTTCCCGACCCTGTCGGCCATCGAAGAAGGTTTTGAAGTGTTCGTGGTGACCGACGCTTCCGGCACCTTCAACCCGGTGGTGCGCGATGCCGCCCTGAACCGCATGAGCCAGGCGGGCGCCCAGCTGATGAACTGGTTCGCCGTGGGTTGCGAGCTGCACCGTGACTGGCGCAACGACATCGAAGGCTTCGGCGGCCTGCTGGCGAGCCACTTGCCGGCCTACGCCAACCTGATGCAGAGCTATTCGGCGCTGAACGCCAAGTAAGTCCGTCGCGGTAAAGCAGAAATGCCCGCACTGTGCGGGCATTTCTGTTTGTGGGTGCGCCCAGCGCCGCAGGCTGTCGCGTCGTGGGTACTTCGAAACGAGGGCGCCGCCTGAAGCGGTCGCGAATCTCTTGAGGAGTAAGCAAGGAAGACCCCAAGGCAGGCACCGGCCATGTCAAAGGCAGAGTGCCACTGAAAGACTGAAAAGGGGGGAGACTGCCGACTTCCCGCCAGCCTAAACTGGCGGGCATTTCTGCAAGGCTCTTGCCCTTCCATGCCAATCCCGCTGGTTACATGCCGTTGTCGAGCACAGCGTTTCGTCACGCTGTTGCTCGCTGTTTTCTGGCTGCAGTCCGGGCTGGCCGCTGAGCCGGCGGAATACCTCATCGGCGTGGAGCAGGTGGACTATTACCCGATCTACTCCGCCGTAGCGCCGGACTACCCGTACCGTGGCTACGCCCGCGATCTGCTGGACCTGTTCGCGGCGCGGGAGAACCTGCACTTCACCTACGTGGCGCTGCCGGTGCGGCGCCTGTCCCATGGCTACCTGACGGGTCGGCTCGACCTGGTCTTCCCTGACAATCCGCGCTGGGAGGCGGCGCACAAGCCGTCCCACATCGCTTATTCACAGCCGGTGCTGCAGTTCCAGGATGTCATGCTGGTATTGCCCGAGCGCAAGGGCCAGCCGCGTGAGAACTTCCATCGGCTTGGCTTCGTTCGCGGTTTCACGCCGTGGAAATTCCAGGACGACATCGCCGCCGGACGGGTTGTTATCGAGGAGGCGCCCAACCCGGAAGGGCTGATCCATATGGTCCTGGCCGGCCATATAGACGCCGCCAACATGGCGCAGCAAGTGGCGCACTTTCACCTCAAGCGTGAGGGGCGGGCGAACGACCTGGTGGTGGAGCCCGGCTTGCTGCCGCTCCGCGACAGCTTCTATCACCTGTCGAGCATTCGGCATCCGGAGCTGATCCACCGCTTCGATGCTTTTCTTCAGCGAGAGCAGCAGGCGATTCAGGCGTTGAAGGCCAAGTACGGCTTGTGAGCGGTGTTCGGCGTCAGGCTACGTCGAACACGTCCATCAATTCCGCCAGAAAGGTGCTCACCAACTCGCTCTGCCGGGTGGAGCGCCTCACCGCCACGTGGAACTGCACCTCATAGCGCAGTTGCGCCGGATCGAGCGCGCGGAGTTGCTCCAGTTCCACATGCCGCGCCGCATAGTGCTGTGGCAGAAAGCCCAGGTGCTGGCCGGAGAGAATCAGCAAAGCGGCGCCGTCCATGCTGTCGGTGAGGGCGGTCAAGCGGTCGATGGCGGCAGGCGCTGGCATTTCCGGCAACGGGTGGCTGGGCCAGACCCATTCGTGCTCGGCCACGTCCTGGCTGGCGAGCGAGCCCGCCTGTTCGTAGAGCGGGTGCGAGGAGCCGCAATAGGCAATCTGCGTTTCAGAGAACAGCGAGAAGTAGTCGAGGCTGTCGTGCCGCCGCCAGAAGTAGCCGATGGCAAGGTCGAGGTGGCCGTTCACCAGTTTTTCTTCGAGGAAGGACGACGACAGTTCGGTGAACTGGAAATACAGCCCCTGGTTCCGCGCGCGCAGACGGGCGATGGCCTGGGCGACTTTCTTGTTGGCGGTCGGGTCGATCTGCCCGAGCAGGCCGACATTCAGCGTGCCGGTGAGCGTGCGGTTGATGTGCTGCACTTCCAGGCGGAAGCCTTCGGCTGCAGCCAGCAGACGGCGCGCCGCTTCGACGAACTGGCTGCCTTTGGCGGTGAGGGCGAAACCGGCCCGGCCGCGTTGGCACAGGCGGAATCCCACGCGGGTTTCCAGAGAGGCCAGTTGCGCACTGATGGTGGGTTGCGAGGTGTTGAGCGCGGTCTGCGCCGCCGAAATACCGCCCGCTTCGACAACGGCGAGAAAGATGCGGATCAAGCGGATATCCAGCTCGGATACGTTCCCCAGCATGCAGCCTCCGAAAGTTAATTACATAGAGTCCAGTCTATGTGAACAGTTGGCCCGCGCTATTTTAAGCGCCTGCCGGGGCGCCTAGATTGCGGCTTCAGCGGCAGGGCTGATAGCCAGCAGGGATAAGGGCAGGAGCCAGGTCGCGGGCGCGCCATCATAGGGCGCGTTCGGAGGCGTTCGCCACAGGGTTTGGGCAGCGCTACCTCACCCAACATAGATGAAGTCGATGTATGGCAGGGGCCTTGCGTAGCCGCTGACCGCATCCTCACAAGAACAACAGTTCGCTCGACCGAGAGCGAAGGAGCATCCCATGTCAGGGTCCACCCAGCCCGCCCAGGCGGCTGAAGCCAAAGGCGGCCTGGCCATCGAAGGCCACTCGATCGACTACATTCCCGAATCCGAGCGCCATGCCCGGCTTAGCAGCCAGGGGCCATTCTGGTTCCTCGGCAACTTCCATTTCTTCACCATCTCCATCGGCTTCGTCGGCCCGAGCCTCGGGCTGTCCGCCCTGTGGACAACCCTGGCCGGTGCGCTGGGCATCATGTTCGGCACTCTGTTCATGGCCTTCCACGGTTCCCAGGGGCCGGAGATGGGGCTGCCGCAGATGATCCAGTCGCGCGCGCAGTTCGGTTATCGCGGGGTGGTGCTGGCGTTGTTGGCGACCATGTTCGTGTTCGTCGGCTTCAACGTGGTGAACGTCTCGCTGATCATCGATGGCCTGAACAACGTCTTCGGGCTGGACCCCATCCCCGTGGCTTGCGGGGTGATCGCCATCGGCGCGCTGCTGGCGATTTACGGCCACGACCTGATGCACAAGGCCTTCAAGTGGGCGCTGATGCTGACCTTGCCGCTCTATGCGCTGGTGACTGTCGCACTGATGTTCGGTGCCGGGCAGGTGGAGACGGCCGAACCGGCCAGCCTCGGTTTCAGCTGGGTCGCCTTTGCCACCCAGTTCGCCATCGCCGCCAGCTACAACATCTCCTACGCGCCCTATGTGTCCGACTACTCGCGCTACCTGCCGAAGAACACCAGCCGGCCCAAGCTGATCGCCGCGGTGTTTCTCGGTGCCTCCCTGTCGGGCGCGTGGATGATCGGCCTCGGCGCCTGGCTCGCGCAGTTGCTGCAGGCGTCCGACGCGCTGGTGGCGCTGGACCGCGTGGGTACTTCCCTCATGCCGGGGCTGGGCCATGTGCTGGTGCTGGTGTCGGTGGTGGGCTTCCTGCCGGTGATCGCGCTCAACACCTACAGCGCCATGCTGACCCTGCTTACCGGGATCGACTCCATTCGCCGCATCGACCCCACGCCGCGCGCACGGGTGCTGTCGATATGCGTCATCACGCTGGTGGTCCTGGCCTGCGTGCTGTCTATCCGCGGGAACGGCATTTCCATCCTCAACACCTTCCTGGTGCTGATGCTCTACTTCCTGGTGCCCTGGACCGCCGTGAACCTGGTGGACTACTTCTTCGTGCGCAAGGGCCGTTATGCGATCCCGCACTTCTTCACGCCCAAGGGTATGTATGGCGCCTGGCAACTGCGGGGCATCGTCGCTTACGTGGTGGGCTTCGCCTGCATGGTCCCGTTCTTCTTCATCTTCGATGCCGCCGCCGGCCAGGAAGTCTTCGTCGGCCCCATGGCGCGCCTGCTGGACGGCGTGGATATCGCCTGGCTGGTGGGGCTGCTGGTCTCCGGCCTGACCTACTTCATCCTCAGCCGCTCGCTCGACCTGGAAGGCGAACGACGCCTCATCGACAGCCTCAGCGAGCGCGACATTCTCGCCATCGCCCGACCGGGCGCGGACCCGGCGCAGTGACGGAAACAGCAGGGAGTACAACCCAGTGAACGCCTCCAGAAACATCCCGGTAGCCTGTTGCCAGCTGGCGCCGAAAGTCGGCGATCTCGCCCACAACCGCCGCATCACCGAGCGGGCCATCCGCGCGGCGGCGCTGCAGGGCGCCCAGGTGGTGGTGCTGCCGGAACTGGTGCAGAGCGGGTACGTCTTCCGCGACCTGGCGGAGGCGCTGACCCTGGCCGAGCCGCTGGACGGGCCGACCCTGCAACTGTGGCAGGCCCTTGCCCGCGAGCTGGAGATCGTCATTGTCGGCGGTTTCTGCGAGCGGCTGGATGCACAGCGGGTCGCCAACAGTGCGGCCCTGGTGGACGCCACGGGTGTGCGCGCGATTTACCGCAAGGCCCACCTGTGGGACGCCGAGAACGCCATCTTCACCGCCGGCAGCGAACCGCCGCCGGTGGTGGAAACCGCCTTCGGGCGGATCGGCGTGATGGTCTGCTACGACCTGGAATTCCCCGAATGGGTGCGCCTGCCCGCACTGGCCGGCGCGGACCTGCTCTGTGCACCGGTCAACTGGCCGGACGGCCCGCGCCCGCCCATCGAGCGCCCGGCCGAAGTGGTGCGCGTGCAGGCCAATGCCGCAGTCAATCGCCTCTTCATCGCCGCCTGCGACCGTCATGGAACGGAGCGCGGGGTGAACTGGGTGCACGGCTCGGTCATCGTCGACCCGGACGGCTACCCGTTGGCCGGGCCGGCCGAGGAGGGCGGGGAACAGATCCTGATGGCCACCCTGAAGCTGGACGACGCGCGCAACAAACGCATCAGCCAGCACAACCACCTGCACGACGACCGCCGCCCGGAGTTGTATGGAGTGGCTGGATTGCTGGAGTAGCTGGCGGCATTCCTGTAGGAGCGAGCTTGCTCGCGAACGGGGATCCCTTCGCGAGCAGGGCTCGTTCTTACGAAGTTTGTTTGCCTAATCCGCTATCGCATCTGCAACGGCGGCTTGGGACGGAGACTGCTGCTCCTTGATGCAGAACAGGACCATATGGAAGTCGGCGTGCCATTCCGACTCGCAGCGGCTGCGAATCGCTCCGCTGTAGCCGGCGACCGCGTCAGCCGCTTCACGTTGTTCCTCCAGGCAGTAGGCGCGCATGGCGTCACCGCTCCATTTTTCCAGGCAATGCGCCTGAATGGCCGACTCGCTGGCCTGGGTGCTGGAAATACAGATGGCTGAAAGGCAAGTGGCAGTGGCAATCAAGTGCTTTCTGTACGGCATGGTTGGGCTCGCGCTCCCCTGGGAAGGTCGGCTCTCCTGGCCAGCGAATTACCGGATGCAGTGATTGGAAATCCTGGATGCGCTGTGCGCGGAGCCCTGATCAACGCTGCTCCTGTGCACAGTGGTGGTGCAGTCTAGTACAGCGTGGGCGGCAGGGTTCCGAGGTCGGATGTCGCAACCGGACAGACGGCGGGTGAAAAGAACGGTGATCGGTCAACGCAGGCTGGAACTCGTTTCACGGGCCGCACTCTGAGGGAAACGCAAACACCAAGGAGTCACCATGCGTTTCCGCATCACCGCTGCAACCCTCGTCCTCATTGCCCTTCCTTGCACATCGGTCTTGGCACGGGATGATCACGATGACCTGCTGCGAAACCTCATCTCCACCGGCGCCACGACGGCCTCCACCTACCTGACCAGCGGCGGCGACGACAAAGTCGTCGGCCCGGTGCAAGACGACGCCAGCAGCTTCATCGCCAGCGAGGGCGAGATTCGCGGGCCGTACCTCGAAGCGGAGCTGCAACGGCTTCGTAGCGAGAATCCTGAGCTGCAAGCGCGCAGTGACCTGGAGCTGGCGGGGGCGATCCTGGCGGCTGAGCCGCGCTGATCGGGCACAGGAATCCCAAGCGCCTTTCGCAGCTCAGCTTGGCGTTGTTCCGCCTTGGTCGACCTGGGCTTCGGCCTGGGTCACCAGGTCGTATCGGTGGAAACGCAGCACGCCTTTCGGTCGTGCGTCCGCCAGGCCGTTCGCCATCAGCCAGTCCGGCCATTGCAGCCACGGGTAATCGCCTGTGGCCGACCTCAGGATCTGACGGATGTGAAGGAGTTCACACGTCGCCGTCTTTCATCTCCCGGCCTTCAAATGCCGATTGAACGGCCTCCACGACGCGCTCTGCCAGGCGCTCATCGTCGAGTCGCGGGTACTCCCTCTTGAGCTTGCCGGAGACGTTCCAGCCGTTCTCCTTGATGGCACGAATGATGCGGTTCGAATCCTGGCCTGGCATCTCCACGACTTCTTTGAGCCGCTCCTTGGCGAGCTGAAAGATCACCAGGACTCTGGCTTCTTCGGCCATCTCCGTTCGAATCGTATGCTCGACGACTCGCGCGGTGTATAGAACGTGAGTGGTCAGATCCGGATAGCGCCAGGCAAAGCGCGCATCGTCGTAGTCGTCGAACACGAAGTTGCTGGGAGTACCGTCCTCGTAGGTAACGAGTTCGCTAAACCGATAGGACGTCGCATAGCGCCGCATGAATGGGCGCGAGAACACCTCGAGCGCTTTGTCGTAGCCGGCACGAAATTCGGTTGAACTCGTGATGGTTGAAGAGACCGGCAGTATCACGCCATTCGGGACAGCATTGTCTCGAACGAGGGTGTCGTTGATCAGGAAGCGACGAATCCGTCCGTTGCCATCCCGCATGGGATGGATGTAGACGAAGCCAAATGCTAAAGCCGCGGCTCGCGCTAGCGACTCGGCGCCCCGGGTCGCGGTTCGCACGCACCGTGCCGATCACCGAGTCGACGCGTAGAGGTTGTGCCGGTTCGACCCCGTAGCGGGCCGCCAGAGCTTTGAAGCCGACCTGCATGGAAGAAATCCTCTACCGGGAACCTGAAAACGTTACTGGATGGAATACGTTAGTCGAAAACGCTAACCGATGCTCGGTGCGCAAAAAGGCTACCAGTTGCTTATTTTTGCTACTAAACCAGGCTTTTTGCACAAAAACGTTACTCGGGGCGCGTTTCCAACCCACGCCGGAGGGCAAAGCCATCTGGCGGGCGACCATCATCAGTGAAATCGACTGGTCGCACCGCTTCACGCTGTTGCGGCTGCCTCCCGCGCTGGTCGGCGTTGATCGCGGCCTGGCGGTCCTGGGCTATCTCATTTTTTGGGGGGGCCGTACAGGCGAAGATCGTTATTGAGAACGGCGGCAGATCCATTCTCCTGCCCCCTTTCTCTCTAACCAAGCACGACCGGCGCCCGCTCCAGCAAACGCGCGCATTCATTCAGCGGCAGCCACGCCTTCCCGTCCACCAATAACGCAGCGATGGCTACGCCCTGGTGGCCGGTGGAAACCTGCGTGGCACTCCCACACCGGTGGGCTGGGGGGGACGGGTCGACAGCGCCTTCCGTTTACAGCTTCAGGTTAAGGGACAGGTAGACGGTTCGTCCCGGCGCGGGCGAGAACATGGGTTGGTCATCGCCGCCCCAGAAGAAGTTGTCGTACCAGACGTACTCGTACTCCCGGTCGGTGAGGTTCTTCACTTGGACATCCACGCGAGCGGTGGGGGAGAGCGTGTACCTTACGTTGGCGTCCAGCAGCGCGTATCCGCCGTATTTGCCCTGCTGGTTCAGCTCGTCGATGTAGTAGTCGCCCTGGGCCCGGGCCTGGAGACCGACGCGCCAGTCGTGGTTGAGCTGGTAGTCCGTGCCGAGGTTGCTGATGTAGCGCGGCGTGGAGAACACCTCCTTGCCTGCCAGCGACGCACCGCTGGCGGTGTAGGCGCTGACCACTTTGGCTTCCTGGATGGCGTGGGAGGCCCAGACGGACCACTGGTCAGTGATGTTCGACGTGATTTGCAGGTCGATGCCGCGCCGACGGGTCTCGCCCAGGCCTACGGTGGTGCCGGTGCTGGGCATGTTCGCCACTTCGTCGGTGGCGTCCTGCTGCCACACGGCGATGCGCGCTTCGGTGCCATTCACCGGGCTGAACTTGATGCCCACTTCCTTGCCGGTGTTGATCGAGGGGTCGAAGCTGGCTTGCCCGGCGGTCATGTACGCCGGCGCGCTGGAGCCTGTGAGGATCTGGAAGGTTCGGCCCCAGTTGGCGTAGAGGTTGATGTTCGGTGTCAGGCTGTAGACCACGCTGAGTTTGGGTTGCTGGATCGAGCCGTAGTCCTGCAGGTCGGCTTCGGTGCCGTCGGGCAACTCGGTCTCGCCGTAGAAGCGATCGACACGGTAGGCCGGAATGATCTTCAGCGACTCGATCGGCTGGATCACCGCCTGCACGTAGGCACCGAAGTTATCGAGGGTGTAGGCGTCGTCGTTCTGGACGCGTGCGGGAGTCGTGTCGAAGTTGGTCGGTACGCTGTAGTTGTAGCGGTAGCGGCGGTACTCGTTGTCCTGATGCTCGACGTTCAGGCCTCCTTCCAGGGTCAGCCAGTCGCGGGTCGCCCAGGTCATGCTGCTCAGCATACCGGTCTGTTGCTCATCCCACTGGCGGCGCTGGCGCGGTGCATTGCCGACCGGGTAGCTGGTGAAGGTCACCTTCCGGTCGTCTTCGTAGCTGTTGTAGTAGAGCTTGTTGCTCAGGCTCAGGTCGTCGCGCATCTGCCAGTCGAGGTGCACCGCCACCTGTTTCATGTCGCGGTCGTCACCGTCGTTGGCATTCTTCGGGTCGGAATCGGTGCGGCTGGCCTTGAGTTCTTCGCGGGTCAGGAAGCCCGGCTCTTCGGCCTGGTGGTGGTAGAGGCGAGTGACCAGGCCCAGTTTCAGCAGGCTGGCATCGTCGGTGTAGAACCATTTGCCGCTGAGGGAGTATTTGTTCGACTGGTCATGGTCCCGATAGCCGTCGGAGTCCTGCTTGGCGAGGAAGTAGTTCTGCGCGAAGTTCTCTGACTCGTGGCCCACTGCCAGTTGCACTTCCTGGGTGTTGAAGCTGCCGTAGGTCAGCCGGCTGTCCGTGTAGTTGCCGCCCTGGCGGGTCACGAAGTTGATGTTGCCGCCGATGTTGTGCAGGCCGTAGCGAGGATCGTTGGTGCCGCGCACCACCTCGATGTAGTCGATGTCGAGCGGGAACACCATATCAATGAAGCGCTGGTTGCCGCTGTTGACGTTACTCGGCACGCCGTCGATCAGCGTCTTGATGCCGTTGATGTAACCCTCGCCATTGAAGGCGCGGAAGGTGGCCTTGCCGGATTCGGCGCCCTGGCGGGTTTCCGTGAGCTGGATGCCGGGCATCTGGCCCAGCAGCTCCCAGCTGTTCATCACGTTCTTGTCTTCCACCTTGTCGCTGCCGAGGACATCGACCGAGGTCAGCACGCTGCTGCCGCCTGCTTGCAGCGATTGGCCAGCGCTACCGTCCACATGGATCTCACCGAGGGTGATGGTGGATTCGCCACTCTGCGCAGCTTGGCTGACCGCGCTGGCAAGCGCCGCCAATACCGCCAGGGGAACGAGTTCGTGCTTCATCGTGTTTCCTTGAAGGTTTGTCAGGGTGATCTGGGGAGTTCTGCAAAGCGGCTGGAGCGGACTGGATTGCCTAGGCGGAGCCGTCGAGGCCGGCTGGTGCAGTAGTTACGCGCCGGCCCACGTCGAACATCGGGGGATGAAGTGATTGGCCTGGTTTCATGGGGTGCTGACGGAAGCAATCTTTCTGGAGATGGCGACCGCCGCCCCGGGCTCGTTTGTATGCCCATGACACTGGTGGTCGGGAGATATAGTACGTAATAATATTACATAAATCTTGTGGCAGTTGATTCAGATGACAGCGATACCTTCCTCCCGGCTCCACTCCATCGATGCCCTTCGTGGGCTGGTGATCCTCTTCATGCTTCTCGACCACGTCCGCGAGACGTTCTACCTGCACATGCAGGTGAGCGACCCGATGGACGTGAGCCAGACCGAACCCGCGCTGTTTTTCAGCCGCACCCTGGCGCACCTGTGCGCACCGATCTTTGTCTTCCTCACCGGCCTGTCGGCATTCCTCTATGGGGAAAAGCACGAGGGCCGGACAGCAGTCTCACGCTTTCTGTTCAAGCGAGGCCTGTTTCTGGTGGCGCTGGAAATCACCCTGGTGAACTTCGCCTGGACCTTCCAGTTGCCGCCCAGCGTCATCTATCTGCAAGTGATCTGGGCCATCGGTCTGAGCATGCTGGCGCTCTCGATACTGGTCTGGCTGCCACGCGCTGTGCTGGCCGCCCTCGGGCTGTTGCTGGTGGCGGGGCACAACCTGCTTGATGGTGTGCACGTCATGCCGGGCGACTGGGCGTATATCCCCTGGTCGATACTGCATGACCGCGGCTGGATCGAGGTCGGTGATTCGCTGCGCCTGCGCACTTCCTACCCGTTGCTGCCGTGGATCGGTGTGATCGCTCTGGGCTATGCCGCAGGGCCCTGGTTCGGTCGTACCACGGACTCCGCGCAGCGTCGGCGCAACCTGCTGCTCTGCGCCGCCACCGCGCTGGGCACTTTCGTGGTACTGCGGCTGTGCAATAGCTACGGCGACAAGCCCTGGACCAGCGGCGAGACGGCACTGCAGACGCTGATGAGCTTCTTGAACATCACCAAATACCCGCCGTCGCTGCTGTTCCTCGCCCTGACACTGGGCATCGGACTCTTGCTGCTGGTGTTTTTCGAGCGTCGCGGGCAGGTCAACCTGGCACGCCTGCTGGCGGTGTTCGGCGCGGCACCGATGTTCTTCTACCTGCTGCACCTGTATGTTTTGAAGCTGCTGTACCTGTCCAGCATGGCGATCTGGGGGCCGAACCACGGGCAGTATTTCGGCTTCGACTCAGTGCTGCCGGTGTGGCTGTGCTCGCTGCTGTTGGTCGTCGCGCTCTACCTGCCCGTTCGCTGGTTCGCCCGGCTCAAGGCGCGTCGCCGTGACATTGCCTGGCTGAAATACTTCTGAGCCTGAAGTGTTCGACCGGCGAATGCATCGTCGCGGCGGCCGCAACAGCAGTGCGCGTAACTCTGCCTAACGAGCGATGAGCGCAAAACACTCAAGCAGATTGTTGAGCGGTGGAGGTAATCGCCATGAGCAAATTCTTTGACGGCTTGCTGGAAAGTGTGTCCAGCAGATGGACGAAATTCACCGTGGGGAACGAAAGCCTTGCGATCCTGAGCACGTCATCCAGGCGAGCCTGTGGCTGGCAGATTTCGACACTTTATCGACACCACCAGCGCCCAGAAACGAAAAAACCCCAAAAATCAGGGGCTTAGTCAGGGGATTTTGGAGCGGGCGAAGGGAATCGAACCCTCGTCATGAGCTTGGGAAGCTCAGGTAATGCCATTATACGACGCCCGCGAAGGGTGCTCTTTTTACCAGAAGAGGCGGGCGAGGTGAAGCCCGGGGCAGTCACAAGTTACTGAAAGATACTTGCACCTGCCCGGGCGGCCGCGCGTTCAAACGGCAACTGCCTGGTAGTCGGCGACCTGCGGGCGAGCCATGCCCTTGGTGGCCGGAGTCTTGAGGAAGCCCAGCATGGCTTGCTGGGTCTGCAGCCAGGCGGCCTTGGTTTCGACGTCGACGAAGTGTCCGGCGTTGTCGATGACTTCGAACTGGCAATCACGCACGTGCTTGGCGAAGTGGCGGGCGTCCTCGGCCGAGGTGTATTCGTCGCGGTCGCCGTTGATGAACAGCAGCGGGATGTCGACGTTGGCCAGGCAATCCACGTAGCAGCGCGAATCCATGTTCAGGACCTGGCACACGTGGTGGTGCATCTGCAGGTATTCGTGATCGTCGAGGCTGCTGCAGTGCTTGTGGTTGAAGCGCTGGTACAGGCTCGGCAGGTATTTGCCGATGGTGTTGTTCACCAGATGGCCGACGTTGTCGCGGTCGATGGCGGAGAGGTAGTCCATGCCGCGGGTGAGGTAGTCCATCATCGGTGCGTTGAGGATGGGCGAGAAGGAGGTGACGACGGCCTTCTTGATTCGCGCCGGGCATTGGGCCAGGGCGAGCAGGGCGGAGACGCTGCCCCAGGAGAAGGACATCAGGTAGTCCACCCGGAAGTGCTCGATCAGGTGAAGGAGAATGTCGGCCTCGGTCTCCTTGCCGATGAAGCGGGTGTTGTCGTTATGCGGCTTGGACTGGCCGGCATAGGGCTCGTCGAAGAGCACCACGTTGAAGTGCGGTTGCAGGTATTTCACTGTCTGCGCAAACGAGGCGGTCGTCGACAAGGAGCCGTTGACCAGGATGATGGTCTCCTTGGCTTCTGGGTTGCCGTAGAACTCCGTGTGAACCTTGTACTGGCTGTGAATCTCGACGATGGCAGTTTCCGGCCTCATGTCGTTTCCTCCTGGCGCAGATGGGTCGTGCGAGCCCTCTAAACGGCTTGGCTCGCGCTTAAGTCTTGGCAGTAGGAAAGCGCCTTTCGATGACAATCGGATGTCAGGCGTAGATTTTTAAAATTCTTTATTTATCAAGCGGATAGGTCGAAAAAAGACGGCGGGCTCCAGCGCTTTGAAGGGCGCCAGAGGGGTCTTCTAACCAGGCAGGGAACCTACGAGTGCAGAGCACAAGGGACCGCAGGGAACGCTTAGATGGTCGGTGTGACTCTTTGGTCACGCTTCGACCTTGTGTCCGATTTAAGCAGGGCATCATGTCACTCGCAAGCTCATTGAAAGGAAAAATTCTTGCAGTTCGTCGGGTTATTCGATCCCGATGTGACTCGGAGATGATCTAGCTAAAAGCAGGCCACTTCTGCATCGGTGAGTGACCGGTAGTCGCCTGGCTGCATCTGAGGGTCCAGTTTCAGCGGCCCGATGCTTTCGCGGTGCAGGCGCACGACGCGGTTCTGGAAGTGCCCGAACATGCGCTTGACCTGGTGGTAGCGGCCCTCGTGGAGGGTCAGGCGGGCGGCGCGGGTGTCGAGGATGTCCAGCTGGGCGGGGAGGGTTGTCAGGTCCTCGAAGGCGAAATAGAGCCCTCGGGCGAAGGTATCGATGTATTCGGCGCCGATGGGCTGCTCGGTTTCCACGTAGTAGACCTTGGGCTGCTTGCTGCCGGGCAGCGTGAGGCGGCGCGACCAGTGCCCGTCGTTGGTGATCAGCAGCAGGCCGGTGGTGGTGAGGTCCAGGCGTCCACCCAGGTGCAGCTCGTGCTTGTCAGGCTCGTCGAGCAGGTCGAGCACGGTGGGATGCTCCGGGTGCTCGGTGGCGCTGACGTGGCCGGAAGGCTTGTAGAGCATGAAGTAGCGCGCTGGCTTGCCGGCCTGGAGCAGCCGCTCGTCCAGCTCGATTCGGTTGAACTCGCGGACCTCGAAGCGGCCATCGGCGACCGCCTGTCCATCCACCCTTACCCGACCAGCGGCTAGCAGGAGGCGCGCGTCGAGGCGGTTGAATTCAGAAAGATTGCTCAAAAATCGATCAAGGCGCATCAGCTTGGTGCATCGGGTGGCAGCGACTGTGCGCAATGGGGGCAGAGGCAGGCGCGGTCAATGTCCTGCGGCGGGATGCGCTCGAGCGCGACGGGGTCGATCTTTGCCGTGAAGCACCAGCAGTCCTGACCCGCACGCGCAGGATCGGCCTGGGTGCACTGATTGCTCTGGCCGCAGAGTGGGCAGCGGGTCGGGTCGGACGGGGCGCTCATGAAGGGAGTTCACGGTGGAAAGGGCGCAAGGGTGCAGCCTTGCGCGCTGGGCTGCAAGTGCATGCCGATGGGTGCCGTTTCCCGATGATCGCGCGGTGGCGGACGTTGCCGTCTGGCTCGGATGGCCTAGGCTCGAATAAGCAAGGTAAAGATGTCTGAAAACGACATGGCCGGATTCACAAATGTCTGAAGGCCTTTGAGAAGCTGACGCATAATCGCGGTCTATCGATTCTGTCGCCCACTATTTAGAGCAGAGCTGCCTCGTGTCCACCAACATTAGTGTCGTCAATAAAGCCAAGGCCTGGTCCGCTCACGGTGTCACGGCCACCGGTGTCGTGCTGGCCCTGATGGCCATCCTTGCCCTGTTCGACAACCAGCCCCGTGACTGCCTGCTGTGGCTGGGGGCTGCGTTGCTGGTAGACGGCCTCGATGGCACCCTCGCCCGACGCGTGCAGACCAGCACCATGCTGCCGAACTTCGACGGTTCGACCCTGGACCTGGTGATCGACTACCTCACCTATGTGTTCATCCCCGCGATCTTCATCTACCGCTACATCGACCTGCCCGAGCATACGGCGCTGGTGGCGGTGAGCCTGATCCTGGTGTCGTCGCTGTTCTGCTTCTGCAACCTGAACATGAAGAGCAGCGACAACTATTTCGTCGGCTTCCCCGCAGCCTGGAACGTGGTGGCGCTGTACATCTGGATCATCGATCCGCTGCCCGTGGTCAGCCTGTTGCTGATCTGCTTCCTTGCGGCCCTGACGCTGACCAAATTGAAGTTCCTGCACCCGTTCCGCGTGCGCAAGCTGATGCCGCTGAACATCGTGGTCACCTTCGTGTGGATGATCAGCAGCATGTTCCTGATCCTTCAGCATCCCTTCTATAAGTCGCTGGTGCTGGGCATCTGGTGGCTGTCCTCGGCCTACTTCGTGGGCATCTGCCTGTGGCGCAGCCTGCTGGACTGGACCCACAAGCTGAAGGCTTGATCGCTGGTCCTTGTGGGCGAATTCGTTCGTGGTCGCCCCGTGCCGATTTCCTTGTAAGGGCGAATGAATTCGCCCTTACAGTCGCAGCCTTCCCTCGGTCGTTTCAGCGGATTGGCCACCCCGTGATCACGCCCGTTGGCCGTAGGTCGCAAGCCCCGCCGGCATTGGTTTTGAGGTATCCCTTCCCCCACGAGGATGCCTTGATGACTCCACGCCTGGACTATTGCGCAGCCTCTCCCGATAGCCCTTCGGGGTCGGTGTTCGCCTACGTGACCGAGGGCGAGGTGATCTCTCAGCTCAAGGGGCAGGCGCCCAAGCGCTACAAAGCCGGGCGTATCTGGCGATTCGGGGAAATGCCCAACACCGATCCCGGACTCCATCCGGGCTACGCGCTGCCTCGCCCGGATCGGGCGTCGCTGGGTATCTCCCCAATTCGGAGCTGGGCCCGTGCTACCAAAGCGGCAGCGTGTAGCTGAGGATCAGGCGGTTCTCGTCGAGGTCGCTGCCGAAGTTGGTGGAGCGCACGGTCGCGTTGCGCCACTTCAGCCCGAGGTTCTTCAGCGGCCCGCTCTGCACCACGTAGGCGATGTCGGTGTCGCGCTCCCATTCCTTGCCCTTTTCGCGGCCGGCACCTAGCTCGACGTCGTCGCCCGAGAGGTAGCGGGTCATGAAGGTCAGGCCGGGAATTCCGACGGCGGCGAAGTTGTAGTCGTAGCGCGCTTGCCAGGAGCGCTCTTCGCGGTTGGCGAAGTCGCTGATCTGCACGAAGTTCACCAGGTAAGCGTCGCTGCCGTTGACGTAGGCGAAGCCGGTGTCGCCACTCATGCTCTGGTAGCCGAGGCCAAAGGCGTGGCCGCCGAGGGCGTAGGTGAACATGGCGCCGAAGGCCTTGTTGTCGACGTTGCTGGAGCCTTCGTCGGTGGAGCGGGCGAAGCGCAGGTCGCTCTTCAGTGTCTGGCCTTCGCCCAGCGGCAGCAGGTGGTTCAGCGTCAGCATGTGTTGGCGGTAGAAGTCTTCCAGGCGGCCGAAGCCATAGCCGGTGCTGAGGGTGTCGTTCCACTTGTAGCTGAGGTTGGCGAAGTCGAAGGCGTCGCTGGTGGCCTGGCGGGCGCGGACGTTCTTCACCCCGACGGTGGTGATGCTCATGTCCTCGTAGTCGGAGGAGTCGCGCTGGTTGACCTGGCGCAGGTGTCCGGCATCGAAGGTCAGACCGTCGATCTCCAGGGAGTTGAGCTGGCCGCCTTCGAAGGTCTGCGGCAACAGACGCGAGTCGTTGGCGAGCAGCACGGGGACTTTGGGCATCAGCGTGCCGAGCTTGAGGGTGCTTTTCGAGGCGCGCAGCTTGGCGGTCAGGCCCAGTTCGCCGTATTCGTCCTGGGCGCGCTTGGGCGCTTCGCGGTCGCGCTTGAGCAGGCCGGAACCGGCACGGTCGGGGCTGGAGTCCAGCTTTACGCCGAGCAGGCCGATGGCGTCCAGGCCGACGCCAATCTGGCCTCCGGTGAAGCCCGATTCATAACGCAGCAGGAAGCCCTGGGCCCATTCCTCGGCCTTGGCCTGGGGCGCGGCGTGTTGGCGGAAGTCGCGGTTGAAGTAGAAGTTGCGCAGTTCCAGGCTGGCCTTGCCGTCCTTGACGAAGTCCGCCAGGGCGGGCGCGGACATGCCGAGGGCGCCGCCGGCCAGCAACAGGCCGGTGGTGAGGGTGTTGCGATGCATGGTGAGTCCTCTTGTTTTTGTTGTCGGGGTACAGCGGGAATAAAAAGGGCGCGGCCCAAAGGAGCCGAGACCGCGCCACGGCTCAACAGGCGGGATCGTTCAGCCAGGTCGAAGCGGGGAGGGCACGGCGGCAAGCCGTGCCCCATCGGTCAATGGCTGCTGGCCGCTGCCGCCCCCAGGCCGGTCTGGGCACGTACGAACTGGTCGTCGTAGGCGGCGCGTTCGCGGTTGGCGCGGGCGCTGCGGTCGAGGTTGGAGACGACGACTATCACCAGGAAGGCCAGCGGCATGGAGAACAGCGCCGGGTGGTCGTAGGGGAAGATCGCCTTGGCGTGACCCAGCACGGTCACCCACACCGCCGGGGAGAGGATCACCAGTACCAGTGCGGACGCCAGACCGATGAAACCGCCCCAGAGCGCGCCACGGGTGGTCAGGCCCCTCCAGTACATGGCCATGATCAGTACCGGGAAGTTCGCCGAGGCGGCCACGCCGAAGGTCAGACCCACCAGGAAGGCGATGTTCATCTGCTCGAACAGCAGGCCCAGGCCGATGGCCACCAGGCCGAGGCAAACGGTGGCGATGCGGCTGACGCGCATCTCGTCGCGCTCGCTGGCGCGGCCTTTTTTCAGCACGGTGGCGTAGAGGTCGTGGGAGATGGCCGAGGCACCGGCCAGGGCGAGGCCCGCGACCACGGCGAGGATGGTGGCGAAGGCCACGGCGGAGAGGAAGCCGAGGAACAGGTTGCCACCCACCGCCTGGGCCAGGTGCATGGCGACCATGTTGCCGCCGCCTACCAGGGTGCCGCCCAGCTTGCCGTCGACGAAGTACTGCGGGTCGGTGCCGACGATGACGATGGCGGTGTAGCCGAGTACGCAGACCACCAGGAAGAAGAAGCCGATGAAGCCGGTGGCGAACAGCACCGAGCGGCGTGCTTCACGGGCGTTGGGCACGGTGAAGAAGCGCATCAGGATATGCGGCAGGCCGGCGATGCCGAACACCAGGCCAAGGGACAACGACACGGCGTTGATCGGGTCTGCCAGCATGGAGCCGGGGCCCATGATGCCGTTGCCGATGGCGTGGGCTTCCACGGCGCGGCCGGCGAGGTTCTCGAAGCTGAAGCCGAACTCGCTCATGGCCATCAGCACCAGGGTGGTACCGCCGGCCAGCAGCAGCACGGCCTTGACGATCTGTACCCAGGTGGTGGCGATCATGCCGCCGAAAATCACGTAGACCAGCATCAGCAGGCCAACCACCACTACGGCCATCTGGTAGTCGAGGCCGAACAGCAATTTGATCAGTTGGCCGGCGCCGACCATCTGCACGATCAGGTAGCAGCACACCACGGTCAGCGAGCCGATGGCGGCGAAGCTGCGCACGCGGGTCTGGTCCAGGCGGTAGGAGACGATATCGGCGAAGGTGTAGCGACCCAGGTTGCGCAGGCGCTCAGCCATCAGGAAGGTGATGACCGGCCAGCCGACGAAGAAGCCGATGATGTAGACGAAACCGTCGTAGCCCTTGGTGAACACCAGGCTCGTGAGGCCCAGCAGGGTGGCTGCCGACATGTAGTCGCCAGCGATGGCCAGGCCGTTCTGGAAGCCGGAGATACCGCCACCGGCGGTGTAGAAGTCGGCGGTGGAGCGGGTGCGCCGGGCGGCCCACCAGGTGATCGCCAGGGTGCCAAGGACGAACACGAAGAACATGCCGATAGCGTTGAGGTTGAGCGCCTGCTTCTCCGCCACCAGGGGCGCGGCGAAGCTGGTCAGGGGCGCCAGGGCGAGCAGGCTGAGCAGGGCTTTCATGCCTGGGCCTCCTTGATGATTTCCGCGCTGAGGCTGTCGAAGCGGGTGTTGGCGCTGCGCACGTACCAGGCGGTCAGCAACCAGGAAAGGGCGATGATGGCGGCGCCCACCGGGATGCCGCGGCTGAGGTTGCTGCCGTCGTAGAGTGGCTGGTGCAGCCAGCCGGGCACGAAGGCCACCAGCATGATGAACAGGTAGTAAACCCCTAGCACGATGGCGCTGAGGGACCAGGCGAGTACGGCTCTCTGGCGTGCCAGGTTCTGGAACTTGGGGTTGGACCGGATACGGTCGAAGCTTTGGGTGAGGGCTGGGTTATGGGTACTCATGACGGCTCCGCTTGTTGTTGTTGTCGATGCCTGTTGCCAGTCGCCGCAGCTTTTTCGGGCATGCAGCGGCCTGTCCCGGCAGCCGTGGGGCTGCCGGCCTGTTTGCTCAATCCGGTTCCTAGAGGTTCTTCGCCATGTCGCGCAGGACGTATTTCTGGATCTTGCCGGTGGAGGTCTTCGGCAATTGGGTGAAGACCACTGTCTTGGGTACCTTGAAGCCCGCCAGGTGCTCGCGGCAGAAGGCGATGATCTCCGCCTCGCGGGTCTCCTGCTGGTCGGCCTTGAGGGTGATGAAGGCGCAGGGGGTTTCACCCCACTTCTCGTCGGGCCGTGCCACCACGGCCGCTTCCAGTACCGCCGGATGGCGATAGAGCACGCCCTCAAGCTCGATGGTGGAAATGTTCTCGCCGCCGGAGATGATGATGTCCTTCAGCCGATCGCGGATTTCCACGTAGCCGTCCGGGTGCCACACGGCCAGGTCGCCGGTGTGGAACCAGCCGCCCTCGAAGGCTTCGCTGGTGGCACTGGGGTTCTTCAGGTAGCCCTTCATCACGGTGTTGCCGCGCATGAAAATCTCGCCGATGGTCTGGCCGTCCAGGGGGACCGGTTCCAGGGTCTTCGGGTCCGCCACCATGACCCCTTCAAGGGTGGGGTAGCGCACGCCCTGGCGGGATTTGATGCGGGCGCGTTCTTCCAGGGGCAGTTCGTCCCATTCGTCATGCCAGGCGCACACGGTAACCGGGCCATAGACCTCGGTCAGGCCGTAGACGTGGGTGACGCGGATGCCCATCTCTTCCACTGCGCCGATCACCTTGGCCGGCGGTGCCGCGCCCGCGACCATCGCGTTTACCGGGTGGTCGATGGCGGCCTTGGCTGATTCGGGCATGTTCACCAGGGCGTTGAGCACGATGGGTGCGCCGCACAGGTGGCTGACCTGGTGTTCGCGGATCAGGGTGAGGATCTTCTGCGGGTCTACCCGGCGCAGGAACACATGCACGCCGGCCAGGGCCGTGACCGTCCAGGGATAGCACCAGCCGTTGCAGTGGAACATCGGCAGGGTCCAGAGGTAGACCGGGTGGTTACCCATGTTCCAGGTCATCTGGTTGCCGAGGGCGTTCAGGTAGGCACCGCGATGGTGATAGACCACGCCCTTGGGATTGCCGGTGGTGCCGGAGGTGTAGTTCAGGGAAATGGCCTGCCACTCGTCCGCCGGCCACTGCCAGGCGAAGTCCGGGTCGCCTTCGGCCAGCAGCGCTTCGTAGTCGAGGTCGCTCACCGCCTGGCCTTCGCCGTACTCCGGGTCGTCGACGTCGATCACCAGTGGCGGGTGGTCGAGCATGCCGATGGCGGCGTGGATCACCTCATGGAACTCACGGTCGGTGATCAGCACCCTGGCTTCGCCATGCTGCAGCATGAAGGCGATGGCTTCGGCATCGAGACGCACGTTCAGGGGGTTCAGCACGGCGCCGATCATGGGCACGCCGAAGTGCGCCTCCAGCATCTGCGGAATGTTCGGCAGCATCACTGCCACCGTGTCCCCCTTACCGATGCCACGACCGGCCAGGGCCGAGGCCAGGCGCCGGCAGCGCGCGTAAGTTTCGGCCCAGTTGCGGCGGATGGAACCGTGGATGACGGCGGGGTAGTGGGGATAAACGGCGGCAGTGCGCTCGATGAAGCTGAGGGGTGAGAGGGCGATGTGGTTGACGGCGGCGGGGGCGAGGCCCTGATCGTAGATCGACATGCTGGATACCCGGCGGCTGATTATTAGCTCTTCTTTACCGGCTCATCTGGGAGTGGCCGGTAGATTTCTGGGGTGATTTATATACCAATACCGGATACGTATGGAAGTAGTTCTAGAGTCGTATAGTAAAACTACTATATTCTGATGATGTAGGAGCGAGCTGGCTCGCGAATGCCCCGGGGCGCGAGGTCAGGCCCTGATCCACATGGGGCGGTCAATTCGCCAGCCAGCTGGCTCCTACAGGGACGTGGCGCACCTCCGCGAACATTCCGGCCCCTCGTTAGCCACGCTATCCTTGCCCACCCCCAGCCGCTGGACTCGCCATGACCCAGACTCCGGTTCGACTTCACACCTGGCTGCGCCTGCAGCGCGAGGGCGTTTCCCTGGCCGCCCGCGTCGATGCCCTGTGCCGGGCGCTGCGGGGTTGTCCCGAGGTGCGCCAGGCCTACTACCTGAGCTGGCTGCCCGGTGCGCGCATCTACAGCCATGAAGGCAGCGGCCAGCAGCTACCGCCGGGGCAGGGCGACCCGCTGCAGGCCAGCGACGAAGTTCTTGCCGCACGCCTGGAAGAAGTGGGTCGGCTGGGGTTGGACCAGTTGCGTCAGCTCGACTGTTGGCTGGCCGGGCGCTTGCGTCGCGCCGCCATCAGCCATGGCCAGGCCTTTGACCTCGCGCTGGAAAGCGGGCAACAGGGGCTGCTGCTGGTGGAGGTGCGGGAGGGGGTGAGCCTGGATTGGCTGGGCTGGGTCCATGAACTGCTCACGACCCTGCTCGGCAGCGTCAATGGCTTGCTGCGTGCGTCGCCACTGCTCGGTCATGATCCGCAGCCGAGCCTGCTGGTGGATGCCGAGGCCCGGCCGTTGGAGTTGAATGCCGCGCTGCTGGCGATGCTCGGGGAAATGCCCCTGGTCGAGGTGCTGCGCTTCCTGCCGGTGAACCACGCCTCGCTGGTGCGCGCCTGCCTCGCCCAGACACGCGCCATCGAAGGGGTGGAGGCTCAGTGTGGCGAGCGCATGCTGATCTGGACCTATATCCCCGACCCACAGGAACGGCGCGTGCTGGCGCGTTGCCGTGAGGCGACCGCGCAGATTCTCACCGAGCGTGAGGCGGCGCGAGCAAGGCGGCTGTACCGGTTGATCACCGAGAACACCACCGACCTGATTTCCCGCCACACACCTGAAGGCCGCTTTCTCGATGCTTCACCGGCCTCCTGGACGTTGCTCGGCTATTGGCCGGAAGAACTGCGCGGACAACTCGCCCAGTGCCTGTTCCATCCCCAGGAACTCGCCCAACTGGTGCAGCGCGCGCGCGACGCGCTGGAGCAGGACGGCTACCACACCATGACCTACCGCATCCGTCATCGCGCGGGGCATTACCTCTGGTTCGAAACCGCCAGCCGTGCCATCCGCGAGACGTACACCGGAGCCGTGGTGGAGGTGGTGAGCGTGTCCCGCGATATCACTGCGCGGGTGCAGGCCGAGGAGAACAAGCGGCGTTTGGCCGAGGTGGTGGAAGCCAATACCGACCCGGTGCTTTTCGTCGATCCGGACGGGCACATCACCTACCTCAATCCGGCGGCACGTCGTGCTCTTGGCCTGGGAGGCAAGCAGCCCATGCCGGCGCTGGCCGAGGTCATTGCCGCCGACGACCTGGCGCGCCTGCACCGCGAGGGCTGGAGCATCGCCGATCGCAAGGGCGTGTGGAGCCTCGATTCGCGGCTGCTGCCACCGGGCGGCGGTGCCTCGGTGCCGGTGTCCATGGTGTTGCTGGCCCATTCCAGTGCGGGTGGCGAACGCTACTACTCGCTGGTCGCCCGCGACATGACCGAGCGCGAACTGCGCGAGGCCCAGCAACGCCGACACCAGGACGAACTGGCACACACCGCGCGCCTGGTGACGCTGGGCGAGCTGGCCTCCGGCATCGCCCACGAGATCAACCAGCCCCTGGCGGCGGTGGTCAACTACGCCAGCGCCAGCCAGCGCTACCTGCAGTCGCTGGGCTCCAACCCGAAGGCGGCAGAGCGAGTGGCCCAAGGCCTGGAACGCATCACTGAACACGCCAACCACGCCTCGGAAGTGATCAAGCGGTTGCGTGCCTTCCTGCGCAAGGGCCAGCGCAAGATGCAGGCGCTGGACCTGGCGGAAGTCGCCCACGAGGCGGTGCGCCTCTGCGCCTGGGAAGCCAGCGCCAGTCAGGTGGCGATCGAGGAGCAATTACCGGACAATCTGCCGCCGGTCTACGCCGACCGCGTGCTGCTGGAGCAGGTGCTGCTCAACCTGCTGCGCAACGCCATCGACGCCAACCGCGAGGCCCATCCCGGCCAGGGTTCGGTGATTCGCCTGGCCGCGCATGCGGGCGACGGCCACCTGGCCATCGAAGTTCGTGACCAGGGGCCCGGCCTCGATGACGAGGCGCTGTCGCGTATCTTCACCCCGTTTTACACCAGCAAGCCGGACGGCCTGGGCCTGGGGTTGTCGATGAGCCGCAGCATCGTCGAAGGGTTCGGGGGTTCCCTCGACGGGATGCCGGGTGAGGAGGGCGGGTTGCTGATGCGCTGCCGCCTGCCCCTGCAATAACAAGAACTGGAAAGGAGAGGGATTGATGTCCAACGCTGGCGAACAGGTGGTCTACGTGGTGGATGACGACCAGGGCATGCTCGACTCCACCGTCTGGTTACTGGAGTCGGTGGGCCTCAAGGCGCTGCCGTTTACCAGTGGCCGGGCCTTCCTCGATGCCTGCGATGCCAGCCTGGACGCCTGTGTCTTGCTGGATGTGCGCATGCCCGGCATGGGTGGCCTCAATGTGCAGGAAGAAATGCGCAGCCGCGGCCTCGACCTGCCGATCATCTTCGTCAGCGGCCATGCTGACGTGCCCATCGTCGTGCGCGCCTTCAAGGCCGGCGCCCGCGACTTCATCGAGAAGCCCTACAACGAACAGTTGCTGCTGGACAGCGTGCAGCAGGCCCTCGGCAGCTGCGACCCGCGCCGCACCGGCAGCGGCGGCCAGGGCCAGTTGCAGGAGCGCCTCGACAGCCTCACGCCCCGCGAGCGCGATGTGCTGTTGCCGCTGGTGCAGGGGTACACCAATCGCGAGATCGCCGAGCAGCTGGATATCAGCGTGAAGACGGTCGACCTCTACCGCGCCCGGGTGATGAAGCGTATGCAGGCCGAGCGCCTGCCGGACCTGGTGGGCATGGCGGTGGTGGCGGGGCTGGTGGATCCGCTGAAGCTGCGCTAGGCAGAACCTGTGTGCCGTAGGGTGGACCACGCTTCACCGGTCCACCATTCGAAGCCCGGCATGGCGCCGCGGGTGGATCGTACGGGGCTATGGCGTTGCCATGGAATCCCCCTCAGGCAGGGTTAATGTTTAGTCATTGATTAACCAAAGATAGGAAAACCTGAATTTTATTGACCCTTGGCGCCGTGCGAGCCTGCGACCCATTCCAATAACACGATGCTTCCTCATGGGTTGTCCGGCTCCGCACACATCGCCGCTCCGCGCTCTGACCCTCGGTCAGGTCCGCGCCGCCCGCCGTGCCCCTGGAGTCGCTCCCTCGGTCCTGTTCTCCCGCAAGTGGGCCGTCAATCTCCTGATCTCCCTGCCGCTCGACCTTGCCTTCTGGGCGCTCTGGCATTGCCGCCACGCGCGTCCACCGGATGGCGCACTCGCCTGACTCAAGGTCGCCAGCGTCGCGGCCAACCTCACCCAGAACGAGAAAGTCGTCCCTTGATCCAAGCGACAAGGGCAGAGTGCGTGCCCACGGGCACTAAAGAGAGCGCCATGAATTTTGCCAGCGTGCAGGAAGCCCGGGATTTCCTCGAGCAGAACCCGGATATCGATGCCTTCGAACTTTTCATTCTCGACGCCAATGGCGTGCCGCGCGGCAAGCTGCTGCACCGCGACGAGCTGCTGGCGGTGTACGAAACCGGCCGTCCGCTGCCGAGCACCATCCTCGGCCTGACCCTGCACGGCGAAGATGTGGAGAATTCCGGCCTGGTCTGGGAAGTGGGCGACATCGACTGCCGCGCTTACCCGCTGGCGGGCAGCCTGGTGCGTCTGCCGTGGCGCAAGATGCCCACCGCCGCCGTGCAGGTCTGCATGCATCCGCAGGAGGGCATGCCCGCGGCCATCGCTGATCCGCGCCAGGTGCTGGTGGAAGTGATCGATCGTCTCAAGGGCGACGGTTTCCATCCGGTGATGGCCTGCGAACTGGAGTTCTATCTGCTGGACCAGAAGCGCGATGCTGACGGTCGCCCGCAGCCGGCGGTGGATGCCGATGGCCACCGCCCGCGCGGTACCCAGGTATACGGCTTGCGTGAGCTGGAACAGATCGAACCCTTCCTGGCCGACCTCTACGCCGCCTGCAAGGCCCAGGGCATTCCGGCGCGCACCGCGATCTCCGAGTACGCCCCTGGCCAGGTGGAAATCACCCTGGAACACGGCGATGCCCTGGAGGCCATGGATCAGGCCGTGCGCTACAAGCGCCTGGTCAAGGGCGTGGCCCATGCCCATGGCATGCAGGCCTGCTTCATGGCCAAGCCTTTCTCCGAGATTGCCGGCACCGGCATGCACATGCACGTGAGCCTGGCCGATGCCGAAGGGCGCAACCTCTTCGCCAGCGAAGACCCTGCCGGCACCCCGCTGTTGCGCCAGTCGGTGGGCGGCATGCTCAAGAGCCTGCTGGATTCGCTGCTGCTGTTCTGCCCCAACGCCAACTCCTATCGCCGCTTCCAGGCCAACAGCTATGCACCGCTGGCGCCGACCTGGGGTGTGGATAACCGCACCGTGAGCCTGCGCGTTCCCGGTGGCCCGGCCAACAGCCGGCATATCGAACACCGCATCTGCGGCGCCGACGCCAACCCCTATCTGGCGGCGGCCGCCATCCTCGCCGGTATCCACCGCGGCATCCGCGAGAACCTCGATCCGGGTAACCCGGTGGAGGGCAATGGCTACGCCCAGGCCAAGGAGCTGCTGCCCACCGACTGGCTCACCTCGCTGCGCGCCCTGGAGCAATCCAGCTGGGCCCGCGATGCCTTCGGTACCGCCTTCCTCGGCGTCTACCTGGCGGTGAAACGCGCCGAATACCGCCAGTTCATGTCCGAGGTCGGCGAGCAGGACTGGCGCTGGTACCTGAACCAGGCTTGAACCGGATATCACGTATCGATCCGAGGCCGTTCCTGTAGGGGCGAATTCATTCGCCAAGCAGGCCAAAAGCCCGCCCTGACGGCCCCGGACATTTTTCCAAAGGATCTACCATGACCGCTGCAATCAAACACCCGCTGCCTGCCGCCGAGCGCGCGCCTTCCTATTACTCCGCAAGCCTCAACGAGGAGACGGCCTATCCCACCCTCGAAGGGGAGGTGAACGTTGACGTCGCCATTATCGGCGGTGGCTTCACCGGGGTTGCCACCGCAGTGGAGATGGCCGAACGCGGCTACAAGGTGGCGCTGGTGGAAACCCACAAGATCGGCTGGGGCGCCACGGGCCGCAACGGCGGCCAGGTCACCGGCAGCCTGTCGGGCGACGGGGCCATGCGTAAACAGATGAGCGGCTTTCTCGGCAAGGACGTGGACGACTTCATCTGGTACCTGCGCTGGCGCGGCCACGAGATCATCAAGAACCGCGTGGCCAAGTACGGCATTCAGTGCGACCTCAAGCACGGCCACTTGCACGCGGCGATGAAACCTTCGCACATGGCCGAGCTGAAGGCCTCCTACGAAGAAGCGGTGCGCCGTGGCATGGGGGACGATGTCACCCTGCTGGACGCCGCCGGTGTGCGCGAGCACCTGGATTCCGACCTCTATGTCGGCGCCATCAAGAACACCCGCAACATGCACCTGCACCCGCTGAACCTGTGCATTGGCGAGGCCAAGGCCGCCGCCAGTCTGGGTGCGCTGATCTTCGAGCACTCCGAGGTGCAGGACATCATCCACGGCGATCGCCCGGCGGTGATCACCAGCCGTGGCCGGATCAATGCCCAGCAGGTGCTGCTGGCCGGCGACGTCTACCACAAGCTGGAGCGCAAGAAGCTCAAGGGCATGATCTTCCCGGCCATGGGCGGCATCGTCACCACCAAACCCCTGGGCGACCTGGCGAAAGCGCTCAACCCGCAGGACCTGGCCGTCTACGACTGCCGCTTCGTGCTCGATTACTACCGCATGACCGGCGATGGCCGTCTGCTGTTCGGCGGTGGTGCCAACTATTCAGGGCGCGACTCCCGTGACATCGAGGCGGAGCTGCGGCCCTGCATCGAGCGCACCTTCCCGAAACTCAAAGGCGTGGAGATCGACTTCAAGTGGAGCTGCGCCATGGGCATCGTGATCAACCGCATCCCGCAGCTCGGCAAACTGTCGAAAAACGTCTGGTACTGCCAGGGTTACTCCGGCCACGGCGTGGCGACTACCCACATCATGGGCGAGGTCATGGCCAATGCCATGAGCGGCAGCCTGGAGAAGTTCGACACCTTCGCCCAGTGCCAGCACATCCGCGTGCCGCTGAGCGAGCGCCTGGGCAACCACATGCTGGCGGTGGGCATGTGGTACTACCAGATGCTGGAGAAGCTGCGCTGATCGATTTGTTGTGCGTCCTTATAAAGCCGGCCTCGCGCCGGCTTCTTTTTGTCCGCTGTTCGCGGGTGACGCTTTCTCATGTGATGATCGATCTGTTTCACAAGTGAAACGTCGTTTTATGTGTAGAACAGCAACGCCTGTTACCAAATGGAGCATGCCTGCTCCGAAGTTGTGCACCTGGGACCCAGTTCCGTAGGACTCACCTGAAGGTGCTCTCGACTCTTCCCATGTCGTTGGTCAGCAATTTCCGTTGGATCTGTCTGATTGTAATCGTAACTAATTGATTAATAAGGTTTAACCCTCGAAACAAGGAGGCTTCTGCAAGCACCTATTTCCTGGCACGTCTCATGCACGTTTTATAAATAAAACAATGTTTCGTATATGAAACAAGTGTGAGGCCAGAAATAGATGAGAGCCACCTCGTTGAGTATCTACACCCCAGAACAACCGCAGGGCGCATCCAAGGCAAACGACGCCCGCGTCGAGATCGAGTTCCGGGGTGTCACCAAACGCTTCCCGGTCAAGGGCCAGGCTGAACCCACGGTTGCCGTACAGAACCTTAACTTCAGCATTCGCAGCGGTGAGATCGTGTCCATCATCGGCCCGTCGGGCTGTGGCAAGAGCACCCTGCTGAACATGGGGTCTGGCCTCTATACCCCGACCGAGGGTGAGGTGTATGTCGGCGGCGAGCGTGTGACCGGTCCGGTGCGCAGAGTCTCGTTCATGCTGCAGAAGGATCTGCTGATGCCCTGGCGCAGCATTCGCCGCAATATCGAACTGGGGCTGGAAATCGAGGGTCGTCCGGCAGCCGAGCGACGCGCCATCGCCGAAGAAATGCTGCATAAGTGCCACCTGACCGGTTTCGGCGACCACTATCCCTTCCAGCTTTCCGGTGGCATGCGCCAGCGTGCCGCCTTGGCCCGGACCCTGGCTACCGACCCGCAGGTGCTGTTCCTCGACGAGCCGTTCTCGGCCCTCGACGCCCAGACCAAGATGATCCTCCAGCAGGATCTGGCGCAGATGCTTTTCGAGCAGAAGAAGACGGCTCTGTTCATCACTCACGACCTGATCGAAGCCATCGCGTTGTCCGACCGCATCCTCGTCATGAGCGCCCGTCCGGGCAACATCATCGAGGAAATCGAAGTGAGCCTGCCGCTGCGCAACAACCCGCTAGAACGCCGCAAGCTCCAGGAAATCGGCCCTCTGGCCGGGCGCCTGATGACCTTGCTGAAAGTCGGTGAAGACGCCGAGCTGCACTGACCCGCCACCTGACCTGAATCCCCAACAGGAGCTGCAGATGTTCAAGTCCCTGATCAACGCCTCGCTGTTTTCCCTTGCCTTGGCTGCCGGTGTGTCTGCGCAAGCCGCGCCCAAGGAAATCACCTACCTGCTGCCGGCGCCGCCGAACTCGCCTGCCTTCGCCCCCTGGATCATCGCCCAGCACAAGGGCTACTACGGCCAGCAGGATCTGAATGTCACCTTCGTCGCCGGCAAGGGCGGGGTGGATGTGGCCAAGCAGATTGGCGCCGGTAACGCTTTGGTGGGCGGCGCCATCGGCGACACCCCGATCATCGTCCGCGCCAACGGCGTGCCGGTGAAGGCGGTAGCGGTGCTGGGTGCCAGCGGCGTGACCATGATCGCTACCGACGAGAAGGCCGGCATCAACAGCGTGAAGGATCTCAAGGGCAAGACCCTGACCGTGATGTCCTACTCCGACACCACCTACTACGCACTGCTGGCATCCATGCGCAAGGCCGGGCTGGACAAGTCCGATGTGGAAGTCCAGGCGGCTGGCCCGTCGGGTGTCTGGCAGCTGTTCTCCGCCGGCAAGTCCCAGGCCATGGCCGGTGTGCCGGACTGGGTGGTGAACGCCGAGGACGCCGGACTCAAGGTCAAGCTGATGCCGGGCAGGGAAGTGTTCGAAAGCATGGCCCAGGCGATCCTCGCTTCCGAAGAGGCCATCGAGAAACAACCTGATGTGGTGGCGGGCGTGGTCAAGGCCACCCTCATGGGGATGCAGGACATCATCGCCGACCCGAAGGCCGCGGCTGCCACCTTCGCCGAGGCGGTGCCCAGCTACAAGGGCAAGGAGGCCAGCCTGGAGAGGGTCCTGCGCCTCTACGTCGAGCACGTCTACGCCAATCAGCACCCCCTGGGCCGCATCGACTCCGAACGCCTGGACAAGGTCCGCAAGTTCTACGTCAGCGAAGGCATCGTCAGCCGCGAAACCCCGCTGGATGAGCTCTATACCAACCGCTTCGTCGAGACCGACGGCGTGGCCGCCAAGCAATAAGGTGACCTGATGAACAGCCTGAACAAACCCATGCTCGGCAGTATTGCGCTGCTGGTCCTGTTTCTCGCCGGCTGGCAGTGGGGCCCCGGCCTGCTGGGCATGCCCGAGTTCGTCCTGCCCAAGCTGAGCCGCGTGGCGGAGGAGGGCGTGGCCATGTGGCGCAACGCCGACCTGCTGGAGCACACCGCGATCACCACCCTGGAGATCATCATCGGCTTCGGCCTGGGTGCCCTCCTGGGCGTGGCCATCGGCGTCGCCCTGGGCTTGTCGCCTACCACCGAGGCCATGCTCTCGCCCTACATCCTGGCGCTGCAGATCGCGCCGAAGGTGGCCTTCGCGCCGCTGTTCGTGATGTGGCTCGGTTATACGGTCTACCCGAAGATCCTCATTGCCGTGCTGATCGTGTTTTTCCCGGTGATGATCAACGTGCTCTCGGCCATCCGCACTGTCGACCCGGACATGATCAACCTGGTGCGCGCCATGAGTGCCAGCCGTTGGCAGATATTCCGCCTGGTGGAGTTCCCCTCGGCCATGGCCGCGCTGTTCTCCGGCCTGCGCATCGCCTCCACCCTGGCGGTGATCGGCGTCACCGTGGGTGAGCTGGTCGGCGGCAACAAGGGCCTCGGCTTCCTGCTGGTGGACTCCGAAGGTCAAGGCAATACCGCGGGCGTATTCGTCGCCATCGTCATGCTCACCCTGATTGGCGTGCTGGCCTATAGCGCGGTGGTCTGGGCCGAGAAGCGCGTCCTGCACTACCTGCCCAAAGCCAACCTGAGCACGGTGTGAATGCCATGAGCCTGAACTCGCTACTGCAAGGTCGCCGCGTGATGATCACCGGCGGCGCCCGTGGTCTGGGTTACGCCTTCGCCGAGGCTGCGGCCCGAGCCGGTGCCCGGGTGGTGATCGCCGACATCCTGGAAGACCGCGTGCAAGCCTCTGCCAACGAACTCGCCGCACTGGGCCTGGACGTCAGCGGCCTGTCCCTGGACCTGGCCGACCCGGCCTCCATCGAGCGTTGCGTGAGTGCAACCGTCGACCTGCTCGGCGGACTCGATGGCCTGGTCAACAACGCGTCGATCACCAACTCCGGCGGCAAGAGCTGCGAGGAGCTGGAGATCGCGATGTTCGACCGTGTGCTGCAGGTCAACGTGCGCGGCACTTGGTTGATGACTCGCGCCTGCCTGCCGGCATTGCGTCAGTCCGGCCAGGGCGCCGTGGTCAACCTGGCCTCCGACACGCCGTTGTGGGGCGCGCCCAACCTGCTGGCCTACACCGCCAGCAAGGGGGCGGTGATCGCCATGACCCGCAGCCTGGCCCGCGAACTGGGTGGCGATGGCATTACTGTGAATGCCATCGCGCCCGGTCTGGTGGAGGTCGAGGCCACCCAGTATGTGCCCGCCGCCCGTCACCAGCTGTACCTGGACCAGCGCGCCCTCAAGCGCTCCCAGGTCCCGGACGACGTTTGTGGCGCGGTGCTCTTCGCCCTTTCCGACCTTTCCCGCTTCATCACTGGACAAACCCTGCCGGTCAACGGCGGGTTCGTCATGCCCTGATCCGGAGGAATCCATGACCGATCTGAACCAGAACCAGAACGCCCCCAAATCCTGGGACCGCCCCGAAGGCGCCAGTTTCGAGGAGTGGTGCAACACCCGTATCGCCCGTTACTCCACGCGCAAGTACGACTGGAACGCACTGAAGTTCCAGGCCGACTACGACCCCAAGTTCCGCCGTGCGCAGATGCGTTACATCGGTACGGGCGGCACCGGTGTGGCCAGTGACATGAACACTATCCCGTCAGAGCACTTCACCTTTTCCACCATGGTGATCCCCGCCGGTCACGAAGGCCCGCCGCACCTGCACATCGACGTCGAAGAGGTGTTCTTCGTCCTGCGCGGGAAGCTCAAGGTGGTCCTGGAAAAAGACGGCGAGCGCTTCGAAACCATCCTCACCGACCGCGATGTCATTTCCGTGCCGCCAGGCGTGTACCGCGAGGAAATCAACATCGGCGACGAAGACGCGCTGATGTGCGTAATGCTCGGCGCGAAGAAGCCCATCACCCCGACCTATCCGCCGGAGCACCCTCTGGCGAGCATCAAGCGCTGAGGTCACCGATGAACATGGCGCAGACCCACATCCCCGCTCCGAGCCTGCAGCAGTGCTTTCCCGAGCGACTGGTGCAACTGGCCGACGGCATCCAGGTGGCCATCCGCGAATGCGGCAAGGGTCCGGTGGTGGTGCTACTGCACGGCATCGGCTCGGGCTCGGCGTCCTGGCTGCATTGCGCCCAGCGTCTGACTGCCAGCTCCCGTGTGATCGCCTGGGATGCGCCAGGTTATGGGCTGTCCACCCCGTTGCCGCCGGCGCAACCCAAGGCCGGCGACTACGCCGCGCGCCTGGAGCTGCTGCTGGATACCCTGGACGTGGACAGCTGCCTGCTGGTGGGCCACTCCCTCGGCGCGTTGATGGCCACCGCTTATGCGGCCGGCATCGGCGCGGCGCGGGTTCGTCGCCTGGTGCTGCTGAGCCCGGCGCGCGGCTATGGCGCGGCCGAGCTGCGCGACACCGGCGAGCGGGTGCGCCGCCAGCGCCTGGGCAACCTGGAGCGCCTGGGCATCGACGGCATGGCCAGCGAGCGTACGACCCGCCTGCTGGGGCGTAACCCCAGTGAGGACGCCCTGGCCTGGGTTCGCTGGAACATGGCGCGGCTCAACCCCCATGGCTATCGCCAGGCCGTCGAGTTGCTCTGCGGTGACGACCTGCTGGGCCACGGGCTGCCGACGGCCCCTTGCGAAGTGCATTGCGGTGAGGACGACGGTATCACCACGCCACAGGCCTGCGGTGCCATCGCCCGCCAGCTCGGCGCACCGTTCTCGCTGATTTCCGGGGCCGGCCATGCCAGCCCCATCGAACAACCCGAAGTGGTCGCAGGACGCATTGGCCACGCGCAACGCCACTCTCTTGAAGGAACCGCCAATGGATAAGTCAGACGACCAGCAAGACAAGTACATCGTGCCCGGCCTCGAGCGCGGCCTGCTGCTGCTCTGCGAATTCAGCCGGAAGAACCGTACCTTGTCGGCGCCGGAGCTGGCGCGACGCCTGAAACTGCCGCGCTCGACCATCTTCCGGCTGCTGACCACCCTGGAGACCATGGGTTTCGTCACTCGCCTCGGCAATGAATATCGCCTGGGCATGGCGGTACTGCGCCTGGGCTTCGAGTACCTGGCATCGCTGGAACTGACCGAGTTGGGCCAGCCGCTGCTGAACCGCCTGTGCGACGAGATCCGCTATCCCTGCAACCTGGTGGTGCGCGATAGTCGTTCCATCGTCTACGTGGCCAAGGTGTCGCCGTCGACCCTGCTGACCAGCACGGTCAACGTCGGCACCCGTCTGCCGGCCCATGCCACCGTGCTTGGCCGCATCCTGCTGCAGGACCTGTCTCTCGGTGAGCTGCGCGAGCTGTACCCGGAAGAACACTTGGAGCAGTTCTCGCCCAATACCCCGAAGACGGTGCTGGAGCTGTTCGACCTGGTGCAAAGCGACCGCCAGCGCGGCTTCGTCCATGGCGAGGGGTTCTTCGAGTCGACCATCTCCACCGTGGCCGCACCGGTGCGCGACCACAGCGGCAAGGTGGTGGCCGCCATGGGAGCCACCATTCCGTCGGCGCACATCGAACCGACCCGCATCGACAGTCTGGTACGCAGTGTGTGCGGCAGTGCCGACGAACTCTCGCACCTGCTCAATTACACCCCGGAGAGCCACGACAACGTCACCTCCATCTTCCGGAGCAAGCAGCATGAGCATGTGTGATCTGTCCTCCGCCGTGGCGGTGGTCACTGGCGGCTCCTCCGGCATCGGCCTGGCCACGGTCGAGCTGCTGCTGGAAGCAGGCGCCGCCGTGGCCTTCTGCGGGCGCAACGCCGACCGCCTGCACAGCGCCGAGAGCAGCCTGCGCCAGCGCTTCCCTGAGGCGCGCCTGTTCGCCCAGGTCTGCGACGTGCTCGATTCAGCACAGGTCCTGGCTTTCGCCGAGGCCAGCCAGGCACGGCTGGGCCGCGCCAGCATCCTGGTCAACAACGCCGGCCAGGGCCGCGTCTCCACCTTCGCCGACACCACGGATGAGGCCTGGAGCGAGGAACTGAACCTGAAGTTCTTCTCCATCATCCACCCGGTGCGCGCCTTCCTGCCGCAACTGGAAGGTCAGGCGGATGCCGCCATCGTATGCGTCAACTCGTTGCTGGCCAGCCAGCCCGAGCCGCACATGGTGGCCACCAGCGCGGCCCGCGCCGGGGTCAAGAACCTGGTGCGTTCAATGGCCTTCGAGTTCGCCCCGAAGGGTGTGCGGGTCAACGGCATCCTCATCGGCCTGGTCGAGTCCGGCCAGTGGCGCCGCCGCTTCGAGTCCCGCGAGGAGCGCGAACAGGACTGGACGCAGTGGACCGGCCAATTGGCACAACGCAAACAGATTCCCCTGGGGCGCCTGGGCAAGCCGATAGAAGCGGCCCGCGCCATTGTTTTCCTCGCTTCCCCCCTGTCTGCCTACACGACCGGTAGTCACATCGATGTTTCCGGAGGTTTGTCCCGTCATGCGTAACGAAAACCAAGTCACCGTCGGCGCCGCTATCGCCGCCTTCCTCGAGCAGTGCGACGTCAAGGCCGCCTTCGGGGTGATCTCCATCCACAACATGCCGATCCTCGACGCCTTCGCCATTCGCGGCAACATTCGCTTCGTGATGGCCCGTGGCGAGGCTGGTGCAGCCAACATGGCCGACGCCTATGCCCGTACCACCGGTGGCCTGGGTGTATGCCTGACCAGCACCGGCACCGCCGCCGGCAACGCGGCTGGCGCCATGGTGGAGGCGCTCACCGCCGGCACGCCACTGCTGCACCTGACCGGGCAGATCGAAACCCCCTACCTGGATCAGAGCCTGGCCTACATTCACGAGGCACCGGACCAATTGACCATGCTCAAGGCCATCTCCAAGGCGGCCTTCCGCGTGCGCAGCGTCGACACCGCCATCAGCACCATCAAGCTGGCCGTGCAGACCGCCCTGACTGCGCCCACCGGACCGGTGAGCGTGGAAATCCCGATCGACATTCAGTCGGCCCTGATCAATATGCCGGCCGATCTCTCACCACTGCCGGTGCCAGTAGCCAAGCCCTCCGAACAGGCCCTGGACGACCTGGCCGCGCGCTTCGCCAAGGCCAAGCGGCCGATGCTTTGGCTCGGTGGCGGTGCGCGTCACGCGGGCGAGCAGGTCCAGCGCCTGCTGGCCATGGGCGTGGGTGTGGTCACTAGCACCCAGGGACGCGGCATCGTCCCGGAAGACGACGAACGCTCGCTCGGCGCCTTCAACCTGAACAAGCCTGTGGAGCAGTTCTACCAGAGCTGTGATGCCATGCTTGTCGTTGGCTCGCGCCTGCGCGGCAACGAAACCCTCAAGTACGAGCTCAAGCTCCCGCGTCCGCTCTACCGGGCAGACGCCGATGCCACGGCGGAGGGCCGCTGCTACCCCAGTGACTTCTTCGTCTGTGGCGACTCTGAACTGGTCCTCAAGGGCCTGGCCGATCGGCTCGAAGGACGCCTATCGGTCGACCCGGCCTTCGCCGCTGACCTGGCCGCTGCGCGCAACCAGGCCCGTGCCCAACTGGTGGATGGCCTTGGCCCGTACGCCTCCCTGGTTGAGCAGCTGCAGGCCCTGGCCGGCAGGGATTTCAACTGGGTCCGCGACGTCACGGTTTCCAACAGCACCTGGGGCAACCGCCATCTGAAAATCTTCAGCCCGCGTGCCGGAGTACATGCGCTCGGCGGTGGTATCGGCCAGGGCCTGGCCATGGGCATCGGTGCGGCGGTGGGCGCGGCGGAAACCGCACGTGGTCGCAAGAGTTTCGTACTGGCCGGTGACGGTGGCTTCATCCTCAACCTGGGTGAGCTGGCCACTGCCGTCCAGGAGCGAGCCGACATGGTCATCGTCCTGATGAACGACCAAGGCTATGGCGTGATCAAGAACATCCAGGACGCCGCCTACGGTGGCCGTCGCTGCTACGTCGACTTGCACACCCCGGATTACGCGCAGCTATCCGCCTCCCTTGGCCTGCGCCACGCCAAGGTCAGCGACCTGAAGGAATTCAGCAGCGTGCTGGATGGCGCCCTGGCCGAGTCCGGTCCCTTCCTGCTGGAAGTGGACATGCTCTCGGTGGGCAGCTTCAAGACCATCTTCGCCGGTCCGCCGACCAACGAAGCCAAGGCCGCCAAGGCCACTGTCTGAGGCAGATGCCATGTTGCATATCACCATGATCGGTTGCGGCGCCATTGGCGTCGGTGTGCTGGAACTGCTGGAGAGCGACCCGCAACTCTGCGTCGATGCGGTGATAGTCCCGTCGGAGTCCGAAGCGCTGGTTCGCCAGCGCCTGGCCAGCCTGCGCAAGCCGCCGCAGGTGCTCAGCGAGCTGCCCGTCGGGTCGCGTCCCGACCTGCTGGTGGAGTGCGCCGGGCATCGCGCCATCGAGCAGCACGTGCTGCCGGCACTGGCCCAGGGCATTCCCTGCCTGGTGGTATCGGTGGGCGCGTTGTCCGAGCCAGGGCTGGTGGAACGCCTGGAGGCCGCCGCGGAGTTCGGCGGCACCCGTATCGAACTGCTGCCCGGTGCCATCGGCGGTATCGATGCGCTGTCGGCGGCCAAGGTGGGTGGGCTGGAATCGGTGCGTTACACCGGCCGCAAGCCGGCGCGCGCCTGGCTGGGCACGCCGGGTGAGCAGGTCTGCGACCTGGAGCATCTGGCCGAGGCGCAGGTGATCTTCGAAGGCAGCGCCCGCGAAGCCGCACGGCTCTACCCGAAGAACGCCAACGTCGCCGCCACGCTGTCGCTCGCCGGCCTCGGCCTGGACCGCACCCAGGTGCGTCTGATCGCCGACCCGGCCAGTTGCGAGAACGTTCACCAGGTGGAAGCCAGCGGCGCCTTCGGCGGCTTCGAGCTGACCCTGCGCGGCAAGCCGCTGGCGGCCAACCCCAAGACGTCGGCGCTGACCGTGTACAGCGTGGTCCGCGCCTTGGGCAACCACGCCCATGTGATTTCGATTTAGGGGCACTACCGTGATAGACCTGAACCCGATCCAACCCATCTGCATCGCTGGCGAGTGGCGCCTGGGCGGTGGTGATCTCTACACCAGCCTCTACCCGGCCACCGGCGAGGCCATCGCCCGCCTGCACGCGGCCAGCCTGGATGATGTTGAGGAAGCCATCCAGGGCGCTCACCGCGCCTTCCGTGAAAGCGGCTGGGCCCAGCGCAAGCCCCATGAGCGCGCCGCCGTGCTCTACCGCATCGCCGCGCTGATCCGCGAGCGCAGCGAAGAACTGGCGCAGCTGCAACGTCTGGACAACGGCAAGCCGATCAAGGAAACCCGCAACCTGGTGGCCAGCGCCGCCGCCACCTTCCAGTTCTTCGCCGCTGCTTGCGAAACCCTGGAAGAGACCATCACACCGTCGCGCGGCGACTTCGTCACCATGAGCGTGTACGAGCCCATGGGCGTGGTGGCCGCCATCACCCCGTGGAACTCGCCCATTGCCTCCGAGGCGCAGAAGATGGCGCCGGCCCTGGCTGCTGGCAACGCGGTAGTGGTGAAACCGGCTGAGATTACCCCGCTTGCGGCGCTGGCCCTGGCGCGCATCTGCGATGAGGCCGGCCTGCCGCGCGGCCTGGTGAGCGTGCTGCCGGGCAAGGGCTCGGTGATCGGCGACGTGCTGACCCGCCATCCGCTCGTCAAGCGCGTGTCCTTCACCGGCGGTACCAGCACCGGCAAGCACATCGCGCGCATCGCCGCCGACAAGATGATGCCCGTGTCCATGGAACTGGGTGGCAAGTCGCCCACCATGGTGCTGGCCGATGCCGACCTCGACCATGCGGTAGCCGGGGTGCTCTACGGCATCTTCAGTTCCAGCGGCGAGTCCTGCATCGCCGGCTCGCGCCTGTTCGTCGCCCATGAGCATTACGAGGCGTTCATGGAGCGCCTGGCGGCCGGCGCGGCAGCCCTGCGTGTCGGCGACCCGGCCGACGAACGTACGCAGATGGGCCCGCTGATCAGCGCACGTCACCGCGAGTCGGTGGAGCGCTTCGTCGAGATGGGCGTGGCCGAAGGCGGCCGCCTGCGCACCGGCGGCATCCGCCCCCACGGTGCGGCGTTCGACCGTGGCTATTTCTACACCCCGACCATCATCGAAGGCCTCTCCAACGACGCCCGTCTGTGCCAGGAGGAAGTCTTCGGCCCGGTGCTGGTGGCCATGCCCTTCGAGGATGAGGCTGCGCTTATCGAGCAGGCAAATGACAGCTGCTACGCGCTGGCCGCCGGCATCTGGACCCGCGACTTCCAGCGAGCCTGGAAGCTGGGCCGAGCGGTGCAGGCCGGCACCGTGTGGATCAACACCTACAAGCAGTTCTCCATCTCCACCCCGTTCGGCGGCTGGCGCGACAGCGGCCTGGGCCGCGAAAAGGGCCGCCTGGGGATCCTCCAGTACATGGAGCAGAAGAGCCTCTACTGGGGCCTGAACGAACAGCCGCTGGCCTGGGCCGGCAGCCACTGACGAGGAAAACGCGATGAGCGTATTGGGAATCGACGAAATCACCTACGGCGTGGAGGACCTGGAATCCAGCGTTCGCTTCTTCGCCGACTGGGGCCTGAAGCAGGTGGAGTCGGGCAGCGACCGGGTCGTGTTCGAAAGCCTCAACGGCTGCCGGGTCATTGTCTCGCCGCTGGATACACCCGGCCTGCCCCCGGCCATCGAGGCCGGCTCCACCTTGCGCGAGGTGGTCTGGGGCGTGGAGAGCGAGGCGGACCTCAAGCGTTACGCCGAACGTATCGCCAACGACCCCGGCTTTACCGAAGGGGAAGGTCGCATCGGCTGCCTTGATCCCAATGGCCTGGCCATTCGTTTCCAGGTCACGAAGAAGCGCGACATCCAGGTGCAGTGCGGCCAGTCCAATACCTGGCAATACAAGGGGCGAGTCAACCAGGCCAGCCCTATCTACGAACGCGCCCAGCCCATCGAGGTGGGACATGTGGTGTTCTTCGTCAAGGACGTGAACGCCTGTGAACGCTTCTACCGCGAGCGCTTCGGCTTCGTCTGCTCCGACCGCTACCCGAACCGTGGCGCCTTCATGCGTTGCGCGGAGGAGGGCGGCCACCACGACCTGTTCATGCTGCAACTGCCGCAGCCGCGCGCCGGCCTCAACCACGTGGCCTTCACCGTGCGCGATATCCATGAGGTGTTCGGCGGCGGCATGCACATTTCGCGTTGCGGCTGGGACACCGAAATCGGTCCGGGCCGCCACCCGGTGTCGTCCGCCTACTTCTGGTACTTCAGGAACCCCGCCGGCGCGCTGGTGGAGTACTACGCCGACGAAGACCAACTGACCGGTGAGTGGCAGGCCCGCGAGTTCGAGCCGGGTCCCACCGTCTTTGCCGAGTGGGCCATCGCCGGTGGCCTGGACGGCAACACCCGGCGGCAGAAGAACGTCGAGGCGCCGCAAGGCAAGTTCCTCACCGACAAGCCCAAGCGCTGAGGCGGCCATGAGCGAGACCCTGCTGCTGACCGTGCTGCTCAAGCACGACCAGACCAAGAACCTCGAGGACATCCAGGCCCACATGAAGGCCATGGAGTGGTGGGAACGCTTCCCCGGAGAAGGCGTCGAGATCGTTTCCTGGACCGTTGCCATGGGCTTGGGACAGATCGTCACGCTGCGCCTGCCGCCAGCTCTGCTGCCACGAATCAACGTTGAACTGGAACGCTCCGCCTGGGGCGTGTTCCGCACCGAATGCTACCCGACCTACGACTTCGTCCCGGTTCGCGAATCCATCCGCGAACGGGTCCGCAATGGAGGCCAATGAAATGCAAGACCGTTATCTGGAACCCCATCAGGCACGTTCCCGCGAGCCGAACTCTTTCGAAGACCTGCTCGGTGACTCCATCGAGCGTGCCTACGCCGCCGGGCTGCATGACCTGCCGGGTCTGCTCGGCTACCTCAACCAGGCCGGCCCGACATGCCCCGGCGGTGGGCCCTGGACCGAGGACGCCTACAAGACCCTGATGGCTCGCCTGGGCGAGTGAATTCCCTTCAAGAGGAAACCGATATGAGCACCGTGGACCCTGTTGAACAACTCCTGGCCAATGGTCTGAAGAACCTCTGGTACCCCATCTGTCCGGTCGGCTTCATCGCCGACAAGCCGGTGTCCCTGCGTCGCCTGGGCTACAAACTGGCCCTCTGGCGCGACACGGACGGCTCCCTGCATGCCCTCGAAGACCACTGCCCGCACCGTGGCGCCCCACTGTCGCGTGGGGTGAACCTGGGTGACCGCCTGCAGTGCCCCTACCACGGTGTGGAAGTGCGCTGCGATGGCGTCACCACCCGCGTCCCCGGCAGCCCCGGCTGCAAGCTGGAAGGTAGCCAGGCCACCCGCTACTTCCACGTGACCGAGGCGGCAGGTGCTGTGTGGTTGTACAACTCGGCGAGCAACATCGAGGAGGCGCCTCCGCTGGTGCTGCCGGAGCAGCTGACCGACCCGGCGTTCTCACATTTCCTCTGCTATGCGGAGTGGCGCGGCGACTACCGCTACGTGCTGGACAACGTCATGGACCCCATGCATGGCACCTACCTGCACAAGCAGTCGCATTCCATGTCCGAAGGTGAGAGCCAGGCGAAGTTCGTCACCCGCGACACGGACACGGGCTTCATCTTCGAGAAGGACGGTCAGCGCGGCGTCAACTTCGACTGGACCGAGTGGGCCGATACCGGTGTGCACTGGATGCGCCTGGAGATCCCCTATCCGAAGACCGGCGGCCCGGGCGGCAACTTCCATATCGTCGGCAGCTACACGCCTATCAGCCGTGAGCTCTCCGCGGTGTTCCATTGGCGTTGCCGGGCGCTTACCGGCTGGCAACGTGACACCTGGCGCTTCCTCTACAAGAACCGCCTGGAGGCCCGTCACTGGGCGGTGCTGGAGCAGGACCGGGAAATGCTCGAGTTCATGGAGTCGGACGCTAACCAGCGCGAAAACCTCTACCAACACGACCTGGGCCTGGTGCGACTGCGCCGCCACATGAAGAACCTGGCCAAGGCTCAGTTGGAGCTCATTGAGGCCAAGCAGCTATGACCCCCGTCCGTCGCATCCGCGCTAACGCCCTGCCCGAGCAGCCCACCGCCAGTTGGTCCAATGCCCTGCTGGTGGGGCAGGAGCTGGTGATGTCCGGTATGACCGGGCACCCGGCCACCCGTCAAGCGGCCGAGCGTGGCGAACCGCTGGACGCCCATGCCCAGACCCTAGTGGTGCTGGGCAAGGTAAAGGCGTTGCTGGAAGCGGCGGGCGGACACATCGGCAATATCTACAAGCTCAACGTCTATGTCACCCGCATCGCCGACAAGGACGAGGTCGGGCGCGCAAGGCGCGATTTCTTCGCCGGACAGAACATCTTCCCGGCCTCCACCCTGGTGGAGGTCCGTGGCCTGGTGTTCCCCGAACTGGTGGTGGAAATTGACGCCTGGGCGCGTCTGGACATCGATCTGGCGAACTGCGACGAAGCCTGAAACAGAGGTAGAACATGACTCACAACAACACGCTTACGGCCTTCGTCCATACCCTGCGCTTCGAAGCGGAAGGCATCACCAGTGTCGAGCTGCGCCCATGCGGCGATCAGGTATTCGCGCCTTTCAGCGCTGGCGCTCATATCGACCTGCACCTGCCCAACGGGCTGGTGCGCAGCTACTCCCTGCTCAACTCGCCGGAAGACAGCAGCCGTTATGTGGTCGGTATTCTGCGTGATCGCAATAGCCGTGGTGGCTCGGCCTACGTGCACCAGAACCTGCGGGTTGGCATGCAGTTGCAGATCTCCCAGCCACGCAATCTGTTCCAACTGGACGAAGACGCAGAACACACCGTTCTGGTGGCTGGCGGCATCGGCGTGACGCCCATCTATTGCATGCTCAACCGGCTGCGCGCCCTGGGCCGATCGGTGGAAATGCTCTACTGCGCGCGCTCGCGCAAGGAGGCTGCCTTCGTCGAAGAGCTGGCCGCCAGCGATGCCAATATCCAGTTGCACTTCGATGATGAGAAGGGCGGGCCTGTCGACCTCAGGAGCTTCCTCGCCGAGCGGCCGTCCAGCGCGCATTTTTATTGCTGCGGTCCGACGCCGATGATCGATGCCTTCGAGAACCTCTGCGAAAGCCTTGGTCACCCGAACATGCACATCGAGCGCTTCGCTGCCGCACCCCAGGCGCCCGCAGCGCTCCAGGGCACCTACGAGGTGCAACTGGCTCGAAGTGGCAAGAGCGTCGAGGTGCCGGGGGGCAAGTCGCTGCTCGATGCGCTGCTTGAATCGGGCATCGAGGTCGATTGCAGCTGCCGCGAAGGTGTCTGCGGCGCCTGCGAAACCCGTGTGCTGGAAGGCGAACCGGACCACCGTGACGGCGTGCTGACCAAGGCTGAGAAGGCGGCGAACCAGACGATGATGGTCTGTGTTTCCGGCTGCAAGGGCTCGCGTCTAGTGCTGGATCTGTAATACCGCTTCACCCGTTGTGCTCCTTTGTTTACCCCTTCAGCCGGCGCTCGTGACGCCGGCTTTTTTTTGTTCCTCGTGGTTGGCCGGGGAGGACGGCTAGTACGGGTTTGGCAATCCGGCTTGGGGGCGTGAGCCTTGCTCATTTTCCCCTGCATCCATGTCGCTCGCCTCCGTGCGACTCTGGATTCCCTTGTAGGAGCCAGCTTGCTGGCGAATGCGGACTGTCTCGCCGGATGCCGTCATCTTTCTCCTCGTCAGGCGCGACCAGCAAGGAGATGTACAAAGGCAAATACACCATCCTGCCAACTCAACCTGATCCGCTGTTCTCCGAAGTTCCGTGTTGCACCTTGTTGAGTCCTTTTTCTCTGGGCAGCGTTTGAAGTTTGTTTGTGCTATTCGAATATCCCCGAAAGCTATTCAGACTTTTCCACCTTGTTTTTTCAGTGAAACGACAGATATCCCCATAAAGTGTCACCGTGAAGATTCTACGCACGCACTTTGTGCGTTTTTGTTACCCCGCATTCATCACGTTTCGAGGGCGGTACAAAGTGTCGCGTTCAGCATATAAACAATTGTATTTAAAGGGTTTTATTTGAGTTACTCGGGTTGTTTTGTGATGGCATGATTCATGCTCAAAACAACGTATCGTAGGTGAAACGCCTCGCGATGAAGTCGGCCCCCGGCAGCGCTGCCGGGTAACAGCCGGACAGGTCGACGGAAAGTCCTGGAAACAATTAACGAGCAATAAGCGAAGCGCCTGAGCATCTCGTAATTGCAATTTTAAAGTTGCTGCGAAGTTCAGTCGGTGGGTATCGCTTTGCCAAAAAAACTCTGCCTTAGCGAACTTGCAGATGAGGTCGTAATGAACAAGTACCTGCTGTCCCTTGGTCTCGCGTTTTCCACTGTTTCGGCCATGGCGGACCAATCCGCCGGTCCCGCCTCCCCAGTCGCCAAGCCGGCCAAGGCTTTCCCCCACATCAGCCTGCGCAGCGATGACGGCCAAAGCACCCTGGATATCGGCGGCGCCCTGCGCATGAACTACCGCGACGAGGATTGGGACACCACCGAGAACAACGGCCGCTTCCTTTTCGACACCTTCCGCCTGGATGTGCAGGCGACCCACAAGGACTTCTTCTCGGATGTCGGCTACTGGTTTCAGGACGACGGCAAGCACTCCATCGACCGGGGCTTCGTTGGCTACAAGTTCAGCGATACCTCCAGCCTGCAACTGGGGGCGCCGTTCAAGCCCTTCGGCCTCGAGCCTTACCCGCAGTTCGGCTGGAGCTACCACATCCCGTTCTTCCTCGGCTACGGGGTCAGCGCCGGGGCCGGCGCCAAGTACGTCTACAAGGACGCCGACTGGCACATCCAGGCCGGCTACTTCCCGCGCATGCTGCCCAGCGACCTGCGCTATTCCCCTGAAGTTGGGCGCTTCTCGGACCTGAACGACAACGCCATCCCGGCTATCCACTCGCGCCAGGACAACGAAAAGCGCGACCAGGTGAACCTGCGCGTTGCGCGCAACTTCGCCGGTGACGGCTGGAAGACCGAGATTGGGGCTTCGCTCGCTGCGGCACGCTTGCACAACGCCACCACAGATGACGACGGCGACTACTGGGCCGGTGGCCTGCATGCGGTGATCAACAGCGGCAACTGGTCGGTGACCACCCAGGGCATCCGCTATGAGTTCGACCCGAAGAACCCGGCCGGGGTGAGTGACGATGCCATCCTCATGGGCGGCAACGGCCTGACACCGGCCTACCTGATTGCCTCCGAGTCCACCGTCGCCTCCTTCAACGTGGCCTATGACGTGCCCACGCCGAACATGGGCATGCTGAAGAAGCTGCGCTTCTACAACGATTACAGCCGCATGTTCAAGGACAAGAGCGGCTGGGACGACTCGCAGATGTACACCGCCGGCGTGCAGTTCATCGCCATGCCGATCATGGGCTGGCTGGACTTCACCTGGGGCCGCAACGCCAACCCCTATGGCGGAGCCGAGAGCGGCAGCGGTTTCACCAGCACCACCTCTTCGCGCAGCGATGAGTGGATTTTCCGCACCAACCTGAACATCGGTTACTACTTCTGAGTCCTGGGCGGCGGCTTCGGCCGCCGCCTCCCTGCCGAGCCTTGCCATGCGTTCACTTCATCTTCCTCGGCTGGCCGACCTTCGCGTTGGCGTCAAGCTGGCCCTGGGTTTCGCGCTGGTACTACTGCTGGCGTTACTGATCACCCTGGCGGCCGTGCTCAGCCTGGACGGCCTCAGCCAGCGCGGCGACCAACTGGCCCAGGGCAGCGATCTCAATCTGCACGTACTCCTGGCCGACCGTGCCCGCCTGGATTTCGCCGCCCAGGGCGACGATGCGCAGCGCGTGCAGGTCGAGCAGCTCACCACCCGTCTGCTGGAGAATGCCGAGAGTTTTGGACGTCTGCTCGACGACGATGCCGACCGCCGGCGTGTGGCGCAAATGAGCGAGGCCACCCAGGCCTATCGCGAAGCCTTCGCCGACCTGGTGCTCGCCCGATCCGAACAGCAGGATGCCAGCCGTTTCGGTGTTGCCGCGGCGGAGCAGGGTATGCAGGCTTTCACGCGTCTGGAGGGGCAGTTCTTCGAAGACCTCGAGCAACTGTTCGACACCCACGCCATGCTTGACCAAATCCGCGCGGTGGGTCGGCTCAACCAGCAATTCCTCCAGCTGCGCCTGCTCACCCTGGTGTATGTGCGCTCTTCATCGCCGGAACGCGAGCGCGCCGCCTTCGAAGCAGGCGAAGCGCTGGCCAAGGCTACTCGCACGCTGCAAGGTCAACTGCCGGAGCGCAGCGGCGCGGTACTCGACGAAACCCTGAAGGCACTGGAGTTGTTCCAGCAGTCGCTGGAGCGCTTTCGCCAGGGCATTGCCGGCATGGCGACGGCCACTGCCACGATGGCTGAACGGGCGGCGGTAGTGCAGGACCTGAGCCGTGAGCTGCAGGCATCGCTGCTGGAACGACGCAACCGGGAAACGGCTCGCGTACGCCTGCATTTACTGGCGATAGCAGGGGTGACTCTGCTGGTGGCGCTGCTGGCGTCCTGGGGCATCACGGGGCAGATCGTGCGCCCCTTGAGAGCAACCCTCGCCCAGGCCCGGCGCATCGCCGGAGGTGACCTGCGCGGCGAGGCGCCGCTGGCGCGGGGCGACGAACTGGGTCAGTTGCAGCAGGCCATGCAGGGCATGCAGGGAAGCCTGCGTGAGCTGATCGGTGGCATCGGCGGCGGCGTGGGAGAGATCAGTGGCGCCGCCCAGGCGTTGTCCGCCGTAACCGAGCAGACCCGCGCGGGGGTCGAGGAGCAGAAGTCGGAAACCATCCAGGTTGCCACCGCGATGCAGGAAATGGCCTACACGGTGCAGGAGGTGGCAAGCAATGCGGGACAGGCTGCCGACGCGGCGCACCTCGCCTGCGAAGAGGCAAGCAAGGGCAACCAGGTGGTGCAGGCCACCATCACTCAGATCGAGCGCCTGGCGGCTGGCGTGGAGACCTCCGCCGAGGTCATGGCCCGGCTGCATGAGGACAGCGCGCAGATTGGCTACGTGCTGGATGTGATCCGCTCGGTGGCTGAGCAGACCAACTTGCTGGCCCTAAATGCCGCTATCGAGGCGGCACGTGCCGGCGAGGCGGGTCGAGGTTTCGCCGTGGTGGCCGATGAGGTACGCGGTCTGGCCAAGCGGGTGCAGAGTTCCACCAGCCAGATCCAGGAACTGATCGGCCAGTTACAGCAGGGTGTGCAGCAGACAGCCAACGCCATGCTCGGCAGCCGGGACATGAGTCAACTGACTGTGGACCTGGCGCGCCAGGCCGGACAGGCGCTGGAAAGCATCGACAGCGCCATCGACGACCTGCGTGGTCGCAACCTGCAGATCGCCACGGCGGCGGAAGAGCAGAGCGCGGTGAGCGAAGAGATCAACCGCAGCATCCTCCGGGTGCAGGCGGTAGCGGAGCAGACGGCGGCCGCGAGCCAGGAGACGGCGGGTTCCAGCCAGGCGCTGGCGCGGCTGGGGCGTGAGCTTCAGGGGATGGTAGGGCGGTTCAGGGTGTGAGGGCGCTACGCGGCCTCCCGGTTGGCCATTCCTCTTTTCGCTGAGAGGGCGGGTGGCTGGATATCGCGGCCGTCGTTCTACGGTTCTGCGACCCACCAACAAAAAGCCCCGCGTCGCAGGCCGTGTGAAAACTCCCTGAGTGCAGGCCAAGCCAACGCCCTGACTGGTTCGGGGCATTGGTGTTTCTGGGTAATCGAAAGCGAGGAGCGGG